>NZ_JBEZFG010000005.1:0-204127 GCF_040649315.1 Micromonospora sp. NPDC049004
CCGATCTGCTCCCGCTCCAGCGGACTCAACCTCGACGCCATAACCACCCCAACGACGATCACGAAAGGGTGTTGCAACCATCGGTTGAGCCCGCCGACGTAACGGAAACTGTCCAAGATCTGCGGCTAGGGCTTCATCTCAGTCGTCCTCGACGCGCCCGGTCGTAGGATCGACCATGGCCAGGTAGTCACGGATGTTTTTCCGGTGCTCGTCGAGCGACAGGCCGCGAGTCGGACCGACACCGAATCCGTAGCCGGGCCTCGGCCCGCTGAGCCACGTGTAGTCGGTGCCGTCGCACTCGTTCGGGCGGAGAACGAACGTCTCCCCGTCGACGTCAACCGTGACCGACGTCGCGTCGTCCGTAGGTACCGGCCGCAGGCCGGGTACGGCGTTCCGATCGACATCGCCGTCATCGGGGTAGCTGGGCTTCACATGGCCATCATCGCGCGGCAAAGACCACCTGCCGGCGAAACGGCGAGGACCCCCTCCCGACGACGCTGTCGGAAGGGGGCCCTGCCTGCCTGCGAGATGCCTACGGCTTGACGTACGCGTTGACGAACGACGGGTAGCCGAAGACGCTGGAGATGAAGACCCCGCCGGTTTTGGACCCGTGCACGTTGTAGGCCACGTCGACGAAGAGCGGCACCACCGGCGCGTGCTCCTTCATGATCCGCTCGTCCAGCTTGGCCCACTCCGGGCCCTGCTCGGCGGCCGGCATGGCCGAGATGCGGTCCATCTCGGCGTTGACCGCCGGGTCGTTGAAGTAGGACTGGTTGCTGTTGCCCTCGGCCTTGATGGTGCGGCCGTCGTAGAGCACCGGCAGGATCGACGCCCCGCTGGGCCAGTCCGCCGCCCAGTTACCGATGTACAGGTCCCAGGGGTTGTCCTTCTTCTTGATCTCGTCGAGCTTGGCGTCGTCCGAGATGTTCCGCAGCGTGATCTTGAAGCCGGCGCGCTCCAGGTTGGCCTTGAGCTGCGCGCCCTGCTGCTGCTCGGTCGAGTTGTCGGCGACACCGAGGACCAGCTCGGGCGTCTTGCCGCCGAGCAGTTCCTTGGCCTTGTCGACGTTGCCGTTGGCGCCCGCCGGGTACGCGTCGTACGCCTTGTAGCCGATGGTGGCCGACGGCATCAGCGTGGTCATCGGCGCGGCGACGGTCTGCCCGCCCATGGCCTTGATGAGGCCCTCGCGGTCGATGGCGTAGTTGAGCGCCTGACGCACCGTCAGGTCGGTGACCCGCTGGTTGTTGATGACGAGCTGGTTGGCGCTCGGCGTCGGGGAGAGGATGGTGCGCGACTTGAGCGCGGCGTCCCCGGCCACCTTGGCGACCAGCGAGGCGGGCACGGTGTTGAAGGCGAGCGCGCTCTGGTCGGCGCCGTTGTCGGCGATCACCCGGTTGTTGGCGGCGTCCGCGGTCGGGCCGAAGGTCCACACGAACTGGTCCGGGTACTGGTGCCGGACCGGGTCGGTCTTCGGGTCCCAGTTGGGGTTGCGGTCGAGGGTGATCTGCACGCCGACCTGGTTCTTGGCGACCTTGTACGGGCCGGACGAGAACGGCTGCTTGTCCAGGTCGACGCCGGTGTCCTTGTCCGCCGGCAGCGGCGCGGTGGTCGGCAGCGAGACCGCGAACGGCAGGTCACAGCGGGGCTTGGAGAACTCGAAGCGCAGAGTCTTGGCGTCCGGCGTGCTCAGGCCCGGCGGCAGCGACGTCTTGTTCTTCTTGAAGTCCCACTTGGTGTCGAACTGCGGGGTGTCGGCCAGCCACTCCTGGATGTAGGTGGGGCCGCCGGACAGGTCCGGGTCGAAGGAGCGGGCGATGCCGTACGCGATCTCCTTGGCGGTGATCGGCCGGCCGTCCTCGAACTTCACCCCGTCCTTGACGGTGAATTCCCAGACCTTGCAGTCGTTGTTGACGTTCTTGCCCGGCGTCTCGGCCAGGTCACCGACGAGGACGAGGCCGCCCTTGCCGTCGTCCTTCCAGGTGGTCAGGTAGCGGGCGAAGAGCGGGTTGGTCATCAGACCGGCGAACGAGTACGTCCGCTGCGGGTCCAGGTGGGAGATCGGCGACTCCCGGATGATGGTGAAGGTGCCGCCCTTCGCGGCGCCGCTCACCTCCGCAGCCGGGCCCTGCGAGTCCTTCGGGTCGGTCGCGATGACCCCGGTCTGCTGCCGTTCGGTGTCCACGGTGGTGCCCTCGCCCGTGTTCTTCGAGCACGCACCCAATGCCACCACCAGAGCGATCGCGCCGCCTGCGGCAGCCACCACGCGTGGTCTCATGAAGTACCCCCTTCACCCATGTGCCGTGCGGTTTCGCCGGGGCGAGAACCGCCGACGTCCCGAGGATCGTAAGGAAGAAAACCTACGAGTTGTGTAACAGTTGTCGATAAATTTCGCCACCAGCCGTGCGGTGACCGTCCAACACGTCAGCGCAGCCGGACCCGGGGGTCGATGGCCGCGTAGAGCAGGTCCACCAGGACGTTCGCCAGCACCACGAAGACGGCCGCGATCAGCACGGTGGCCATGATGGTGGGCAGGTCGCCGGAGCGCACCGCGTCCACTGCCGTACGCCCCAGCCCCTGGATGCCGAACGTCGTCTCGGTGATCACCGTGCCGCCCAGCGCCCCGCCCACGTCCAGGCCGGCGATGGTCACCACCGGGGTGATCGCCGCGCGCAGCGCGTGCCGCCCGTACACGGTGGGTTTGGCCAGGCCCTTGGCCCGTGCGGTCCGGACGAAGTCCTCCGACAGCGTCTCCAGCATCTGCGCCCGCGACAACCGGGCGTAGATGGCCGAGAAGAGGAAGGCCAGCGCCACCCAGGCGAGCACCAGCCCACTGGCCCACTTCGCCGGATTGTCGAACAGGGAGGTGTAGCTGGGCACCGGCAGCAGCCGCAGGTTGTAGACGAACACCAGCAGCAGCACCGCGCCCACGAAGTAGAGCTGCAACGACGCGCCGGTCAGTGAGAAGCCGATGGCCAGGCGGTCCAGCCAGGTGCCCCGGCGCAGCGCCGAGATCATGCCCAGCCCCACCCCGAGCAGCAGCCAGAGGATCGCCGCGGGGATCACGATGCTCAGCGTCACCGGCAGCACCCGGGCGATGGTGTCCGAGACCGCCTCGTTGGAGACGTACGACCAGCCCAGGCAGGGGGCGTCGCACCGGCCGCCCTGGGCGCTGCCCAGGTCACGACCGGTGACGATGCCCTTCATGTAACCGGCGTACTGGCTGATCAGCGGGTCGTTGAGGCCCAGGTCGTCGCGGACGCGCTCGAGCCGCTCCGGGTTGCAGTTCTTCGGGCACATGCCGGTCACGGGGTCACGCGGCAGGGCGAAGAACATCAGGAAGGTCAGCACGCTCACCGCGAACAGAGTCAGCGTCGCGGAGAGCAGCCGCTTGATCAGAAACCGTGACATGAGTCCACCCCTACCGGGACGACTTCGGGTCGAGCGCGTCCCTCAACGCGTCGCCGAAGAGGTTGAAGGCGAACACCAGCGCGAAGATCGTGATGCCCGGGAAGAACACGTACGCCGGGTCGGTCTGGAGGAAGTCCAGACTGTCGTAGATCATCCGGCCGAAGCTCGGCGTCTCGTCGCTGAGCCCGACGCCGATGAACGACAGCGCGGCCTCACTGGTGATGAACTGCGGCACCGCGAGGGAGAACGAGACCAGGATCGGCGCCCAGATGTTCGGCAGGAGCTGCCGGAAGATGATGTGCCCCAACCCGGCGCCGCTGGCCTTGGCCGCCTCCACGAACTCCCGCTCGCGCAGCGCGATCACCTGCCCGCGTACCAGCCGGGCCGTGCTGGTCCAGCCGAAGATGGCGAACACGGCGATCAGCACACCCACCCCGAAGGCGGACGACACCTGCCCCCGCTCGCCGTAGAAGCGCAGCGTGATGGTGGGGGTGAGCGCCAGCGCGATGATCAGGAACGGCATGGCGAGGGTCAGGTCGGTGATCCAGTTGATCACCGCGTCGAGCCAGCCGCCCAGGTAACCCGCGAGCGCACCGAGCACGATGCCGATCGTGGCGGTGATCAGCGCCGCGGCGAACGCGATGAACAGCGACGTCCGCAGCCCGTAGATCAACCGGATGAAGATGTCCCGGCCCAACCCGGGCTCCAGCCCGAACCAGTGGTCCCCGGTGACACCGCCGACGTAACCCAGCGGCATGCCGAAGCCGTCCAGCAGGTTCTGGAACTGCTCGCGCGGCCCGATCCCGTACACCATCTCGACCAGCGGGGCAGCCAACCCCAACACCATGAAGAACACCAGGAGTACGCCGCTGACCACCGCCGTCCGGTCGCGGCGTAGCCGCAGCCAGGCGAGCTGACCGGGTGAACGCCCGACAACACCCTTGATCCCGGGCCCGCCCGCGTCCGCGCTGGACTCGATCTCGGCCAGCGCCACACCCTCCACCGGGGAAAGGCTCACGACGACACCTCCTCGATGATCGCGTCAGTCGCCCCTCCGGCCGCCGCACCCTCCGGGCTCGGGCTGGCCACGTCCCCTTCCGGGCTCGGGCTGGCCGCTTCCCCTTCGGGGCTCGGGCTGGCCACGTCCCCTTCGGGGAAGTGACACGCGGTGGCCTGCCGGCCGCCGTCGCGCGGCACCAGCGCCGGCGCCTCGGTGGCGCAGATGTCCTGCGCCTTCCAGCACCGGGTGCGGAACCGGCAGCCCGACGGCGGGTCCAGCGGGGTGGGCACGTCGCCGCTCAGCCGGATCCGGCCCGCCGGCCCGAGCTGCGTGACGTCCGGGATGGCCGAGAGCAGAGCCCGGGTGTACGGATGCTGCGGGCGCTCGTAGATGTCCGCCCGGTCGCCGAGCTCGACGATCCGCCCCAGGTACATGACCGCCACCCGCTGGCAGAAGTGCCGGACCACGGCGAGGTCGTGCGCGATGAACACGAACGCCAGGCCCAGCTCCCGTTGCAGGTCGCGCAGCAGGTTGACGACCTGCGCCTGGATCGAGACGTCCAGGGCGGACACCGGCTCGTCGGCGACGATCAGCTTGGGCCGCAGGGCCAGCGCGCGGGCGATGCCGATGCGCTGGCGCTGGCCGCCGGAGAACTCGTGCGGATACCTGTTGTAGTGCTCCGGGTTCAGCCCGACCAGATCCAGCAGCTCCTGCACCCGCGCCTTGATCCCGCCCGGCGGCTTGATCCCGTTGACCTGCAACGGCATCGCCACGATCCGGCCCACGGTGTGGCGGGGGTTCAGCGACGCGTACGGGTCCTGGAAGATGATCTGGAGTTCCTGGCGCAGCGGGCGCAGCTCCCGTCGCCCGGCGTGGGTGATGTCCCGCCCCTCGAACTCGATGCTGCCGGCGGTCGGCTCCAGCAGCCGCACCAGCATCCGGCCGGTGGTCGTCTTGCCGCAGCCGGACTCCCCCACCAGGCCGAGCGTCTCGCCGGGGCGCACGTCGAAGTCGAGACCGTCGACCGCACGCACCAGGCCGGTGCCGCGCAGCCCCTGACGGACCGGGAAGTGCTTGGTCAGCCCGCGCACGCGCAGCAGTGGTTCGTCGGTCATCGGGCCACCCCCACTGATGCCACGTTCTCGGCGTAGATCGCGGCCCGTTCCTCGGCGCTCAGGTGGCAGGCCACCAGGTGGCCGTCCGCCCCGGCCGCGCGCAGCTCGGGCACCTGGGTGCGGGACCGGTCGCCGGCGCGGTCGTCGTAGCGGCAGCGCGGGTGGAAGGCGCAGCCGGTCGGCAGGTTGATCAGGCTGGGCGGGTTGCCGGGAATGGGCACCAGGTCCGCGTCCGCGTCGCCGTGCAGCGACGGCACGCTGGAGAGCAACCCCCAGGTGTACGGATGCTGCGGCGAGCGGAGCACCTGCTCGACGCTGCCGTGCTCGACGGCGCGTCCGCCGTACATAACCAGCACCTCGTCGGCGACCTGGCCGACGACGCCGAGGTCGTGGGTGATCAGGATGATCGCGGAGTGGAACTCGGCCTGGAGGTCGGCGAGCAGGTCCAGGATCTGCGCCTGCACGGTGACGTCCAGCGCGGTGGTCGGCTCGTCGGCGATCAGCAGCGCGGGGTCGTTGACCAGGGACATCGCGATCATCGCCCGTTGGCGCATCCCGCCGGAGAACTCGTGCGGGTACGCCTCGAAGCGGCGGGCCGCCTGCGGGATGCCGACCCGGTCCAGCATGTCCACCGCGCGCTGGCGGGCCTCGCGGCGGTTGGCCTTCGGGTGGTGCACCCGGTACGCCTCGGCGATCTGCCGGCCGACGCTGTAGTACGGGTGCAGCGCGGACAGCGGATCCTGGAAGATCATCGCCATGTCCCGGCCGCGCAGCCGGCGTACCTCCTCGTCGGACAGGCCGACCAGCTGCCGGCCACCGACGGAGATCTCGCCGGTGATCGTGGCCCGCTTGGGGTCGTGCAGGCCGAGGATGGCCAGCGACGTGACGCTCTTGCCGGAGCCGGACTCGCCGACGATGCCGAGAGTGCGGCCCCGCTCGACGGCGAACGACACCCCGTCGACCGCGCGCACCACGCCGTCGGAGGTGTCGAACCGGACCCGCAGGTCACTCACCCGCAGGTAGGCGTCCTGGTCGGAGCGCTGCGCCGGCACGGCGGGACGGTCGTCCGGGTCCCCGGACGGCGACGGTTCCGAGCTGTCCACGGCCACCTCCCTCAGTGACGAAGAGAACTTACAACAAAGTCCCGAGGGTGAAAATAAGCTACAAAGTCGGCACGTGTCAGCGGGCCCGAGCGTAACGAGTCCGCATCGGCCCTGAACAGCCCTCACCTCGGGCATTCATGGTTTTCAGCGCACGTCAGGTGCGATCATTGGCCGAGCTTTCGGTAGAGGATGCCCGTGACACGAGGTGGAGGTGACGATGACCGCGGCGGTGTTCAACCACGAAGGCCCGTGGAGCGAAGAGGAATACCTCGCCCTCGGCGAGACGCAGCAACGCGTCGAACTCTTCGACGGGAGCCTCCACGTGACCCCAGCCCCCACCCCCCGACACCAGAACATCTCCGGCGAGCTACGCGCGGTGCTACGAGTCCCGGTTCGCGAAGCCGGCCTGCACGTCCTGGAAGCTGTGAACGTCCGCCTCCGGCCCGGCCGGATTCCGATCCCCGATCTTGTCATCACCGGCCCGATCGACTTCGACGAACTCAATGTCGAGGCGGGGGACGTGCGGCTGGTCTGCGAGATCATCTCGCCGAGCAACGCGTCGACTGACAAGGTGCTCAAGATGCACTACTACGCAGCCGCCGGCATCGAGTGGTATCTGCTGGTCGAGCAGGACAGCGGCACCATGCACCTGTACCGGCGGCGGGGCGGTCACTACACCGAGCAGTCCGTAACCCGACCGGGCGACCTGTTGATGCTCACCGAGCCGGTGAAGGCCACCATCCGGCCGGAGGATCTGCTCCCCTGACGGGTGTCGGTCGACTGGCCTAGGGTCGGTCCATGACCGAGTTCGACGCGGCCACCGCCGCCGTCCAGGCCGCCCTCGACGCGGGAGCGCGGTACGCCGACGCGCGGGTGATGCACCGCCGCTACGAGTCGATGACCGCGCGCAACGGCGACGTGGAGGAACTGACCCAGGACGAGAGCATCGGGCTGGGCGTCCGGGCGTTGGTCGGCGCGAGCTGGGGCTTTCACGCCGTACCCGATCTGTCGGACGCCGCCGCCCGCGACGCCGGCCGGCGCGCGGCCCGGACCGCGATGGCGAGCGCGCGGGTGCCGGGCCCGCCGGTCGACCTGGTCGCGGTCGAGGCGGTCGCGGCGAGCTGGGCCTCGGACTGCCGGATCGACCCGCTCGGGGTGCCCCTGTCGGACAAGGGCGACCTGCTGGTCGCCGCGACCCGCACGATGGCCGAGCACGGAGCCGACCTGGCCGAGGGGCTCTACCAGATCTGGGACACCGCGAAGTGGTTCGTCTCCAGCGAGGGCCACCGGATCGACCAACGGATCCGTGAGTGCGGCGGCGGCATCTCGGCCACCTCGATCGGTGACGGCGAGACGCAGCGGCGCTCCTGGCCCAGCTACCGGGGGCAGTACGGCACCACAGGCTGGGAGCTGGTCGAGTCGCTCGACCTGGCCGCGCACGCCGCGCAGATCGCCGAGGAGTCCCGGGCGCTGCTCACCGCGCCGCAGTGCCCGGCCGGCGAGACGGATCTGATCCTCGGCGGCGAGCAGTTGGCCCTGCAGATCCACGAGTCGGTCGGGCACGCCATCGAACTGGACCGGATCCTCGGCTGGGAGGCCGCGTTCGCCGGCACGTCCTGGCTGGACCTGGCCCAGCTCGGCTCGCTGCGCTACGGCTCCGAGCTGATGAACATCACCATCGACCCGACGATCCCCGGCGCGCTGGGCAGTTTCGGCTTCGACGACGAGGGTTCCCCCGCGGTCAAGCGGGACGCGGTGCGCGACGGTCGCTGGGTGGGAGTGCTCGCCGGCCGGGACTCGGCCGCAGTGGCCGGCCTCGACTACGGCGGCAGCGTCCGCGCCGACGGGTGGGCCCGACTGCCGATGGTGCGGATGACCAACGTCGGCCTGGAACCGGGCCCGCACACCCTGGAGGAGATCATCGCGGCGACCGACGACGGCGTGCTGATGGACCTCAACCGGTCCTGGTCGATCGACGACAAGCGACTCAACTTCCAGTTCGGCTGCGAGGTCGGCTGGGAGATCAAGAAGGGTCGCCGAGGGCGGATGCTGCGCAATCCCACGTACACCGGGATCGGCCCGCTGTTCTGGCGCTCGATGGACATGCTCTCCGGCGAGACGGTGCCGTGGGGGACGCCCAACTGCGGCAAGGGCCAACCGGGCCAGATCGGCCACACCGGCCATCCGGCCGCGCCGGCCCGCTTCCGCAACGTCCGCGTGGGGGTGTCAGCGTGAGCGCGAGGAGTGAGCCGGTTTTGCGAGCCCCGCAGTCGCGAACAGAAGGCGGTTCAGCGTGAGCGCGAGGAGTGAGCCGGTTTTGCGAGCCCCGCAGTCGCGAACAGAAGGCGGTTCAGCGTGAGCGCGAGGAGTGAGCTGGAGCTGGCCGGGCAGGTCATCGAGCTGGTTCGGCGCCTCGGCGGGCCGGCCGCACAGGCCGAGGCCGTGGTGACCCGGGCGGATCTGGCGCTGACCCGGTTCGCCAACTCGGCCATCCATCAGAACGTCGCCGAGTCCACCGTCGGGGTCCGGCTGCGGGTGCACGTCGACGGGCGCACCGCCGCCGGCAGCGGCAGCGTGGTCACCACCGACGGGTTGGGTGCGCTGGTGGAGCGCACCCTGGCGGCGGCGCGGCTCTGCCCGCCCGACCCGGGCTGGCCGGGGCTGACCCCGCCGACGCCCGCGCCGGACGCCCCGCCCGTCGACGAGGCCACCGCCCACGCCGAGCCGGACCAGCGGGCCGACCGGGTCGGCGCGTTCGTGGCCGCCGCCGGTGGCCTCACCACGGCGGGCTACTGCCGCACCGCGCACCGCTCGTCGGCGTACGCCAACTCGGAAGGGCACACCGCGTACGGTCGCTCGGCGGAGGCGGCGATGGACGGCATCGCCCGGCGCGACGGCGCGGACGGGGTGGCCCGACGCTGCGTCGACCGGCTGTCCGACCTCGACGGTGCGGAGCTGGGCGCGCACGCCGCCGCGAAGGCGCAGGCGGCGGCCGATCCGGTCGAGCTGCCGCCGGGGCGCTACGAGGTGGTGTTCGAGCCGGCCGCCGTGGCGGACCTGCTGCAGAACCTCTCCTGGTTCGGCTTCAATGGCAAGCGGTACGCGGAACGGCAGTCCTTCGCCGAGCCGGGCGCGGCCCAGTTCGACCGGCAGGTGACCCTGGTGGACGACCCGCTCGGCGCGTCGGGTCTGCCGTTCGACGCCGAGGGCACCGGCCGGCGGGCGGTGACCCTGGTCGAGGCGGGCACCACGCTGGCGGTCGCGCACGACCGCAGGACCGCCGCCGAGGCGGGCGCGCAGTCCACCGGGCACGCGATCGCGGGCGGCGCCACCTGGGGTCCGATGGCTCGCAACCTGCGGCTCTCTCCCGCGGCGGCGGGCCCGGCCAGCGCGGTGGGCCGGAGCACCACTGGCGCGGCCGCCGGCGCGGTGGTGGACACGGACACCGCGGCCCTGGTCGCCGGGGTGCGACGCGGGCTGCTGGTCACCGACCTGTGGTACACGCGGGTGCTCGACCCGAAGAGCCTCGTCGTCACCGGGTTGACCCGCAACGGGGTCTGGCTGATCGAGGACGGCACTGTCGTCCGGGCGGTCCGCGACCTGCGGTTCACCGAGTCGTACCCCCGGGCGCTGGGGCCGGGCGCGGTGCTCGGGCTGGGCTCGCGGGCGGTGCGTCAACCGGACCGGGTGGACGGCGCGTGGTGGGCGGCGCCGTCGGTGCGGCTCGCGTCCTGGCACTTTACCGGCGGCGCCTCCGGCTGACGTTCCCGACGACGCGCCGCACAGCCCGCGCGCTGGGGGCTTTTCCGCAGGCCAGACACACGGGACACTCCCTTGCGCGGACGGCCCGCAGAGATCGGCGTAACGTGTGTCACTTAGCTGCGTCGGTCGATCCGGCGTGGTCGTTGGTGTGCGCATGACGTGGCAGCGGGTGCGGGTTCGCCGGTCCGCGTGCCGACCGGAGAGAGACCAGCCCGCCCGTACGGGCCCGTCGAGGAGACGACTCGAATGACTTCAACGGCAACGAGGCCGCGGGGAGCGCGGGCGCGCGCCGCCATCGCGGCGAAGACGTTGCGTACCGACCGCTGGTGGTTCGCCCCGCTGATCACCGTGATCGGTCTCAGCGCCTGGGTGGCGTACGCGACGGTCCGGGTCTTCATGCACAAGTGGTACTGGGTGGACCAGTTCCACTACCTGACCCCGTTCTACTCCCCGTGCGTGACGGACCGGTGCGTCGAGCAAGCCTCGCACTTCGGCCGGTTCCTGCCCGGCTGGTGGATCATCCCGGACGCGGCGCTGACCCTGCCGTTCCTGCTGCTGTTCCGGCTCACCTGCTACTACTATCGCAAGGCGTACTACCGGTCGTTCTGGCTGTCGCCGCCGGCCTGCGCCGTCCCGGACGGGCACAAGGAGTACGGCGGTGAGACCCGCTTCCCGCTGCTCGGCCAGAACCTGCACCGCTACTTCTTCTACGCCGCCGCGATCATCTCGCTGATCAACACGTGGGACGCGATCCTGGCCTTCCATTCGCCGAAGGGTTTCGGCTTCGGCCTGGGCAACCTCGTCCTGCTGCTCAACGTGGTGATGCTCTGGGCGTACACCATCTCCTGCCACTCCTGCCGGCACATCATCGGCGGGCGGCTCAAGCACTTCTCCAAGCACCCGGTGCGCTACCGGGCCTGGACCTTCGTCTCGGCGTTGAACGTCCGGCACATGCAGCTCGCCTGGATCACCCTCGGCACCCTCGCGCTTACCGACTTCTACGTGATGGCGCTCGCGGCCGGCTGGTTCAACGACCTGCGGTTCATCAACTAAAGGGCCCCTGACATGACCACTACCACTCGCATCGAACGACACCACTACGACGTCGTCGTCATCGGGGCCGGCGGCGCCGGTCTGCGCGCGGCCATCGAGGCCCGGCTCGCCGGCAAGAAGACAGCGATCATCTCGAAGTCGCTGTTCGGCAAGGCGCACACGGTGATGGCCGAGGGCGGCGCCGCCGCCGCGATGGGCAACGTGAACAGCCGGGACAGCTGGCAGGTGCACTTCCGCGACACCATGCGCGGCGGCAAGTTCCTCAACAACTTCCGGATGGCCGAGCTGCACGCGAAGGAGTCGCCGCAGCGGATCTGGGAGCTGGAGACGTACGGCGCGCTCTTCGAC
Source organism: Micromonospora sp. NPDC049004 (assembly GCF_040649315.1). Taxonomy (NCBI): domain Bacteria; kingdom Bacillati; phylum Actinomycetota; class Actinomycetes; order Micromonosporales; family Micromonosporaceae; genus Micromonospora; species Micromonospora sp. NPDC049004. Next base: position 11,790 of record NZ_JBEZFG010000005.1, read on the forward strand.
CGCACCAAGGACGGCAAGATCTCCCAGCGCAACTTCGGCGGGCACGAGTACCCCCGACTGGCGCACGTGGGCGACCGGACCGGCCTGGAGCTGATCCGCACCCTCCAGCAGAAGATCGTCTCGCTCCAGCAGGAGGACAAGCGCGAGTTCGGCTCGTACGACGCCCGGATCCGGGTGTTCTCCGAGACGACAATCACCGAGCTGCTGCTCGACGGCGACCGGGTCGCGGGCGCCTTCGGCTACTACCGCGAGTCCGGCGAGTTCATCCTCTTCGAGGCGCCGGCCGTGGTGCTGGCCACCGGCGGCGTCGGACGCTCCTACAAGGTCACCTCGAACTCGTGGGAGTACACCGGGGACGGGCACGCGTTGGCGCTGCGCGCCGGGGCGACTCTGATCAACATGGAGTTCCTCCAGTTCCACCCGACCGGCATGGTCTGGCCGCCCTCGGTGAAGGGCATCCTGGTCACCGAGTCGGTGCGTGGTGACGGTGGCGTCCTGAAGAACTCCGAGGGCAAGCGGTTCATGTTCGACTACGTCCCCGACGTCTTCCGCAAGCAGTACGCGGAGACCGAGGAGGAGGCGGACCGCTGGTACACCGACCCGGACAACAACCGGCGTCCACCGGAGCTGCTGCCCCGCGACGAGGTGGCCCGCGCGATCAACAGCGAGGTCAAGGCCGGCCGGGGCTCCCCCGCGGGCGGTGTCTTCCTGGACATCGCGAGCCGGCGCTCGGCCGACGAGATCCGCCGCCGGCTGCCCTCGATGTACCACCAGTTCAAGGAGCTGGCCGACGTCGACATCACGGCCGAGCCGATGGAGGTCGGGCCGACCTGCCACTACGTGATGGGTGGCGTGGAGGTCGACCCGGACTCGGGTGCCGCCTTCGGCCACGTACGCGGTCTGTTCGCCGCCGGTGAGGTCTCCGGCGGCATGCACGGCTCCAACCGCCTCGGCGGCAACTCCCTGTCCGACCTGCTGGTGTTCGGCAAGCGGGCGGGCGGGCACGCGGCCAGCTACGCCGACGGGCTGTCCGCCCGGCCGAAGGTGGCCGTGGACGCGGTCGAGGCGGCCGTGGAGACCGCCCTGGCGCCGCTGCAACGGGACACCGGCGAGAGCCCGTACACCCTCCAGCAGGACCTCCAGGCGGTCATGGGAGATCTGGTCGGCATCATCCGGCGCGAGGGCGAGCTGGCCGACGCGCTGGTGCGACTGGCCGAGCTGCGCGAGCGGGTCGCCAAGGTGAGCGCCGCCGGCGGCCGGCGCTACAACCCGGGGTGGCACCTGGCCCTGGACCTGCGCAACATGCTGGTGGTCTCGGAGTGCACCGCGAAGGCGGCGCTGGAGCGGCAGGAGTCGCGCGGCGGGCATACCCGGGAGGACTATCCGGCGATGGAGCCGAAGTGGCGGCAGGTCAACCTGGTCTGCTCGCTGGACGGCGACAGCGTACGGCTGACCCGCAAGCCGCTGCCGAAGATGCGGGCGGAGCTGATCGGCCTCTTCGACCGGGCCGAGCTGGCCAAGTACCTCACCGACGAGGAGCTCGCCGACTTCGACGCTTCCGTCGCCGACGCTGGAGAGGCGGACAACCGATGAGCGCGAAGCGTCAGTTCCGGATCTGGCGGGGCGACGAGACCGGCGGCGACCTGCAGGATTACATGGTCGAGGTGAACGAGGGCGAGGTCGTCCTCGACGTCATCCACCGCCTGCAGGCCACCGACGCGCCCGATCTGGCCTGCCGGTGGAACTGCAAGGCCGGCAAGTGCGGCTCCTGCTCGATGGAGATCAACGGCAAGCCGCGACTGGGCTGCATGACCCGGATGTCGACCTTCGGCGACGACGAGACCGTCACGGTCACGCCGCTGCGGACCTTCCCCGTCATCCGGGACCTGGTCACCGACGTCTCGTTCAACTACGAGAAGGCGCGGGAGACCCCGGCGTTCGCCCCTCCGGCGGACGTCGCCCCGGGCGACTACCGGATGCAGCAGGTCGACGTCGAGCGCTCGCAGGAGTTCCGCAAGTGCATCGAGTGCTTCCTGTGCCAGAACGTCTGCCACGTGATCCGCGACCACGAGGAGAACAAGCAGGCGTTCTCCGGCCCGCGGTACTTCATCCGGGCGGCCGAGCTGGACATGCACCCGCTGGACGCCCGGACCGACCGCAAGGAGTACGCGCAGGCCGAACAGGGCCTCGGTTTCTGCAACATCACCAAGTGCTGCACCGAGGTCTGCCCCGAGCACATCAAGATCACCGACAACGGGATCATCCCCATGAAGGAACGCGTCGTCGACCGCAGGTACGATCCCCTTGTGTGGCTTGGTAGCAAGATCTTCCGTCGGGGCGAGACGCCCCAGACCAGCGTGACCACCGCCCGTCAGGGCTCGGCGACGTCGTCGGGTGCGACCCGGGGCGGGTTGCACTCGCACGCGGGTGGCTCGCACGACCAGCGGGCCGAGGCGCAGGCGCAGGCCGGCGTCAACTGGGACCGGGAGGTGCCCCACCCGACCGCGCCGGCGGTCGACGACCGGGGCCGGCTGCCGCTGACCGAGCTCACCTTCGACCGGGCCGCCGCGCCGTCGCCGTTCGGCGACGACGTGAGCTTCCCGCTGCCTCCGGAGCACCTCAACTTCGCGCACCCGGATCAGGACGACAAGCACTGAGCAAGACCACCCGAACGGGGGCCCCGGCAATAGCCGGGGCCCCCGTCCCATTCCCACCCCCACCCCGGCCGACCCCGTTGATCATGAAGTTATTGCCCTGGGCGACCGGCGTGTCGCCGCAATAACTTCATGATCAACGAGTGCGGAGGCGGGGGCGCAGGGCGGCGACTATCGGTGCGTCGGCGGGGAGCCAGGTGACCTCGTCCAGCTCGTCGGCCGCCAGCCAGCGCAGCGCCTGGTGCTCCAGCGCCTGCGGCTCGTCGTCGTGCAGGAGGCTGGCCGCGTACACCTTGAGCACCGAGCGGCCGTGCGCCATCCGGACGTCGCGGCCGACCCGGTCGCCGATCTCCACGCGTACGGCCAGCTCCTCGGCGCACTCCCGGATCAACGCGTCGGTCTCGGCCTCGCCCGGCTCGACCTTCCCGCCGGGGAACTCCCACATTCCGGCCACCTCTGGTGGGGCGGAACGCGCACAGGCGAGCACCCGTCCGTCCCGGATGATCGCCGCTCCCACGATCACCTTCGGGTCCCGTCGTTCGGCCTGCCCGCCGCCATTAGCCCGTTCGGTCTGCACGGGCGTCCAGGGTGCCAGATCAATCGGCGGTTTGGGTACCGACGCCGTCCGCTAGGCCAATAGAACACGGAAGTGTGGGCGTGGACACCTTTACCGAGCGACGACAGACTAGAAGGCACCGACAAGACACGGGATGGCGACGATTTGGCCACAAGCCGGCAACGGCGCTTGGGGGGTGCGGTGATGCGCGTGCTGTTCAACAGCCGAGCCAAGCACGACTACCTGTCCGACGCGTTGACCTTGCTAACCGGTTGGACGCGGGAGGGTGAACAGATCCGGCGGACGCTCGTGATCGACGATACCCAACACGCGGCGCTGACTGAACGGGTCAAGGTCGTCGCCGACGCTCTGCACCTGCGTCCCGAGATCAGCCGCCGGTCCGACAGCACCCAGATCCGGGTCGGGCACGGCAACGACGAGCCGCTGACCGAGGGCGAGGTCCTGCTCGCCGCCCGCATCGAGGACGCCTACCGGGCGGTCACCGAGTCCTGACGCCCGACTCGGCGGCCACCTCCACGTCCTGCGGATACCAGCGCAACTCCACCACGTTGCCGTCCGGGTCGCTGACGTAGATCGAGGTCGCCGAGCCGCGTGCACCGAACCGGTCGACCGGCCCGGTCAGCACCGTGAAGGCACCCGATTCGACCACCCGCGCCCAGTCCAGCGGTGCCACCACCAGGCAGAAGTGGTCGACGTTGGTGCCGTGCCGGCCGCCCTGGACGAGGTCGATGATGCTGTCGCGGCTGACCCGCACGGACGGGAACGGCGCGGTGGCCGCGCGCCACTCGTCGACCCGTACCGGCGCCAGGCCGAGTTGACCGCAGTAGAAGCCCAGTGCCCGTTCCACGTCGGCGACGGTCAGCACCAGGTGGTCGAAGCCGGTCACCCGCACCGCGCTCACCTCTTTTCCAGCTCGGCTGCCGCGCGCAGCCAGTCGGTGAACAGGGCCGGGTCGATGTCGGCCACAGTGCGCAGTTTCACCGCCGCCATCGTCCCCGCACCGGGAACCAGCCGCCCAGCCGGGTCGGCGATCTCCTGCCCGCGCCACAGCCCGAACGCGACGTACGACCCGTACGCCTTGAGCAGGCAGACCGGCCGCTGGCCGACCCGGGCGCCCAACCCCCAGACCGGGTGGCCGTGCCAGATCCCGCCTGTCGCACCGGGCAGGGCCGCCGTGATGATCGGCGTCAGTTTCTCCCCTGTCTCGCGCAGTGGGTCGGCCAGGCCGGCCAGGTAGTCCTCGATGCTCATGTCGCAGCCCTTCTGTCAGGTGTTCCCTGCCGCGTTCACGATCCCCGCACGGCGGACGCCGACCAAGACCCGATGCCGCTACGATCGTTGCCCACAGGTCAACGGTGGGAGCGACGTGCTGGAGCGGTACGAGGTCGAAACGTTCCTGACGCTCGCCGAGGAACTGCACTTCGGCCGGACCGCCGAGCGGCTGACGGTCAGCACCGGGCGGGTGAGCCACGTGATCAAGAAGCTGGAGCGTCGGATCGGTGCGCCGCTGTTCGCCCGCACCAGTCGGGTCGTCCGACTCACTCCGATCGGCCGGCAACTCGCCGACGAACTGGCCCCCCTGGTCGCCGGCATGGACGAGGCCGTCCGGCGGGCTGTCGACGCCGGCCGGGGCGTCACCGGGACACTCCGGGTGGCGTTCCTCGGCGAGTGGACCGCTCCCGTGCTGCTACGGGCCGTGGCCCTGTTCGGCGAACGGCATCCCGACTGCCGGGTGGAGATGCACGAGGCGCAGCTGTCCAACACCCGGTCCGGGCTGCTCGACGGCTCGACCGACGTGTTGATCGCCTCGTTCCCGTTCGACGGGATGGCCACCGGCCCGGCGCTGCTCTCCGAGGGCCGGGCGCTGGCGGTGGCGGCGGGTCACCCGCTCAGCCGGGAGGGCTCGGTGTCGCTGGAGGTGCTCGCCGATCACCCGGTGGTGCAGTACCCGGCGGTGACCTCGGCGGAGTTCAAGCGGGACCGCACCCCGGAGCGCACCCCGACCGGCCGCCCGGTTCCGAAGGGCCCGATCGGGAACACTTTCTCGGAGATGCTGTCGTTGGTAGCGCTGGGCCGGGGCGTACTGCCGGTGGGTGAGCACACGCTGCGCTACTACCCACGCCCCGACGTGGCGTACGTGCCCATCCACGACGCGCCACCGATCGAACGCGGGCCGGTCTGGCTGCCCAGCAACACCACCACCCGGGTACGCGAGTTCGTGCGCGCCGCTACCGACGCGAACGCGTCGTGAGGCACGGCGAGTTCCAACATCCCGCCTGGTCGCTGTCTACGAGCCCGTCGGCCACGGCGACGGTGAGTTCGTGGTCATCGCCCGGGCCGGCGGGTTGGCACCGGTTTTCTAGCCTGGAACGCATGGCGAACATCGCGTACGACCGCAAAGAGCAGGTCCAGCAGATCGAGAGCGGCCTCCTCGACGGCGAGCAGATCATCGCCGTCTACGACGCCGTCGGCACCGGCACCGGGTTCATCGGGCTGACCGACCGCCGGGTGATCATCCAGGACCGTTCCTTCGTCGGGAAGCGGTTCGCGATCACCAGCATCCCGTACTCGAAGATCACCAGCGTGAGTGTGGTCAGCAACAAGTCCTGGGGCGGCTCGTTCTTCTCCACCGGAGCGATCGCCATCCACGTCGGCACGCACACCTACGAGGTCGAGTTCCGTGGTGCGCAGAAGAGCCACCACGTACACAACGTGATCCTGCACCACATCTCCTGACCCGAAGTCCCGCCACGGGCCCGGCCGGCGTAATTGCCTTGCCGGGCCCGTGGCGTCTCTGGTGTCCTCGGTCCACCGCCGCGCGAAAGGAGCAGCCGACATGCCCCACTCGACGAAGTCCCTCCGACCCGACCTCATCCGATCCGAGGAATCGAGACTTCGTGAGCAGAACTGCTCCCCTGACCTCGGCGCCGTCGCGCGCCATTGACACCGACCCCGGAGGCCGCTGATGTCGGTCTTCGACGATCCCGGCCTCTTCGGCCGGCTGTGGGCCGCCGACTACGACGGCCCCGGTAACCCTGACCCGCTGCCGGCTGTGGACTTCCTGGCCGAGCTGGCCGATGGCGGACCGGTCCTCGAACTGGCGATCGGCACCGGCCGCGTCGCGCTGCCACTGGCCGAGCGTGGCCTCACCGTGCACGGCATCGAGGGGTCCGCGGAGATGCTGGCGCAGATGCGGGCCAAGCCCGGCGGCGACCAGATCCCCGCGGTCGTCGGCGACATGGCCGACGTGGCAGTGCAGGGCCCGTTCCGCTTGGCGTACCTGGTCTTCAACACCCTGTTCAACCTGGTGGACGCCGAGCGGCAGGCGGACTGTTTCCGCAACGTCGCCCGGGTGCTGTCGCCGGGCGGCGCGTTCGTCATCGAGACGTTCGTACCCGACCCGCGCAGCTTCGACGCCGACGAGCAGGTGCAGGTCCGCGAGGTGACCGAGGACTCCGCGACGATCCGACTGCACCGGTACGACCGGCCGGCGCAGCGGTTCATCCGGCAGACGATCACCTTCGACGGTGACGGTGTGCACCTGAAGCCGTTCGCCATGCGCTACGCCTGGCCGCACCAGATCGACGAGATGGCGCGGCAGGCCGGGCTCCGGCTCACCGAGCGGTACGCCGACTGGCACCGGCGGCCGTTCCAGGCCGACAGCCCGTCACACATCTCCGTCTACCGGACGGAGTAACGGCGGTTGGTCGACTCCGGTTCCGGGAATCCAGGGTATCGAGGCCCTTGATCCCCCGACGTCAAGGAGCCGGAGTCGATCTCCGCCCGCGGAAAGGGAGACGCCGCCATGAGCAGACGGGCCATCCAGGCAGTCCTGGCCCTGTCGGTCGTCCTGATGGCCACCGGCATCATCCTCAAGGTGGCCGGGGACGGCGGCGCCGACACCGCCGGCGCCTGGGCGGTGTCGCTCGCCTCGGTGGGTTCGATCGTGGCGGCCGTCGGCTCGTCCTTCCGGGCCTCCCGCGACGGCGACAGCCCAGACCGGAAGTCTGGCTGAGATCCGGCCACGTTCCGCTTCAAGCGGATTCTGCTGGCAGCAGTCCCCGCTGGTCTGCGCGGCCACCACAGGGTCAGCTGGCACCATGCCACTACAGCCCGCCCGCCTCCTGCGCGCCTCGCCCTACCGGCCGGTGGTGAGTCACCCACTGCTCAGACGGATCCTGCCCGGTCTGGCCGTGTCCGCTCTCGGCGACGGCATGGCGCTGGTCGCGGTGACCTGGCTTGCCATCCAGCTCGCGCCGCAGGGCCAGCACGGCCCGTGGATCGCGGTCGCGGTGGCCGCGTACACCCTGCCCAGCGCGGCCGGGACGGTCATCTTCGGTCGGTTGCTGCGCGGGCGCAGCGGCGCTCAGCTCGCCGGTTGGGACGCGATCCTGCGGGCCGCCGCGCTCGCGGCGATCCCGATCGCCCACCTCGCCGGCATGCTCACCATCGGGCTGTACGTCGTCCTGCTCGCCGCGTCCGCGCTACTGCACTCGTGGGGCTCCGCCGGACGGTTCACGCTGATCGCCGAGCTGCTGCCCCAGCGCCACCACCTGCCCGCCAACGCGGTGCTCACCACCATTTCCGGGTTCGCCACCATCGTCGGTCCTCCGCTGGCGGGCATCCTGATCGGCTGGGCGGGCCCGGTGTGGGTCATCGCCGTCGACGCCGCGACGTTCGCCGTGCTGGCGCTCACCTATCGCCTCGCCCTTCCCGCCACCGGGACGATCCATTCGTACGAGCGCGGCGCCTCACGTACCGCCGGCCTCGCGGTCATCCGCCGTCAGCCGGCGCTGCTGGGCCTGCTGGTGCTGAGCGTCGCGTTCTTCTTCCTCTTCGGCCCGGTGTACGTCGCCATGCCGCTGCACGTCACCGACGACCTGCACGCGTCCGCGACGCTGCTCGGTGCGTACTACACCGCCTTCGGCGCCGGTGGCCTCGTCGGCGGTGTGGTGGCCGGGCACCTTCGCCACTGGCCGCTACGGGCCACCACCATCGGCATCGTCATCGGGTTCGGCGTCGCCATGCTGCCCCTCGGCCTGGGCATGCCCATCGGCCTGTCCCTGCCGGCGTTCGCCCTGGCGGGCCTGATCTGGGCGCCGTACATGTCCACGTCGATGGCGTTGTTCCAGCGCAGCGCGTCCACCGAGCAGTTGCCCGCGGTGCTCGCCGCGAACGGCGCCGTCCTCGTGCTCGCGGTGCCGCTCGGCACGATGCTCGGCGGCCCGCTGGTCGGCGCCGTCGGCGCACGTCCGACGCTGCTGCTCTGCGCCGTGGCGATCGTCGTCCTCGGCCTGGTGGCCGCCGGGTTCAGCATGACGCGGCGGGACGGGGGCTGATCACCGGTCGTGCAACCTTTTGTTGCGCCTCACGATCCCGTCGTACCCGAGGCACACAATGCGGTGCATGTCTGAGTCAGCGCCGCAGCGGCACCACACCATCGACTACATCGAGTTCACCGTGACCGACCTCGCCGAGGCCAAGCGGTTCTACGCCGACGCGTTCGGCTGGCAGTTCACCGACTACGGGCCGGGGTACGCGGGCATCCGCAGCCCGCACGGTGACTCCGCACCGGAGGTAGGTGGCCTCCGCCTGGACGAGGAGGTGCGGGCGGGCGGCCCGCTGGTGCTGCTCTACTCAGGTGACCTGGACCGGTCCGTGCAGGCGGTGAAGGAGGCCGGGGGTCAGGTGGTCAACGGACCGTACGAATTCCCTGGAGGCCGCCGGTTCCACTTCACCGACCCCAGCGGCAACGAGTTGGGCGTCTGGGCCGAGCGGTAGCGCAACGGGCGGCTCGGGGCCGGCGACGGCGGAGTCTCGGTGGCCGACTGAGCCCGTCAGCGCCGGCGGGCGCGCAGCACGCCGGTCAGCATCGGCAGGTCGAACTCGCCCTCGGCGGTCTCCGGCCTGCTCCCGAGGAAGTCGCGGATCCGGCCGAGCGTGGCCTCCCGGTCCGGTTCCGGCATGACCAGCATTCCGGCCCGGGTCCCGAGTGTCGCGACGAGGGAATCGGCGGTACGGCGCTGCCCGTGCGGAAACTCGGCCTGCTCCGACGAATCGAACCGGGAGGCCAGGCCGGTGCTCGGAACGAGCATGGCAGCGGTCGCCGCGCGCCAACTGGTGAGCGTGTCGCGCGGGCCGATCGCCGCACTCCCGCTGACCCCTTCGAGCTCGGCGACCCAGTCGATCCGGTCGTCCATGATGTTCCACAGGCCCGCCAGCACGCCTCCGGGTGCGAGGACCCGGGCGATCTCCGGCCCCGCGACGGCCATGTCGAACCAGTGCAGGGCGTTGCCGGCCAGCACGGCGTCGACCGACGCGTCCGGCAACGGGATCGCCTCGGCGCTACCCGGCAGGGCACGAACGGCAGGCATCACACGGCGCAGCTCGGCGAGCATCGCCGGGTCGGGTTCGACAGCGACGACGTCCGCGCCAACGGCCACCAGCGTGTGGGCCAGCTTGCCGGTGCCGGCGCCGAGGTCGAGCACTCGCGGGCCGGGCGCGAACTCAAGCGCCCACCGCACCGCGGCCTGCGCGTAATCCGGGCGGTGCTCGGCGTACGCGGACGCCGCCGACCCGAACGACGAACTGAGCAACGTCCGTTCTCCCACCGGGCACCGTCCTTCTACCTGTCCACGCCGGACCCACATCCTCCCCCAACTTCTGGATGTCGGGGTGTCCGAGCCGTCCGGATACCCCGGCTTCCAGGAATCCGAGTCGATCAGGCCCGCTGTGGACAACGGCCGCGGAAGGGACGGCCGGGTTCAGACGTTGAAGCGGAACTCCACCACGTCGCCGTCCTGCATGACGTACTCCTTGCCCTCGATGCGGACCTTGCCCGCCGCCTTGGCCGCCGCCATCGATCCGTGCTCGACCAGGTCGTTGTAGGAGACCACCTCGGCCTTGATGAAGCCGCGCTGGAAGTCCGAGTGGATGACACCCGCGGCCTCCGGCGCGGTGGCGCCGACCGGGACGGTCCAGGCGCGCGCTTCCTTGGGGCCGGCCGTGAGGTACGTCTGGAGCCCGAGCGTGCGGAAGCCGACGCGGACGAGCTGGTTGAGGCCGGGCTCGTTCTGCCCGATCGACTCCAGCAGCTCGCGGGCCTCCTCCTCGGGCAGGTCCACCAGCTCAGATTCGATCTTGGCGTCCATGAAGACGGCCTCGGCGGGCGCGACCAGGGCGCGCAGTTCGTCGAGGAACGTCTCGTTGGCCAGCTCGGCCTCGTCGACGTTGAAGACGTACAGGAAGGGCTTGGTGGTGAGCAGGTGCAGCTCGCGCAGGTGCTCCAGCTCGATCTTGGCCGCGGCGGCCCCGGAGTAGAGCGTGGTGCCGCCGTCGAGCACCTCGATCGCGGCCTTCGCGGCGGCGACCGCGGCGAGGCGGTCCTTGCGGAGCTTGGCCTCCTTCTCCAACCGGGGCAGCGCCTTGTCCAGGGTCTGCAGGTCGGCGAGGATCAGCTCGGTGTTGATCGTCTCGATGTCGTCGGCCGGGGAGACCTTGCCGTCGACGTGCACCACGTTCGGGTCGGAGAAGGCCCGGACGACCTGGCAGATCGCCGAGGCGTCCCGGATGTTGGCCAGGAAGGCGTTGCCCCGGCCCTGCCCCTTCGACGCCCCACGGACCAGCCCGGCGATGTCGACGAACGACACCGGGGCGGGGAGCACCTTCTGCGAGGAGAAGATCTCGGCCAGCTTGCCCAGCCGCTCGTCGGGCAACCCGACCACGCCGACGTTGGGCTCGATGGTGGCGAACGGGTAGTTCGCCGCCAGCACGTCGTTCTTGGTCAACGCGTTGAAAAGCGTGCTCTTGCCGACGTTGGGCAGGCCGACGATGCCGATGGTGAGACTCACGACGGGCCAGCTTACGCCGGTGCCGGACGCGCCGGTCCAGGCGGCTCCGATTCCACCGGGTCGGACGCTGCGTCCCCTCGCGCATCGGCGGGTCCGGGCGCTGGTGTCCCGTTGCTACCCTCTCGATGTCGGGTGCGGCGTGAGGGGGCGTTGTGGACCAGGTGACCGAATTCGACAGGCTGTTCCAGCAGACCCGACAGGCGCTGGCGTCGATGCGTTCGACCGGGCAGGCGCCCGATGACCTGGAGGTCGAGCCGGCACGGGGCACCGGCTCCGCGGCGGGCGGTCAGGTCGAGGTGGTGGCGGTCGGCCAGCACGTCGAGTCGGTGACGGTGGACCCGCGCGCCCTTCGGATGGGCGCCGAGATGCTGGGCGAGCAGATCACCATGGCGGTCAACGCCGCGCTGGATGACCTGCGCCTCGCGGCCGGCGAGGCCGCGGACGCGCCAGCGGTCGACCCGGTGGCGCTGGGCCAGCAGCTCGACGAGTTGCAGAACGAATCGGTGCGCAGCATGGCGGCGATGACCAATGCGCTCACCGACGCGGTGCGGCGCATCCAGCAGGCAGCGAGGTGATGTCATGCGCGAGGACCTTCAGGTGCACCCGCCCGCGCTGCGACAGGGCGGCGGCCACCTGACGACTGTGGCCGAGCAACTGGCCGCGCAGTGGGAGGCGCTGCGCGCGCGGACGGCCTCGATGGGCGACATCTTCGGGGACGACGACGTGGGCGGCCTGATTGGCATGTCGTACCAGGTGGCCGAGGAGATCGCGGCGGAGTGCCTCGGGTCGGTCGTGGACGGGCTGCGCGGCTTCGGTGCCGGGTTGGGCCTGATGGCCGACCAGTACGACTCGGTCGAGCAGGACAACGACGCCCAGTTCACGACGATGAGCTGGTAGGCGGGTCGATGGGGATCATGCTGCCCGGTGAGCTCGCCGGCCTGTTGAACGAGCTGGGTTACACCTGGCCCAAGTCGGACGAGACAAAGATGTTCGAGCTGGGTCAGATGTGGATGGAGATGGCCGACTCGCTGCACAACGCGGCGGCGGAGGGTACGGCGGCCGCGCAGCGGGTGCTGACCGGCAACCAGGGCGATGCGTTGACCGCGTTCCAGGAGCGCTGGGAGTCCGACGGTTCGGCGATGTCGGTGCTGCGGGACGGCGGCACCGGCGCACAGATGGTGGCGGCGACGCTCTTCGTGTGCGCGCTGATCGTCCTCGCCCTGAAGATCAACGTGATCGTCCAGCTGGTCATCCTGCTGGTGCAGATCATCCAGGCGATCGCGACTGCCGCTCCGACGTTCGGGGCCTCGCTGCTGGAGATCCCCGTCTTCAAGAAGCTCACCGACATCGTCCTGAACATGCTGATCGACCAGGCCATCGGGGTGGTGCTCGGATGACCTCTCCCCTGCCCGAGCTGTATATCGGCGTCGACGTGGAGGCGGACGGCCCGATCCCCGGGCCGTACAGCATGATCTCGCTGGGCATGGCCGTGGCCGGTCGCCCGGATCTGACCTTCTACACCGAGCTGCGGCCCATCTCCGACGAGTTCGTGCCGGCCGCGCTGGCCGTGTCGGGTCTGGACCGGGACCGTCTGCTCCGCGAGGCGCCCACCGCGTCGGAGGCGATGGCAGCGGCGGCGGCATGGGTCAACGGGCTGCGCCGGATCGGCCGCCCGGTCTTCCTCGCCGCTCCCGCTGTCTGGGACGGCATGTTCGTGCACTGGTACTTCGTACGCTTCGTCGGTCACAGCCCGTTCGGCGCCACCGGTTCCGGCGTCGACCTCCGCAGCTACTGGATGGGGCTGACCGGCAGCGAGTGGGTCCAGACCCGCAAGGGCAAGATCAAGCACGAGCTGGGTCTGCACGACGTACCGCACACCCACCACGCCGGCGAGGACGCCGCCGAACTGGCGCAGGTCTTCGACGCCGTGCTGCGCCGCCGCCAGTCCGGCGGGCTGGAATGACCGGCCGTCGACGGGACCTGCCGGACGGCGCCACGACGGCCGCCCGGGGCATCGTGGCGCAGGCCGCCCGGAGCATGATGCGACGGGCCGACGACGTGGCGGGCGAGACGGCCCAGGCGGCGACCACCCGGGCCGCCCGCCAGATCCCGCAGGGCTTCAGCGAACGGCAGTGGACCCGGTTCGCCCGGGGCGCCCGGCAGACCCAACGGCAGGCCGGGCTGCCCGACGGGGACCTGGTGGCTCACGGCAGCCGGGTGAAGGGCACCGCCCGCCCGGACTCCGACATCGACGTGGCGCTCATCGTCGACGACAAGACCTTCTTCGACCTGGCCGAACGCTCCCTGTCCCGGGCGCCGGACGGCACCCGGCTGCGCAAGACGATGCTGCGCCGGATCAACGAGAACGGTCAGCTCGCCAGTTTCGACCTGGGCACCGATTTCACCCATTTGCGCCGTGAACTCATGGACACGCACGTGCCGCACAAGGTGCAGTTCTCCGTGCTACGCCGGGGCGGCAAGTTCGACAACGGCCCGTTCCTCCCGCTCGATTGAGCGGCTCCGCATCTGGCAAGGTGGCAGACGTGCAGACGACGTTGCAGTTCCTCATCATGGTCGACGGCCCGCTGACGGCGGCGGAGCTGCTCGACCTGATCCGCACCCGGCTGCCCGACGCGGTGCCCTACCGCCGGGACTCGGTGGACGTCCGGGGCAACCTGCTGGAGATCAACCCCAACGAGGACGCCGACCCGCGGCTCGCCGCCACCGACGAGGACGACTACCTCTACTTCCGGTGGCGGGTGGAGCTGACCCCGATGGACCGGTCAGTCGACGAGTCGCACCAGATCGCCCTCGCCCGGGAGCTGCTGCGATCGATCGAAGGGCCGCAGGTGCGGGCGACCGTGTGCGCCGCGTTCGAGGATCGGGTCTGACCGGCGCTCAACCGAGCAGGCGGGGCGCGATGACCGTCTCCCGCACAGTGCCGTCCGCGCCGCGGCTCACCTCGTACGCCGAGACGCCCTCGCGGTCGGCTACCGCCTCGACCAGCCGGGTCCCCCGGTAGACCAGGCCGACGCCGTCGTCGGTGCAGTGGCTGGTCGGCAACGTGCCGTCGCCGACCAGCTGGTGCATCAGCGGTCGACGCTGGCCCTCGCTGTCGTAGTGCACGCCGTTGCCGTACGGCAGCCAGCCCAACGCCTCGGTGAACCCGCGCAGGCGGGGTCCGAAGCTGTCGGTGGCGCCGCCCACGTGCCAGCAGATCGAGCCGGCCGAGACGCCGGCCAGCACCACGCCGGCCTGCCAGCACTCGTGCAGGATCTCGTCGAGCCCGTGCACCCGCCAGACCGCGACGAGGTTGGCCACGCTGCCGCCGTCGACCCAGATCACGTCCTGGGCGAGCAGGTGAGCGCGGACGTCGTCGACGTTGGGCATCGGAAAGAGGGCAAGGTGCGACAGTCGGAACCGGGTGGCTGCAAACGCGCCGTAGACGGCGGCCAGCGTGGTGGGCTGGTCGCCGACGGCCTGCCCGAGGTAGCAGATGCGCGGCTGCGGACCGGCCTCGGCCAGCTCCGCCGCCAGCTCGAAGACAGGGCTGGGACGCATGTCGTACGGCCCGCGGCCGCCCCGGAAGAAGCCCATGCTGGTGGCGATGATGGTCGGCTCGCTGGCGGGCATCGGACATCCTTCCGTCGGGGCGGTACCGCCTCATCCTGCCGCAGCCACGGGGCGGCCGGTCACGCCCCCAGGTGTCGGCCGCTGCGCTGGCGGGGCACCTCGACCTCGGGCCAGTCGTCCGCGGGCGGCCGGTCGGCCGGGGGCAGTTGCGCCGCGGCGGCCCGGGGCAGGGTGAACCGGTCGGCGGCGGCCGGGCCGGCCGAGAACGACTCGCGCAGCATCCAACGCACCTCGTCGGCAGTCCAGCCCAACCCGGCCCGCGCGGCGATCTCGCGCACCAACCGCCGACCGACGCGGGTGTCGTCGTCGTAGAAGCGCATGCACCAGTGGTGGGTCCACATCCCGAGTGCGCGCACGCCCGCGTCGTCGAGCGAGCCGACCAACCGGCCGCAGGCGGTGTCGGCGAAGGCCTGCTCGGGGTCGGCCGCCCGGTCCCGTTCGATGGCGCCGACGGCGGCCGGCGCGACGGCCCGCATCCGGCGGTAGAAGGACTGCGCCACCGCGCGGGGCAGCGGCGGGAACGCGCCCGGTGTCGACGCCGCCGCCCAACCCGCCACGCTCGTCATGTCCCCCATCCCCTTCTTCAGTTGGTGGCCGGACGGTACACGTCGCGACCGACACTTCCGGTCGGAAAACACCCAGGATCGTGGATAGCGACGATGGCCCGGGGCGTCTGTATCTGTGACAACGAAACGGGGGTGGTGGGTGGACGAGGACGAACGCGCTCGGCTGGCCGAGTTCGTCGGCAGCCGGACACCGGCGCTGATGCGGGTCGCATACCTGCTGACAGGGGACCGCAACGCCGCCGAGGACCTGTTCCAGTCGGCGTTGGCGCGAACCATCCCGAAGTGGGAAACCATCCGGCACGCCGATCCCGAGGGATATCTCCGCGTGGTGATGTACCGCGAGCAGATCAGCTGGTGGAGGCGACTCCGCCGACGGCGGGAGACACCGCTCCACCCGGCCGACGAGCCGGTCGGCGCCGATCCGAGCGGTGGCTCCGACGTACGGCTGGCGATGCGCGCCGCGCTGCGCCAGCTGCCACCGGCACAGCGGACGGTGGTGGTCCTGCGCTACTACGAGGACCTGCCCGAAGCCCGGGTCGCCGAGCTGCTCGGCTGTTCGGTGGGCACCGTCCGCAGTCGTACGCACCGGGCGGTCCAGCGGCTGCGCGAGCTGCTGCCGGAGGTCGAGTTGCTGGAGGTACGGCGATGACCGATCCCCTCGAGAGCCTCATCCGATCCACCCTCACCGACCTGGCCGAGGAGGCACCGATCGTGCATGACCAGTTGAACCGAGCGGAACGGCGGGTGCGCAACAGACGCCGCGCCACGGTGACGATGGGGGCGGTGGGCACGCTCGCGGCGATCCTGATCGCGGCTCCGATCGCCCTGGCGGCCAGCGGCTCGGACGGGCCTCCGCCGGCCGTGCCGAGCCCAGCGGGCCCGGCAGCCGTACCCGACCCGTCCGGGGCGCCACCCGGCGTGCCGAGCCGGCCCAACCCACCGGCTACGGGACCGTTGCCGGCGACCTCGAACGAGCCGGGACCACCCGGCGTGCCGGGCAGGCCGGACCAGCCCGCCCCACCGGGTGTCCCGGGCCAGCCGGGCCAGCCGGGCCAGCCGGGCCAGCCGGGCCAGCCGGGCCAGCCGGGCCAGCCGGGGCCGAACACGGGTGGCGCTCCGGGGGTTCCGGCTCCGCCGACCTCCCCGACGATCAAGCCGTCCCCGTCCGGGCCGATCGCGGTGCCCAGCCCCGCGAGGTGATCGGGTCCGGTCCGACCGAGCTGATCTCCACACCTCGGTCGGACCGGCCCGAACGCCCCCGCCGGCGGAGATTCCGGTCACTACGACCGGACACTTGTCACCGCCGGGCGCTGATTGCCCACTTACCAATGGTTGGTGGCCGACCCGAGGTTTGCCAACGCCGACGCCACCGCCCCACTCTTGGGCCATGACCGACCACGACTGCCGCGCGGTCCAGGGCCAGCGATGACCACCGCCATGGCTCGGGTGCCCGACTCCCTGCGGGGGCAGATCGTCACGCCGGGTGACCGCCGGTACGCGCAGCTGCGCTCGACGTACACGACGACAGCCTCGCCGGCCGCCGTCCTGCTGCCCAAGACCACCGCGCAGGTGATCGACGCGATCCGGTACGCGCGGGAGCAGCGACTGCCGATCGCGGTGCGCAGCGGCGGGCACGGCCTGTCCGGAGCCTCCTCCAACAGCGGCGGCGTGGTGATCGACCTGTCCATGCTCAACCGGGTGCGCGTGCTCGACGAACGGGCCGGGCTGGTCCGGGTGGAGGCCGGTGCCCCCTGGGCGAACGTCGCGAAGGCGCTCGCCCCGTACGGCCTGGTGGTCAGCTCGGGCGACTACGGCGGTGTCGGCGTCGGCGGGTTGGCCACCGGCGGCGGTGTCGGCTGGCTGGTACGCGCCCACGGCCTCACCATCGACCGCGTCCGCGCGGTGGAGGTCGTGCTCGCGGACGGAACGCTGGTACGCGCCGACGCCGAGCACGAACCGGAGCTGTTCTGGCTGGTCCGGGGTGCCGGCGCGGGGGCCGGTGTCGTGGTGGCGTTCGAGATCGAGGCCGCCGAGCAGCGCAACGTCGGCGTGGCGCAGCTGGTCGTCGAGGCGCACCCGGACGGCCGTACCGTGCGCGAGTGGGCGAGCTGTCTGGCGCAGGCCCCTCGGGAGTTGTCCGCCGCCGCCGTGCTGTTCGCCGACGGCCGCTCGACGCTCATGTCCGTCACCGCGGTGGTGGCCGCGGAGAGCCTGCGCCGGGTCCGGCCCGTCGTGGAGCCGCTGCTGGCCATCGGGAAGGTGCTCGAACACCGCAGCGACCTGCTGCCCTACCCGACGCTGGTGCCGACCGCGCACCTGCACCCGAACGTCGGGCAGCAACGGGGTACGACCACCAACGGCCTGTTCACCGAGCTGGACGCGGGCGTGGCGCGAGCGGTCACGCGGGCGACCACCGGTCCGGGCCGGGCGGTCATCCAGCTGCGCTCGGTCGGCGGGGCGGTCAACGACGTCGCCGCCGACGCGACGGCCTACCCGCACCGGCACCAGAACACCCTGGTCATCGCCTCGACGTTCCCACCGCAGGGCGGCGCGGCGTTGGACGCCGCCTGGCGGCCCGTCGGCGCGCGGGCCGACGGCGAGTACGTCAACTTCGAGAGCCGACCGAACCCGGCCGCGTTCGCCCGGACCTACCCGGGCGAGACCGGCGCCCGGGTGCGCCGGCTGTGGAAGCGGTACGACCCGGACGGCGTGTTCCGCTCACCCCTGCTCACCGGCCAGGCCACCCGGTCGGGGCAGTCGAACCGGTCCGGCCAACCCACCCGCTCCGGGCAGCGGTCCGGGCAGCCGCACCGCCGCCGCCGCTGAGGGTCCCCGGCCAGCCGCGCACACCCAGGTCCGATTCCCGCCAGCCGAGGGCCCGACCAGCGGGGCACCATGGGTGACGTGGAGATGGACTTCGAGCGGTGCTACCGGGCGGTGGACAGCCGTGACCAGCGATTCGACGGCTGGTTCTACACCGGCGTGACGTCGACCGGGATCTACTGCCGGCCGTCCTGCCCGGCGACCACCCCCAAGCGGCAGAACGTCCGGTTCTTTCCGTCGGCAGCCGCCGCGCAGGGCGCCGGGTTGCGCGCCTGCCGCCGCTGCCGGCCGGACGCCGCACCCGGCTCGCCCCAGTGGGACGTCCGCGCCGACGTGGTCGGTCGGGCGATGCGTCTGATCGCCGACGGGGTGGTCGACCGGGACGGTGTGCCGGGGCTGGCCGCCCGTCTGGGCTACACCGAACGGCACCTGCACCGGATGTTGCGCGCCGAGATGGGTGCCGGGCCGCTCGCGCTGGCCCGGGCCCAGCGGGCGCAGACCGCCCGGATCCTGATCGAGACGACCGGCCTCGGCATGGCCGAGATCGCGTTCGCCGCCGGGTTCGGCAGCGTGCGGCAGTTCAACGACACGGTCCGCGAGGTGTACGCGAGCGCGCCGTCCGAGCTGCGGACGGCCCGTGGTCGGCACCTGGCGGCGGTCGGGGCGGGAACCATCACGCTCCGGCTGGCGTACCGTCCGCCGCTGCACGCCCGGGCGCTGCTGGACTTCCTCGCGGTGCGCGCGCTGCCCGGGGTGGAGGAGGTTCGCGACGGGACGTACCACCGGGGGTTGCGGTTGCCGCACGGCCCCGGCCAGGTGGCGCTGACCCCGGCGGACGGGCACGTGGCGGCGACGCTGCGCCTGGCCGACCTGCGCGACCTCGCGCCGGCGGTGGCCCGCTGCCGACGCCTGCTCGATCTGGACGCGGACCCGGTCGCGGTCGACGCCACGCTCGCGGCGGACCCGGCGCTGGCCCCGGTGGTGGCCGCCGAGCCCGGCATCCGCGTCCCGCGCGCGGTCGACGGTTTCGAGATGGCCGTCCGCGCGATCATCGGCCAGCAGGTCTCGGTCACCTCGGCGAGAACGACCCTCACCCGCCTCCTGGCCGCCCGTGTTGATCATGAAGCTCCCGACGACGCCGTGTCGCGGCAACAACTTCATGATCAACGGACCGACCTGCGGGGTTTCCTCAGCCCTGAGGAGGTTCTGGCACTGCCGGACGGCGCGTTCGGGATGCCTCTTCGGCGGCGGGAGACCATTCGGGGGCTCGCCCTCGCCGTGGCGGACGGGACGGTGGACCTGGCGCCGGGTGGTGACCGGGAGGAGACCGTACGGCGGCTGCTCGCGCTGCCCGGCATCGGCCCGTGGACCGCCAGGTACCTCGCCATGCGCGCCCTCGGCGACCCGGACGTCCTCCTCGACACCGACCTCGCGATCCGCCGCGGCGCAGCAGCGCTCGGCCTGCCCGACACGACCCTCACGGCGCACGCCGAACGGTGGCGCCCCTGGCGTTCCTACGCCACGATCAGACTCTGGAGAGCGGCATGAGCATCGACAGCACCGTGCTGACCACCCCGACCGGCCCGCTGAGCATCCTCGCCGGCGCCGACGGCGAGGTCCTGGCGGCCGGTTTCACCCCGGACCCGGCGGCGCTGCTGCCCCTGATCCACCCGACCCTGCGGGCGCCGCTGCGGCAACGCGCCGACCTCGGGCCGGCGACCGTGGCCGTCCGGTCCTACCTGGACGGCGACCTCACCGCCATCGACTCGGTGCCGGTACGGCAGCACACCGGCGGCGAGTTCATGGCGCACGCCTGGCAGGTGCTGCGGGAGGTTCCGCCGGGGACCCCGGTGACCTACACCGGGTACGCGGCGCTGGCCGGCCGGCCACCGGCGGTGCGCGCCGCTGCGGCGGCCTGCGCCCGCAACGCGGCGGCGCTCTTCGTACCCTGCCACCGGGTGCTGCGCACCGACGGCACGCTCGGCGGCTACCGCTGGGGGCTCGACGTGAAGAAGTGGCTTCTCGGTCACGAGCGGCGGGTGACGGCAAGCTGACAGGAGCATCGACACCTATTGACGCTACCGTCGGGTAGTGCCTGTGGAGAGCGACGGCGACCGGGCCGCCCCGGTCGCCGCGGGCCGCCACCCCGTGCACAACCTCTGGCGGCTGCGCCGCTACCTGCGCCCGTACGCCGCCGAGTTCGCCTGGCTGCTGGTCGCGGGCCTCGCCGGCACGGCCGCCGGGATCGCCGTACCGCTCGTGGTGCAGCGGGTGGTGGACGGGCCGGTGGCCCGGCACGAGCCCGCCGGTCTGCTCCAGCTCGGTGGCCTGGCGTTGCTGCTCGGCGTGGTCGAGGCGGTGCTCATCTTCATCAGGCGGTGGGTGCAGTCCTCCTCGGCGGTGGGCATGGAGGCGGCGCTGCGCGCCGATGTCTACGCGCACCTGCAACGGCTCCCGGCCAGCTTCCACGACCGCTGGCAGTCCGGCCAACTGCTCTCCCGGATCACCAGCGACCTGTCGGTGATCCGCCGGTTCCTCTCGTTCGGTGTCTTCTTCCTGGTGCTCAACCTGACCACCTATGTGGTGGTGGTGCTGCTGCTGATCCACCTGCACGCGGCGCTCGGGCTGCTGGTCGCCGCCAGCGCGGTGCCACTGCTGCTGATCACCCGCCGCTTCGGCAGGCACTACCACACCGCGTCCCGCCGGATGCAGGACCAGCAGGGCGACGTGGCGACCCTGGTCGAGGAGACCGCGCAGGGTCTGCGCACCATGAAGGCGTACGGCCGGGGGCCCGAACTGGCGGCCCGCTTCGCCGCCGGGACCCGGACGCTGCACGACACCGGCGTGGGCAAGGGCCGGCTGCTGGCGAACACCGCGGCGCTGCTCGACCTGGTGCCCAACGTGACCCTGGGCGTGGTGCTGGTGGCCGGGGCCGCCGCCGCCGCGCGGGGCGTGCTCACCATCGGCGAACTGGTGGCGTTCGCCAGCCTCCAACTGATGCTCATCTGGCCGGTGCAGTCGCTGGGCTGGATCATCGCCAACGGTCAGGAGGCGGCGACCGCCGCGGACCGCATCCAGGAGGTGCTGGACACTCCGCCGCAGATCGTGGACGCTCCGGACGCGCGCACGCTGGCCCGCGACGCCGTCCACGGCCGACTCCGCTTCGAACGGGTCGACTTCCGCTACCCGGGCGCCACCACAGCCGTACTGCACGGGATCGACCTGACCATCGAGCCGGGCGAGACGGTGGCCCTGGTCGGGGCCACCGGTTGCGGCAAGAGCACGCTGCTGTCCCTGGTGCCCCGGCTGCACGAGGTGACCGGCGGCCGGATCACCCTGGACGGGCACGACCTGCGCGAGCTGCGGCTCGCCTCGCTGCGCCGACTGGTCGGGGTGGCGTTCGAGGAGCCCACGCTCTTTTCCATGTCGGTGTGGGAGAACCTCACCCTGGGTCGTCCGGACGCCGACGCCGACGAGGTCCGGGCGGCCCTCGCGCTGGCCCAGGCCGATTTCGCGTACGACCTGCCGTGGGGTCTGGCCACCCGGGTGGGTGAGCAGGGGCTGTCCCTCTCCGGCGGCCAGCGGCAGCGGTTGGCGTTGGCGCGGGCGGTCCTCGGCCGACCGGCGCTGCTGGTGCTCGACGACCCCCTGTCCGCCCTCGACGTGCACACCGAGGCGCTGGTGGAGGCGGCGCTACGGCAGGTCCTGCGGGCCAGCACCGCGCTCCTGGTGGTGCACCGGCCGTCGACCATCGCGCTGGCCGACCGCGTCGCCCTGCTCGACGGTGGACGGATAACCGCGATCGGTCGGCACTCGGAACTGCTGGCCGGCGTGCCCGCCTACCGGGCGTTGCTCGCCGCCGAGCCGCCGCCCACGCAGACGGCCACCGGCCCGGAACCGGGGCGTACCGGGCCGGGCGGGCCGGGCGCGTCCACCCCGGACGGTTGGGGGCTGGTGCGCTCGTGAACTCCCCCCAGCAGGTCGACCCGCCTCCCGCCGAGGAGCCGGAGCTGACCCGCTGGCGGGGAACGGCCACCGACCCGGAGGCCGACCGGAGCCGGGCCGAGGAGACCACACCGGAGGCGGTGGCCCGGCTGCGCCGGCACAGCCGGGCCCTGCTGGCCGACCTGCTCCGCCCGCACCGGGGGCGGCTCACCGCGGCGGTCGGCCTGCTGCTGGCGCAGAACGCGGCCGCGATGGCCGGTCCCTACCTGGTCATGGTCGGTATCGACCGGGCCATCGCGCCGCTGCGCGCCGGGAACGCGGCCCCGCTGGCCGCCGTCGCCGGCGCGTTCGCCGCCGCCGCCGTGACCGAGTACGCGGCCCGCCGCGGTTTCCTCACCCTCTCCGCCCGGATCGGCCAGGCGGTCCTTTTCGACCTGCGACAGCGGGTGTTCGGGCACTTCCTGCGACTGTCGGTGGGCTTTCACGAGCGGTACACGTCGGGCCGGATGGTGTCCCGACTCACCAGCGACCTGGACTCGATCGCCGAACTGGTCGACGGCGGGATCGACAGCCTGGTGCTGGCCGCGCTGTCGATCCTGTCGGTGGCCGCCATCCTGCTCTGGCTGGACCTGCCACTGGCGGCGGTGACGCTGTTCGCGTTCCCGTTCCTCTTCTACCTCTCCCGCTGGTTCGCGCGGGCCTCGGCCGGCGCGTACCGGCGGACCCGGGAGGCCGTGGCCCTGGTCATCGTGCACTTCGTCGAGTCGATGCGGGGCATCCGCGCGGTGCAGACGTTCCGCCGGGAGCCCCGCAACCAGCGGATCTTCGTGGCGCTCGGGGACGACTACCGGCGCACCAGCCTGCACGCGTTCCGGCTGATCGCCACGTACTCGCCGGCGATCAAGCTGATCGGCAACGTCACGGTCGCGGTCGTGCTCTGCTACGGCGGATGGCGGGTGCTCGGCGGTCGGACCGAGGTCGGAGTGCTCGCCGCGTTCCTGCTCTACCTGCGCCGCTTCTTCGAGCCGATGCAGGAGCTGAGCCAGTTCTACAACTCGTTGCAGTCGGCGACGGCGGCGCTGGAGAAGCTGGCCGGGGTGCTCGACGAGCGGCCGGCCGTGGCCGAACCCGCCCGGCCGGTGCCGCTGCCGACCGGCCCCGGTCACGGCGCGCTGACCTTCCGGGGCGTCTCCTTCGGCTACCGCGCCGGCACGCCCATCCTCGCCGGGCTGGACCTGACCGTGCCGGCCGGGCAGACGGTGGCGCTGATCGGGCCGACCGGCGCGGGCAAGTCGACGATCGCCAAGCTGGTCGCCCGGTTCCACGACCCGGACGCCGGCGCGGTACTGCTGGACGGGATCGACCTGCGCGACGCGGCCGACGCCGACCTGCGCCGCGCGGTCGTGCTGGTGACCCAGGAGAACCACCTCTTCAGCGGCACGGTGGCGGAGAACATCCGGTTCGGCCGGCCGGACGCCGACGACGCCGCCGTGCGGGCCGCCGCCGAGGCGATCGGCGCGCACGACTTCATCGCCGCGCTCCCCGACGGGTACGCCACGCAGGTGCACCGGCGCGGCGGCCGGCTCTCCGCCGGGCAGCGGCAACTTGTCGCGTTCGCCCGGGCGTTCCTGGCCGACCCGACAGTGCTGATCCTCGACGAGGCGACGTCGTCACTTGACGTGCCGACCGAACGGCTCGTGCAGCGGGCGCTCGGCACCATCCTGCGGGACCGGACCGCGCTGGTGATCGCACACCGACTCTCCACTGTGGAGACGGCCGATCGGGTGCTCGTCATCGACGGCGGGCAGGTCGTCGAGGACGGCCCACCCGCGGTGCTGGTCGCCACCGACGGCCGCTACGCGGCCCTGCACCGGCAGTGGCGCGACTCGCTCGTGTAGAACCGGCGATGCGCAAGTCCGTGGCTCGACACCCTGCTGATGCCTACGATCGGCAGATGACCGATACGGCGAGGACCGCCCGCGCCGGCGTCCCCGAGCGTCCGACCCTGGACGGGCTCGAGGAGAGCTGGGCGCGTCGCTGGCAGGAGGAGGGCACGTACGCGTTCGACAGCTCCCGGGAGCGGAAGGACGTGTACTCCATCGACACCCCGCCGCCGACCGTATCGGGCGAGCTGCACATGGGGCACGTCTTCTCGTACACGCACACCGACACCGTCGCCCGCTACCAGCGGATGCGCGGCAAGGCCGTGTTCTACCCGATGGGCTGGGACGACAACGGCCTGCCCACCGAGCGTCGGGTGCAGAACGTGTACGGGGTGCGCTGCGACCCGGCCCTGGCGTACGACCCGGTGTGGCGTCCCCCGGCCACCCCTGTCGACGAAGCCGCGCGCCGCAACCCCACCCCGATCTCGCGGCGCAACTTCATCGAGCTGTGCGAGCGGCTGACGGTCGCCGACGAGCAGGTCTTCGAGGCGCTCTGGCGGCGGCTCGGGCTCTCGGTGGACTGGTCCCTGACGTACACGACCATCGGTCGGGTGGCCCGCGCCACCAGCCAGCGGGCGTTCGTGCGCAACCTGCGCCGGGGTGAGGCGTACCAGGCGGAGGCGCCGACGCTGTGGGATGTCGGCTACGCCACAGCTGTCGCCCAGGCCGAGTTGGAGGACCGGGAGCGCCCCGGCGCCTACCACCGGCTGCGGTTCACCGGGCCGGGCGGACGCGAGGTGCTCATCGACACCACCCGGCCGGAGCTGTTGCCGGCCTGCGTCGCGCTGGTCTGCCACCCCGACGACGAGCGGTACGCCGACCTGGTGGACGCGACCGTGCGCAGCCCGCTGTTCGGCGTCGAGGTGCCGGTGCGCGCCCACCCGCTCGCCGACCCCGCGAAGGGCACCGGCATCGCCATGGTCTGCACGTTCGGCGACCTCGCCGACGTGACCTGGTGGCGGGATCTCGACCTCGACACGCGGGTGGTCATCGGCCGCGACGGCCGGCTGGTGCCGGAGCCGCCGACCGGGGTGCCCGCGGCGCCGTACGCGGCGCTGGCCGGGCAGAGCGTCAACGGCGCCCGCCGGGAGATCGTCGCGATGCTCGCCGACGCCGGTGACCTGATCGGCGAGCCGCGCCCGATCACCCACCCGGTGAAGTTCTACGAACGCGGCGACCGGCCACTGGAGATCGTCTCGACCCGCCAGTGGTATCTGCGCAACGGCGGGCGGGACGCCGACCTGCGGGCGACGCTGCTGGCCCGGGGCGCGGAGCTGCACTGGGTGCCGGCGCACATGAAGCACCGCTACGACAACTGGGTGGGCGGCCTGACCGGGGACTGGCTGGTCAGCCGGCAGCGCTTCTTCGGGGTGCCGGTGCCGGTGTGGTACCGGCTCGACGACGCTGGCGAGCCGGACTGGTCCCACCCTCTCACGCCCGACGAGTCCGCGCTGCCAGTCGACCCGTCCAGCGATCCGGCGCCCGGCTACGAGGAGTCGCAGCGCGGCCAGCCGGGCGGTTTCCTCGGTGACCCGGACGTGCTGGACACCTGGGCCACCTCGTCGCTGACCCCGCAGATCGTCGGTGGCTGGGAGACCGACCCGGCCCTGTTCGCGCAGGTCTTTCCGATGGACCTGCGCCCGCAGGGTCAGGAGATCATCCGGACCTGGCTGTTCGACAGCGTGGTCCGATCGCACTTCGAGCACGGGGTGCTGCCCTGGCGGGACACCGTGCTGTCGGGCTGGATCCTCGACCCGGACCACAAGAAGATGGCCAAGTCCAAGGGCAACGTGGTCACCCCGTTGGCGCTGCTGGAACAGCACGGCTCGGACGCGGTGCGCTACTGGGCGGCAAGCGGCAAGCCCGGCATGGACCTGGCCTTCGACCCGGCGCAGATCAAGGTCGGCCGGCGGCTGGCCACCAAGCTGCTCAACGCGTCGAAGTTCGCGCTCGGCCTGGGCGCGGGGGACGCGTTGCGGGCAGTGGCGACCGCCCCGCTGGACCGGGCCATGCTCGCCGAACTGGGCACCGTGGTCAGCGCCGCGAGCACCGCCTTCGACTCGTACGACCACACGGCCGCGTTGCAGGCCACCGAGGCGTTCTTCTGGCGCTTCTGCGACGACTACATCGAGTTGGTCAAGGAGCGGGCGTACGGCACGGGGGCGGCGGCCGACTCGGCGCGGGCCGCGCTGGCCTGCGCGCTCTCGGTGCAGCTCCGGCTGTTCGCGCCGGTGCTGCCGTACGTCACCGACGAGGTCTGGTCGTGGTGGCGGTACGGGTCGGTGCATCGGGCGCCCTGGCCCACCACTTACGAGGTGGCCCGGACGATCGAGGGGACGGGAGATCAGGCGCTGCTGCGGCTCGCCGGTGACGCGCTGGGCCAGGTGCGGCGGGCCAAGTCGGAGCGGAAGCTGTCCATGAAGGCGGAGGTGCCGCTGGCCGAGGCGCTGGGCCCGGCGGCGCTGCTGGAGCAGCTCACCCTGGTCGCCGACGACCTACGGGCGGCGGGCCGGATCGGCAAACTCGACCTGCTGCCCGACCGTACCCCGGAACTCGTCATCGCCTGCGCGTTCTGACCGGCGTCCGCCGCCGCCCGCACACACGGGCGGCGGCGGACTGTCGTTCACCAGCCGCGCAGGAAGCGCAGGCCGAGCAGGATGGCCGCCACGGCAGGGCCGACCAGCAGGGTGATCGCCTGGAGCCGGTACGGCATCCGATGCCGGGTCAGCTCGCCCGCGTTACCCAGCACGATCGCCCCGGCCAGCATCAGGAACACGCCCCACCAGCCCGTCTCCAGGTGGACGAGACGGATGTGGATCAGTTGCAGGGTCACACCGAGCAGCGCGCCGGTGAGCGCGAGCAGCCCCACCGCGCGGTGCAGGCCACGGGCCAGCGGGTGGGCGGCCCGCCAGCCGTACGTGCCGGCGACCGCCAGGCAGGGCAGCACCACCAGCAGCGGCCAGCCCTTCCCCATCGCCCCGAACATCAGCAACGCGCCCACCACGAACACCAGCGTGCCGACGCAGGCGATGACGTACCCGGCGAAGGCCCGGCCGCCACCCCGGGCCAGCAACGGCCCGCCGCTGGCCGCGATCAGCGCGGCCGGGATCAGGATGAAGACGGCCCACCAGTGGAACCGGCCGCTGCCCTGGGCGGCCGTCGCGACAGTCGCGCACGCCAGGCCGGCGACCGCCAGGCTGGTGAGCCACGGCCGGCTGCTCCGGGAGTACGGCTCAGCCAACGATGTCCACTCCGCTTCGACGCTCACACCAATTAGCCTGGGCTTCGGCACCCCGTCGGGTCCATCCGGCCAGCCCTACCCGTCGTGGGGGGCTGGCCGGAACCGTACCCCGCACCTACCTCAGCTCGTCTCGCCGGCCACGCTGAACGAGCGCAGGCGGTCGATCGCCAGCACGGTGAAGCCGACACTGACCAGAGCGGTCATCACGGAGGCGACCGGCACCGACACGCTGGTCTCCAGCAGCCCGCTGGGGGCGAGCCGGTCGGCGAGGGCGATCACGTACTGCTGGATGGAGAGCACCTTCGTGCCGCTGACGAAGTTGCCCAGCAGCCCCTCCCAGATGAGCACGTAGACGAGGCCGAGCAGCACCGGACGCCGGGTGACGAGGCTGAGCGCGAGGAACAGCGCCGAGTACGCCAGCGCCCCGAGCGCCGCCGCGAACGCCAGGGCCAGTCCGAGGCGTACCGAATCGGCGAGCACGCCCGCGACGTAGAGCGGCACCGCGACGGTGACCGCGGTGACCCCGGCGGCCACCGCGAGCTTCGGCAGCACGATCTGCCAGCGCGGCAGCGGCTTGGTCAGGATGTGCACGACGGTGCCGTCGTCGATCTCGGCGCCCAGCACGCCCGTGCCGATGATCAGCGCCACCACCGGCAGCACCACTGCCAGCCCGAGACCGACAAGCACCGGCGGCCCCCACTCGCCCGGGTCCACGCCCAGCGACCGGCAGAGGATGGCCAGCCCGAGCAGCACCAACGGCAGCGGGAGCAGCAGCAGGAACCGACGCCGGCCGAACAGCCCGCGCGCGGTGATCCAGGTAACTGTCGACATGTCAGGCCTCCACCAGGTAGGAGAAGACGCTCTCCAGGGACTCGTCGGACGGCACCAGCTGGCGCACCCGGATGCCTTGCTTGAGCGCGATCCGGGGCAGCGCCCGGGTGAAGGCGCCGTAGTCACCGGCCCGCACGGTCAGGCCGGTGGGGTCCAACTCGACCCCACTTACCGACGGCTCGGCGATCAGCGCGACGGCCAGCGCCCTGTCGTTGGTCGACCGCACCGCGAAGACGTGCGGGCGGTTGGTCATCAACCGACGGATGGTCCGGAAGTCGCCGGAGGCCGCCAACCGCCCGGCCACCATCACCTGCACCGTTCCGGAGACCTGCTCGACCTCCTCCAGGATGTGCGAGCTGAACAGGATCGTCCGGCCGGCGTCACCCAGGGTGTGCAGCAGCTGCATCATGTGCAGCCGCTGGCGCGGGTCCATGCCGTTGAACGGCTCGTCGAGCAGCAGCACCTGCGGGTCGTGCACCAGCGCCGCGGCCACCCGGGCCCGCTGGCGCATGCCCTTGGAGTACGTGCCGATCCGGCGGTCCTGCGCCGACTCCAGCTCCACCAGGTCGATCGCCCGTCGTGCCGCCGCCGCCGGATCGGGCAGCCGGTGCAGCTTCGCGCTGGCGAGCACGAACTCGTACGCGGTGAGGAAGCCCTGCACCGCCTCCCGCTCGCTGACCAGCCCCAGCCGCCGGTAGACGTCGGGGTTGCGCCACGTCGGCTCGTCGTCGAGGGTCACCGTGCCGCGCGACGGGGCGAGGAACCCGGCCATCATGTGCAGCAGCGTGGTCTTGCCGGCGCCGTTCGGGCCGAGCAGGCCGGTCACGCCCGGCCCCAGGGCCATGCTGATGTCGTTGACGGCCACCACGTTGCCGTACCACCGGGACACCCCGGTCAGGCTCAGCGTGCTCATCAGGAGGCGACCTTCCGGTAGCGGGCGAGCAGGAGGGCTGTCGCGCCGGCGACCAACAGCACCGCGGCCAGCGCGTAGACCGGGCCGAACCCGCCGATCATCATCTCGCCCGGATCGCCCTCGACCAGCAGGTCACCCAGCGACCAGATGCCCACCCCCTGCACCAGCGTGGAGGGCGAGGCGAGCCCGGCCAGCTCGTTGGCGGCGCGCGACGGCAGGATGCTCAGCACCCCGACGATCGGGGTGGTCATCAGGAAGACCGCCACCACCCCACCGGCGGCGAAGGCGCGCTTACCGGTCAGCGAGGCGACCAGCAGACCGACCGAGGCGAAGACCAGCGCCCACAGCCCGGCGTAGAGCAGCCCGGGCAGCAGGTCGAGCAGCTCGTTCCACACCCCGCGCATGCCCTGCTTGGTGGTGAACGCGGCACCCAGGAACATCAGCAGCTGCGGCCCGCCGAGCAGCAGCCAGAGGGCGGTGACCAGCGCCAGCAGCTTGGCCAGCGCGTAGTCGGAGCGCGGCAGCGGCCGGGAGAAGTACAGCGGCAGCACACCGCTGCGCAGGTCGCGGGAGACCAGCTCCGGAGCGACCACCGCGACGAAGAAGATGACCAGCCAGCTCATCGCGTCGGCGAACTGGGCGTACGTGGCGACCGGCTCGCCGATCTGGCTGCGTACCGCGGCCAGGGCCACCGCGACCAGGGAGACGATGCCGACCACCAGCCACGGGAAGATCTTGGCCTTGGCGCTGCGCCCGAACCCGAACGCGGTGCGCAGCCCGTGCAGGTAGAGGGCGCCGAAGACCTGGCGGCGGCCCAGCCTCGGGCCCTGGTAGCGCTGGTAGCCGATGTCGTGGATGACGCCTGTCGGCGCTTGGCGCACGGCGGCTGCGGTCGGCTCAGGCATGGGAGAGCTCCCTCGTCGCGAAGAGTTCGGCCACCCGGTGCCGGCGCTGGTCCAGTCGGTGCAGTGGCAGGTCCAGTTCGGCGACCGCGCCGAGGATCAGGTCGTAGGTGCCGTCGTCGGCGAGCGGCACGAGGAGCAGTCGCCCGTCCCGCGCGACAGGCAGTTTCAGCTCGGCGAGTCGGGCGGCGAGCTCCTCGGTGCCCTCGCTGACCTCGACGGCGAGCACGTCGGTGGCGGAGGTCATCGCGGAGATGTTGTCGGCGCGCAGCAGCCGGCCGCCGTCGATGGCGATCAGCGTGTCGCAGATCCGCTCCACCTCGCCGAGCAGGTGCGAACAGACCAGCACGGAGATGCCGAACTCGGTGCCGATCCGGTGCACCAGGGCCAGCATGGCGTCGCGGCCGGCCGGGTCCAGCCCGTTGGTCGGCTCGTCGAGCAGCAGCAGGTCCGGGTCGTGCACCAGCGCCTGGGCCAGCTTGACCCGCTGCTTCATGCCGGTGGAGTAGCCGCCGACCGGGCGGTAGCGCTCCTCGTAGAGCCCGACGTGGCGCAGCGCCTCCGAGGCGCGCTCGCGGGCCGCGGTACGCGGCAGGCCACTCATCCGGCCGAGGTGGGTCACCAGCTCGGCGGCGGACAGGTCCGGTGGGAGGCAGTCGTGCTCGGGCATGTAGCCGACGCGGGCACGGACCGCCGCCGGTTCGGTGGTCGGGTCGATGTCGAGCACCGAGACCTGACCGCTGGTCGGGGCGATCAGGCCGAGCAGAATCTTGATCAAGGTGGATTTGCCGGCGCCGTTCGCGCCCACCAGGCCGATGATCCCGGGCTCGACGGCGACGGTGAGGTCGGTGAGCGCGGTGACCCGACCTCCGTACGTCTTGGTGAGCGACTGGGTCGCGATCAGTGTCACGACGCCAGCGTAGGGAGTCGATGCCCCCCAACGACACCGGCACGCCCCCGGCCCTCCCCTGATCCTCGCGGCGGCCCACCCCTAAGGTCCGCCGACGGCAACGACGAACCTCCGCGGATCCGCGACGAGCGCAAACTCCGGAACTGGCTGCGGTCGGCGGTGGGTCGCCGGGGTCCGCCGCTGACCCGACCGTCCGGATCGTGGAGTGGCGGCCTCGACCGATCGGCGGTCGGCTGCGAAACTGTGTGCCGGTCAGCGAGTGGGGGGTGTGGATGAGCAACGGCTGGGTGCTGCCCGACGAGGTGCTCCGGGACGCGCCGGCGTACACGCCGCGTCCCGGTGAGCTCGCGGATCTGGAGCTGCTGCTGACCGGCGCGTACGCCCCCCTGACCGGCTTCATGACCCGTGCCGACCTGGTGTCGGTGAGCCGACGCGGCCGGCTGGCCGACGGCACGCCGTGGCAGGTTCCGGTGACCCTGCAGGTGCCGGCCGCGCTGGCGCAGGGCTTCGACCCGCGCGATCCGGCCCGCCGGGCCCTGGTCCTGACCGACGGCGAGGGGGCCCCGGTCGCCGCTCTGGACGTCGCGGACGTCTGGCCGGTACGCGAGGGCGTGGCGGGACTGGGTGGCCAGCTCCGCCGGCTCGGCGAGGCCGGTCACGGCCCGTTCCAGCGGTTGCGGCGCAGCCCCGAGGAGGTCCGCGCGCTGCTGCCCCCGGGCCGGGTGCTCGGGGTCATCGCCGACCGTCCGCTGCACCGACCGCAGCTCGCCCAGATCGCGCACGCCGCCCGCACCCTGGCCGCGCACCTGCTGGTGATGATCCCGGTCGGTGAGGGTGGTGTCGGCGGGCTCGCGCCGGAGGCGCTGGTGCGTACGATCTTCGCCGCCCGGGACCGGATGCCCCCGGCCACCCTGGTGGCCGTGCCGCTGTCGCACCGCCGGGAGGAGATCAGCGACGCTCTGCTGCGTGCGCGCGTCTCCGCCGCGTACGGGGTCACCCACCTGCTCTCGACCGGGGACATGCTCTCCGGCTCGGGGCTGCGGGTGCTGGTGCCGCGCGAGCTGGCGTACGACAACCGGGACGGGCAGTGGCGCTGGCGGGAGGACATCCCGCCGCGTAACCGGCGCCTCGCGCTCACCCAGGACGAGATCGACGACCTGCTCGACCGGGGTTTCCCGCTGCCCGAGTGGCACACGCCTCCGGCGGTGGCGAAGGAGTTGGCCCGCTCCCGGCCACCGCGCCGGCACCGAGGGCTGGTGGTCTTCCTGACCGGCCTCTCCGGCTCCGGCAAGTCCACAATCGCCCGAGGGCTGGCCGACGCGCTGCGCGAGAGCGGTGACCGGACGGTGACCCTGCTCGACGGTGACGTGGTACGCCGGGAGCTCTCCGCCGGGCTGGGCTTCAGCAAGGCCGACCGGGATCTCAACGTCCGCCGCATCGGCTGGGTGGCGGCCGAGATAGCCCGGCACCACGGTGTGGGCATCTGTTGCCCGATCGCCCCGTACGCGGCGGCCCGGGCGACGGCACGGGAGATGGCCCTGTCCGCCGGGGCGGGCTTCGTGCTGGTGCACGTGGCGACGCCGCTGGAGGTGTGCGAGCAGCGGGACCGCAAGGGCCTGTACGCCCGCGCCCGCGCCGGTCTGCTCACCGGCATGACAGGCATCGACGACCCGTACGAGGAGCCGACGGACGCGGACCTGGTGCTCGACACCACCCACCTGAGCGTCGCGGACGCGGTGCAGGCCGTGCTGCACCACCTGACCGAGAGCGGCTGGGTGGAGTTGAAGATCCAGTCGGCCTGACGCGTCGGTCCACCCCTTTCCTTCCGCCGGTTCCAGGCACGCGCTAGTGTTCATCTTTGTTGGAACACGTTCGACCGCGTGAGAGTACGTGGACCCCTGGGAGGCACGGCGGATGCTCGCTCAGCAGCGGCAGTCGGCGATCCTGGATCGGGTACGGTCCTCCGGTGGCGTCCGGGTGACCGACCTGGCTACCGAGTTCGGCGTCTCCGACATGACCATCCGCCGCGACCTGGAGGCCCTGCACGAGCGCGGCCTGCTGGCCAAGGTGCACGGCGGCGCCACCGCGGCCGGCCCCAGCTCGACCGACGAGCCGGGCTTCCACGCCAAGTCGGTTCGTCAACTGCCGGAGAAGGCCGCGATCGCGGACCGGGCGGCGCAACTCGTCCGGCCCGGCGCGGCGGTCGCCCTCTCCGCCGGCACCACCACCGCCGAACTGGCCCGCCGTCTGGTGGACGTTCCCGGCCTGACCGTGGTGACCAACTCGCTGCCGGTGGCCGAGATCCTGCACGGCGGAGGCCGGCCCGACCAGACGGTGGTGCTCACCGGCGGCGTACGGACACCGTCGGACGCGCTGGTCGGCCCGCTCGCGGTCGGCGCCGTCCGGCGGCTGCACCTGGACCTGCTCTTCCTCGGCGTCCACGGGATCACCGAGCGGGCCGGCTTCACCACCCCGAACCTCATGGAGGCGGAGATCGACCGGGCGCTGGTGGCCGCGGCGGACCGGCTGGTGGTGCTCGCCGACCACACGAAGTGGGGCACCGTGGGCATCTCCTCGATCGTCGAGCTGGCAGCAGCCCACGTGCTGGTCAGCGACGAGGCGTTGCCTCCGCCCGCACGACGGGTACTCGGCGAACAGGTGGGCGAACTGATCATGGTGAAGGCAACAAGGGCGGGCCGCGCGACGCGCACGCCGACGAGTGAGGAGACGGCGACGTGAAGCGCACCGCGATCGACCTGGCCGACGGCCGGGAGCTGATCTACTTCGACGAGAACGACGACGCCGTCCGCGACCAGCCGGACCGCCGGGACCTGCCGCCACCGCCACCCGCGTCGCAACTGCGCTACGACCCGCTGACCGACGAGTGGGTGGCCGTGGCCGTGCACCGGCAGACCCGCATCTTCCTCCCGCCGGCGAACGAGTGCCCCCTCGACCCGTCGGTGGGCGACCGGCTGACCGAGATCCCCGCGCCGGACTACGACGTGGTGGTCTTCGAGAACCGGTTCCCCTCGCTGAGCGGCCGGGTCGCCGACGAGCCCGGGGAGATCACCCCCTTCACGCCGGTCCGGCCGGGCTTGGGCCGGTGCGAGGTGGTCTGCTTCACCTCCGACCACAACGCCTCCTTCGCCAGCCTCCCGCCGCGTCGCGTCCGCACCGTTCTGGACGCGCTCGCCGACCGGACGGCGGTGCTCGGCGAGCTGCCCGGGGTGGAGCAGGTGTTCTGCTTCGAGAACCGGGGCGTCGAGATCGGCGTCACCCTGCACCACCCGCACGGGCAGATCTACGCGTACCCCTTCGTGACGCCGCGCACCCGGGCGCTGCTGGCCGCGGCCCGCCGGCACGCCGAGCGGACCGGCGGAGGCAACCTGTACGCGGACGTGCTGGCCGCCGAACGCAAGACCGGTGAGCGGGTGGTCACCGAGAACGACCACTGGACGGCGTTCGTTCCGGCGGCGGCCCGCTGGCCGTTCGAGGTGCATGTCGCGCCGCGGCGCGTGGTGCCGGACATCCCGGCGCTCGACGACAGCGAGCGGGACGCCTTCGGGCCGCTCTACCTGGATCTGCTGCGCCGCTTCGACGGCCTGTTCGACATGCCGATGCCCTACATCGCGGCGTGGCACCAGGCGCCGGTACGGATCGACCGCGAGCTGGGCCACCTGCACCTTCAGCTGTTCAGCATCCGGCGGGCGAAGGACAAGTTGAAGTACCTGGCCGGTTCCGAGTCGGGGATGGGCGTCTTCATCAACGACATCTCCCCCGAGCGCGCCGCCGAGCTGCTCCGCGCCGCCTGAGCCCGGCGGACGGGCAGGACCAGCGACGGGCCTGACGGGAAACAGGGCGCGGGGGGCCCGGGACAGGGCCCCCCGCAGGGAAGGGACGGCTGGCTGTGCACGTCACAGCCGGGAAGGCTGGCTGATCGGCACGCATCCGCGGTCGACCGCGGTCAACCTTCCTTGGACGCGACTGGCATCTCGTCCACCCTGGTCAACGAGGCGTGCCAGGCCGGGGTGACGCCGCGGGCGTGTCAGCCGGCAGACACGCCGGAGCCCGCCGGCGGGTGCCGACGGGCTCCGGTGCGGTGCGGTCGAATCAGGCGGCGAGCCTGCGGGCCAGGTTCTCGTCGAGCGCGTTCATGAACTCGTCGGTGGTCAGCCACGGGGCGTCGCGCGAGATGAGCAGCGCGAGGTCCTTGGTCATCTGGCCACCCTCGACGGTGTCGATGATGACCTGCTCCAGGGTGTTGGCGAACTCGGTCACCGCCGGCGTGCCGTCCAGCTTGCCCCGGTGGGCCAGGCCCCGGGTCCAGGCGTAGATCGACGCGATCGGGTTGGTCGAGGTCTTCTCGCCCTTCTGGTACTGCCGGTAGTGCCGGGTGACAGTGCCGTGCGCGGCCTCGGCCTCGACGGTACGGCCGTCCGGGGAGAGCAGGACCGAGGTCATCAGACCCAGCGAGCCGAAGCCCTGCGCCACGGTGTCGGACTGCACGTCACCGTCGTAGTTCTTGCAGGCCCAGACGTACCCGCCCTCCCACTTGAGCGCGGCGGCGACCATGTCGTCGATGAGCCGGTGCTCGTAGGTGAGGCCGGCGGCGTCGAACTCCGCCTTGAACTCGGTCTCGAACACCTCGGCGAAGATGTCCTTGAACCGGCCGTCGTACGCCTTGAGGATGGTGTTCTTGGTCGACATGTAGACCGGGTAGTTGCGGTCCAGGCCGTACCGGAACGAGGCCCGGGCGAAGTCCCGGATCGACTCGTCGTAGTTGTACATGCCCATGGCGATGCCGCCGCCGGTGAAGTTGGCGACCTCCATCTCCATCGGCGTGCCGCCGTCGGCCGGGGTGTAGGTGATGGTCACCGTGCCCGGGCCGGGGACGACGAAGTCGGTGGCCTTGTACTGGTCACCGTGGGCGTGCCGGCCGATGATGATCGGCTTGGTCCAGCCGGGGACCAGCCGCGGCACGTTGGACATGATGATCGGCTCGCGGAAGACGACGCCGCCGAGGATGTTGCGGATGGTGCCGTTGGGCGACCGCCACATCTTCTTCAGGCCGAACTCCTCGACCCGGGCCTCGTCCGGGGTGATGGTCGCGCACTTGACGCCGACGCCGTGCTCCTTGATGGCGTTGGCGGCGTCAATGGTGACCTGGTCGTCGGTCTCGTCGCGGTACTGGATCGACAGGTCGTAGTAGTGCAGGTCGACGTCGAGGTAGGGCAGGATCAGCTGCTCCCGGATCTGCTTCCAGATGATCCGGGTCATCTCGTCGCCGTCGAGCTCCACGACCGGGTTGTTTACCTTGATCTTCGCCATCGGCCGGCGCTCCTCTCGGGGGACACGTGCTCAAGCAGTACGAGCGTACTGCAATTGGGCCGGCAGCCCTCAGCCGGCCTCGCCGGCAGGTGAAAACCGGGCTGCATGGCACAGCAGTTCCCTGACACCATCGCTCGATGCCACTGAGCCGCACCCTCGGGTCTATCACGGTTACCGCGATCACCGACGGCGAGGGCGCCTTCTTCCAGCCCCGCGAAGAGGCGTTTCCGCACGCCACGGCGGCCCAGTGGGAGGAGGCCGACCGCCGCGACCCCGCCTCGGTCACCGCCGACGGGCGGTGGTGGCTACCGTTTCGCAGCTTCGCGATCCGCTCCGGCGACGGGCCGGTCACCCTCGTCGACGCCGGGATCGGCCCGACCGACGCGCCCGCCGCGAGCTGGGCGCCGGTGCCCGGCCGGCTGCCCGCCGAACTGGCCGCCGCCGGCATCGACCCGGCCGACGTCGACACGGTCGTCCTGACCCACCTGCACAGCGACCACATCGGCTGGGCGGTCACCGGCACACCTGGCCGCCCGTACTTCCCGAACGCCAGCTACCTGCTCCAGCGCACCGAACTGGAGGCGGCGGAGACGATCAACCCGGGGCTGCCGGCCGGGCTGCTCGCGCCGTTGCGCGCCGCCGGCCAGCTCCGGGTGGTCGACGGCGAGACAACCCTGACCCCTGCGGTACGACTGCTGCCCACTCCCGGGCACACCCCCGGCCACCAGTCGGTGCTCCTGACGGTCGCCGACGAACGGATGCTGCTCACCGGCGACCTCCTGGTGCACCTGGTGCAGCTGATCGACCCCACCCTGGCGTACGCCCACGAGGTGGACCCCGACGAGGCGCGCGCCTCCCGCCTGGCGGTCCTGCACACCCACTCCCCCACCGTCCTGGCCACCCCCCACCTCTCGACCCCGTTCACCCCCACCCCCACCCCGCCCTCGCCCCCGCCCCGCCGGGCCGGTGAGCCGTGTTGATCAAGAGGTTTGGGTCGGGGATCGCGGTCGTGGTGACGCAAAGCTCTTGATCACCGGGGATGGGGGGTGGGGATAGGCGAGGGGGCGCGTTGGCGAAGCCGACGCGCCCCCTCGGGTTGCTCTGGTGTTTCACATGCTGGAGATGTCGCCCTGCTTGGCGCGGACGGCCTCGGCGGCGGCCAGGAGGCTGGCCCGCTCGTCGGCGTCCAGGTCGGTCTCGACGACCCGACGGACACCCTCGGCCCCGATCTCGGCCTCGACACCCAGGTAGACGCCGGAGATGCCGTACTCGCCGTCGACCCAGGCGCAGACCGGCATGACGTCGCCGGAGTCCTCGGCCACGGCCT
Organism: Micromonospora sp. NPDC049004; assembly: GCF_040649315.1. Lineage (NCBI taxonomy): Bacteria > Bacillati > Actinomycetota > Actinomycetes > Micromonosporales > Micromonosporaceae > Micromonospora > Micromonospora sp. NPDC049004. The sequence continues at coordinate 49,233 of NZ_JBEZFG010000005.1, forward strand.
TCGCCATCCGAGCCGCCGCGGCGGACGGGGCGTAGTACGCCGAACCGGTCTTGAGCAGCGCGACCACCTCGGCGCCACCGTTGCGGGTCTTGACGACCAGCTCCTCGATCTGCTCGGCCGGCATCGCCTCACGCAGCGGCTTGCCGTTGACGGTGCTCTTGGACGGCACCGGGACCATGGTGTCGCCGTGCGAGCCCAGGGTCAGCGTCTTCACCGACGCCACCGGCACGTTGAGCGCCTCGGCGACGAAGTTGCTGAACCGGGCGGTGTCGAGCATGCCGGCCTGGCCGAGCACCCGGTTCTTGGGGAACTGGGTGGCGATCTGCGCCAGGGCGGTCATCTCGTCAAGCGGGTTGGAGACGACGATGACGACGGCGCTGGGGGCGTACTTGGCCACGTTCTCGGCGACCTGCCGCACGATCTTGGCGTTGGTCTCCAGCAGGTCCATCCGGCTCATGCCCGGCTTGCGGGGCAGGCCAGCGGTGATGACGACGACGTCGGAGCCCTCGATGGCCTCGTAGCCCTCGCCGTTCGGGCCGGTGGTCACGCCGACGACCTTGGTCTCGAAGCCCTCGATGGCCCGCGACTGGTTGAGGTCGAGCGCGAGGCCCGCGGGCTTGCCCTCCACGATGTCGGTGATCACAACGGTGTCGAAGACGTCGTACTCGGCCAGGCGCTGTGCGGTGGTGGAGCCGTAGAAGCCAGCCCCGACGACAGTGACCTTCTTACCCATGGTCGTCCCACTCCCTGATACCAGTCGGTTTTCCGGACCGTATCAGCCATCCTGGCACCGATCCGGCCAGGGGCGGACAGTTATGACCGGACAGACGCGAACGGCACTCGTGGGACACCGTCGACGCGTCAGCCGCGCTCGGCGCGCTCCACGACGTTGGTCAGCAGCATGGCGCGGGTCATCGGACCGACGCCGCCGGGCATCGGAACGAGCGCGCCGGCCGTCTCGGCCACCTCCGGGTCGACGTCGCCGGTGTAGCGGCCCTTGCCGTCCGGGCCGATCACCCGGGTGATGCCGACGTCCACGACCACCGCGCCCGGGTTGATCATGTCGGCGGTCAGCAGCCCCGGTACGCCGGCCGCGACGATGACGATGTCGGCGGCCCGGGTGTGCGAGGCGAGGTCGAGGGTGCCGGTGTGGCACAGGGTGACCGTGGCGTTCTCGCTGCGACGGGTGAGCAGCAGCCCGAGCGGACGGCCGACGGTGTTGCCCCGGCCGACGACCGCCACGGTGGCGCCGCGCAGCGCGACGTCGTGGCGGCGGAGCAGCTCGACGATGCCGCGCGGGGTGCAGGGCAGCGGGCCGTCGTAGCCGAGGACGAGACGACCCAGGTTGACCGGGTGCAGGCCGTCGGCGTCCTTGTCCGGGTCGATCAGCTCCAGCACGCGCTGGGTGTCCAGGTGGGCGGGCAGCGGCAGCTGGACGATGTAGCCGTGGCACGCCGGGTCGGCGTTCAGCTCGGCCAGGACGTCGTCGACCTGCTGCTGGGTGGCGTCGGCCGGCAGCTCCCGGCGGATCGAGGCGATACCCACCTCGGCGCAGTCACGGTGCTTGCCGTTGACGTACGCCTGGCTGCCCGGGTCGGCCCCGACCAGGACCGTGCCGAGCCCGGGGGTGATGCCGCGCTCCGCGAGAGCCTTCACCCGGATCCGCAGCTCGTCCTTGATCTCCGCTGCGGTCGCCTTGCCGTCCAGAAGCATCGCCGTCACCACCAGATCGTCTCATGTCCGGCACCTGCCGTTCCGGAGACCTCACCGTGGCCGGCCACCGAGGCCCCCGCCACTCCGCCAACGGTAACGATGAGTTACGTGTCGCTCATCACTGTGAGTGACGCTTTGTGCAACCCGTCACCGCGAAATGGCCGGAACCCGGGACGCGGGCCGGGACCGGACAAGCCGCCGAAGGCGGTCGAGTCCGTTGCAGGAGGCGACAGAACCCTCCGTCCTCATGGACGAATGCTCAGCTCAGCAACGTGCGTCCGGTTTGGGGTAGCACGCATGGCCGCACCCCGCAAGGAATGCGTCCTCGGACCGTTACGCGCCCGCAACCTTGCCGTTGTCGACGGCCGGTACGCGACCTACCGTTACCGCTTGTTGCGCAGCGTAAACCCAGCGTCGGGCCTGACTGCGCAGCGTGAGGAGATGAGGAGGCTCTATGCGAGTTCGTAGACTCGCCGCCTGGACCGCCCTCCCGCTCGCGGTGACGCTGGGCCTCGCGGCCTGCGGCAGCGGCGGAGACGGTGGATCCGGTGGCAGCAGCACCTCGGCCGTCAGCATCCAGATCGGCGAGCCGAAGCACCTGGTTCCCACCAACACCACCGAGACGTCCGGCGCGCAGGTCCTCACCGGCCTGTTCAGCCCGCTCGTCGACTACGACGCCCAGAACAAGCCGTACGAGGTCGCCGCGCAGTCGGTGACTTCGTCCGACAACAAGGTCTGGACGATCAAGCTCAAGGACGGCTACACCTTCCACAACGGTGAGAAGGTCACGTCCGAGGACTACATCAACGCGTGGAACTACGGCGCGTACGCCCCCAACGGTCAGGACAGCAACTTCTTCTTCGAGAAGATCGCTGGTTACGCGGACCTGCAGGGCAAGGAGCCGAAGGCCAAGGAGATGTCCGGGCTGAAGAAGGTCGACGACCTGACCTTCACCGTGACGCTCTCCGAGCCGTACATCGACTTCCGCACGATGCTCGGTTACACCGCGTTCTACCCGATGCCGGACGCCGCGTTCTCGGCGCCGGGCGTGGTCAAGGACTCCTACGAGCAGGCTCCGATCGGGCAGGGCCCCTTCAAGATGAAGGGCACCTGGCAGCACGACAGTAAGATCGACGTCGAGCGCTACGACGCGTACCCGGGCGAGAAGCCCAAGGTGCAGAACATCGAGTTCCGGATCTACCAGCAGCTCACCGCGGCCTACGCGGACGTCCAGGCGGACAACCTGGACGTGCTGCCGACGATCCCGACCGAGAGCCTGAGCACCGCGCCGTCCGACCTGGGCGACCGGTACCAGACCAGCCCGATGTCCTCGTTCCAGTTCCTGGCGTTCCCGACGTTCGACAAGGACTACAGCAAGCCGGACGTGCGTAAGGCCATCTCGATGGCGATCGACCGTGACGAGATCACCAAGTCGGTCTTCAAGGGCTCGCAGCAGTCGGCACGCTCCTTCGTCTCGCCGGTCCTGCCGGGCTACCGGGAGAACACCGCGGGCGCGGCGGGCGAGTTCAACCCGACCGAGGCCAAGAAGCTCTACCAGGCCGCCGGCGGCCCGTCGAAGATCGTCATCTCCTACAACGGCGACGGCGGTCACAAGGACTGGGTCGACGCCACGGTCAACCAGCTCAAGGCCAACCTGGGTGTCGACGCCGTCGGCGTGGCCGAGCCGAAGTTCGCCGACCTGCTGACCAAGGTCGAGAAGAAGGAGCCGGTGGGCGCCTTCCGGATGGGTTGGGTCATGGACTACCCGACCATGGAGGACTACCTCGGCCCGCTGTACAGCACGAACGGCTCGTCGAACTACTACGGCTACAGCAACCCGGAGTTCGACAAGCTCGTCAAGGAGGGCTCCGCCGCCAAGACGCAGGACGAGGCGATCGCCAAGTACCAGCAGGCGGAGGACATCCTGGCCAAGGACATGCCGGTGATCCCGCTCCGCTTCGGCGAGAACGTGTTCGGCCACTCGTCCAAGGTCAAGAACGTCGAGATGGACCTGTTCCAGCGGGTCAACCTCGTCAAGATCGAAGCGGCCAGCTGAGCTGACCAACGGTTGCGGGCCATCCGGGCGGCGACGCCCGGGTGGCCCGGACCGCGCTATCCGGCGCGGGCCGCACGCGGGCCCGGAGTCGGTGGCGCCGGCCTCCCCCGGGCCGGACGGCACGTCTGGAGATATTTCGGGTACGACCAGAGATGCCGTCCTGCGACCCTTTCGCACATTTCCGGAGAGACTGCTAAGCATGTTCCGCTACATCTTGCGGCGCCTACTGCAGATGGTCCTGGCGTTCTTCGGGACCACCCTGATCGTCTACGCGCTGATGTTCGCCGGCCAGGGCGACCCCATCCAGGCCCTCGCGGGCGAACGCCCGGTGACGCCGGCCCAACGGGCCTACCTGACGGAGAAGTACCACCTCGACGCGACAGGCGTCGGCGGTTTCTTCTACCGCTACTTCGACTACGTCAAGAGCCTGCTCCAGGGCGACCTCGGCCAGTCCCTGACCGGCCGCCAGATCGGTGACATCCTGCAGGCGGCCTGGCCGGTCACCCTCAAGCTCGCGCTCATCGCGCTCGCCGTGGCGATCATCTTCGGAGTCAGCGCCGGCGTGGTCGCCGGCATCCGCCGGGCCAGCATCTTCGACAACTCGACGCTGGTGCTGACCCTGCTCGTGCTCGGCATCCCGACCATCGTGCTGGCGCCGATCGCCCAGTACTTCCTGGGCGTCAAGTGGCAGCTCTTCCCGCCCACCGCCGGCTCCCAGCCGACGTTCTACGCGCTGCTGCTGCCGGGCATCGTGCTCGGCTCACTGTCGCTGGCAACCGCGCTGCGGCTGACCCGCACCTCGGTGGCCGAGAACCTGCGCGCCGACTACGTCCGGACCGCCCGGTCCAAGGGCCTGGTCAAGCGCCGCATCGTCACCGTCCACGTGCTGCGCAACTCGCTCATCCCGGTGGTCACCTTCCTCGGTGTGGAACTGGGCAACCTGATGAGCGGCGCGATCATCACCGAGGGCGTCTTCAACATCCCCGGCGTGGGCTTCAACCTCTTCCGCGGCATCCGCACCGAGGACGGCCCCCTGGTGGTGGGCATCGTCAGCGTGCTCGTCGTGGTCTACCTGGTCTCGAACCTGGTGGTGGACGTCCTGTACGCCGTACTCGACCCGAGGATCCGCTATGAGTGAGCGCAGCGAACGAATCATCAGCGCAGCGTGCTTGGCCTCTCGTGCCGGCGCCGAGCGCAGCGAGGCGGCGGCACGAGTGAGCGCAGCGAGGTGCCGGCATGAGTGACTTCGAGACTGTGGCGGCCACCGAGAACCAGGCCGCACGACGTGGCCCCTCGGGCGAGCCGGGCACGCCCAACCAGGTCGGGGCCCCGAACAAGCCCCGCAGCCTGGCCGGAGACGCGTGGCGCGACCTGCGCCGCAACCCGATCTTCTGGATCTCGCTGGCGCTTGTCGTCATCTTCACCCTGATGGCGCTGGCCCCCGGCGTGTTCACCGCCAACAGCCCGAACGACTGCCTGCTGTCCCGACAGCACGCCGGGCCGTCCGGCGGGGCCATCTTCGGGTACGACTTCCAGGGCTGCGACACGTACTCCCGGGCGGTCTACGGCACGCGGGCCTCGCTGCTGGTCGGCGCGCTCGCCGCGCTCGGCACCGGCATCATCGCGCTGGTCATCGGCATGCTGGCCGGGTACTTCGGCCGCTGGGTCGACGCCGTGCTCTCCCGGGTGATCGACGTGGTGCTCGGCATCCCGCTGCTGCTGGCCGCGATCGTGCTGCTCAAGCGGGTGTCCAGCGAGAGCGACAACGCGCGTATCGCCGCGGTGATCTTCGTGCTGGCCATCCTGGGCTGGACCACCGCCGCCCGGGTGGTGCGCTCCTCGGTGATCACCGCCAAGGAGCAGGACTACGTGGCGGCGGCCCGGATGCTCGGTGCCGGCAACGGCCGCATCATGTGGCGGCACATCCTGCCGAACTCGCTGGCCCCGGCCATCGTCGTGCTGACCATCGCGCTCGGCTCGTTCATCGCCGCCGAGGCGACGCTCTCCTTCCTGGGCATCGGCCTCAAGGCGCCGACCATCTCGTGGGGCCAGGACATCGACACCGGCCGCATCCACATGCGGGAGGCGGCGACGCCGCTGATCGTCCCGTCGGCCTTCCTCGCGCTGACCGTGCTGGCGTTCATCATGCTCGGCGACGCGATCCGTGACGCCTTCGACCCGAAGCTGCGGTGACACCCTCATGACCCACGCAACAGTCGAACCCACGCCCGCCTCCGCCACCCCTGACGGCGGCCACCTGCTGGAACTGAAGGACCTGCACGTCGAGTTCCGGACCAACGAGGGCGTGGCCCAGGTCATCAACGGCGTGTCGTACCACCTGGACGCCGGGGAGACCCTCGCGGTGCTCGGCGAATCCGGCTCGGGCAAGTCGGTCACCGCGCAGGCGATCATGGGCATCCTGGACACCCCGCCCGCGTTCGTCCGCTCCGGCCAGATCCTCTACCGGGGTCAGGACCTGCTCACGGCATCCGAGGAGCAGCGCCGGCAGGTCCGCGGCAAGGAGATCGCGATGATCTTCCAGGACGCGCTCTCCGCGCTGAACCCGGTCTTCCCGGTCGGCTGGCAGATCGGCGAGACGCTGCGCCAGCGCTCCGGCATGTCCCGGGGCGACGCCCGCCGCCGGGCCGTCGAGCTGATGGACCTGGTCAAGATCCCGGGTGCCGCCAAGCGGATCGGCGACTACCCGCACCAGTTCTCCGGCGGCATGCGGCAACGCGTCATGATCGCGATGGCGCTGGCGCTGGACCCGAAGGTGCTGATCGCCGACGAGCCCACCACCGCGCTCGACGTCACCGTGCAGGCCCAGATCATGGACCTGCTGGCCGACCTGCGCCGCGACCTCAACATGGCGATGATCCTGATCACCCACGACCTGGGTGTGGTCGCCGGCGTCGCGGACCGGATCGCGGTCATGTACGCGGGTCGGATCGTCGAACACGCCGACGTCCGCGCCCTCTACAAGGCGCCGGCACACCCGTACACCAAGGGTTTGTTGGAGTCGATTCCGCGGATGGACGTCCGCGGCCAGGAACTGTCGACGATCAAGGGGTTGCCACCGAACCTGATGCGCATCCCCTCCGGCTGCCCGTTCCACCCCCGGTGCCCGTACGTCCAGCAGGTCTGCGTGGACGTGGTGCCGCACGACCTGGTCCTCGGCGACGGCCGGACCAGCGCTTGCCACTTCGCGCAGGAGGTTCGTGATGACAGCGCCCGCTAGCTCCACCAAGGTCCGGGGCGAGACCATCCTCTCCGTCGACAACCTGGTGAAGCACTTCCCGATCAGTCAGGGTGTGCTGTTCCAGCGGCAGATCGGCGCGGTCAAGGCCGTCGACGGCGTGAGCTTCGAGCTGCGCCGGGGCGAGACGCTGGGCGTGGTCGGCGAATCCGGCTGCGGCAAGTCCACCCTCGCCCGGCTGCTCATGCGGCTGGAGACACCCACGTCCGGGCGGGCCACCCTGGAGGGCAGGGACCTGTTCAAGGCCTCCGGTGGCGAGCTGCGCCGGCTGCGCCGCAACATGCAGATGGTCATGCAGGACCCGTACACCTCGCTGAACCCGCGGATGACTGTCGGCGACATCATCGGTGAGCCGTTCGAGATCCACCGGGACGCGGCGCCGAAGGGCAGCAAGCAGAAGCGGGTCCAGGAGCTGCTGGACGTCGTCGGGCTCAATCCGGAGCACATCAACCGGTACCCGCACCAGTTCTCCGGCGGCCAACGTCAGCGCATCGGCATCGCCCGCGCGCTCGCCCTGCGCCCCGAGGTGATCGTCTGCGACGAACCGGTCTCCGCGCTGGACGTCTCCATCCAGGCCCAGGTGATCAACCTGCTGGAGCAGCTCCAGGACGAGTTCGGGCTGTCGTACATCTTCATCGCGCACGACCTGTCCGTGGTGCGGCACATCGCCGACCGGGTGGCGGTCATGTACCTCGGTCGGATCGTCGAGATCGGCACCGAGGACGAGATCTACGAGCGCGCCACCCACCCGTACACCCAGGCGTTGCTCTCGGCCGTGCCGGTGCCGGACCCGGAGGTACGCGACCAGCGCAACATGATCCGGCTGGTCGGCGACGTGCCCAGCCCGGCCGACCCGCCGAGCGGCTGCCACTTCCGCACCCGCTGCTGGAAGGCCCAGGACATCTGCGCGGTAGAGGACCCGGCGACGGTCCCGAGAGCGGCCGACCCGCACCCGTCCGCCTGCCACTTCGCCGAACTCCGCCCGGCAGCCCCGGCGGCCTGATCCCCCACCCGGCCCGGGGTGGTTGATCATGAAGTTGTTGCCCTGCACATCGGCGTGTCAGGGCAACAACTTCATGATCGACGGGTCTTGCGGTCAGTGGAAGAAGTGGCGGGTTCCCGTTAGGTACATCGTCACGTTGGCTTTTTTGGCCGCTTCGATGACTTCTTCGTCGCGGATCGAGCCACCGGGCTGGACGATGGCGCGGACGCCTGCGTCGATGAGGATCTGCGGGCCGTCGGCGAACGGGAAGAACGCGTCCGAGGCGGCCACCGAGCCCCGCGCCCGGTCGGCGCCGGCGCGCTGGACCGCGAGCTGCGCCGAGTCGACCCGGTTGACCTGACCCATGCCGACACCGACGGTGGCGCCGTCCTTGGCGAGCAGGATCGCGTTGCTCTTCACCGCGCGGACCGCCCGCCAGGCGAACGCGAGATCGCGCAGCAGCTCCTCGTCGGCGGCCTCGCCGGTCGCCAACTGCCAGTTGGCCGGGTCGTCGCCGGGAGCGTCCACCCGGTCGGCGACCTGGGACAGCACGCCACCGGTCACCGGCCGCCACTCGAGCTTCGCCGGGCTCCAGGCCGGCGCGCGAAGCAGCCGGATGTTCTTCTTGCCCTGCAACACCTCGACCGCGCCCTCGTCGAAGCCGGGGGCGACCACCACCTCGGTGAAGATGTCGGCGACCTGCCGGGCCAGCTCGACCGAGACCGGCCGGTTGACAGCGATCACGCCGCCGAACGCCGACACCGGGTCACAGGCGTGCGCCAGGCGGTGCGCCTCGGCCACGTCCACGCCCACCGCGATACCGCACGGGTTGGCGTGCTTGATGATCGCCACGGCCGGCTGGTCGGCGAAGTCGTTGGCGGCCCGCCAGGCGGCGTCCGCGTCGACGTAGTTGTTGTACGACATCTCCTTGCCGTGCAACTGCTCGGCCTGGGCCAGCCCCGCCGGGGCGTCCGGGTCGGTGTAGAGCGCGGCCGGCTGGTGCGGGTTCTCCCCGTAGCGCAGCACCGTCGACTTGCGCAGCGCCGACCCGGCGAACGCCGGCCAGGAGTCGTCGGCCGGGGCCAGCTCGCGGGCGCACCACTGGGCGACTGCCACGTCGTACTCGGCGATGTCGGCGTACGCGCGGGCGGCGAGCGCGCGACGCTGGGCCAGCGTGAAGCCGCCCTCGTCGAGCGCGCCGAGCAGCGCCGGATAGCCGGCCGGATCGGTGAGCACCGCCACCGAGGCGTGGTTCTTGGCGGCGGCCCGCACCATGGCCGGGCCACCGATGTCGATCTGCTCCACGCACTCCTCGACACCGGCTCCGGAGGCGACTGTCGCCTGGAACGGGTAGAGGTTGGAGACCAGCAGGTCGAACGCGGCCACTCCCAGCTCGTCGAGCTGTGCGACGTGCGTGTCCTTGCGCAGGTCGGCGAGGAGACCGGCGTGCACCTTCGGGTGCAGGGTCTTCACCCGGCCGTCGAGCACCTCGGGGAACCCGGTCACCGTCTCCACCGGCGTCACCGGCACCCCGGCGGCGGCGATGGTGCCCGCCGTGCTGCCGGTGGACACGATCTCCACACCGGCCGCGTGCAGGGCCTGGGCCAGCTCGACCAACCCGGTCTTGTCGTAGACGCTGACCAGCGCCCGCCGAATCGGGCGGCGCCCGTCCTGAGTGGGACTCACGGAACCGTGACCTTCCTTCCGGTGATGGTCCAGCCTTCGCGGACCAGACGGCCGACCTGCTCGACGAGCTGACGCCGCTCGGCTTCCTTGATGCGCTCGGTGAGCGCGTCCACGTCGTCGTCGTCGAGCACCGGCACCGCGACCTGCGCCACGATCGGCCCGGTGTCCATGCCGGCGTCGACGAAGAAGAGCGTGGCCCCGGTGAGCTTCACGCCGTAGGCGAGGGCGTCGCGCGGGCCGTGGATGCCGGGGAACGCCGGCAGCAGGGTGTTGTGGGTGTTCAGGTAGCGGTCGCCGAAGGCGGCGAGGAAGTGCGGGCCGACCAACTTGAGGAAGCCGGCGGAGATGACCAGGTCGGGCTCGTGCTTGGCGACGTGCGCGGTGAGCGCGCGGTCCCAGTCCTGGCGGCTGTCGTGGTCGCGGACCCGCTCGACGAAGGTCGGCACCCCCGCGGCCTCGGCGCGCTCCAGGCCCGCGATGCCGTCGCGGTCCGCGCCGACGGCGACGACCTCTGCGCCGTACGCGGGATCGGCGGCGGCGTCCAGCAGGGCCTGAAGGTTGCTCCCGGAGCCGGAGATGAGGACGACGATGCGGGCGGCGGACGCGGGCTCGGTCACCGGGCCACCCTATCGGGCAGGTCAGGATGCCCCTCGGTTGGGCGGTTCGCCGATCTGTGACAGTGCGCGCCGAGCAAAATAAACCAGTATCGGGGGTGATGCGCGGTATGTCGTCACGCTGCTGTGCTGTGCCTGAGGTGGTCTGACCGCGATCATGGATGGGAACAACAGCAGCAACTGACGGAACCAGTCCAAGGAGCTTCTCGAATGCAGCCCGGCAACCCCGGTCAGGACCCGTACGGCCAGCAGCCCAACCAGGATCCGACCGCGCCCCAGCCGCCGCACGACCCGTACGCCCCGCCGCCGGCCGCCCCGTACGGCCAGCAGCCCACCTCGGGTCAGCCCTACGGTCAGCCCACCTCGGGCCAGCCGTACGGCCAGCCGCCGGTGGCTCCGTACGGTCAGCAGCCCGGCGCCCCGTACGGCCAGCAGCCGCAGGACCCGTACGGCGCACCGCAGGCCCCGTACGGCCAGCAGCAGCCCTACGGTGGCGCCCCGACGTACCCGAACGCCGGTTACCCCCAGCAGCAGGGCCAGAACAACACCCTCGGCCTGGTGTCGATGATCCTCGGCATCGCGTCGATCCCGCTGATCTGCTGCCTCTACCTGGGCATCCCGGTGGGTATCGCGGGCGTGGTGACCGGTTACCTCGCGAAGCAGAAGGTCGCCCAGGGCCAGGCCAACAACGCCGGCCAGGCCAAGACCGGCCTGATCTGCGGCGCGGTCGGCGTCGGCCTGGGCATCCTGCTGCTCATCATCAGCGTCGTGGCGAACGTCAACCTGCCGACCGAGCCCTGAGCAGACCCCTGCTCCCGACGGGGCGCTCCGGATCCGTCCGGGGCGCCCCGCGCCGTCTCCGCACCCCGTGGGTAGTCCCCACCGTCGGCCGTGCCCCGCATCGGCCGTGCCGAGCGTCGGCAGCGGCAGCGGCAGCGGCAGCGGCCAATCAGGCTCCGGGGCGCACCGGCGGGGTCTGAGCGGCGCGCGGGCTCCGGGCGAGCACCCGGGTGGCAGCCGCGCCGAGCAGCGCGCCGACCGCGACGACACCTGCCGCCACCGCGCCCACCTGCCAGGCCACCGGCCCGAGCTGCGCCAGGCGCCCCGCCCCGAGCGGCCCACCGGAGGCCGCGGCGGCGACGCCGAGCAGCACGCCGGCCACCGGCCCGGCCAGCGCCGCCGGCGCCAACAGTTCGGCCCAGCGCCGCGGCGGCCGCTCCGGCCCGGCTGACCGGGCCAACCGACGGGCGAGCAACCAGCCGGCGACCATCCCGGCCAGCACCGGCACCGCGAGCAGCAGGGCGCCGAGGCCGTCCACCGGGCCGCGCGGCAGGCCAGCGAGCAACGGTACGGCCGGCAGCGCGCCGACCGACACCTCACTGGTGCGTACGGCCGTGTCGACGCCGACGGCGAAGCCCGGCCCGAGCAGATAGCTGGTCGACCAGACCGCTGCGTTCGGCGCGTACGCCATGCTGACCAGGGTGATCCCGGCCTGCCCGGCCACCCCGGTCCGGTACGCGCCGATCATGTCCGCGGCGTCACCGCCGCCCATGGCCACGGCCAGGCCGGCAGCGCCGGCGCCCGCTCCGAGCAGGAGGATCGCGGCCACCAGCCCGGCGCGTACGCCGTCGCGCAGCGGGCCGGGTATCCGGGTGACGAGCAGCCGGGTCACGGCGGTGATCCGGATCGCGCCGACCAGCGCGCCGAGCGTGCCGACCACCGCGAACGTGGCCGCCGCCCGCACCAGGGAGACCTGCGGCCCGCCCGCACCGATCAGCACCGCGGCGAGCGCGCCGAGCAGCGCGTACGCCAGACCGACAGCTGCGGCGGCGATCAGCGCGCGGCGCGGTGAGCGGGTGTCGCGGGCGCCGATCGCGCGGCTCACGTGCACGCCGGCCCGGGTCAGTCGCCAGAGCGCGAGCACGGTGAGCGCCAGCGGGGCGAGCCCGAACGGGCCCGCCTCGGTGTGCAGCGGCACCCCGTGCCCCACCAGCCAACCGGCCAGCGCCGTACGCAGGGTGCCGCCCAGCGTGGTGGAGTCGGCGCCGAGCTGGACCAGGCCGAGCACGATGGCGACCGGCAGGTACGAGGTGAGAGCCGCCCCGACCGCGGCCACCAGTGCGGCGACGGCCAGCGGCGCACGCCCACGCGGCGACCCACCGGCACGCGGCGCGGGAACCCGCCGACGGGGCGCGGCGCGGTCGACCGGCCGGTCGTCGGCGCGTACACCGCCGGCACGGCTGGGTGGGTCAGGGGTGACGGGGGGCATCCGCTCTACTCTGGCACGTCGCGCGGGCGGTGGCAGTCCGTTAACCCGCCCCGGAGGGCGGCGAGTTGGGCGAACCGGGGCCGGATCCGCCCGGTCGGGTCTAGCGTCGGGCCAGAGGGGGTGGCCGTCGCCGCCAACCGGGTCCCGCTCGCCGGTCGCGGCCCGGGGTCCGCCGCCCACGACCGCCCGGAGGTAGCCGTGACGACCGCATACCCACCGCCCCCACCACCGCCGGCCAGGGGACGCGACCGCACCACGCTCTGGGGCGTGCTGGGCATCGTCCTCGGCCTGATCTGTTGCGGCATCCTCGGCATCATCTTCGGCTACCTGTCCCTGCGCGACGCCCGGCGCAACGGCCAGTCGCCGGTTCTCGGCTACCTCGCCATCGTGTTCGGCGTGATCAACATCATCGGCGGCGCGATCCTGCGTCTCACCGGCAACTACCCGTTCTGGAACAACGACTGACCCGGCGGTACGACGAAGGGGCCGACCGGTTCCGGTCGACCCCTTCGGTGTTGCCGTCCCGGCTCAGTTGCCGGACATGATCTCCCGCATCAGCTTCGCGGTCTCGGTCGGCGTCTTGCCGACCTTGACGCCGACGGCTTCGAGCGCCGCCTGCTTCGCCTCGGCGGTACCGGCCGAGCCGGAGATGATCGCCCCGGCGTGACCCATGGTCTTGCCGGGAGGCGCGGTGAAGCCGGCGATGTAGCCGACCACCGGCTTGGTGACGTTGTCCTTGATGAACTCGGCGGCCCGCTCCTCGGCGTCGCCACCGATCTCACCGATCATCACGATGGCGTCGGTCTCCGGGTCGGCCTCGAACGCCTTGAGGGCGTCGATGTGCGTGGTGCCGATGATCGGGTCACCGCCGATGCCGACGCAGGTGGAGAAGCCGATGTCGCGCAGCTCGTACATCATCTGGTAGGTCAGCGTGCCGCTCTTGCTGACCAGGCCGATGCGGCCGGAGCCGGTGATGTCGGCCGGGATGATGCCGGCGTTGGAGGCGCCCGGCGAGGCGATGCCGGGGCAGTTCGGCCCGATGATCCGGGTCCGCTCGCCCTGCGCGAGGTTGTACGCCCAGAACGCGGCGGTATCGTGCACCGGCACGCCCTCGGTGATCACCACGGCCAGGCCGATCGCGGCGTCGATCGCCTCGACCACGGCGGCCTTGGTGAACTGCGGCGGCACGAAGATGACGGTGACGTCGGCCCCGGTCTCGGCCATGGCGTCCGCAACGGACGCGAAGACCGGCAGCTCGGTGCCGTCGAAGTCGACCTTCTGGCCCGCCTTGCGCGGGTTGACGCCGCCCACCACGTTGGTGCCGGCGGCGAGCATCCGCCGGGTGTGCTTGGAGCCCTCGGAGCCGGTCATCCCCTGAACGATGACCTTCGAGTCCTTGGTCAGCCAGATAGCCATGATCAGACCCCCGCAGCTGCCAGCTCGGCGGCCCGCTCGGCCGCGCCGTCCATGGTGTCCACCCGCTGCACGAGCGGGTTGTTCGCGCCGTCCAGGATCGCCCGGCCGGCCTCGGCGTTGTTGCCGTCGAGACGGACGACGAGCGGCTTGGTGACCTGCTCGCCGCGCTGCTCCAGCAGAGCCAGCGCCTGGATGATGCCGTTGGCGACCTCGTCGCAGGCGGTGATGCCGCCGAAGACGTTGACGAAGACGCTCTTCACGGCCGGGTCGGAGAGCACGATCTCCAGCCCGTTCGCCATCACCGCGGCGCTCGCGCCGCCGCCGATGTCGAGGAAGTTGGCCGGCTTGACGTTGCCGTGCCGCTCACCGGCGTACGCGACGACGTCGAGGGTCGACATGACCAGACCCGCGCCGTTGCCGATGATGCCGACCTCGCCGTCGAGCTTGACGTAGTTGAGGTCCTTGGCCTTGGCGGCCTGCTCCAGCGGGTCCACGGCAGCCTGGTCGACCAGGGCCTCGTGGTCCGGGTGCCGGAACGCGGCGTTCTCGTCCAGGCTGATCTTGGCGTCGAGCAGGAGCATCCGGCCGTCGCCGTTCTTGGCGAGCGGGTTGACCTCGACCAGCGTGGCGTCCTCGGCGACGAACGCCTGCCAGAGGCCGACGGCGATCTCGACCACCTGGTCGGCGACCTCGGCCGGGAAGCCGGCAGCGGTCACGATCTCGCGGGCCTTGGCCTCGTCCACGCCCTTCACGGCGTCGATCGGGGCCTTGACGACCTTGTCGGGCGTCTCGGCGGCGACCTGCTCGATGTCCATGCCGCCGGCGACGCTGGCGATGCAGAGGAAGGTGCGGTTCGCCCGGTCGAGCAGGTACGAGAAGTAGTACTCCTCGGCCACGTCCGCGGTCACCGTGATCATGACCTTGTGGACGGTGTGACCCTTGATGTCCATGCCGAGGATGTCGGTGGCCCGAGCCACCGCCTCATCCGGGCCCTCGGCCAGCTTGACGCCGCCGGCCTTACCTCGGCCGCCGACCTTTACCTGCGCCTTGACGACCACACGGCCGCCAAGACGTTCGGCGATCGCGCGGGCCTCTTCCGGGGTAGTGGCGACGCCGCCGGCCAGCACGGGCAAGCCGTGCCGCTCGAACAGGTCCCGCCCCTGGTACTCGTACAGGTCCACGATTGCGCGTCCCGTCCCGTCTCCGCGGCGCGCCGTCGCGCCGCCACCAGCGTTCAGAAAACAGTTTGACGCCTGTCATCAGTTGAAACAGGCCATTGGCGGCAGCCTAGCGAGGTGGGCACGGCCGGCAACCGAGCGGGTGCACGGTGTGCGGTAATGCACAACTCCGTGTCGAGTGGGGCGGATTCCGGCCGCGCCGTGCGCGGCGTCAATCGTCCGGACGATGTTGCCGGGGGTCCGTAACCCGCCCGTCGGGGCGTCGTTGAGTCAGGTGTCGGCGCGCTGAGCAGCGCAAAGACGGGATACGGCCGATGCCCTGTCGGTCGAGGGGTGGCGGCGGGGCATCGTGCATAGAGGGGCCGGACGTGTGAGGGGTGCGTCCGGCCCCTCCCCCGTGCCCAGATCCGGTCGGCGCAGCAGACCGACGCAATCGACGCGGTGGACCGACGTGGTCGGCTCGGCGCAGCGGACCGCTGTCTCAGGCGACCGGCTGCGCGACGTTCTCCCGGACCCACTCCACGATCGCCTGCGTGGTGGCGCCCGGCGTGAAGATCTTCGCGACGCCCAGCTTCTCCAGCTCGGGGAGGTCGCCGTTGGGAATGATGCCGCCACCGAACACGACGATGTCCCGGGCGTCGCGCTCGGTCAACAGCTCCAGCACCCGACGGAAGAGCGTCATGTGCGCACCGGAGAGTACGGAGAGACCCACCGCGTCGGCGTCCTCCTGGATGGCCGTTTCCACGATCTGCTCGGGCGTCTGGTGCAGGCCGGTGTAGACGACCTCCATCCCCGCGTCGCGCAGGGCGCGGGCGACGACCTTCGCGCCGCGGTCGTGGCCGTCCAGACCTGGCTTCGCGACGACGACCCGAATACGAGAGCTCATCAGCGCACACCTTTCACCGGCTCCACGGCCTTCACCTGAACGAACGGTAACCCGCCCGGCCGGGCCCGGGAAATCGGGGCTGGAAACCCGTCCGACATTCTGCCGCGCCCGGACACCGCCGTCGGCACCGTCGATCGAGGCCGTCCCGCCCGGGCCCCGGCGTCAAGCCGGACGACTCCGCCGGATCGGTCACGCTCGGCGACGAACGGGTGGTTACGGGGGCACCGTTCGACGGCACGATGCGTGACAATCTTGGACGCAAACGGACAGATCGACACGCCAATTCGGCGCTTCGGCTTGTGGGTCGCCTGGTGGTTGGCTAACGTGTCCACGGTTGTCATCAGGTCCATGGACGGGTGACGACGCGGTCGGCAGACGTTCATCTGAGCTTCACGGACGTCCCACCGGCCGCCTCGGAACCCCGACAACGGAGGGTGTGCGTGCGCCAGCGCCTGTCGTCTGAGCCCGATCGATATCGCGGTCGCCGCCGCGTACCCACCCCCCCGCGTAGCCGTTACGCGGCAGTCGTCACCACCGCCTTCGTCGGCGCGGGCATCGTCGCGCTGGGCGCGTCGGCGCTGCCCGACGCCAAGGACGTCAGCCCGACCGTGCTCGACGAGCTCAAGCAGGCGTCGATCACCAGTCAGGACGTCGCGGCCCGTGCGGACAACGCCGAGCGCGCCTCCCGGGACAGCCGCACGAAGGAAGCGGCCGAGCCCGAGGTCTGGATGCTGCCGCTGCAGGGCTACGACTTCAACTCCCCGTACGGCATGCGGTGGGGCAAGCTGCACACCGGCGTCGACCTGGTCGTCCCCGAGGGCACCCCGTACGTGGCGGTCCACGATGGCCTGGTCACCAAGGCCGGCTGGTTCGGCGGCTACGGCTACGCGGTGATCGTCCAGCACGCCGACGGCAGCGAGGCCATCTACGGTCACTCCTCCGCGCTCAGCGTCAAGGAGGGCCAGCAGGTCAAGGCCGGCGACCAGCTTGGCCTGGTGGGCCAGACCGGCCACGCCTACGGCACGCACCTGCACCTTGAGCTTCATGTCAAGGGCGCCCCGATCGACCCCGTTCCGTACCTGCAGGAGCGCGGAGTGGACATCAAGCTGCAAGTCGAGGCAATCTACAGCGAGGTAGCGGGTTCCTGACGCTGCGTACCGCCCGTTGACCGCCCGGATCTGCTGATCCGGGCGGTTTTTTCGGCTCGGTCCACGGCTGATGTCTGCTGGATCACAGGACGGACTGTGACCGACAGCACGGCACGGCATGATCACTTTTCCGGACGGACCGCGTCAGACCGGTGCATAGCAGGTCAGTCGGCCTGCCGCCCCCGGTTCGGACGCGCGGTCCCGGACGGTCGTCCAGCTCGGCCCGACACCAGTATTTCGAGGTCAAGTGCCCCTCGACTGTGAAGGTCCGCCGTGCAGGAAGACAGCCCCGTCCAGAACGAGAACACCCCCGACACCACCGTCGAGCAGCCGGGACGTGCCCGCCGGCGGAACCGCCTCATCGTGGTCGGCGCGGCCGCGCTGGTCGCCCTCGGCCTGGGCGGGGTCGCCGTAGCCACCTCCGGCCCCGACCGCCCGGCACCCACCGCCGTCTCGCTCGACGCCCAGTCCCGCGCCGAGGCCGCCAGCCGGGCCGACCGCTCGGCCCGTGAGTCGAGCGCGCCGGCGTCTCCGTCGGCCAGCCCGACCGTGAGCCCGTCGACGGCAAGCGCCAGCCCGACACCGACGAAGACGGCCACCGCCAAGCCGAAGCCGAAGCCGAAGAAGACCACCCGGCCGACGGCTGCCTGGGTCGACCCGATGCCGGGCGCCTCGGTCACCTCCTGCTACGGCCAGCGCTGGGGCACCCTGCACGCCGGGATCGACCTGGCGCTGCCCTCGGGGACCCCCATCCACGCCGCGGCCGCCGGCACGGTCACCCAGGCCGGCGACGCCGCGGACGGGTACGGTAACTCCGTCTTCATCGACCACGGCAACGGCTACCTGACCCACTACGCCCACCAGAGCCGCATCGCGGTCACCGTCGGGCAGGCGGTCAAAGCCGGCCAGGTGATCGGCTACGAGGGCGCCACGGGCGACGCCACCGGCCCACACCTGCACTTCGAGGTGCACCAGGGCATGTGGAACCAGATCGACCCCGCCCCGTTCATGCGGGCCCGAGGCGTAAACCTGGGCTGCTGACCCCTCCCGCGCCGATCTTGCGTTTCTGCGGCGACATGAAGGGCACAAGTACTCATATCGGCAACAGAAGTGCAGGATCGGCGCGCGAGGTCAGAGCTTGTCTACCGGGGCATGGCGGAGGACCAGCCACATGGTCTGGTCGCCGAAGTCGATCTGAGCGCGGGCGCCCGGGCCGTGCCCCTCCACGGCGAGCACGCGCCCCAGCCCGTAGCGCTGGTGGTTGACCCGGTCGCCGGCGGCCACCTTCGGCCCCTGCGGCAGCTCGCTGGCCGTGGTGAGGCGACTGGCGTCCACGCCGAGCCGCTGGGCCAGCTGCGCCGCCTTCGGCGTACCCCCGGTGAAGGTGCCGCGGCCGCCGGGCGCACGATCGGCACGACCGCCGACGCCGCCGCCCCCGCCGGCCCACGAGGTGTACGACCCCTCGGTGCGCTCCCAGCGCACCAGCTCCGGTGGCAGCTCCTCCAGGAACCGCGACGGCGGGTTGTAGGACGGCTGCCCCCAGGCCGAACGGGTCACCGCCCGGGAGAGGTAGAGCCGCTGCCGAGCGCGGGTGATGCCCACGTACGCCAGTCGGCGCTCCTCCTCCAGCTCGCGGGTGTCGCCCAGCGAGCGCAGGTGCGGGAACACGCCGTCCTCCAGCCCGGTCAGAAAGACCACCGGGAACTCCAGGCCCTTGGCGGTGTGCAGCGTCATGAGGGTGACGACGCCCTGGTGGTCGGGGTCGTCGGAGGGGATCTGGTCGGCGTCGGCCACCAGCGCGACCTGCTCCAGGAAGCCCGCCAGGGTGGCCCGGTCCCCGTCGGCGCCGGTCGCCTCGATCCGCTCGGTGTACTCCCGGGCGACGCTGACCAGTTCCTGGAGGTTGTCCACCCGGCCCGCGTCCTGCGGGTCCAGACTCTCCTCCAGCTCGGTGAGGTAGCCCGAGCGGGTCAGCAGGGCCTCCAGCACCTCCTCCGGGGTGCCGGTCTCGGCCAGCTCCCGCGCGCCGTCGAGCAGCGCCACGAAGTCGGCGATGCCGTTGGCCGCCCGGGTGGAGATGCCGGGCGCCTCCCGGGCCCGGCGCAGCGCCGCGCCGAAGGAGACCCGGTCGCGGCTGGACAGCGCCTCGACGCACGCCTCCGCGCGGTCGCCGATGCCCCGGCGGGGGGTGTTCAGCACTCGCCGGAGGCTCACCGTGTCGTCGTCGTTGACCACCGACCGCAGGTACGCGAGGGCGTCGCGGACCTCCTTGCGCTCGTAGAAGCGCACCCCGCCGACCACCTTGTAGGGCAGGCCGGCCCGGATGAACACCTCCTCGAAGACGCGGGACTGGGCGTTGGTGCGGTAGAAGACCGCGACGTCGCCGGGCCGGGTCTCGTCCGCGTCGACCAGTCGGTCGATCTCCCGACCGACCCAGTCCGCCTCGGCGTGCTCGGTGTCGGCCACGTAGCCGACGATCCGCTCGCCGTCACCGGCCTCGCTCCACAGCCGCTTCGGCTTGCGGGAGGTGTTGCGGTCGATCACCGCGTTGGCCGCGTTGAGGATGGTCTGGGTGGAGCGGTAGTTCTGCTCCAGCAGGATCGTCCGCGCGTCGGTGAAGTCCCGCTCGAACTCCAGAATGTTGCGGATCGTCGCGCCCCGGAACGCGTAGATCGACTGGTCGGCATCACCGACCACGCACAGCTCGGCCGGCTCCAGCCCGTCGGTGCCGGAGACCAACTCCTTGATCAGGATGTACTGGGCGTGGTTGGTGTCCTGGTATTCGTCCACCAGCACGTGCCGGAACCGTCGCCGGTAGCTCTCCGCGACGTGTGGATGGGACTGGAGCAGGTGCACGGTCGTCATGATCAGGTCGTCGAAGTCCAGCGCGTGCGCCTCGCGCAGCCGGCGCTGGTAGAGCGTGTACGCCTCGGCGAGCGCCCGCTCGTTGGGCCCGGTGGCCCGCGCCGCGAACTGCTCCGGGTCGACCAGCTCGTTCTTGAGGTTGGAGACCTGAGCGGCCAGCCCCCGCGCCGGGTAGCGCTTCGGGTCGAGATCCAGCTCGCGGGTGACCAGCTGCATCAGCCGGCGGGAGTCGTCCGCGTCGTAGATCGAGAACGTCGATTTGAGGCCTGCGTGCTCGTGTTCGGCGCGCAGGATGCGGACGCACGCCGAGTGGAACGTCGACACCCACATCAGTCGGGCCCGCGGGCCGACCAGCGCGGCGACCCGCTCCTTCATCTCGCCGGCCGCCTTGTTGGTGAAGGTGATGGCGATGATCTCACCGGGATGCACGTCCCGTGCGGCGAGCAGGTAGGCGATCCGGTGGGTGAGCACCCGCGTCTTGCCGGACCCGGCGCCGGCCACGATCAGCAACGGCGAACCGGCGTGGCTGACGGCGTCGCGCTGCGGCCCGTTCAGCCCGGCGAGGAGCTGCTGCGGATCGAGGCGGACGGGGGCCGACCCGGGCCGGTGCGGACGGGCCGGCGCGGACTCCGGCGCGGGCGGGGACGCGGGAATGTCGAAGAGAGGATGCATCGCGCGCCAAGTCTATGCCGCCAGCCGGACACTTCCCGACCGCGCCGTCCGTCGGGCCGGGCCGCCGTGCCGGCGCCGGAAGCACCCGAGCGGGGCCGCCCTTTTGCGCCGGAATCCTTGCGCGCCGGCCACCGGCGTGGGCATACTCGACGGCGTGATCGCTGCGCGCTACTACTTTTACTACGGCACCGGGAGTCCGGCTGCCGTAGGTCGCGCCTGATCGACAGACCTGCGAAAAGCCCCGGGCTCCTGGAGTCCGGGGCTTTTTCCGTCCCGGGTTCCGGGCACCGGGCACCACAGCACGAGAGGTACCCGATGATGACAGACGTGGTGGAGCAGAACGGTGGCCCGGCCGGGCCGGAGGCGGGACAGCCCCCGGCGAGCGGGAGCGTGCCGGAGGTGGTGCCTTCGGTGCGCGGCGGCGACCCGTCCGACGCACGGACCGGCACCGTGGAGCCGACCGCCGCTGCGCGGATCGTGCAGATCAGAGAACGGATCGACGAGATCGACCACGCGTTGATCGCGCTCTGGCAGGAGCGGGCCGCGCTGTCCCAGGAGGTCGGGGCGACCCGGATGGCCTCCGGAGGCACCCGCCTGGTGCTCTCGCGCGAACGGGACATCCTGGAGCGCTTCCGGCTCGCGCTCGGCGCCGACGGCACCCAACTGGCGCTGCTGCTGCTGCGCGCGGGCCGCGGGCCGCTCTGAGGCGCCTCGGCGAGCCGCCGGTCGGTGACCCCACCGGCGGCCCGCTCAGCGGACCCCGGACAGACGAAACCGCCTGCCGTCGTCGTGGTGACGTCGGCAGGCGGTTCCGGTGACTCACACCTCGTGGGTGGCGACGATCTCGCGACGCTCCGCGAAGTGGCAGGCGCTCGGGTGGTCCGAGTCGCGCCGGATCTCCAGCAGCGGGACCTGCTCGGCGCAGACCTCCTGCGCCTTCCAGCAGCGGGTCCGGAACCGGCAGCCCGAGGGCGGGCTGATCGGCGACGGCACGTCACCCGTGAGCCGGATGATCGTCTTGTTGTTCCGCTGGGTCGGGTCCGGCACCGGCACCGCCGAGAGCAGCGCCTGGGTGTAGGGGTGGGTCGGCCGCTCGTAGATCTCGTCCTCGGTGCCAATCTCAACGATCTTGCCGAGGTACATCACCGCCACCCGGTCCGACAGGTGGCGAACCACCGACAGGTCGTGGGCGATGAAGATGTACGACAGCCCCAGCTCGCTCTGCAGCTTCTCCAGCAGGTTCATGACCTGGGCCTGGATGGAGACGTCCAGCGCCGAGACCGGCTCGTCGCAGACGATCACCTCGGGCCGCAGCGCGAGCGCGCGGGCGATGCCGATGCGCTGACGCTGACCGCCGGAGAACTGGTGCGGGTACCGGTTGATGTGCTCCGGGTTGAGCCCGACCAGGTCGAGCAGCTCGCGGACCTTGGCCCGACGGCTACCCCGGGGCGCCACCTCCGGGTGGATCTCGAACGGCTCCCCGATCAGGTCACCGACCGTCATCCGCGGGTTCAGCGAGGTGTACGGGTCCTGCATGACCAGCTGGATCTGCCGACGCAGCCGACGCAGCGCCCCACCGGAGAGCTTGGAGATGTCCTGGCCCTTGTAGACCACGCTGCCGGCGGTCGGCTTCTCCAGGTTCATCAGAACCCGGGCGAGGGTCGACTTGCCGCAGCCGGACTCGCCGACGACACCGAGCGTCTCGCCGGCCCGCAGACCGAACGAGACCCCGTCGACGGCCTTGACCTGGCCGACGGTCTTCTTGAACACCACACCCTGGGTGACGGGGTAGTGCTTGACCAGGTCACGGACCTCGAGGATGTTCTCAGACACGGTTCACCAGCTCCTCGGCGAAGTGGCAGGCGCTGGCCCGGGCGGGGCCCACCTGGAGCAGCGGGGGGACCTTCTCCCGGCACACCGGCTGCGCCATCGGGCAGCGCGGGTTGAACGGGCAGCCCGGCGGGATGTTCATCAGGTTCGGCGGGAGGCCCTTGATCGTCCGGAGCTGCTGCCCCTTCTCGTCCAGACGCGGGATCGAGTCGATCAGACCCATCGTGTACGGGTGCGCCGGCTTGGCGTACAGGTCGTACACGTCGGCTTCCTCGACGATCCGGCCCGCGTACATGACGGCGATCCGATCGGCGACGTCGGCGACCACACCGAGGTCGTGGGTGATCAGGATCATGCCCATCTGCCGCTCACGCTGGAGCTCCGCGAGCAGGTCCATGATCTGGGCCTGCACCGTCACGTCGAGCGCGGTGGTCGGCTCGTCCGCGATCAGCACCTCGGGGTCGAGCGCCAGCGACATCGCGATCATCGCGCGCTGCCGCATACCGCCGGAGAACTGGTGCGGATAGTTGTTGAACCGGCCCTTGGCGTTCGGGATCTTGACCTGGTCGAGCATCTCGATCGCGCGCTTCTTGGCCTCCGCGCGACCCAGACCCCGCCGAACCCGGAACTGCTCGGCGATCTGGAACCCGACGGTGAAGACCGGGTTCAGGGCGGAGAGCGCGTCCTGGAAGATCATCGCGATGCCCTCACCGCGGATGCGGCGGCGCTCCTCGGCGGACATGCGGAGCATGTCCTTGCCGTGGAAGCGGACGTGCCCACCGGTGACGAAGCCGGGGGGCGTGTCGAGGATGCCCATGATCGTCTGCGCCGTGACGCTCTTACCGGAGCCGGACTCGCCGAGCACGGCGAGGGTCTCCCCCGCGTCGACGTGGTACGTGACCCCGTTGATGACCTTTGCGACGCCGTCCCGGGTACGGAACTCCACCCGCAGGTCGTCGACCTCGAGCAGCCGGCCGGAGGGGCGCCCGGACCCGCCGGATCCCGGCGCGGACTGCTCAGACACGAGAATGTCGGACACTGGATCTCCCCTAGCGGAGTTTCGGATCGAGGGCCTCGCGGACCGCTTCACCGAGCATCACGAAGCTCAGCACCGCGGCGACGAGGAATGCGGCAGGGAAGAACACCAGCCCCGGCGCGACCCGGATGAAATCCTTACCCTCGCTGATCATGATGCCCCAGGACACCACCGGCGACTTCAGGCCGACACCCAGGAAGGACAGGGTGGCCTCGGCGCCGATGAACGAGCCGACCATGATCGTGCCGTAGACCAGCAGCGGGGCCAGGCAGTTCGGCAGCAGGTGCTTGAGGATGATCCGGCCACTGCCGGCACCCAGCGCGCGCGCCGCCACGATGTAGTCGGCCTCCTTGGTGGCGAGCACCGAGGAGCGCATCAACCGCATGACGACCGGCCAGCTCAGCACGATCAGCGAGATGATCACCAGGCCCATGATCTCGGCCTTGCTGTTGCTGCTGCCCGAACCGTTGAACGTGGTCAGGATGACGATCGCGCCGAGCACGAACGGCACTCCGAAGAACACGTCCGCGACCCGGCTGAGAATCGTGTCGACCCAGCCACCGAGGTATCCGGAGATGATGCCCATGGCGCCGCCGACCAGCAGGGTGCCGACCACGGAGAGCACGGCGACCACGATGGAGGCACGCGCGCCGTAGATGACCCGGGCGTAGACGTCCCGGCCCTGCAGGTCGTACCCGAACCACGCGTCGCCGGACGCCTTGTTGAGGCTGCGCGAGAGCGCTCCGTTGACCGGGTCGCCCGGGGCGAACAGCGACGGGAAGGCCGCCATCAACAGGAAGATGACGATGATCGTCGCCGAGATCCAGAACAGCGGCTTACGGCGCAGGTCCCGCCAGGCGTCACCGAGCAGACCACGGGGCTTCTCGTTGCTCTGCGGCCCGGGGGCGGCGGGGGTGTCGGTCGGCTGCGCAGCAGGGGTGCTGACAATCGAAGCGGTACTCGGGTCACTCATAACGGATCCTCGGGTCCAGGGCGGCGTAGAGCAGGTCGACCAACAGGTTCATCAACAGATAGACGACCACCAGTACGACCACGATGCCAACCACGGTAGCGCTTTCCTTGGTGACGATCGCGCGGTAGACCTCGCGCCCGATTCCGTTGATGCCGAAGATGCCCTCGGTGACGATCGCGCCGCCCATCAGGGCGCCGAGGTCGGTGCCGAGCAGGGTGACGACCGGAATGAGCGAGTTGCGCAGCAGGTGCACACCCACGACCCGGCGCATCGGCAGGCCCTTGGCGATGGCGGTGCGCACGTAGTCGGCACGGCGGTTCTCCGCGATGCTCGTTCGGGCCACCCGGGCGATGTACGCCACCGATGCGCTACCGAGCACGAAGCCCGGCACGATCAGCTCGGAGAACCGCATCTCGGACGAGACGGTCGGCTTGACGATGCCCCACTGCACACCCAGCAGCCACTGCAGCACGAAGCCGACGACGAACACCGGCAGCGCGAGCAGGAAGAGGGTCGAAACGAGGACCAGGTTGTCCAGGAAGCCGTTGCGGCGCAGACCGGTCAGGATGCCGGCGCCGAGGCCGATGACAGCCTCGATGGCGAGCGCGACCAGGGCCAGCTTCAGGGTGTTCGGGTACGCCGTGGCGATGATGTCGCCGATGTCGCGCTGGGAGAACGTCTGGCCGAAGTCGCCCTGGAGCAGGTTCTTCATGTAGTTGCCGTACTGCACGAAGACGTTCTGGTCCAGGTGGTACTTCTCGGTCATGTACGCGACGTACTGGTCCGGGCAGCGGCGCTCGCCGCACTTGCCGGCGAACGGGTCGCCCGGGACGGACCAGACGAGCCAGTAGATCAGGAAGGTCGAGCCGATGAAGACGGGCACGAGTTGGAGCAGCCGTCTCAACAGATAACGGCCCATGGGGTGGTCCTCCAGACAGGGGGCGCGTCGGACGGCCGACACGGTGGTGACAACGTGGCGAGTGGAGTGCTGTGGCATCCACTCGCGGAACGGCCCCGGGTCGGGCTCACCGGATGTGGCGAGCCCGACCCGGGGTCAGACCGTTCGGATCAGAGCTCGACCGAGGTGATGTCGAGTTCGCCGACGTTGTTCAGCTCGAGCTTCTTGATCTTCTCCGAGTGGCCGGACTGCTGACCGTAGAAGTAGATCGGGATGCTCGGGACGTCCTGGTCGACCTTCTCGAGAACCTTGGCGAAGGCCTCGTGCGAAGCCTCCAGGCTCGGAGCAGCGCTGGCCTGCTTGGCCAGGGTGTCGACCTCCGGGTTGCTGTACAGGCCGTCGTTGGACGAGCCACCCTTGACGTAGAGCGGGTTGACCCAGTTCTCCACGTCCGGGTAGTCCTGCTGCCAGGCGGCACGGTACGGGCCGGTCATCTTGTGGGCGTTGATGTTCTGACGGAACACCGCGAAGGTCGGGATGCCCTCGGCGCGAGCCTCGATGCCGAGGTTGGTCTTGACCTGCTGCGCAACCGCGTCCATCCAGTCCTTGTGGCTGGAGTCCGAGTTGTAGTAGAAGACCATCTCGCCCGTGAAGCCACCGGCCTCGGTCAGCAGCTGCTTGGCCGTGGTCGGGTCGAACTTGCAGGCGGTGCAGTTACCCGGCTTGGCGCCCGGGGTCAGCGGGTTCGCCCAGCTGTCGGCCGGCTTGCGGGTGCCGAAGAAGATCTTGTCAGAGATCTCCTGCCGGTTGATCGACAGCGAGACCGCACGACGCAGCTTCGGGTTCTGGAAGCGCTTGTCGTAGATCGGGAACGCGATCAGCGCGGTCGACGGCGTGACGGTGTTCAGGCCACGGTCGCCGAGGTCGGTCTTCCACTTGTCGCCGGCGAGCGCCGAGGTGGGGACGACCTCCATGAAGTCAAGGTTGTTGGCGAGCAGGTCGGCGTAGGCCGCCGTCTCGTCCTGGTACAGCTTGACGTCGACGTCCTTGATCTTCATCTTGTCGCGCAGGCTGTAGTCGTCGAAACGAGTCAGCTTGATGAGGACGTTGTCCTGCCACGACACGAACTTGACCGGGCCGTTGCCGATCGGCTTCTTGCCGAACTCCTCGGGCTTCATGGTGAAGAACGCGTCCGGCAGCGGCATGAAGGCGCTGTAGCCGAGCTTGGTCGGGAAGACCGCGGTCGGCGCGGCGAGGGTGACCTCGAAGGTCTGCTCGTCGATGACCTTCAGGCCGGAGAGCTCCTTGGCCGACGGGGCCGGGGCCTTCTGCGGGCCGTCCGGGCCGTCCGGGTCCTCGGTGTAGGTCTTGTCGAAGCCCGCGATGTCCGAGAAGAAGGAGCCGTTCTGCGCGCCGTTCGGCGAGTACGCGGCCCAGTTCCAGGCGTCGACGAAGTTCTTCGCCTTCACCTCGGTACCGTCGTGGAACTTGGTACCCTTCTTGATCTTGATCGTGAAGACCTTGGAGTCCTTGGTGTCGATGGACTCGGCCAGCGCGTTGCGCGGGGCCCCACCGTCGTTGGGGTACTCGACCAGGCCGGTGAACAGCCAGTCGATGACCTTGCCACCGCCGGTCTCCGTGGTGTTCGACGGAACCAGCGGGTTCTCCGGCTGGACGCCGTGGATGACGATCGCGCCATCCTTGCTGGCGGCGGCGTCGCCGTCGCCGTCACCGCTCGAGCAACCGCTCGCGACAAGCGCGGCAGCCGCGCTGAGCGCGATCGCGCTCGTCGCCCGCTTCGAGACTCTCATTCCGAGGGGCCTCCTCTTTCTAACCTGGTTCCGTCGTGGGTTTCACGCACGTTTTGGGGGTGACACCGCCCGACCACCCCGGGGCGGGGGTCGCCGGGACCACAGGGAAGTTTGGGGACACCCCTGATGTTCCGATCCGCCGGGCTCCCTCACCCGACGAGGCACGACCCTACGCAGGCGACACAGCCACGAACCCGCCGGGAACAGCGGAGGTCGTGGTCGTGGGCCGTACGGAGTGCCACACACCGAGGGTGAGGTGCTGCCACTGTGACACCCACTGGCCTCTTCCGTGAAGGTGCCGTTATCAAGCCGTTAGTTGCCCGCCACGTTGCCGATACTTGAAAAATGATCATAAAACGGTCGGGGTGGGTGTCTCCGACCTGGAAGTACATGACCTGCTCGGACGCTCGCGCCCCGCTCAGGCTCGGCTTCTGTGAGGTTTTTCGCTTGACGACCACGCGTTCCGGCGTCTGTCGCGGGCTCGACTTTCTTTGCCCGTCCGGACGAGGTCGACGTCGGCTGCACGGGCACCATGGTCGGCTGGGTGGCCGAGGGTGCCGCGGGCGTTTTTCTGATCATCAAAGTGGCGACCACGGCGGCTACGACGACACCGGCCCCGGCGCCGCCTGGAGGCGGGGCCGGGGCCGGTGGTGTGGCGGGGATGGATCAGGCGGTGAAGCGGACCTTGCGACGACGCACCACAAGGACGGCGACCGCACCCGCGGCGAGCAGCAGCAGACCGGCGGTCGCCGCCGCCGCGATCGGCGAACCGGTCAGCGGCAGGCCGCCACCGTTGCTCGCCGGCGAGGTGGACGGGGCCGGGCTGGCCGGCGGCGCCGAGTCCGACGGCGTGGCCGACGGGGTGGTCGGCGAGGCCGACGCGCTCGGGGTCGCCGACGGGGTGGCCGGCGGCGTCGTGGGAACGGCGGTGAAGGTGGCCGAGACCCGGGTGGTGACGGTGGCGCCGGTGCTGCCGCCGAGGATCAGCTTCTGCGCCTTCTTCGGGCCGGTGAACAGGAACACCCGGCCGAAGGAGACGGCGTCCTGCGCGGTCAGCGTCACGTCGACCGTGCCGGCGGCCTCGGCGGCCAGCCAGAACTGCCCGCCGTTGGTGGTCGTGGTGACCGGCTTGCCCTCGGCGTCGACGGCGGTGCCGCCGGTGGCCGCGACGGTGATGGCACCCGCCGGACCACTGACCGTGAACGGACCGGCCTTGCCGCCGACCGTCGCGGTGGCGCTGGCCGGGCTGACCGACAGCTCGGCACGCGGCTCCGGCTGGTCGGTGGCGTTCTTGATGAGGTAGTCACGGACCTTCGTGATCACCTCGTACTGGTTGGGGGCCTGCAGGCCCTTCTCCCAGGCGCCCAGCTCGATGCCGTCACTGAAGTGCCAGACGGCGGTCTGGGTGCCGAAGTAGAGCAGGTTGTCGAGCTGCTTCTTGCCGATCTTGGTGTCCACGCCGGCGGCGGCGAGGAGCTTGGTGGAATCGGCGTTCGGGTAACCGTGGGTCAGCACCCACTGCACCTTGGCGAGGTTCTTCACCTGGGACTCGTCCCAGGTGCCCTCCTCGTACTTGCCGTCGAGCTTCACGCTGGTGTGGTAGTCGATGCAGAACGCCGGCACCAGCTTGCCGTCGATCTTCAGAGCGAGCGCAGACGTGGTGCGCGTCTTGCCGTCGAGCTTCAGGGTGACCTGGCTGCCCTCGACCGCCTTGGCCACACCGGTGGCCGGGGCCGCGGCGGCGGCGCCCGCCACGCCGAGCGCCAGGGCGCCGCCGGCGACAGCCGCCAGGGCGACCCGCGCCCAGTGTCGTCCTCGTTGTCCCAACATCGAAGTGGTACCTCTTCCCCAGGGGTGACCCGCCATCGCGGGCACGCGCGTGAGCCGTCGTTTCCGCGGGATGCGACACCCACGCGCGGAAACGGGACCGGGGCAGTATGGGACGACGGCTGATCGTTTGTCAGCCCCGCCCAGCGGCATCCGTGGCATCTGCCCGAAATGCCGGGGCGGAGGAATAGATCACACGAGCCGGCGGTCCGCCGCCCAGCGCGAAAGCTCGTACCGGTTGGACATCTGGAGCTTGCGCAGCACGTTCGACACGTGCGTCTCCACCGTCTTGATGGAGATGAACAGCTCCTTGGCGATCTCCTTGTACGCGTACCCCCGGGCGAGCAGGCGCAGCACCTCCCGCTCCCGGTTGGTGAGCTGGTCCAGCTCCGGGTCGGCCACCGGGGCGTCCGGCCGGGCCGCGAAGGCGTCCAGCACGAACCCGGCGAGCCGGGGGCTGAACACCGCGTCACCGTCGGCGACCCGACGGATCGCCGCGGCCAGCTCGTCCGGGGAGATGGTCTTGGTGACATAACCCCGGGCGCCGGCCCGGATCAACCCGATCACGTCCTCCGCCGCGTCGGAGACGCTCAGCGCCAGGAACTTGACCTGCTGATGGCTGCGCCGCATCGCCTCCAGCACGGCACGGCCACCGCCGTCGGGCATGTGGACGTCGAGCAGCACCACGTCCGGGCCGGTGGCGGCGATCCGGGTGACCGCCTCGGCCACCGTGCTCGCCTCACCCACCACCTCGACATGGGCGCCCAGCTCGGCACGCACCCCGGCGCGGAACATCGCGTGGTCGTCCACCAGGAACACCCGCAGGCGTTCCGGGCGGCTGGTCGCCGGGTCGAGGTGCTCCATCGGCTGCTCGGCCATGGTCATTTGTTCCTCTCCGCTGCGGACGAGTCCCGGGAGATCGGCAGGATCAACCGGACCTCGGTCCCCTCCCCCGGGCCGGACCGGATCTCGGCCCGTCCGCCGTGCCGCTTCATCCGTCCGATGATCGAACCGCGTACGCCGTGCCGGTGGTCCTCCACCGTATCCGGATCGAAGCCCTTGCCCCGGTCCCGGACGAAGACGCTGACCTGTTCGGGCTCCACCTCGGCGTAGAGCGACACGGTCTGCACACCTGCGTGCCGGGCCGCGTTCACCAGCGCCTCGCGCGCGGCGGCGACCAGCGCGCCGACCTTCTCGTCAGTCTCCCGGTCGCCCACCACCACGGTCTCCACAGTGATCGCGAAGGTGTCCTCGACCTCGGCGGCGGCCTGCTCCAGGGCGGCCGCGAAGCGCTCGCTCGGCGACGCCGTGGGCTTGTAGAGCCAGTTGCGCAGCGAACGCTCCTGACCTCGGGCCAACCGCTGCACCGTCTTGACGTCGCCGGCGTTGCGCTGGATCAGCGCCAGCGTGTGCAGCACCTGGTCGTGCACCATCGCGGCCAGCTCGGCCCGCTCCTGCTCGCGGATGCGGCCCTCGCGCTCCGCGCGGAGCTGGCTGTACGTCCGCCAGAGCACCGGCGCGGCGACCACGCCGACCCCGGCCAACCCGACCAGCGCGAAGATCACCCCGTTGATCACCGCGTCGAAGTTCTGTGCCGGCGAGTAGACCGCCGCGACACCGATGATGCCGACCGCGACCAGCACCCCGCCGCCGATGAACCGGAGCACGAAGGCCCGCCGGTCACTCTCCTCGACGACCGCCCCGAGCCACGGGACCGGCATCGTGTCGCCCCAGCGCCGTCGCCGCTCGGGCGCCGACTGGTGCCAGATGACCCCGGCGCCGACCGCGATGATGGCCACCAGCCAACCGGCGGTGCCCGCCGCGCCGACCGAGTCGAAGACCATCACCTGGATCAGCAGGACACCGAGCCCGATCCCGACGAACGGCAGGAGCTGGGCCACGTCGCGCCGGGGCGGCACGGCGGTGTCGCCGGGGCGCAGCGGCACCACCGCCCAGAAGGCCGCGTAGAGCAGCAGTCCGAGCCCGCTCAGCCCGAGCAGCACCATGAACGCGACCCGCACGCGCAGCACCGAGATGCCGAGGTGGTCGGCGATACCGGCGGCGACGCCAGCGGCCATCCGGTGCTCGGGGGCGCGGTAGAGGCGCGGAGGCGGGGTCACGGTGCTGATCGCAGGCTCCCTGGTCACGGTGGTGGGCTGTCCGGATGTCGGTGAGTCCGATCGTCACACGCTGCGGCGTCCCCCGACCACGGGGACGCCCCCGACATTCCGGCCGCTCGGATCTCAGGGTGGGGTCAGGGTCGGGTCCTGAGGTCGTTCGGGCGAAGCGGGCAGCAGGATCGAGGCATGACCGAGGAAGCTGCCCCGCCGCCCCGCCCCGGGTCGGCACAGCCGGGCGGTTCAGTACCGCCCGCCCCAGCCGGAACACCCGCCGGCTGGACCGAGCCCACCACGTTCGGCCCGCCCGCCGGCACCGGCCCGGCCGCCGAACCGACACCCGGCGCGTACGAGCCACCGAGCTATCCGCCCGGCGCCGGCTTCGCGCCCGGCGCGGGCTACGGGCCCGGCGGCGGTACGACAGGTGCCGGCTACGGGGCCGGCGGCGGCGCGGGTACGCCTGGAGGGCCCGGTGGGCCGGGGCCGTCCGTGGGGCCGCTGGGCGGCACCGGCTTCACCTCGCGGTACGGGCTGGTCCGGCCGCGCGACGGTCGTTACCTGGCCGGGGTCTGCGCCGCGATCGGACGAGCCACCAACACCGACCCGGTGCTCTGGCGGGTGCTGCTCGCGGTGCTCGGGTTCTTCGGCGGCATCGGCATCCTGGTGTACGTCGCCGCCTGGCTGATCATCCCGAACGAGGGCGACACGGCATCCCCGGTGGAGTCGATGCTGGGGCGCGGCCGTTCCAGCATGTCCCCGGTGACCGTGATCGTGCTGGGCATCCTGGTGGCGGCCAGCTTCGGCTACATCGTCACCGACGCCTTCCGCGCCGTGCTGCTCGGCGCGGCCATCCTGATCGGCGGCGCGTTGCTGCTCAACCGGGACAGCCGTGGGCCACAGCCCGGCGCCCCGGGTGGGCCGGTGCCGCCCACTCCGACAGGTACGCCACCCGGGCCGGTTCCGCCGGTTACCTGGCCCGCCCCGACGCACGGCACGGTGCCGTCCACCGGGCCGCTGGCGACCGCGCCGTTGGCGGATGGCGCTCCGGCGTACGCCGCCGCGGCGCCGGGTGAGCCGCCGAGCGCACCCGTGCACGGCACCCGGCCGGCCACCGCCACGCAGCCGTTCGCCGGTGCGCAGCAGGTGTCCGGGGCGGCACTGTCGTCCGCGGCCGGGCCGGTGTTCGGGCAGCCGGCCGGCGCCACGACGGGGCCGCAGGAGAGCGCCTGGCCGGCACCCGGGCAGAGCTGGCCGGGCAGCGACACGGCCACCGAGGTCACCTCCACCGCCGGCTGGCCGTCGGCGCCGGTGACCGCAGTGCCCGCCGGTCCGTCGGGTTACCCGGTCTCGGCGACGCCGGGCGGGTACCGCCCACCGTTCGCGCCGCACGGCCCGTACGCCGCGCCGGCACCGGCCGCGTACCCGCCGCCCAAACCACCGAAGCCGCCGAAGCGGCCCCGGGAGCGTTCGCCGCTCGGCGCGGTGAACTTCTCGCTGATCTTCCTGGCCCTCGGCGTCGTCGCCCTGCTCGACCTGCTGGACGTCTTCGCCGTCAGCGCTTCGGCGTACTTCGCGGCCGCGTTGGCGACGATCGGGCTGGGGCTGCTGGTCGGCACCTGGTTCGGTCGGGCCCGCTGGCTGATCGCGCTCGGCCTGGTGACCGCCGCGGCTCTGGGGACCGCCACGGTCGCCGAGTCCTACGACCGCATCCGCGGCGTGGACGGCGCGGTCACCTGGGCGCCCACCGACTACCGCGACCTCGCCGACCGGTACGAGAACAGCTTCGGTGACGCCGTGCTCGACCTGCGGGGCCTCGACTTCTCGAAGCAGGACAGCCAGGTGACCGTCGCGATCAATTTCGGTAAGGCGACAGTTGTCGTACCGCCGAACGTGGACGTCACCACCGTGGCCGACGTCAATGCCGGCGACGCCACCATCTTCGGCAACCGTTCCGGCGGGATCGACGGCCGCCAGCGGGAGTCCACCGACCTGGGCGCGGACGGCCCCGGCGGCGGGAAGCTGCGCCTGTACATCCACGTCAATGCCGGCAACCTGGAGGTGACCCGGTGAAGGCTCACCGTACGGACCTGCTCTCGTTCGCCTTCGGGCTGGTGTTCCTGGCGTTGTCGGCCTGGTGGCTGCTCGCCCAGCTGCTCGGGCTCGCACTCCCGCCGGTCGGCTGGTTCCTGGCCGGCGCGCTGATCCTGATCGGGATCTTCGGTCTGGTCGGCGCGTTGCGCTCCGGCCGATCCGGCCGCCCGGAGCCGAACGACGTCGCCGAGCCGGCCACGATCGCGGCCCCGCAACCCGGCACGTCGACCTCGGCGTTCGGGCCGGTCACCGCCGCCGAGCCCGGCGTGCCGACCTCCGGGGCACCCACCCCGACCTCCGGAGCGGGTGTTCCGGCGTGGACCGCCGAACACTCCACCTGGGACACTCCCCTGCCGCCCGAGGCCCCGACCGTGGCGACGCGGGCACCGGAGGCGCCGACCGCCGAGATGCGTCTGCCGGAGGCCCCGACCGCCGAGATGCGGGCACCGGAGGCGTCGGCGGACGCCATCCACCCGGCCTGGCTGGCCCACGGCGCGTCGGAGCCGCCGACGTCGCCGGTCTCCGGCCAGCCCGTTGACGGGAGTGACCAGCCGACCCGACCCGATCACCTCAGCACGACGACCGGCGACGATCCGGCGGACGAGCGGGAGAGCCGACGGCGGGAATCCTGACCCTGCTCCCCGCCCGCGGCGGCCCGCACCACCTCCACGGCGGTGCGGCCGGCGCGGGCGGGCGCATATGCTGACCGGTGGAGATCTCGCCTCCGCCGGCCGGCCCGTCCCCGCCATGGCGCCCCGCCGCGATTCCCGTCTCTACCCCGTCAGGAGCCCGCCCGACATGACGCAGTCCCCCGCCGTGCGTACCACCGGCCGGTCCGGTCCGGTCCGCATCGGCGAGCGAGCCGCCCGTACCCTCGTCGCCGAGCTGGCCCGGATGAACGACCCGAAGGCCGCCCTGCTGGTCGGCGCGAGCCCGGAGTCCGCGGTGCTGGCCGCGGCCATCGAGGCGTTGCTCCCCGGTGACCAGCTCACCGTGGTGCCCGCCGACTCGTCCGGCACCTCCGTGCTCCGCGAGCACGTCACCGCTCAGGGCCGATGGGTCGCCGACCGTGTCCGGGTGGTCGACTCGCTCGCCGACGCCGAGGCCGCCGCCGTGGTCATCGCCGGCGAGGCGTTCATCGGCACCGCCGAGGAGACCCGGAGCGGCATCGACGGGTTGTCCAAGTACCTGACCGACGGCGGCGTGCTGAGCGTGGCGACGACCGCGACGCCGGGCCGGACGACCGGCGCGGCCACCGAGCTGGCCCGCCACGACGCCCTCTACGGCGTCGGCGGGGACCTGGTGCTGCGGAACACGCCGCCGGTACGCGTCTACCGACTCCGGTTCACCCCGGCCAGCCCGGCCGCGGCCGACCGGTTGGCCCCGGCGTACCGGCCGTCGAGCGTGCCGCTGACCCGGGGAATGCACATCGACTCCAACGGGGTGGCCGCGGCGGGCATCACGCTGGGTCTGGCGGCGCTGGCCCGGGTGGCGCGGCCGTCGAGCAGGTTGTGGCTGCTGCCGGCGCTGGCCGCCGGGCCGGTAGCCGCGTTCTTCCGCGATCCCCAGCGGGACGTCCCGGAGGACCCGAACGCCGTGGTGGCCAGCGCTGACGGCAAGGTCCTGTCGGTGCAGCGCCTGCACGACGAGCGCTTCGGCGACGGCGAGTGGCTGCGGGTCGCGGTGTTCCTCTCCGTGCTGGACGTGCACGTCAACCGGGCTCCGGTCGCCGGCAAGGTGGTGGACTACTTCGTCGCCGACGGCGGCTTCGTCAACGCGATGAAGCCGGACGCCGAGCACAACGTCGCCGCGTACACCGTTCTGGACACCAGCCGTGGCACTGTGGTGGTCGCGCAGCGGACCGGCCTGATCGCCCGCCGCATCGTGCAGCGGGCGCCGATCGGCGCGCTGCTGGCCAAGGGGGAGCGCTTCGGGCTCATCCGGTTCGGCTCGCGGACCGACGTCTACCTGCCGGCCGAGGCCGCGGACCCGCTGGTGGGGCCGGGTGACAAGGTGGTCGGCGGCTCCACGGTCATCGCCCGCTGGCGCTGACGTCGAGACGCGAAAAAGGGGCGCCGCTGTCCGCGGCGCCCCTTTTTCGTGTGTCGGATCAGGCGGTACGACGCTGGCGCAGCCAGAGCACCGGCCCGCTGACCAGGTAGCCCACCACGATCAGGGCGAACGTGAGCCGGATGTCGACGAGCGCGCCGACCACCGGGGCCAGCCAGAGCCACGGCGGCAGCTTCACCAGGCGCGCGAGCTTGGCGTACGGGAAGCTGGACACCATCGCGAAGGCGAGCAGCGCCACTCCGGCGACGAGCACCAGGCCGGGCACCGGCAGGCCGATCGCCACCGTCACGGCGAGCACGGCCGCGGCCATGGTGGTGGGGACACCGCAGAAGAAGCGGCCGTCCTTCGGCGAGACGTTGAAGCGGGCCAGCCGGATCGCCGCACACGCCGCGACCAGGGCGCAGGCGACCGCGGCCGCAGCCGTCGACACCGAGCCGGCGAGCGAGGCGTAGACCACCACCGGCGCGGCGAGGCCGAACGAGCACATGTCGGCCAGCGAGTCCATCTGAGCGCCGAACGGGCTGGCCACGCCGAGCCGGCGGGCCAACGCGCCGTCGAGGCCGTCGAAGCCGACGCAGGCGATCAGGCAGAGAGCGGCGATGCGCACCTCGCCCTGCATGGCGAGGAAGATGGCCAGCATGCCGAGCATGAGGCTGGCCAGGGTGCAGGCGTTGACCAGGCCGAACTTCATCCGGCGGGCGACGGTGCGCTCGCCGGGCAGCAGTGGGATCGACCGGGACGACGCCTCGTCGGCGTGCGCCATCGGCGGCAGCGCCGGGCTGACCGGCATGACCGCCTCGATCTCGGCCCGGTTGACGCCGAGCGACGGGCGGCTGAGCCGGTCCAGGCCGTAACGGCGGCGCTGGCGGTCGGCGTACCGGTGCTCGGGCAGTGTCACGTCGGTGGTCCGCAGGTCGCCGTCACGGCGACCCACCCGGACCAGCAGCACCTGGCGGGCGAACGTGCTGCTGCGGCGCAACGGGCCCGCCCAGCGACGCCCTGCGGGGCGCGGACTGTCAGTCGTACGACGCCGGCGCCATGGGGCTCTCGGCACGTTTCCTCCATCACCGGATCGGCTTGCCGCCGTTTGGGGCGGGTGTCCGGCTGTCTCGTGCCGGACCTTGCGTGGCCCGGCAGCCGTTTTGCGGAGTACACCATCGCATAGGGGAACGTGGCTTGGCGATAGCTGCCGGCGGTACTTATATCTGGTGCAAACCGCGCGAACCGCCTTGTTATTCCCATCCGGGGCTTGATCGCCCGTTTCCTCCACCATTCCCGCCTCCGACTGTACCGGAGGGCCACCATCTCGGCTCGCTGAGCCGGGTGCTATCGACCCAGCTGTCCGATTGCCGAGGCAGCGATACCGGTCAGCGGCAGGTCAGCGGTCTCGGCGATGGTGAACCAGCCCGCCCGGGCGGTCGAGCCACCGGCCGACTCGGTCACCACCGCGTCGGTGGGTACGTCCACCAGGACCCGATAGATCACCCGGACGCCGTGCCAGTCCAGCGGACGCCCCTCCGGGCCGAGCGCGGCCGGGTTGTGCAGATTGTCCACGCCGAGCAGTTCGACCACCCGGCCCACCTGACCGCCCTCCTCCACCAGCTCACGGAGCAGCCCGGTGGTCGGCTGCTCGCCGTGATCGGTGCCACCGCCGGGCAGGTGCCACTTGCCGGCACCGGGATAGCCGTCCGCGATCTGGGTGAGCAGGATCCGCCCGGCCGGGTCGGTGACCAGCCCGTACGCCCCGAAGCGCAGCCGCCGATCCGGGTGCAGCAGCGGGAGCGGCTCGGCGGACGGGGGCGCGTCGGCGGGGAGCGGGGTGACCGGCAGTCCGAGCAGTTCGGCGCTGAACGGCGTCAACGGCAGCCGGGCCGCGTCCTCCGGGCTGACCCAGCGGGCCTCGATCGTGCCGCCTCCGGTGTCGCCCGACACGTCGCCGTCGACTGTCATCTCGAACAGCAACCGGTCGTTGTGCAGCGAGACACCGTCCTGCGTGGGAGGGCTGACGTCCGCGACCACGGCCCGCAACCGCCCCACCGACACGGTCAGCCCGGTCTGCTCGCCCACCGTGCGCACGACCGCACGCTCTGGGTGCTCGGCGTGCGCGACCGACCCCCCGGGCAGCGACCAGAGGCCCCCCGCCGGCTCCCGAACAACCAGAACCCGCCCGGAAGCCGACAACAAACCATAAACCGCAACCCGCCGCACCAGCTCCACAACCAGCCCCCGCTCCCCCGCACCCGCCCTCCGGCCGGTGATCATGAAGTTATCGCCGTCCATCTCGGCGTGTCCCGACAATAACTTCATGATCGCCGCAAGGAGGGAACCCGGGCGCAGCCCGGGGGGTGGGGGTGGGGGGTCAGGTTAGTTGGGCTGCCTGGACTGCTTCTGCCGTCACCTCGGTCAGGCGGTCGGTTCCGAGGGCGCCCAGCTCCTCGCGGGCGAACCACCGGGCCTCGCAGGTGGAGCCACCGACGTCGGTGATCGTCGGCGCGTTGGGCTCGTCGACCACGACCCGGTAGAAGGCGCGGACGCCGTGCCAGTCGATCGGGTAACCCTCCGGGCCGAGCGAGGCGGCGTCCCGGTGGCTCGCCACACCCAGCAGCTCGACGAGGCGGCCCGCCTGGCCGGTCTCCTCCACCAACTCCCGGATGAGCGCCGCGCCGGGCTGCTCGCCGTAGTCGGTGCCGCCCCCGGGCAGGTGCCAGCAGCCGGCGCCCGGGTAGCCGTCGGAGATCCGTGTGAGCAGCACCCGGCCGGCCGGGTCGGTGCACACGGCGTACGCGGCGAAGCGCTGCGCCCGGTGCAGCCCGTCCGGGCCGGGCACCGCGTAGAAGGAGGGGAACTCGGGCACCTCGTCGGGCACCACGTCGGCCGAGGAGGCGGGCAGACCGAGGGCACGGGCGGTGAACGAGCGCAGCGGCAACTCGCGGGCCTCGTCGAGCGTGTACCACCGGGCCAGGTCGGTGGGGCGTTCGCCGACCCGGTCGGCGAGGGTGCCGCCACGCACCGCCACCCGGTAGATCAACCGGTCCGTGTGGATGGTGATGCCCCGCTCGGGCAGCGCCCGCATGTCGGCGAGCACGTCGGCCAGGCCCGAGACGGCGACCGAGAGGCCCGTCTCGGCGGCGGTCTCGCGGACGACTGTGTGGTTCGGGTCCTCACCGTGGTCGACCGCCCCGCCAGGCAGCGACCAGGTGCCGGGGGTGCCGGAGCGCTCCGATGCGCGGACCAGCAACACTCGGCCGTCTGAATCAGCACAAACTGCGTATGCCGCGATCCTGCGAAGCGGCTCCAGCAAGGTGGTCACGGGACCAAATTCTCCCCGGATGGCGTTACCGGGACGGAAAAGAGTCGGATTCCTGACTCTTTGCTACCCGCTCAGGGATCGGTCAGGGTAAGGATCCGGGCGGTCACCGAGGGCGGGCCGGGCACCGGCGCGGACCGTGGAGACATGACATCCACCGCCGCTCCCCAGGCCCCGTACAAGCAGCTCCGGCGACCCACCACCGACCGCATGGTGGCGGGGGTCGCCAGCGGCCTCGGCCGCTACTTCAACGTCGACCCCACACTGGTCCGCGTGGCCTTCGCGGTCACCGGCCTGCTCACCGGCGGGCTCGCGCTTTTCGCGTACCCCATCATGTGGTTCCTGATGCCCGAGGAGCCCACCAGCGCGCCCGCCTGGCCGCACCCGGCGGGCGCCGCGCCGCAGCCCACCGCCGGGCCCGCGCCCGGCGGACCGCAGCACGGGTACGCGCCGACGCCGCCCTACCCGCCGACGACCCCGCCCCACACGCCGCCCGCCGCGTGAGCCGCTGTCACTCCCACTCGATGGTGCCCGGCGGCTTGCTGGTCACGTCCAGGACCACCCGGTTGACCTCGGCGACCTCGTTGGTGATCCGGGTGGAGATCCGGGCCACCACGTCGTAGGGCAGCCGGGACCAGTCGGCGGTCATCGCGTCCTCGCTGGAGACCGGGCGCAGCACCACGGGATGCCCGTAGCTGCGCCCGTCTCCCTGCACGCCGACGCTGCGCACGTCGGCGAGGAGCACCACCGGGAACTGCCAGACGCCCCGGTCCAGACCTGCCGCGGTCAACTCCTCGCGGGCGATCAGATCGGCGCGGCGCAGCAGGTCGAGGCGCTCCTGATCGACCGCGCCGATGATCCGGATGGCCAGGCCGGGGCCGGGGAACGGGTGCCGCCAGACCATCGCCTCGGGCAGGCCGAGCTGGAGGCCGAGCGCCCGGACCTCGTCCTTGAACAGGGTGCGCAGCGGCTCGACCAGGGCGAACTTCAGGTCCTCGGGCAGGCCGCCGACGTTGTGGTGACTCTTGATGTTGGCGGTGCCGGAGCCACCGCCGGACTCCACCACGTCCGGGTAGAGGGTGCCCTGGACGAGGAACTCCACATCGCCGTGCGAGGCGATCTCGCGGGCGGCGGCCTCGAAGACCCGGATGAACTCCCGGCCAATGATCTTGCGCTTCTGCTCCGGATCGGTCACCCCGGCCAGCGCGCCGAGGAACCGGTCGGCGGCGTCGACGACCTTCAGCTTGATGCCGGTGGCCGCCACGTAGTCCTTCTCGACCTGCTCGGCCTCACCCGCACGCAGCAGGCCGTGGTCGACGAACACGCAGGTGAGCTGGTCACCGACCGCCCTGTGCACGAGCGCCGCGGCGACCGCGGAGTCCACCCCGCCGGACAGGCCGCAGATGACCTCCTTGTCACCGACCTGGGCGCGGATCCGGGCCACCTGCTCGTCGATGATGTTCTCGGGCGTCCAGGTCGGCTCGATGCCGGCGATGTCGTACAGGAAGCGCTGGAGCATCTCCTGGCCGTGCGCCGTGTGCCCGACCTCCGGGTGGAACTGCACGCCGGCTCGACGCCCGGCCACGTCCTCGAAGGCCGCCACCGGGGCGCCCGCCGACTCGGCGGTGACCGTGAAGCCCTCGGGGGCCTCGGTGACGCAGTCGCCGTGGCTCATCCAGACCGGCAGGTCCGCCGGCAGGTCGCGCAGCAGCACGCCCGGCTCGAGGAGGCGGGGGCGCAGCGGCGTGCCGCCGTACTCGCGGTTGCCCGTGTGCGCGACGGTGCCGCCGAGCGCCTGGGCCATCGCCTGGAAGCCGTAGCAGATGCCGAAGAGCGGCACGTCGGTGCTGAACACGCCGGCGTCGATCTGCGGGGCGTCCGGCGCGTACACGCTGGCCGGGCCACCGGAGAGGATGATCGCGGCCGGGTTCTTCGCCAGCATCTCGGCGACCGGCATCGAGTGCGGCACGATCTCGGAGTAGACCTTCGCCTCGCGGACCCGGCGCGCGATGAGCTGGGCGTACTGGGCTCCGAAGTCCACCACGAGGACAGGGCGAGGCAGGCTCATGTGCACAAAGCCTACCGACAGTCACGGCCGCCCCGAGCCGCGCCCCACGCACTCGGCGCGGCGCGTCGCCCACCTCATCCGGTACGACCCACAACGTTCCGCGGGACCGCACCGGCGCCACGCGCGGCGATACCGTGCTCAGCGACCCGAGCGCGGACCGGACGGAGGCACGCCGATGACCGAGGTGACCGTACGACAGTTCCGTCCCGAGGACGGCGAGGCGCTGTCGGCCCTGGTCGTCCGCTGTCTTCGCGAGGTGAACAGCCGCGACTACCCGGCCGAGCTGATCGATGAGATGTGCGCCCACTTCACCGCCGACCGGTTCCGCGAGCTCGGCGTCGAGCGTCGGATCTACGTCGCCGAAGAGGACGGGCGGCCGGTCGGCACGGTGTCCCGCGACGGCAACAAGGTCTACACCATGTTCGTCGACCCGGACGCGCACGGCCGGGGCGTCGGCCGCCGGTTGATGCGACACGTCGAGGAGCTGGCCCGCGCCGAGGGGCACGAGTTCATGGAGACCGGCGCCAGCCTCACCGGGCACGGCTTCTACCGGCGGATCGGCTACACCGACGTACGGGTCACCGACACCGTGTTCGGCATCAACCACATCCTGCGCCGCCCGCTGTCAGGGGCGTAGCGCGGCCGGAGCGTCCGCCGGCACCGCCGGCTGCCGGGGCGCCACCGCGTCGAGTCGCCGGTACGGATCCCCGAGCGCCGGGCGGGGGTCCTCCTCGCCCCTGTTCGGCCAGAAGGACATCGCCCGTTCCGCCTGCGCGGTGATCGTCAGAGACGGGTTGACGCCCAGGTTCGCCGACACCGCCGCGCCGTCCACGACGTGCAGCCCCGGATGGCCGTACACCCGGTGCCAGGGGTCGATCACCCCGTCGGCCTCGGTGGCGCCGATCACCGCCCCGCCCAGGATGTGCGCGGTGATCGGAATGTCGAACGGCTCGGTGAGCGAGCCGCCGGGCGTGCCGCCGATCTCCTCGGCGAGCAGCCGGGTGGCGGTGTTGCCGGCCGGGATCCAGGTCGGGCTCGGGGTGCCGTGACCGGGCCCGGTGACCAGCCGGCGACCGAACACGCCGCGCCGCCAGCGGGTGGACAGCGAGTTGTCCACCGACTGCATCACCAGGGCGATCACCGTCCGCTCCGACCAGCCGCGCACGGACAGCATCCGGGCGGCCAGCCCCGGCTGCCGGACGATGCTGCTCAGCCAGCGCCGAACGCGGTGCGGGCCGCCGTCGACAAGCAGCGACTGGAGCAGCCCCATGGCG
This sequence comes from Micromonospora sp. NPDC049004, assembly GCF_040649315.1. Taxonomy (NCBI): domain Bacteria; kingdom Bacillati; phylum Actinomycetota; class Actinomycetes; order Micromonosporales; family Micromonosporaceae; genus Micromonospora; species Micromonospora sp. NPDC049004. The sequence goes on from NZ_JBEZFG010000005.1 coordinate 91,276, forward strand.
TTGGAGCCGCGCCCGTAGCGGACCGGCTCGATGTGGGTCTGCGGGTCGGGGTGGAACGAGCTGGTGATCGCCACCCCCTCGGTGAAGTCGGTCCGCCGCTGCCGGGCCTCCTGTCGGGAGATCGACGCGCCCAGGATCGCCTCCGAGTTGGTCCGGGTCAGCTCACCCAGGCGGGGTGAGAGCCGGGGCAGGGCGCCGTCGGTCTTCATGCCGTGCAGCAGCCGTTGGGTGCCCAGCGCCCCGGCGGCGAAGACCACCTGCTCGGCGTGGATCACCTGCCGCCGTCGGCGCAGCCAGGCGCCGGTGCGCTCGGTGTGCACCTCGTACCCGCCGTCGGCGGCCGGACGGACGGCCGTCACAGTGGTCAGCGGGTGCACTGTGACGCCCAGCCGCTCGGCGAGCCACAGGTAGTTCTTGACCAGCGTGTTCTTGGCCCCGTGCCGGCAGCCGGTCATGCACGAGCCGCAGTGCAGGCAGCCGGTGCGCTCCGGACCGACGCCCCCGAAGTACGGGTCGGCGACGCGCTCGCCGGGGCGGCCGATGTGCACGCCGACGGGGGTGGCGTGGAAGGTGTGGCCCACCCCCATCCGGTCGGCCACCGCCCGCATGGCGCGGTCCGCGCCGGTGTCCATCGGGTACGTGGTGACGCCGAGCATCCGCTTCGCCTGGTCGAAGTGGCGGGCCAGCTCGTCGCGCCAGTCGGTGATGTCCCGCCACTGCGGGTCGGTGTAGAACGCCGGCAGCGGCTCGTAGAGGGTGTTGGCGTAGACCAGCGAGCCGCCGCCCACTCCCGCGCCGGAGAGCACGAGCACGCCGCCGCCGGATCGCCGCTCGGCGGGGCGGAGCAGGGTGAGCCGCTGGATGCCGTAGCAGCCCAGCTTCGGCGCCCAGAGGAACCGGCGGGCCCGCCAGGACGTCTGCGGGAACTCGTCGTCGGCGAAGCGGCGGCCGGCCTCCAGGACGCCTACCGAGTAACCCTTTTCGGCCAGGCGCAGCGCCGTGACGCTGCCGCCGAAGCCGGACCCGATGACGACCACGTCGTACCGCATGAAGGCATCATTACTCGTCAGTAGCGCTCGCGCCAGCGCCCGTTTTCGCGCGATCATGCACCGGCCGACCGACCCGGCGCCTTCCGGCCGCAACCCGGAGCACCTGTCGGAGCGTTGTGCCGGATACGGGTGGAAGGAAAACACGATGAACCTGGGGTCGATGGAGCCGCGGCGACGGTGGCTGGTGCTCGGGCTGGCCGCCCTCGCCGTCGTCGCGCTGATCGCTGGCGGCACGGTGGTGATCACCCGGCTGACCGGGGGCGACTCGCCCGCCGGCACTCCGGTGGCCGGCTCGCCGAGCCCGTCGCCGGTCGGCACGCCCACGGCCACGCCCAGCCCGACCGGCCCGCCTCCGGGCGCGAACATCACCGGCCCGCTGACGCTCTTGCTCGTCGGGGTGGACACCCGGGTCAGCGTGCCCGGCTGGGAACCGCACTCCGACGCCGTGCTGGTGCTGCACGTGCCGAAGGGGCTGGGCCGGGCGTACCTCTTCTCGCTCCCCCGCGACCTGCTGGTGGACATTCCGGCGTTTCCGAAGGCCGGCTACAAGGGTGGCAGGACCAAGCTCACCCACTCGATGAGCTTCGGCAGCCGGGTGCCGGGCAAGCCCAAGCAGCCGAGCACCGCCCAGGGGTACGAGCTGCTGCGCAGCACGGTGAGCGGCTACACCGGCCTGCGGATCGACGCCGGGGCGGTGCTCACCTTCACCGGGTTCGACCGGCTGGTGAACGCCCTCGGCGGGGTGGACATCTACGTCGACCAGCGGGTCGCCTCGCTGCACCGCAAGCCCGACGGCAAGTACCGGGACAGCGCCCCCGGCGGGTACACCGGGCCGCAGCAGGTCTACGAAAAGGGCGAGCGGCACCTCAACGGGTGGCAGGCGCTGGACTACGCGCGGCAGCGCTACATCACCGGCGGCGACTACGCCCGCCAGCGCCACCAGCAGCAGCTCGTCCGCGCACTGACCCGCAAGATCCTCGATGAGGGCCTGGCCCGGCAGCCGGAGCGCGTCGACCAGGTGGTCGCCGCGCTGGGCGACACCCTGATCTACGTGGGCGGCAACCGGATCGTCGACCTGGCGTACGCGCTCAGCGGGGTGCCGGAGAACAAGTTCGTGCTTGTCGGCCTGCCCGGCTCGGGTGTCGGCAAGGGCAGCGCCTACCGGGGCGAACAACTCACCAGCGAGGGCCGGACGTTCATCACCGAACTCCGGGCCGGCCGCGCGGACGCGTACCTCGCGGCCCACCCCAAGCTGGTCGTCAAGACCTGACCCCGCCAGCCCCCAGCCCCGCGATCTTGCACTTTCGGTCGCCGATTGCGCCGCACTTGCCCCTTTCGCCGGGGCAGAAAGTGCAAGATCGCGGGGAGTGGGGGGGTGGGGGTCAGAGCTTCTTGGGCTGGGCGGGCTTCTTGGTGCCGTTGAGCCACGCCTCGAACAGGGCGTCGAGCTGCTTGCCGGAGATGCGCTCGGCGAGGGCCACGAACTCGGCGGTGGTCGCGGTCCCGTTGCGCTTCTCCGCCGCCCAGGTCTTGACGATCTGGAAGAACGCCTTGTCACCGACGGCCACCCGCAGCGCGTGCAGGGTCATCCCGCCACGCTGGTAGACCGACTCGCTGAACAGGTCCTTCATCCCCGGCTTGCCCGGCGGGGTCTTCCACACCGCGGCCGGGACCCGCTCGTAGCGGATGTCGAACGCCTGCTTGGCGGTGTACTGCTTGGTGTGCTCGGCCCACAGCCACTCCGCGTACGTCGCGAAGCCCTCGTTGAGCCAGATGTCCTCCCACTTGGCCAGCGCCACGCTGTCGCCGAACCACTGGTGGGCCAGCTCGTGGGCGACCACCTCGGTGTTCTCGCCCCGCCGGAAGAAGCCGGCGGAGTAGACCGGGCGGCTCTGCGTCTCCAGCGCGTACGAGATGCGGCTGTCCGAGACGACCACGCCGCCGTACGCGTCGAACGGATACGGCCCGAAGACGCTCTCCAGGTAGTCGGCCACCTTGACGGTCTGCGCGATCGACGCGTCCGACGCGCCCTTGGCCACCTTCGTGGTGACGGCACTGTAGACCGGCTTGCCCTTGTGCTGGCCGGTGGTGATCCGGAACTTGCCGATCACCACGGTGCTCAGGTAGCTGGCCATGGGCGACTTCTCCGACCACTTCCAGGTGGTCCAGCCGTCCTTGGTGGTGTTGCCGCCCGGCACGCCGTTGCTGACTGCGGTGACGCCCTGCGGGACGGTGATCTCGAAGTCGTACGCGGCCTTGTCGGACGGGTGGTCGTTGACCGGGAACCAGGTGCTCGCCGACTCCGGCTGGCCCAGCGCGATCGCGCCGTCCGCGGTGTGCAGGAAGCCGCCCTCGCCGAGCACCTCGTTCTTCAGCGGCTTCGGCACGCCCTCGTACACGATCTCCGCGACGAACCCGTTGCCCGTGATCAGGCCGGCCGCCGGCTTGATCACCAGCTCGTTCTTCTCCCGGCTGTGGGTGGCCGGCGTGCCGTCCACGGTGACCGTCTTGACCGTCAGACCGGCCAGGTCGAGGTTGAACGTCGACAGGTCCGCCGTCGCCGTGGCCTGCACCGTCGTCGTACCGGTCAGCTGGTCCTTCGCCGGGTCGTAGCGCACCTTCACGGTGTACTTCCCGACGTCGTACCCGCCGTTGCCGTAGGTCGGGAAGTACGCGTCGCCGACCCCGGCCGCCCCGGCGGTGAAGGTCCGCGACGGCGTCGGGGACGCGCTCGGCGTCGGGGCCGCGGCCTCCTTGGTGGACGAGTCGCATCCGGACAGCACGAGCGCCCCGGTCACCAGCAGACCGGCACCCACCCGCAGCCTGCGCCGCGTTCCCCGCATCACGAACCCTCCCCGTACGCCCGGTGCGGGGGGCCTCGCCACCCCGCGCGACCGGCGCTCCTGCCCGATCGCAGGCGGCAGCCTATCGACAGATGATCACGGGGCCGTCACGGCAGGGTCGGTGCCGCTCCGCCCACCAGCCACGCGTCGAAGAGCGGCCGAAGCTGCCGGCCGGCCACCCGCTCGGCCAGCGCCACGAAGTCCGAGGTGGTGGCGGTGCCGGACGCCCGCTCCGTGGTCCAGGTGCGCAGGATGCGGAAGAAGATGTCGTCACCGACCGTCCGGCGCAGCGCGTGCACGGCGAGCGCGCCACGCTTGTAGACGGCGGTGCCGAACATCCGCTCCCGTCCCGGCTCGACCGACGGCTGGGACCAGTCGGTCGACGCGTACTGCATCTCGAAGTTGCGCTGCGCGGTCCGGCCGCCGTCGTGCTCCTCCCACAGCCACTCGGCGTAGCTGGCGAAGCCCTCGTTGAGCCAGATGTCGCTCCACCGGTGCAGGGACACGCTGTCGCCGAACCACTGGTGGGCCAGCTCGTGCGCCACCACGCCGGGATTGGGACGGTCGTCGGTGAAGAAGGCGGGCCCGTAGACCGGCCGCGACTGGGTCTCCAACGCGTACCCGACCCGGTCGTCGGCGACCACGATCCCGCCGTACGCGTCGAACGGGTACGGGCCGAAACGGCTGGCCAGAAAGTCCACGATCTCGCCGGTGCGGGCCAGTGAACCGGCAGCCCCACCGTTCGCCGGCAGGCTCGCCGCCACGGCGGTGACCAGCGGGCGCCCCGCGTGCTCGCCGGTGACCACCCGATAGTTTCCGATCACGAGGGTGCTCAAGTAGCTCGCCATCGGGGTGCGCTCCGACCAGCGCCAGGTGGTCCAACCGTCGGCGCTGCTCCTGGGCCCGGGCACCCCGTTGCTCAACGCGGACAGTCCGTCCGGGACGGTCACCGCGATGTCGTAGCTGGCCTTGTCCGACGGGTGGTCGTTGACCGGGAACCAGGTGGCCGCGGAGTCGGGCTGGCCGAGAGCTATCGCCCCGTCGTCGGTGTGCAGGAAGCCGCCGCTGCCCAGCTCACCATCGGTCACGGCGGTCGGCACCCCCGCGTAGTCGACCACCACGGTGAAGGCCCGGCCTCGCGCAAGCCGGTCGCGCGGGGTCACCACCAGCTCGCCGTCGTCGCGGCGGTGCTCGGCGCGCTCGTCGGCGACGGTGACCGCGCCGACGTTCAGGCCGACCAGGTCCAGGTTGAACCGGGACAGATCCTGGGTGGCAGTCGCCGTGATCGTCGCCCGACCGGTGAGCCGGTCGGTCTTCGGGTCGTAGCGGACGTCCAGCCCGTAGTGCGTGACGTCGTAGCCGCCGTTGCCGCGGCCCGGCACGTACGGGTCGCCGATGTCCGCGGCACCGGGTCGGAACCCGCCGTCGTCGTCGCCCGTGCAGGCGGCGGTCAGCGTGACGGCGCAGCTCAGCGCCGTGAGGGCGGCGACCAGCCGGCGGCGGGACGGTGAGCGTCCGCTCAGGACCATGCACGACTCCTTCTCCGCCATCCCCGGTCAGGAACGAGCGTAGCCAGCAACACGTCGTCCGATGGCCGTATCGAGGGCGACAGCCCTACCGGCAGACGACGGAAGGCCGGCTCCGCGCGATCGCGGGCCGGCCTTCCAGCGTCGAATCGTCAGCGGTCGAGGACCAGGCCGACCTTCTGGAACTCCTTGAGGTCGCGGTAGCCGCACTTGGCCATCGCCCGGCGCAGCCCGCCGAACAGGTTGAGCTGACCGTCGGCCTCGTCCGCCGGGCCGAAGAGCAGCTGCTCCATCGACCCGAGCGGCTCACCGGCGACCTCGAACGCGCCGCGGGGCAGCGACGGGTGGCTGGCCGCCGAGTGCCACCAGGCGCCGCCGGCGGGCGCCTCGTCGCAGAGCGACAACGGCTCGCCGAGCATCACCGCGTCCGCGCCACAGCCGAGGGCCTTGGCGATGTCACCGGAGGTCTGGATGTCGCCGTCGGCGATGAGGTGCACGTACCGGCCGCCGGTCTCGTCGAGGTAGTCCCGACGGGCCGCCGCGGCGTCGGCGATCGCGGTGGCCATCGGCACCCGGATGCCCAGCACCGACTCGGTCGTCGACCAGTCGTCGCCGCCGATGCCCACGATCACGCCGGCCGCGCCGGTGCGCATCAGGTGCAGCGCCGTCTTGTAGTCGGTGCAACCGCCGACGATGACCGGCAGGTCGAGGTCGGCGATGAACTCCTTGAGGTTCAGCGGCTCGTCGGTAGTCGACACGTGCTCGGCCGACACGATGGTGCCCTGGATGACCAGGATGTCCACGCCGGCGTCCAGGATGACCGGGGCCAGCGCCAGGGTGTGCTGCGGGGACACCCGCACCGCCACCGTGCCGCCGCCGGCGCGCAGCTCGCGGACCCGCTCGGCGATCAGATCCGGGCGGATCGGCTCGGCGTACACCTCCTGGAGCCGCTTGGTGGCGCGGGCGTCCTCGTCGAGGCCGGCCAGCTCCTCCAGCACCTTCGTCGGGTTCTCGTAGCGGGTCCACAGCCCCTCGACGTTGAGCACGCCGAGACCGCCGAGCTGACCGAGCCGGACCGCCGAGGACGGGCTCATCGTGGCGTCCGAGGGGTGCCCGACACAGGGAATGCCGAACGGGTACGCGTCGAGCTGCCACGCGGTCGAGACGTCGTCGACGTCCCGGGTCCGGCGGCTCGGCACGATGGCGATGTCGTCCAGGTGGTAACCGCGCTGCGCGGTCTTGCCCAGCCCGATCTCGACCACGTCACGCATGGGGGACTCCAGGTTGTTGGGGGATGGTCAGCGGGAGTGGTAGTTGGGCGCCTCGACGGTCATCTGGATGTCGTGCGGGTGGCTCTCCTTGAGCCCCGCCGCCGTGATCCGGATCAGCTGGCCACGCCGGTGCAGCTCGGGGATGCTCTCCGCGCCGACGTACCCCATCGCGGCCCGCAGCCCGCCGGTGAGCTGGTGGGCGACCGCGGACAGCGGGCCCCGGTAGGGCACCTGCCCCTCGACACCCTCGGGGACCAGCTTGTCCTCGGCGAGCACGTCCTGCTGGAAGTACCGGTCCTTCGAGTACGACTTGGCCTGCCCCCGGGACTGCATCGCGCCGAGCGAGCCCATCCCGCGGTACGCCTTGTACTGCTTGCCGTTGATGAAGATCAGCTCGCCGGGGCTCTCCTCGCAGCCGGCCAGCAGGCTGCCGAGCATCACCGTGTCGGCGCCGGCGACCAGGGCCTTGGCGATGTCGCCCGAATACTGGATGCCGCCGTCGCCGATCACCGGGACGCCGGCCGGGCGGGCGGCACGGGCCGCCTCCATGATCGCCGTGATCTGCGGGACGCCGACTCCGGCGACGATCCGGGTCGTGCAGATCGCGCCGGGGCCGACACCCACCTTGATCCCGTCGGCGCCGGCCTCGACAAGCGCCCGCGCACCTGCGTACGTGGCCACGTTGCCGCCCACGATGTCGATCGTGACGTCCTTCTTGAGCCGGCGGACCATGTCCAGCACGGCCCGCTGGTGCCCGTGCGCCGTGTCCACGATCAGCACGTCGACGCCGGCGTCGACGAGCGTGCGGGCCCGCTTGTACGAGTCCTCGCCGACGCCGACGGCGGCGGCCACGCGCAGCCGGCCCGCGTCGTCCTTGGTGGCGTTCGGGTACTGCTCGCTCTTGGTGAAGTCCTTCACGGTGATCAGCCCGCGCAGCCGACCCGAGTCGTCCACGATCGGCAGCTTCTCGACCTTGTGGCGACGCAGCAGCGCCAGCGCGTCGTCCTTGCTCACGCCGACGGTGGCGGTGACCAGCGGCGTCCGGGTCATGATCTCGTGGACCGGGGTCTCCGGTTCGGAGACGAAACGCATGTCGCGGTTGGTGACGATGCCGACCAGCTGACCTTCGCCGTCCACCACCGGCACACCCGAGATGCGGTAGCGCCCGCACAGCTCGTCGACCTCGCGCAGGGTGTCGTCCGGGCTGGCCGTCACCGGGTTGGTGATCATGCCGGACTCGGAGCGCTTGACCAGGTCGACCTGGAGGGCCTGGTCCTCCACGCTCAGGTTGCGGTGCAGCACGCCGATGCCACCCTGGCGGGCCATGGCGATCGCCATCCGCGCCTCGGTGACCGTGTCCATGGCGCTGGAGAGCAGCGGAACGGTCAGTTCGATGCCGCGGGTGAGCTTCGTCCGGGTGTTGACCCGGCTGGGGACGACGTCCGACTCGCCCGGCTGGAGCAGCACGTCATCGAAGGTGAGCCCGAGCGGAACGACCCGGGCCGAGCCGGCGGGCAGCTCGGGCAGGTGGCCGCCCAGGTCGGCGTGCTCGACGCCGGCCGGAAGATCGGTGCTGGGCGAATTTTCCACGATTGCTCCCCTGAGCTGCTCGGATGGGCTTCAGCGAGGTGGCGCGGGCGGGCACCGGAACACGCCACGGTGCCGGCACGTCGTCCTATCGTACCCAGTGACCTGGGCGACCTCCGTCGGCGGCGGCCGCGTCGGCACCGTGCCGGGGGGCGGACGTTCGCGCCGCGTTGGGTCTACGGTGAGGGGGTGCACGACGAGCCCATCGACCCGTTCAACGGCGACCCGGCCGACCCGACCGCGGGCCTGGACGATCCGGGCGACGACGCGACGCCGGATCCGCTGACCGACGTCGAGCGGCAGGATGTGCTGGAGGACCTCGCCGACCTGGAGATCTACCAGGCCCTGCTGGCGCCCATCGGGGTGCGCGGGCTGGTCATCGAATGCGAGGACTGCCGGGAACCGCACTACTTCGACTGGGACCTGCTGCGGGGCAACCTGCGGCACCTGCTCAACTCGGGGCGGCCCCGGGTGCACGAGCCGGCGTACGACCCGGACCCGGACCACTACGTGACCTGGGACTACGCCCGTGGATACGCCGACGGGGTGCACGACACCCTGACCGAGGGCACCGAGGACGAACCGGGCACCGCCACCACGGCCGAGTGATCGCTGGCTGACCCCGGTGGGCGGGTCAGGAGACCAGGCCGGCGCGGAAGCCGGCGGCGACCGCGTGGGCACGGTCCCGGGCGCCGAGCTTGCGGAACAGCCGTCGCGCGTGTGTCTTGACGGTGTCCTCGGACACGAACAGCTCCCGGCCGATCTCCGCGTTGCTCTTGCCCTCGGCCATGCCGAGCAGCACCTGGAGTTCCCGTTCGGTGAGCCCGATCGCCGCCCGGTTGGGGCGGGCGCTCGGGGCGGGCCGGTTCGGGTCGGTCTGGCCGGCTGCCGACCCGTCGGTCGCCGATTCGACCTCGTCGTCACCCCGCTGCACCGGCACCGACGGCATGCCCGGCGACCCGTCGCCGGGCGCGGCCGTCCAGCCGGGTTCGGCGGAGCCGCGCACCGATGGCGCGGAGCGGCCCGAGCCGCCGACCGCCGCGGTGTCCCGCGCCGGGTCGGTGACCCGCTGCCGGGAGGCCCGTCCGGGCGCGGTGAGCAGCAGCAGGGCCTTGGCGACCGCGCTGGTCAGGTCATGGTCGGCGTTCTGGATGAGACCCCGGGCGCCGGCGCTGATGGTGGCGGCGGCGGCCTCGGACTCCTCCGCGCCGAGCAGCAGGACCGCTGCCTGCGGCGCGCGGGCCAGCACCCGACGGACGAAGCCCGCGCTGTCCGGCCGGGTGAGAGCCGTGTCGGCCAGGACCACGTCGGCTGGCCGCTCGGCGAGTCGCAGCATCACCTCGGGATCGGAGACGGCGGTACGGACGATCGCGGACAACCCCAGCCGGGCGGCAGCAGAAGTGAGGTGCTGAGCCGCGAGCGGTGTCCGAACGCACACAAGAACGGTACGCACTGTGGTGGTCTCCTCTCCGCACACGAGCAGACCATGACGGCGTCGGCTGGGGAGGGGGTTCCCGGCAATCATCTGAACTTTTCCGACAGATGGGGCAAAAGCCGCAAGTCGTCGGACGTTTTGGATCACACACGTGTGAGCCGACGACAGCCCGGGTACCGGGAGTTCCAGGCCGGGAACGGTGCGCCTGCGCGGCCCGCCGCCCGGAAGCCGGCCACAAGAATTCTCGCGGTGCCGCGCGGGAGGAGGGGTGCTGATGTCGAACGTACGTAGACTGCCCGGACCCATCGTCGATCTCTGGGACTGGCAGCGGCTCGGTGCCTGCCGGGGCCGGGACAGCGCCCAGTTCTTCCACCCGGACGGGGAGCGGGGCTCCTCCCGGCTGCGCAGGGAGTCCGCCGCCAAGTCGGTCTGCCGCGCCTGCCCGGTCCGCGCCGAATGCGCCGCGCACGCCCTGTCGGTCCGCGAGCCGTACGGCGTCTGGGGGGGCTTCAGCGAGTCGGAGCGGCTGCGCCTGCTCGCCGTCGGCTGGGAGGACCTGGCCGACCGGCGGCAGATCCGGGTCGACGTCGCCCGCCTGGAGGCGCGACTGGGCCGCCCGCACAAGTCGACGGTCCCGGCCCAGCGCAACGTCGCCTGACCCGACACACCAGCACTCTCCGAAACCGCGCTCCCGATGGGGAGCGCGGTTTCGCGTCACGGCACCACGACCGCGAGGCAACTTCTGACGGACGGCGGACCGGCGCCGCCGCTCGCTCCGCCGCCATGCCAGGCCCACGCAGCCGTGCGCTGAACGTTTTCGCTCTGCCCACCCACCGGTAGGCCTGCCGTCCTTTGCGATGCCGGCGGTATGCCGGCGGTCCTTTGCTCTGCCGGCGGTATGCCGGCGGTCCTTTGCTCTGCCGGTGCTCTGCCTGCGGTCCTTTGCTCTGCCGGTGCGATGCCGGCGGTATGCCTGCGGTCCTTTGCTCTGCTTCAGCGGAGGAAACACCCCCTGTCCGAATAACGGACACGGCGTGTTTCCTGGGTTGAAGCAGAGCAAAGGAAGAACGAAGGTGCAGGTCCTCCCTTGGCCGCCGACGGGCTCAGCGCGCGGCCCCGACCGGCTCAGTGCACGGCGTGAGCCAGATCAGCGGACGTTGACGGGGACTGTGTGCCAGCCGGTGGCGCCGTCCGGGGCGACGCTCTGCGTACGCTCGGTCTGGGTTTCGCCTGTCGCGTCGGTTGCCCGGACCTGGAGCCGGTGGTCGCCAGGCGTGGCGTCCCAGCGCCAGGACCACTGCACCCAGGTGTCCACCGAGACCGTCGGGGCCAGCTCCGCCTCCTGCCAGGGGCCGTCGTCGACGCGTACCTCGACCCGGCTGATGCCCCGGTGCTGCGCCCAGGCCACACCGGCCACCGTCACCGGACCGGCGGTCAACCGGTTGCGCCGACGCGGGGCGTCGATGCGCGACTGGGTCTTGATCGGGCCCTGGGCGGACCAACCGCGCGGCACCCAGTACGCGTCGAAGTCGGCGAACCGGGTCAGCTCCAGCTCGGTCACCCACTTGCAGGCCGACACGTAGCCGTAGAGGCCCGGCACCACCATCCGGACCGGGAACCCGTGCTCGACCGGCAACGGCTCGCCGTTCATGCCGATCGCCAGCAGCGCGTCCCGTCCGTCGCGGAGCGCTGCGGTGGGGGTGCCACAGGTCCAACCGTCGACCGAGCGGCCGACGACCTGGTCGGCGTCCTGCTCCGGCTGCACCTCGTCCAGCAGTTCCCGCAGGGGTACGCCCAGCCAGCGGGCGTTGCCGATCAGATCGCCACCGACCTCGTTCGAGACGCAGGCCAGTGTGACGTACCGCTCGACCAACGGCCGGGCCAGCAGATCGGCGTAGCTGTAGGTGCGCTCGGTGCCCACCCGGCCGTGGATGCGCAGCCGCCAGGTGTCCGGGTTCACCTGCGGCACCACCAGGGCGGTGTCGATCCGGTAGAACCCGGAATTCGGGCTGACGTACGGCGCGAGCTGGGCCAGCGACAGGTCCGCGCCCGCCGGCACCGCCGGTGCCGGGGCGATCGGCGCGGGCAGCCGGATCGCGTCCCGGGCGGCGGACACACCGCGTCGACCGGACAGCCAGCGCCCGCCGAGACCGGCCACGGCCGCCGTGCCGAGCAGTACGCCGGTGCCGGTCAGGAACCGTCGGCGCGACTCCGGATCGACAGCCGGGGCCGGCGCGGCGGGGGTCACCGGCACCGGCGGGGCGGCGGGGGTCACTGGGATCGGCAGGCTCTCAGTCGGCCCGGCGGGCGACACCGGCGTGGTTGCCGAGCGGGGCTCGGCGGGTGGGGCCCAGGGCCAGGGGTCCAGCTCGAACGGGCCGGCGATGAACAGCCAGAGCACCAGGGCGCCGAGCGCGCCACCGACCAACGACGGCAGGGCGTCGAAGACGTCCGCGCCGGAGCGGGTCAGCGCGGCGGCCACACCGACGACGCCGAACGCCGCGATTCCGGCCAGGCCCAGGGCCAGCCGGCGGACCGCCAGCATCCCGAGCAGCGCGGCGAAGGCACCCAGCAGCAGTGCCGTTCCGGTCAGCAGGGCGATCTTGTCGGCGGTGCCGAAGACGTCGATGGCGAACTGCTTGAGCGGCTCGGGGACGGCGTCGACCACCACCCCGCCGACCGCGACCAGTGGCGCCGACCGGGGGCCGGTCAGCACCGCCACCGGCTCCGCGATCCCGATCGCGACGGCGGCGGCGGTCACTCCGGCCAGCGCGGCGTACCGCCGCGACGTGGTGCTCATCGGCCCAGTGTGCGCGTTCGTCTCGCCGGGTCGCCAACCACGTCAGCGCTTGGTAATGATCGCGGAGACGAACCGGGGCACACCGCCGTACGACGGTGTGCCCCGCAACGGGTGTCGCTACCGGATCAGAAGCCCGGGCCGTGCTGGTGGCCGTGGCCGTGGCCGTGCCCACCGGCGGCGGCCGGCTCGGCCTGCTCCGGCTTCTCCACCACGAGGCTCTCGGTGGTGAGCAGCAGACCGGCGATCGAGGCGGCGTTGGTGACCGCGTTGCGGGTCACCTTCACCGGGTCGATGATGCCGGACTTGGCCAGGTCGACGTACTCGCCCTTGGCGGCGTCGAGACCGTTGCCCCACTCCATGCCGGCGACCTTCTGCGTCACGACGTAACCGTCGTGACCGGCGTTCTGCGCGATCCAGCGCAGCGGCTCGACCAGCGACTTGCGCACGATCGAGACGCCGACCTTCTCGTCACCGGTGAAGCCCAGGTCGTCGTCGAGCACCGGAAGGATCTGCACCAGGGCGGCGCCACCGCCGGGCACGGTGCCCTCCTCGACCGCGGCCTTGGTCGCCGCGATGGCGTCCTCGATGCGGTGCTTGCGCTCCTTCATCTCGACCTCGGTCGCCGCACCCACCTTGATCACGGCGATGCCGCCGGAGAGCTTCGCCAGCCGCTCGGCCAGCTTCTCCCGGTCCCAGTCGGAGTCGGAGGCCTCGATCTCCTTGCGGATCTGCGAGACCCGGTCGTCGACATCGGCCTTCTGGCCGCCGCCGTCGACGATCGTGGTGTTCTCCTTGTCGACCACGACGCGCCGGGCGCTGCCGAGCACCTCCAGGCCGACCTGGTCGAGCTTGTAGCCCAGCTCCGGGGCGACCAGCTCCGCGCCGGTGGAGATCGCGATGTCCTGGAGCATGGCCTTGCGCCGGTCGCCGAAGCCCGGGGCCTTGACCGCGCAGACCTTGAGGGTCTTGCGCAGCGAGTTGACCACCAGGGTGGAGAGCGCCTGACCGTCCACGTCCTCGGCGATGATCAGCAGGGGCTTGCTGTTCTGCAGGACCTTCTCCAGCAGCGGCAGCAGCTCCTCGATCGCCGAGATCTTCTGGGTGGTGACCAGGATGTACGCGTCCTCCAGGACGGACTCCTGACCCTCCAGGTCGGTGACGAAGTTCGGCGAGATGAAGCCCTTGTCGAACTGGAGACCCTCGGTCACTTCCAGCTCGGTGGTGAGCATCGAGCCCTCCTCGACGGTGATGACACCGTCGCGGCCGACCCGCTCCATCGCCTCGGCGATCAGCTCGCCGATGGTGGCGTCCTGCGCGGAGATCGTCGCCACGTTCGCGATCGACTCCTTGCCGGCGACCTCGACGGCCCGGCCGAGCAGCGCCTCGGAGACCTTGGCGGCCGCCGCGTCGATGCCCCGCTTGAGGCCGGCCGGGTTGGTCCCGGCGGTCACGTTGCGCAGGCCCTCGCGGACCATCGCCTGCGCCAGCACGGTCGCGGTGGTGGTCCCGTCGCCGGCGACGTCGTTGGTCTTGGTCGCCACCTCCTTGACCAGCTGCGCGCCGAGGTTCTCGTAGGGGTTGGTGAGCTCGATCTCCTTGGCGATGGTCACACCATCGTTGGTGATCGTCGGCGCACCGAATTTCTTGTCCAGGACGACGTTGCGCCCGCGCGGGCCGAGGGTGACCTTGACCGCGTCTGCGAGGGCGTTGACACCGTGCTCCAGCAGGTGCCGGGCGTCGTCCGAGAAGCTCAGGATCTTCGCCATGAATGTCCCTTCGAAGCGACGCTGCCCCGGCCCGGCGAGCCGGACCGGGGCAGCGACACTGATCGGTTGCTTACTTCTCGATGACCGCGAGGACGTCGCGGGCGGAGAGCACCAGGTACTCCTCGCCGGCGTACTTGACCTCGGTGCCGCCGTACTTCGAGTAGAGGACGGTGTCGCCGACCTGCACGTCAACCGGAACCCGGTTGCCGTTGTCGTCGACGCGCCCCGGGCCGACAGCGAGGACGGTGCCCTCCTGCGGCTTCTCCTTGGCGGTGTCGGGGATCACGATGCCCGACGCCGTGGTGGTCTCAGCCTCGTTCGCCTGGACCACGATGCGGTCCTCGAGCGGCTTGATCGCAACCTTGGTCGCGGTAGTCACGGGCATACCCTCCTGGGGTACTGGTTTCGTTGCCGGCCAGCGGGGCTGACCAGCGTCAATCTGCCTCATGCCACCGGGCGGGGCCGTCGTCGCGGGTGCCGGTCCGCCTGGCGTGCGCACCCGGGTCGCGAGACCCGGAAGCTGGCACCCTCAGGGTGAGAGTGCTAATCGCAGGTTATTCCGTGGCTAGCACTCCGTCAAGGAGAGTGCCAGCGAGTCGCGCCCCGCCAGCCGGTATTTCCGCCTCGGCCGGGACAATGGCCGGGTGGATCTCGAACAGCTGGCGGCGCTGCGTACCCCTGAGGGGTCGGCCGCCCTCACGGCGGCGGCCGGGCTGGCCGGCGGTGATCCACTGGCGGCGGCGTCGGCGTTGCGCGCCGCCGGGGTGCCGCCCGCGCTGGCCGCGGCGGCGCTCACCCAGGCCGAGCTGCGTCACCGGGCGGTCGGCAAGTTCGGCCCGGCCGCCGCCGGGATGTTCCTCACCCGGGCCGGGCTGGAGCAGGCCACCCGCCGGGTCGTCGCCGAGCGTCGCGCCGAGCGCCTGCGCGCGGCGGGCGTACGCACGCTGGCCGACCTCGGCTGCGGCCTCGGCGCCGACGCGCTCGCCGCCGCCCGCTCCGGCATCCGGGTGTACGGGGTGGAGGCCGACCCGGTGACCGCCGCGATGGCCGCCGCCAACGCCGCCGCCGCGGGGCTGGCCGAGCTGTTCACTGTCGAGTGCGGCGACGCCACGGCGTTCGACGTCTCGCGGGTCGACGGCGTCTTCTGTGACCCGGCCCGACGCACGAGCGGCACCGGTCGGCGGATCTTCGACCCGCGCGCCTACTCGCCGCCGTGGGACTTCGTCACCGGGCTGGCCGAGCGAGTGCCGCGCACGGTGGTGAAGGTGGCGCCGGGCCTGGACCACGCGCTCATCCCGGCGGGCGCGGAGGCGGAGTGGGTAGGCGTGGACGGCGACCTGGTCGAGGCCGCGCTCTGGTGCGGCGACCTGGCCCAGGTGCCCCGCCGCGCGACCCTCCACCGGCAGGTGGGCGCCGAGACGCACCGTTTCCAGCTCACCGGCTCGGGCGCCACCGAGGCGTCGGTCGGGCCACCGCGTCGCTACCTGTACGACCCGGACCCGGCGGTGGTCCGCGCGCATCTCGTCGCCGAACTGGCCGACCAGCTGGACGCCACGCTGGCCGACCCGAGCATCGCCTACCTCTACGCCGACCGGCCGACCCGCACCCCGTACGCCAGGTGTCTGGAGATCACCGACGTGCTGCCGTTCTCGCTCAAGCGCCTGCGGGCGTTGCTGCGCGAGCGGCGGGTGGGCCGGGTGGAGATCCTCAAGCGGGGCTCCGCGCTCACGCCGGAGCAGTTGCGGCGGGATCTGCGGCTGGCCGGCGACCAGGCGGCGAGCCTGGTGCTCACCCGGACGGCCGGGGCACCGACCGTGTTGGTCGGCCACCCGGTCCACTAGCGTCGTCGGTGTGGCGGGACAGGGCACTCCGGCGACGGCGCTGCTGGGCAAGCGTGGGATCGCGTATCGCACCCATCCGTACCGGGTCTCCCCGGACGCGCCGAACTACGGCGCGCTGGTCGCCGAGGCGCTCGGCGTGGCGCCCGAGCGGGTGTTCAAGTCACTGGTGACCGAGGTCGACGGCGCGCTGACCGTGGCGGTCGTTCCGGTCACCGGCGAGCTGGACCTCAAGGCGCTCGCGGCGGCGGTCGGCGGCAAACGGGCGACGATGGCCGACCGGGCGGTCGCCGAGCGGGCCACCGGCTACGTGCGGGGTGGGATCAGCCCGCTCGGGCAGCGCCGACGCCTGCCCACCGTGCTTGACGAATCCGCGCTGGATCTGCCGACGATCTACGTCTCGGCTGGTCGACGCGGCCTGCAACTCGAACTGGCCGCGGCGGATCTGGTGGCGCTGACCGAGGCCCGCACCGCGCCGTTGCAGACCCGCTGACGACAGTCGTTACGTCGGCTCCCCGTGGGATACCCGGGGAGTAACAGTCGCGTTGCTGAATTGTTATCGCTTCCAACAAACTTGGCACCTGCGCGGTCTTGTGGGACCAGTGTGACGCGAAATACGTTGCCGGACACAACAAAACAACACCTCCCCCACCTCCGAAAGGACCCTGCACATGCGTAAGGGGATCCTCACCATCGCCGCCGTGGGCCTGCTCGCGACCGGCGGTTTGACCGCCTGCGGCGACGACTCCGGCTCCGACAAGCCCAGCTCCGCCAAGACCCCCAAGATCGGCGTCATCCTCCCGGACAGCAAGTCCTCCGCCCGGTGGGAGACCGCGGACCGCAGGTTCCTGGAAGAGGCGTTCAAGGCCGCCGGCGTCAAGTACGACATTCAGAACGCCCAGAACGACAAGACCGCCTTCCAGACCATCGCCGACCAAATGATCACCAGCGGCGTCACCGCCCTGATGATCGTCAACCTGGACTCCGGCACCGGTAAGGCAGTGCTCGACAAGGCCAAGTCGCAGGGCGTCGCCACCATCGACTACGACCGGCTCACCCTGGGCGGCTCCGCCCAGTACTACGTCAGCTTCGACAACGAGACCGTCGGCAAGCTCCAGGGCGAGGGCCTGTCGAAGTGCCTGACTGAGAAGAACGTCAAGAACCCCGTCGTGGCGTACCTGAACGGCTCCCCCACCGACAACAACGCCACCCTGTTCAAGGCCGGCTACGACTCGGTGCTCAAGCCGAAGTTCGACTCCAAGGAGTACGTCAAGGGCCCCGAGGACGCCGTGCCGGCCTGGGACAACGCGCAGGCCACGACGATCTTCGAGCAGCAGCTCACCAAGGCCAACGGCAAGATCGACGGCGTGCTGGCCGCCAACGACGGTCTCGGCAACGCGGCCATCTCGATCCTCAAGAAGAACAAGCTCAACGGCAAGGTGCCGGTGACCGGCCAGGACGCCAGCACCGAGGGCCTGCAGAACATCCTCGCCGGTGACCAGTGCATGACCGTCTACAAGGCCGTCCGCGAAGAGGCGAAGGCCGCCTCCGACCTGGCCATCGCGCTCGCCAAGGGCGAGAAGAAGGACACCGGCCAGACGGTGAAGGACCCGGAGGGTGGCCGTGACGTCCCCTCGGTGCTGCTCACCCCGAAGGCCATCTACAAGGACAACATCAAGGACGTCATCGCCGACGGCTACGTGACCAAGGAGACGGTCTGCACCGCGGCGTACGCCAAGGCCTGCGCCGACGCCGGCATCAGCTGACCGACGCCGCAGTACCCGCCGGGACGACCACCGCCGCCCGGCACGGGAGCACCCCTCCCGTGCCGGGCGGCGCCCGCCGGACGGGCCCCGACCCTCCCTTAAGAAGGAGACCCCCGTGTCCGCGACCCCCCTGCTGGAGCTCCGCGGGATCGACAAGAGTTTCGGTCCCGTCCAGGTGCTCCGCGACGTCGCCCTGACCGTCCACCCGGGCGAAGTGACCGCTCTGGTCGGCGACAACGGCGCCGGCAAGTCGACCCTGGTGAAGTGCATCAGCGGCATCTACCCCACCGACGCCGGTGAGGTCCTGTTCAACGGCGAACAGGTGCACATCGGCAGCCCCCGCGACGCCGCAGCCCTCGGCATCGAGGTCGTCTACCAGGACCTCGCGCTCTGCGACAACCTGGACATCGTGCAGAACATGTTCCTCGGCCGGGAGAAGCACAGCGGCATCGTCCTGGACGAGCCGACCATGGAACAGCTTGCCGCCGAGACCCTTGCGGGGCTCTCCATCCGTACCGTCACCTCGCTTCGCCAGCACGTGTCCAGCCTCTCCGGCGGTCAGCGCCAGACCGTGGCCATCGCCAAGGCGGTGCTGTGGAACAGCAAGCTCGTCATCCTGGACGAGCCGACCGCGGCGCTCGGTGTGGCACAGACCGCGCAGGTCCTCGAACTGGTCCGCCGCCTCGCCGACAACGGCCTGGCCGTGGTCCTCATCTCGCACAACATGAACGACGTCTTCGCCGTCTCCGACCGGATCGCCGCGCTGTACCTCGGCCAGATGGTCGCCCAGGTGAAGACCACCGACATCACTCACGCCCAGGTGGTTGAGCTGATCACCGCCGGCCGCTCGGGCGGGCTCGGCCTCGCCACCGACCCGGGCGGCAACGGCGACGGCCCGCAGGCGGCCGACTCGATCTCAGGAGGCGTCCGATGACCACCACCGCCGTGCGCAAGGACGGCCCGGCGGCCGTCAAACCGCCGCCGACCGTCGGGAGACACGCCCGCAACTACATCAGTCGGGTACGCGGTGGCGACGTCGGCGCGTTGCCGGCCGTGCTCGGCCTGATCGTGCTCTGCACCGTGTTCGCGGTCATGCGGCCGTCGTCGTTCCTGTCGGCCGGCAACTTCGCCAACCTCTTCACCCAGGGCGCCGCGGTCACGCTCATCGCGATGGGTCTGGTCTTCGTGCTGCTGCTCGGCGAGATCGACCTCTCCGCCGGCTTCGCCAGCGGCGTCTGCGCGGCGGTACTGGCCAACGTGGTCACCGTGCTCGGCTACCCCTGGTGGGTTGCGGTGCTCGCCGCGATCGCCACCGGCCTTGTCATCGGCACCACCCTCGGCATGCTCGTCGCGAAGGTCGGTATCCCGTCCTTCGTGGTCACCCTCGCCGGCTTCCTCGCCTTCCAGGGCATCGTGCTGCTGCTGGTGAAGGAGGGCACCAACATCTCCGTCCGCGACAACGTGCTGGTCGCCATCGCGAACCGCAACCTCAGCCCCGCCCTGGGCTGGGCGTTCGCCATCCTCGCGGTCGCCGGCTACGCGGCGGTGCAACTGCTGCGGCACCGCAACCGGGTGGCCCGCGGCCTGATCACCGACCCGATCGCCGTGGTGGCGCTCCGGATCGCCGGGCTCGCCATCATCCTCGGCACCGCCGTGTACGTCCTCAACCTGGAGCGCAGCCGCAACGTCCTGATCAGCTCGCTCAAGGGCGTGCCGATCGTGGTGCCGATCATCGCGGTGCTGCTGGTCGTCTGGACCTTCGTCCTGCAGCGCACCAGCTACGGCCGGCACATCTACGCCGTGGGCGGCAACCGGGAAGCGGCCCGCCGGGCCGGCATCGGCGTCGACCGCATCCGGATCTCGGTCTTCATGATCTGCTCGTCGATGGCCGCCGTCGGAGGCATCGTGGCGGCCAGCCGAGCCAACTCGGTCGACCCGAACACGGGGGGCAGTAACGTACTGCTCTACGCGGTCGGCGCGGCAGTCATCGGCGGCACCAGCCTCTTCGGCGGCAAGGGCCGTGTCCTCGACGCCATCCTCGGCGGCGCGGTGGTCGCGGTCATCGAAAACGGAATGGGCCTGATGGGGTACAGCGCGGGAGTCAAGTACGTGGTCACCGGCGTCGTGCTGCTGCTCGCCGCCAGCGTCGACGCGCTCTCCCGCCGTCGCGCGGCAGCCACCGGCACCCGCTGACCGCGCGGAAGGTAGCACCAGCATGCGCCCGGCACCCAGCCAGGAGGAGGTCCGGAGGCAGAACCTCGGGGCCCTGCTGCGGCACGTGCACGTCCACGGGGCGACCACCCGGGCCGAACTCACCACCGCGCTGGGACTGAACCGGAGCACCATCGGCGCGCTCACCGTCGACCTGGCCAGCGTCGGACTGGTCAGCGAGGGAACGCCGAAGGAGACCGGCCGGGCCGGACGACCGTCCATTGTCGTCCGGCCCGAGTCGGCCCGGGTGTACGCGTACGCGTACTCCGTCGAGGTGGACCGGCTGCGCGCCGCGAGGGTCGGCCTGGGCGGCGCGGTGCTGGACCGCCGGGAGCTGGACCGCCCACGCGGGCTGCTGGCTGCGGAGGCCGCGCCGATGCTGGCCGGCGCGGTCAAGGAGATGCAGCAGGCGGTACCCGCCGACGCGATCTGCGTCGGCACTGGCGTCGCGGTCTGCGGGATGGTCCGCCGCGAGGACGGCCTCGTCCGGCTCGGCCCCACCACGGGTTGGGTGGACGAGCCGATCGGCGCCGCGCTCGGCGCCGAACTGGGCCTCGACGTGCCGGTGACGGTCGGCAACGTGGCCGACGTGGCGGCGTTCGCCGAGCACGCCCGGGGAGTCGCGGCCGGCTGCGACAACGTCATCTACCTGTACGGGGACGTCGGCGTCGGCGCCGGCATCATCGCCGGTGGGCGGCGACTCACCGGACACGGCGGGTACGGCGGCGAGGTCGGCCACATGAAGGTGGTCCGTGACGGCATGCCCTGCGAGTGCGGCGCCCGGGGTTGCTGGGAGACCGAGATCGGTGAGCACGGCCTGCTCCGCGCGGCCGGACGGTCCGACGCCCGCGGCCGCGACGCGTTGCTTGCCGTCTTCGACGCCGCCGACCGGGGGGACGCCCGCGCCCAGACGGCGGTCCGCAAGGCCGGTGACTGGCTGGGCTTCGGGGTGGCCAACCTGGTGAACGTCTTCAACCCCGAAATGGTCATCTTCGGCGGCACCATGCGGGACCTCTACCTCGCCGCGGCCGCCCAGATCCGCAGTCGACTCAACTCCAACGCCCTCGGCGCCTGCCTGGAACACGTCCGGTTGCGCACACCCAAACTGGGCGAGGACGCGCCCCTGATCGGCGCCGCCGAACTGGCCTTCGAACGGCTCCTCGCCGACCCCCTCGACGTGGGCTGATCCGCGTACCCTGTCCGGCGTGGATGTCGAGCTGCGCGCCTCCGACGACGACCGCCACCGGGTGGTCGCCGAGCTGCACCGGCACACCACCGAGGGCCGGCTCACGCTTGACGAGTTCGACGAGCGGGCCGGCGCGGTGTGGGCCTCCCGCACCCTCGGCGACCTGGCCGCGCTGACCCGGGACCTGCCGGCCCTGCCCGACCCCGCCGCCGCGACGGCCGACGCCGGTGACCAGATCGGGCACGGCCGCCGGGAGCTGCTGGTGCTCTTCGCCGTGGCCGCACTCACCCTGCTGCTGCTCGGCGGTTTCCTCGCCGTCACCCGCTGACCGGCGTCGCGCGGAGGGCTCCGGCTCGTCCACAGCACGCATTTCCACGGGACGTACCGATGAACTGATCGGGCGATCAGTCCGTACCAGTGGGCGGACGGGCGGTCGGCAGGATGCGGCTGCCCGGTCCGAACGCGTTTCGGTCCGGACCGAGGAGGCACCGCAGACATGGCACCGCTCAGATCCGCCCGTCGTCGGCCGGGCAACCGGATGCACCGCGCGGCGATGTTGCTCATCGCGATCATCGCGGGGGTCGGTGTCCTGCCCGGAGTGGCCATCGCCGCCCCCGCCGGCGGACAGCAGCTCAACGCCGCCGACATGACACTGCTCAACGGTGTGCGGTTGGCCGGGCTGTGGGAGATGCCGGCCGGTCAGATGGCCGCCGAGAAGGGGCAGTCGGCGAAGGTCCGGGAGATCGGTGCGGGCATCGCCAACGAGCACCAGAAGCTCGACCAGCTCGTCGTGGACGCCGCCAACAAGCTCGGCGCGACCATCCCCACCGAGCCGACCGCCGAGCAGAAGGGCTGGCTGGCCGAGATGCAGAAGGCCTCCGGCGCCCGGTTCGACCAGATCTTCGTCACCCGGCTCCGGGTCGCCCACGGCAAGATCTTTCCGGTGATCGGCGCGGTCCGGGCCAGCACCCGCGACGCGACCGTCCGCAAGCTGTGCGAGGACGCCAACGCCTTCGTGCAGCACCACATGCAGATGCTGGAGTCCACCGGGCTGGTCCGCTGGCCGGAGCTACCCCCGGCGGCGCTGCCCGCCCCCGGCCAGGACGGGTTGCTGGCCGCCGCCGCGGCGAACACCGGCCCGCAGGTCGGGGTCAGCAGCACAGTCGTCTGGCTGGTCTTCCTCGCCGCGCTCGGCACCGGCGGGATCGCCACCTACCGGATGCTGCGCCGCAGCTGAACCACCGCCTCTGGTGGCCCCCGTCAGCGATCCACCTGGGTGAAGTCCCAGGAGTGCGGGGCGCGGGCCACCAGCAGGGCGGGCGGATCGGGCAACGGACGCGGGCTGCTGCGCCACTTGGAGATGACCACGACACGGTGGTCGGTGGAGGAAAAGACCTCGCTGGAAACGTGCAGAGGGTCGTGCTCCAACTCCGGCAGGGCGGTGTCGCACACCCAGGTGATCAGGTCGGCGACGCCGTACGCCTCGGCGCGCGCCTCCCACATCCGCACGATCATCTCCGGTGCCCCCGTCACACGCTGACAGTTGTCAGCGGCAGCGCCGAGTCGGCCGGCAGGTCCAGCCGGCTCGGCGCGACCCCGGCGGCGACCAGGTGCGATCCGAGCGCAGCCACCATCGCCCCGTTGTCGGTGCACAGCTTCGGCCGGGGCACCCGCACCCGGATGCCGTACTTCTCGGCCCGCTGCTCGGCCAGCGCCCGCAGCCGGGAGTTCGCGGCCACTCCCCCACCGATCACCAGCGTCTCGATCCCCTGCGCCCGGCAGGCGGCGATCGCCTTGTTGGTCAGCACGTCACAGACCGCCTCCTGGAAGGACGCGGCCACGTCGGCGACCGGCACCGGCTCGCCGGCGCGCTGCCGCGCCTCGACCCAGCGAGCCACAGCCGTCTTCAGTCCGGAGAACGAGAAGTCGTACCGGTGGGCGGCGAGATCCTTGGCGGCGGTGAGGCCACGCGGGAAGGCGATCGAGGCGGCGTCCCCGGCGCGGGCCTCCCGATCGATGGGCGGGCCGCCCGGGAACGGCAGACCCAGCAGTCGGGCGACCTTGTCGAACGCCTCACCTGCCGCGTCGTCGATGGTGGCGCCGAGCGGGGTGACGCCCCGGGCCAGGTCATCGACCAGCAGCAGCGACGAGTGCCCGCCGGAGACCAGCAGCGCGATCGCGGGTTCCGGGAGCGGGCCGTGCTCCAGGGTGTCCACCGCGACGTGCGCGGCGAGGTGGTTGACGCCGTACACCGGCTTCTCGGCCGCCAGCGCGTACCCCTTGGCGGCGGCGACGCCGACGAGCAGCGCGCCGGCCAGACCGGGCCCGGAGGTGACCGCGATGGCGTCGATGTCGGCCAGGGTGACACCGGCCTCGGTCAGCGCGCGCTGCATGGTCGGCACGATGGCTTCCAGGTGGGCCCGGCTGGCCACCTCGGGCACCACGCCCCCGAAGCGGGCGTGCTCCTCGACGCTGGACGCGAGCGCGTCGGCCAGCAGGGTGTGCCCGCGTACGATGCCGACGCCGGTCTCGTCGCACGAGGTCTCGATGCCCAGGATCAGCGGTTCGTCAGCCATGGTCGTGTGGTCCGTCCCCGGTCGGCTCGGCGTCGCGCCGCATGACCAGCGCGTCGGTGTTGCTCGATTGGTAGTAGCCGCGACGCACCCCGATCGGTTCGAACCCGTACATCGCGTAGAGCCGCTGGGCGGCGACGTTGTCCACGGCGACCTCCAGCAGGGTGCTGCGGGCGTGACGCCGGGCCGCCTCGGCGAGCAGTTCCTCCAACAGGACACGCCCGACGCCGCGGCGCTGGACGTCCCGGCGGACCGCGATGACCTGCACCCACACCTCGTCCGGTGGGGCTCCGGCGAGCCCGGCGTAGCCGAGCAGGGCGCCGTCGGCGTCGGTGGCGACCCGGTAGTGGTGCCTGTTGGCCAGCTCGTTCCAGAACATCGCCGGCGACCAGTGATCCGCGCCGAAGAGGTCCTTCTCGATGGGCATCGCCTCATCGATGTGCCACCAGCGGAACGGGTCCAGCCGTACCGTCGTGCTCACGGCAGGACCGGTTTGCGACCGATCGCCGCCACGGCGTCCGGCCTGCGCAGGTAGAGCGGGGTGAGCCGCTCGCTGGGTGCGCCCGCCCGGATCCGCTCGGCGGCGAGTTGCGCCAGCACGGTGGCCTCCGGGTAGCGCGGCTCGACCCGGACCGGCAGGTCCAGGGCTTCGGCGTAGCGGTGCGCCCCGTCGCCGACAGCGACCGTCGCCCCCAGTTCCCGGGCGCGCGCGGCGGCCACCGCCGGGGTGGACACCTCGGGCCCGACGATTCGCTGACCGGCGCCGTCGTAGACGGCCCAGTACAGCTCCTTGCGGCGGGCGTCGCTCGCGGCCAGCACCGGCTCGCCGGCCACCGCCGGGTAGCCGATGCCGTCCAGGGAACAGACGCCGTACGTCGGGACGCCGAGCACCTGCCCCATCGTGGCGGCGGTGACCAGGCCGACCCGCAGCCCGGTGAACGGCCCCGGGCCGAGCCCGGCGACGATGGCGCCCAGGTCACGCGGGCGCGCTCCGGCGTCGGCGAGGACCGCGTCAACCTGGGGCGCGAGCAGTTCACCGTGCGCGCGGGCGTCGACCGTGCACCGGTACGCCCGGGACGTCACGCCGTCCGCCGAGATCTCCACCAACGCTGCGGTCACCGCGGGGGTCGAGCTGTCCACCACGAGTACGAGCACGGTTAGCCAGCCTAGCGGCCCCGCCACCGCCGCCCGGCCACGCCCCGCCCCCTGCCTGCGCCCCGCCCTCCTTGCCTGCGGCCGTCCCCCTGCCTACGCCCGTCCCCTTGCCTGCGGCCGTCCCCTTGCCTGCGCCCAGGTCAGCCACTCACTCCTGACCGTCCTGATGCCCGGGGCGCTGGCAGTTGCAGGCCCGGCCGCACAAGCCCCGCCGCTCAAGCCCGGCTGAGCAGACCCAGCCGCAGGCCCGGCTGCCTGGGCCGCTCTAGACCGGGCCGTCCTGGCCGTTCCCACGGCGTCGTCATGGCCGTCCTGGTCGTCCAGTCCATCGAGCGGGACTGGTCGCTATCACCCGCATCGCCGTCTCGGCTGCCCTGGCCGGCCCCTCGGCCGTCTTGGCCATCCTCCCGTCGGCTGTTCTCAGTCGACCTTTGCGGGACGTCACTCAACCGGCCGGAGGCCACTTGCCGTGATGAGCGGTATACCTGTGAGTCATATTTATGACTCACAGGTATACCGCTTTTCAGGGAATGACGTCCCGGCCGCGCCGGGCCGGGGCGGCGGATCGGCCGGTCGACAGGGTGGCGGGGTGGCCGGTTCGACGGGATCTCGGACCTAGGCCACTCAGTCGTGAATTCGGCTGAGCGGTTTCTCCTTGGCCGCTCGCGGTCCACCATGTCGACATGCCGCCCACGCGCCTCGCCACCCTGCTCGGCAGGGCTGTCCGCCAGCAACGGCACCTGCGCGACCTGACCCAGTCCCAGCTGGCCGAGGCGGCGGGGATCACCCAGGCGGCTGTTGCCCGGATCGAGAGCGGCAGCCGCGCCGCGAGTTTTCCCGTGCTGGAGCGCTTGTTCGCAGCGATGGACGTGCAGATGGTGGTCGAGGTCGAGCCGCTGGACGCGCACCTCGACGCCCGCATTGACGAACTGGCTGCCCGGCCGATCGCGGAACGCATCGACGCGCTGAGCCTGGATGAGACGCTGGACCGACTCACCGACTTTCCGCAGGTGCTGACCGGCAGCACGGCGGCTCTGTTGCAGGGCGCACCGGTCCCGGTGGACGCCGTGGAGATCGCCCTGCGCTGGCACGACTCGAAACGGTTCACCCGCTGGCTCGAGGCGAACTACGGCCAGCGGTGGAACGCCCGGTGGGGCGAGTTCGGCGGGGTGTGGCTGGAGCCGGAGGAGCCGGGCGAGCACCGTTGGTCGACCCGGTACGGCGAGATCAGGGCGACCATGTGCGACGAGCTGCCCGAGACGATCGAGGTGCGTCACGGTGGGCGCGACTATCGGGTGGTGCCGCTGGTCGAGCTGGAGCTGACCGAGCCGCGGGCCGCCGAGCTGCTGCGCCGCTACCGGGCGCGGCAACTCGCTGCCGAAGGCTGACCGCGCCGCGTGGCTAAGGGTCGCGCGGTCCCGCCGGGCGGCACCGCCCCCGCCACAACAACAAGCCGGCGGCCAGGGCCCGCACCACAACAAGCCGACCGCACGGCCACGCCAATGAGCGGTCGGCCAGGGCCTGCGCCGCAGGGTCAGCCGGCGGTGCGTTCCCAGTCGATGGTGGGGCGGCCGGCGTCGGCGAGCGCCTTGTTGGCCGCGCTGAACGGGCGACTGCCGAGGAACCCGCGCGGGTTCATCGGGCTGGGGTGACCGGCCTCCAAGACCACGTGCTGCGGGTTGGTGACCAGGGCCGCCTTCTTGCGCGCGTAGCCGCCCCAGAGCAGGAAGACCACCCGCTCCGGCGCGGCGTCCAGCGCCCGGATCGTGGCGTCGGTGAACTCCTCCCAGCCCGAGTTGGCGTGCGAACCCGGCGTGGCCTGGCGCACCGTCAGCACCGCGTTGAGCAGCAGGACGCCCTGCGCGGCCCAGCCGTCGAGGTTGCCGCTGCGCGGCTTGGCCACGCCCACGTCCTC
The DNA here is from genome assembly GCF_040649315.1 of Micromonospora sp. NPDC049004. Classification (NCBI taxonomy): domain Bacteria; kingdom Bacillati; phylum Actinomycetota; class Actinomycetes; order Micromonosporales; family Micromonosporaceae; genus Micromonospora; species Micromonospora sp. NPDC049004. Next base: position 118,197 of record NZ_JBEZFG010000005.1, read on the forward strand.
GCCCAGCTCCTTGAAGACGTTGCGCAGCGACGGCGGCACCGCCACCCCCTCGCGGACGCTGAAGCTCAACCCGTGGGCCTGCCCGGCGCGGTGGTAGGGATCCTGCCCGAGGATCAGCACCCGGGTGCTCTGCGGCGGGCAGAGCCGGTACGCCGAGAAGAGATCCTCCAACGGCGGGAAGACGGTCTGCGTCGCGTACTCCCGGGCGACGAACTCGGCAAGCGCGGCGGTGCGAGCCGGATCGAGGTGCGGGGTGAGCACGGCACGCCACTGCTCCGGCAGCAGGGCCAGCAGATCCAGGGCGGGGGCGTCGTCGGGCATCAGGAACCTCTTCCAGCGCGGGTCGGTCCCCCGCACTCTAGGCACCGGGTCCGACAGCTCCCGCGCCGACAGGCCTCAACCCAGCTCGGCGATCCGTCGGGCCCAGTCGCCACCGACCGGGTCCAGCTCGACGATCCGGGTGTCGTCGTCGCGGCGGTCGATACGGACCCGCAGGTGCGCGTCGACCAACTGCTCCACCAGGCCCTCGCCCCACTCCACCACGGTCACCGACTCGTCCACCGAGGCGTCCAGGTCCAGGTCGTCGATCTCGGCACGCGGGTCGCTGGCGGCGCCCAGCCGGTATGCGTCGGCGTGCACCAGGGCCACCCGACCACCCTGCGCCGGGTCGGGCCGGTGCACACGGGCGATCACGAACGTCGGCGAGGTGACGTCGCCGAGAACACCGAGACCCGCGCCGACGCCCTGGGTGAGCGCGGTCTTGCCGGCCCCCAGCGGACCGGTCAACAGCACCAGGTCACCGGCCCGCAGCAGCCCGGCCAGCCGGCGGCCGAACTCCCGAGTGTCCTCGACGGTCGGCAGTTTGACGACGAAACTCACCGGTCCTCCATGCTCTCGAGTGACTCGAGGAACCGCGCCAGCGCGGCGTTGACCTCGTCGGCGTGCTCCAGCATCACCACGTGACCACTGTCTTTGATCTTGATGAACTCGGCGTGCGGCAACCGCCGGACGATCTCCTCCGAGTGTGTCACCGGAGTGATCATGTCCTTGTCGCCGACGACCACCAGCACCGGCGCGTTCGCCAAGGCGGCCAGCGCCGGGAAACGCGAGTGCGTGGCCAGCGTCCGCAGGTAGCGGGTCACCGTGTCGGCGGAGGTCCGGGAGTTCATCGTCTCCACGTACGACACCAGCGCCGGGCTGGGCTTGCGGGTGCCGAAGCCGTATTTGCGGGTCAGCAACCAGGCCACGTTGGACGTGGACTTGCGGGCCTTGTCGATCACCGGGCCGCCGTACCGGGTGGCGTTGCTGACCATGAAGAGCATCGGGCCACCGACCCGGCCGAGCAGCGCCGGCGCGACCAGCTTGGTCTCCGCGATCAACCCGCCCGAGGTGGCCATCAGTACCGTGCCCACCACCCGGTCACCGAACAGCTCGGGAAACAGCTCGGCGAACGCCATGATGGTCATGCCGCCCATCGAGTGGCCGACCAGCACCAGCGGCCCCTCGGGGGCGGTCCGGTCGATGACCTGGCGCAGCGTCCGGCCGAGCACCGCCAGGTCGTACTCCCCGGTCTCCAACCGGCCGGACCGGCCGTGACCGGGCTGGTCGTACGCGACGACACGGTAGTCGCCGCGCGCGGCGAGCATCCGGCGCTGGAAGTGGAAGGTGCCCATGTCCAGGCAGAAGCCGTGCACCAGCACCACCGTCGGGTGCCCCTGCACCGGGCGGGTCGGCTCGACCACCTCGACGTGGATGTCGGTGCCGTCCGGCAGCTCCAGCCGGAACGCCTCGTCGTACCGCTGCTCGCCGAACCTCTCGTGCGCGTAGGGGTCGGCCGGGTCGGCCTTGAGCCGGCGGACCAGGGTGCGTTCGGTCGCGACGCCGGCGGCCAGGCCGGCCGCCGCCACTCCGACCGCGGCGCCGACCAGGCCGGCGACCCGGCCGACGGCGGTCCGCGGACGCGGGATGCGGTACGTCACGAGGGGCGCTCGCCGTCGTAGACGCGCGGCACCCGCGTGCTGCCGAACCGGGTGACGATCTCGTAGTTGATCGTGCCGACCGCCTCGGCCCAGTCGTCGGCCGTCGGCTCGCCGTCGGCACCGCTGCCGAACAGGGTCGCCACGTCGCCGTCGGCCACCGGGTCGTCGCCACAGTCGATCACGAACTGGTCCATGCAGACGCGCCCGGAGATCGTCCGCCGTGCACCGGCGAGCTGCACCGGCCCGGTGTTGGACGCGTGCCGGGGCACACCGTCGGCGTACCCGAGGGGCACCACGGCCAGGTTGGCGTCGGCCTCGGTCGTGTAGGTGTGCCCGTAGGAGACGCCGGTGCCGGCGGGCACCCGTTTGGTGAGCATCACCCGGGCCCGCGCGGTCATCGCCGGCCGCAGCCCGTACGTGTCGCCGGCCACCGGGGACAGGCCGTAGACGGCCAGCCCGGGGCGGACCAGGTCGAAGTGGGTGTCCGGGCGGGTCAGGGTGGCCGCCGAGTTGGCCAGGTGCCGCCAGCGGGGGCGCAGCCCGGCCCGCTCGACCATGGCCAGCCCCTCGTGGAAGGCGGCGAGCTGCCGGTCGGTGGTCGGGTGGCCGGGCATGTCCGCGTACACGAAGTGGCTCCACACACCGACCACCTCGACCAGGCCGTCGGCCTGCGCCTTCGCGGCGGCGTCGAGCAGCTCCGGCCACTCGTCGACGGTCGCGCCACCCCGGGACAACCCCGTGTCGATCTTCAGGTGCAGTCGGGCCGGGCGTCCGGCACGCCGGCTCGCCTCGATCATCTCGTCCAGTTGCGGCAGGCTGGCGGCGGCGAGGTCCACCCCGGCGCCGACCCCCTCGTGCAGCGGCAACCCCGGCGCGAGCAACCACGCCAGCACCGGCGCGGTGATCCCGGCCCGGCGCAGCGTGAGCGCCTCGTCGAGGGTGCACACGCCGAGCCAGTCGGCCCCCGCGTCCAGTGCCGCGCGGGCGGACGGGAGCATGCCGTGGCCGTACCCGTCACCCTTGACCACCGCCATCAGCTCGGCGGTGGTGCCGGAGCGGAGCCGGCTCACGTTCTCGCGGATCGCGTCAAGATCGACGCGTACCTCGGCCTGCCACATACGCCCAGCCTACTTTCCGCCCCGATCCGGTTGGGCGGCGACGCACGGCCCGGCCCGCCGAGCCGGCCAACCGGCACCGAACAGCAACGATCAGCCCAGCCGGGCGATGACCGGGCGCAGCGCGGTCGCCACGTCGGGCGCGGTCACCGGACCGCCGCGGGCCGCCTCCCGACCGGCGAGCCCGTGCAGGTACGCGGCCGAGGCCGCCGCCCGGTCCGCCGGCACCCCGGCCGCCAGGAGCGAGCCGAGCAGTCCGGCCAGCACGTCGCCGGTGCCGCCGGTGGCCAGCGCCGGGGTCCCGGTCGGGTTGACGTACGCCCGGCCGTCCGGCGTGCCGATCACCGTGCGGTCCCCCTTGAGTAGCACCACCGCGTTCATCCAGGCGGCCAGCCGCAGCGCGGCCCCGACCCGGTCGGCGCCGGGCTCCTCCCCGCACAGCCGGGTGAACTCCCGGTCGTGCGGGGTGACCACGATCGGCGCGTCCCGGCCGCGCAGCCGGTCGGCGAGCGAGCCGTCCACCAGCAGGGTCAGCGCGTCCGCGTCGAGCACCACCGGCACCGGGGCGGCCAGGACGGCCCGCAGTTCGGCAGCCGCGTCGTCGCCGGTGCCCAGCCCCGAGCCGCACACCCAGGCCTGCACCCGGCCGGCGTCGGCGACCCGCGGCGTGGCGATCACCGAGGGGTGCTGGTGCAGCACCTCGGCCCGTGCGCCACCGGCGTAGCGGACCAGCCCCGTCGGCCCGGCGAGCGCCCCACCGACGGAGAGCACCGCCGCGCCCGGGTACGTCGCCGAGCCGGTCGCCACCCCGACCACGCCCCGGGTGTACTTCTCCGACGCCGCGCCCAGCTCCGGCCACCACTGCACGATGTCGGACCACTCGGTGACCTGGAGCGCGGGGGTGCCCCGCAGCCAGGGCCGCAGCCCGATGTCGACCAGCTCCACCTGCCCGGCCAGGGCGGCTGCCGGTCCGACGACCAGGGCGGGCTTCAACGCGCCGAAGGCCACCGTCACGTCGGCGCGGACCGCGGTGGGCCGGCCGGACGCGGCCAGCGGCACGTGCCCGGTGTCCACCGCCACCCCGCTCGGCACGTCCACGGCCAGCACGGTGGCCCGAGCGCCGTCGCGCCCGCGCAGGTCGTCGAGGCGCTGAACCATCCCGTCGGCGTTCGCCCGCAGTCCGCCCGTGCCGCCGATGCCGACGATGCCGTCGAGGACCAGGTCGACCGGGCCGGTCGGGCGGTCGACGACCCGGCCCCCGGCGGCGCGCAGCGCGGCCAGGCCCGCGGCGTGCGCCCGTCCCGGGGAGATCAGCAGGGCGGACACCTCGACGCCCCGGCGGGCCAGCCGTTCCCCGGCGTAGAGGGCGTCACCGCCGTTGTCGCCCGAGCCGACGAGCAGCAGCACCCGGCCGCCGTACACCCCGCCCCGCTCGGCGAGCAGCAGGGCGGCCCGGCGGGCCAACCCGGCGGCGGCCCGCTGCATCAGCGTGCCCTCCGGCAGGGTGCCCTTCAGCCCCGCCTCGGCCGCCCGTACGTCAGCCGCCCGCCACACCGCTCTCATGTCACCGTGCCCCATTCCGCTCGCGAGTGGGCCGTCACGGCCACCCGGCCGACGTCACCGTTCCGCGACCACCATCGCCGACGCGATCCCGCCGTCGTGCGACAGCGAGAGGTGCCAGTGGTTGATGCCCCGCTCGACGGCCGCCGTCGCGACGGTGCCCGAGACGGTCAGCCAGGGTCGACCGGTGTCATCGGGCACGATCTCGCAGTCGTGCCAGCTCAGCCCGGCCGGGGCGCCGAGCGCCTTGGCGACGGCCTCCTTCGCGGCGAACCGGGCGGCGAGCGACTCGGGCGAGCGTGGGGTGCCGGAGCGGGTGGCCCGCTCGGCCGCGGTGAAGAGCCGGTCGGCAAGCAGCGGCGTCCGCGCCAGGGACCGGGTGAACCGGTCGACCAGGACGACGTCGATGCCGACAGCGACGATCACCAGACCACCCTACCGGCGGCCGGGGCGGCAGATTAGCCGTCGGGCCCGCCGTGGGCAACGCCTGTGGACACACCGGAGTACGACAGCAGCCGGCTGTCCACAGGGCACTCCGGCACGGCTCGGCCCTGCCTAGCGTCAGCGCGTGGATGCCGATCGTGCACGGGGGTGGGGTCATGACCGAGGAGCCGTTCGCCGTCCGGCCGCAGGAGCTGCGCGCCGTGGCCGGTGCGCTCGACGACGAGGCGTACCGGTTGGCGTGGGGCCTGGCCCGGGCGGCCGGCCTGCTGGTGCCGGCGCCGGGTTGGCGGGCCGCGACGGCCCTCGCGGGGCTGGAATCGGCCGCGCACGCGTGGTTCTGCCGGCTGGGGGCGGACGTGGCGCTGACCGCCGGTGGGGTCCGGGCCGCCGCCGAGGCGTACGAGACGGTGGACGACCGGGCCGCCGGCCGGTTCGCCGTCCTGCCCCGGTGAGCGGCGTCGGCTACCGCCAGCTCTGGGCCGCCGATCCGGGCGGCTGGCGGGTGGCCGGGGTGGCCTGGGCCGGGTTGACAGGTCCGGTCGAGCGGCATGCCGACGCGCTAACCGGTTCCGCCGGGCGGTTGCGGGGCGGCTGGTCCGGCGCGGCCGCGGTGGCGGCAGATGCTCGGCTGGGCGGTCTGCGAGGCGAGGTGACCTCGGTGGCGCCCGCGCTGATCGAGGCCGATCAGGTGCTGTCCGAGCTGGCCGGGTGCCTCCTGGTGGCGAAGGCGCGGCTCGCCGAGGCGGTCGCCCGGGCCGACGCGGCCGGCCTGGTGGTGGACCGGTCCGGTGCTGTGCACGTCGATCCGACTCGCCTGCGACCGACCGAGCGGGCCGGCGCGGCCCAAGCGGGCGCGGGGGCGGCTCTGCGGAGAGCGCTGGAGTTGGCCGACGCGGCGGACCGGCAGGCCGCCGACCGGTTGGACGAGCTGGCCGGGGCCGCCGGCACCGGTTGGGCGTCCCCACCGCCGCCCGGCCGACCGGCCGCCGGAGCGACGCCGGCGCTGGTGCGAGCCTGGTGGTCCGGGTTGACCCCGGCACAGCGACGGTGGCTGGTCGGGCACGAACCGTCCCTCGTCGGCGGCCTGGACGGGGTGCCGGTGGCCGCCCGCGACCAGGCCAACCGCCTGCTCCTCGGCGCGCGACGCGCGGAGTTGCTGGCCGAACGTCGACGGCTGCTGGCCCGGGTGCCGCCGGGGCCGCTCGCCTCGCTGCGGCTGCGCGGGGTGGCGGCGCGGCTGGCCGGCCTGGACGCGCTGGCCGAGCGCCTGGCGACCGGGGAGCCGCGGGCGTACCTGCTGGGGCTGGACCCGGCCGGTGAGGGTCGGGTGGTGGTGGCGCTCGGCGACCCGGACCATGCCGACCGGGTGCTGACGTACGTGCCGGGAATGACCGCCGGCCTGGACGACGCCCCCGGCGAGCTGGGGCGAGCGGCCCGGGTGCTGGAGCGCTGCGCGACGCTCGCGCCGGGTGAACGCAGCGCGGCGGTGCTGTGGCTGGACTACGACGCACCGGACTTCCTGACCGAGGCGGCGTCGGCCGACCAGGCCCGGGACGCCGGCGGGGCGCTGCACCGCTTCCAGGAGGGGTTGCGCGCCACCCACGAGGGGCCGTCGGCGCGGCAGACCGTGCTCGGGCACAGCTACGGGTCGCTGGTGGTGGGCATCGCCGCCCGGGAGCACGGGTTGGCGGCCGACGCGTTGATGTTCGTCGGCTCACCGGGGGTCGGTGCGGAGCACGCGGTCGAGCTTGGCGTCCCGGCCGCCGAGGTGTGGGCCAGCAGCGCTCCGGACGACGTGATCCGCCTGGCCCGGCCGGTGGACGAGCTGGGCCGCCGGGCCCTGCTGGGCGCCGCTCCGCTCGCGGCCGTGCCGGGGTGGCCGGATCGGACGGACCACGAGCTGTGGTTCGGTCACGACCCGGCGGACTCCGGGTTCGGCGGCCGGGTGTTCCCGAGCGGTCGTGGCGGGCACACCGGCTACTGGGAGCCGGGCAACCCGGCGCTCGACGGGATGGCCCGTGTGGTGCTGGGCCGCTGACGACGCGCCGTCGACGCTCGGCCGCGCCGGCTCGGCACCGCGCACACCATGGGACCCCGGACACTGCTGGGCCGCGCCGGGTCGGCACCGCGCACACGACGGGGCCCCGGGCACCGCGGGTGCGGTGCGCCGGGGCCCCGGACGTGGGCGGCGACTACTCGACGGTTACCGACTTGGCCAGGTTGCGGGGCTGGTCCACGTCGTGCCCCCGGGCGGCGGCGATCTCGGCGGCGAGCACCTGCAGCGGCACCGTGGTGACCAGGGGGGCCAGCAGGGTCGGCGTACGCGGCACGTAGATCAGGTGGTCGGCGTACCGGACGACTGCCTCGTCGCCCTCCTCGGCGATCACGATGGTCCGCGCGCCACGAGCCCGGACCTCCTGGATGTTGGAGACGACCTTGTCGTGCAGCATGCCGCGGCCCACCGGCGACGGCACCACGCAGATCACCGGGGTGCCCTTGTCGATCAGGGCGATCGGGCCGTGCTTCAGCTCACCGGCGGCGAAGCCCTCGGCGTGCATGTACGCCAGTTCCTTCAGCTTCAGCGCGCCCTCCAGGGCCACCGGGTAGCCGACGTGCCGGCCGATGAACAGCACTGTGGGCTCGGACTTCAGGTCCCGGGCCAGCTCGCGGACTCCCTCGATGCGGTCCAGCAGCTCACGCAGCTTGCCCGGGATCTCCTGGAGCTGGGCCACGACCGCGCCGACCTCGTCGGCGAACTTGATCCCGCGCACCTGCGCCAGGTGCAGGCCGATCAGGTAGCAGGCGACGACCTGGGTGAGGAACGCCTTGGTGGACGCGACGGCGATCTCCGGCCCGCCGTGGGTGTAGAGCACGGCGTCGGACTCGCGGGGGATGGTCGAGCCGTTGGTGTTGCAGATCGCCAGCACCCGGGCCTTCTGCTCCTTGGCGTGGCGCAGCGCCATCAGCGTGTCCATCGTCTCGCCGGACTGCGAGATCACCACGATCAGCGTGGACCTGTCGAGCACCGGGTCGCGGTAGCGGAACTCGCTGGCCAGCTCCACCTCGCAGGGGATCCGCGTCCAGTGCTCGATGGCGTACTTGGCGACCATGCCCGCGTGGTACGCGGTGCCGCAGGCCACGATGAAGATCTTGTCGACGTCGCGCAGATCCTGGTCGCTGAGGCGGACCTCGTCGAGGGCGATCTCACCGGTCTCGGTGAGCCGGCCGAGCAGCGTGTCGGCGATGGCCTGCGGCTGCTCCTCGATCTCCTTGAGCATGAACCAGTCGTAGCCACCCTTCTCGGCTGCCGACGAGTCCCAGTCGATGTGGAAGTCCTTGCCGCTGGCGGGCTGACCGTCGAAGTCGGTGATCTCGATGCTGTCGCCGGTGATCAGGACGATCTGGTCCTGACCCAGCTCCACGGCCTCGCGGGTGTGCTCGATGAACGCGGCCACGTCGCTGGCCAGGTAGTTCTCCCCCTCGCCACGGCCGACGACCAGCGGCGAGTTGCGCCGGGCGCCGACGACCGCACCGGGCACCCCGGCGTCGACCGCGAGCAGGGTGAACGCGCCCTCCAGCCGCTGGCACACGACGCGCATGCCGGCGGCGAGCAGCTGCGGACCGTCCGGCTGGCCGGCGGCGCGCAGGTCGGCGAGCGCGGCGGAGAGCAGGTGCGCGGCGCACTCGGTGTCGGTGTCGCTGGTGAACTGGACGCCGTCGGCCTCCAGCTCGGCGCGGAGCTTGGCGAAGTTCTCGATGATGCCGTTGTGGATCACCGCGACGCGACCGTCGGGGGCCAGGTGCGGGTGCGCGTTGCGGTCGGTCGGGCCGCCGTGGGTGGCCCACCGGGTGTGCCCGATGCCGGTGGTGCCGTCACCGATGCCGATGGGGCTGGCCGCGCAGGAGGTCGGGTCGTCGGCGGCGCGCTCGGAGAGCACCTTCTCCAGGTTGGAGAGCTTGCCGGCCTTCTTCTCGGTCAGCAGTTGGCCGTCGCAGACGATCGCCACGCCCGCCGAGTCGTAGCCCCGGTATTCCAGCCGCCGCAGCCCGTCGAGCACGATGCCCAGTGCCGGGCGCGCGCCCGCGTATCCCACGATTCCACACATGGCCCGCAGCCTAACCCAGTTTCGCTCAGTGTGGGTGCTCGAAAGTCGGCTAAACAAGCACCGAATTTGAGCGATCGGTGGCTGGCGGACAGTAATGGGACGAGTGTCACGGGACCGGTCGCGGTGCCACCGACCCGACGGGGTTGCGGACGGCCAGCGGGTACGACAGTCTTCCGGCGGGCTCGGCGCGCGCTCCCCCGGCCCGTTGGCCCATACCCACTCCCGCCCGGAGCAGCCATGTCCGACGCGCCGCCGCCCGAGGCGTCCCCGACGCCACCCCCGGAACCAACCCCTACGCCGCCGGATCCGACTGCGGGACAGCCGCCGACGCCGCCGTCCGAGTGGGCCGCGCCGGGCTCCTTCCCGATGCCCGATCCACTGGCTCCGGGCCAGCCCTGGGCGCCGCCGGCGCCGTGGACACCCGCGTCGCCCTCGGCGCCGTGGACACCCGATCCCGCCGGAACCGGGTGGACGCCCACCGCGGCGACCCCCTGGCCACCACCCCCGTCACCGGAGCCCACGCCGGCCGGCTATCCGCAGCCCGGCTATCCGCAGCCGGGTTACCCGCCGCCGGGCTATCTCTACCCCGGCTATCCGCCGCCGGGCTACCCGCCGCCGGGCTACCCGCCGCCGGGCTACCCGCCGCCGGGCTATCTCTACCCGGGCTATCCGCCGCCCGGCCGGCCCTCCGGCAACGGTCGGGTGGTCGGGATCGTCGCCGCTGTCGTCGCGGCGCTCGTCCTCGGCGCCTGCGGCTGCTTCTGCGTGGGCGGACCCCTGCTCGGCCAACTGCTCCCGGACACGGTGGCCGAGGACCCGTACGACACCGGCCCCTTCGACGACGACGGCTGGCCGCCGAGCGCCGCGCCGGAGCCCACCGCGCCCACCGATCCCGAGACCACCACCGCGACGCCCACCAAGAAACCGATCACGCGCCCCACGTCGGGGCCCGCGCCGGTGACAGTGGTCTACCAGGTGTCCGGCGCGGGTGAGGCGGACATCGCCTACTACGACGCCGAGAGTGACCTCATCCACGTCGACAGCGCGAAGCTGCCCTGGCGTACGACGATCCGCACCAACGGCCAGAGCCGGATCATGGTGGAGGCGACCTGGCCCGACGGCGTGGCCGAGAAGCCCCTCGACTGCACGATCACGATCACCGGCGTCGGAAAGCCGGTGATCGACAAGAGCCAGGGGTACTGGATGACCCGCTGTGAGCCCGAGTGAGGCTGGGGTTGCGCCGGCGGGTGCCCGTAGGCTGGCGCAGGTGACGACGAGCACCGATGTCGACCCGCTGGTGGCCCGGATGCGGCCCTTCGGCACGACGATCTTCGCCGAGATGTCCGCCCTCGCCGTCCGGACCGGGGCGGTCAACCTGGGCCAGGGCTTCCCGGACACGGACGGCCCGCCGGAGATGCTCGCCGCCGCCGCCGCCGAGGCGCTGCGCGGCGGGCACAACCAGTACCCGCCCGGCCCGGGGATACCCGCCCTGCGCGCGGCCGTCGCGGCCCATCAGCGGCGGTTCCACGACCTGTCGTACGACCCGGACGGCGAGATCGTGATCACGGCGGGCGCGACCGAGGCGGTGGCGGCCAGCATCCTCGCGCTGTGCGAGCCGGGCGACGAGGTGGTCTGCTTCGAGCCGTACTACGACTCGTACGCCGCCTCGATCGCGCTTGCCGGCGCGGTCCGGCGGCCGGTCACGCTGCGTCCCGCCGCGGACGGTCGGTACGCGTTCGACCCGGCGGCGCTGCGGGCGGCGTTCGGGCCGCGCACCCGGCTGGTGCTGCTCAACTCACCGCACAATCCGACGGGCAAGGTGTTCACGCCGGCCGAGCTGGCGCTGGTGGCCGAGCTGTGCCAGGAGTACGGCGCGTACGCGGTCACCGACGAGGTCTACGAGCACCTGGTGTTCACGGACGCGTCCGGTCCACACGTGCCGCTGGCCGCGTTGCCCGGGATGCGGGAGCGGACGCTGCGCATCTCGTCGGCCGGCAAGACGTTCTCCTGCACGGGCTGGAAGGTCGGCTGGGTGAGCGGCCCGGCGGCGCTGGTCTCGGCGGTGCTGCGCGTGAAGCAGTTCCTCACCTACGTCAACGCCGCCCCGCTGCAACCGGCGGTCGCCGTGGCGCTGGCCCTGCCCGACGACTACTACACGGGCTTCCGCGACGGGCTCCAGCAACGTCGCGACCAGCTCGTGGGCGGCCTCACCGACGCCGGGTTCGAGGTGCTGACGTCGGAGGCGACGTACTTCGTCACCGCCGACATCACGCCGCTCGGCGGCTCCGACGGGGTCGAGTTCTGCCGGTCGCTGCCGGAGCGCTGCGGCGTGGTGGCCGTGCCGACCCAGGTCTTCTACGACGATGCCGAGGCCGGCCGACGACTGGTCCGGTTCGCGTTCTGCAAGCGCCCGGAGGTGTTGACCGAGGCGGTCACCCGGTTGCGCGCCCTGACCCGCTGACGCGCCGGGCGCGAGCCCCGGTCCACTCGACTACGACCCGACGGGGCTGGCCGTACGCACCAGGGCGGCGATCCGCTCGGCGACCTCGCGGGCGGTCGCCTCGGTGGCGGCCTCGACCATCACCCGGACCAGGGGCTCGGTGCCCGACGGGCGCAGCAGCACCCGGCCGGTCTCGCCCAGCTCCGCCTCGGCCCGCTCGACCTCGGCGCGGACGGCCGGCGCGTTCGCCCCGACGGTACGGTCGCCGACCGGCACGTTGATCAGCACCTGCGGCAGCTTGGTGACCACCGAGGCCAGCTCGGCGAGGGTCTTGCCGGTCGCGGCCATCCGGGCCATCAGGTGCAGGCCGGTGAGGACCCCGTCGCCGGTGGTGGCGTGCGCGGGCATGACGATGTGGCCGCTCTGCTCGCCGCCGAGCGCCAACTCCGAGGCGCGCAGCTCCTCCAGCACGTACCGGTCGCCGACCTTGGTCTCGATCAGCCGGATGCCCTGCGCGGACATCGCCAACCGCAGGCCGAGGTTGCTCATCACGGTGGCCACCAGGGTGTCCTGGGTGAGCGTGCCGGCGTCGCGCATGGCCAGCGCGAGGATCGCCATCACCTGATCGCCGTCGACCTCGTCGCCGTCGGCGGTGACCGCCAGGCAGCGGTCGGCGTCACCGTCGTGGGCGATGCCCAGGTGGGCGCCGTGCTCGACGACGGCCTCGCGCAGAGCCTCGATGTGGTTGGAGCCGCACTCGTCGTTGATGTTCAGCCCGTCGGGCTCGGCGTGGATCGCGATGACCTCGGCCCCGGCCTCCCGGTACGCGACGGGGGCGACCTCGGCGGCGGCGCCGTTGGCGCAGTCGACGACGACCTTGATCCCGTCGAGCCGGTGCGGCACGGTGCCGACGAGGTGCTGGACGTAGTGGTCCGCCCCGTCGAGCAGGTCGTGCACCCGGCCGACGCCGGCGCCGACCGGCCGGTCCCAGGCAGTGGTGGCGTTCGTCTCGACGGCCGCCTCGATCCGCATCTCGATCTCGTCGGGCAGCTTGTGGCCGCCGGCGGCGAAGAGCTTGATGCCGTTGTCCGGCATGGGGTTGTGCGACGCGGAGAGCATCACCCCGAGGTCGGCCTTCGACTCGGCGGTGAGGAACGCCACGGCGGGGGTGGGCAGCACGCCGACGCGGACCACGTTGGCGCCCGCGCTGGTGAGCCCGGCCACGACGGCGGCCTCCAGCATCTCGCCGCTGGCCCGGGTGTCCCTGCCGACAACGGCGAGCGGCGGGTGGCTGCGGTCCGTCTCGGCGAGTGTGTGCGCGGCGGCCACGGCGAGTGCGAGCGCCAATTCGGGTGTGAGATCCGCGTTCGCCCGCCCGCGTACGCCGTCCGTGCCGAACAACCGACCCATACCCGCCAACCTCCGATGAGCACTACCGAGAAGGAGAAAGCGGAACGGCCGGACCACCTCCCCGGTCGAGGGGAGGCGGACCGGCCGTCCGTCAGAAGTACAACGCGCTGGGAAAGATCAGCGCTTCGAGTACTGGGGAGCCTTACGGGCCTTCTTGAGGCCGTACTTCTTGCTCTCCTTGACCCGGGCGTCCCGGGTGAGGAAGCCGGCCTTCTTGAGGGCCGGGCGGTCGTCCGGCTCGTTGATGATCAGCGCGCGGGCGATGCCCAGCCGGAGCGCACCGGCCTGGCCGGTGGTGCCGCCGCCACGCAGGTTGGCGATGACGTCGAACTGCTCGAGCTTCTCGGCGGTGACCAGCGGGTCCTTGATGAGCTGCTGGTGCACCTTGCTCGGGAAGTAGGCCTCGAGGTCCTGGCCGTTGCAGGTGATCTTGCCGGTGCCCGGGACGATGCGGACCCGGACGATGGCCTCCTTGCGGCGGCCCACGGTCTGGATCGGCCGGTCACCACGAGGCGCGCGGGCGACGGGCGCCGGCGCCTCGGTGGCCTCAGGGGCTTCCGGGGCAACCTCGGTCTCGGTGGTGATGTCGGTCATGCTGCTTCCTTCGCCCGCGCTCACTGCGCGATCTGCTTGATCTCGAACGGCACCGGCTGCTGCGCGAGGTGCGGGTGCTCGGCACCGGCGTAGACCTTCAGCTTCTTGATCAGCTGACGGCCGAGCTTGTTGTGCGGGAGCATCCCCTTCACGGCCAGCTCGATGGCCCGCTCGGGACGCTTGGTCAGCAGCTCGTCGTAGCCGACCTGCTTCAGACCACCCGGGTAACCCGAGTGGCGGTAAGCGACCTTGGTCTGGCGCTTGTTGCCGGTCAGCGCAACCTTGCCCGCGTTCACGATGACGACGAAGTCGCCCGTGTCGACGTGCGGCGCGAAAGTCGGCTTGTGCTTACCACGCAGCAACGTGGCGGCGTGGGTGGCCAGGCGGCCCAGCACGACATCAGAGGCGTCGATGACGTGCCACTGACGCTCGATCTCACCCGGCTTCGGGCTGTACGTACGCACAGGTCTACCTTGTCTCGTCGTCGGTCTGGGGTCGCGCGCCGAGGTGACCAGATCTAGCAGGCCGGACCAGCGCGCACGAACGACCAAGCGTACCTGATAGGGCACGCCTCTGGATGTCGTACAACAGCAGGCAACGATACCCGGCGCCCCATCGGCAGGTCAAAACGGGGGTGGGATGCCGCGCGGCGACGCGCCGACCATGACCCGGATCACACCCCGGCGAGCCGGTGGGACCCCGGACGACGGTAGACGAACCAGGTCACCGCGAAGCACAGCGCGTACCAGCCGATGAACGCCAGGTAGGCGGCATCGGCGTTGCCGGAGCCGAGGAACGACTGGCGGAAGGCGATGTTGACCAGCACTCCGCCGGAGGCGCCGATCGCCCCGGCGATGCCGATCAACGCGCCGGTCATCCGCCGGGCCCACCGCGCGGCGGCCTCCGGGTCACGCGTGCCGGCGGCCACGGCGTCGGCCGCCCGGGCCCGGAAGATCGCCGGGATCATCTTGTACGTGGAGCCGTTGCCGACGCCGGAGAAGACGAAGAGGGCGAGGAACCCGGTCAGGTAGAGCCCGAACGAGCGCTCCCGGGCCGCGTACAGCACCGTGCCGGCGCCGATCGCCATCGCCACGAAGTTCCAGAAGGTCACCCGGGCCCCGCCGAGCCGGTCGGCGAGATGGCCACCCAGCGGCCGGATCAGCGAGCCCACCAGTGGCCCCAGGAAAGTCAGCCAGGCGGCGTCGACGGCTGTGGGGAACCGCTCGGCGAACTGGAGCTGGAGCACCTGGCCGAACGCGAAGCCGAACCCGATGAACGAGCCGAAGGTGCCGATGTAGAGCAGCGACATGACCCAGGTGTGCGGGTCCCGGGCAGCCTCGCGCAGCGCCCCGGGCTCGTTGCGCGCGCCGGGCACGGTGTCCAGCCAGCGGGCCGCCGCCAGCGCGGCCAGCACGATCAGCGGCAGGTAGACCGCGGGCACCAGCCGGGGGTACGCGGCCCCGGCGGTGGCCAGGACCGCCAGCCCCACCAGCTGCACCGCGGGCACCCCGAGATTGCCGCCGCCGGCGTTGAGCCCGAGGGCCCGCCCCTTGAGCCGGGACGGGTAGAACAGGTTGATGTTCGCCATCGAGGAGGCGAAGTTGCCGCCGCCGACGCCGGTGAGGCAGGCGAGCACCATCAGCGTGGAGTAGGACACCCCGGGTTCCAGCAGCACAGTCATCGGCACCGTCGGGACCAGCAGCAGCAGCGCGCTGATTGTCGTCCAGCGCCGCCCGCCGAAGCGGGCCACCGCCAGGGTGTACGGCAGCCGCAGCACCGCCCCCAGCGCGGCCGGCACGGCGGTGAGCAGGAACTTCCCGGCCGGGTCGATGCCGTACGCGGGGCCGAGGAAGAGCACGGTCACCGACCAGAGGCTCCACACGGAGAAACCCACGTGCTCGGCGAAGATCGACACCCAGAGGTTGCGGCGGGCGATGGGTGCGCCTGTCGTACGCCAGAAGTCGGGATCCTCGGGCCGCCAGTCGTCCAGCGGGCGCCGACGTCCGGCGACGGCAGGTGGCTCGGCGGTGACTGCGGTGCTGGTGAGCGTGCTCACGGCGGCTCCTCCTCGTCGATGCGACGAGGAGGAACGCTAGGAAGGCGGGGTTACCTGGCAGTGCCCGTCACGGGTCGGCCCGGATACGCCTACCGCACCACGGGCCGGCGGCGGTGGTGAGGTCCGGTGGCTCAGAGCTGCTGGAGGATGCGCAGGGCGCGGCCGACCCGGAGCATGGTGTCGGTGTCGGCGACGTCCACGCAGTCGGTGAACCACTTCTTCATCGGTGCGGAGATCCGGTCGGGCATCACCACGTACCGGCCCATCGGCACGGCGAGGGGCGAGTCGCGCAGGAGCGACTCCTCGACCACCTCGACGACGATCACGATGGGCACGTCGGTGGAGTTGTAGACGTCCGAGCTGATCACGAGCCCGAGGCGTTCCCGGGCGCCCTCGATGCGCCAGACCTCACCCCTACGCAGCACTTGGCCGTCCGCCGGAGAAGAGGTCGTTGACCATGCCGACCTCGCGGGCGTCGGCGAGGGCGGCGGACTCCAGGTCGAGGCCGGCACGGCCCACGGCGGCGGCGTGCGCGGTGAAGACCTCGCGCAGCGCCTTCTCGCGGGCGGCCTGGTCCATCCACGCCGAGAGGGACAGCCCTTCGCGCTTGGCGAAGCGTCGGGCCTCCTCGATCGTCTCGTCCGTGAACGACAGCGTCACCTTGGCAGTCATGCCGCTGAGACTACCCAGCGGTATGACCATCAGTCATCCACGCGCCGGCCGGCTCGTCCCCGGCCGCCGAAACGCACATACCGTCACCGGGCCCGGCCGCCGAACACGGCGAAGCGCCACTCCTTGACGTAGCAGTCGACGTCCACCAGGCCGGCCTCGCCGAGCCACCGGCACTGGTCGGCGACTGTCGCCGGCAGGTCGTGCCGCATCCGCTCCCGGGAGGCCGCGATCTCGTCGGGGGACGCGCCCAGCTCGGTGATCCGCGCCAGCCACACCTCGTCGTAGCGCCGGTCCAGAGCCGGCGTCGGACCGGCCACCTGCTCGGCGTTGACGAACACCCCGCCCGGCGCCAGCGCGGCGGCGGCCCGCCGGTAGAGCGCCCGCTTGCCGTCGTCGTCCAGGTGGTGGATCGCCAGCGCGCTGACCACCGCGTCGTACCGCCCGGGCGGCAGCTCGTCGGACAGGTCGGCGCGCACGCTCCGGTGCGGCACGCCCCGGTCGCGCAACTGTTCGGTGGCGCGGGCGAGCATGGCCGGCGCACCGTCCACCAGGGTCAGCCGGACCCCGGGCACCGCCGCGGCGAGCAGCAGCGAGAGCAGGCCGGTGCCCGCGCCCAGGTCCAACACCTCAGGTGTACGACCGGCGGCCAGCGCGGCGCGCAGTGGTGGCGCCGCCACCTCGACCGCTGCTCCGTAGAAGGTGTCGAAGCAGGGAATCAGCCGCCGACGCGCCTCGTCGTAGGTGCCGGCCACCGCGTCGAAGACGTCCGTCACGCTCATCGCCACTCCCATTTAGTGAGACAACTTTCCCACATACTAAGCGACGGGCGTGGGGTCGGCACAGCACCGACCGCTGGATGGGACGCGGGCGGCGCTCGCCACGGGCGGCGGACGGCAGGTCGGCGGACCGACCCACCCGTCACGTCCGCTGCCCCTGTGCGGTGTGAGCCCCACTTGACAGGACCGAAACAGAAGAGACCCGGACCGGAAACCGCCCGCCGGCACGCTTTCGGGACATGACAGACGGTGCACGGCCGGCAACTCGACCGGGGCGAACCCCCCGGGAGGTGGCGACGCACTGCCCGTACTGCGCCCTCCAGTGCGGGATGACGCTGCGCGAGGACGACACCGGGGTGAGCGTGCTCCCCCGCCAGTTCCCCACCAACCGGGGCGGGCTCTGCCAGAAGGGCTGGACGTCCGCCGAGCTGCTCGACCACCCGGACCGGCTGACCACCCCGCTGCTGCGCGACCCGGTCAGCGGCGAGCTGCGCCCGGCGACCTGGGACGCCGCGCTGGACCGGATCGCCACCGGCCTGCGCGCCATCCAGGGCAGCTCCGGTCGGGACGCGGTCGCCGTCTTCGGCGGCGGCGGGCTGACCAACGAGAAGGCGTACGCGCTGGGGAAGTTCGCCCGGGTCGCGCTGCGCACCCGCAACATCGACTACAACGGACGGTTCTGCATGTCGTCGGCGGCCGCCGCCGGCCTGCGCGCCTTCGGTGTCGACCGGGGACTGCCGTTTCCGCTGGCCGACCTCGGCCGGGCCGACACCCTGCTGCTGGTCGGCGCCAACCCGGCCGAGACCATGCCGCCGCTGGTGCGCTGGCTCACCGAGCAGCGCCGGGGTGGCGGCCGGCTCATCGTCGTCGACCCCCGCGTCACCGCCACCGCCCGCCAGGCCGACCTGCACCTGCAACCGCTGCCCGGCACCGACCTCGCCGTGGCCAACGCGTTGCTGCACATCGCGCTCACCGAAGGGTGGGTCGACCAGGCGTACGTGGCCGAGCGGACCAGCGGCTTCGACGTGGTCCGCCGCAGCGTCGCCGCGTGGTGGCCGGCCCGCGCCGAGCAGCTCTCCGGCGTGCCGGTGGCCGACCTGGAGGCGACCGCCCGAGCGCTGGGCACCGGCGGCCGCGTGATCATCCTGACCGCGCGCGGCGCCGAGCAGCACGCCAAGGGCGTCGACACCGTCACCGCGTACGTCAATCTCGCTCTCGCTCTGGGCCTGCCCGGCCGCGAGGGCTCGGGGTACGGCTGCCTCACCGGCCAGGGCAACGGTCAGGGCGGGCGGGAGCACGGGCAGAAGGCCGACCAGCTCCCCGGCTACCGCAGGATCGACGACCCGGCGGCCCGGGAACACGTCGCCGGTGTCTGGGGCGTGCCGGCCGACGACCTGCCCGGCCCGGGCGTGCCGGCCTACCAACTGCTCGACTCGCTCGGCACCCCTGACGGCCCCCGCGCGTTGCTGGTGTTCGGCTCGAACCCGGTGGTCTCCGCTCCCCGGGCGGCCCGGATCGAGGGCCGGCTGCGCGACCTCGACCTGCTGGTCGTCGCCGACCTGCTGCTCTCCGAGACGGCGGCGCTGGCCGACGTGGTGCTGCCCACCGCGCAGTGGGCCGAGGAGGACGGCACGATGACCAATCTGGAAGGCCGCGTGCTGCGCCGACGGGCCCTGCGCCCGCCTCCGCCGGGCGTCCGGACCGACCTGGCCATCCTCGCCGACCTGGCGGCGAGGTTGGGCGACGCCGAGACGGCTGCGGCGCGGTTCCCGACCGACCCGGCCACCGTGTTCGCCGAGCTGCGCCGGGCCTCCGCCGGAGGGGTCGCCGACTACGCGGGCATCGACTGGGCCCGGATCGACGACGCCGACGGTGTCTTCTGGCCCTGCCCCAGCGCGGACGGGCCGGACACGCCACGGCTCTTCGCCGACCGGTTCGGCACCCCGGACGGCCGGGCCCGGTTCCACGCCGTGGACCACCGGCCGGCGGCCGAGGAGGTCTGCGCCACCTATCCCCTGCACTTCACCACCGGCCGGGTGCTCGCCCAGTACCAGTCCGGCACCCAGACCCGCCGGGTGGCCGCGCTGCGCCGCGCCGCGCCCGAGGCGTTCGTCGAGCTGCACCCCGACCTGGCGGCCCGGCTGGGCATCGACGACGGCGACCCGGTGCGGGTCACCTCCCGCCGGGGCGAGCTGCGCGCGCCGGCCCGCCTCAGCTCGGGCATCCGACCGGACACGGTCTTCGCACCGTTCCACTGGTCCGGTGCCGGCCGGGCCAACTCGGTGACCAACGACGCGGTGGACCCGATCTCCGGGATGCCCGAGTTCAAGATCTGCGCGGTCCGGGTGGAGAAGGCATGACGGCCCGGGTGGTGATCGTCGGCAACGGGATGGCCGGTGCCCGGCTCGCGGCCGAACTGCACGCCCGCGAGGGAGACCGGAAGGTCACCGTGCTCGGGGCGGAGCCGCACCGCGCGTACAACCGGATCATGCTCTCCACGCTGCTGACCGGCCGGATCGCCGAACCGGACGTGGAGCTGACCGAGGCCGCCGGGCACGGCATCGATCTGCGCCCCGGCGTACCGGTGACCGCTGTGGACCGGTCCGCCCGCGAGGTCCGCACCGGCGACGGCGAACGAATCTCCTACGACCACCTGGTGCTGGCCACCGGCGCGCGGGCGGTGGTGCCGCCGCTGCCCGGCCTCGACCCGACCGACCTGCCGCAGCGGGTCGTTCCGTTCCGGACCCTTGACGACTGCCGCCGGATCCTCGCCGTCGCCGACGGGGCCCGCAGCGCGATAGTGCTCGGCGGTGGGCTGCTCGGCCTGGAGGCCGCCCGCGGCCTGGCCACCCGCGGGCTCGCCACCACTGTCGTGCACCACACCGGGCACCTCATGGAGCGGCAGCTCGACCCCGCGGCCGGCGCGGTGCTCGCCGGCACGCTCGCCGGGCTCGGCGTCACCATCCAGCTCGCGGTGCCGGCGACCGGAGTCGTCGCCGACGACGCCGGCGTCCGCCTCGACCTGGCCGACGGGCGGTCGCTGCACGCCGACCTGCTGGTGCTCTCCTGCGGCGTACGCCCCGACACCGCCCTCGCGCAGGCCGCCGGGCTGACCGTGCGGCGCGGCGTGGTGGTGGACGACCGGCTGCGCACCAGCGACCGGAGCATCTCGGCGATCGGCGACTGCGCCGAGCACGACGGCGCGCTCACCGGACTTGTCGCACCCGCCTGGGCCCAGGCCCGGGTGCTCGCCGACGTGCTGACCGGCACCGACCCGCTGGCCCGCTACCGACCTCGACCCGTGGTGACCCGGCTCAAGGCGGCCGGGATCGACCTGGCCGCGATGGGCGACGCCGCGGGCGGCGGGCCGGGCGAGGAGCTGACCTTCGCCGATCCCGCCCGGGGCACGTACGCGCGCCTGCGGATCCGCGACGAACGGCTGGTCGGCGCGATCCTGCTCGGCGACAACCCGGCGATCGGCACGGTGATCCAACTCTTCGACCGGGGTCACCCGGTGCCGGCCGACCGGCGGGCCCTGCTGCTGGGCCGGGCGCTCGGCGGGGCCGGCGCGGCGCCGAGCGCGTCACCGGCGCTGATGCCGGACGCGGCAGTCGTCTGCCAGTGCAACACGGTGACCAAGGGAGCGCTGGTGCGGTGCTGGCGCTCCGGTGCACGAACGCTCGACGCGGTGGTGGCGGGGACCCGGGCCGGCACCGGATGCGGCGGATGCCGGGATGCGGTCGGCGGCATCGTCGACTGGCTGTCCGAAGCGGAATCGGTGGAGGTGACGCGATGAGCGGTCAGGACCTGGTCGTCATCGGCAACGGCATGGTGGGGCAGCGCTTCGTCGACGCGCTGCGCGCCCGCGACCCGCAGGGCCGCTGGCGGGTGACGGTGCTGGCCGAGGAGGGGCGTCCCGCGTACGACCGGGTGCGGCTCTCGGCGTACTTCGACGGGGTGAGCGAGGACGAGCTCAACGTGCACACCCCGCACGACGGCGTGCGGCTGCGCCTCGGTGAGCCGGCCACTGCCATCGACCGCGCCCGGCGGGTGGTGACCACCGCCGTCGGCGAGTACGGCTACGACGCGCTGGTGCTGGCCACCGGGTCGTACCCCTTCGTGCCGCCGGTGCCCGGCGCCGACCTGCCCGGCGTGTTCGTCTACCGGACCCTGGACGACCTGGCGGCGATCCGGGCGTACGCGCGGGGACGGCGGGTCGGCGCGGTGATCGGCGGCGGGTTGCTCGGGCTGGAGGCGGCGAACGCGCTGCGCCTGCTCGGCCTGAGCACCGACGTGGTGGAGTTCGCGCCCCGGCTGATGCCGGTGCAGGTGGACCAGGCCGGCGGCGCGATGCTGCGCCGCTACGTCGAGGAGCTGGGCGTGCGTACCCACCTCGGGGTGGCCACCACCGCGATCCGCGCCGGCGCCGACGGCGCTGTCGACGCCCTGGAGCTGTCCGACGGCCGCGTGGTCGACGCCGAGCTGGTCGTGGTGGCCGCCGGCATCCGGCCCCGCGACGAGTTGGCGCGGGCCGCCGGCCTGCCGCTGGGTCCGCGCGGCGGGGTGCTGGTCGACGAGACCTGCCGCAGCGCCGACGAGCACGTCTGGGCCGTCGGCGAGTGCGCGGCGGTCGACGGCACCTGCCACGGCCTGGTCGCCCCCGGGTACGCGACGGCCGAGGTGGTGGCCGACCGGCTGGTCGGCGGCGCGGCGACCTTCCCGGGCGCGGACACCGCCACCAAGCTGAAACTGCTCGGTGTCGACGTGGCGTCGTTCGGCGACGCGCACGGCACCACCGAGGGCTGCCTGGACGTCACGTTCACCGACCCGGCCACCCGGGTCTACGCGAAGCTGGTCCTCTCCGACGACGCGCAGACCCTGCTCGGCGGGGTGCTGGTGGGCGACGCCAGCGCGTACCCGACGTTGCGGGCCAGTGTGGGCGGTCCGCTGCCGGCCGCGCCGCTGGCGCTGCTCGCGCCGGACGGCGGCGGCGCGGACGCCGGGGCACTGCCCGCCACCGCGCAGGTCTGCTCCTGCAACGCGGTGACCCGCGGCGACGTGGACGACGCCATCGCGGGCGGCTGCGCGGACGTGCCGGCGTTGAAGGCGTGCACGCGGGCGGGCACCAGCTGCGGCTCGTGCGTCCCGATGCTCAAGCAGCTCCTCGACGCGGCCGGGGTCGCGCAGTCCAGTGCGCTCTGCGAGCACTTCGACGTCGGCCGGCGGGAGCTGTTCGAGATCGTCCGCGTGCGCGGGATCCGCACGTTCTCCCGGCTGGTCGCCGAGCACGGGCGGGGGCGCGGCTGCGACATCTGCAAGCCGGTGGTGGCGTCGATCCTCGCCTCGCTGGGCAGCGGGCACGTGCTCGACGGTGAGCAGGCGTCGTTGCAGGACACCAACGACCACTTCCTGGCCAACCTGCAACGCGACGGCAGCTACTCGGTGGTGCCCCGGATCCCCGGCGGCGAGATCACCCCGGAGAAGCTGATCGTCATCGGCGAGGTCGCCCGCGACTTCCAGCTCTACACCAAGATCACCGGCGGGCAGCGGATCGACCTGTTCGGGGCCCGGGTGGAGCAGCTGCCGCAGATCTGGCGACGCCTGGTGGACGCCGGCTTCGAGTCCGGCCACGCGTACGGCAAGGCGCTGCGCACGGTGAAGTCCTGCGTCGGCGAGACCTGGTGCCGGTACGGGGTGCAGGATTCGGTGGGGCTGGCCGTGGCGCTGGAGCTGCGCTACCGCGGGCTGCGCGCGCCGCACAAGCTCAAGTCGGCGGTCTCCGGCTGTGCCCGGGAGTGCGCCGAGGCCCGCAGCAAGGACTTCGGCATCATCGCCACCGAGACCGGCTGGAACCTCTACGTCGGCGGCAACGGCGGCTTCCGGCCCCGCCACGCCGACCTGTTCGCCACTGATCTGTCGACCGAAGCACTGATTCGACTGATCGACAGATTCTTGATGTATTACATCCGCACCGCCGACCGGCTGCAACGCACGGCCGGGTGGATCGAGGCCATGGACGGCGGCCTGGACCACCTGCGCGCGGTGATCGTGGACGACTCGCTGGGGCTCTGCGCCGACCTGGACGCGGCGATGGCCCGGCACGTGGCGTCGTACTCCGATGAGTGGCGCGACGTGCTGGACGACCCGGAGCGGCTGCGCCGCTACACCTCCTTCGTCAACGCCCCCGACGTGCCCGACCCGTCGATCACCTTCGCCGTGGAACGCGGCCAGCCGGTGCCGGCACGCGCCCTGACGACCACCCGTCCCGAGCCGGCCGACACCCGCCGGCAGCCCGTCTCACTCGGCCTTCCGGAGGTACGGCGATGAGCCACACGAGCACGCTCGACTGGACCGCTGTCTGCCCCCTCGACCGGCTGGAACCGAACCGGGGTGCCGCCGCCCTGGTCGACGGCGTGCAGGTCGCCCTCTTCCACACCGTGGACGGGCTGTTCGCGATCGACAACCGCGACCCGGTCTCCGGGGCGTACGTGCTGTCGCGGGGCATCGTGGGCAGCCGCGGCGGAGTGCCGACGGTCGCCTCCCCGCTGCACAAGCAGGTGTACGACCTGCGCACCGGGGAGTGCCTGGACCTGCCCGGGATGGCCGTGGCCCGGCACGACACGCGCTGCCACGACGGGATCGTCGAAGTGCGGTTGCGACGGGAGGGCTGATGCGGGAAGAACTGGCCGGCTTCACCATCGGGGTGACCGCCGACCGGCGGCGCGACGAGTTGGCCGCGCTGCTCGAACGCCGGGGCGCCCGCGTGGTGCTCGCCCCGGCGCTGCGGATCGTGCCGCTGTCCGACGACACGGAACTGCGCGAGGCGACCCGCGCCTGCCTGGACCAGCCACCCGACATCCTGATGGCCAACACCGGCATCGGGATGCGCGGGTGGCTGGAGGCGGCCGAGGGCTGGGGGCTGGCCGAACCACTGCGTTCGGTGCTCGCCAGCTCGTACGTCGTCGCCCGGGGCCCGAAGGCACGCGGCGCGATCCGTGCGGCCGGGCTGCACGACCAGTGGTCACCGGCGTCAGAGAGCTGCGACGAGGTGGTCGATCACCTGCGCCGCCGTGGCGTGGCCGGGCAGGTGATCGCCATGCAGCTGCACGGTGAGCGGCAGCCCGAGTGCACGCTCGCGCTGGAGGCGGCCGGCGCCACGGTGATCGAGGTGCCGGTCTACCGCTGGGCGCCGCCGACCGACCCGGCACCGCTGCACCGGTTGATCGACCTGATCGCCGGCCGGCTGGTGGACGCGGTGACGTTCACCTCGGCACCAGCGGCGGAGGCGCTGTTGCGGGCCGCCGGGGACCGTACCGACGCGGTGGTGTCCGCGTTCCGCAGCGACGTGCTGGCCAGCTGCGTCGGAGCGGTGACCGCCGAGCCGCTGCTGCGGCACGGGGTGCCGGTGAGTGCGCCCGGGCGGGCCCGGCTGGGCGCGTTGGTGCGGACCATCGTCGACGAGCTGCCCCGCCGGACCGTGACGTTCAAGGCCGCCGGGCACCTGCTCACCCTGCGCGGACACGCGGCGGTGATCGACGGCGAGCTGCGCCCGCTCGCCCCCGCCCCGATGGCGGTGCTGCGGGCGCTGGCCCAGGCCCCCGGCCGGGTGCTGTCGCGCACGGCGCTGCTGCGGACCCTCCCCCGGGGCGCCGACGAGCACGCGGTGGAGATGGCGGTGGCCCGCCTGCGGGCCGGCCTACGCGCGCCGCGCGTGGTGCAGACCGTGGTCAAGCGCGGCTACCGGCTCCGGGTCGACTGACGCGTCGCGGCCGGCCCTGGTGTGCCGGCCACGACGCGGCGGTTCAGCCGACCGGCGTGGGGAAGCCCCTACCGTGCTCGGCCTGGAGCCGGAGCATGGCGTGCTCGACCACCGTCACCAGCACCTGCTTGACCGAATCCCGGTGCCGGGCGTCGGTCATCACCAGCGGCACCTGCGGCGAGATGGCCAGCGCCTCGCGGATCTCCTCCAACTCGTACTGGGGAGCGCCGTCGAAGTTGTTGAGCGCCACCACGTACGGCAGGTTGCGGTTCTCGAAGTAGTCCAGCGGGGCGAACGCGTCGGTGATCCGGCGGGTGTCCACCAGGACGGCGGCACCCACCGCACCTCGGATGATCTCGTCCCACATGAACCAGAAACGGGTCTGACCCGGTGTACCGAACAGGTACAGGATCAGGTCCTGGGCCATGGTGATCCGGCCGAAGTCCATGGCGACCGTGGTGGTCTCCTTGCCCGGCACCTTGGACGGATCGTCGATACCGACACCCGCGGCGGTCATCACCGCCTCGGTCGTCAGCGGCGTGATCTCGGAGATCGAGCCGACCAGGGTCGTCTTACCGACGCCGAAGCCGCCCGCGACGACGATCTTCGCGGAGACGATTCCCCGGCTCGGCCGCCCCCCAGCGGGGTCATAGCCTGCGAAGTCCACTTAGCACCCTTCCAAGCAGTTCCATCCGCTCCTCGAACCCCTCGGCGGGAGCAGCAGTGTGTAACGTCAGCAGGCTCTCGGCCACCATGTCGGCGACCAGCACCCGGGCGACGCCCAGCGGCATCCGGGTGTACGCGGCGATCTCCGCCAGCGACTGTGCACGGCCCTCGCAGACCGTGGCGATGCGGTGCTTGTCGTGCCCCGCGAAACGGGACTCGGCAACCTGGGTGGGAGAGGCCGTGAGGACCGCCTCCAGGGCGATGTCCTGCCGGGGCTCGGTACGACCACGGGTGACCGCGTACGGACGCACCAGAGCGCCGCGCGGGTCAGCGCGCCGTTGGTCCATCCACGATCACCTCCTCGTCCCCAGCGGAGCCGGCCCACACCGCCTCCCATCCCTGTTCCGGCGCGCGGTCCGCGCCGGGTCTTCCGGCGCTACGAACGCACCGCGTCCCTCGGCAGCGGCACCAGCGCGGCGCCGACCCGCTCCACCAGCAGTGCCATCTCGTAGCCCACCTGGCCCACGTCGCAGCTCCGCGCGGCCAGCACGGCCATCGACGAGCCGTCGCTGATCGACATGAGGAAGAGGTATCCGCTGTCCATCTCGATGACTGTCTGCAACACCCCGCCCGCGCTGAACATCCGGGCCGCGCCCTCGGTCAGGCTCACCACGCCGGAGGTGATCGCGGCGAGCTGGTCCGCCCGGTCCCCCGGCAGGTCCCGGGAGGACGCGAGCAGCAGCCCGTCGGCGGACACCGCCACCACGTGGGCGATACCCGCCACGCTGTCGGCGAAGTTGGTGAGCAGCCAACCCATGTCCTGCATGGCAGCTGGCCTGTTCATCGGCTCTCCTTGGTCGAGGTGCTGTTCAGGTCCGTGCCGGCCGTCCGACCACGCTGCACGCCGCGGTGGTAGGCCGACAACAGGCCGCGTACTTCATCGGGGGTCCGCCGGCTGCGGTCCCGGCCACCCTTCGGTTCGATGCCACCCGGCACGAGCTGCGCCTGCGGCACCCGCTTGGGCAGACCCGAGCGGGTGGTGCCGGCGGCGGCCGGCTCGGCGGCCCGGCTGGCCAGCGACCAGCCCTCGTCGGCCGCCGTCCGCCAGGCGTCCGGGTCCGTGGCCGGCGGGGGCGTGCTCGGCGGGGCAGCGGGGGCCGGGGCCGCTGCCGGCGCCGTCCGGGCGGCCGGCGGCGGGGTGTACGACGGCGGCGGTTTCGGCGTCGAGGCCCCACGACCGCCGGTGCTCGCACCGCCACGACCGGTGCTCGCACCACCGAATCCGTCCATGCTTCCCACGCTCTGCGCTCCCGTGCCCTCGGAACTGCCCGGGGTGCGGGTGGGCAGTGGCGGTCGGGCCGGCGCGGCCGCCGGCGCCGACGCGGTGGCCGCTTGACCGCCGTTGGCCGCCCGCGGGCCGGCGTCGGCGGGCGCGGGCGGGGTGTCGAACTGGGGCCGGGTGAAGATCGCGGTGGCGTCGTCGCCGTGCGACCGGAACCAGACCGCCTCCATCTCCCGGAAGATCGGCGCCTCGGCCGGGAACTCCGGCCGGGTGCTGACCGGTGCGGAGGGCGCCGGCGGCGTGGCCGGCGCGGCGGGCTGCACGGGCGGGGCCGGCGTCGCGGGCGGGGCGACCGCTCCGGGACCGGCGACCGGCCCGACGGGCAGCCCCGGCGCGCTCCGAGCGTCAGTGGTGTCGGCCGTCGAGCCGCGTCGGGGCAGCGCGCCGATGGTCGGGTACGCCACGGTCGGGCTGCCCACCGAGGTGCCCCCACCGTTGCTGTACGCCGGCCGGGCGGGCGGGACCGGGGTGGCCGGCGCGGTGGCGGGCGGCACCGTTGGGCGGGCCCCGGTGTAGCCGCCGGCCTGCACGGCCGGGGCGGTGTCCCGCGCGTCGACCGGAGACTGCCACTGCTCGGGCGTCGGGGCGCTGGTCCGCCACTGGTCGGGCAGCGTCGCCGCCGCGGTGCTGGCCCCGGCGTACGACTCGGCGTGGTTGACCGGGGTGAGCGGCGTCTGCTCGACAGCCATCGGCTGGCGCGGACGGGTGAGCACCTGCTCGCGGCCCCGGTTGCTCGGCAGGACCACGGTGGCGGCGGGCAGCGTCACCTGGGCGACGGTGCCGCCCTCCACGTTGCGGCGCAGCTCCACCCGGATGCCGTAGCGGGAGGCGAGCCGGCTCACCACTGCCAGACCCATCAGCCGGAACGCGGCGACGTCCACGCTCGGCGGGGCGGCCAGCCGGCGGTTGAGCGAGTCGAGCTGCTCGTCGGTGAGGCCGAGCCCGCGGTCCTCGATCTGGATCAGGACGTAGTCGCGGATGCGGCGACCGTCGGCGACGACGGTCGTGTTCGGCGGCGAGAACCGGGTGGCGTTGTCCAGCAGCTCGGCGACGAGGCGTACGACGTCGTTGACGGCGTGCGCGGCAACCGAGATGTCGGTGTCGACGGTGCCGAACTCGATGCGGTTGTAGAGCTCCACCTCGGACTGCGCGGCGCGCAGCACGTCCACGACCAGCGCGTCGTCGCGGCGCGGTACGGCCGAGTCGGCGCCGGCGAGGACCAGCAGGTTCTCGTCGTTGCGGCGCATTCGGGTGGCCAGGTGGTCCAACTCGAAGAGCTGGGCCAGCCGCTTCGGGTCCTCCTCGCCGCGCTCGATCGCGTCCAGCTCGCCGATCATCCGGTCGACCAGGGTCTGACTGCGGCGGGCCAGGTTGAGGAACATCGCCGAGACGCTGGTGCGCAGTGCTGCCTGCTCGGCGGCGACCCGCACCGCTTCCCGGTGGACGACGTTGAAGGCCAACGCCACCTGACCGACCTCGTCCCGGCTGTTCAGCTGGATCGGGTCGCGGACCTGACGGACGATCTCGTCCACGCCACCGTCGCCCACGCTGCCCATGTTCTGCAGGCGCTGCACGGCGTCCGGCAGGTCGTGGTTGGCCACCGAGAGCGCGCCCTCGCGCAGTCGGCGCAGCGAGTGGTTCAGCGACCGGGCCAGCACCACGGCCAGCGACACCGCGATGATCAGGGTGAGCAGCACCAGGATCGACTCGACCACGGCCTGCCGGATGACGTCCGAACGCGCCTGGTCGGCCTGGTCGAGCAGCCGGTTCTGCAGTTGAACCTCGGCCCAGCGCATCAGGTCGTTGACCGCGCCGATGGCGGCGGTGGCGTCCTGAGCGCTGACCAGCGGGCGCTGCCCGACGGAGCGGGTGATGTCCGTGGCGACCCGGTCGGAGAGGCCGACGGCGTCGCCGGAGACGGTGCTGTCGACGAGGGCCCGCTGCACCGGATCAGCGGCGAGCGAGAAGGCGACCAGGGACTCCTGCTGGCTGGTCAGCGTGGCCACGAAGGAGGAGAACTGCTCCGGGTCGAGCTGGCCGGCGGTCAGCGCCGTGAAGGCGACCGCCTCCTCCTCGGCGACGGCCGCCTTGGCGCGGGCGAACGCGGCGACCGCACGGCGGCTGTCCGACAGGCTCTCCTCGCCGGGCAGCTGGGCCAGCCCGTCGCCGTAGGCGACCAGGTCGGTGAGGATGACGCCGTAGCGCAGCACCGCCTCGGCGACCGCCATGGCGTCATCCTGCCGGCGGTCCAGCACCTCCTGGCGGGTGCCGTCCAGGGTGGACAGGTGGTCGTCGATAGCCGCCAGCCGGTCCCGCAGCGCCGCCGGCACGTCGCCGATGCGGCCCCGCTCGGCGTTGTACTGGTCCACGCGCTGCTGCGTCTCGCGCACCCGCAGGTTGTACGCGTCGGCGGACTGTCGGGGAGCGGCCAGGTAGGCCGCGGCGGCCATCCGCTCGGCCTGGAGATCCTGGGTGAGCGCGCTGACGTCGATGGAGAGCGCGGTGAGGGACCGGGCTCGGGTGGCGTCGTAGGCGCCCTCGCCCACCGAGATGAGCCGGACGGTGGCCAGCGCGATGACGGCGGCCACCGGAACGACCAGAATCAGCGCCAGCTTGGACCGGATCCGGGCGTCCCGCAGCCTCGGTAGGCGCCGGCGCGTACGACGAGCATTCTCGCCGAGCGCGGGCAGGGTCGTCGGTCCGGTGCTCACGACATCGCCTCCGTCGTTTCTTCCCCGCCTGGCCCGCCGAACCGTGCCGTGGGCGGAGGGGACCACGCGCGGCACGGCCGCGATTTCATCAGAGAAGATCGTGTTTGGGAAGCCGCAGTGAGGCAGGAAACGGTCGGACGGCGCGGAACCCGTGATCCGGTCAACTGATACCTTCATTTCCGCAAGCCCCTGAACAGGGCATGTAACTCCAGAGTGGTCACGCGTGTATGCAAAGTGAGCTTTTGCAAACATTGCGTTACCCCAGCATGTGGGATGGCCGTCCCGAAAATGCAACCGGGGTCCGCGCTTGACCACAGCGCCGGCCATTGGCAAGGTTTTGCAGGCTTCGCGCACACCGTACGGCAGAGGAGATCCCGTCCTCCACTGAGGACGGATTAGCGGCGGTGACCGGGCAGCGCCCGCGCCCGCACCTGGAGGACTGAGTTGAGCCCCATCCGCTCCGCGACCATCGCGGCGCTCGCATCGGCCGTAGTGGCCACCACGCTCACCGGCTGCCAGTTCGGTGGAACGGAGCAGGACACGAGTCCGATCGTGATCGCTGCCGATCTCGAACTCTCCGGGGCTGCGGCCCCGATCGGTCAGACATACCAGCGGGCCCTGAAACTCAAGGTCGAGCAGTTGAACTCCTCCGGAGCACTCAACGGCCGGAAGATCGATCTGAAGGTCAAGGACAACCGTTCCGACGCCGCCGAGTCACTGCGCAACATCGCCGACTTCAGCAGTGATTCCCAAGTCAGCGCCATCGTCATGGGCGGCTGTAACGAATGCGCGGTCGGCGCGGTCGGCGTCATCAACGACAAGCGGATTCCCACCATTGCGCTCGCCGCTTCCGGAGCGATCGCCAGCCCGGTCGCCGAGCGGCGCTACGTGTTCAAACTCGGTCCGAACGCGGCGGACAGCGCCGCGGCGCTCACCACCGAACTGCGGCGCAAGAACGTCCGCAAGGTGGGCCTGCTCGCCAGCAACGACGACTACGGCCGGGAGGGCGTGCTCGCGCTACGCCGCGAACTGACCAAGGCCAGCATCAAGGTCGCCGGTGAGGAGTCGGTGAAGACCACCGACACCGAGGTCGGCCAGCAGGTCACCAAGCTCACCAAGCTCAAGCCCGACGCACTTGTCGTCTGGACCCCGCCGGAGCAGGCCGCGCTGGCCGCGACAAGCGCCCAACAGGCCGCGTTCCGGGGGTCGCTGTTCTTCGACGCGGGAGCGGCCGGCGATCTCTTCCTCGGCACTGCGGCCCGAGCCACCGAGCGGGCCACGCTGATCTTCACCCAGACCATGGTGATCGACGACGTGATCGCCACCACCCCGGCGAAGGCGGCCCGGCGGCAGTGGTTCCAGGACTACACGGCCCGCTTCGGCGGCTACAACGGGTCCTCGTCCTTCGCCGCCGACGCGATCCAACTGATCGCCGACGCCGAACTGCGGGCCGGCGGCCCGGCCGGAAAGGTCGACCGGGACGGCATCCGCGACGTGCTGGAAACGTCCCAGATCGACGGCCTCTCCGGCCCGATCCGCATGACGCCCGACAACCACTCCGGCCTCATGCCGCAGGCGCTCACCACGCTTGTCGCCCGCAACGGGCGCTGGCGTCTGGCGGGGTAACGCTCGGGCCCGCCGGTGCCTGGTGCATCGTGCTCGGCGTTGGGGTTGTGGCCTACCGTCCCCGGCTCCGGGCGGTCAGGCTTGATCCCTCCGCCGGGCACGGTAGGCCACAACCCTCCCGCGTCACGGTTACTGCAAAGGGCCGGCCTCCTTGTCGGGGCCGGCCCTTCGTGTTTCCTTGTTGGTCTTGTCTTGCCTTTTGGGGTCAGCGGCTGCTGGTGGTTTCCCGTACCCAGGGCAGCGCGAACCGCTCGATGAGCACGAGCGCGGAGTAGAGCAGGATGCTGACCAGCGCCACGAGCATGATCGCCGCCCAGGCGGTGGCGGTGTCGCCGACGCCCGCGTACTGGGTGATCACGTAGCCCAGGCCGCTCTCCCCGGCCTGGAACTCACCGATCACCGCGCCGATGGCCGCCAGCGGCATGGCCACCTTGAGCCCGACGAAGATCTGTGGCAGCGCCGCCGGGAACCGCACCTTGCGGAACGCCTGCCAGCGGGAGGCGTTCCACGACCGCACCAGCTCGGCCAGGTCGGCCGGCGTGGTGGTCAACCCCGTCGCGGTGGACAGCACGATGGGGAAGAAGCAGAGCAGGAACACCATGGTCAGGATCGGCTTCTGGCCCCAGCCCAGCGCCACCACCAGCAGTGGCCCGAGGGTGATCTTCGGCACGGCGTTCACCGCGACCAGCAGCGGGGTGAACATCCGCTCGACAGTGTGCGAGCTGGCCAGGGACAGTCCGATCAGGACACCCGCAGCGGCTGACAGGACGAAGCCGATCAGGATCTCCAGCAGGGTGGTCCCGGTGTGCTCCAGCATCTGGGCGGGCTTGTCGACGAACGCGCTGAGCACGTCCCCCGGCGGCGGCAGGGCGGCCGGGTGGACCAGTTCCAGCCGGGCGATCAGCCACCAGGCGGCCAGGGCGACCACGAGACCGGCCGCGGGCAGCAGCGCCGCCCCGGTCCCCGCGCGCAGGCCGGCGCCCCGACCCGCCCGACGTGCCTCCGGTCCGGTGCCCGGGGGTGGGGGCACCGTCACCGCCGACTCGGCTGAGCGGACGTCGGTCATCTTGTCCTCCTCGTAATTCGCCGGCCGCGGGGACCGACGAGCGACGGGGGTACGTCCCACCGGATCCGGTGGGACGTACCCCCTGGTGACGACCGGACGATCAGGCCTTCGGCGCGAGGCTGAAGTCGATGATCTGCTCGGGGGTGATGTTCTGCTTGAGCGCGCCCGCGCCCTGCAGGATCGCGATGCTCTTCGCGACCCGGCCGCTGTCCAACGTGCCGATCGCGGTGCCGGAGTTGCCGGAACGCACGTACGCGGCCATCAGGTCCAGCTCGGCGGCGGCGGCGGCCGGGTTGGCGGCGTCGACGTTCTTCTTCAGGATCTCGCCGGCCTCCTTGGAGTTCGCCAGGCTGTACTCCAGGCCCTTGAGCAGCGCCGCGGTGAACTTCTTCACCATCTCCGGCTTCTCCTTGGCGATCTTCGAGGAGGTGATCAGCACGTTGCCGTAGAGGTCCTGCATCACGTTGCTGTACGGCAGCATGACTGCCTTCTTCTTGGCCACCGCCTCGATCGTCGGCTGGCCGACGACGAACTGGCCGATGCCGTCCACCGACCCACTGGCCAGGGTGCCGATCAGCGCCTGGGCCTCACCGTTGACCCAGGTCACCTTGCTGGCGTCCACACCGGCGAGCCGGGCGTACGTCGGGAACAGGTTGCGGACCACGGAGCCGGGGGTGTCGGCGAGCTTCTTGCCCTCCAGGTCCTTGGGCGAGTTGATGTTCTTGCCCTCGACGGTGGCGATGCCGGCCATCGTGCGCTGCTGGATCGCGGCCACCGCCGTGAAGTCCTTGGCCTGTCCGTTGCCGAGCTGGAGCAGACCACCGGTGAGGTCGATCGGTCCGAAGTCCGCCTGGCCACCGACGACGGTCTGGATCACGCCACCGGTGCCCTGACCGGCCTTGATGTCGACGTCGAAGCCGGCCTCCTTGAAGAAGCCCTTGTCCTTCGCCACCCAGGCGTAGGAGTCACGGCCGAAGTTGCCGAAGGAGGTGAGGTACGTCACCTTCGTCAGCTCTCCGTCCTTGCCGCCCTTGGCGTCGTCGGACGAGTCCGACCCGCTGCTGCAGGCGGAAACAAGGGCAAGGGCGGTGGCCAGCGCGGCCGCAGCGACCGTACGGGTCAGCCTTCTCATCAGTGCACCATGTCCTTTCCGACCGGGGCCGCAGGCCACCGGAGGGGGTTGTCGCGACGGTACCGGCGGGAGGGGTAGAAGCCGGGCACCGCCATCGTGAGGGGACTCTTCGCGGGCACAGCGTACGAGAAACCCACAGTTGCGACGCCAGGCGTATCGGGTTGCGGAACGGATACAACATGACGACCACCCCGGACGGTGCGAGATGTCAACGGGGCAGCTAGCCTTTGTCGGATTCCTGACCGTCCACTCAGCGGAGGTACGCCGCAGATGATCCGACTGTCCGGGGTGTCGCGTACCTTCGAGGGCCGATCCGGCCGGGTCGAAGCCCTTCGCGGCATCGACCTCGACGTGGCCGAGGGCGAGTTCGTGGCCGTGCTCGGGCGCTCCGGCTGCGGGAAGTCCACCCTGCTGCGGCTGATCGCCGGGCTGCTCCCGCTCACCTCCGGCGAGATCACCGTGGCCGGTACGCCGATCACCCGGCCCCGCCGCGACATCGCCATGCTCTTCCAGAAGCCGGCGCTCCTGCCGTGGCGCAGCGTGCTGGACAACGTCCTGCTGCCGGTGGAGATCTTCGGCTGGAGCCGCGCCAAGCACCGCGAACGGGCCCGGCAACTGCTCGACGTGGCCGGGCTTTCCGGGTTCGAGAAGCGGCTGCCGCACGAACTCTCCGGTGGCATGCAGCAGCGGGTGTCGCTGTGCCGGTCGCTCATCGGCGAACCCCGGGTGATGCTGATGGACGAGCCGTTCTCCGCGCTCGACGCGCTCACCCGCGAGGAACTCTCCGGCGAACTCCAGCGCGTGCACATGGAGAACAAGCCGAGCATCGTCTTCGTCACCCACTCGATCGACGAGGCGGTGCTGCTCGCCGACCGGGTGGTGGTGCTGAGCCCCCGTCCCGGCCGGATCCGCAAGGTGGTCGAGGTGGCCATCCCCCGACCCCGCACCCTGGGCCGCAACGCCCATCTCGCCGACGTCGCCCGGGTCAGCGCCGACCTGCACGAGCTGTTGATGGAACGCGACCAGCCGGCCGCCGCCGGCGTGGAGGGACGATGAACATGCGGGTGTCGGTCTTCACCGAGCCCCACCGCGGCGCCGACTACGACACCCAGCTCCGGTTCGCCCGGCTGGTCGAGGCCGGCGGCTACGAGGGTTTCCTCCGCGCCGACCACTACCAGTCGATGGGCGCCGACCCGGGCCTGCCCGGCCCGACGGACGCCTGGCTGACCCTCGCCGCGCTGGCCCGCGAGACCCAGCGGATCCGGCTCGGCACCCTTGTCACGTCGGCGACCTTCCGGCTGCCCGGCCCTCTCGCCGTGCTGGTCGCCCAGGTCGACCAGATGAGTGGCGGTCGGGTCGACCTCGGCATCGGCGCCGGCTGGTACGAGCGCGAGCACATCTCGTACGGCATCCCGTTCCCGGCCGTCGGCGAGCGCTTCGACCGACTCGCCGAGCAGCTTGAGGTGATCACCGGGCTGTGGGCCACCCCGGTGGGCGAGACGTACAGCTTCACCGGCGACCACTACCGGCTGGTGGACGCGCCCGCGCTGCCCAAACCGGTGCAGGTGCCCGGCCCGCCGATCATCGTGGGCGGGCGCGGCCCGAAGCGCACCCCCGAACTGGCGGCCCGCTACGCCGACGAGTTCAACATGCCGTTCAAGTCCGTGGCCGAGACCGCCGGGGCGTACGACCGCGTTCGGGAGGCGTGCGACCGCGTGGGTCGGGCCGAGGCCGGCCGGGCCCCGCTGGTCCTCTCGGCCGGGATCGTGGTGGCCATCGGCCGCACCGACGCGGAGGCCGCCCGGCGGGCCGCGCCACTGCACGAGAAGAGCGCGCTGCCGCCGGAGGACCCGGTGGTCGGCTCGCCCGCGCAGCTCGTGCAGCGGATCGGCGAGTTCGCCGAGATCGGCGCCACCCGGGTGCACCTGCGCATGACCGACCTCGACGACCTCGACCACCTCGAGCTGATCGCCGCCGAGGTGCTCCCCCAACTGGACGGTGGACGATGACGGACGTGACCGACGGCACCGAACTCGGGCCGGTGGGCCAGGAGATCGTGTACGAGAACGACCGGGTCCGGGTCTGGCACATCCGCCTCGAACCGGGCGAGCGGCAGCCCCTGCACCGGCACGACCACCCCTACCTGGTGGTGGCGATCCAGGGCGCGAAGAACGTCGTACAGACCATCGACGGCACCCGGATCGACGCCGACGAGCCCACCGGCGGGGTCGTCTACCGGGACCCGGGTGCGGTACACATGCTCACCAATGTCGGGGACACGACATACCTGGCCCGACTGGTCGAACTCAAGTAGACCCGCCGGGCGTGCCTCGCCGCGCCGCGCGGCGTGCCGGTGGCGATCCGGTGTACCAGGTGCGTAACGTGCCGGACATGGCCTTTCGGACCTGGGGCAGACTACTGCTCACGGCGCTCGGGGTGAGCGTGCTGGCCGGAGCCGGCCAGCTCGGCGTCGCGTACGGCTTCGGCATCGTCCGACTCACCGGTGCCTTCACCGGCACGACCGTCAACCAGTGGCCCGCCCAGCTCGTCTGGGTGGGCTGGTTCGCCGCGAACGCCGCTGTCGCCGGCGCCGTCCTGACCGGTCGTCTGGCCCGCCGGGACACCCCGGCGGCCAGCACCGGCCGGCAACTGGCCATTGGCGGCGCGGCCGCCCTCGGCGCCACCGCCGTGGCCCCGCTCTGCATGCAGCCCGCCCGAGCCGCCGAGTTGATCTCGGTGGACCCGGTCTGGGCGGTCGGCATCTGCGCCATCCTCGGGGCGGTCATCGGAGCGGGTGCGGCCGTCGCCGTGCTGTTCCGACCCGAACTGGGCTGGAACATGGCGGCCGTGGCCGGGGCGGTCTGGCTGCTGGCGTTGATCTCCGTCCTGCCGTCGCTCGGCACGGCTGGCCCGCTGCCCACGGTCCGACTCGGCGTCCTCGAACCGAGCTGGCTGAACGACGCCGCCGCGCAGCGCCTGGCGCTGCTCCTGCTGCCCGTGGTGGCGCTGCTCGCGGGCGCCGCCACCGCCGGGTTGGCCCGCTGGCGCGGCCAGGTTCCGCTGGTGAGCGGGGCGACCGGGGTGGCCGGTCCGGTGCTTGTGGCATTCGCGTACCTGACCGCTGGCCCCGGCGACGCGGTGGACCGCTACCAGACCACCCCCTACTACGGCGCGCTGATCGCGATCCTCGCCGGCGCCCTCGGTGCCGCGGCCGCGGCCTTGCTGCGCTGGCCCATCGGCGCGCGTACCGCCGATCCCCAGGCGATCGCGCCGACCGACATCCTGCGCCCGCTGCCCGCCGGCCCGTCCCTGCCGGGCGCCGAAGCGGCGAGGTCGACGGGTCCGGCCGACGACGCGACCCCCAGCGGTGGGGACCTGGCGACCACCGGTCCGGGTCCGCGCGCCGCCGACGACACCGCAGGCGTACGCACCGTCCCCGCCCACTGGGACTGGCCGGCGACCACGGCGAGCGGCCAGCACGGCACCGTCCCCGCCGACGCGACGCCCCCGGGGCCGGCGCCCCGACCGGTTGGCCGCCGCCAGCACGCCGACACCACCCCGGACGCGGCGACGGCGGGCACCCCGAACCAGGACGCGCCTCCCACGGGCGGGCAGCACGACCGCGCGACCAACCCGCCGGCCCCCGCCTCGTGGCTGACCGACCCGACCGGCGAGTTCACCGCCGGGCGACGAACGACCTCGTCGAGCCCTGACGGGGACGCAATCGGCGCCGCCGTCCCGTTGCCCGCCGTCCCGGCGTCCACCGCTGCGGTCGGCGACACAGGGGCTGCCGGCCCGACGCCCCGCGCGGACGCCGACGACCCGACCGGGAAGACGACGACGGCCACGACCGCCGGGGACGAGCGAAGCAGCGACGACACGACGACCAGCGACCCGGCCATCCCGGTCCCGCCGGTCGCGGTCCCGCCGGTCGCGGTCACACCGAGGGCGGACGGCGCAGGCACGCCGAGCGCGGGCAACGCGGCCACGCCGGTCGCGGACGGCGCAGGCACGACGGTCGCCGGCAACGCGGGCACGCCGAGCGCAGACGACGCAGGCACGACGGTCGCGGGCAACGCAGCCACGACGAGCGCGGGAACCCCGAGCGCGAGCAGCGCGGGAACCCCGAGCGCGGGCAACGCGGCCACGCCGAGCGCGGGCAGCGCGGGCGACGGCACGGCCGACGCACCCGCACCCAAGCCGCGTCGTACGCGCAAGCCGAAGTCCACCCCGGCCGAGGTCACTCCGGGCACGACCGCCGAGGACCCGGCGGCAGCCGCTGGGTCGACAGGTGGGCGTACCAGGCGGCTGGCCCGGTCCGGCAAGGCCACCGACGTGAGCGGCACCGACTCCGCAGGGCCGGTCGACCACGCTGCTCCCGTGCCCGACCAGGACGCTCCCCGGCCCGACCGGGACGCTCCCCTGCCCGGCGACATCGAGCCCGCCCAGGCGAGTCTGACCGGCGGCAAGGGTTCGCGGGAGCAGACCGACGGGACCGGTGGAGAGAGCCGGCGCGACCGGGCCGCCGGCACCGATTCGACGGTCACCACCGCCCCGGTTGGGGATCCCGCACCCGTTGAGGAGTCCGCGACGGGTCGCGCCGAACGGTCCGCGGCGCAGGGTGACGGCGGCGCTTCGTTGTTCGGCGAGGCGAGTGTCGACGGCCCGGAGGCCGACCGGTGGACCCCGACGGCACCGGCCTGGCCGGTCACCTCGGCGTGGACCGCCGCACCGGGGGCGGCCGACCCCGAACCGTCCGCTTCGGATGCTCCCGTCCCGGCGGAGGAGTCGACCGACTGGACGCCCCGCTTCCGGCACCGGGCGCCGCTGCCGGACCTGAGCCGCGCCAGCACCTGGGACGCCTTCAACACCACTCGACGCACCGCCGCGTCGGACCGGACCACCAGCACGGCCGACCAGAGCGCCGGCGCACCCGGCCAGGGCAGCCCGACCGCCAGCATCCCGGACCAGGACGGCCCGACCGCCGCCACGCTCGACGGGGGCCTACCGACAGGCCGCGCCGCCAGCACCACGGGCCAGACCAACAGCACGACAGACCAGCCCGGCAGCACGACAGACCGGGCCGTCGGCAGGCGCGGCCGGGCCGGCGAGGCCACCGGTACGCCCGCATCGGCGGGATCTGTCGCGCCGCCGTCGACCGGCCCGGGCATACCCGGGCAGGGCGGCACGTCCGGCACCGCCGGCAGTGACGGGCCGGACAGCGACGCCCGGCGGGCCGCGTCGACCTCCACCGACGACGCGGAGCAGCCCTCCCGGCGGGGACGGCTCGGTGGCCTGTTCCGCCGCAACCGGGTCCGGGCCGACGAGGAGAAGCGGTCCGCGGCGGATGCGGCGGAGCCGCTGGCCACGCAGGACGAGGAGTTCGTCGACTGGGTCGCCGGGCTCGGCAAGCCGATCGCGGACAACGAGCCGGAGCAGGAGAACGGGCGTCGTTCGCTGCGCTCCACCGGCCGTCACCACCGCGACTGACCGCCTGACGTCAGGTCGGTACGCCGACCCAGGATGATCGACTCGGGTTCGCTGAATCCGGGCTGTCCACCGCGCTGGGACACCCCGAGGTCAGTGAACCCGAGTCGATCATGCCGGCCCGGTCAGGCGAGCGGCAGATAGACCTTCCCGCCGCCGGAGACGAACTCCGCCGACTTGTCCTTCATGCCGCGGGCCGCGTACTCCTTGAGCTCTTGCGTGATCTTCATCGAGCAGAACTTCGGGCCGCACATCGAGCAGAAGTGCGCCGTCTTCGCGGGCTCGGCGGGCAGCGTCGCGTCGTGGTACGACCGCGCCGTCTCCGGGTCCAGCGAGAGGTTGAACTGGTCCTCCCAGCGGAACTCGAACCGCGCCTTGGACAGCGCGTCGTCCCACGCCTGCGCGCCCGGGTGCCCCTTGGCCAGGTCCGCCGCGTGGGCCGCGATCTTGTACGCGATCACGCCCGCCTTCACATCGTCGCGGTCGGGCAGGCCGAGGTGCTCCTTCGGGGTGACGTAGCAGAGCATGGCGGTGCCGAACATGCCGATCATCGCGGCGCCGATCGCCGAGGTGATGTGGTCGTAGGCGGGCGCGATGTCGGTGGTCAGCGGGCCGAGCGTGTAGAAGGGCGCCTCGTGGCACCACTCCTGCTGGAGGTCCACGTTCTCCTTGATCTTGTGCATGGGCACGTGGCCCGGGCCCTCGATCATCACCTGCACGTCGTGCTCCCAGGCGATTTTCGTCAGCTCGCCGAGGGTGCGCAGCTCGGCGAACTGCGCCTCGTCGTTGGCGTCCGCGATCGAGCCGGGCCGCAGCCCGTCGCCGAGCGAGAACGTCACGTCGTAGCGCGCGAGGATCGCGCACAGCTCCGCGAAGTTCGTGTAGAGGAAGTTCTCCTCGTGGTGCGCCAGGCACCACGCCGCCATGATCGAACCGCCCCGGGAGACGATCCCGGTGACCCGGTCAACGGCCAGCGGCACGTACGGCAGCAGCACCCCGGCGTGCACAGTCATGTAGTCGACGCCCTGCTCGGCCTGCTCGATCACGGTCTCCCGGAAGACCTCCCAGCTGAGCTTGACCGGGTCGCCGCCGACCTTTTCCAGGGCCTGGTAGATCGGCACCGTGCCGATCGGCACCGGCGAGTTCCGCACGATCGCCTCCCGGGTCTCGTGGATCCGCTTACCCGTGGACAGGTCCATCACGGTGTCGGCGCCCCAACGGGTGGCCCAGGTCAGCTTCTCCACCTCCTCGGCCACCGACGAGCTGACCGCCGACGTACCGATGTTGGCGTTCACCTTGACCAGGAAAGCCTTGCCGATGATCGCCGGCTCGCACTCCGGGTGGTTGACGTTGAGCGGCAGCACCGCCCGGCCGGCGGCGATCTCGGCCCGTACGAGTTCCGGGTCGACGTTCTCCCGGATCGCCACGAACTCCATCTCCGGCGTCACCACACCGGCCCGCGCGTACGCGAACTGCGTCGGACGACGTCCGTCCACACCGGCGAGCGGCGTACCCGCGCCTCGTACCGGCGCCACGTCACCCCGCTCGGCGATCCACGGGCCCCGCAACGCGGGCAACCCCACCGCCGGGTCGGATCCCGGGCCGGACGTGTCGTAGAGCCGCACCGGCGGATGGTCGCCGGTCAGCGCCACCTCGGCGAACGGCACCCGCACATCCGGCCGTGACCCCTCGACGTACACCTTGCCTCGTGCCTGCATGACAACCTCCCTGGTGATCAGGCGGACCAGCCGAAGTGATCCAGCGGCCCGCGCCCCGCGCCCAGCTCCCAACCCCGCGCGCCGGTCAGCGCGCGGAGCACGTACTCCTTGGCGGCCCCCACCGCCGCCGGCACCGGATCGCCCAGCGCGAGCCGCACGGCGATCGCCGCCGAGAACGAGCACCCGGTGCCGTGGGTGTGCCGGGTGTCCACCCGTGGCCCACGCAGCACTGTCGTGACGCCGCCCCCGTGCAGCACGTCGACCGCTTCGTCTCCGCCCAGGTCACCGCCGGTGACGACGACGTGCTCCGGGCCGCCGGCGGCGAGGGCCTGGGCGGCGACGATCATCCCGGCCAGGTCGTCCACTGCGCTTCCGGTGATGGCCGCGGCCTCCGCGCAGTTCGGCGTCGCCACCCGGGCGTACGGGAGCAGCCGCTCCACCGCACCCACCACGCCGAGCCGGTGGCCGCTCGTGGCGACCAGCACCGGATCGACGACGAGCTGCGGCAGCCGGCCGTCCCGGGCGGCCTCGGCCACGACGTCGGCGACGGCGGGTGTGCCGAGCATTCCCGTCTTGACCGCGCCCACGGTGAAGTCGGCGAGCACGCTGTCCAGCTGCTCCGCGACCGTGCGCGGCGGCAGCGGCAGGACGGCGTCGACACCTCGGGTGTTCTGCGCGGTGACCGCCGTGAGGACGCTGGTGCCGTACGCCCCGAGCGCCGCGAAGACCTTGAGGTCGGCCTGGATGCCGGCGCCGCCGCCGGAGTCGGAGCCGGCGATGGTGAGGATGGTTTTCGGGGTCATGGTTTTTCCCTGGTTGCGGTCTGGGGCTGCGGCCGACCGTGCCCACTCCGGGCGGTCAGGCTTGATCCCTGCGTGGGCACGGTCGGCCGCAGCCCTGACCGGGGGACCTCCGTGTGCCCGTGCCGGCTTTTTGCGAGCTTCTGGGTGGCCGCCTCGACGAAAGCGCTGGTCAGTAGGTGGGCTGTTTCTTCGGGGTTTGCTGCTCGCATGAGTGCGCCCAGCACTGCCACTCCGGCGGCTCCGGCCTCGACGCAGGCGGTTACCTGATCAGGGGTCTCAACCCCGCCGAGAGCCAGCAGGGGCACCGGGCTGGCGCGCACCAGGCTGCGCAGTCCCGCGACGTTCAGGGGTGGGCCGTAGCCGGGTTTGGACTTTGTTGGCCAGACCGGGGAGACGGTGGCGTAGTGCTCGGTGGTCAGGCGGGCGAGTTCGGCCTCGTTGTGGCAGGAGCGGCCGACCAGCGGCAGGGCCGGCGGCGGGTACGGGCCGGCGGCGGGCAGGTGGACGGCGTCGCCGCCGAGCGGGTCGGGGCCGGCCACGACGAGGGTCCCGCCGGCGTCGGCGAGGATCGCGCGCAGGTCGACCGCGAGAGCGGCGCGCTCGGCGCGGGGTAGGTCCTTCTCCCGCAGTACGACCCACCGCACTCCCTGAGCGACGGCCCCCGCCACGACCCGTTCGAGACCGCCCCTGGCGACCAGCCGATCGGTCAACAGGACGACCCCCGACGGCAGGACGCCTGTCACAGGTCCGGTCTTCCCTCGTCCGGAGTGGACGCGAGGGCGTGGAAGCGGCGGGCGATGCGGCCCGCACCGGCGGCCAGGCGGCCCGCCTCGACCGCGTACCGCATCGCCGTGGCCATCGCCACCGGGTCGGCGGCCCGGGTCACCGCGCTGGCCAGCAGGACCGCGTCGCAGCCCAGCTCCATGGCCAGGGCCGCGTCGGACGCCGTGCCGATGCCGGCGTCCAGGATCACGGGTACGTCCACGCTCTGGCGGATCAGCCGGATGTGGTGCGGGTTGCCGATGCCGAGCCCGGAACCGATCGGGGAGCCGGCCGGCATCACCGCGGCGCAGCCCACGTCGGCGAGGCGGCGGGCGAGCACCGGGTCGTCAGTGGTGTACGGCAGCACGGTGAAGCCGTCGGCGACCAGTTCCTCGGCGGCGCGGAGCAGTTCCACGCCGTCGGGCAGCAGCGTCCGCTCGTCGCCGATCACCTCCAGCTTGACCCAGTCGGTGTCGAACGCGTCGCGGGCCAGCCGGGCGACCTTCACCGCCTCGGTGGCGGTGTGGCAGCCGGCGGTGTTCGGCAGCAGCCGTACCCCGCACCGGTCCAGCAGGTCGAGCAGCCCTCCGGCGGTGCCCGGGGCGGTGTCCACCCGGCGCAGCGCCAGCGTGACCAGCTCCGTGCCGGACGCCCGGATCGCCTGTTCCAGCACGTGCAGGTTCGCGGCGCCGCCGGTGCCGAGGATCAGCCGGGACGTGAAGGCCACCCCACCCAGTTCGAACGACATCCCACTCACCCGCCCTGCGCCGCGGTCAGCACCTCGACGCGGTCGCCGTCGCGCAGCACCGTGCCCGGCCAGCCGGCCCGGGGCACCACCTCGCCGTTGACCGCTACCGCGACGCCACGCTGGTGCGGGGCGACGTCACGGACCAGGTCGGCCACCGACGCGCCGCCGGGGACGCTGCGTCCGGCCCCGTTCACCGTCAACTCCACCGGTCCTCCTCGGTCGTTCGTCCAGGTCCGCTCCTGTCGCCCGCGCCGGCCCGCAC
Organism: Micromonospora sp. NPDC049004; assembly: GCF_040649315.1. Lineage (NCBI taxonomy): Bacteria > Bacillati > Actinomycetota > Actinomycetes > Micromonosporales > Micromonosporaceae > Micromonospora > Micromonospora sp. NPDC049004. The sequence continues at coordinate 161,431 of NZ_JBEZFG010000005.1, forward strand.
CGCGTCGCCGGTACCTGTCGACGCGACGGCGAACCGGTCCGCGCCGAAGGGCGCGAGCAGCGGGTCGGGTACGCCGGTGGTCACCAGGTCGGCGATCGTCTCGGCGGTGATCGGGGTGAGCACGATGCCGTGCCGGTGGTGCCCGGTGGCGGCCAGGACGGCGGGCCGGCCGGGCAGCGGCCCGAGGATCGGCGCGTTGTCAGGTGTTCCGGGCCGCAGGCCGGCGACCGCCTCGACCAGGTCGTACTCGGTCAACTCGGGCAGCAGGTCGACCCCGGCGCGCAGCAGCCGCTGCACGGCGCCGGCGGTGACGGTCGTGTCCGACCGCTCCTCGACCGTCGCGCCGAGGACCACCTCACCGTCGGCGCGGGGCACCAGGTAGACGTGCTCGCCGTCGGCGTACCCCCGGATCACGTGCCGGAAGCCCGGTGCGACGCCGCCGGGCGCGCGCAGCCGGAGGATCTGGCCCTTCACCGGCCGCACGGGCAGGCCGGTGAGCGCGGCGGCCCCGCAGCCGGCGGCGACCACGGTGACCCCCGCGTCCACGTCGGACAGCCGCCGGACCGGCTGCGGCACCAGCACCGCGCCGGCCCGCCGCGCGGCCGTGCGCAGCGCCGGCACCAGCAGCCGGGGATCGACCTGGTGGTCGGTGGGCGCGAGCGCGCCGCCGCGCACCCGCGGGGCCAGCGCCGGTTCGCTGTCGCGCAGCTCGCTCGGGCGCAGCGGCGTCACCGGCAGACCCAACCCCTGTTGGTACGCCCAGAGCCGGCGTGCCTCGGCCAGGTCGTCGCCGGTCAGCCCGACCATCAGGGTGCCCTCGGTCCGGTAGCCGATCTCGGTGCCGCTCGCCTCGGTCAGCTCGGCGGCGAACCCGGGCCAGCGGGCGGCGGACGCCACCAGCAGCTCGGTCAGCTGCCGCTCACCGAAGTACGCCTCGGCGACCGGGGAGAGCATGCCGGCGGCGACTGCCGACGCCCCCGACCCGGAGGCGGGGTCGTGCACCTCGACGCGCAATCCCCGGACGGCGCAGCGCCACGCGATGGCCAGTCCGATCGGGCCCGCACCGACCACCGCCAGATCGGTGCGCGTCACGCCAGCGCCCGCAGCAGGTCGACGGTCGCCCGCGCGGGGTCGGCGGCGCCGGAGAGCGCACCGACCACCGCCACCCCGTACGCCCCGGCGGCCCGCAACGCGGGCACCCGGTCGGCGGTCACCCCGCCGATCGCGATGACCGGCACGTCGACGGCGTCGGCGACGTCGCGGACGCCCGAGGGCCCGATGGGATCCGGCAGACCGGTCTTCGTGCTGGTGGTGTGGCACGGGCCGACGCCCAGGTAGTTGGCGCCGGCGACGACCGCCTCGATCGCGGTCCGGGGCTCGCGGGCGGTGGCCCCGAGCACGCCGGTCGGGCCGAGCACGTGCCGGGCGGCGGCGACCGGCAGGTCGTCGGCCCCGACGTGCCCACCGGCGGCGCCCACCGCGAGCGCCACGTGCAGCCGGTCGTTGACCAGGCAGGTCGCCCCGTACGGCGCGCAGAGCGCCAGCACCCGGCCCGCCAGGTCGTACGCCTCGCGGTCGGTGGCGGAGTCCTCCACCCGGACCTGTACGACGAGGTCGGCGCGGGCCGCCGCGAGGGCGGCCCGGACCACGGTGAGTGGGTCGCGCCCGGGTCGGGTGTCGGTGACGAGATGCAGTCGTCCAAGGGACGGCACGGCAACGCTCCTCCCTGCGCCGGCATTACCCGGATCAGGTTCAACGGTCGGGGGCTGTCAGCCCCCCTCTCAGCCCGGTACACCGGGCTCCCGTGGGTTACTTGCGTGTCACCGTACGACAGTTCCGCCGGTCTGCCAAGGGACTGGCCGCCGGCCGGACACCACTCCATCGATGGGGTACTTTCTCCGGTCCTGTTCGGAATGTCGCCCGCCGTTGCAGAACCGTTACCAGCCGGCATCTTGCCCGACATCGATACACCAGAATTAATTTGTTCAGCGATTCGACAAAATGCCGGCGTGGACGCCCTGGCACGGCGTCCCCACCGGCTCCATCCGGGACGGTCTTCGGCAGCCGGCCCCCGCGATTCCTGTCCACCGCGACATTGGAGGCGGCGTGTCCCGTTCTCGTCGTGCCCGTTTACCACTCACCGCTACCCTGCTGTCCCTCGCGCTAGCCTCGACGACCCTGCTCGGGTCGCCGGCGCAGGCGGCTCCGGCCGCAGCGCAGATCCCCGCGCGAGACGTGCCGGTCGCGGCTCCGCTCTCCCAGGCGGTGCCGAAGGCACCGAAGGCCGCAGCGGCCGACCCCTATTCCGTCCTGGTCTTCTCCAAGACCGCCGCCTTCCGGCACGACTCCATCCCCACCGGCATCGCCGCGATCCAGCAGCTCGGCGCGGCCAACGGGTTCACTGTGGACACGACCGAGGACGGCGCCGCGTTCAACGACGCCAACCTCGCCAAGTACAAGGCCGTGATCTGGCTCTCCACCACTGGTGACGTCCTCGACGCCGACCAGCAGGCGGCCTTCGAGCGCTACGTGCGGGCCGGCGGCGGTTACGCCGGTGTCCACGCCGCCTCCGACACCGAGTACAGCTGGGCCTGGTACGGCGACCTGGTCGGCGCGTACTTCGCCAACCACCCGCAGAACCAGCAGGCCACCGTCAAGGTGGAGGACCACGCCCACCCGTCCACCGCCGACCTGCCGGACCGCTGGTCCCGGTTCGACGAGTGGTACAACTTCCAGACCAACCCGCGGCCGGACGTGCACGTGCTGGCCAGCCTGGACGAGAAGAGCTACACCCCGGGCGCCGGCGCGATGGGCGCCGACCACCCGACGGCGTGGTGCCAGGACTTCGACGGTGGCCGCTCCTGGTACACCGGCGGCGGGCACACCCGCGAGTCGTACGCCGAGCCCGAGTTCCTCAAGCACCTGCTCGGCGGCATCCAGACGGCGGCCGGCGTGATCGACGCCGACTGCGGCGCATCGAAGACCTCCAGCTTCGAGAAGATCACCCTGGACAGCAACACCAGTAATCCGATGGAGCTGGACATCGCGCCCGACGGGCGGGTCTTCTACATCGAGCGCGACGGCCGGGTGCAGATCATCAAGCCCGACACCGGCAGCACCGTCACCGCCGTCGACCTGGACGTCTTCACCGGCAACGAGGACGGCCTCATCGGCATCCGGCTCGACCCGGACTTCGCCACCAACAAGTGGGTGTATCTCTACTACGCCCCGAACGACGGCGTCACGCGCAACCTGCTGTCCCGGTTCACGGTGACCGGCGACACCATCGACCCGGCGAGCGAGAAGCAGGTGCTGCGGGTCGACACCCAGCGCAACACCTGCTGCCACGCGGGCGGCAGCATGACGTTCGACAGCGCCGGCAACCTCTACCTGGCCACCGGTGACAACACCAACCCGTTCGAGTCGAACGCCTACGCCCCGCTCGACGAGCGGCCGGGCCGTCAGGACTACGACTCGCAGCGCACCTCCGCCAACACGAACGACCTGCGCGGCAAGGTGATCCGGATCCACCCCGAGGACGACGGGACGTACACCGTTCCGACCGGCAACCTCTTCGCGCCGGGCACCGCGAAGACCCGTCCCGAGATCTACGCGATGGGCTTCCGCAACCCGTTCCGGATCGGCACCGACCCGAAGACCGACACGCTGTACGTCGGGGACTACGGACCGGACGCCAACGCGAACAACCCGGACCGGGGCCCCCGCGGTCTGGTCGAGTGGAACGTCGTGACCCCCGGCAACTACGGCTGGCCGTACTGCACCGGGACGAACGAGGCGTACAACGACTACACGTTCCCGTCCGGCCCGAGCGGGCCGAAGTTCGACTGCGCCGCGCCGGTGAACAACTCGCCCAACAACACGGGCCTGACCAACCTCCCGCCTGTCGTTCCGGCCACCGTCGACTACGGCTACGCCGGTGACGCGCGGTACCCGGAGATCGGTGGCGGTGGCGCCCCGATGGGCGGCCCGGCCTACCGGTACGACGCCAACCTCAACTCCCCCCGCAAGTGGCCGGCCTACTACGACGGCAAGGCGCTGCTCGGCGAGTGGAACCAGAACAAGATGTACACGATGCAGATGACCGCCGACGGCAAGTCGTTGGTGGACATCAACCAGCTGCTCACCGGCATGAAGATGATCCGGCCGATGGACTTCGAGTTCGGCCCGGACGGCGCGCTCTACCTGATCGAGTGGGGTACGGGCTTCGGCGGCAACAACGACGACTCCGGCATCTACCGGATCGACTACACCGCCGGTGACCGCGCACCGATCGCCGCGGCGTCCGCCAACCCCACCTCGGGGCCGGCGCCGTTGACCGTCACCTTCTCCAGCGCCGGCTCCCGGGACCCGGACGGCGGCGATCTCACCTACGCCTGGACCTTCGGCGACGGGCAGACCTCCACCGAGGCCAACCCGACGCACACGTACGCGACGGCGGGCAACTACACCGCCCAGCTCACCGTGACGAACCCGAAGGGCCGTACCGCGGTGGCAAACGTTCCGGTCACCGTGGGCAACACCGCGCCGACGGTGAGCATCGAGTTCCCGCCGGACGGTGGCTTCTTCAACTGGGGTGACCAGGTCCGCTACACGGTCAAGGTGACCGACCCGGAGGACGGGCAGATCGACTGCGCCCGGGTGAACCTCCAGGTGCTGCTCGGTCACGACGAGCACGCCCACCCGCTGGAGCAGCACACCGGCTGCACCGGCACGGTCCAGACGTCGCTCGCCTCCGGGCACGGCGCCGAGGCGAACGTCTTCGCGGTCTTCGAGGCCACCTACACCGACGATGGTGGCGCCGGCGGTGCGGGCGCGCTCACCGGCCGGGACATCGAGATCCTGCAGCCCAAGCAGAAGCAGGCCGAGTACTTCACGGCCACCGGCCGGGTGCCGGGCAGCACCGGCGGCGGAGACGCCGGCGTGCAGCGGGAGGCCGGAGCCGACACCGCCGGTGGCGGCCAGAGCATCGCGTTCATCGAGGACGGCGACTGGTGGTCGGTCGTCCCGGCGGACCTGACGAACATCACCGAGATCCGGTTCCGGGCCGCCTCGGCCGCCGCTGGCGGTCGGATCGAGGTCCACGCGGGCGCGGTGGACGGACCGGTCGTGGCCACGGCCACGGTCCCGTCGACCGGGGCGTGGCAGACGTACACGGACGTGAGCGCGCCGGTCACCGGTGCCGCGAGCGGCTCGCTGTACTTCGTGGCCCGCGATCCGAACGGCGGGACGGGCTCGCTGTTCAACGTCAACTGGATGGACTTCGTCGGCCGCGGCGTCACCGAGAACGGGCCGCCGGTGGTCACCGCCACCGCGACCCCGACCAGCGGCACCGTGCCGGTCACCGTCGCGTTCGACGGCACGGCCACCGACGCCGAGGGCGACACCCCGCTGACGTACGCCTGGGACTTCGGTGACGGCGGCACGGCGTCCACCCTGGACGCCAGCCACACGTACACGAGCGTCGGAGCCTTCACGGCCACCCTCACGGTGACCGACAGCAAGGGCGCCAAGTCGTACGCCACGGTGCCGGTGCGGGTGAACGCTCCGGACACGTCCTGCTTCGGGGCGCGTTCGGACGACTTCAACGGCAACACCCTGGACAAGGGCCGGTGGACCAGCGTGGTCCGGGAGAACCAGCTCTACTCCCTCGGCGGTGGGGCGCTGAAGCTGCCCACCTCGGTGGGTGACCTGTACGGCGCCCGCAACGACGCCACCAACCTGGTGCTCCAGGCGGCGCCGACCGGAGCCTGGGAGATGACCACCAAGGTCACGCTTCCGGTGACGGCCAACTACCAGCAGGCCGGTCTGCTGGTGTACGGCGACGACGACAACTACGCCAAGGTGGACCTGCTCTACAACGGCAGCCGTCGGGTGGAGTTCATCCGAGAGACTGCCGCGACGCCGCGCAACGACGCTGCGGACGCCACCAACGCGCCGGCGGGTGACACCGTGTACCTGCGGATCACCAGCGACGGGACGAACCTGACCGCCGCGGTCTCGGGCGACGGGCAGACGTTCACCCCGGTCGGCCGCTCGGCCGCGCTCGCCGGCATCACCAACCCGCGGATCGGGGTCTTCGCGCTCAACGGAGGCACCGAGGCACCTGTCGTGGACGCCGCGTTCGACTCGTTCGTGGTCACGCCGGACGCCCCGGCCGGCCCGGTCGACCCGTCGGACGAGTTCACCGGCGACACGCTGGACAAGTGCCGGTGGGACGCGATCCAGCGGGAGGACCCGAACGGTTACCGGGTCACCGGTGGCGCGTTGCGGATCGACGTGCCGAACGGTGACATCTACGGCACCGACAACACCGGGCCGAAGAACTTCATCCTCCAGACCGCGCCCTCGGGCGACTGGACCCTGGAGACGAAGGTCGACGGCAGCCTGCTGAACGAGCAGTACCAGCAGGCGGGTCTGCTCGTGCAGGCGGACGACGACAACTACGTGAAGTTCGACTTCATCGCGGACAACCAGGCCGGCCAGACGGTCACGCGGCGGATCGAGTTCCGCAGCGAGATCGGCGGCGTCGTCCAGAACCCGCAGCCGGAGGCGACCAGCCTCACCTCGGCGGTGTGGCACCTGCGGCTGGCCCGCAGCGGCGACACCTTCACGGCGTCGTACTCGGCCGACGGGACGACCTGGACCACGCTGGAGACGTTGACCAGCAGCGCGGTCGGGGCCACCCCGAAGGTCGGTCTGTTCACCCTCGGCGCCAACCAGACGGCGTCGAAGACGGCCTCGTTCGACTACTTCCGGCTCAGCACCGAGGTGGTCACCGACGAGACCGCTCCGGTGACGACGGCGGCGGTGTCCGGCACCCCCACCGAGGGGTGGTACACCGGGCCGGTGACGGTCACCCTGACCGCCGCCGACGAGGCCGGCGGCAGCGGACTGGCCGGTACGGCGTACCAGCTGGACGGGGCCACCACCTGGACCGACTACACCGCTCCGGTGACGGTCAGCGGGGACGGCGAGCACGAGCTGCGGTTCCGCTCGACGGACCAGGCGGGCAACGTGGAGTCGACGAAGACCGTCTCGGTCAAGATCGACGCCACCGCGCCGGTCACCACTGCGACGTTCGCTCCGGCGAACGACGCGGGCTGGCACAACGGGACGATCCCGGTGGTGCTGACCTCGACCGACGCCGGTTCCGGGATCAAGACGGTCGAGTGGTCGCTGGATGGCGGCGCGTGGACGCCGTACTCGGAGCCGGTCGCGGTGACCGGTGACGGGCAGCACGAGCTGCTGTACCGCTCGACTGACAAGGCGGGCAACGCCGAGACGCTCAAGTCGGCGATCCTGAAGATCGACGGCACCAAGCCGACGCTGCTGGTCTCCGGTATCGCCGACGGCCAGCTCTACGGGGACAGCCAGGACGTCCGGGTGTCCTGGCAGGCCGTCGACCCGACCTCGGGTATCGCGACGGTGGTCGGCCAGCTGGACGGCAAGGCGTACGCCAGCGGCACCCTGCAGGCCATGTACGAGCTGCCGCTCGGCCTGCACGAGCTGACCGTCACCGCGACCGACAAGGCCGGCAACACGACGACCTCGAACGTCCGGTTCTTCGTCACCACCTCGTTCCGGGACATGCAGAACCTGCTGGACCGGTTCAAGGCGACGGGGCGGCTCTCGGCCAAGGCGCAGAAGCAGTTGACGGCGAAGCTCGACGCGGCCCGGCAGGCCGAGGCGGCCGGCAACGACAACAAGGCGATCAAGCAGTTGACCGCATTCCGGGCCCTCGCCGCCGACGCCACACTGGTGCCGGAGGCCGAGGTTCGGGACGTCCTGATCCGGGACGCCGACGCCATGATCGTTCGGCTCGGCGGCACGGCCAGTAAGGCCGGGGTCAAGGCGAACGACGGCGAACCGGTCAAGGGCACCGGACGGCTCGGTGGCGACGCCACCCGGCTGGCACCCGGTCGCCAGCTCTGATCCGATCGAGGCCCCTTCCCGACGCCACGGTGTCGGGGAGGGGCCTCCCTCATCAGTAGTGAGGAGATGTCCGTGACGGGTATCCGCAAGGTGGTGGCCGCCGTGTTCGCCGGGCTGGTCCTGACCCTGCTCTCCGCTGCCCCGGCGGCCGCCCAGGCCGACAAGCTCAAGCTGACGGTGGCCGGCGACGGCGCTCAGGGGGTCACCATCCAGGCCAGCTACCCCGATGGCCGCCGGCTGGACCGGATGGTGCGGTTGGTGCTCACCGCCACCGGCCCGGACGGGCAGCGGGTCGGGCCGGTCCAGCTGGAGCCGCAGCCCGAGGGGCAGGGTTTCTACAGCAGCGGCCCGGTGCTGTCCACCGGCACGTGGAAGGTGACGGTGAACTCCCCCGCTCCGCTGCAGAGCAGGACCACCGCCACGGTGCAGGCCCGGGCGGCGCAGTCACCCCCGGCTCCCAAGCCGGTCGCGGTGACCGCGGACGGGCCGCGCGATCGCGGTGCGGCCGCCGGGTGGTGGCCGTTCGCCGCGGCCGGCCTCGTGCTGGTCGCCGTGGCGATGGGGGTGGCCATGCTGTTCGGCCGCCGCCGCGCCGGCACGCCGAACGACTGACCGAGCGGCGCTTCGGCGCCACCACAACGACCGGGCCGGGCCGCGATGAGCGGCCCGGCCCGTTGTCGTTCGCCGCGCTCAGAGGATGGCGCGCAGTGCCGCCAGGTCGTCGTCGCTGGGCTCCCACGTGCCGGCGGCGGCGTTCGCGTGCACCTGCTCGGGCGTCGTGGCGCCGGCGATCACCGAGGTCACGGCCGGCTGGGCGGCCAGCCCGCCGATCGCCACCTGGAGCATGGTCAGGCCCCGCTCGCCCGCGTACGCCTCGATGGCCTCGATGGTGTCCCAGTCGGCAGCCGCGAGCCGCTCGGCGTACCGGCCACCGCCGGAGAGCCGGCTGCCGGCCGGCGGCTGCTCGCTGCGCTTGTACTTGCCGGTGAGCAGGCCGTTGGCGAGCGGGAAGAACGGCAGCATGCCGAGCCCGAACCGCTCGCACGCCGGGATGATCTCGGTCTCCACCGAGCGTTCCAGCAGGCTGTAGTGGTTCTGGGCGCTGATGAAGCGGGCCCGGCCGTTGGACGAGGCGACCCAGTCGGCGTCGGCGATCTGCCAGCCGGCGAAGTTGGAGTTGCCCAGGTAGCGCACCTTGCCGTCGCGGACCAGGTCGTCCAGGGCGGCGAGGGTCTCGTCGATCGGGGTGCCCGGGTCAGGCTCGTGCATCTGGTACAGGTCGATGTGGTCGGTGCCGAGCCGGCGCAGCGACGCCTCCACCGCGCGCGCGATGTAGCGGCGCGCACCCCGGGCACCGAAGTCCGGCCCGTTGAGGCCGTTCATGTCCATGCCGAACTTGGTGGCCACCACCACGTCGTCCCGGCGGCCCTTGAGTGCCTGCCCGAGCAGCTCCTCGGAGCCGCCCTGCGGCTCGCCGTAGATGTCGGCCGTGTCGAAGAGGTTGATCCCGGCGTCCAGGGCCGCGTCCACCACCGCGCGGGTGCCGTCGAGGTCCAGCTTGCGGCCGAAGTTGTTGCAGCCGATGCCGACGACGGACACCACGAGCCCGGAGTCGCCCAGCCGGCGATAGGTCATCTCAGTCACGAGATCCACCCTATGCCGGCCGGACGCACCGCTGCCCGGTGACCGCTCAGCCCACGTCCCAGACCGGTTCCGGGGTCTCCACCACCTCGCTGTCGCCCCGGAACAGCACGAACCTGTCGAAGGAGCGGGTGAACCACCTGTCGTGGGTGACCGCCACCACAGTCCCCTCGAACGCGTTCAGGCCGGCTTCGAGCGCTTCCGCGCTGGCCAGGTCGAGGTTGTCGGTGGGCTCGTCGAGCAGCAGCAGGGTCGCCCCGGACAGCTCCAGCAGCAGCACCAGGAACCGGGCCTGCTGCCCGCCGGAGAGCGTGCCGAACCGCTGGTCGCCCTGCCCGGCCAGCTCGTACCGGCTGAGCACCCCCATCGCCGCGTGCCGGTCCATCCCGGTGCGGTGTTCGTCACCCCGCCACAGGATCTCGACCAGCGTCTTCGACATCAACTCCGGTCGGTCGTGGGTCTGGGAGAAGTGGCCGGGACGGACCCGGGCGCCGAGCCGGGCCGTGCCGTCGTGCGCCACCGGGGCCAGCGCGCCCGCCCCGTCGACCGGCCCGTTCGCCGGGTCGGGATCGGTGCCACCCCGGGCCAGCAGCCGCAGGAAGTGCGACTTGCCGGTGCCGTTGGCACCGAGCACCGCCACCCGGTCGCCGTACCAGATCTCCAGGTCGAAGGGGAATGTCAGGCCGTCCAGCTCCAGCTGCTCGCAGACGACCGCGCGCTTGCCGGTCCGCCCGCCGGTCAGCCGCATCCGGATGTCCTGGTCCTTCGGCGGTACGGGCGGCGGCCCGGCCTCCTCGAACTTGCGCAACCGGGTCTGCGCGGCCTGGTAGCGGGAGGCCAGACCGTCGTTGTACGCGGCCTTCTGCTTGTACATCAGCATCAGTTCGCGCAGCTTCTGGTGTTCTTCGTCCCAGCGTCGGCGCAGCTCGTCGAGGCGGGCGTGCCGGGCGACCCGCGCCTCGTACCAACTGGCGAAGCCACCCGGGTGCACCCAGGCGCTGCCGCCCTCCACGGCGACCACCCGGTCGGCGCTCTGGGCCAGCAGCTCGCGGTCGTGCGAGACGTAGAGCACCGACTTGGTGGATTCGCGCAGCCGCGCCTCCAGCCAGCGTTTGCCGGGCACGTCGAGGAAGTTGTCCGGCTCGTCGAGCAGCAGCACCTCGTCCGGGCCGCGCAGCAGCAACTCCAGGGCGAAGCGCTTCTGCTGGCCGCCGGAGAGGGTGCGCACCGGCCGGTCCCGGACGGCGTCCCAGGGCTGGTTGAGCACGATCGTCGCGACGGTGTCGAAGAGCACCTCGGCGTCGTACCCGCCGGCCTCGCCCCAGGCGCCGAGCGCGTCGGCGTACGCCAGCTGGGCCTTACCCGCGGCGCTGCTGAACTTGCCGCGGACCTCGGCCGCCCGCATGGCCGTCTCGGTCTCGGCGAGCCGGCGGCCGGCGTCGCGCAGCGGCGGCGGGGCCAGCGACAGCGCCAGGTCGGCCAGTGTCGTCTCGTCGCCGATCATGCCGATGAACTGGCGCATCACGCCCAGCCCGCCGGCCCGCGCGACGGTGCCGGTACGCACCGCCAGGTCGCCGGCGACCATCCTCAGCAGCGTCGTCTTTCCCGCGCCGTTCGGCCCGACCAGGGCTACCTTGGCGCCCTCCCCGACCCGGAACGACACGTCGGCGAAGAGTTCCCGACCGTCGGGCAGGATGTGCCCGACCGCTGCCACGTCCACGTATCCCACGCCGGGATCCTGCCCCAGCGGGGGCCGGGAGGGACATCCAATTACCGGGTGACCCGCAGCACCCGGAAGCCCTTCTGGCTGGCGTGCCGCTCGACGTGCCAACCCTGGTCGACGATCCAGCGCTGCAGTGAGTCGCCGCCGAGGTGCCGGGCGACGACAAGCCAGCCGACGCCGTCCGGGGCGAGTCGGGGCAGCCACCGCAGCAACAGCTCGTGCAACTCGTCCTTGCCGATGCGGATGGGCGGGTTGGACCACAGCTGCGCGAACAGCAGGTCCGCCGGCACGTCGTCAGGTGCGCTGACGCGGATCCGGTCGGCGGCGCCGATCCGGGCCGCGTTGGCGGCGGTCAGCTCGCGGGCGCGGGCGTTGACGTCGACAGCCCAGACGGTGGCCGCCGGTGCCACGTCGGCCAGCACGCAGGCGATCGGGCCGAACCCGCAGCCGAGGTCGAGCAGGGCACCGGCGGTGTCGGCGGCGGGCAGCTCGGCCTTGCGCAGCAGCACTGCGGTGCCGGGGTCGAGGCGGCTGGCGGAGAAGACACCGCCCGCCGAGACGAGCTGGTAGTCGCGGTCGGCGACGGAGAACTCGACGTCGCGCGCCGGCGCATCGCTGGCGGGCTGCGCGGTGAAGTAATGGTCGCCGGTCACGCCGGCAATTCTCGCACCGGCTCGGGCGGGCCACGACACGGCCCACAGCCGCATTTCCCAATATTACCCCCTAAAGGGACAATGGCTCCTACTCTGGGCGACATGGTGTATCGGTACGAGTCCGAAGAGGACGCATTCGAGGACCCGGAGCCCGGGTCCGACCTGGCCGTGCTCGGCGCCGGTCCGCCTCCGCCGGCCGGCCCCTCACCGTCCCGCTTTCCCGCTCCGTCGTTGCCCCGGCCCAACCAGCTGATGCTGCCGTCGACCCAGCCGCCGCCGGTCACCCGCGTCAGCACCCCGGTCGCGGCCCCGCGCAGTCAGGTCTACACGTCGGCCCAGCCGGTGGAGCCGCCCACCCGCCGCGGCGGCGGGCGGCTCTGGCAGGTGCTGGTCGGCGGTGCGGCAGTCCTGGTCCTGCTCGCGCTCTGCGGCCTGGGCGCCGCCGCGCTGCTGGTGGACAACGACCCGACGCCACAGGCCACCCCGACGTACCAGCCGAACGTCGCCGCGTCCGCCTCCGCACAGCGGCAGGATCTCGACTCGCGGGACACCGACCAGGCGCCGCTCACCGCGAAGGAACTCTTTCCCGGCAAGGAGGTGAAGCTCGCCGACGGCCAGAGCGCCTACGAGATCCTCAAGACACACTCCAGCGGCAGTTGCGCAGTCGCCGCCACCGACGAGGTTGCCGACCTGCTCGTCCGGCTCGGCTGCAACCAGGTCGTCCGGGCGACGTTGCGGGCGCCCGGCGGCGACCACCTGGTCACCGCGGGCCTGTTCAACCTCACCGACAAGGTCAGCGCCGAACGGGCCCGGGACCGGATCCGGCAACTCCTCGACGACCGGCAGGGCCGGTTCCGGGGGCTGACCGCCGGCGACGACACCGATGTCCTGGCCACCGCTCCGGCCCGCGTCGGCTGGCAGGTCCGGGGCCACTACCTGGCGTACGCGCTGGTGGTCCGCGCGGACGGAGCCGCGGTCAAGCCCGGCGATGCCAAGATCCGGGAGATCCTGTTCGACATGATCGAGGCGCACCTCAGCCGGGGCGTCCTGCAACGGCGGGCCGACAGCGGCACGGCAGGCCAACCAACTGCAGCGCCGACCGAGGGCAGCGGAACCCAGAGCGGCAGCGACGACGGCGAACTCCCCGGAGACTGATCCGCACCACCGCCCGCCGGGTGTGCCGCCCACCGGTGGCACACCCGTCGGCGTCTGCGGCCCGGCCGCCGGTCAGCCCTCGACGGGCACGCGCAGGCGGCGCGTCAGGTCCGCGCGGCGGGCGTAGTCGGCCGGGTCGGCCGGGTAGCCGACCGCGACGAGGGTGAGGCCGTGCGCCGGAGCCACCGTCACCTCGCTGGAGCGCTCCTGCCGGTCGAGCAGGCTGCCCGGCCACTGGACCGCCCGACGGCCGTCGCCGGCCGCGAGCATCGCCCCCACCAGGCTGCGGACCATCGCCTGGCAGAACGCGTCGGCCTGCACGGTGGCGACCAGGATGCCGTCCGGGTCGCGCCGCCAGTCCAGCCGGGTCACCTCGCGCAGCGTCGTCGCGTTCTCCTTGCGCCTGCAGTACGCGGCGAAGTCGTGCTCACCGACCAGCCCCGCCGCGGCGGCGTTCAGGGCGGTCAGGTCCAGCGGTCGCGGCCAGGCCAGCACCTCGTGCCGGCGTAGCGGCTCGGCGCCGTACGGGGCGTCGGTCACCCGGTACTCGTAGCGCCGGAAGGTGGCCGAGAAGCGGGCGTCGAAGTCGGCCGGCACCTCCGACATCGCCCGTACCCGCACGTCGGTGGGGAGCAACCGCGCGAGCCGGCGCAGCAGCCGCCCCTCGTGCTGGCGCCACACCTCGGCGGGAAGCTCCAGGTGGCAGACCTGCCCGCTGGCGTGCACCCCCGCGTCGGTGCGACCCGCGACGGTCAGACCGGTCGCCGTGCCCGCGCCGAGGACCAGGTCCAGGGTCTCGACGAGCACCCCGGCGACGGTCCGCCGGGTCGGCTGGGGCGCCCAGCCGGAGAAACCGGCGCCGTCGTACGAGACGTCCAGCCGCAGCCGGATCCGCTCGTCCACCTCGTACCTCCTGTTACGGGTCGGGCCCGACACCCCGAAAGGGGTGCCGGGCCCGATGTTGCCCTTGGTCAGGCCTTGTTCTCGGTGGCCTCGTCGCTGTCCTCGCGGGCGGCGTCGGTGTCACCGGACGCCGACACCGGCGCCTCGGAGTCCTGGTCGGCCGGAGCCGACTTCGGGGCCTCCTCGGCCGGGGCGAGCGCCTCGACCTTGTCCTGCTGCGCGGCCTTGCGGGCGGCGGTCTTCTTGTTCACCTTCGGCTCGGCGACCTGAAGCTCCTCCACCAGCTCGATGATGGCCATCGGCGCGTTGTCACCCTTGCGCGGACCGGTCTTCACGATCCGGGTGTAACCGCCGGGGCGGTTGGAGTACCGGGGCGCGATCTGGTCGAACAGGGCGTAGACAACGTCCTTGTCCTTGACGACACCCAGCACCCGCCGCCGCGAGGCGAGGTCACCGCGCTTGGCCTTGGTGATGAGCTGCTCGGCCAGCGGGCGCAGCCGCCGGGCCTTCGTCTCGGTGGTCTGGATCTTGCCGTGCTGGAACAGCGCGGTCGCCAGGTTGGCGAGCATCAGCCGCTCGTGCGAGGGGCTGCCGCCGAGGCGGGGGCCCTTGGTGGGCGTGGGCATTTTTGGTGCTCCTCAGTTGTGGCGGCAGCGCGGACTAGAGCTGCTCGGTCTCGCGGTAGTCGTCGGTGTCGTAGTCGGCCTCGCCGAAGGTGTCCACGACGTGCGCCGGGTCGAAGTTCGGAGCCGAGTCCTTCAGCCCGAGACCCATCCCGGCGAGCTTCATCTTGACCTCGTCGATCGACTTCTGACCGAAGTTGCGGATGTCGAGGAGGTCGGCCTCGGTACGCCCGATGAGCTCACCAACGGAGTTGATGCCCTCGCGCTTGAGGCAGTTGTAGGAGCGGACGGTGAGGTCCAGCTCCTCGATCGGCAGAGCGAGGTCCGCCGCCAGCTGGGCGTCCTGCGGGGACGGCCCGATGTCGATGCCCTCGGCGGTCTCGTCCAGCTCCCGGGCCAGCCCGAACAGCTCCACCAGCGTCGAACCGGCGGAGGCCAGCGCGGTACGCGGGCCCATCGACGGCTTGGTCTCGACGTCGATGATGAGCCGGTCGAAGTCGGTGCGCTGCTCGACGCGGGTCGCCTCGACGCGGTACGTCACCTTCAGCACCGGCGAGTAGATCGAGTCGACCGGGATGCGGCCGATCTCGGCGCCGGACTGCTTGTTCTGTGCAGCCGTCACGTAGCCCCGGCCCCGCTCGACGGTCAGCTCCATGTCGAGCCGGCCCTTGCCGTTGAGGGTCGCGAGCTTGAGGTCCGGGTTGTGCACCGAGACGCCGGCCGGGGGCTGGATGTCGCCCGCCGTCACGTCGCCCGGGCCCTGCTTGCGCAGGTACATGCTGACCGGCTCGTCGTGCTCGGAGCTGACGCACAGCTCCTTGATGTTCATGACGAGCTCGACCACGTCCTCCTTGACACCGGGGATAGTGGTGAACTCGTGCAGCACGCCGTCGATCTTGATCGAGGTGACCGCCGCACCCGGGATCGACGACAGCAGCGTGCGCCGCAGCGAGTTGCCCAGGGTGTAGCCGAAGCCCGGCTCGAGCGGCTCGATGGCGAACCGCGACCGGGTCTCGTTGATCGACTCCTCGGAGAGGGAGGGTCGCTGGCTGATGAGCATGTTGTCTCTTCTCTTCCGGGACGCCCGCTATTTGACGTCCACGACACAAACTGTTCCGGTGGCCCGCCCCGAAGGGCGGGCCACCGCAACGAGCCCGACTACTTGGAGTAGAGCTCGACGATCAACTGCTCCTGGACCTGCGTGTCGATGACCTGCCGGGCCGGGAGGGAGTGCACGAGCACCTTCATCTGGCTGGGGATTGCCTCCAGCCAGGCCGGCACCGTCTTCGAACCGGCCTGAGCCTGCGCCACCACGAACGGGGTGAGCTCCTTGCTCTTGCCCCGGACCTCGATGATGTCGTGCTCCTTGACGCGGTACGACGGGATGTCGACCTTCTTGCCGTTCACCGTGAAGTGACCGTGCTTGACCAGCTGGCGGGCCATGTCCCGCGAGTGGGCGTAGCCGGCCCGGTAAACGACGTTGTCCAGCCGCGACTCGAGGATCTGCAGGAGGACCTCACCGGTCTTGGCCTGCTTGCCAACGGCTTCCTCGTAGTAACCGCGGAACTGCTTCTCCAGCACGCCGTACACACGACGGGCCTTCTGCTTCTCACGGAGCTGGAGCAGGTACTCCGTCTCCTTGGTGCGGCCGCGGCCGTGCTGCCCGGGCGGGAACGGCCGGGACTCGAACGGGCACTTCGGACCATCGCACTTGCTGCCCTTGAGGAACAGCTTCATCTTCTCCCGCCGGCAACGGCGGCAGTCTGCACCGGTGTAACGAGCCATCTCTCTCTACCTCTCAGACCCGGCGACGCTTCGGCGGACGGCACCCGTTGTGCGGCTGCGGGGTGACGTCGGAGATCTGCCCGACCTCGAGGCCCACTGCCTGCAGCGAACGGATGGCGGTCTCCCGGCCGGAGCCGGGGCCCTTGACGAACACGTCGACCTTGCGCATGCCGTGCTCCATGGCGCGACGCGCGGCGGCCTCGGCGGCCAGCTGCGCGGCGAACGGAGTCGACTTGCGGGAGCCCTTGAAGCCCACCTGGCCAGCGGAGGCCCAGGAGATGACCGCACCGGTCGGGTCCGTGATGGACACGATGGTGTTGTTGAACGTGCTCTTGATGTGCGCCTGCCCGTGGGCGACGTTCTTGCGTTCCTTGCGCCGGACCTTCTTGACAGCGGCTCCGGCACGAGCCTTCGGTGGCATAAGTCTGTGCGCTCCTGAATGGGTTCTGTGGCTTGTCGCCCCGTTGATGACGTAGACACCGGTTCCGGTTGGAGCCCGGCCTACCTCGACGGAGAACGACCAGAATTCCGGTTAAAGAATTACTTCTTGCCGGGCTTCTTCTTGCCGGCGACGGTCCGCTTCGGGCCCTTGCGGGTCCGTGCATTGGTCTTGGTCCGCTGGCCACGCACGGGCAGGCCCCGGCGGTGCCGGATGCCGGCGTAGCAGCCGATCTCGACCTTGCGGCGGATGTCAGCGGCGACCTCGCGGCGCAGGTCGCCTTCAACCTTGTAGTTGCCCTCGATGTGGTCGCGGAGCTGCACGAGCTCCTCGTCCGTGAGGTCCCGAGCGCGCTTGTCCGGCGAGATGCCGGTAGCGGCGAGTGTCTCCAGGGCGCGGGTGCGACCGACCCCGAAGATGTAGGTGAGCGCGATCTCCATCCGCTTCTCGCGGGGGAGATCCACGCCGACTAGACGTGCCATGTGCGGGCGTACTCCTCGTGATGTGTGGCGGAGGTGTGGACCCGTCCCACCCCGCTACCGGCCGTCCCGTCTTTCCGACGCTGTCAGCGCCGGCGACCGGGATCGGTCGCTGCCCGAGCGGGCCCCGGCCTCCGACCGGGGGTCAGCCACGAGAGGAGTACGTCTTCACGTACCGCTCGCGGCTGGGACGAGCATGTGTGATGTGTGTGTCGCTAAGGATCTGCCCGAAGCAACGCCACCCGGCCGTGTCCGGCCGGACGGGCTGAGATCAGCCCTGGCGCTGCTTGTGGCGCGGGTCGGTGCAGATGACCATGACCCGGCCGTGCCGGCGGATAACCCGGCACTTGTTGCAGATCCTCTTGACGCTCGGCTTGACCTTCACGGTTGCCTTACTTCCCATCTGGCCCGGGAACGCGCGAGGCGCGAGACCGGACGTCGAAGACGGACACGGGACTTCCCGGCCGCCGTCAGGACTACTTGTAGCGGTAGACGATGCGCCCGCGGGTCAGGTCGTACGGCGAGAGTTCGACGACGACCCGGTCCTCCGGCAGGATGCGGATGTAGTGCTGCCGCATCTTGCCGCTGATGTGAGCCAACACCTTGTGGCCGTTCGCGAGCTCCACCCGGAACATGGCGTTCGGCAGGGGCTCGATGACCCGACCCTCGATCTCAATGGCTCCGTCTTTTTTCGGCATGTCCTCCGCTGTCCTGACGTCGATTGCTCCGGGCGGCCCACAACGTCTTACACGGGAAACTGACCATGATCAGAAGCCCGCGCCAGCCGCGGCTCCAGGTCCCACCGAAGCGCAGGGTGGGCATGCCGGAGTGGACGCTGTGCGCCGAACAGAAAGTGTACGCCGGCCTGCACGCCGTCGCCAAACCGGCCACCCACGGCGGCCTCGCGTCGGCCACCGCTCCCCCGCCCAGCCCTCCGATGATCTCCGCGGACCGGCGTCCCACCGAATGTCGATCATGAGCTTGTCGAGGCGAAACACCGCGATCGATCATGATCATCGGCTGCGGGTGGGTCAGGTTGTGGGCCCGGGACCTTCCGGCTCCTCGGTGCGCAGCTCCCGCTTGGCCCGCTTGCGCTCACGCCGGCGCTCGCGCTCGATCGCCTGGCGGCGGGGCTCTCCCCCGGCCAGCCCACCGACCGTCCGGAGCAGCAGCACCGCGCCCCAGGGCCCGGCCACCCACGCCGGCCAGAAGTA
The DNA here is from genome assembly GCF_040649315.1 of Micromonospora sp. NPDC049004. NCBI lineage: Bacteria > Bacillati > Actinomycetota > Actinomycetes > Micromonosporales > Micromonosporaceae > Micromonospora > Micromonospora sp. NPDC049004. The sequence continues at coordinate 179,999 of NZ_JBEZFG010000005.1, forward strand.
CTGCAGTTCCTGGCTCAGCAGCGACGTCACGCCCCAGATGGTCACCACGATGGCGACCACCCGCACGTACGGCAGCCACACCTCGGCCAGCCAGCGACCGACGTGGCCGCGTCCGAGCGAGCCGAGCCGACCGACGGGCGGCTCTGCCGGCACGGTGGCGGGCCGCAGGGTCGAGTGCTCCGGCGGCGTTACCGGGGGCAGATCGGTGAGCAGGGCGTCCAGCTCGGCGTACGTGCGTGCCGCGTACGCGCGCTGCACCCGCTCGTCGTACTCGTGCAGGTCCAACCGTCCCTCACCGAGGGCGGCCCTCAGTCGGTCGGCAACCATCTCACGGTCCGCGTCCGCGGCTCGCATCCTGTCGCGCCCGTCCATGCCGGCAAGCATGCCACCGTCACGCCAGTCCGCCCGACCCCCGACACCAGTCGATCATGAAGTTATCGCCAACCGCACCGGCGTGCCAGGGAACCAACTTCATGATCATCGGGCGGGGTGGGGCTGGGGTCAGGGGGTCTTGGTCTCCGTGGGCTGGCGGGCGGTCACCAGGTCGCCCAGGCGGGCGCGGCCGCCGTCGAAGGCCGTGAGCACCCACACACCGTCGGGCAACAGCGCCATCGAGTGCTCGACGTGCGCCGCTACCGACCCGTCCCGGGTGACGACAGTCCAGCCGTCGGCCAGTTCGACAGTACGCGGGGACGCCATGGTGATCATGGGCTCGATCGCCAGCGCCATCCCGGGGACCAGACGCGGCCCCTTGCCCGGCCGGCCGTGGTTGAGCACGTGCGGGTCCTGATGCATCTCGGTGCCGATGCCGTGGCCACCGTAGCCGTCGACGATGCCGTACCGGCCGCCCTTGCGGACCGCCGTCTCCACCGCGTACGAGATGTCGGTGAGCCGCCCCTTGCCACTTGCCGCTCCACGCGCCGCGGCGGCGATGCCCGCCCACATCGCGTCCTCGGCGACCTCGGCCATCTTGAGCAGCGCCGGGTCGACGTCGCCCACCCCTACGGTGATCGCCGAGTCCCCGTGCCACCCGTTGAGCACCGCGCCGCAGTCGATCGAGATGAGGTCACCCTCGGCGAGCACCTGCTCCGGCGAGGGGATGGCGTGCACGATCTGCTCGTTGACCGACGAGCAGATCGACGCCGGGAAGCCGTGGTAGCCCTTGAAGGACGGGACGGCGCCCGCCTCGCGGATCGTCGACTCGGCGATGGCGTCCAGATCCGCGGTGCTCACACCCGGGGCCACCGCCTCGCGCATCCGGCGCAGGGCCTCGGCGACCACGAGCCCGGCCGCACGCATCTTCTCGATCTGGTCAGGGGTCTTCAGCTGGATGTCCAGCTGGGGACGACGCATGGAGCGGTTACCTTTCGTGGCTATTCAGCGGGGCACGTCTCGCGTACCCCGCTGTTCGCACTCTATCCGCCGTGGCCGGGGGGAGAACCTCAGCCGCCGTACGACCGCAGGGCGTCGATGGCCCGGGTGGTGACGTCCTCCACCGGACCGGTGGCGTCGATCCCGACCAGCTTGCCCTGGGCGCCGTAGTAGTCGACCAGGGGCGCGGTCTTCTCGCTGTACTCCCGCAGGCGGGTGGCGATGGTCTCCGGCTTGTCGTCGTCGCGCTGGAACAGCTCGGCGCCGCACCTGTCACAGATGCCCGGCCGGGTGGTGGCGTCGAACTCGACGTGCCAGATCTTGCCGCAACCCCGGCAGGTGCGCCGGCCGGAGAGCCGCCGGATCACCTCGTCGTCGTCGACCACCAGCTCCAGGACCAGATCCAGGGCGGTGCCCAGATCGGCGAGGAGCTTGTCCAGAGCGGCGGCCTGCGGAGTCGTCCGCGGGAAGCCGTCGAGCAGAAAGCCCTCGCTCGCGTCCGGCTCTGCGAGCCGGTCCCGGACCATGTTGATGGTGACCTCGTCCGGAACCAGCTCGCCTGCGTCCATGTAACGCTTCGCCTCGACGCCGAGCGGCGTGCCCTGGGTGACGTTCGAGCGGAAGATGTCTCCGGTCGAGATCTTGGGTACCGACAGGTGCGCGGCGACGAACTCTGCCTGCGTGCCCTTACCCGCACCCGGCGGGCCAACCAGAACGAGTCTCATCTACCGCAGGAACCCTTCGTAGTTCCGCTGCATGAGTTGGCTCTCGATCTGCTTCACGGTCTCGAGACCGACGCCGACCATGATGAGCACAGCGGTGCCACCGAACGGGAAGTTCTGGTACTGCTGGCTGTCCAGCCAGATGAAGAAGAAGTTCGGCAGGATCGAGATGATGCCGAGGTAGAGCGCGCCCGGCAGGGTGATCCGGCTGAGGATGAAGTCCAGGTAGTCGGCCGTCGGCTTGCCCGGCCGGATACCCGGCACGAACCCGCCGTACTTCTTCATGTTGTCCGCGACCTCGGTCGGGTTGAACGTGATCGAGACGTAGAAGTACGTGAAGAAGATGATCAGCAGGAAGTAGACCGAGATGTAGATCGGGCTGTTCGGAGCGACCAGGTTGTTCTGGATCCACGCCTGGACCTTGCCCGGGTCGTTCTGGTCGAAGAACTGGAGCGCCAGCTGCGGGAGGTACAGCAGCGACGAACCGAAGATGACCGGGATGACACCCGCCTGGTTGACCTTCAGCGGGATGTAGGTCGAGGTGCCGCCGTACATCCGCCGGCCGATCATCCGCTTGGCGTACTGCACCGGGATCCGGCGCTGCGCCTGCTCGATGAAGGTGACTGCGGTGATGACCACCAGAACCAGCGCGATGACGAGCGCGAACTTGCCCCAGCCCTGGCTGGTCTTGATCTGCCAGCCCTCACCGGGCAGCCGGGCCGCGATCGAGGTGAAGATCAGGACGGACATGCCGTTGCCGACGCCGCGGTCCGTGATCAGCTCACCGAGCCACATGACCATGCCGGTGCCGGCGGTCATGGTGATCACCAGGATGGACAGGGTCAGCCAGTCCGGGATGCCGGTGCCCTCGGGGATGATCGGGAACTGGTCGCAGCGGTTCTGGAACAGCTGCCCCGAGCGGGCCAGGGCCACGAACGCCGAGGCCTGCAGCACGCCGAGACCGAGCGTCAGGTAGCGGGTGTACTGCGTGATCTTCGCCTGACCGGCCTGGCCCTCCTTGCGGAGCTGCTCCAGACGCGGGATCACGACGGTCAGCAGCTGCAGGATGATCGACGCGGTGATGTAGGGCATGATGCCCAGCGCGAAGACCGAGAGCTGTAGCAGCGCCCCGCCGGAGAAGAGGTTGAGCAGATTCAGCGGGCCCGTCGTCTCACCGGAGATGGAGTCGAGGCACTTCTGCACGTTGCCGTACGAGACGCCCGGGCTGGGGAGCGTGGCACCCAGCCGGTAGACCGCGATGATGCCTACTGTGAACAGCAGCTTCTTGCGCAGGTCAGGCGTACGGAACGCACTGAGAAAGGCGGACAGCAACTTCTTCCTCCTGCGCGAGGCGGGCCGCCGGTGATCCCTGGCGGGTGGGGGTGGATCACGGGCGAGTGCCCGCAATCCATGGCTGGGATGGGACTCTAACAGCCCTGTCCCGCTCCGGGCAGGTGTGCCCGGCTACATAAACCGAATCCGATATTACCGGGCGCACACGCCCCAGGCAGACCTAGGCGCCCGCCAGTTATTCACAACTGACGGGCGCCGAGGTCGTACGCCTTACAGCTCGGTGGCGGAGCCACCGGCGGCAGCGATCTTCTCCTTGGCCGACGCGCTGAACGCGTGCGCCGACACCTGGAGCGCCACCCCGCCGAGGTCCCCGGTGCCGAGGACCTTGACCGGCTGGCCCTTGCGGACCGCGCCGGCCTCGACCAGCTCGAGCGGGCCAACCTGGCCGCCGTTCGGGAACAGCTCGGCGAGCCGGTCCAGGTTGACCACCTGGAAGACCACCTTGAACTTGTTCTTGAAGCCCTTCATCTTCGGCAGGCGCATGTGGATGGGCATCTGCCCACCCTCGAACGCCGCCGAGATGTTCTTGCGGGCCTTGGAGCCCTTCGTACCGCGACCAGCGGTCTTGCCCTTGGAACCCTCACCGCGACCCACACGGGTCTTAGCGGTCTTGGAACCGGGCGCCGGGCGCAGGTGGTGAACCTTGATCGTCATTACTCGACCTCCTCGACCTTCACGAGGTGGCTCACAGTGAAGATCATGCCGCGGATCTCGGGCCGGTCCTCCTTGACCACCACGTCGTTGATCCGCTTGAGACCGAGCGAACGCAGCGACTCACGCTGGTTGTGCTTGGTCCCGATACCGGACCGGAGCTGGGTGACCTTCAGACGTGCCATCAGCGCGCCACCCCCGCACGAGACGCCAGCATGGCGGCCGGCGCGACGTCCTCCACCGGCAGGCCACGACGCGCCGCGACCTGCTCGGGGGACTCAAGCCCCTTCAGGGCCGCCACGGTGGCGTGCACGATGTTGATCGGGTTCGACGAGCCGAGGCTCTTGGAGAGCACGTCGTGGATCCCGGCGCACTCCAGCACGGCGCGCACCGGACCACCGGCGATGACACCCGTACCGGCCGAGGCCGGCTTGAGCAGCACGACGCCAGCGGCGTCCTCACCCGTGACCGGGTGCGGGATCGACTGGCCGATCCGCGGAACCTTGAAGAAGTGCTTCTTGGCCTCCTCGACACCCTTGGCGATCGCCGCGGGCACCTCCTTGGCCTTTCCGTAGCCCACGCCGACCGTGCCGTCGCCGTCGCCCACAATCACCAGGGCGGTGAAGCTGAAGCGACGACCACCCTTCACGACCTTGGCGACGCGGTTGATCGCGACGACCCGCTCAAGGTGCGGGGTCTTCTCGACGGGCGCGTTTCCGCGGCCGCCCTCACGGCGGTTGTCGCGGCGACCACCCTCGTTGCCACCGGACCCGCCGCCACGGCGCTGTTGACCTGGCATCAGCAGCCTTCCTTATCTCTCGTGACGGGGTTGTTTAGAACTCGAGCCCGGCTTCGCGGGCGGCGTCGGCAAGCGCGGCGACTCGCCCCGCGTACCGGTTGCCACCGCGGTCGAAGACGACCTTGGAGACGCCGGCGGCCTTGGCCCGCTCGGCGAGCAGGGCGCCCACCTTGCCGGCCAGGGCGCTCTTGTCGCCCTCCGTGCCACGCAGCGAGGCGTCCAGGCTCGACGCCGACGCCAGGGTGTGACCCTTGGTGTCGTCGACGATCTGGGCAACCATGTGCCGCAGCGAGCGGGTGACGACCAGGCGCGGACGCTCGGCCGTACCACTGACGTTCTTGCGGACGCGGAAGTGCCGACGCGCACGCCCGACGGCGCGCTTGGCGGCAACGCCGCGGCGGCGCTTGAGCAGCGTGGCGCTCACTTCTTACCTGCCTTTCCAGCCTTGCGGCGGATGACCTCGCCCTGGTACTTCACGCCCTTGCCCTTGTAGGGCTCCGGCGGGCGGATCTTCCGGATGTTGGCGGCGACCTCACCGACCTGCTGCTTGTCGATGCCGGCCACGTGGAACAGGGTCGGCCGCTCCACCGTGAAGGTGATGCCCGCCGGCGCGGGAACGAGCACCGGGTGCGAGAACCCGAGCGCGAACTCGAGGTCCGAACCCTTGGCCGTGACCCGGTAACCGGTGCCGGCGATCTCCAGGCTCTTGCGGTAGCCCTCGGTCACGCCGACGATCATGTTGGCGACCAGGGTACGGCTCAGGCCGTGCAGCTCCTTGGCCTTGCGCTCGTCGTTCGGGCGGTTGACGTTCAGCTGCCCGTCCTCCGCGCGCTCGATCGTGATCGGGTCGGCGATCGTGTGCTGGAGCTCGCCCTTCGGGCCCTTGACCTTGACGGTCTGCCCGTCGATCGTGATGTCGACGCCGGCTGGTACCGGGATCGACTTACGTCCAATTCGCGACATTTCTACCAGTCTCCCGTTACCAGACGAAGGCGAGGACTTCCCCGCCAACACTCCGCTTGCGGGCCTGCCGGTCGGTCAGCAGCCCCTGGGACGTCGAAATGATCGCCACGCCCAGCCCACCGAGCACCCGCGGGAGCCCGTCCGACTTGGCGTACACCCGGAGACCGGGCTTGGACACGCGCTTGATGCCGGCCAGGCTCCGCTCCCGGTTCTGGCCGTACTTCAGCTCGACGACCAGTCGCTTGCCGACGGCGCCCTCCTCGGGCTCCTCGACCGACCAGGTGGCGATGTAACCCTCGGCCTTCAAGACCTCGGCGATGTTCGCCTTGATCTTGGAGTAGGGCATCTTCACCTGATCGTGGTACGCCTGGTTGGCGTTACGCAGACGCGTGAGCATGTCTGCGATCGGGTCGGTCATCGTCATGGATTTCGTCAGCCTTTCTCGCCGGGGTTCCCGGGGCACCAGCCCCGGGCCTACGGCGAAGAGCAATACCTAATCGGTGCAGGAGTTCCCGGCCGACAGCCGGGACGCGGTCGCCCTTACCAGGAAGCCTTGGACACACCCGGCAGCTCACCGCGGTGGGCCATCTCCCGGATGCAGACCCGGCAGAGCCCGAACTTGCGGTAGACCGCCTTCGGACGCCCGCACCGCTGGCAGCGGGTGTACGCGCGAACCGAGAACTTCGGCTTCGCGGCCGCCTTGAGGATCAGCGCCTTCTTGGCCATCTCAGTTCTCCTTGAACGGGAAGCCCAGGAGCTTGAGCAGCGCCCGGCCCTCGTCGTCGGTCGTGGCGGTGGTGACCACCGTGATGTCCATGCCCCGCTGGCGATCGATCCGGTCCTGGTCGATCTCGTGGAACACCGACTGTTCGGTCAGACCGAACGTGTAGTTGCCGTGCCCGTCGAGCTTGCGCCCGTCCAGACCGCGGAAGTCGCGGATACGCGGCAACGCGATGGACAGCAGCCGGTCCAGGAACTCCCACATACGGTCGCCGCGGAGGGTCACCTTCGCGCCGATCGGCATGCCCTCGCGGAGCTTGAACTGCGCGATGGACTTGGTCGCCCGCCGCACCTGCGGCTTCTGGCCGGTGATCGTGGCGAGGTCGCGGACCGCGCCGTCGATCAGCTTGGCGTCGCGAGCAGCCTCGCCGACACCCATGTTGACGACGATCTTGACCAGCCGCGGCACCTGCATGGGGTTGCCGTAGCTGTGCTGCTCACGCAGCTGGGCCACGATCTCGTTGCGGTACCGCTCCTTGAGGCGCGGCATGGTCTTTTCGGTAGCCGTGGTCATCACAGGTCCTTACCGGTGCTACGCGCGATGCGGACCTTCTGGCCGTTGTCGTCGATCCGGTAACCGACGCGGGTCGGCTTGCCGTCGGAGTCCAGGACCTGCACGTTCGAGACGTGGATCGGGGCCTCCTGGGTGACGATGCCGCCGGTCTTGGCGCCACGCTGGGTGGTGCTGATGCGGGTGTGCTTCTTGACCCGGTTCACGCCCTCGACCAGGACCTTGTCCTGCCGCGGGTAGGCCGCAATGACCTTGCCCTTGGCACCCTTGTCCTTGCCGGCGATGACGACGACCGTGTCGCCCTTCTTGACCTTCACGGTCACAACACCTCCGGCGCGAGGGAAATAATCTTCATGAACCGCTTGTCCCGCAGCTCCCGGCCCACCGGGCCGAAGATGCGGGTACCGCGCGGGTCCCCACCGTCCTTGATGATGACGGCGGCGTTCTCGTCGAAGCGGATGTACGAGCCGTCCGGCCGCCGCTTCTCCTTGGCCGTGCGAACGACGACCGCCTTGACGACGTCGCCCTTCTTCACACCGGCACCCGGGATCGCGTCCTTGACCGTGGCCACGATGACGTCGCCGATGCTCGCGTAGCGCCGACCGGAGCCACCGAGAACCCGGATGCACAGGATCTCCCGAGCACCCGTGTTGTCGGCGACGCGCAGTCGCGACTCCTGCTGAATCACGTCTATCTCCTATGTCTGCCGGTTCTCCGGCCGCCGTGGCGGCCGGAGCCTGGCGGAACCAACGCCCGACGCAACGCCGGGCGAGCTCGAGCCTTCGCTACTTGGCCTTTTCCAGGATCTCCACGATCCGCCAACGCTTGGTGGCGCTCAGCGGCCGGGTCTCCATGATCAGGACCCGGTCGCCGGTGCCAGCGGCGTTCTGCTCGTCGTGCACCTTCAGCTTGCTCGTACGACGCATGATCTTGCCGTACAGCGCGTGCCGAACCCGGTCCTCGACCTCGACCACGACGGTCTTGTCCATCTTGTCGCTGACCACCAGGCCCTCGCGAACCTTACGGCGCGCGCGGGTGGCGTCAGTGGTGGTGTTCTCGGTCATGATGCAGTCACCTCAGTCGGCGCGGCCGAGAGCCCCAGCTCGCGCTCGCGCATGATCGTGTAGATCCGGGCGATCTCCCGACGGATGACCTGCAGCCGCCGGTTGTTGTCCAGCTGCCCGGTTGCGGCCTGCACGCGGAGGTTGAACAGCTCCGCCTTGGCCTCCCGCAGCTTCGTGACCAGCTCCTCCTCGGAGAGCTCACGCAGCTCGGTCGCCTTAACGCCCGCTGCCATCAGGATTCACCCACTTCGCGCGTAACAATGCGGCACTTCATCGGGAGCTTGTGGATCGCGCGACGCATGGCCTCACGCGCGATCTGCTCGTTGGGGAAGGACATCTCGAAGAGAATCCGACCCGGCTTCACGTTGGAGACCCACCACTCGGGCGAACCCTTACCGGAACCCATCCGGGTCTCGGCAGGCTTCTTGGTGAGGGCCTGGTCCGGGAAGATCGTGATCCAGACCTTGCCGCCACGCTTGATGTGACGGGTCATCGCGATACGCGCCGACTCGATCTGGCGGTTGGTCACGTACGCCGGCTCGAGAGCCTGGATCCCGAACTCGCCGAACACCACCCGGTTACCACCCTTGGACGCGCCACTGCGGTCCGGGTGGTGCGGCTTGCGGAAGCCCTTCGGGGGCTTGCGCGGCATCAGCATCTGTCAGCCCTCCTGCTGCGTTTCTGCCGGAGCAGCCGCAGCCGCGACAGCAGCGCTGTCGACCGGCTCGCCACTCGGCGTCTCGGCCTGCTGCGCGATGGTGGTCGCAGCAGCCCGACCGGCCTCGGTGCCACCAGCGGTCGTGCCGGACGAACCGGACCGGCCACGGCGCGGACGCTCGGGACGGTCGCCACGCTCACCACGGCGCGGGCGCGACGGACCGGCCTCGGCCGGAGCCTCCCGGCCCGGAACCGCGTCACCCTTGTAGATCCAGACCTTCACGCCGATCCGGCCGAAGGTGGTACGGGCCTCGAAGAAGCCGTACTCGATGTTGGCCCGCAGCGTGTGCAGCGGAACCCGGCCCTCGCGGTAGAACTCGGTCCGGCTCATCTCGGCGCCGCCGAGGCGACCCGAGACCTGAACCCGGATGCCCTTGCAGACCGGGTTCTTCATGGCCGACTGCATGGCCTTGCGCATCGCCCGACGGAAGCTGACCCGGCTGGACAGCTGCTCGGCCACGCCCTGCGCGACGAGCTGAGCGTCCGACTCGGGGTTCTTCACCTCGATGATGTTCAGCTGGACCTGCTTGCCGGTGAGCTTCTCGAGCTCGCCGCGGATCCGGTCGGCCTCCGCACCCTTACGGCCGATGACGATGCCCGGCCGGGCGGTGTGGATGTCGACGCGGACGCGGTCGCGGGTGCGCTCGATGTCGACCTTGGAAATCCCGGCACGCTCGAGGCCCTTGGACATCATGCGGCGGATCTTGACATCCTCGCCGATGTAGTCCTTGTAGAGCTTGTCCGCGAACCAGCGGGACTTCCAGTCGGTCGAGATGCCGAGCCGGAACCCAGTGGGGTGAACCTTCTGACCCATTACTCGGCGTCCTCCGTCTTGCTCTGCGCTTCGGCCGGTGCGGCCTCCGTGGCCGGGGCGGCCTTCTTCGCCGCGGCCTTCCTCGGCGCTGCCGGCGCGACCGCCTCGACCGCCACGGTGATGTGGCAGGTGCGCTTGCGGATCCGGTACGCCCGACCCTGTGCCCGCGGCTGGAACCGCTTCATCGTCGGGCCCTCGTCCACGAACGCCTCGCTGACGAGCAGCGCGTCGGGGTCCAGCCGCTCGTTGTTCTCCGCGTTGGCGATCGCGCTAGCGAGCACCTTGTACACCTGCTCGCTCGCAGCCTGCGGCGCGAACTGCAGCACCGTTAGCGCCTCCTTCGCGGGCAGGCCGCGGACGAGGTTGACCACCCGGCGCGCCTTCATCGGCGAGATGCGCACGTGCCGCGCAACCGCCCGCGCGCCCGGAAGCACCGGAGCGTCGCCCTTTCCTGGCATCGCTGTAACCCCTTGTTCCCTCTATCCGTATGCCTGGCGGCGTCAGCGCCGACGGCTCTTCCGGTCGTCCTTCTCGTGACCCTTGAACGTGCGGGTCAGCGCGAACTCGCCGAGCTTGTGCCCGACCATCGCCTCGGTCACGAACACCGGGACGTGCTTGCGTCCGTCGTGCACGGCGATCGTGTGCCCGAGCATCTCGGGGATGATCGTCGAGCGCCGCGACCAGGTCTTGATCACGTTCTTCGAGCCCTTGTCGTTCTGCACTTCCACCTTCTTGAGCAGGTGGTCGTCTACGAACGGGCCCTTCTTGAGGCTGCGAGGCATGTCTTATCTCCCTCAGCCGCGCTTACGCGTGGCGTAGCGGCGGCGGACGATCAGCTTGTCGCTCGGCTGGCCCTTACGGCGGGTGCGGCCCTCGGGCTTACCCTGCGGGTTGACCGGGTGGCGACCACCGGAGGTCTTACCCTCACCACCACCGTGCGGGTGGTCGACCGGGTTCATGGCGACACCACGGACGGTCGGGCGCTTGCCCTTCCACCGCATACGGCCGGCCTTACCCCAGTTGATGTTCGACTGGTCGGCGTTGCCGATCTCGCCGACGCTCGCGCGGCAGCGCACGTCCACCCGCCGGATCTCGCCGGACGGCATACGCAGGGTCGCGTACGCGCCCTCACGGCCGAGCAGCTGGATGCCGACGCCGGCGGAACGGGCCAGCTTGGCCCCGCCGCCCGGACGCAGCTCCACGTTGTGGATCGTGGTACCGACCGGGATGTTGCGCAGCGGCAGGTTGTTACCCGGCTTGATGTCGGCGCCCGGACCGGACTCGACGCGGTCGCCCTGCTTCATGTCCTTCGGCGCGATGATGTACCGCTTCTCGCCGTCGGCGTAGTGCAGCAGCGCGATGCGCGCCGTGCGGTTCGGGTCGTACTCGATGTGAGCGACCTTCGCCGGCACGCCGTCCTTGTCGACCCGCTTGAAGTCGATCAGACGGTACTGGCGCTTGTGACCGCCACCGTGGTGCCGCGTGGTGATCCGGCCGTGGGCGTTACGCCCGCCCTTCTTCGGCAGCGGAGCCAGCAGCGACTTCTCCGGCGTGGACCGGGTGATCTCGGCGAAGTCGGCGACGCTGGAGCCACGTCGGCCCGGCGTCGTCGGCTTGTACTTACGGATAGCCATTGTCTACACCCCTCAGCTGACCGGGCCGCCGAAGGCCTCGATACGGTCACCGTCAGCCAGCTTCACGATCGCCCGCTTGGTCGCCTTGCGCTGACCGAAGCCGGTCTTGGTGCGCTTGCGCTTGCCCTGGCGGTTGAGCGTGTTGACCGTCAGGACGCGGACGTCGAAGATCTGCTGGATAGCGATCTTGATCTCGGTCTTGTTCGCGTCCGGGTGCACCAGGAAGGTGTACCAGTTCCGGTTCAGCTCGCTGTAGCTCTTCTCCGAGACGACCGGCGCCACGATGATGTCGCGCGGGTCGGCGATCGTGCTCACTTGCCACCCTCCTCGGTGGTCTCGGCGGGCACGCCCAGGAACTCGTCCAGGGCGTCCTTGGTGAAGACCACGTCGTCGGCCACCAGCACGTCGTACGTGTTCAGCTGGCCGGACTCGATCAGGTGCACCCGCGGCTCGTTGCGCAGCGACACCCAGTTCAGCTCGTCGGTGCTGCTCAGCACGACGAGAACCCGACGGGCCTCGGTGAGCTTGGTCAGCGTGGCCAGTGCGGCCTTGGTCGACGGCTTCTCGCCCGAGACGAACGCCTCGACGACGTGCACCTGCCCGGCGCGTGCCCGGTCCGAGAGGGCACCGCGGAGCGCGGCGGCCTTCATCTTCTTCGGGGTCCGCTGGCTGTAGTCGCGCGGCACGGGACCGTGCACCACGCCACCGCCGGCGAACTGCGGCGCGCGGATCGAGCCCTGCCGGGCGCGACCGGTGCCCTTCTGCTTGTACGGCTTCTTGCCGCCACCGGCGACCTCGCCGCGGGTCTTGGCCTTGTGCGTGCCCTGTCGGGCCGCCGCGAGCTGGGCCACCACGACCTGGTGCATCAGCGCGACGTTGGCCTGCACGTCGAAGATGTCAGCCGGCAGCTCGACGGAGCCGCTGGTGCTGCCTTCGACGGTGCGCACGTCAACGGTGGTCACTTGGCCGCACCGCCCTTCTTCACCTTGCTCTTGGCCGCGGTACGGACCAGAACGAGCGCGCCCTTGGGACCAGGAATGGCACCCCGGACGAGCAGCAGGTTGTTCTCGGTGTCGACCGCCTGGACGGTGAGGTTCTGCACGGTGTAGCGCACGCCACCCATGCGGCCGGCCATCCGGGTGCCCTTGAAGACACGACCCGGGGTGGCGCAGGCGCCGATGGAGCCGGGCGAGCGGTGCTTGCGCTCGACACCGTGGCTGGCGCGCAGACCGTGGAAGCCGTGACGCTTCATCGGGCCGGCGTAGCCCTTGCCCTTGGTCTTGCCGGTGACGTCGATCGTGACGCCGACCGGGAACTCCTCGACCGTGACCTCCTGGCCCAGCGAGTATTCCCCGGCGTCCGTGGTGCGCAGCTCGACGATGTGCCGGCGCGGCGCCACGTCCGCCTTCGCGTAGTGCCCGCTGATCGGCTTCTTGACCTTGCGCGGGTCGATCGTGCCGTACGCGAGCTGGACCGCGGAGTAACCGTCCTTCTCGGCGCTACGAACCTGGCTGATGACGCACGGGCCGGCCTCGACCACGGTCACGGGAACAACCTTGTTGTTGTCCCAGACCTGGGTCATGCCGAGCTTGGCGCCCAGGATCCCCTTGACTTGCCTGTCCATTTGTCCGGTCCCTACAGCTTGATCTCGATGTCGACGCCAGCCGGCAGGTCGAGGCGCATGAGCGAGTCGACCGTCTTCGGGGTCGGGTCGATGATGTCGATCAGCCGCTTGTGCGTGCGCATCTCGAAGTGCTCGCGCGAGTCCTTGTACTTGTGCGGCGAGCGGATAACGCAGAAACGGTTGATCTCCGTGGGCAGCGGCACCGGGCCCGCGACCTGCGCCCCGGTGCGCGTCACCGTCTCGACGATCTTCCGAGCCGAGGAGTCGACGACCTCGTGGTCATAGGCCTTGAGCCGGATGCGGATCTTCTGTCCCGCCATGGTGGCTTCTGTTCCTTCTCTCGATGCCGCTGTGTTGCGGGCGCCTGTACCGGCTGGCACAGGCCCACTTCGCCGACCCCCGCGGTCGGGCGTGTCGCGCCCTCGGGCCGGGCTCCGCCCCGTGGTTCCGGAGTGGTGCTGACCGCGCGGTGGGTCAAGGCGCCGATCGCATTACCGCGACCTGAACGCCGTGCGAGGGTGGTTGGCGACTGGGCCGCCAACCACCCTACGCTCGACTGTCTCGCCACCCGGAGGTTCAGCGAAAGCCGAACACAGGCGACGAACTGTCGTTACGCAACCTGACTAGTATGCCGCACGACCGGCGGCGGGTCTAATCGGGGTTACCTAGCTCACTTGATGATCTTGGTGACGAACCCGGCGCCGACGGTGCGGCCACCCTCGCGGATCGCGAACTTGAGGTTGTCCTCCATGGCGATGGGCTGGATCAGCTTCACCGACATGGTGGTGTTGTCACCCGGCATGACCATCTCGGTGCCCTCGGGGAGGGTGACGACACCGGTGACGTCCGTGGTCCGGAAGTAGAACTGCGGACGGTAGTTCTGGAAGAACGGGGTGTGCCGGCCGCCCTCCTCCTTGGAGAGGATGTAGACCGTCGCCTCGAACTCCGTGTGCGGGGTCGTGGTGCCCGGCTTGACGACCACCATGCCGCGCTCGACGTCCTCGCGCTTGATGCCACGCAGCAGCAGACCGACGTTCTCGCCCGCGCGGGCCTCGTCGAGCAGCTTGCGGAACATCTCGATGCCGGTGCAGACCGTCTTCTGCGACTTCTCGCGGATACCGACGATCTCCACCTCCTCGTTCGGCTTGAGGATGCCGCGCTCGGCGCGACCCGTGACGACGGTGCCACGACCGGTGATCGTGAAGACGTCCTCGATCGGCATGAGGAACGGCCGCTCGGTCTCACGCTCCGGCTGCGGGATCGCGGTGTCGACCGCGGTCATCAGGTCCAGGAGCTTGCCGGTCCACTCGGGGTCACCCTCGAGGGCCTTCAGCGCCGAAACCCGAACGACCGGCAGGTCGTCACCCGGGTACTCCTGCGAGGAGAGCAGCTCACGGACCTCGAGCTCGACGAGCTCCAGGAGCTCCTCGTCGTCGACCATGTCGCTCTTGTTGAGCGCCACGACGATGTACGGCACGCCAACCTGACGCGCGAGCAGCACGTGCTCACGGGTCTGCGGCATCGGGCCGTCGGTCGCCGCGACCACCAGGATCGCGCCGTCCATCTGCGCGGCACCGGTGATCATGTTCTTGATGTAGTCCGCGTGGCCGGGGCAGTCGACGTGCGCGTAGTGCCGCGCCTCGGTCTGGTACTCGACGTGCGCGATCGAGATCGTGATACCGCGGGCCTTCTCCTCCGGCGCCTTGTCGATCTCGTCGAACGGCGTGTAGGGGTTCAGGTCGGGGTACTGGTCGTGCAGGACCTTGGTGATGGCCGCCGTCAGCGTCGTCTTACCGTGGTCGATGTGACCAATGGTGCCGATGTTGACGTGCGGCTTAGTCCGCTCGAACTTCGCCTTCGCCACTGGTGTCCTCCTGTGGACTTCTTGGTTCGTACGCCCGGCGCGCCGGTCGGCGCTTAGGACTCTGTCGACAGCCTTTCCGGCCTGACGGCCGGAGAGCTTTTGTGGGTTCTGCGGCGATGAAGCCTACAGGCCCGGTCTCACGCGATCCGATCGTGGTGGCCGCGGGTGGGTGAAACCACCCGCGACCGACCACGAATCACCTGCTCAGGGGACGTTACTCGCCCGTCGCCTTGGCGATGATCTCCTTCGCCACGCTCTGCGGAACCTCGGCGTAGGAGTCGAACTGCATGCTGTAGCTAGCCCGGCCCTGGGTCTTCGACCGCAGGTCGCCGACGTAGCCGAACATCTCCGACAACGGCACCAGAGCCCTCACGATGCGGGCGCCGCTGCGCTCCTCCATCGCCTGGATGATGCCGCGGCGGGAGTTGAGGTCGCCGATGACGTCACCCATGTTCTCCTCAGGAGTGGTGACCTCAACGGCCATCATCGGCTCGAGCAGTGCGGGGTCGGCCTTGCGGGCCGCGTCCTTCATCACCATCGAGCCGGCGATCTTGAATGCCATTTCCGACGAGTCGACCTCGTGGTACTGGCCGTCCAGCAGGGTCAGCTTCACACCGACCAGCGGGAAGCCGGCCAGGATGCCGTACTGCATGGCGTCCTGGGCGCCGGCGTCCACCGACGGGATGAACTCCCGCGGGATGCGGCCACCGCTGACGGCGTTGGCGAACTCGTAGGTCGGCGAGTCGTTGTCCAGCGGAAGCGGCTCGACGCTCACGATGACGCGGGCGTACTGGCCGGAACCACCGGTCTGCTTCTTGTGGGTGTACTCGACCTTGTCCACCTTGCGGCGGATGGTCTCGCGGTACGCCACCTGGGGCTTGCCGACGTTGGCCTCGACGTTGAACTCGCGGCGCATCCGGTCGACCAGGATGTCCAGGTGCAGCTCACCCATGCCGGAGATGACCGTCTGACCGGTCTCCTCGTCCAGCTGGACGCGGAAGGTCGGGTCCTCCTCGGCCAGGCGCTGAATCGCCGTACCCAGCTTCTCCTGGTCGGACTTGGTCTTCGGCTCGATCGCCACCGAGATGACCGGCTCCGGGAAGGTCATCGACTCCAGGATGACCGGGTTCGCCGGGTCGGAGAGCGTGTCGCCGGTGGTGGTCTGCTTCAGACCCTGAACGGCGATGATGTCGCCGGCCTGCGCCGACGGACGCTCTTCACGCTTGTTGGCGTGCATCTGGTAGATCTTGCCGATCCGCTCCTTGCGGTCCTTGGTGGAGTTGACCACCTGGGATCCGGAATCGAGCGTGCCGGAGTAGACCCGGACGTAGGTGAGCTTGCCCAGGTGCTTGTCCGTCTGGATCTTGAAGGCCAGGCCGGAGAAGGGCTCCGAGTTGGACGGCTTGCGCAGCAGCGGGGTCTCGCCGTCGGTGGCCGTACCCTCGATCGCCGGAACGTCCAGCGGCGACGGCAGGAAGTCGACCACGGCGTCGAGCATGGGCTGGACGCCCTTGTTCTTGAACGCCGAGCCGCACAGCACCGGGTTGGCCTTGCCGGCGATGGTGGCACGCCGGATGGCGGCCTTGATCTCCTCGACGGAGACCTCCTCGCCTTCCAGGTACTTCTCCATCACCGAGTCGTCGACGTCGGCGAGGGTCTCCATCAGCTTCTCGCGCCACTCGGCCGCGGAGTCGGCCAGCTCGGCCGGGATCTCCTCGATCGCGTAGTCCTCACCCTTCTGGGTCTCCCCGCGCCAGGTGAGAGCGCGCATGCCGACCAGGTCGACGACACCGATGTGGTCGCCCTCGAGCCCGATCGGGATCTGGAGCACCAGCGGGGTGGCGTTCAGCCGGTCGATCATCATCTGCACGCAGCGGAAGAAGTCGGCGCCGGTCCGGTCGAGCTTGTTGACGAAGCACATCCGCGGGACGTTGTACTTGTCGGCCTGCCGCCAGACGTTCTCGGTCTGCGGCTCCACGCCGGCGACACCGTCGTAGACCGCGACCGCACCATCCAGCACACGCAGCGACCGCTCGACCTCGACCGTGAAGTCGACGTGGCCAGGCGTGTCGATGATCTGGATCGTGTGGCCCTTCCACTCACACTTGGTAGCAGCGGAGGTGATGGTGATACCACGCTCCTGCTCCTGCTCCATCCAGTCCATGACGGCAGCGCCCTCGTGGACCTCACCGATCTTGTACGTGATGCCGGTGTAGAACAGGATTCGCTCGGTGGTCGTGGTCTTACCGGCATCGATGTGCGCCATGATGCCGATGTTGCGTACGTTGGCGAGCGCGTCTGCGGCGGCCACTTCAATCCCTACTTATCGTCGTCTCGACTCAACTGGTGGCGGTTCCGGCGCCCGGTGGGGCGCCGGAACCAGGGTGTTACCAGCGGTAGTGCGCGAAGGCCTTGTTGGACTCGGCCATCTTGTGCGTGTCCTCGCGCCGCTTGACGGCGGCACCGAGGCCGTTGCTCGCGTCCAGCAGCTCGTTCATCAGCCGCTCGACCATGGTCTTCTCGCGACGGGCGCGGGAGTAGGTGACCAGCCAGCGCAGGCCCAGGGTGGTCGCCCGGGTGGGGCGGACCTCGACCGGAACCTGGTAGGTGGCGCCACCGACACGACGGCTGCGCACCTCGAGGGTCGGCTTGACGTTGTCCATCGCCCGCTTGAGGGTGACGACCGGGTCGGTGCCGGACTTCTCGCGGCAGCCCTCGAGGGCCGCGTACACGATCGACTCGGCGAGCTGACGCTTGCCGCGGAGCAGGATCTTGTTCACCAGCTGGGTGACCAGCGGCGAGTTGTACACCGGGTCAGCGACCAGTGGCCGCCGCGGAGCGGGTCCTTTACGCGGCATGTCAGCTCTTCTCCTTCTTCGCGCCGTAACGGCTGCGCGCCTGCTTGCGGTTGCGGACACCCTGGGTGTCCAGCGAGCCGCGGACGATCTTGTAACGCACGCCGGGGAGGTCCTTCACCCGGCCGCCGCGAACGAGCACGATCGAGTGCTCCTGCAGGTTGTGACCGACGCCCGGGATGTAGGCGGTCACCTCGATCTGGCTGCTGAGCTTCACACGAGCGACCTTGCGCAGCGCGGAGTTCGGCTTCTTCGGAGTGGTGGTGTACACGCGGGTGCACACGCCGCGCCGCTGGGGGGACCCCTTGAGCGCCGGGGTCTTGGTCTTGGTCGTCTTGGCCTGACGGCCCTTTCGGACCAGCTGCTGGATGGTGGGCACCGGGTTTCTCCGCTCCCTTCGGCCGCTGCACGCGGCCGCGCCGTCTGCTCGTTAGCCGGCCTGATGACCGGCTCTCCTACATTCCGACCAGGGTCACCTTGCGGAGGCCCCGGCACCCGCGGTCGGGCGTGTCGCCCAACTCACGGTCCCGGTGCGGACGCTTTCGCAGGCGTACCGGGTTTCTGTCACCGGCACGCGGATCGCCCCGCCCCGGATCTCTGGCTTGTCGTGCCGCCGTCCGGAATCCGGAACCAGCGCACGCACGAGTTGCCCGGGCACGCCCGGGCACAAGGGGAAAGAGTACCTACCACAGCCGCCCAGGTCAAAACGGAATGGGTCGGCGACTGTCTCACACTCGCCGGCCGGATCTCGTCCCGCCTCGTCGCCCGCGATGGGCACCTACGGACACAAGTGTACCGGCTTCCCCGCCGGACCACCCGTCGCCCCCGGGCAGGCACCGCAGACCCGGTGCGCGGCCTCACGTCAGGGTGATCAGCAACGCCAGACCCAGACCCAGCAGGCTGAGCAGCGCACCCGCCGCGCCGCAGCTGATGCCCGCCACCGCCAGCCCGCGCCCGGTGAACCGTACCGCCGACGGCGCGGCTGGCCGGCTGATCTGCCGCCGGCCCAGCAGACCGATGACGATCGCCGCCACCCCCGCCAGGACCCCCAGCACGGTGAAGGCGCCGGACGCCCAGACGCCCCCGTCGTTGCCGAACGCCACCCCGAAACAGATCACCAGGAGCGAGACCAGGATCGACGCGATGCCCGCCACCAACGCCCCGGTCGCCAGTCCGGAGGTGACCGGCGGCACATCCAGGTGCACCACGCCGAACGGCGTACCCGGCACCGCCTCCACCCGCTTCGGCGGCCGCCGCTGGTCGTCGGTGGGCGGAGGCACCGGTCGGGCGGGAGCCACACCCCACCCGGGCGACTGGCCCTGCGCCGGCTGACCCCAACCCCCGGGCGCACCAGGCCCCGACGGCGGCTGACCCCAGCCGGGCGGCGTACCGACCCGCGACGGCGGATGCCCCCAACCCCCCGGCGCACCAGGCCCGGACGGCGGCTGACCCCAGCCCGCCGGCGCGGCAGGCCCGGACGGCGGCTGACCCCAGCCCGCCGGCGCGGCAGGCCCGGACGGCGGCTGACCCCATTCCTGCGGCAGCGGCGCCCCGGAAGCGGGATGGGGCTGGCCGTGCCCGGGCGGATAGGCCCCGCCCCACTCGGCAGTGGGCGGACCCCACGCGGGCGCGGGCGGCGCACCCCAACCCGACGGCGGCGTACCCGGATCGGGAACGTCGGCGGGTGGGGCGGGCTGCCCGTCCTGATCGGGTTGCGCCCGGTCGTTCGGTGCGGAGGGGGCCGGGCTCGCGGCCGGCGCGTCGGGATGCCCCGCCGGCTCATCCGCCGGGGGCCGCGCCGGTTCCGTCACGAGGTCCTCCTGTCGACAGGGCCGCCAATCGCCGCGCGGCGGACACCGGCCAGGCTACCGCCGCAAGCGGCGCCGTTCGCGCTGGGCGTGGCCGGTGGAACGGTCAGTCCATGTTCGCCGGGTAGTCGTGGCCGAACGGCGTGCCAGCCACCCGAACCACCCCGATCACCACGGCGACGACCACGCTCACCGCGACCAGCATGAGGCCGATCCAGGCCAACCGCTCCCCCCGCCGCAGCCAGACGCCGCCGGTCAGGAAACCCCCCGAGGCGTACGCCTCCCGGCGGGCCTGGCGGGCCAGTTGCAGCGCGATCGTCGCCGGCACCACCCCGCCGATGAACAGCCCGGTCAGCATGCCCAGCAGCCCCAGCGCGAACACCGCGCGCGCCTTCGTGGCACGGGCCGGGTCCGGATCCAGCGGGTGGCGCAGGCCCTGGGACGCGACGGACACCTGTCCGGGTGCGGTCGTCATGCCTCCATCATGCCCAACCCGGTCGACGGGCGGGTCGGTCCGGACACGACGAGGCCCCCGGCAGGTGCCGGGGGCCTCGTCGGTGTTCAGTGCTTAGCGGTACGACCCGAAGTCGAAGTCGTCCAGCGGCACAGCCTGCCCGCTGGCCGGCCCGAACCCGTAGTCGGTCTCCGGGTAGCCGGTCATCGAGTAGACCTTGGCCTTGGCCTCCTCGGTCGGCTCGACCCGGACGTTGCGGTACTTGCTGATGCCCGTACCGGCCGGGATGAGCTTACCGATGATCACGTTCTCCTTGAGGCCGACCAGCGAGTCGCTGCGCGAGTTGATCGCAGCGTCGGTCAGCACCCGGGTGGTCTCCTGGAAGGAGGCCGCGGAGAGCCAGGAGTCGGTGGCCAGCGAGGCCTTGGTGATACCCATCAGCACCGGACGGCCGGCGGCGGGCTCGCCACCCTCCGACACGAGTCGGCGGTTCTCCGACTCGAACAGCGCCCGGTCGACGAGCACACCCGGCAGGAACTCGGTCGAGCCGGAGTCGATGACCGTCACCCGCTTGAGCATCTGGCGGATGATGATCTCGATGTGCTTGTCGTGGATGAGCACACCCTGCGAGCGGTAGACCTCCTGGACCTCACTGGTCAGGTGGACCTGGACCGCCCGCGGACCCATGATCCGCAGCAGCTCGTGCGGGTCGATGGTGCCCTCGGTCAGCTTCTCGCCGACCGCGACGTGACCGCCGTCGTGGGTCCGGAGCTTGACGCGCTTCGAGATCTTGTCGTACACGATCTCGTCGCTGCCGTCGTCCGGCACCACGATGATCTTCCGCGAGCGCTCGCCGTCCTCGATCCGGATCCGACCCGGGGTGTCGGCGATGGGCGCCTTACCCTTCGGGACCCGAGCCTCGAAGATTTCCTGGACACGCGGCAGACCCTGGGTGATGTCCTCACCCGCGACACCACCGGTGTGGAAGGTACGCATCGTCAGCTGCGTGCCCGGCTCACCGATGGACTGGGCGGCGATGATGCCGACAGCCTCACCGATGTCGACCGACTTGCCGGTCGGCAGCGAACGGCCGTAGCAGGCCGCGCAGACGCCCAGCTTCGACTCGCAGGTGAGCACGCTGCGCACCCGGACCGTCTCCACGCCGGCGGCGACGATCTTGTCGACCCCGATGGAGTTGATGTCCTGGCCGCGCTCGGCCACCACGGTGCCGTCCGGCCCCTTGATGTCGTCGGCCAGGGTCCGGGCGTGCACGCTGGTCTCGGCGTGGGTGTGGACGACGAGCTTGCCGTCCAGCTTCTCGCCGATCTGCATCGGGATCGCCCGGTCGGTGCCGCAGTCCTCCTCGCGGATGATCACGTCCTGCGAGACGTCCACCAGACGACGGGTCAGGTAACCCGAGTCGGCGGTCCGCAGGGCGGTGTCCGCGAGACCCTTACGAGCACCGTGCGTGGAGATGAAGTACTCCAGCACGGACAGACCCTCCCGGTAGCTGGCCTTGATCGGCCGCGGGATGATCTCGCCCTTCGGGTTGGCCACCAGACCACGGATCGCCGCGATCTGCCGGAGCTGGAGCAGGTTACCGCGGGCACCCGAGTTGATCATCTTCCACAGTGGGTTCTCCTGCGGCAGCGCGGTGTCCATCTCCTTGGCGACCTCGTTGGTCGCCTTGGTCCAGATCTCGATGAGTTCGCCGCGACGCTCCTCGGCGGTCATCAGACCACGCTGGTACTGCTTGTCGATCCGGTCGGCTTCCTTCTCGTACTTCGCCAGGATCTCCGCCTTACGCGGCGGAGCGATGACGTCCTCCATGCCGATCGTCACGCCGGACCAGGTGGCCCAGTGGAAACCGGCCTCCTTGAGCCCGTCCAGGGTGGCGGCCAGCGCCACCTTGGGGAAGCGCTCGGCGAGGTCGTTGACGATCGCGGAGAGCTGACCCTTGCGGATCTCGTAGTT
This sequence comes from Micromonospora sp. NPDC049004, assembly GCF_040649315.1. NCBI lineage: Bacteria > Bacillati > Actinomycetota > Actinomycetes > Micromonosporales > Micromonosporaceae > Micromonospora > Micromonospora sp. NPDC049004. The sequence goes on from NZ_JBEZFG010000005.1 coordinate 201,957, forward strand.
CACGAAGCGGTAGCCCTGCGGCAGCGTCTCGTTGAACAGCACCCGACCCAGGGTGGTCTCCACGGTCAGCGGGTCACCCTCGACCCAGCCCTCCGGGGCGGTCCACGCCTCGGAGCCAGAGCCGTTGTCGACACCGACCACGCCACGCAGGCGGATCTTCACCGGCGCCTGCAGGTGCAGCTCGCCGTTGTCGAACGCCATCCGCGCCTCGGCGTCCGAGCTGAACGCCCGGCCCTCGCCCTTCTCACCGGCGGTGAGGTGGGTGAGGTGGTAGAGGCCGATGACCATGTCCTGCGTGGGCATGGTGACCGGCTTGCCGTCGGCCGGCTTGAGGATGTTGTTCGACGACAGCATCAGGATCCGCGCCTCGGCCTGGGCCTCGGCGGACAGCGGCACGTGCACCGCCATCTGGTCACCGTCGAAGTCGGCGTTGAACGCGGTGCAGACCAGCGGGTGGATCTGGATCGCCTTGCCCTCGACCAGCTGCGGCTCGAAGGCCTGGATGCCCAGGCGGTGCAGGGTCGGCGCCCGGTTGAGCAGCACCGGGTGCTCGCCGATGACCTCTTCCAGCACGTCCCACACGACCGGGCGCTGACGCTCGACCATCCGCTTGGCGGACTTGATGTTCTGCGCGTGGTTGAGGTCCACCAGCCGCTTCATCACGAAGGGCTTGAACAGCTCCAGCGCCATCTGCTTGGGCAGACCACACTGGTGCAGCTTGAGCTTCGGGCCGACCACGATGACCGAACGGCCCGAGTAGTCGACGCGCTTGCCCAGCAGGTTCTGGCGGAACCGGCCCTGCTTGCCCTTGAGCATGTCGGACAGCGACTTGAGCGGGCGGTTACCCGGGCCGGTGACCGGCCGGCCGCGACGGCCGTTGTCGAACAGCGCGTCGACGGCCTCCTGGAGCATCCGCTTCTCGTTGTTGACGATGATCTCGGGTGCGCCGAGGTCGATCAGCCGCTTGAGGCGGTTGTTCCGGTTGATCACACGCCGGTACAGGTCGTTGAGGTCCGAGGTCGCGAAGCGGCCACCGTCGAGCTGCACCATCGGGCGCAGGTCCGGCGGGATGACCGGGACGCAGTCCAGCACCATGCCGAGCGGCGAGTTGCGGGTGTTCAGGAACGCCGCCACGACCTTGAGCCGCTTGAGCGCCCGGATCTTCCGCTGGCCCTTGCCGGACCGGATGGTCTCCCGCAGGCTCTCGGCCTCGGCGTCGAGGTCCATGTTCTGGACCAGCGCCTTGATCGCCTCCGCGCCCATGGAACCGGTGAAGTACTCACCGAACCGGTCGCGCAGCTCGCGGTAGAGCAGCTCGTCGGTGACCAGCTGCTTCGGCTCCAGCTTGCGGAAGGTGTCCAGCACCTCGTCCAGGCGGTCGATCTCGCGCTGGGCCCGGTCGCGGATCTGGCGCATCTCGCGCTCTCCGCCCTCCTTGACCTTGCGCCGGACGTCCGCCTTGGCACCCTCGGCCTCCAGCTCGGCCAGGTCGGCCTCGAGCTTGGCGGCCCGCTTCTCGATCTCCGAGTCGCGGCTGTTCTCGGACTGCCGCTTCTCGGCCAGGATCTCGTTCTCGATCGTCGAGAGGTCACGGTGACGCGACTCGGCGTCCACGCTCGTCACGACGTACGAGGCGAAGTAGATGATCTTTTCGAGGTCCTTGGGGGCGAGGTCCAGCAGGTAGCCCAGCCGACTCGGAACGCCCTTGAAGTACCAGATGTGGGTCACCGGAGCGGCGAGCTCGATGTGCCCCATCCGCTCACGACGGACCTTGGAGCGAGTCACCTCGACGCCGCAGCGCTCACAGATGATGCCCTTGAACCGGACGCGCTTGTACTTACCGCAGTAGCACTCCCAGTCCCGCTGCGGACCGAAGATCTTCTCGCAGAAGAGTCCGTCCTTCTCCGGCTTCAGGGTGCGGTAGTTGATCGTCTCAGGCTTCTTGACCTCGCCGTGCGACCACTGACGGATGTCGTCGGCGGTGGCGAGACCAATGCGCAGCTCGTCGAAGAAGTTGACGTCGAGCACTCTGTCCCCTATGTCGTCGTCTGTACTGCTAATTCTCGGGTGGGGTCGGGGGGCGGGGGGCCCGCCCCCCCCCCCACCCCGCCCGACGAATACTCCCTGCACGGGGGGCGCCCGGGCCGCGGGCTTGCCACCGACAAGGCGGC
>NZ_JBEZFG010000005.1:204137-211297 GCF_040649315.1 Micromonospora sp. NPDC049004
GGTGGCGACTCATCCTTGGTCAGTCCTCTCTAATTTCTTTGAGTTTTCTTGTTGTCTGTCTTTTCCATTTCCTCCCCGTTTTCCGGGGGGGGGGGGGGGGGGCCCCCCCCCCCCCCCCCCCGACCGCTCACCTCAGACCTCTTCGACCGAGCTCGGCTCGCGCCGGGACAGGTCGATGCCCAGCTCCTCGGCGGCCCGGAACACCTCGTCGTCGGTCTCGCGCATCTCCAGGGCCACACCGTCGCTGGAGAGCACCTCAACGTTGAGGCACAGCGACTGCAGCTCCTTGAGCAGCACCTTGAACGACTCCGGGATGCCCGGCTCCGGGATGTTCTCGCCCTTGACGATGGCCTCGTAGACCTTCACGCGGCCGAGCACGTCGTCGGACTTGATCGTGAGCAGCTCCTGCAGGGCGTAGGCAGCGCCGTACGCCTGCATCGCCCAGCACTCCATCTCACCGAAGCGCTGACCACCGAACTGCGCCTTACCACCCAGCGGCTGCTGCGTGATCATCGAGTACGGTCCGGTCGAACGAGCGTGGATCTTGTCGTCGACCAGGTGGTTGAGCTTCAGGATGTAGACGTAGCCGACCGCGATCGGGTCGGGCAGCGGCTCGCCGGAACGACCGTCGAACAGCTGCGCCTTGCCGGTGCGCCCGATCAGCTGCTTGCCGTCCCGGTTGGGCAGGGTCGACTCGAGCAGACCGGAGATCTCCTCCTCGCGGGCACCGTCGAAGACCGGGGTGGCCACGTTGGTGTCACCCTCGGACTCGTGCGCGTCGATCGAGCGGAGCTGACGCTTCCATTCGGCGTCGTCACCCTCGACCTTCCACCCGGTCTTGGCGACCCAACCGAGGTGGGTCTCCAGCACCTGGCCGATGTTCATCCGGCTCGGCACGCCGAGCGGGTTGAGCACGATGTCGACCGGGGTGCCGTCCTCAAGGAACGGCATGTCCTCGATCGGCAGGATCTTCGAGATGACACCCTTGTTGCCGTGCCGGCCGGCGAGCTTGTCGCCGTCCTGGATCTTGCGCTTCTGGGCGACGTAGACCCGGACCAGCTCGTTGACACCCGGCGGCAACTCGTCGCCGTCCTCGCGGGAGAACGTGCGCACACCGATGACCGTGCCGGTCTCGCCGTGCGGCACCTTCAGCGAGGTGTCCCGAACCTCACGCGCCTTCTCACCGAAGATCGCGCGGAGCAGCCGCTCCTCCGGGGTCAGCTCGGTCTCGCCCTTGGGCGTGACCTTGCCGACCAGGATGTCGCCGGGGACGACCTCGGCGCCGATCCGGATGATGCCGCGCTCGTCGAGGTCAGCGAGCATTTCCTCGCTGACGTTCGGGATGTCGCGGGTGATCTCCTCCGGACCGAGCTTGGTGTCCCGGGCGTCGACCTCGTGCTCCTCGATGTGGATCGAGGTGAGCACGTCCTGCTGCACGAGGCGCTGCGACAGGATGATCGCGTCCTCGTAGTTGTGGCCCTCCCAGCACATGAACGCCACCAGCAGGTTGCGTCCGAGCGCCATCTCGCCCTCGTCGGTGCACGGACCGTCGGCGATGACCTGACCGGCCTCGACGCGGTCGCCCTCGAAGACGACCGGCTTCTGGTTGACGCAGGAGCCGGCGTTGGAGCGGCGGAACTTGTGCAGCAGGTACGTCCGGCGGTGGCCGTCATCCTGGTGGATGGTGACGTAGTCGGCGCAGAGATCCTCGATCACACCGCCGACCTCGGCGACAACCACGTCGCCGGCGTCGACAGCGGCCCGGTACTCCATGCCCGTACCCACGAGCGGCGCCTCGGCCTTGACCAGCGGCACCGCCTGGCGCTGCATGTTCGCGCCCATCAGTGCCCGGTTGGCGTCGTCGTGCTCGAGGAACGGGATCATGGCGGTCGCGACCGAGGTCATCTGCCGGGGCGAGACGTCCATGTAGTCGACGGCACCGGGGACGACGTCCTCGGTCTCGCCGCCCTTACGACGGCAGAGCACCCGCTCCTCGGCGAACGTGCCGTCCGCCTTCAGGCGCGCGTTGGCCTGGGCCTTGACGAACCGGTCCTCCTCGTCCGCGGTCAGGTAGTCGATCTGGTCGGTGACCCGACCCTCGACGACCTTCCGGTACGGCGTCTCGATGAAGCCGAACGGGTTGACCCGGGCGAAGGTGGACAGCGCGCCGATCAGGCCGATGTTCGGGCCTTCCGGCGTCTCGATCGGGCACATCCGGCCGTAGTGGGACGGGTGCACGTCGCGGACCTCGAAGCCGGCCCGCTCCCGGGACAGACCACCCGGGCCGAGCGCGCTCAGCCGACGCCGGTGGGTCAGGCCCGCCAGCGGGTTGGTCTGGTCCATGAACTGGGACAGCTGCGACGTACCGAAGAACTCCTTGATCGCCGCCACCACCGGGCGGATGTTGATCAGGGTCTGCGGGGTGATCGCCTCGACGTCCTGCGTGGTCATCCGCTCGCGGACGACCCGCTCCATGCGGGAGAGGCCGACCCGAACCTGGTTCTGGATCAGCTCACCCACGGTGCGCAGACGACGGTTGCCGAAGTGGTCGATGTCGTCGGCCTCGTAGCCGTCCTCACCGGCGTGCAGCCGGCACAGGTACTCCACGGTGGCGACGATGTCGTCCTCGGTCAGCGTGCCGGTGGTGATCGGCACGTCGACTTCCAGCTTCTTGTTGAACTTGTAGCGCCCGACCTTGGCGACGTCGTACCTCTTCGGGTTGAAGAAGAGGTTGTCGAGCAGGGTCTGGGCGTTCTCGCGCGTCGGCGGCTCGCCAGGGCGCAGCTTGCGGTAGATGTCGAGCAGGGCCTCGTCGGCGCCGGCGATGTGGTCCTTCTCGAGCGTGGTCATCATCAGCTCGGACCAGCCGAACCGCTCACGGATCCGCTCGGCCGACCATCCGATGGCCTTGAGCAGGACCGTGACGGCCTGCCGACGCTTGCGGTCGATACGAACGCCGACCGTGTCGCGCTTGTCGATGTCGAACTCCAGCCAGGCACCCCGACTCGGGATGACCTTGACGCTGGAGAGGTCGCGGTCGGAGGTCTTGTCCGGCTGCTTGTCGAAGTACACGCCCGGGGACCGGACGAGCTGGCTGACCACGACGCGCTCGGTGCCGTTGATGACGAAGGTGCCCTTGGGCGTCATCATCGGGAAGTCACCCATGAACACCGTCTGGCTCTTGATCTCGCCAGTGGTGTTGTTGGTGAACTCCGCGGTCACGAAGAGCGGAGCGCAGTAGGTCAGGTCCTTCTCCTTGCACTCCTCGATCGAGGCCTTGACCTCGTCGAAGCGCGGCGCCGAGAAGGAAAGTGACATGGTGCCGGAGAAGTCCTCAATGGGACTGATCTCTTCAAGGATCTCCGCGAGACCCGAGCGTGCGTGCGGGTCGTCCGCCGACCGGCCCTGCCAAGCCTCGTTGCCGACGAGCCAGTCGAAGGACTCGTTCTGGATGGCAAGGAGGTTGGGGACCTCGAGGTGTTCGGTGATCCTGCCGAATGAAACTCGGCGGGGAGCGAATGCGCTCGACGTACGACTGGTCTTCGCAGGGCGGGAAGCTGCCAAGATGCGTCCTTCCGAGGACCGGTGCTGCAGAACGGCTGGTACGCGTGCACTCCAATGACCCCACCAGAAATATCCGTAAACGGACATTTCCGAGCAGGGGTCAAGTCGGAAGGCAGCGCAAACTAGCAGTGTAGCCGAGAGGCTAACCGCTGTCCAGCCCACCCCGCAGGTCGTTCGCGGAACGCGCCTCGGCCCCCGTAAACCGGGGTCTGCCGGGCCGCTCAGAACGCAACGTCCCCACTGGGCCGCTCGGGTTGCCGCGGCCGTTGGTGCCGCCGCTGTCATTACCCACGTCGTGGCCGTCGCAAGCGCGGTGTCTTGCTGGTGTTCAGCGTGCCTGGCAGCCCGGGGCCGCGTCAAGGGCCGGTATCCGGGTCGTCGGTTCTTTCCCACCTGGGGGCGACCGGGTCGGCTCGTCCGGTGGTCGCGCATCGACCATCGACGCCCAGCTCAGGACGGTTGTCGCCCGATCCACGAAACACGGCGGGCAGCGATCCGTGTCGGATCACCGCCCGCCGCGACGCGATCGTGTCCCGGCTCACTGAGCCGGGCACGCGCAGGTGGAACGTCAGGTCACTTGAGGGTGACCTTGGCGCCCTCACCCTCGAGCTTCGCCTTCGCCTTCTCGGCGGTCTCCTTGTTGACCTTCTCCAGGATGGCCTTCGGCGCGGACTCGACCGCGTCCTTGGCCTCCTTGAGGCCCAGGCCGGTCAGCTCACGCACGACCTTGATGACCTGGATCTTCTTGCCACCGTCAGCCTCGAGGACGACGTCGAACTCGTCCTTCTCCGGCTCGGCCTCGGCGGCGGCCGGAGCGCCACCGGCGGCGGCAACCGCGACCGGAGCCGCGGCGGTGACCTCGAAGGTGTCCTCGAACTGCTTCACGAACTCGGAGAGCTCGATCAGCGTCATCTCCTTGAACGCGTCGAGCAGCTCGTCGGTGCTGAGCTTCGCCATATCTGGCGTCCTTTCTAAAGGTTGTCTAAGAACGTGGGTGCGCCGCGCGGCCTCAGGCCGCCTCGGCGCCCTCCTGCTCGCGCTTCTTGTCCGCCAGGGCGGCCGCCGCACGGGCGGCCTTGGAGAGCGGAGCCTGGAACAGGGCCGCGGCCTTGCTCAGGTTGCCCTTCATCGCGCCGGCCAGCTTGGCCAGCAGCACCTCGCGGGACTCCAGGTCGGCGAGCTTCGTGACCTCGGCCGCGGAAATGGCCCTGCCCTCGAAGACACCGCCCTTGATGACGAGCTTCGGGTTGGCCTTCGCGAAGTCGCGAAGCCCCTTCGCCGCCTCGACGACGTCGCCCGAAACGAAAGTCAGCGCGGTAGGACCGGTGAACAGCTCGTCGAGGCCGTTGATACCCGCGTCCGTCGCGGCACGCTTCGCCAGCGTGTTCTTCGCGACCGTGTAGCTGGTCTCGGCGCCGAGCGAGCGCCGCAGCTGGGTGAGCTGGGAAACCGTCAGACCGCGGTACTCGGTCAGCACGGTGGCGCCCGCGTTGCGGAAGCTCTCGGTCAGCTCAGCGACGGCCGTGGCCTTGTCGGCCCGGATCGGCTTGTCCGCCATGTCCCTCCTCTCTCGTTACTCGAGGCTGGTCCCCGAAACGGCCGAAGCCGGAGCGGGGGCGGAGGCAGCACGACAACGAAAAGCCCCGGCGCAGGGCGCACGGGGCGAGGGCCGGCGGATCGTCACGGTCGGCGGACCATGCTCACTGCCGAGTTACGCTTGCCGCCCTACGCGGGTCGCCCGTTGTCGCGGGACCTTCGACCGTGCCGGAGCACGGTGACCAGCGGTCTCTGGGTGGTTCCTCATCCATGGAAACACGGATGACTGTTGAAGAGTACGCGCCCCCACTACGAGCGCCAAATCGCCCCCGGTGAGCCCGCTCACACCGACCGTGGCTGGTTCACACCGACCGTGGCTGGTCAGCCCTGGGCCCGCCGCCGCCACAGGTAGCCGACGGTGACCGCCGCACTCCACGCCACCGCCCAGAGCGTGAGCCCGAGCAGGGTCAGGGCGGCGGCGTCACCCGCGGTCGTCCGCGCGGTGGCCATGATCGGCGGAACCAACCAGGGCGCCACCGAACCGCGCAGACCGAGCGCCACCGCGCCGACACCGCCGAGGGCCAGCACCGCCACGCCGTACGCGGCGCCGCCCACCGACGCCCGGCTGGCCAGCGCGCCCAGGGCAACCGCCGCGGGTACGGCCAGCAGATGCGCCCACAGCCCCAGCGCGATGCCGACCGGCACGGACCGGTCCCCCGGCTCGACCGGGCCGGTGACCCCGCCCACCAACCAGGGGAAGAGCAGCGCGACCGCCACCGCTACCAGCGCCGCCACGCCGGCCGCCAGGAGCCCGGCCAGGCGCTCCCGGGCCACCCCGACAGTCACCTGGGCGAGCCGGCGCTGCACGTCCGGCTCGATGTCCAGCAGGATCCTGGTCTGCCAGGCGAGCACCGGGAAGAGCACCACGGCCGAGACGCCGTACGCCTCGGCCGGCTGGGACCGGCCGCCGCCGTAGAGCGTGCCGAGCACGACGAGACCCGCGAGCAACGGCGCCAACGCCCGACCCGTCCGCAGGAAACCGGCCAGCCGCATCCGCACCAGGGCGGTCACCGGGCCTCCCCCGCCGCCTGCTCGACCGCGTCCGCGCCCGCGCCCTCGGGCTGGTCGGGAGCCGGTTCGCCCGTCGGCCGCAGCGGTGCGGCAGCGGGTCGGGCCTGTGGTGCGGTGGTGGAGGTGTCGGCGCGTACGCGAAGAATCTGGTGGCCCTCGGAGCGCAACCGGGCGACGGTGCTGGCGACCCGCGCGGCCGGCACCGCTACCTCGACCACCGCGATGGCCTCCTCGCCGGTCGGCGCGGTCTCCTCGGTCAGCACGCCTCCGGCCACCGACCAGCGGCGCGCGGCCGGCAGCCGGACCGTCTCCCCGCGGTGGTCGCTGACCAGGACCGTGCCGCCGTCGGCCAGCACCTCGTCGATCAGCTCGGGAACCAGCTCGCGGGTCGTGGCGTCGAGACCCTCCCACGGCTCGTCGAGCACCAGCAGGCTGGGTCGTCGCAGCATGGCCTGGGCGAGACCCACCTTCTGCGCGGTGCCCTTGGACAGCTCCGGAAGCCGCACCGAGCTGAACGCGTCCAGGCCGAGCCGCTGCGTCCAGGTGGTCACCGCCTTATCGGCGGCCGACCGCCCCAACCCGGCCACGCGGGCCATGCCGGTCAGGTAGCGAGAAACGGTGAAGGGCTGGTCGGCCGGAAAGCGCTCCGGCACCCAGCCCACCCGGACCGGCCGGTCGACGACCCGGCCCCGACCCGGCCGCAGCACCCCGGCAGCCACCTGGAGCAGCGTCGACTTGCCCACCCCGTTGCGGCCCAGGACGACCGCGACCTCACCCGGACCGATCCGCACGTCCACGTCCCGCAGCACCCACGGACCACGCCTGTGGTACCGCAACCAGACGTTCTCCAGCCGCATGCGGTCGAGCTTGCCACACCACAGACGCGCCGGGGGGGGGCCCCCCCAGGGGGGGGGCCCCCCGGCCGGGGGGCGGTTTTGGGGGAAGGCGCGGCCCGGGGGGAACCAACGGGGATGAAAAAAGTGGTGGGG
>NZ_JBEZFG010000005.1:211307-212906 GCF_040649315.1 Micromonospora sp. NPDC049004
GCCCGCCACCACCCCGGCACCCGGCGCTTTCACCCCCACCCCCTTCTCCCCCCGCGCTTTGCGCGCGCGTTACCCCCCCCCCCGCGGCCGGGGGGCCCGGCCCCGATCGTGGCGGCGCCCCGGTACGAGCGAGCTTTGTCGGCTCAGGCCTCGGCCTGGTCCTCACGGAGGTTCTTCACCAGGTTCGGGTCGACCGGAACACCCGGGCCCATGGTGGTGGTGAGGATGACCTTGCGGAGGTACTTGCCCTTGGCCGCGGACGGCTTGGCACGCAGCACCTCGTCGAGCACCGCCGCGTAGTTGTCCACCAGCTGGGTCTCCGTGAAGGAGGCCTTGCCGATGATCAGGTGCAGGTTGGAGTGCTTGTCCACCCGGAAGGTGATCTTGCCGCCCTTGATGTCCTGCACCGCCTTGGTGACGTCCATGGTCACCGTGCCGGTCTTCGGGTTCGGCATGAGACCGCGCGGGCCCAGGATCCGCGCGATCCGGCCGATCTTGGCCATCTGGTCCGGCGTGGCGATCGCCGCGTCGAAGTCGAGCCAACCACCCTGGATGCGGGCGACCAGCTCGTCGGTGCCCACCTCGTCCGCACCCGCCGCGGCGGCCTCTTCGGCCTTCGCGCCACCGGCGAACACGATCACGCGGGCGGTCTTACCGGTGCCGTGCGGCAGGTTGACCGTGCCGCGGACCATCTGGTCCGCCTTGCGGGGGTCGACGCCGAGGCGCATGGCGACCTCGACCGTGGCGTCGAACTTGACGTTGGTGGTCTCCTTGGCCAGCTTCACGGCCTCGGAGGGGGTGTAGAGCTTCGACCGGTCGATGACGTCGGCGGCCTTGCGGTAGCTCTTGCTGCGCTGCATTGCTGATTACTCCTGTGGTCTCTGGCGGGCCGCTCGGCGCGGGCCCTCCCACGGTCGGGTCGTCGGCGAGGCCGAACGTCAGTCGCTGACGGTGATGCCCATCGACCGGGCGGTGCCGGCGATGATCTTCTCGGCCTGGTCCAGGTCGTTGGCGTTGAGGTCGGCCATCTTCTTCTCGGCGATCTCACGCAGCTGGGCGCGGCTCACCGAGCCGACCTTCTCGGCCTGCGGGACGCCCGAGCCCTTCTGCACACCGGCGGCCTTGATCAGCAGCCGGGCGGCAGGCGGGGTCTTCAGCACGAAGCTGAAGGACCGGTCCTCGAACACGCTGATCTCGGCGGGGACGATGTCGCCCCGCTGGGACTCAGTCTGCGCGTTGTAGGACTTGCAGAACTCCATGATGTTCACGCCGTGCTGGCCGAGCGCGGGGCCGACCGGCGGCGCCGGCGTGGCCTGGCCCGCCGGCAGCTGAAGCGTGAACGTCTTGACGAGCTTCTTCTTCGGAGGCATGTCACTTCCTGGGGCTTGGAGCTGGGAAAATGCGGCCGTCGCCGCCCTCGGGCGCGCACGGTCAGCGCGGTGCGACAGCGGCGACGTTCAAGAGTAGCGCAGGCCGCAGCCCGCTCGTCCGCCGAGGTCGAGCGGGAGGGCGTACGCCGACGACCGCCGCGCGGCCGCCCCCCCGCACGCACCACCTACAAACGATGACACAGGGGGTAAAGTTGGGGGAAAACAGCGA
>NZ_JBEZFG010000005.1:212916-548833 GCF_040649315.1 Micromonospora sp. NPDC049004
TTATTGAGTCCCCCCGCCCCCCCCCCGCGCGGCGGGGGTGGGCGGGGGGGGGGCGTCCCCCCGCGGGGGGGGGGGGCCCGGCCCCCCCCCCCACGACCGGTCAGATCTTGGCGACCTGGTTGAAGTTGAGCTCCACCGGGGTCTCCCGACCGAAGATCGACACCAGCACCTTGAGCTTCTGCTGGTCGGCGTTGATCTCGCTGATCGTGGCCGGCAGCGACGCGAACGCGCCGTCGGTGACGGTGACCGAGTCGCCGACCTCGAAGTCGAGGACCTTGATCTCCGGCTTGGCCTTCTTCTGCTCGGTCTCGACCGCCGGCGCCAGCCACTTCAGCACCTCGTCGAGCGAGAGCGGCGCCGGCCGGTCGGCCCGGTCGGTCGCGCCCACGAAGCCGGTCACACCCGGGGTGTTGCGGACACACGAGTAGGACTCGGCGGTCAGCTCCATCCGGACGAGGATGTAGCCCGGGAAGACCTTGGCCTGAATCTGCGAACGCTTACCGTTCTTGACCTCGACCTCTTCCCGGGTCGGCACCTCGACCTGGTAGATGAAGTCCTCCATGTCGAGGCTCGTGATCCGGGTCTCGAGGTTGGTCTTCACCTTGTTCTCGTAACCGGCGTACGAGTGCACCACGTACCAGTCACCCGGGGCGTAGCGCAGCTTCTGCCGCAGCTCGGCGACCGGGTCGTACTCCTCGTCCGGCGCAGGCTCGGTGGTGGGGAACTCCGGCTCGCTGGCGGCCTCAACCGACTCGTCACCAGCCGCCGTCGCGACCGTGGACTGCTCGTCCACCGGTCCGGCGGTCTCGTCGTACTCAGGCACGCTCGCTCACTTCCGTCACTATCGGCTGGAGACAGCCGGTCAGTCCGAGTTGCCGAAGACGAACAACACGACCTTGGCGAAGCCGTAGTCCAGCACGCCCACGATCGTCAGCATCACCGCGACGAACGTGACCACCACGGCGGTGTACGTCAGCAACTCCTTGCGGGTCGGCCAGATGACCTTACGCAGTTCGGCAACGACCTCGCGGAAAAACCGGGCGATGCGGCCGAACACGCCCACCCGACCGGTTTCCGACCTCGTGGTCGGCCGGCTGTCCGCCGATTCCGCCCGGGCGCGGGACCGCGTCGCGGTGCCTCCCCGGGAAACCGGCTCGTCCGCGCCGGAGGCGTCGTCGTCGGCTACGTCGTCGACGATCTCGTCGTCGAGACGATCGTCGCCGGCGTCCTCGCCGCGCCGCTTGTTGTCGGCCACTTCGCCCTCCGTCGCGGAATCTCGGGTCGCACGCCGGGCGGCGTACGCGGCGCTGGTCACGCCGGCCGGGCCAAACCGTCCCGCGACGGGCCGCGGCCGGTGGATCAACCGGGGGCCCCGAATGCCTCGGAACCACCCCGCCGATGCCACCACCACGGGCCGGACGCCGCCTTGTCGGCGGCGCGACCCACGGGAACGGTCAGGCCTGAGGCGCAGGGGTGACAGGACTTGAACCTGCAGCCTGCGGTTTTGGAGACCGCTGCTCTGCCAATTGAGCTACACCCCTGTGCGGCAACACTCGCCCCACGCGGTCACAGACGACCGTGCAGGGGTCACTTGCCCCACGGCGGACCAGTGTACGGGTAGGCACCCGACTTTCCCAACCGGTCTCCCCGCCACGCGTGGCGGACCCGGTTCAGCGTGCAATCCGGATGGTCGCCCGGGCCTGCGAGAGCACCTTGTCCCCCAGACAGGTCGCGGTCACATCGAGCCGGGTGAGGCCGTCCTCGGTCACCTCACGGACCCGCGCGGTCACCTCGATCTCGGTCCCCTGGTCGTCGTCGGGGACCGCCACCGGCCGGGTGAACCGAACCCCGTACTCGACCACCGCGTCGGGCGCCCCGGCCCACTCGGCGACCGCCCGGCCGACCAGGGCCATCGTGAACATGCCGTGCGCGATCACCCCGGGCAGCCCCACCTTCGTGGCGACCCGGTCGCTCCAGTGGATGGGGTTGAAGTCACCCGAGGCGCCGGCGTAGCGGACCAGGTCCGCCCGGGTCACCCGGAACGTCTTGGCTGGCAGTTCCATCTCAGCCCTCCCCGCGGATGACGTACCGGGCCCAGACGGCGACCACCGGTTCCCCGGCGACAGTGCTCACGTCGGTGCGGGTGGTCAGGAAGCCGTGCCCGCCCCGGTTGCTGACGTCCTCGATGGTGTTGGTGCAGACCAGCTCGTCGCCCGCGACCACCGGCCGGGTGTACGCGAACCGCTGGTCGCCGTGCACCAGCCGGCTGTAGTCCACACCCAGGGCCGGGTCCTCGATGATCTGACGGCTCGCCGCCATGGTGACGATCACCGGGAAGGTCGGCGGGGCGACCACGTCCGGGTGGCCCAGCGCCTGCGCCGCCACCGGGTCGTGGTGGGCCGCGTCGGTGGCGCCGATGGCCGTGGCGAACTCACGGATCTTTTCTCGGCCCACCTGGTAGGGGGCGGTCGGCGGATACGTCCGGCCGACGAAGGAAGGGTCCAGAGACATGCCGCGAACCTACACGGAAAGCACAATCGCCGATCTGGTCGGCAGGCGGCGGCTGAGCCGCGCCGTACCGGTCAGATCGGCGATTGGAAAGGCCTCGTCAACGGCCGGCGTGTGCCGGCCGGAGATCAGCGGGTCTCGCGGTGAACCGTGTGCCGGCCGTCGCGCGGGCAGAACTTCTTCAGCTCGATGCGGTCGGGGTCGTTCCGGCGGTTCTTGCGCGTGATGTAGTTGCGCTCCTTGCACTCCACACACGCCAAAGTGATCTTCGGCCGGACATCGGTAGCCTTCGCCACGGCGGAGTGCCTTCCTCGCTAACGGAAACAACTACGACGCGTCAGCCTAGACGCTGACTGCGCGGACATGCAAAGTGGGCGCCAGCGGCGCCCATCTCAACGACCACCGGGAACGAGCCCGGAAGACGAGAGTAGCGGTGGCCGGACTTGAACCGGCGACACAGCGATTATGAGCCGCTTGCTCTGCCATCTGAGCTACACCGCCGCGGTGGGTCCAGCTGAACCCTCGAGCCCCCTTACGGAATCGAACCGTAGACCTTCTCCTTACCATGGAGACGCTCTGCCGACTGAGCTAAGGGGGCCTGCGCGATCTCCCCGTGGGGCGCGCAGAAGTAGAATACACGGCACCGGTCGGCAGGTGAAATCGGATCCCCAGCGCCCGTGAATGCCCAGCTCAGGGCACCACGCGCAGGCGTGGAAGCTCCCCGCCGGAGATCGTCTCCGGGTCCGCCTGAGCACCGAACCAGGCGGCCAGTCGCTCGTACGGCAGCGGTCGACTGAACAGGAAGCCCTGGCCGATCTCGCACCCGATGTCCTGAAGGAGCTCCAGGGTCAGCTCGCTCTCCACACCCTCGGCGACCACCGCCAGGCCGAACTGCTGGGAGAGCGTCACCACCGCGTTCACGATCGCCAGGTCCCCGGGGTCGGTCGCCATGCCCTGCACGAAGGACCGGTCCACCTTCACCTCGTGCACCGGCAGCCGGCGCAGGTGGGCGAGCGAGGAGTCACCGGTGCCGAAGTCGTCCACCGACAGCCGGACGCCGAGATCGCGAAGCCTGCGCAGCGTCGGGATCGGCCGGTCCGTGCCGTCCAGGACCCCCGACTCGGTGATCTCCAGGGTGAGGCGCTGCGCCGGCACCCCGTACTCGGTCAGCAGCTCGTGCACCCGGTCCGGGAAGTGCTGGTCGGTGAGCGTGCGGGCGGCGAGGTTCACCGCGATGGGCAGCGGCTGGTTGGCCTCGGCCCAGTCCCGGCTGCGCCGCAGACCCTCGCGGAGCACCACCTCGGTGAGCCGACTCAACTGGCCGGTGTGCGCGGCAACCGCCACGAAGTCCTCGGGAGCTACGGTGCCGTGCGTCGGGTGCTCCCACCGGGCCAGGCACTCGACGCCGACCAGACGTCGGTCCCGCAGGGTCACCTTGGGCTGGAAGTAGACCTCCAGCTCGTTCTGGTCCAACGCCTGACGCAGGTCACCGGCGAGACCCAGCCGGCGCAACGACCGGGATTCCAGGCCCGGGTTGAACAACTGCACGCTGCCCGGCATCGACTTGGCGGCGTTCGCCGCCAGATCGACACGGAGCAGCAGGGTCGCGGCATCGCTGCCATGATCCGGGTGTACGGCGACCCCGACGGCCGTGTTCACGTCGAGGGTGAGCGCGTCGAAGACCATCTCGTCGCGGATCTGGTCGCGCAGTTGACCGGCCAGCTCCAGTGCCGCGTCGGCGTTCTCCAGACGCAGGGTCACCAGGAACTCGTCCCCACCGACGCGACCCACCAGGGCCGACGACGGGGCACTGGCCCGCAACCGGTTGGCGACCTCGACGAGGACCTTGTCCCCCGCCGCGTGGCCGAGGGACTCGTTGACCTGGCGCAGCCCGTCCACGTCGAAGAGCAGCAGTGCCACCACCTCGCCGGGCAGGCGGATCTTGAACGACTCGTCCAGCGCCCCGATGATCCGCCGCCGGTTGGGCAGACGCGTCAGGGTGTCGTGGTACGCGTCGTGCCGCAGCCGGTCGACCAGGCGGGAATTCTCCAGGGCGACCGCGGCCTGCGCACCCACCGTCTCGAAGAGGGGTATGTCGTTACGGACGAAGTAGTTGCTGTCGCCGAGACGATTGGCGACCTCCAGCGTGCCGATCACCGCCTGACCCGAACGGAGCGGGATCACGATCGCATCCTTGACCCGCTCCGCCGACAGGTCGGCACGAAGCTCGGCGTCGGTCGTCACGCCACGGCCGACAGCGACGGTACGGCCCTTGTCCCGGGCCCGTTGCCGCAGAGCCGCCGGGGTCCTGGCGACATCGAGCAGACCCGGCTGGTCGTTACGGGCCGTCAAGAGCACCTCTGGGTGGCGCCCCTGCTCGGGAAGCCAGAGCGTGGCGTACTCGGCCTGCATCAGCGCTCGTACGCGGCCGAGGAGCGCGTCCACCAGAGTGCCGTCCTGGCCGCTCCCGGCCACCGCCCGGCTCAACTCGTACATATCGGTGAGAGTGCGGTGCTGCCGGAAGAACTGCGCGTACGAGCGGTAGACGAGGGCCAACGCGGCGACCAGCGCGGCCAACAGCAGAAGGGACCACCACGTCGTCTCGATCAGGATCAGGACGACGATTCCGCTGGCGATGTTGATGGCCGCCGCCAGCAGGGCCGGCGGATACGTGCGGAATGCCTCGCGGCCGGCCTGCCACCCCTGCAACAGGCTGTGCACGCCGGCCACCGAGATGATGCTCACCAGGTTGACCATGCTGGCGGCCGCGAAGAGCGACAGCCAGGCACCCGGGCCCACTCCCTGCACCGGCGGAAGCGCCTGGAGGACGAGGACGGCCAGCGAGGATCCCGCGGCGGCCCGGGCCACGTTGAACCAGAACTTGGTGGCGCCGAAGCGGTGCCGGAGGTGAGTGATGACGGCAGCGAGGGTGTAGATGGTGACGACCGTGAGCGGCCGCACCAGATAGAAGGCGAGAACCAGCGGGATCTCGGTGAGGGTCACGCCGACGGACTGGCGCCGAACCGTGAAGTTCAGGACCGGCAGCCCGGCGGCCACCATCGCGAGCAGGAGAGCCGACGCCAACGGCCAGTCCCCGAAGGGCTCCGGGGCGACCAGCCCAACGATCGTCGAACAGACGACGGCAAGGAACGCCATCGGCCCGGTGATCAACCAGGCGTGCTCCGTCGAGCGGAACCCAGCGCGGCCTCGACCCGCCATGCCCCACCCCCTCACGAGCCCCGCCGGATCACATCATCGGGTTTCGCTTGGTCAGCGGAAGGCGGGCATGTTCCAGATGACGTCCATGGTCTGCGCGTTCCCGTTGCCGAGAACGTCGCCGACGAAGACGCCACCAGCGATAGCGGCGAGGACAAAAAATGAGCCAAGCAGCCGGCCCAGCGTTCGACCAGACATGGTTGCTCCTGTCGGGGAAGCGTCACAGGGATGGTGGAGGTTCCACGATCGTGCCACACGCTCAGTACCCAGAAAAGCGGTGCGGGCCCGCCCCGCCCAGGCGGTGACAACATCGCACCGTTCGGGCACTCAGCCTCGATACGACGCGCCAGATCAGGACCTCTCCCTGCGCTATCGGCAGTTCGCCCAGCGCCTGATGCGACCTTCAGCACAATTCGCCCGGAGGCACACGAGGACCCCAGGCAACGGCGCAGGTCACTCGCCGTGACTGTCCATGACGGACCGCCATCATCAACCCTCGCCGGCGCGGACATCGACCACCATACCCGGTCTCGATACCTACACAAGGGCCGCACAGACGCAAGGCCGCGCGTACACGAGGACGCGACAGGAACGTCGACGAGCCGGGGGCAGCCCCTGGGTCGCCCGCCGTCAGTCAATGTCGCTGCCGCCGGGACGGCACGTCGGGGCCCGGCCCCAGGCCCACGGCCGCCCAGGCGGGACGTCAGGGCTTTCAAAGAGGTACGGCAGCACAGGAAGGGAGCAGGACGTGGCGCCAGATCGCCACAACCGTTTCGGTGACGCGGCAGCCGCCCGGGGCCACTTCATCTCGACGTACGCGCGGCTGTGCGCGTACCAGGTGGTGGGGTTCTTGGTTCTGGCCTCGGAGACCGGGCGGCCGGTGGCCGGGTCGAAGGGCTCCCCCGCGTTCGCCGCCTGGACCAGCTCGGCGCGGAACGAATGCGCCAGGGCCTTGGTAAGGAACATGTCCTCGAAGCGTTGACCGCTCACCGCCCAGCGGACCCGCCACGGCCGGGCCTTCCGGTCAGCGCGCTTAGCGATCTCCCAGATCTGGACCTCGTAGCTCTTCATGCAGCGTCCTGCTCCAGGTCGACGAGCCACCGACCGAGCGCCGACCGCCGGACCCGCAGCTGCCCGTTCGGGAGCTTGATCACCCGTGGTCCCTTGCCGATCTGCCGCCAGTAGAACCAGGTCGAGCGCGGTACGCGCAACTCGGCGAGCACTTACGACACGGTCAACAACTCCTCGTTCACTGCGTCCTCCCCGTCGTGCTGTGCACTGTGCTGAGTTGCCGGGAGATCTGGAGGCTCCCGCGCGGCCCTGTCCATCGCGGCGAGCAGTTCGGACCGCCAGCGGGCGCGTTCGCGGATCGACCGCATGAGCCGGAGGGCCATCGGTCCGACGTCCGGGTCATCGGGGCGGGCCAACTCCCAGGCGTGCCGGACTCGTTCGGCGATGTCGCCCGGGCAGGGGCGGCGGGCGACCGTCGTACCGGTCATGCGGCACCTCCGGCCGAGACGCCCAGGTCCGGACCTGGGATGCTCTGCCGGTGGTGTGGAGAGCCTGGGCCTACCAATTCACGGAGGTTCCCTGGCCGAAGATTGCGGTTCGGTTCCACGACGTCGCCGAGCGGCATTCTGACTTCCAACACATGGCCGCGATCGTGGACAGCATCCTTGCCTGCGACGGAGCCTCGCGGCTGGCTGGCCTCACCTCCATGCATGACCTGGTGGTCGCAGCCCGCCCGGTACCAGAGGACACGCCGGTCGAGGTAGTCATCGTGCGGTCGCCGTCGTCCGGACTGGTGGGCCCCGGCGCCGTGCTTATCGAGCACCAGAGCACGTCCGGACGAGACGACGTGATCGCTCGCCCCAGCGAGGAAGCGGTACCGCTGTTCTGGCGATTCATGATCGAAAAGTTCGGCGTTGCGCCGACGCGGTGAGACAGCCTGCCGTCGTCGAATGATCCCGAGGACCCGGGCCGACCGGGGCCCCTTCCCGCTCGCGACAACTGCGGCTTTCTCGTCAGCCGGCGAACACCAGAACGCATCGTCGCCGCCGCAGAAGAGCCGTCAGCGGCAAGATCGACCTGCCCACCATCTGCCCGCCCACAATCAGTCGTCAACGGCCGGACCCGGCTAGATCAACGACAACGGCCCCCGATCAGCATCTCTGCTGGTCAGGGGCCGTGTCTGCACCTGGTGGCGGGTAGAGGATTCGAACCTCTGTAGCTTTCGCGACGGATTTACAGTCCGCTCCCATTGGCCGCTCGGGCAACCCGCCAGGGCACCCCACCGCGTCGCAACGCGGCGGCGGAAGCAAGGATAGCGGCTCACCCCGGGACCGACGCAACCGGGTACGGTCAGAGGGTCGTGCCGCTGGTCGGCGGCCGACGGCACGCCCAGACCGCCCGACAGCAGGAGCAGAAGCATGCCAGCGAACCCGTCATTCGACATCGTGAGCAAGGTCGACCGCCAGGAGGTCGACAACGCCCTTCGCCAGGCGGAGAAGGAGCTCTCGACGCGGTTCGACTTCCGCGGCACGGGCGCGGAGATCTCCTGGTCGGGCGAGGAGGCGATTGGCCTCCAGGCAGAGACCGAGGAGCGCGTCCTCGCCGCGCTGGACGTCTTCAAGGAGAAGCTGGTCAAGCGGAACATCTCGCTGAAGTCGCTGGACGCCGGCGAGGCACGCCCGTCCGGCAAGGTGTTCAAGATCGACTGCAAGGTGATCCAGGGCATCGAGACGGACAAGGCCAAGGCGATCAGCAAGAAAATCCGCGACGAGGGCCCCAAGGGCGTTCAGGCGCAGATCCAGGGCGATCAACTGCGCGTCACCGGCAAGAAGCGGGACGACCTCCAGGCGGTCATCTCGCTGCTCAAGGGCGAGGACTTCGGCGTCGCTCTCCAGTTCACCAACTACCGGTAAGGCGAAGCGGCCGGGCGGGCCACGTTCCGTCGGCCTGCCCTGCACCCTCGCTGATCAGGCTGAGCCGGCGGTGAGTCCCTCGGCGACGAGAGCCTGGACACCACGGAGCACGGCCGCCTCCTGCTCGTGCCCCACGCTGGCGGCGACAGCGGCCCAGTGCGCGGCGCACTCGGCGGCCAGCGCCCAGTCTCCGCGGGACAGGTGGGCGACGATCTCCTCGTCGTCCGGCGGCCAGTCGCCGGAGCCGGCGACGTCGGGCACCCAGTGGGCGATCTGGTCCCATCCTGCTCTGCGGATCCCGCTCGCCGCTGAGACGATCTGGCGAGGATCACCGTTCTCGGCCGCGACGCTGATCTCGCTGTCGAGCGCTCCGTCCAGGTGGCGCCACTGACGCGTGGTCATGCGCAGGCTGACCACCTTCTCCGGCTGGTCCATCCAGCCATCATCGTCGAACTCGGTCCGCGGCGGGCTCCCCGCTCACCGCTGCGGCGGCAGCCACGTCAGCGGACGACGGTGTACCAGTGCGCGGTCTCGCCCGGGATCGGCGTCAACCGCACCCGCTCGCCGCCCGGGTCGTCGAACATGTGCACCCCGTCGCCGAGCAGCACCGGTGCGAAGAAGAGCAGGATCTCGTCGAGCAGGCCGGCCCGGAGGCACTGCTTGGCGACGTCCGCGCCGAGGACGTTGACGTACTTGTCGCCGGCGGCCTCCTTGGCCAGGGCGACGGCGCTGTGCAGGTCGCCGACGAACGTGATGTCTGCGGGTGGGTCGGCGGGCGGTTGGTGGGTCAGCACGACCACCGGTCCGTGGTACCGGCCGCCGAACGCGCCCTCGCTGTCGGTGCCACGGTTCGGGTCGTCGCCGCCGAAGGTGCGGTTGCCG
Source organism: Micromonospora sp. NPDC049004 (assembly GCF_040649315.1). NCBI lineage: Bacteria > Bacillati > Actinomycetota > Actinomycetes > Micromonosporales > Micromonosporaceae > Micromonospora > Micromonospora sp. NPDC049004. Next base: position 222,447 of record NZ_JBEZFG010000005.1, read on the forward strand.
GCCAGGATGGCGCCGACGTTGGCCAGGACGCGGTCCGCGGTCGGGTTGTCGATCGTGAGGTGCTCGGTCAGCCAGGACATGTCGCCGCCGGGGCCGGCGATGTAGCCGTCGAGCGACGCGGTCGCGGAGTAGAGCAGCTTGGCCATTGTTCCCCCTGTCGAAGGTCGGTCTGGGACACATCCGACCCTGGCAGAAGGCACCGACAACCGCCGGAACCGCAGGAGAGGGGTCAGACCGGGACGGGGTCTTCGGCGCGTACCGCCGAGGCTTCTGCCCGGGCGATGGGCCCGGCGGGCAGCGCGGCGACCGCGGCCCCGACGGCCACTGCCACCCCGGCGAAGACGAAGGCCCACGGCACGCCCCCGGCGTAGTCGACGATCAGGCCGGCCACCGCGCCGCCGGCGGCGCTCGCCCCCACGGCAACCGTGACGACCCAGGTGTACGCCTCGTTCAGCATGCCGGCCGGGGCGATCCGGCCGACCAGCGTGTTCTCCAGAGTCAGTGCCGGCGCGATGGTGGCCCCACCGACGACCAGGGCCACGCCCAGCGCGAGCGGCGTGGGCATCACCGCGAACACCACGAAGGTGCCGGCCAGCGCGGCGAGCAGCAGGGCGAACTGGCGGGTCATGTTCGGCGCCGGCCGACGGACGCCGAACCAGAAGCCGCCGATCGCGCTGCCGACCCCCCAGACCGCCAGCAGCAGCCCGGCCAGACTTTCCGGGTCGTCGGTGGTGGCGTTGCCGGCGTAAGCCGGAACGATCACACCGGCGGCGCCGAAGGCGATGCCCAGCCCGGCCACGCAGACCAGCAGGGCCGGAAAGCCGCCGACCCGCAGCGGACCGAGCCCACGGGCGTGGTGTTCGCGCGGGTGCGGACGCCACCCGCGCATCACGCGACCGAGGGCGACGGCGGTGGTGCCCACCAGGGTGACGACCGCTGCCCCGATCAGCGCGGCGGCCGCGTCGGCGACCAGCACGAAGCCGGCAACGAGCAGCGGGCCGAGCACGAACACGATCTCGAACAGGGAGGTCTCCGCGGCCAGGGCGGTGTTGCGCAGGGCGTACCGGCCGGAGGCGGGGCTGGTCAGCTCGTTCCAGGCGCCGCGGATGGCGGCGGTGAGCGGCGGGTACGTCGCACCGGCGACGCCCGCCGTCAGGTAGATGGCGGCAAGGGCGTCGTCGCCCAGGCGGCTGGCCAGCAGCAGACCGATGAGCGCCAGCGGGTGGGCCACGGCGGTGACGAGCAGCACGGGGCTCGGGCCGACCCGGTCGGCGATCCGCCCGGCCACCGGGCTGAGCGCGGCGCCGGCGACGGCGTAGATGCCGCCGGCGACGGCGGCCAGCGCGTACCGGCCGGTCATCTGCTCGACCACCAGCAGCAGCGCCAGTGGCGTCATACCGATGCCGAGTCGCCCGATGATGCCGGTGACCAGCAGGATCGGCGCACCGGGGATCCGCCAGACACCCAGGTACTGGCGCAGTGCGGCCACGGGGGTACACCTCCGCTGGGACAGGTAACGGGTAGAAGCCCTGTCGACCCTAACTCCCGAGCTCAGGCCCTGGATGGTCGATCCGCTCACACCAGCGCGGAGGTCGGGACTGACCGAGCGGTCACAAAGGGGGTAGGTTGCTGATCGAATTGGGTCCATACGCCGGCACCGCACGATGAGGCAGGAGGTCCGATGTCGGGGACTACCACCGCACCTCTGCGAGTCGAGATCTATTCCCTGTATGGCGACGCCAGACCCAGTGAAGCCGCCTCGCCCAGCCTGCGCGGCTCCCTGCCCGCCCGGGCCGTCCAACAGTGCCCGCCGGTCGCCGCCGCCTCGGGACTCGGCTGGTACGTCTACCCGCCAGCCGACTTCGCGCTGCGTTGGGACGGGCAGGACACCGAGTGGACCCTGCTGACGGAGAACGAGCCGGCCCAGTGGCGTTCGCTCGCCGGCGGTTACGACGGGAAGCTACCCGACGCGGCCGACCAGTTGCAGGCGGCGCCGGAGCAGTTCCGCGGCGACCTGGACATCTTCGACAGGTATGGCGCCAGCATCCCGTTCCTCGACGCCGACCCGCGCGCCGCCAACACAGTGGAGCTGGTCACCGGCGTGGTCGCGCGTACCTCCCCGGGCTGGTGCCTCATGGCCCGGAGCGCGCCGAACTGGCCCGCCCAGCGCGGCCTCCAGCTGTACGAGGGCGTAGTGGAGACCGACTGGTACACCTCGTTGCTGCCCACCATCCTGCGACTCACCGAGGCGGGGCAGGTGGTGCGCTTCTACCGGAACATCCCTCTCATGTGCCTGCAACCTGTGCACCGTTCGACGCTGGAGGCCTTCCGCAACGCCGAACTCGTCACGGGGGAAGGGCTGCCGGCGTGGCCGGAGGACGTCTGGTCGGACTTCGTGGCGCTGCGCCGCCGCCGCCAGGACCCGGAGATCCGCAGCAGCTACCGCCGGGAACAGTCCCGCCGGGTCCGGGAGAACGCCAACTATCAGCCGATCGGGGTAACGGAAGCGGACCAGCCAACCTGATGCCCACAACCGACGAGCAGCTCACGCCGCCCCCCGGTTACCGGGCACTGTTCCGGCATCCGGTCGCCTCGCGACTGGTCATCGCCCGGGGCATCTCGGAGCTGGGGGACTTCATAGGCTTGGCCGCACTGCTGCTGCTCGCCTACGACCAGACGAACTCCGTCCTCGGGCCAGCCGCGGTCTACGCCGCCCGCACCCTGCCCGCCCTGCTGGTCGCCACTGTCTTCAGCGGCTGGCTGGACGTTCCGGCCCGGCGTACCCTCCTGGTCTGGCTGTCAGTCGCCGGCGCGGCGCTGATCGCCGTGCCCGCGGTGGTCCCCCAGCCGGTCCCGGCAATCGTGGCGGCCGGCCTGCTCGGTGCCGTACGGGCCGCGTACGCGAGTGTCAACGTGGCCGTCGCCGCCGAGGCGGTGGACGCTCCGCTGCGGCTGCCGTTGTTCGGCCTCAGCGCCTTCGCCAACCAGTCGGGCCAGGTGGTCGGCCTGCTCGCGGGCGCAAGCCTGACCGTGGCCCTCGGATCCCGGGTGGCGCTCCTGGTCGACCTCGCCTCGTTCCTGATCGCCGCGGTAGTCCTGGCCGGACTGCCGAAGCGCCCCCACCGGGTACGCGGCAGGCGTCCACCGGCGACGGCGGGCATCCGGATCATCGCCGGCCATCCCGTGCTGCGGGGCGTCGCCCTGCTCACCCTGGCCACGGTGCTGTCCGGCGCGCTGCCGGAGACCCTCGCTCCCGACCTGGCCGCCGGGGCGTGGCGTCCCGCAGTGCTGGCGGCGTCGGCGCTGGGCGGGGCGGTCTTCGTCCTGGTGGTGGGCCGGTCCGGCTGGCTGGGTCGGCTGGCCGGCCAGGTGGCGGTCGCCGCGATGCTGGCCGGCGCGCTGCTGCTGACCGGTGTGCTGGTAGCCGTCGACGCGCCGCTGTGGGCGCTGACCGTGGGCAACGCGTTGATCGGCGCGGGCGGCGGCTGGTTGATCGGGGCGCAGGCCACGTTCGCCCGGATGGCCCCTCCGGAACGGATGGGGCAGGTCGAGGCGACGATCGTCGCGGCGAACATCGTCACCTCGGGGATCGGCATCTTCCTGCTGGGGAGCGTGGCCGCCGTGCTCTCGCCCGCCGCGTCGTACCTCACCGCGGGCGTGGTCCTGCTCGCCGTCGTGCTGCTGACCCGTCCGGACCGGCTGCCCGCACCGGAGTGACCCGGAGACGACTCCACCCGCGTCCGTGCGGGGACGCGGGTGGAGTACGGCGTGCGGCGGGTCAGCGCTGGAACTGCACGGGCCCCGAGTTGGCGGCCATCCGCTCCAGGCGGGCGACCCGGTCCTCCATCTTGGGGTGGGTGGAGAAGAGGGCGGCCACCGCGCCACCGGCGAACGGGTTGGCGATCATCAGGTGGGCGGTGCTGGTGAGCGTGCCCTGGGCGGGCAGCGGGCGTCGCCGGGCCACCGCGTCGATCTTGCGCAGGGCGCTGGCCAGGGCCAGCGGGTCCCGGCTCAGCTCGGCGCCCGACTGGTCGGCCTGGAACTCACGGCTGCGGCTGATCGCCAGCTGGATCACGGTGGCCGCGATCGGGCCGAGGATCAGGGTCAGCAGCAGGACGGCCGGGTTGGGCGAGTCCTCGTCGTCCCCACCGCCCAGCGGGATGAACCAGGCGATGTTGGCCAGGAAGGTGATGATGCCGGCCAGACCGGCGGCCACGCTGGAGATCAGGATGTCCCGGTTGTAGACGTGGGACAGCTCGTGCCCGATCACACCCCGAAGCTCCCGGTAATCCAGGATCTCGGTGATGCCCTGGGTCACGCAGACCGCCGCGTGCTGCGGGTTACGCCCGGTGGCGAACGCGTTGGGCTGGGCGGTCGGGCTGACGTACAGGCGCGGCATGGGCTGCCGGGCCTCGGTCGCCAGTTCGCGCACCATCCGGTAGAGCTCGGGGAACTGCGCCTCGCTGACCGGTTGCGCCCGCATCGAGCGCAGCGCGAGCTTGTCGGAGTAGAAGTAGGAAATGCCGTTCATGACCAGTGAGATGAGGACGGCGATGACCAGACCGCCACTGCCGCCGAACCAGTAGCCCACCGCGAGGATCAGGGCGGTGAGCAGACCGAGCAGCGCGGCGGTCTTCAGACGGTTGTGGTGCACGATCTCTCCTTCGGTGCACGGATCGCCGGGATCCGCTGACCGGTTCAACAACCCGGTACCCGTCAACCATCCGTCTCAACGCTGAGAATTGACTGAGACTGGAGTCGCAGGTCAGCGGGCGGCGAGATCCAGAACCAACTGCGGGGCGAAGCCGAGCACCACGGCGGCCACCGTGGCCACCGCCAGCACCACCGCCACCACACCCCCAAGCGGCACGGCCGGCGCCGCGCCACCCGACGTCGCCGTCGGCGCCCACAGAGCGGCCGTGACCCGCAGGTAGTACGCCAGGCCGATCACCGCGTTCAGCGCCACCACCAGCGCCAGCCAGGCCGCGCCGCCGTCCAGCAGCGACCGGACCACTGTCACCTTCGCGAACAGCCCGGCCAGGCCCGGCGGCAACCCGGCCAGACCCACCAGCGCGAGACCGAGCGCCGCGCCCCGCCACGGGTGCCGCCGGGCCGCCCCGCGCAGGTCGTCAAGCGTGCCGCCGTCCGCACCCACCGGGCGGAGCGCGGTCACCCCGGCGAACGCGGCCAACTCCAACACCACGAAGAAGACGGTGTACGCCACGGCGGCGGCGTACGCGGCGGACCGCGCCTCGCCCGTGCGGCCGGCGGCCAGCGCCAACGCGCCCAGCGGGGCCAGGATGTAACCGGCCTGCGCCACCGAGGACCAGGCGAGCAGCCGGACGGTACGCCGCTGACGCAGCGCCACGAGGTTGCCGACGGTCATCGTGAGCACGGCCAGCAGGGCGAGCACCGGGCCGGTCTGGTCGGCCGGCAGCGCCCGCTGCACCACGGCCAGCAACGCGACGAGGCCACCCAGCTTCGACGCCGTCGACAGGTACGCGGCCACCGGCAGCGGGGCGCCGTCGTAGGTGGCCGGCGCCCAGGCGTGGAACGGCACCGCCGCCACCTTGAAGGCCAGCCCGAGCAGCAGCAGCGCCCCGGCCGCGGTGGTCAGCGGCAGGTCGCGCAGCTCCGCCCGCTCGGCCAGCAGAGCACCGAGCCGATCCAGGTGCAGCGAACCGGTCACCGCGTACAGCAGCGCCGCGCCGAGCAGGGTGACAGTGGTGGCCACCACGCTCACGACGAAGAACGTCACCGCAGCCTCGGCGCTGGCCAGGCTGCCCCGGCGCAGGCCGACCAGCACGTACAGCGGCAGGGTCAGCGTCTCCAGGGCCACGATCAGGGTGATCAGATCGCCGGCCGCGCCGAGCACCACACCGCCGGTCATCGAGCAGGCGAGCAGGAAGGCGTACTCCCCCACCGGCGACCGCCCGGCCCGCAGCGCCGGCACCGACAGCCCGAGCACACCCAGGGTGAGCAGCGCCACCACGGCGGCGACCACTGCCGCCCGCCCGCCGAAGACCCAGGAGCAGTCGCCGCCGACGCAGAAGGTGCGCCGCTCGCCGCCCGCCCCGACCACCGCGGCGCCGACCGCGGTGCCGAGCGCGCCGAGCGCGGCCACCGCGACAGTGGCCCGAGGTCGCGCCACCACAAGATCAATGATCAGCACGAGTACGGCGGTGCCGGCCGCCAGGTACGCCGGCAGCAACGCCACGCTGTCCACGCTCTGCACGGCGCTCATCAGGCCCTGCCTTCGTTCGCGTCCACCCGCTGCGCCGCGCTCATCGGGAGACCACCCCGATCAGGGCGTCGACGGGCGCCTCGGCGACGCCGAGGACCAGCGCCGGAACCAGGCCGATGGCCAGCGCGAGCAGCACCAGCGGCGCCCACGCGGTCAACTCCGCGCCGGCCAGACCCGCCCCGACCCGACCCACCGCGGGGCTCGGCCGGCCGTGGGTGACCTGGCGCAACAACCGCAGGAAGTACGCCGCCGTGAGCGCGCCACCGACCGCTGCCAGCACCCCGAGGGTGATCCACAGCGGACCGCCCACCTGGAGCGCCGCGACCACCGCGAACGCCTCCCCCCAGAAGCCGGCCAGCCCGGGCAGGCCGAGCGACGCGATCGCCGCGAACGCCAGCAGGCCCGCCAGCCGGGGCGCGGTCTCCCGCAGCCCGGACAGCTCGGCGAGCGCGCCCGTGCCGGTACGGTCCTTCACGGCACCCGCGAGGAAGAACAGCAGGCCGGTGATCACACCGTGCGCGACGTTGCCGATCAGCGCCGCCTGGATGCCGGTGGCGGTCAGCGTGGCGACGCCCAGCAGGACGAAACCCATGTGCCCCACGCTGGAGTACGCGATGAGCCGCTTCACGTCGGACTGGGCGAGGCAGACCAGCGAACCGATCAGGATCGCGGCGACCGCCAGCACCCCGAGCACCGGCGCGGCCCAGCGGGCGCCCTCGGGCGCCACCCCCACCGCCACCCGGATCAGCCCGTACGTGCCCATCTTGAGCAGCACACCCGCCAGCACGACGCTGCCCACCGTCGGGGCCTGCGTGTGCGCGTCGGGCAGCCAGGAGTGCAGCGGCCAGAGTGGGCTCTTCACCGCGAACGCGAGCGCGAGCAACGTGAACGCCGCCAACTGGGTGCCCCGGGACAGCCCGCCCCCACCGGTCAACGCGACCACGTCGGCGGTGCCCGCCGCGGCGACCACGACATACACGCCGACCAGCAGCAGCACCGACCCGAAGAGGGTGTAGAGCGCGAACTTGCGGGCCGCCCGCCGCCGGTCCGCCCCACCCCAGCCGGCGATGATCGCGTACATCGGCAGCAGGACGACCTCGAAGAAGAGGAAGAACAGCACCAGGTCCAGGGCGAGGAACGTGCCGAGGATGCCCACCTCGACCACCAGCAGCAGGGCCACCAACGCCCGGCCGCTGCCGCCGTCCGGCACCCGCCACACCGTGTACGCGCAGCAGAGCAGGGTGAGCAGCGCGGTCAGCACCACCAGCGGCCAGGAGATGCCGTCGACGCCGAGGTGGAAGCGCAGATCCAGGCCGGGCACCCAGGGCAGGTCCACCTGGTGCCACGGACGCACCGCGGGCGTACCGGCCGACCAGGCGAACCATCCGCGCCCACCGAACACCAGCGGCACGGCGGCCAGCAGAGTCAGCGCCGCAGCGATCGTCCCGATGATCCGTGCGGCCCGGTCCCGGGGCGTCGCCGCCACGGCGACCGCGCCCACCGCCGGCACCACCAGCACGGCGACAAGCAGAACCTGCCCAAACGTCATCGGATCGCCTCTGTTCGCGGCTGCGGGGCTCGCAAACCCGGCTCACTCCTCGCGCTCACCGGATCGCCTCCAGCATGGCGGCGGCCAGGCCGATCAGAAGAGCGCCGGCCAGGACGCCGGCGGCGGCTCGGGGCAAAGCCGCCCGGTGCAGCGTGGCGAGCCCGGCGCCCAGGCCGGAGGCAGCCCGGCCGCTGCCCTCGACGGCGCCGTCGACCACCACCTCGTCGCCGCTGCGCGCGAGGCGGGCCAGCGCCCGGACGGGGCGTACGACAAGGGTGTGCTGGACGTCGTCGAGCCGGAACGCGCGGGCGAAGACCGGCCGCAGCGGACCCAGCGCGGTCGCGGGATCGGCGGCCCGGTCGCGCTGCCAGCGCACCCACACCAACCCCGCGCCGACCGCCAGCAGAGCCAGCGGCAGCAGCAGCGCCGGCCCGACGTGGACGAGGCCGTCCTCCGCACCGGCGACCGGCACGGTGGCGAACCGCAGCCGATCGGCGAACGCGCCCACGAACCCGGCCAGGCCGAGCAGCGCGGCCGGCACGGCCAACAGCAGCACCGGCCACCGCAGCACCGCCGGCGGATCGTGCGGCGTGACCAGCGGCAGCCGGGGCTCGCCGAAGAAGGCCCGCAGCAGCAGCCGGCCCGCGTACCAGGCGGTGATCGCCACACCGAGCAACCCGGCCAGCCAGACCAGCCAACCCACCCACGACGGCGCCGGCCCGGTGCCCTCCAGCGCGGCCGACTCGGCGACCGTCAACACGCCGTCCTTGCTCCAGAAGCCGGCCAGCGGCGGCACACCGGCGAGGGCCCCGAGGCCGATCACGGTGCACCAGAACGTCACAGGCATGCTGCGCCGCAGACCACCCATCTCCGACATCAGCGTGGTGCCCACGGCGTGGATCACCGCGCCGGCGGCGAGGAACAGCAACGCCTTGAACGCGGCGTGGGTGAGCAGGTGGAACAGCGCCGCCGACGGTGAGCCGACGGCCAGCGCGCCGGTCATGTAGCCGAGCTGGGACACGGTCGACCAGGCCAGCACCCGCTTGATGTCGTCCTGGGCGGTGGCGGCGAGCGCCCCGAGCAGCAGGGTGATCGCGCCGAGCACCCCGAGCACCGTCAACGTGACCGGAGCCGCCGTGAACAGCGGGTAGAGGCGGGTCACCGCGTACACCCCGGCGGCCACCATCGTCGCGGCGTGGATCAGCGCGGAGATCGGCGTCGGGCCGGCCATCGCGTCCGGCAGCCAGGTGTGCAGCGGGAACTGCGCGCTCTTGCCGGCCACCCCGGCCAGCAGCAACAGGCCGGCGGCGGTCAGGGTCGCGCCGGAGTGGTCGTGCGCGAGCACGTCGGCGATCCGGAAGCTGCCCGTCGACACGCCGAGCAGCGCGATGCCGAGCAGGAAGCCGACGTCACCCACCCGGGTCACCAGGAACGCCTTCATCGCGGCGGCCGGTGCGCCCGCGAGCCGGCGGTCGTGGGCGATGAGCAGGTACGAGCAGAGGCCCATCACCTCCCAGCCGACCAGCAGCATGATCAGGTCGCCGGAGACCACCACGAGCAGCATCGCGCCGGTGAAGAGGCTGATCTGGGCGGCGTACGGCGGGTAGCGGTGGTCGACGTCGACGTCGTCGTGGGGGCCGCGCCGCAGATAGCCGATCGAGTAGACCTGCACGGCCAGGGCTACCGCGGCGACCGCGACGGCGACCAGCGCGGCCGCGCCGTCCAGGCGTACGCCGAGGGTCACCCGCAGCCCGCCGATGTCGACCCAGGTCGTCGACGTCTGTGTCGGACCGTCGACCGTCACCAGCAGGGCGACGGCCAACGCCAGCGCGCCGGCGGCGCCGGCCACCCCGATCGTCACGGCCGCCGTGCGGGCCCGGTCACCGCCGGCCGCACCGCCCGGGTGACGCGGGGCCGGCGGCAGCAGCAGACCGAGCAGGCCGGCAACCAGCGGTACGGCGGGCAGCGCCGCCCCGAGCAGCCCGGTCACCGAGCCGCCTCCGCGCTCTGGCCGACGGGCCGCGCGGGCACCGGCGGCTCGGTCAACGCCACGTCATCCACCGCCACCGTGGCCCGCAGGCGGTAGAGCTGCAGGACTATCGCCAGCCCCACCCCGATCTCCGCGGCGGCGAGCACGATGACGAACAGCGCGAAGACCTGACCGGAGTGCGGCAGCACCGCGCGGACCGTGGTGTCCGCCGTGACCAGGATGAGGTTCACCGCGTTGAGCATCAACTCGACAGCCATCAGCACCAGCACGGCGTTGCGTCGGCGCAGCACGCCGTACACGCCGAGGCCGAACAGCAGCGCCGCGGTGACGTACGGGATGACGGGCCTCACCGACGCCCCCCGGAGGTCAGGCTCCCCGCGGACGCCTCGGCGTCGTCGCCGCGCCGGCCGATGTCCGGACGGGACAGCACCACCGCGCCCACCAGGGCGGACAGCAAGAGTACGGAGAGCACCTCGAACGGCAGCACCCAGGAGGTGAAGATCTGCTCGCCCAGCCGCTCGGCCGTGCCCGCGTCGGGCATCGTGACGGTGCTCCAGCGGTAGGCGTCGACCAGCAGGACGCTCAACCCCAGGCCGGCACCGCCACCGATCAGCGCGGCGGGCCAGCCGGGCCGGTCCAGATCGTCGGAGGCTCCGATCGGGGCCCGCGTCAACATCACCGCGAACAACAGCAGCACCACCACCGCGCCCACATAGATCAGCACCTGCACCCAGGCGACCAGCTCGGCGCCGAGCACCAGATAGTCGCCGGCCAACGCGCCCAGGCAGACCACCAGGTAGAGCCCTGCCCGGACCAGCTGCTTCGTGGTCACCACCAGCACGCCGGCGCCCACCGCGACCGCGCCCAGGGCGAGCAGCAGCAGATCCGCGCCGGTCACCGGGCCGCCCTTTCGCCGGGTCGGGCCGTCACCACGTGTCCCGTCACGATCTGTCCCCTCACGACGCGGGACCCGGGTCGGCGTCGGGGCGTACCGCGGGTGGGATCGAACGCGCGGCCTTGCGCGCCGCCGCGGTCTCCTCCTTGGCCGGCTCGCCGTTCGGGTCGTGCGCCGGCGGCGGTGGAACCGTGGCCATCCACTGACCAAGGTGGTCCTTGTCGTGCAGCAGGTCCTTGATGTCGTACTCGGCGTACTCGAACTCGGGAGACCAGTAGAGCGCGTCGAACGGGCAGACCTCGATGCAGATGCCGCAGTACATGCAGAGCGAGAAGTCGATGTCGAACTTGTCGAGCACGTTTCGCTGGCGGGGGCGGGCCGCGCCGGGCACCGCCACCTCCTCCTTGTGGGAGTCGATGTAGATGCACCAGTCCGGGCACTCGCGGGCGCACAGCATGCAGACCGTGCAGTTCTCCTCCGACAGCGCGATCACTCCGCGCGAGCGCGGCGGCAGCTCGGGGGCGACGTCCGGGTACTGCTGCGTGGTCGAGCGGCTGGTCATCGTCTTGAGGGTGACCGCCAGCCCCTTGACCAGGCCCGCGCCGGGCAGGCCGCGCTCGATGGCGCCGCCCGTCGGATCGCCGTGCTCGCTGGAGTCGGTCATGTGGACCATCCTGCCCTGTGGCCCCGGCGCGCGCGACCACCACCCACAGGTCCACGGCGCTACGGTGGTCGCGGGGAGAACGACGCACCTGGAAGGACCCGCCATGACCGCCGCGCTGCAGAGCGACTACCCGCCCGAGAGCGGATGGACGACTGACGATCTGGATGCGCTGCCCGAGGACGGCCGCCGCCGGGAACTGCTCGATGGAGTGCTGCTGATGTCCCCCTCCCCCACCCGTACCCACCAGAGCACCGCTGGCCGGCTGATGGCCGCGCTCGACGAGGACTGCCCCGACGGCTACGACGTCACCCAGGCGGTCGAGGTGCGGATCAACCGCACCCGATCGTTCATCCCCGACGTGCTGATCACCACGGCCGCCGCGGCGGCGCGCGAGCCGTCGAGGTACGAGCCGCACGAGGTGGTCGTCGCCATCGAGATCGTCACGCCGAGCACCCGTTCCATCGACCGGGTGTTGAAGCCGGCGCTGTACGCCCAGGCCGGCATCCCGTTCTACTGGCGGATCGAGACGGAGGGCGGCGTGTTGGAGGTCGTCACCTACCGGATCGACGCGGTGAACGAGGTCTACACCGAGACGGGGCGGTGGACGAAGTTCGTCGACACCGGCGAGCCCTTCCCGATCAACCTGCCGATCAGCCGGATCACGCCCCGGGTCCGTTGACGACTGTCGGCGGGAGCATCTCGACCCCGAGCTGCTGGAGCAGCTGGAACAGCTCGTTGCAGCTCCACACCTCCACGATCCGGCCCTCCGTGTCGAAGCGCAGGAACGTGGCGCCGGAGTAGCTGACCACCTGACCGGTCGGCGGCACCGGCCCGAACTGCCCGGCGTGGGTGCCGGCCGCCCGCCAGTGCACGGCCACCCGCTCGCCGGCTGCGACCACGTCGACGATCTTGTAGCGCAGGTCCGGGAAGGCCGCCCGCCGCTCGCGGTGCCAGGCCAGCGTCGCCTCCGGACCGGTCCCACCCAGGCCGGGGCACTCCTCGGCGATCAACTCGTGGGCCGACTCCTCCCGGCGGGCGTTCCACACGTCGGCGATGAAGCGCCGGGCCGCCGCCTCCACATCCGTCATGCCGGCAGGGTATCCGGACGGGCCGGCCCCGAGCCGGGCCAGGTTGAGTCGCACCGCACGGCCGGACCGAAGATCCGCGAGGATGAGACGGAGGCGGCAAGAGACCGGAGGATGACGTGGGCGAGGAAACAGGCGGGAAGTACGTCGAGCCGGGTGGCGAGTTCACCCGGGACCAGCGGTACATCGCCACCCGGATCACCGCGGACGGGCGGGACGGCTACCCGGTCGAGCCGGGCCGGTACCGGCTGGCGGTCAGCCGAGCCTGCCCGTGGGCCAACCGCCTGATCATCGTGCGACGGCTGCTCGGCCTGGAGGACGCCATCTCGATGGCGGTGGCCGGCCCGACCCACGACGCCCGGAGCTGGACCTTCGACCTCGACCCGGGTGGGCGGGACCCGGTGCTCGGCATCGAGCGCCTCCAGGAGGCGTTCTTCAAACGCTTCCCCGACTACGACCGCGGCATCACCGTGCCGGCGATGATCGACGTGCCGACCGGGCAGGTGGTGACCAACGACTACGCGCAGATGAGCCTGGACCTGTCCACCCAGTGGACCGCGTACCACCGCGACGGCGCCCCCCAGCTCTATCCCGAGCACCTGCGGGAGCAGATCGACGAGGTCAACGACGTGGTGTTCCGCGACGTCAACAACGGCGTCTACCGGTGCGGCTTCGCGGGCAGCCAGGAGGCGTACGACAAGGCGTACCACCGGCTGTTCGACCGGCTGGACTGGTTGACCGAGCGGCTGACCGACCAGCGGTACCTGGTCGGTGACACCATCACCGAGGCCGACGTGCGGCTGTTCACCACGCTGGTCCGCTTCGACCCGGTCTATCACGGTCACTTCAAGTGCAACCGGCAGAAGCTGAGCGAGATGCCGGTGCTGTGGGCGTACGCCCGGGACCTGTTCCAGACCCCCGGGTTCGGCGACACCATCGACTTCGACCACATCAAGCGGCACTACTACGAGGTGCACCGGGACATCAACCCGACCGGAATCGTGCCGCTCGGCCCCGACCTGTCCAACTGGGTCACCCCGCACGGCCGTGAAGCGCTCGGCGGCCGCCCCTTCGGCGACGGCACCCCACCCCCACCCCCGGCCGAGCCGGTCGACCCGGCGCACACCCCGCTGCGCTGACCCCCTCCCGCGCCGGCCGCAGTCCCGCGCGGGCGGCCGGCCTCGTCGATCATGGACTTGTGGTGCCCGATTGGGGAATAGACAGGCGTTTTGTCACCCACCACAACTCCATGATCGACGCGGCGGGGCGGGCAGCCGGGCGCGGCGGGCGGCGGGGCGCGGCGGCAGGCGGCCGGACGCGGCGGGGCGCGGGCGGGGCGCGGCGGGGTTAGAGGGCTACGCGGACTGCTGCGGTGAGGACCAGTTGGGCCAGGGAGGCGGGGACCAGGACCAGCCAGCAGAGGCGTTGGAGCTGGTCCTCGCGCAGCCGGGGGTACGACACCCGCAGCCAGATGATCACGAAGGCGACGGCGAAGATCTTGAGCAGGGTCCACAGCCAGCCCAGGTGCTCGTCGGCGAACGGGCCCTGCCAGCCACCGAGGAACAGCACAGTGGTCAGCGCGGCGATCACCACGATGCCGACGTACTCGGCGAGCAGGAAGAACGCGAACCGCAGCCCCGTGTACTCGGTCATGTAGCCGAAGACCAGCTCCGAGTCGGCCACCGGCATGTCGAACGGCGGCCGACGGATCTCGGCCAGCCCGGCCACGAAGAAGATGATCATCGCGGGTGCCTGCCAGAGCAACCACCACGGCTGCCACGCCTCCACGATGCCGGACAGGCTGAGCGTGCCGGCCGCCATCGCCACCGAGGCGGCGGCCAGCACCAGCGGCAGCTCGTAGCCGAGCAGCTGGGCGGCCCCGCGCAGCCCGCCGAGCAGGCTGTACTTGTTGGCCGACGCCCACGCCGACATGAGCACCGCCACCACCCCGACGCCGACCACGGCCAGCACGAAGAACAGGCCGATGTCCAGCGGTTGCCCGACCAGGTCGTTCGGGCCGAGCGGAATGACCAGCAGCACCAGCAGGTACGGCACCAGGGCCACCGCCGGCGCCAGCCGGAACACCGCCCGGTCCGCCTCGCGCGGGGTGATGTCCTCCTTCTGCACGAACTTGACGCCGTCCGCCACGAGTTGCGCCCAACCGTGGAAGCCACCCGCGTACATCGGGCCGAGGCGGCCCTGCATGTGCGCCATCACCTTGTGCTCAGCCTGGCCGACGAGCAGCGGCAGGGTGAGGAACGCGACGATCACGCCGCCCACCCGGAGCACCAGCTCCACCCAGAGCGGCATCAGGCCGTACCCCCGTCGTGGTCGGTCCGGTCGTCGCGGCCCGGCGGGTCCGCGACCGCCTCACCACGGGCGGCGGCCGGGTCGCCACCGGGCTCCCCGCCCGCGTCGGGGCCGGGCCGGTCGCGGGCGACGCCAGCTGCGGCCGGGCCTGCGCCGGAAGCGGGCTTCTCGGCCGGTGCCGGGCCGCCGGCGGTGGCGGCAGCCGGGCCTGCGCCGGGCGCGGGCTTGTCCGCAGGTGCCGGGTCGTCGGCGGGGCCGGCAGCCCGGGGAGTACGCGCCGGACGGGCCCCCGGTGCCGGCCGTGCGGGTCGCTCGCCGGCTGGTCTGGCGGGGGTGCCGCCGCGGGGACCCTCCCCCACGCCACCCGCGCCGGCGGGAGTCGGGGTCGTGCCCCACTCGCCGGGTGCTGGCACGCCCGGCGGACGGATCGGTCGGCGGCCACCGCCGGCCTCCGACTCGCCCGGCTCCTTCGCGCCCGGCCAGGGCTTCGCCACCCGGGAGGCGAGCACGAACTCCTTGCGCAGCGGGTGACCCTCGAACTCGGGGGGCAGCAGCAGCGGTCGCAGCTCCCCGTGGCCGACGAAGTCGATGCCGAACATTTCGTGGGTCTCCCGCTCGTGCCAGGCGGCACCCGGGTAGACGTCGACCACCGAGGCCACCGAGGGCGCGTCGCGGGGCACCCGGGTGCGCAGCAGCACGCCGTGCCGCAACCGCGTCGACCAGAGGTGCGCCACCACGTCGAAGCCCTCGGCCAACTCGTCGACGGCGGAGAGCCAGTCGAAGAAATCGCAGGCCAGCTCGCTGTCATCGCGGGCGGCGCGGACGGCGGCCGACCAACTCGCCGGGGGTACATCGACGGTGGCCCGGGCGAACCGCTGCCCGCCGGAGACCGACGGGGTCGCCTCGACCGGCGCGAGCAGCGCGACCAGCCGAGCGCCGACCTCTTCCTCAGTCATGCCGCTGATCCTAGGGCGTCGGCCCGGCGTCGACCCGGCCCGCGGTCCACGACCGACCGCCGGTGATCTGCCCGCTTTACCGGGCGGCGGGCCCGTCGGCGGGGAAAGATGAGGGCGTGCGCGCTGTCACTGTGAACCCCGGGGTCGCCAACTCGCTGAGCCTCGTCGAGGATCAGCCGGAACCGGCGCCGCAGGAGGGCGCGGTCCTGGTCGAGGCGCTTGCTGTGGGAATCTGCGGCACCGACCACGAGATCATCGCCGGGGAGTACGGCGAGGCGCCGCCGGGGGCGGACCGCCTGATCATCGGGCACGAGTCGCTGGGCCGGGTGATCGAGGATGCGAGCGGCACCCTGCAAGCGGGCGACCTGGTGGCCGGCATCGTCCGGCATCCCGACCCGGTGCCCTGCCCCAACTGCGCGGTGGGCGAGTGGGACATGTGCCGCAACGGTCTGTACACCGAGCACGGCATCAAGGCGCTGCCCGGGTTCGCCCGGGACCGCTGGCGGATCGAGCCCCAGTTCGCGGTCCGCCTCGACCCGGTGCTGGCCCAGGTCGGCGTGCTGTTGGAGCCGACAAGCGTGGTGGCCAAGGCATGGGACCACATCGAGCGGATCGGCCACCGGGCCGAGTGGCAGCCACAGACCGTCCTGGTGACCGGCGCCGGGCCGATCGGGCTGCTGGCCGCGCTGCTCGGCACCCAACGCGGGCTCACCGTCCACGTGCTGGACCGGGCCACCGACGGACCCAAGCCGGAGCTGGTCGCCGGGCTCGGCGCCACCTACCACGCGGTGCCGGTCAACGACCTGCCCTTCGAGCCGGACGTGGTGATCGAGTGCACCGGCGCACCCACTGTCGTCCTCGACGTCATGTGCAAGGCGGCGCCGACCGGCATCGTCTGCCTGGCCGGGGTGTCCAGCGGCGGCCGGAGCATCGACTTCGACGCCGGGGCGCTCAACCGGGCGCTGGTGCTGGAGAACAACGTGGTGTTCGGCTCGGTGAACGCCAACCGGCGGCACTGGACCATGGCCGCGCAGGCACTCGCCCGCGCCGACCAGGTCTGGCTCTCCTCGCTGATCACCCGACGGGTCCCGGTGAACAGGTACGCCGACGCGTACACCCCCGGCCCGGACGACATCAAGGTCGTCCTGGAGTTCGCGTCCTGAAGGCCCTAGATCCCTGGTAGCCGCCCGTTGCGGAACAGGTCCACGAAGAGCTGGTGATCCTGGCGGGCGCGCACCCCGTACGCGTGCGCGAAGTCCACCAGGTGGGTGACGAAGCCCGTCGCGTCGGTGTCCACGGCGGCGACGATCGCCTCCTCGGTGGAGTAGTCCACCAGGTCGTGACTGGACTCGTCGTCGGCGACCGAGTGCATCCGGGCCACCGCCCGGCCAAGGTCGGCCAGCACCCCGGTCAGCTCGTCCGGCTCGTTGACGTCGGACCAGTCCAGGTCGGCCGCGTACGGGGAGACCTCGGCGACGAGCTGCCCGGCACCGTCCAGCTCGGTGAAGCCCAGCCACGGGTCGGCGTGCGCCTGCAACGCCCGCTGCGACTCGGCGGTCCGGTGGCCCTGGTGCTGGAAGTAGCCGGCCACCGACTCGTCGGTCGAGTAGCGGGCCACAGCCGGGACCTGCGCCTGCTTCATGTAGATCACGACGTCGTTCTCCAGCGCCTGCGTGTGCCCCTCCAGGAGCAGGTTGTACGACGGCAGGCCGGCCGAACCGATGCCCACCCCCTTGCGCAGCACCACGTCCTTGATCCGCGTCGCCACCGGGCGCAGCCGCGCCGAGGCGGCGGGCAGGGTGCCCAGGTACTCCTCGAAGGCGGCGAGAACCCGCTCCCGGGTCTTCCCGTCGACCTCGAAGACCCCGTCTCCGATGGAGAACCGCCGCTCGTAGTTGTCGACTGTGGTCTGCTCGGCGAGCAGGTCGACCCGCGTGTTGAGGCGGGCCTGCTGGAGCACCCGACGCAGCACGCCGTCGGCGTTCTCCAGGGTGATCGAGCCGATCGCGTCGTCCCCGCCGGCGGCGATCGCCCGCAGCTCGGTCAGGTAGGAGCGGGCGAAGCCGGCCACCAGCTCACCGATCACGGTGTCGGAGAGGGCCTTGCTGTAGCCGAGCAGCGCGACGCTGGCCGCGAACCGGCGCAGGTCCCAGGTGAACGGCCCGACGTACGCCTCGTCGAAGTCGTTGACGTTGAACACCAACTGCCCGGAGGCGTTCATGTAGGTGCCGAAGTTCTCCGCGTGCAGGTCGCCGTGGATCCACACCCGGCCGGTCCGCTCGTCGAGGAAGCTGTCGTCGGCGAAGTCACCGCGCTGGTCGGCGTAGAACAACGCGGCGCTGCCCCGGTAGAAGGCGAACGGCGACGCGGCCATCTTGCGGAACTTACGGCGGAAGGCGGCCGGGTCGATCGCCATCGACGCGCCGAACTCCTCGGTGAGCACGTCGACGATGTGGGCGGACCGCCGGTCTACGGAATTGCTCATGATGCGCAGGCTAGCCGGGCCCGGCCAGCCCGCCGTCAGTTCGTGGCAGGTGGGCGTACCGGTGGGGCGGTGAGGGAGTCGACCGAGCGCGGGGCGGCGGCTTCGCGGGGCGGGGCGTCCAGCGGTGCGGCGAGCAGATCCCGCTGCGGCACGCCGCCGATGCCGGACTGCTCGGCGGCGATCTTCTCCTGTAGGCGCAGGATGCCGTGCAGGAGCGCCTCCGGGCGGGGCGGGCAGCCGGGCACGTAGACGTCGACCGGAATGAGCTGGTCGACGCCCTTGGTCACCGAGTACGAGTCCCAGTAGGGGCCGCCGCAGTTGGAGCAGGCGCCGAACGAGATGACGTACTTCGGCTCGGGCATCTGGTCGTAGAGCCGTTTGATGGCCGGGGCCATCTTGTCGGTCACGGTGCCGGAGACCACCATGAGGTCGGCCTGCCGGGGGCCGTGGGCGAACGGGATCACGCCCAGCCGAATGAAGTCGTGCCGACCCATGCTGGTGGCGATGAACTCGATCGCGCAGCAGGCCAGGCCGAAGTTGAACACCCAGAGCGAGTAGCGGCGCCCCCAGTTCAGCACGAACCGGATCGGCTCACCGAGCACTGCCGGTAGCTGCACGGACGTCCCCTCTCCTCATCCCACAGTGAATCACAGCCGCGTGTCACGGACCGGACAGGCAACCCGACCGGTTCGACCGCAACCGGTGGGCGCAGCCGATTGTGTGACCGGTGCTGGCGAACACGCCGCCTGCGCCCGCCACGGGGAGGACGAGTGCTTGTGACGAGAGAAGTACGGGTGGGCGGACCGCCTCCCGAACCGCCGGGAAGCCCCGTCCCCGCGACTGCCGAACTGGTCTTCGACGACTTCTACCACGCTCACTTCCGATCGCTTGTGGTGCAGCTCACGGCGTACACCGGTGATCGTGGGCAGGCGCAGGACCTGGTTCAGGAGGCTTTCTGTCGGGCGTACACCCACTGGAGCCGACTCGCCCGGTACGACGATCCGCTGGCCTGGGTGCGCCGGGTCGCCTGGAACCTCGGCCACAACCGCTGGAGGCGGTTGCGGACCGCGCAGGCCTGGCTGCTGCGGCAGCGCGAGACACACGTCGCCGAGCCAAGCCCCGACCGGGTCGCCCTCGACACCGCGCTGGCCAAGCTGCCACCGAAGCAGCGACGGGCTGTCGTGCTGCACTACCTCGCCGACCTGACGGTCGCCGAGATCGCCGCCCAGGAACGGGTCGCCGAGGGGACCGTCAAGTCCTGGCTGCACCGGGGCCGGGCGGCCCTCGCGACGCACCTACGCGACACCACCGAGGGGGTGCGAGATGTCTGAGCAGGAGATCCTCGGCCTCGCCGAAGAGTTCGCCACCTATCGCCGTACCGCGCTGGCGGAGGTCGAGGTACCCGGGCCCGCCGCCGTGCGGCGGACGGCTCGGGGACGCGGCCGTCGCCGGCTGGCCGCCACCACCGCGACGGTGCTCGCGCTGTTCGGCGGGGCCGCCGTTGGGTACGCGGCGATGAGTGGCCCGGACCGCGAGCCGGGCCCGGTCGACCCCACGCCGACCATCTCCGCGTCGCCCACCCCGAGCGGCACGGCGAGCCAGACCCCCAGCCCGTCCGCCACGAGTGGCAGCCCGCTCCCCACCGCCCCGAGCGCGAAGATCAGCCGTGCTCAACTGCTCGGCGCGGCGGTGACCCTGCCCGCGTGGCGAGCCGGGCGGGGATGCCCCACGTCGGGCATCCGGCTCAGCGGTGACGACCGTGAGGGCGCCAACTGGCTGCTGGCGTTCGACCAGGGGGACGTCGACGGGGACGGCGCGGTGGAGGCGGTGGCGCTGGTGCAGTGCGTGCTCGGCAGCGGCGGGCCCATGCAGGTGGTCGCCTTCGACCGCGACCAGCAGGGCAGGATCGTCACACTGGGCCGGGTGGTCGCCACGAGCATCGACAAGCCACAGTGGTTGTTCGCCCTCGACGTGGTGGACGACGGCACCGTGCGGGTGCAGGTCGGCGACATCGCACCCGGTGGTGGCTGGCCCGGTGAATGGTCACAGCGACAGTGGCGGGGCTACCGCCTCGAGGGCGGGTCGTTCGCGCAGATCTCCGGGCCGACGAGCTTCGGGCCGAACCCGCACGACGTCAACCTCGTCGTCAGCGCCACGAACCTCGTGCTGGCCGACGCGCCGGACGGCTCCCGTACCGGCACGATCACCGTGCGCATCCGCAACGGGGCCGGCGGACCTGCGGCCTACGTGGCGCTGCGGCTCGGCCTGCCGGCGGCGGTCCGCCCGGACGGGGACGGCTGGGCGGCCTGCCGCAACGACCCGGAGAAGACCCGGGAGCCCTTGACCTGCGACCTGAACCAGCTCGGGGCCGGCAAGGAGGTCCGCCTCACGCTGGGCTTCCGGGTCGCCGCCGGCACCACTGTCGGCACAGGGAAGGCCGACGTGGACGCACGCCCGATGGATGCGAGCTTCGACTTCGTGCAGGAGGTCTACGACCCGGACAACACTGCGGTGATCACCTACCGCTGACCCGGTCCGACCGGGATGGGACACGGCCGCGCTCACCGAGCGCGGCCGTGTCGGCATGCGACAGTCGCGTCGCTCGTGCCGACTGTCGGATTAGCGGCCCCGCGGGGCGCAACCAGATCGACAGCGGTGGAGTGTTACCGGCGCCAGGGCACCGGCCCCGGCGCCAACGGGGAGGGGCAGTGACAGCAACGATGGGAGCCCGCGCCAACGAACCACCGGCGGCGTTGACGGCCGCAGGGGTGAACGCGGTCGTGATCAGCTTCGACGACTTCTACCACGCGCACTTCCGCAGCGTGACTGCCCAACTCTGCGCGTACACGGGGGATCTGGGCCACGCTCAGGATCTCGCCCAGGAGGCGTTCTGCCGGGCGCTGGCGCGCTGGGACCGTCTGGTCCGGTACGACGATCCGGTGGCCTGGGTTCGCCGGGTCGCCTGGAACCTGGCCCGCAGCCGTTGGCGTCGGCTGCGCACGGCCCGCAATCACCTTCTGCGGCAGCGGCGCACCGAGGCCGAGGTGGACGGCCCGACACCGGACCGGGTGGCTATCGACGCGGCGCTCGCACAACTGCCCGCCAACCACAGGCGGGCCGTCATCCTGCACTACCTGGCCGACCTGTCGGTCAACCAGATCGCTCTTCAGGAAGGGGTGGCGGAGGGAACCGTCAAGTCCTGGCTGCACCGCGGCCGGACCGCCCTTGCCGGACTGCTCGACGAGAACACCGAGGGGGTGTCCAATGTCTGATCTCGAACCGCGGCTGCGCGAGCGGTTCACCGCGTACCGCGTCGATGTCACCACCCGGGCCGTCGGCCCCGGTCCCGACCAGGCCCGACGCACCCTGCGGCGGCGTCGGCGGACGAGGGCCGTGGCCGTCGCCGCGGCGGCGGTCGTCCTGGTGCTGGCGCCGGTCGTCGCCAACGCCGCGCTGAAGGGCGACCGGACGCCGCCGGTCCCGGCCCAGTCCGTCGACCCGACGTTGCCGCCGACGACGGCACCGCCGCCGCCCACACCGTCGGTCAGCCAGTCGCCGACTTCCACGCCCACTGCCGACCCGGAGGCCCCGGACGGCCGGATCAGCCGGAGCCAGCTGCTCGCCGCCCGCCTGGACCTGCCGGCGTGGCCGCCGGCCCTGCCGTCGACCTGCACCACGTCGAACGTGCGGCTGGCGACCAGCGCGAACAAGAACTTCGTTCCGCTGCTGAGCGACCTGGAGGTGGGCCACGCCGACCTGGACGGGGACGGCGCCGAGGAGACGGTCGCCGTCGTCTCCTGCCGGTACGGCGAGGCGTCGGCGAAGCAGGTGGTCGCCTTCGACAGGGACGACAGTGGGCGGATCGTGACGCTCGGGAGAGTCGTGCGGACCACCGATGGTGTCGAGGACATTCGCGGCCTGGAGGTCACCGCGGCAGGCGCGGTCCAGGTGCGGGTGGCCGACCTGCAACCGTGTTGCGACACCCCGAGCTACTGGCCGCAGGAACAGCTGCGCACCTACCGGTTCAAGGGGGGCCGGTTCACCCAGACCGACGGTCCCACCAAGTTCGGCAAGGATCCGCGGCTCACCGACCTGCGGTTGTCAATGACCCACACGCTTGTCGACGCGCCGGGTGGCCGCAAGCTGACCACGGTCTTCACAGTGAAGAACGCGGGGCCTGTCGATGCGGCACAGGTCGAGCTGCGCGGCTTCAACCTGGGTGAGCCGACGGGTGGCGACTGGTCCAGGTGCGACCCGAAGGTGGCGGCAGCTAACGACAACAACTCGTGCCTGCTGCCGGGGGTGCCGGCCGGTGAGTCGCGGCGCTACACCTTCGTGCACCTGGTGCCCGACCGTTCGGGCGCCGACGCGATGACGCGCGCCTTCCATGTCACGCACTTCGACGCCCAGGACCGACAGTGGCGCGATCTCGCCGACAAGGACAACCAGGTGCAACTCCCCGGCGCGCTCTGAGCCGGACGTCGGTGCCCCACCCCGCTCGGGGTGAGGCACCGGCGTTCAGTCGTCCGAACCCCAGGTGGGGCGTTGCAGCAGACCGACGAACTCGACCAGGAGCCGTTCGCGCAACGCAGGCGGGGCGGCGTCGAGCAGCGTGTTCACCAGCGCCATTCGATCCGGCAGGGGCCCCGACGCGCCGGTGTCGGGCCCGCCACCCAGCCCCAGCCCGCCGGCCAGGCCGGCGACCACCTCCGGCGTCAGGGCCTCGGGGGTGAGGGCACCGACCAGGGACGCCAACTCGGCGGGCAGCCGCACCGGGCCGACAGCCTGGGCCGCCGCCACAGCGGCGGCGAGATCCGGCCCGAACTCGGCCACCCGGGGCGCGACCGAGGCGGTCACCGTGAGGTGCACGCTTGCCGGCAGACCGGCGTACGACAGCTGGGGCTGGGTGTGCCAGCCGCGCGCGGTCAGCTCGTCCACCAGGACGAACAGGTCGGGGCCATCCTCGGTGGCGGTGAAGCAGACGACTGTCGACTCCGGCTCGGCCAGCAGCCGCAGACTGTCGACGGCGCGGACCGCGTCGGCCAGGCCGGCGACCGCGTCCCGGGTCACGGCGGCCAACCGCAGGTAGCCGGCGTCGCCGAGGTGCCGCAGGGTGGCGTACGCGGCGGCGATCGGCCCGCCCGACCGGGTGGACGCGATCACCGGGTTGATCATCGTGTAGCCGGGCCAGTCGGCGTACGCGAAGTACTGCGGCGCACGGAGAGCGGCGTCGCGGTGCAGCAGCACCGACACGCCCTTCGGCGCGTACGCGTACTTGTGCAGGTCCACCGAGATGGAGGTGACCCCGGGCACCGTGAAGTCGAACGCCGGCACCGGTTCGCCGAGGCGACGCAGGTACGGCAGGGTCCAGCCGCCGAAGCAGGCGTCGACGTGACAGCGCACCCCGGCGTCGGCGGCCACGGCGGCGATCTCGGCCACCGGGTCCACCACCCCGTGCGCGTACGACGGCGCCGAGCAGGCGACCAGCACCGTCTCCGGCCCGATCGCGGCGGCCATCGCGGCCGGCTCGGGGCGCAGAGTGTCAAGCGAGACCGGCACCACGTCCAGCGCCACCCGCAGATAGTGCGCCGCCTTGGCGAACGCGGCGTGGGCGCTCGCCGGCACCACGATCCGGGGTGCGGCGATCTCCGGATGTGCGTCGCGGGCCGCCTTGACGGCGAGGATCAGCGACTCGGTGCCGCCGCTGGTGACGCTGCCGACCACGTCCGGCGCGGTCGTGCCCGGCCCACCGCCGAGGACCCGGCCGGCAGCGCCCACGAGCGCGTTCTCCATGGCCAGCAGGGACGGGAACGCGGTCGGGTCGAGCCCGTTGACATGCGCGCTCTCCCGGTGCGCGGCGGCGGCCAGCTCGTCGAGCCCCGGCACCGCCGGGTCGTACACGTACGCGAACAGCCGACCCCCGTGCGTAGGCCGATCAGCGGCGCGCAGCCGTCGAACCTCCGCCAGCGCGACATCCGCGGCCACCCCGTCGGACGACAGCGCCCCGCCCGAGACCCTGCTCTCGTCGATCATGAAATCGTGGTGCCTTTCTTGTCATCGTTCACCGCTTTCGTCCCCCACCACAACTCCATGATCGACGCGTCCGTGCGGCGTGACCGCGGCGAGGACCGTCGCGGTCAGGTTGTAGCGGCGCAGCAGGAGGAGGGGCGGGGCTATCAGTAGGGCTGGCAGGACTGTGAAGCCGAGCAGAACACCGAGCCTCGCGGTGTCGGACTGGGTCGCCGCCGTACCGGTGTCCGAGGAGACGTAGCCGGAGAGCTGGAGCACCAGCCCGTACACCCCGGGGCCGAGGGCCAGGCCGAGGGTCTCCCCGGCGGTCCACAGGCCGGTGAAGACGCCAGCCTGCCGACGGCCGGTGCGCGCCGTGTCGTACGCGATGCAGTCCGGGAGCATGGCCAGCGCGAACACCTGCTGCCCGGCGTACCCGACGCCGAGGACCGCGACCACCAGGTAGACGACGACCGGGGGCAGCAGCGGGGCGGCGACCAGGGCGAGCGCCCCGGCGGCGAGGATCAGCCCGGCGGCGACCAGGGCGGCCCGCTTGCCCAACCGGGCGCCGACGCGGGACCAGAGCGGCATCACCAGCAGCGCCGGTCCGACGAAGCAGGCGAAGAGGAGTGTCGGTCCGGTCTGCTCGTCGCGCAGGATCTGCCCGGCGAAGTAGTTGACGCCGGCGAGGATGGTCGCCACGCCGGCGGACTGCACCACGAAGCAGACCAGCAACGCCCGGAACGGTCGGTTGGCGGCGGCCACGGCGAGCTGGGCGCGCAGTGTCGGCTCGCTGGCGCCGACCACACCACCTGGCGCGGACCGGGTGCCGAGGAACGCGCCGAGAGCGCCGACGACGATGAGCGACGCCACGAACAGGCCCATCCAGCGGTGCCCGGGCACGCCGTCGCCGCCGGCCCGCACGACCAGCGGTGCCACCGCGCCGGAGACCAGGATGGTCAGCGCCAGCACGGCGATCCGCCAGGTCATCAGCCGCGTGCGCTCGGCGTAGTCGTCGGTCATCTCGGCGGGCATCGCCACGTACGGCACCTGGAAGAAGGCGAACGCGGTCGCCGTGGCGAGGAACGCGAGTGCCACGTACGCCGCGGCGGCCGGCCCGTTGCCGAACGGCGCGGCGAAGATGGCCGCGAAGAGCACGGCGAGCGCGAGACCGGCGACGAGCAGGTACGGCCGGCGTGCGCCCCAGCGCGAGCGGGTGCGGTCGGAGATCCGCCCGGCGACCGGGTTGACCAGCACGTCCCACGCCTTGGGCAGCAGGACCAGCAGGGCGGCGAGCCCGGCGGCCACGCCGAGCGTGTCGGTCAGGTACGGCAGCAGCAGCAGACCGGGCACCGTGCCGAACGCGCCGGTGGCCAGCGAGCCGAGCGCGTATCCGGCGTGCACCGGGCGGGGCAGCGGACCCGCGACGGAAGGGCCGGCGGCGAACTGGCCGACAGCGGGCGGGCCGGCGACACCCGGCGGCTGGCTCATGGGGCCGAATGTTACTCACGTTATGGCGCGCGTCACATCCCCTCCTCCGGCGACCAGCCCGCCGCCGTGATGTCCACGCCCTCGCCGCGCAACGGCGCCCCCTCGGCCCGCAGCCGGGCCCGCGCCTCCCGCTCGTGCCCCGGCGGCAGCCGCCCGGACGAGGTCACCACCCGGTGCCAGGGCACCGAGCTGCCGTGCCGGGCCATGATGGAGCCCACCAGGCGCGCGGAGGCACGACCCGAGCGCTCGGCCAGGGCGTCGGCGACCGCCCCGTACGACATCACCCGACCCTCCGGGATCCGCTCCACGAGGTCCAGCACCGCCTCGACGTACTCGTCAGGAGTCACAATCGGCCACCATATGGGAACGCCGCCGGGCGACGCGGGCGTGACCACGCAGAATGGGCGGGTGCGCGACGCAGTCACGGCCGCCCGACGGGTCGTCGTCAAGATCGGATCCTCCTCGTTGACCACCGCCACCGGCGGCCTGGCCGACGAGCGGGTCGACGCGCTGGTCGACACCCTGGGCCGACTCGCCGCCGAGGGACGCGAGGTCGTGCTGGTCTCCTCGGGCGCGATCGCCGCCGGCCTCGCCCCGCTCGGGTTGATCCGACGTCCGCGCGACCTGGCCACCCAGCAGGCCGCCGCCAGCGTCGGCCAGGGCCTCCTGATCGGCCGGTACGCGGCCAGCTTCGCCCGGCACGGCCGCACCGTCGGGCAGGTGCTGCTCACCGTCGACGACGTGACCCGGCGGGCGCACTACCGCAACGCGTACCGCACGCTGCGCAAACTGCTCGACCTGCACGCGGTGCCGATCGTCAACGAGAACGACACGGTGGCCACCGAGGAGATCCGGTTCGGCGACAACGACCGGCTGGCCGCCCTGGTGGCCGCCCTCGTCCACGCCGACCTGCTGGTGCTCCTCTCCGACGTGGACGCGCTCTGGACTGGCGACCCGGCCCGCCCGCAGTCGACCCGCATCCCGGAGGTCCGCAGCGACGAGGACCTCGCCGGGATCACCATCGGCGGCGCCGGCCGGTCCGGGGTCGGCACCGGCGGCATGGTGACGAAGGTCGAGGCGGCCCGGATCGCCACCGGCTTCGGCATCCCCGTGGTGCTCACCGCCGCCGACCTGGCCGCACCGGCGCTGGCCGGCGAGCCCGTCGGCACGCTGTTCCACCCGCAGCGGCAGCGCCCGACGGCCCGGCTGTTCTGGCTGGCCCACGCCACCTCGCCCCGAGGGCGGCTGCACCTGGACCCGGGCGCGGTGGCCGCCGTCGTCGGGCGACGCAAGTCGCTGCTGCCCGCCGGCATCACCGCCGTGGACGGCACATTCACCGCTGGCGACCCCGTGGACCTGGTCGACACCGCAGGCGCACCTGTCGCCCGTGGCCTGGTCAACTACGACGCGGTGGAGCTGCCCGGGCTGCTCGGCCGCTCCACCTCCGAACTCGCCGCGGCGCTCGGCCCGGCGTACGAACGGGAGGTCGTCCACCGCGACGACCTCGTGCTGCTGTAAGCCAACCGCCCAGCTGAGGAGTAGTCGATGAGTGAGCGCCAGCGAATGAATCATCAGCTCAGGGCGTCGGTGCCGCAGGACGGCACGGAGCGAAGCGGAGTGCCCGCATGAGCGTCGTCGAGCAGGCGCGACGGGCGCGGGACGCCGCCGCCGACCTGGCCGTGGCCACCCGTACGGTCAAGGACGCCGCGCTGGTCGCGATGGCGGACGCGCTGGTGGCGCGTACACCGGAGATCCTGACCGCGAACGAGACGGACCTGGCGGCCGGCCGCGAAGCCGGGCTGAGCGCGGCCGTGCTGGACCGGCTCGCCCTCGACGCAAGCCGGGTGGCCGGCATCGCCGACGCGCTGCGCCAGATGGCCGCGCTGCCCGACCCGGTCGGCGAGGTGGTCCGCGGTTTGACCCTGCCCAACGGCCTGGAGCTACGCCAGATCCGGGTGCCGTTCGGGGTGGTCGGCATCATCTACGAGGCACGCCCGAACGTGACAGTGGACGCCGCCGGGATCTGCCTCAAGTCCGGCAACGCGGCGCTGCTGCGCGGGTCGTCCTCGGCCGCGCACTCCAACGCCGCGCTTGTCGCGGTGCTGCGCGACGCGATCGCCGGGGCCGGCCTGCCGGCCGACGCGGTGCAACTGCTCGACGCCAGCTCCCGCGACTCGGTCAAGGAGCTGATGCGCGCCCGGGGGCTCGTCGACGTGCTCATCCCGCGCGGCGGCGCGTCGCTGATCCGCACCGTGGTCGAGGAGTCGACAGTGCCGGTGATCGAGACCGGGGTGGGCAACTGCCACGTCTACGTCGACGCCGCCGCGGACGTGGCGAAGGCCGTAGCGGTGACGCTGAACGCCAAGACGCAGCGCCTGTCCACCTGCAACACCGCCGAGTCGCTGCTGGTGCACGCCGACGTGGCCGACGCGTTCCTGCCGCCGATGCTGGCCGCGTTCGCCGAGGCGGGGGTGACCGTGCACGGCTCCCCCGAGGTGGCCGCGCACTCGGCCGCAGTGGTCCCGGCGACCGAGGAGGACTTCGCCACCGAATACCTGTCGGCCGACATCTCGGTCGCCGTGGTCGAGTCGCTGGACGCTGCGGTCGCGCACATCCGCCGCTTCGGCACCGGGCACACCGAGGCGATCCTCACCGACTCGGCGAGCGCCGCCCGCGACTTCGTCGCCCGGGTCGACGCGGCGGCGGTCATGGTGAACGCCTCGACCCGGTTCACCGACGGGGGCGAGTTCGGGTTCGGCGCGGAGATCGGCATCTCGACGCAGAAGCTGCACGCAAGGGGTCCGATGGGTCTGCCCGAGCTGACCAGCACCAAGTACGTCGTCACCGGGGACGGGCACCTGCGCTAGGGCCTGTTTCAGCCAGGGCCGTGTCAGC
The DNA here is from genome assembly GCF_040649315.1 of Micromonospora sp. NPDC049004. Classification (NCBI taxonomy): domain Bacteria; kingdom Bacillati; phylum Actinomycetota; class Actinomycetes; order Micromonosporales; family Micromonosporaceae; genus Micromonospora; species Micromonospora sp. NPDC049004. Next base: position 251,020 of record NZ_JBEZFG010000005.1, read on the forward strand.
CCGGCTGCGCGGTGGCTCCGGCCGCCGCGGGCCGGGCGGCCCGGATCGCGGACAGCGTCGCGTGCACGTCGAACTGGTGACCGTCGTCGCTCTCCCAGCCACCGTCGCTGCGCTGGGTCTCGGCGAGCCGCCGCAGGGCCCGCACCATGATCCAGTCGCGCAGGTCGATGCCGACCCGGCGCAGCGTAGCCCCCAACCAGGCCACGTCGCCCGGCGACATCGTGGGCATCCGTTCGGCGAGCACCACCTGGATCCGCGCCGACTCCTGGAACATCTCCTGGCGGTGCAGCACGGCGGCACTCAGCCAGCCGGCGGCGAGGAACGACGGCCAACTCCCGTCCGGGCGCAACCGCGCGACGATCGACTGGGCCGCCGCCTGCACCACCCCGGCGTACGCCCCGCCGACCCGGTGATCGAGCGGACCCGAGGCGCGGGCGTCCAGGCCGGCGACGGTCAGCCAGAAGCCGGCGTTGGCGGTGAGGAAGAGTTTGGCCTCCGGATCGCCGGGGCGGGCCCACTCGGGGGCCGAGCCGGTCAGCGACAGGTCCTCGTCCCAGCCGCCGTCCGCCTGCTGCCGGGACGCCAACCAGTCCAGCGCCCGGCGGGCGGCGGGACGGCCGAGCGCGCCCAGGTCGTCCAGCTCGGCGAGCCGGAAACAGGTGGCGTCGACCGAGGCGACCTCGCCACCCCAGCTCGCCGGCCAGCCGCCATCGGGCGACTGACCGACCTCGGCCACCTCCAACAGCTCCGGCGGCACCTGCGTGCCGTTGCGCAGCCAGGAGAGGCGGGCGCGTTCCACCGCGTCCCCATGCGCCACGACGAACCCGATCGCGGCTTCCAAGTCGACCACGGCGGAGACGCTACCTGCGCAGACACGATCCCGCCTCGGGGAATCGGCCAGCTGGAAATGGCTGCGTCGCTCCGGTCGCAGCGCCACACGGAGCCACTTGCGTCGATTTACCGTCGGCGGCGGCGTACGCCGCCACAGCGGGCCGGCGCCGGGGCGGCGCTGTGTGGCGTCGCCCCGGCGGGCCGGTCAGTACGCGGGCAGTGACGGGTCGATCTGCTTGATCCACGACAGCACGCCGCCCTGCACGTGGACGGCGTCGCGGAACCCGGCCGCCTTGAGCGCGGCGAGCGCCTCCGCCGAGCGGACGCCCGACTTGCAGTGCAGGACGATCTGCTTGTCCTGCGGGAGCTTCGCCAGCGCCTCGCCGGAGATGATGTCGCCCTTGGGGATCAGGGTCGCCCCGGGGATCCGCACGATCTCGTACTCGGCCGGCTCCCGTACGTCGACGAGGAAGATGTCCTTGCCGGCGTCCTGCCACTCCTTGAGCTCCAGGGCGGTGATGGTCGAGTCGAGCGTCGCCTCCTGGGCCTCCTCGGAGACCGCGCCGCAGAAGTCCTCGTAGTCTTCCAGCAGGTCGGTGACGGTCGGGTTCTCGCCGCAGAGCACGCAGTTCGGGTCCTTCCGGACCTTGATCTTGCGATACTCCATCTCCAGGGCGTCGTAGACCATCAGGCGGCCGACCAGCGGCTCACCGATGCCGGTGAGCAGCTTGATGGCCTCGTTCACCTGGATCGAGCCGATCGACGCGCAGAGCACGCCGAGCACGCCTCCCTCGGCGCAGGACGGGACCATGCCGGGCGGCGGCGGCTCCGGGTAGAGGCACCGGTAGCAGGGGCCGTGCTCGGCCCAGAACACCGACGCCTGGCCGTCGAAGCGGTAGATCGAGCCCCAGACGTACGGCTTGCCGAGCAGCACCGCCGCATCGTTGACCATGTACCGGGTGGCGAAGTTGTCGGTGCCGTCGACGATCAGGTCGTACTGGGCGAAGATCTCGCGGACGTTCTCGCGGTCCAACGCGGTGTTGTGGATCTCCACGGTGACCAGCGGGTTGATCTCGCGGATCGACGCGGCGGCGGACTCGGCCTTGGATCGGCCGACGTCGGACACGCCGTGGATGACCTGGCGCTGGAGGTTGGACTCGTCGACGGTGTCGAAGTCGATGATGCCGAGGGTGCCGACCCCCGCCGCGGCGAGGTACAGCAGGGCGGGCGACCCGAGGCCACCGGCGCCGACACAGAGCACCCGGGCGTTCTTCAGCCGCTTCTGCCCGGCCACCCCGACGTCCGGGATGATCAGGTGGCGCGAGTAGCGGCGGATCTCGTCAACTGTCAGCTCGGCGGCGGGCTCGACGAGCGGGGGCAACGACACGGTGGACTCCCCGGGATCGGCGGTGTGAACCGCGCCATTGTTGCTCGCCCGGGCCGCACTCGGCCATGAGGGAGGACACGTGGCCCGCGATGCGGGAGGGGAATAACTCGCGCCGGTCGGTCAGGGGACCATGTCGCCGGCGTAGCGACGGCCGTCGAGGTAGGGCCAGGCGTTGGCCACGCAGCCCTTCAGCCCGTACGTCTGCTGCTGCATCACCGGAGCGGGCTCCCCCGGACCGGGGCATGCCTCGTGCTCCTCGCCGAACTCGTGGCCGACCTCGTGGTTGATGACGTACGTGCGGTACGTCTCCAGCGGGGCCCCGTAGTCGGGCACCGCCTCCTGCCAGCGGGCCAGGTTGATGATGACCTGACCGGGCAGCCGGCACGAGGTGTAGCGCTCGGTGGTCAACCCGCCCTCGGCGCACATCCGCTCGGACGTGACCGGGGTGGCGAGATAGATCGTGAAGTCGGCCTGGTCGACGTCGGCCACCCGCTGCACCCGCAGCTCGCGGGAGGCGATCCAGCTGCGCGGGTCGGCCAGCACCTCGTCCACCCGCGTGGCGAACGCGTCGGCGTCCTGGCCGCTGCCCCGTTCGACAACCACCCGGTAGCGGCGCAGCGGTCCGTCCGTACCGTGTACTGACGTCCCCCCGTCGGCGACGGTGAACCGTCCCGCGCCGACCGACGGGTAGGCGCTGGGCACCGGGTGGACCTCCCCGCCGCCCAGCCCCATCCCCTGGGTCGGGGCGGGCGGTACGTCGGCCGGCGGCTCGTCGCCCCGCGTCGCGGTCACACCGACGGCGGTGGCGGTGGCGGCCACGAGCAGGCCGAGCAGCAGGCTGCGGCGTCGGCGGCGGCGCATGCGCACGAGCGTGGGACGCGCGTCCTCGTACGCGGACCGGTCAGGCGGCTCGGGCGGGCCGTAAGGGGACGACGGCGTCATGGCGTCCAGCCTGCCAGATTATTCGGGCAATTCTCCGCTTTTGGCTTCTATTGCCGCAATAGGTCTTCTGGGGGGTGGCGGACCGGATGGGTCAGAGAGCCGGGCCGGCGTAACGCCGACCGTCGACGTACGGCCACGGGTTGACCCGGCACCCGTTGAGAAAGAGCGTCTGCTGCATCATCACCGGCGCCGGACGCCCCGCGCCCGGGCAACGCTCGTGCCGGTGCCCGAGCTGGTGACCCACCTCGTGGTTGACCACGTACGTCCGGTAGACCGCCAACGGCACGCCCGCCGACACGAAGTGCGGCACCGACAACCGCCACCGATCCAGGTTGATGATCACCTGGCCGGGCGCGCGGCAGGAGGTGTACGGCCGCCCGCCGATCCGGATGTCCACGCCACCCTCGGAACACATCCGGCCCGCCGTTCGGGCGGTCGCCAGGTAGACGGTGAAGTCCCGGGGAGCGGTCCCCGGCACCTGCTGCAACCGCAGCCGGCCGCTGTCGACCCAGCTGCCCGGCCCGGCGAGCGCCACCTCGACGGCCTGAGCGAACGCGGCGATGTCCTCGTTGCTGCCCGACTCGACAGCCACCCGGTAGCGGCGCAGCTCGCCCGAGCGGCCCAGCACCGGGCCGGTGCGGTCGTCGTGGCCGAACCGGCCGGTGCCCGCGGTCGGCACCGCGCCGGGCATCCGCAGGACGGGCGACGGGCTCGGCGACGGACTCGGCGACGCAGCGGTTGCGGTTGCGGTCGGCGACGGATAGGCCGACGGCGGCAACGGCCCGGCCACCAGCGGCGGCCCGATCTCGTCGGCGGTCAGCCGATCCGGTGGCACGCCCGGACCCTCGGCGATCACGGTCAACGCCGCGCCGACCGCCAGCACCAACGCCACCAACTGGGCGATCAGTGCGAGGCGACGGCGGCGACGAGCGGACCTGAACATCCCGGTCAGCCTGCCAGATCGGACGGCCGGGCGGCGTCCTCCGTTTCGGCGAGCAGGCCGACCACCGCCCGGGCGACCAGCCGGGGAACCTCCAGCTGCGCCACGTGACCGACGCCGTCGAGCATCAGCAGGCGGCTGTCCGGAATGACCCGGGCGGTCTGGGGTGCGACGCGAACGTCGACCAGCCTGTCCTGCCGGCCGCCCACCACAAGCGTCGGCGCGCGCACCGCCCCGGCGAGCCGCCACAGCGAGCCCGCCCCCGGCAGGTACGCCCGCAGGAAGGACGAGACCAGCCCCCGGAACGTCCGGACGTACGCGGCCGCATAGTGCGCCGCCTCGTACCGCACCCGGATCTCCTCCAACGCCTCGGCCCGGCGCTGATCGCAGATCCGGCTGAGGTCGGCGACGCACGCCTGGAGCACCTGCTCGGCCATCACCTCGGGCGCGAGCTGGGTGAGATGCCGGGCGACCAGGCGCTCACCGCCGGGAATGGCCAGCACCGGCAACATCCGGCCCTGCAACGACCGCCGGAAGTCCAGAAACGGCAACGCCGGAGAGATCAGGGTGAGGGTGCGCACCAGGTCCGGCCGAAGCCCCGCCACCTGGACCGAGACCGCGCCGCCCAGCGAGTTGCCGAACAGGTGCACCGGCCCCCGACCGGAGTGCTCGATCCACCGGATGACCAGGTCGGCGAAAGCCGAAATCGTGTACCGCCGGCCCGGCTCGCTGCGGCCGAACCCGGGCAGGTCGATGGCCTGGCCGTCCAGCCGGTCGGCGAGCAGCCCGGCCAGGTCGGTCCAGTTCTGCGACGAGCCGCCCAGCCCGTGCACGTACAACGCCGGTTCCGCGTCGACGGTCGTCGCCGGAGTGTCCCGCACATAGGTGGCGACGCCGTCGAGGCGGACCTCCCGGCCCGGCCACGGCGGCGGTACACCCACCTCGGGGAGGAGATGGTCCGGCCAGAGGGAGGCGCGCTTCATCCTCCCAGTCTGCCTCGGACCACTCAGGACAGCAGCGCCTCCAGCCGACGGTTGACCGCCGCCAGCGTCGCCCGGACCACCGCCTGGCGCGGATCGCCGGCCACCAGCGCCGAACCGGCGAGCTGCTCGACCCAGCCCTCGCAGACCAGCAGCACCACCACCGTGGCCACCTCGCAGTTGCCGAACGGCACCACCGCCGCGTGCTCGACGAAGCAGCGGCCACGCTCGGCGTTCTCGGCCCCGCGCAGCAACTCGTCCACGGCGGCGGCCGCGGCCACCGCGCAGAGACGCAGCACGTAACCGTCCACCGCCGGCCCGGTCGCGTACCCGGCCGCGCTGTCGTCGCCGGCCAGCAGCCGCACCTCCACGTTGGCGTCCAGACCGAAGGTGCTGACCTGCACGTGGTCGATCACCACGCGTGGCCCCGGCACGCCGCCGGTGTCCAGAGGCCGGGAAGGCGCCGACTCCGTCGTGGTCACCTGACCGCCGGAGTACGACGTACCGACCGTCGCCGGGCTGCCGGTGGCTCCGCCGGTCGGCGCGGCCGAGACCGATCCGGGTTCCTCGACTGTGGCGCGGCCCCGGTGCGGGGCGCCCGCCCGCCGTCGACGCGCGGCGTCCGGCCCGGCCCACTGCTCCGGGCCCGTCGGCGTGGCCTCGGCCCGACCACCCGAGGACCGAGCGACCGAGGACGACTCGGCGGTACGCGGTTCCGCGCCGGTGTCGCGCGGCTCGGCGGGCCGTGCCTCGACAGATCGCGGTTCGACGGGACGCGGCTCGGCAGTTCGTCGCTCGGTGGCGCGCGGCTCGGCCGGTCGTGGCTCGGCTGCGCGACGGCGGACCGGCGGGGCTGGCGTGGTGGGCAGGCCGGGCACGTTCTGCGGGGCGGCGGCCAGCCCCATCCGTTCCTGGAGGAGCCGGGCCACCTGTCGACTCACCTCGGCCGGATCGGCACCGTCGGCCAGGTCCAGTCGCAGGCTGTGCGCGCCGGCCGGCGTACGACGCAGGGCGGCGTCCCGAACGCCGGCCACCTCCCGCACCGCGTCCAGGATGGCGTTGACGTCGAACCCCTCGGGACGTTCCCGCAACGGAGCGGGCTCGTCGTCGCGGCGCAGGTGGGTGGCGATGCGAGCGAGTTCGGGGGTTTCGGCGGGTGGCTCCACGGCTGGCGGCTCCGGCACAACGGGCACGTCCGGTTCCGCGGGGACGCGCTGCGGCAGCACCGCCGACGTGTCGGGCCGTCGCCCGCCGTCGGCGGGCTCGACCGGCGACGCCGGGTCGGGGGCGGATCGGCGAGCCGCGTAGGGAGGGGCGGACGCGGGTGACGGCCGGTCGTGACGCCCGGGGCCGCCGGTGGCGGAGGCCGGACCGGCACCGGCCGAGGGCGGGAGGCCGGCGAGGGAAGGACCGGTTGCCGGCGGGGCGGCAGCGGCCGGCTCGGCGGGCGACGGCTCGGGCGGCTCGGGGGTCGCCGGTCGGAGTCGGAACGGCGCGGTCGGCCGGACCGGGCCAGTCGACTCGCCCGCGTCGCTCGCCCGGGGAGCGACCGCCGGCCGGGTGGCCGGCCAGGAGGGACGCTCGGCCGGAGCTGCGGGGATGCGTCCCTCGGACCAGTCGGGTCGCTCGGCCGCCACGGGTGTCGGCGATCCACCGGCCCAGGAGGGCCGCTCGGTCACCGGACGGACCGGTGCCGCAGGTGGCGGCGCGTCGGTCACCGTCGGCGGCGGGCCGGCGGGCGCCGGCGGCGGATCGGCCGGCACTGGCGGATCGACGGGTGCCGGGCCCGCCCAGGACGGGCGCGTGCTCGCCGGTGCGCCGACGGGCGTCGGATCGCCGGCCCAGGACGGGCGCGACGGCGGGACGCTTGTCGGCGTCGGGTCCGGGCCGCCGGCCCAGGAGGGGCGGGGCGGCGGCGGTGGGAGCGGCGATGCGGGGCCGGCCCAGGACGGGCGCGACGGCGGGGCACTGGCCGGCGTCGGGTCCGAACCGCCGGCCCAGGAGGCGTGGTCAGCGGCCGGCGGACCACTCGTCGGCTCGGCACGGGCGGCGGCACCGCCCGACGCGGACCCCCCGGCCCACGATGGACGCTCGACGGCCGGCGGGCCACTCGTGGGGGCGGACCCCCCAGCCCAGGAGGGACGGTCAACGGCCGGCGGACCACTGGTCGGCTCGCTACGGACGGCGTCGCCCGATGCGGACCCCCCGGCCCACGACGGACGCTCGACGGCCGGCGGCCCACTCGTGGGAGCGGGGCCACCGGACCAGGACGGGCGGTCGACGGCGGGCGACGCGGTGCGCGGGGGCACGGGAGGGCCGCTGGTCGGGGTGGGGTCGGTGCCGGCCGCGCGAGGCGACGGGTCGGCCGCCGCGCTGACCGGGGCCGGCGCGGCCCAGGACGGACGGTCGGCGGGAAGCCCGCTGGTCGGCTCGGGCGCCGGCCCACCGGCCCAGGAGGGCCGCTCGGTCGGCTCGGGCCGGGAGACGGCCGGCGGCACGGTGATCGGAATCGGGGCCGGCCGCTCACCCGCCCAGGACGGGCGCGTGGGCGTGCCGGGGTCGGCGTCCGCCTCGGCCCGGGGCGCGTCCCGGGTGACGTCGTACGCGCGGGGCGGCTCGGCCGGCCCCGGCTCGTATGGCCGGGTCGGCTCCGCGCGCACCGGCTCGTACGGCTGGTGGGGCTCGGCGACCCAGCCCGGCGCGGACTCGTCCCGCGCCGGTCGGCCGGCCGACTCGCCGTCCTGGCGGGACCAGGGCGGTGCCCACCCACTGCCCCAGCTCGGGCGGTTCCAGCTGGGCCCGGACCAGTCCGGCTCGATGGAGGGCGACTCACCCGCCCGGTGCGTGTCCCCGCTGGGGCGCTCCGGTTCCGCGTCGTCGCCGCGCCCGGAGGCACGCCCCGACTCGGCCGACGCCTCGGCCGGGGGCGGGGCCTGCCAACCACGCGGAACGGCAGGTTGATCGTCGACGGCGGGCCGTTCGCCGGTGGGCGCGCGCAGACCGGGCGGCACCTCGAAACCCGAGGCGGCCGTGCCGACGGGCGGCACCTGGATGGAGGCCGGCGCCGTGCTGGGCAGACCGGGGTCGGCCCAGCGGACGCCGCGCGGCGCGGCAGGGTCGGTGGTGGAGTGCCGGGCCGGGCCGGTGTCGGCCTCTGCCGTTCCCTGCTCCCCGACCGGCGCGGGACGCTGGGCGGGCACCACCAGCCGGCCTCCGCCCACGTCGGGCCGGTCGTCGGCGGCCCGCCCGGGCGGCGCGCTCACCGGTGTCTGGCGGCCCGATGGGGCCCCGCCGCCGAGGTGCGCGACGCCGTTGATCTCCGCATCGCCGTGGCGGGCGCCGTTGGTCTCGCTGTCGCCGCTGCTGTCGCTGTCGATCTCGGCCTCGTCGTGGTGGACACCGTTGGTGTGGTGACCGTTGACCCGGGCGGGGCGCTCGGGGTCACCGGTCAGCCCGGGCAGAGGCGCCGGCAGGTCGCCGTGCCTCGTGGAGGAGGCACGCCAACCGGACGCGGGGGGCCGCTGCCACGGTGGTGCCTGCTCCCCGGCCGCCTCGCGCTCGGCAGACGGGGACCACCCGCCCGTCGAGGGCGCCCACCCGCTGCCGGAGCGGCCCGGGTCGTCGTGCTGACCCGTTCCGTCACCGTGCTCTCCCGGGGTGGCGGCTCCGGGTTGCCCTGTTTCACTCACCGCGCGCTCCTTGGTCGCCCTCGCTGAGGCTACCGTGTGGGGAGAGTGGCGATAAGTTACAGCGGCGGGCCATTTCCACGACGCGGTCGAGGGCCGCCCCGGTCTGGGGGGAAAATGCCGGCCCGTACGGAGAACTCGGAGGATCCCATGACCGCTGTGGGGAACGGCGCACAAACCGCTGGCAGGCCCACCCGCCTGCCCCGCTCCGCGCGCCGTAAGCAGCTGCTCGCGGCGGCGCAGGAGGTATTCGTCGCCCAGGGCTACCACGCCGCGGCGATGGACGACATCGCCGAGCGGGCCGGGGTTTCCAAGCCGGTGCTCTACCAACACTTCCCGGGAAAGATGGACCTCTACCTGGCCCTGTTGGACACGCACTGTGACGCCATCGTCGCTCAGGTGCACGAGGCGATGCGCGGCACCAGCGACAACAAGGAGCGGGTCAGCGCGTCGGTGCGCGCGTACTTCGACTTCGTTGATCACGAGAGCGAGGCGTTCCGCCTCGTCTTCGAATCGGACCTGCGCAACGACCCGGCGGTGCGGCAGCGGGTGGAGCGGGTCGAGCAGGGCTGCATCGCGGCGATCACCGACACCATCATCTCCGACACCGGCGTGAGCCGGTCGCACGCCGAGCTGCTCGCCTCCGGGCTGGTCGGCGCGGCGGAGACCGCCGCGCAGTTCTGGCTGGCCGGTGGCCGGCAGGTGCCGAAGGCGGAGGCCGAGGCTCTGGTGGCGGCGTTGTCCTGGCGGGGCATCGCGAGCTTCCCGCTGCAAGGTGAGTCAGCCTGACCGTCGACCCCGTGATCGGATAGCCTTCGCAGGGCGGTTATCGCCCCAGTTGAGGAGGCACAGTGGAGGTCAAGATCGGCGTGCAGTACGCGCCGCGCGAGCTGGTTCTGGACAGCGCGCAGTCGCCGGCCGAGATCGAGCAGATCGTGACCGACGCCTTCGCCGGCAACGGCGGCACGCTCTCCCTGACCGACGAGAAGGGCCGGCGGGTCATCGTTCCGGTCGAGAAGGTCGCCTACGTCGAGATCGCCGAGGCGTCCCCGCGAGCGGTCGGTTTCACCGTTCGCTGACCGGTCCGGCCGTCGCGGCAGGTCGGCGTTTGCAGGCCACCTGCCGCGGGCCGGTGCCGCACCCGACGGGTGACGGTCAGTTGTTCAGTCCGGCGACCGCCATCCGCGCGGTGTGGGCGGCGGTGAGCCTGGAGAACAATCCCGGCACGTCGACCCGGTCGCCCCGCGCGATCAGCGCGGTGAGTGCGGCCCGTTCGGCGGCGACGTGGCCGGCCTGCGACAACGCCTCGCCGACCAGCCGCCGGGCCCACATGGAGAGCCGACCGGCAACCCGGGGATCGGCGGCGACGGCCACCCGGATCTCGGCGACGGCGAACTCCGCGTACCGGGAGTCGTGCAGCACGTCCAGCACCAGCGCCCGGTCGGGCTCGTCCAGCGCGTCGGCGATCTCCCGGAGGAAGTCGTCGGTGATCGCGTCCCCCACGTACGCCTTGGTGACCACCTCCGCCCAGTCCCGCGGCTCGGTGGAGTCGTGGTACGCCTGCAACGGCCGCACGTACGGCGTCATCGCCTCCTCCGGCGGCACACCCAGCGCGGTGAGCCGGTCGGCGAGCCGGCGGTAGTTGCCGATCTCGGCCGCGGCCATCTGGCTCAGCGCGGCGCGTCGATGCAGGTCGGGGGCGAGTCGCGCGTCGCCGGCCATGCGTTCGAAGGCGAGCAGCTCACCGAAGGCGACCAGGCCCAGCAGGTCGGCGACGGCGGGACCGGGGGTGGTCGGCGCGGACACGAGCGCAGGCTACCGTGCGGGGCCGGCGCCGGGTGGCCCGTGCGGGGCACGAACGAGCACCCGAGCAAGTGTGGTGCAGGTCACATTCGACCGCCCCGCGTGGCGGCTGGCCGACCGGGAATCGGGACGTGAGCTTGCCTGTTCAGGTAGCATAGAGCAGTTGCCGTGGGCGCCGATCTGATCGAAGCTCAGCCCGCGGCGCGCGTGCGGCCCGGTCCGGCTCGGCATTCTGCCGCCGACCGTGTGGCCCGCGTCATACCGAACGCGCCCTGAGGACGAGACGGGGCGCACCCACGAGAGGGCACCCCCACATCCACATGAGCGAGCTGACTCAAGATCTGATGGACGGCCAGGAACTGGCCCCCACCGCCCCGGTCCGACCCGAGGCTCCCACCTTCGCGGCCCTCGGTGCCCGCGAGGAAACCGTCGAGGCGCTGGCCGCCGCCGGCATCACCCGCGCGTTCGCCATCCAGGAGTACGCGATCCCGATCGCGCTGCGCGGCGTCGACCTGATCGGCCAGGCACCCACCGGCACCGGCAAGACCCTCGGCTTCGGCGTACCGCTGCTGGAGCGGGTCTTCGCACCGAGCGAGGGCAGCGACGGCGTCCCCCAGGCGCTGGTCGTCGTCCCCACCCGTGAGCTGGGCATCCAGGTCGCCAAGGATCTGGCCGCCGCCGGCCGGACGCGCGGCGTCCGGGTGCTGCCGATCTACGGTGGCGTGGCGTACGAGCCGCAGATCGACGCGCTGCGCAAGGGCGTCGAGATCCTGGTCGGCACCCCGGGCCGACTGATGGACCTGCAGAAGCAGAAGCACCTCCGCCTGGACCGGGTGCACGCGCTCGTCCTCGACGAGGCAGACCGGATGCTCGACCTGGGCTTCCTCGACGACGTCGAGAAGATCCTGGCGATGCTTCCGGAGGACCGGCAGACGATGCTGTTCTCGGCGACCATGCCGGACCCGATCGTCACCCTGTCCCGGCGGTTCCTGCGCCAGCCGATGACGATCCACGCCGGGCACACCGCCGAGACCGGGCCGTCGCCGCAGACCCAGCAGCTGGTCTACCGCACCCACTCGATGAACAAGGTCGAGGTGGTGGCGCGCATCCTCCAGGCCGAGGGGCGCGGGCTGACCATGATCTTCACCCGCACCAAGCGGGCCGCCGACCGGGTCGCCGAGGATCTCGACTTCCGCGGGTTCGCCGTCGCCGCGGTGCACGGTGACCTCGGCCAGGGCGCCCGTGAGCGGGCGCTGCGGGCGTTCCGCGCCGGCAAGATCGACATCCTGGTCGCCACCGACGTGGCGGCCCGTGGACTCGACGTCACAGGCGTCACCCACGTGATCAACTACGACTGCCCGGAAGACCAGGACACCTACACCCACCGCATCGGCCGTACCGGCCGGGCCGGGGCGACCGGCGTCGCGGTGACCTTCGTCGACTGGGACGACATGCCCCGCTGGCGGATCATCGACAAGACCCTCGGTCTGGAGATGCCCGAGCCGCCGGAGACGTACCACACGTCGCCGCACCTCTACACCGACCTGCACATCTCCACCGAGGTCAGCGGCACTCTGCCCACTGCCGAGCGCACCCGGGCCGGGCTGTCCGCCGAGATCGAAGAGGACCTGGGTGGGACGACCCGCTCCCGCCGGGGCGACAGCGGCGGCCGGGGCCCGCGACGCGGTGAGAGCCGCGGCGACGGCCGGGGTGAGCGCCGTGGCCGCGGCGACGGCCGCCGGGACCGCACCGACGCCGGCACGCCGGCTGCCGAGGCACCCACTGACACCGCCGGCGACGAAGCCGGCCGCACCCCGCGTCGCCGGCGTCGCCGCCGCGCCGGCGAGACGGTTGCGGGCGAGCCGACCGCGGTGATCTCGGCCGAGGCGGCACCGGCAGAGCCGGCCGCCGCCGCCGTCGAGGGCGAGGCATCGAAGCCGCGCCGCCGCCGGCGCCGCCGTGGTGGCGGTTCCGGCGCGGGTACGCCGGCCGAGGCGACCGCGGACTGACGCAGCGAGATTCACCCGACATCCCCCGGCACCGCCTCAGCGCGGTACGGGGGATGTCGCCTTCCCACCCCACCTGCCGAAGATGGAACGATGCCGGAACCACTGGATGCCGCCCTGACCGAGGTTCGTGCACTGCTGCTCGACCCCGCGCTGACCCGTGCGGTGGCCGCCGGGCGCCGTCGGGGACACCGACCCACTGTCGTGCGGGCCGAACTGCGTCCGGTGACGCTCAAGGCCGGCCCGCGGTTGCAGATCGCCACGTCCGACGGCGCGCGCCCGCACACCCGCAACGTCGCCCCCGGTCCCGAGGCCGCCGTAGCGGTCGACGAACTCCTGGCCGAGCCCTTCGGCAACTGGCACGTGGAGACGGCCGACGCGACCCTCCAACTGCGGGTGACCAAGTCCGGTGAGGCGCAGGTGCACCGGGCCGCGGCGACGCGACCGGCGGCGACGCCGAGTGGCAACGACCGGGCCAAGGAGTACCTGCTCGATCCGGGCGATGAGATCTTCGCGGAGATCGGCGGCTCGGCGGCCAAGCGCCGCCAGGTCGACGCGTTCCTGCGCGCCCTGGCCGCGACCCTGCCCGCCGATCTGACCGGCCCGCTGCGGGTGGTCGATCTGGGCTGTGGCAACGCCTACCTGACCTTCGCCGCGTACCGCTACCTCGCCAACCGTGGTCTCGACGTCGAGCTGATCGGCGTGGACGTCCGGGAGGACCAGCGACGGCGTAACACCGAGCTGGCGCAACGACTGGGCTGGGCCGACAAGGTCAGCTTCGTCGCGGGCACGATCGCCGAGGCCGTTGTCGACCCCGCCCCGGATCTGGTGCTGGCGCTGCACGCCTGCGACACCGCCACCGACGAGGCGCTGGCCCGCGCGGTGCGCTGGGAGGCCCGCTGGGTGCTCGCCGCGCCGTGCTGTCACCACGACCTGGCCAAGCAGCTACGCGCCCAGCCGACCCCCGCACCGTACGAGCTGCTGACCCGGCAGGGCATCCTGCGCGAACGCTTCGCCGACGTGCTCACCGATGCGCTGCGCGCGGGGCTGTTGCGGGTGCACGGGTACCGGGCCGAGGTGGTCGAGTTCGTCGACTCCCAGCACACGCCCCGCAACCTGCTGATCCGAGCCCGTCGTAGCGGCAGCGGCGACCCCCGAGCGGCGGAATACCGCGAACTCGTCGACCAGTGGCGGGTCACACCCCGGCTGGAGACCCTGCTCGCCGCCGACGAACCGCCCGCCGTCTAGGGGACCCGACGCCTGGCCGGCGGTACGCCGACACAGTCACCGCCGCGCCGGCGCCTGCGGTCGCCGCCGGTCCGGTCTCAGCGTCGGCGACCGCCGTTGCCGCGATCTCAGCGTCGGCGGTCGCCGTTGACCCGGTCTCAGCGTCGGCGGTCGCCGTTGCCGCGATCTCGCCCGCCGGAGCGGTCGAAGACCGACACCCGGTCCCCGCTGTGGCGCAGGGCCGAGCGGTCGTCCTCACCGGCGCTGCTCGGGAAGGGCACCACCTTTCCCGAACTCTCGGCGTTGCCGGCGGCCGTGAACGCGTTCCAGGAGATGTCGACGAGCAGCTTCTTCGTCTCGGCGTGCCGGATGGCGGCGTTGCGTTGCAGCGCCATCCGGGCACCCAGCACCACCGCGGCCAGCGTGGTGGTGATCGCGCCGGTGGCGGCCAGCACGTCGAGACCGGTCGCCGCGTTGGTGCGGAGCACCAGGACCAGCAGCCAGATCCAGAACCCGGCGGCGAAGACGCCGGCCTTGGCGACGAAGAAGAGGCTCACCGCACCGGGCTGGTACGGCAGCGGACGGCTCGATTCGGCCATGGTGCTCCTCGGCGGTGGTCCGGGCGATCGGCGGCACGCGCGCATGCGCCGTGCCGGGACGGGCACCGAGCTTAGTGGAAGAGCGACGATGATCGCTGGGTGCCGGCACGAATACTGCCCGACGCGGAGTCTCATCGGTGGGACAGTTTGTGCGGTCAGTCAGTGGTTTCCGGTCCCGGGCGTACTACGCTCGGAAGGCGCATCTTCCCAGTGCTCGGCCGGGAGGGAAAGACATACCGGATGGGTTCCGCAGACGTGTCACCGCAGATGGCGTTCGCCCGCTTCGTCCGGCGTGCCATCGACGACGCTCGCGACGAGCGCGGATGGACAGTGACCGATCTTGCCTCGCACACGGGCGTGGGCCGTTCCACCGTGTTCCGTTGGCTCGCCGGTGACTGGCAGGATTACCCCGAGTTGGCCAAGGTGCGCGGCTTCTGCGCCGCACTGGATCTGCCGGTGGCTGCCGCGTTCCGCGCGCTCGGGCTGCCGGACGCGGGGTCGGCGCCGCGGCGCCGCAGCGATGACGGCCCGGTCGAGGCCGACGTCCGGGCCATCCTCGATCGCCTGGCCGATCCCACCGTCCCAGCCGAGGAGAAGCACCACATCCGCGACCTCCTCCGCTACCTGGCCCGCCGCCCAACCCGCCGAGCCGGCTAACCCCAACCCCAACCCCAACCACGGGTTGATCATGAAGTTATTGCCGCGACACGCCCGCGCGAGTGGCAATAACTTCATGATCAACCCGGGTGGGCGGGCCGGGTGGGGGCCGGGGGGCGCGGGCCGGGGCGCGGGCCGGGGTCAGGGGACCGTTACGGTGAACTCGGCGGTGTGGACCTTGTCGGCTACCTGGAAGTCGAGGTAGAGGCGGTAGCGGCCCGGGCCCGGGGTGGTCAGCCAGAACTTCACCTGGCCGTCGGCCAGCTCCGGTTCGGGGTGCACGTGCAGGTAGCCCAGGTCGCCCTCGCGCAGCGCCACCAGGTGACCGTACGCCCCGAGGTAGCGCTCCAGCACCGCGTCGCCGTCCACACCGTCGATCCGGAAGGTCAGCGGCACCGTGACACCGACCTGCGGGCTGCCCTGGTAGACGACGGTGAACCCGTCCACAGTCGTCGAGGTCGCCGGGGCGGGCAGCGGACGCGGCTCGTACGTGCCCGGCACGACCAGGTCCACGCCGAGGGTCAGCGCGCTCTGGCCGCCGTTGTCGGCAACCACGGTGAAGTCGGCATACGCCCGCCAGACGCCGGGCTGCGCGAGGGTCACCGGCACCGTCCAGGTGCCGTCCGCCGCCATGGTCGGGTGCAGGTGCTGGTAGCCCGTCAGGTCCCGACGGACCACGATGAGGTGCATCGGCTTGTCGTGCACGACGGCGAAGCGGGTGACCGGGCGGCGTTGCACGTCGCGCACCTGAAAGCGCAGCTGCCCGGGGCGGCCGGCCGGAAACTCGGTGGCCAGCGGGACGAGCGTGTATCCGGCCGAGCTGACCGACAGACCGCCGGGCTCGGCGGCCGCGCCCTGGTCGGCGCCGGTCATGGACCCGTGGTCGTGGGCCCCGGTGCCCGGCGGGTGGGTGTGGTCGGCGGTCAGCGCCGCGGGGCTGCCGCCGCCGGTGGTGGCGGTGCCGTTCATGCGACCGAGGCCGAACCCGAGCAGCACGGCGAGCACCAGCCCGCCGACCACGAGCGCCAGCCGGACCGTGCTCCGGTCCGGCGCGGCGGGGGCCTGCTCAGGCACCGCCAGCGTCCAGCACGTAACCGGCCTCGTCGACGGCCGCCCGCACCGACTCGTCGGGCAGCGGGCTGTCGCTGGTCACCGTGGCGGTGCCGGAGGCCAGGTCGACCTGGACCTGCCGCACACCGGGCAGCGCCGACAGCTCGTCGGTGACCGCACGCACGCAGTGCTCGCAGGTCATGCCGGTGACGGCGTACGCGCGGGTCACGTGCTGCTGATCGGTCATGCCGCCACCGTACCGCCGCGCCCGGCCAGCCCTGGCCGACGCCGGGGCGGCGTGGCGACCGTCGCAATCCGCGCGGCCCGGGAACTTTCCGCCCCGCAGCCGTCCACGGACCTCCGCGATCGCGAACGGCGGCTCAGCCGGCCACGGCCAGAGCGAGCGGGAGCACGTCGGGAGCACCGGCCCGCCGCAGCGCGCGGGTCACCATGGTCATCGTCCAACCGGAGTCGACCAGGTCGTCGACGAGCAGCACCGGCCCCTCCAGCGCGGCCAGGGCGTCGGCCAGGTCGGCCGGCACGGCGAAGGCGTCGTGCAGGGCGCGTACCCGCTGGGCGCTGTTGCCACGCGGCCCGCCGGGGCCGTCCGGACCGGTCGGGGTGACCGCGCCGAGCAGTGGCAGCCGGCCCACGGCGGCGATCCGCTCGGCCAGCGAGCCGACCAGCCGGGGCCGCCGGCGGGAGCCCACCGCGACCACGCCCACCGGGCGGCGGGGCCACGGGTCGTCGCCGTGCGCCCACGCCTTGAGCACCTCGACCACAGCGCCGGCGACGTCGTCGGGCACCGGCACGTCGGGCGCCTCCGGGCCGACCAACTCCCGCAGCCGGCCACCCCAGCCCAGGTCGGAGAGGCGCCCGACGGCACGGCCGGGCAGCGCCTGCTCCGCGGGGGCGATCCGGCCCTTGAGCGGTACGCCCACCGCGTCCAGCCCGGTCGGCCAGAGCTTCTTCGGGGCGATCTCCACGCCGGGGCGACCCAGGAAGGTCTGCGCTGCGGCGAGCGCCGCCGTCGACACGTCGGCGGCGAAGAGCGGGTCGGCGCACCTGTCGCACCGGCCGCAGTCGGTCGCCTCGGTGTCGTCCAGGCGTTCCCGTAGATACCGCATTCGGCAGTCGGACGTGGTCGCGTACTCCCGCATGGCCTGTTGCTCGACGGTGCGCGCCTCGGCGACGCGGCGCAACCGGGCCTCGTCATAGACCCACGGCTCGCCGGTGGCGAGCCAGCCACCGCGCACCCGGCGGACCGCGCCGTCCACGTCGAGGACCTTGAGCATCAACTCCAGGCGGGTCCGGCGCAGGTCGACGAGGGGTTCGAGGGCCTGGGTGGAGAGCGGACGGTCGGTGTGCAGGGCGGCCAGCACGGCCCGGACCTGCTGCTCGGGCGGGAACGCCAACGAGGCGAAGTAGCGCCAGATCGCGGCGTCCTCGACGCCGGGCAGCAACAGCACCTCGGCGTGCTCGACGGCGCGGCCGGCGCGGCCGACCTGCTGGTAGTACGCGATCGGCGAGGGTGGTGCGCCGAGGTGGACGACGAAGCCCAGGTCGGGCTTGTCGAAGCCCATGCCGAGGGCGCTGGTGGCGACCAACGCCTTGATCTTGTTGTCGAGCAGGTCCTGTTCGGCGGCCCGCCGGTCGGCGTCGTCGGACTGCCCGCTGTACGAGGCGACCGGATAGCCCCGGGAGCGCAGGAACTCGGCCGTCTCCCCCGCTGCCGCGACGGTGAGCGTGTAGACGATGCCGGACCCGGGCAGCTCGTCCAGGTGGTCGGCGAGCCAGGCCAGCCGGTGCGACGGGCTGGGCAGGTCGAGGACGCCGAGCCGCAGCGACTCGCGGTCCAGCGTGCCGCGCAGGACGAGCGCGTCACCCAACTGCTCGGCCACGTCCTGGGTGACCCGGGCGTTGGCGGTGGCGGTGGTGGCCAGCACGGGCGTGCGCTCCGGCAGGTTGGCGAGGAAGGTGCGCAGCCGCCGGTAGTCCGGCCGGAAGTCGTGCCCCCAGTCGGAGACGCAGTGCGCCTCGTCGACCACCAGCAGCCCGGTGGTCGCGGCCAGCTTCGGCAGCACGCCGTCGCGGAAGTCCGGGTTGTTGAGCCGCTCCGGGCTGATCAGCAGCACATCCACGGCACCGGCCTGGATCTCGGCGGTGATCTCGTCCCACTCGTCGAGGTTGGCCGAGTTGATCGTGCGAGCCCGGATGCCGGCCCGCGCGGCGGCCTCCACCTGGTTGCGCATGAGCGCCAGCAGCGGCGACACTATGACGGTGGGGCCGGCCTGGTCGCCCTGCCCACTGTCGCGCAGCAGGGCGGTGGCCACGAAGTAGACGGCGGACTTGCCCCAACCGGTGCGCTGCACGCAGAGCACCCGCCGCCGGTCGACGACCAACGCCTCGATGGCCCGCCACTGATCCTCGCGCAGTCGGGCGTGCTCACCGGCCAGCCGGCGCAGCACCGCCTCGGCCCGCTCCCGTACCGCCGCCCGTTCGTCGCCCATCCGGCATTTCTACCAGCGCCGTCCGTCAGAACCCCGGGCCGCGCGGGAGGCGCCGGTCACGATCCGCGCGTTCGCGCCTCGTCGGGTCGGGACGCCGGGGGCAGGAAGAGCAACAGGTCGCGCAGGGGCTCGGTCGCACTCGGAGGCAGCAGGCAGCGCGCCGCGAGCTCTTCCATCGAGGCGTACGGGCCGCGCAGCCAGCGGTCCACCACGATCTGCCGGCCCTGCTCGCTCGTCAGGCCGGGCAGGGCCGTGAGCACCTGCTCCGGGACCGCGTTGACGTCGACCAGTCCACCGTCGTCGAAGGTGCCGGGCAGGTCGGGCCGGCCAAGTCCCAGCTCGGCCCGGGCGGCCGGGTAGTGGTAGAGCAGGTAGCGGGCGTGCTCCCGCCGGATGCGCCGCTCCTCGTCGGCGCGACCCCGGGCGCTGTCCGGTCTGCCGGTGATCGCCTCCCAGAGTCCACGGCTGAGCAGGACCACATGCACCGCCCCGGCGAGCCAGGTGACGAGGGCCAGGCCGAGGAAGGTCACCGCCTCCGGCCCGGGCACCTCGGCGTCCGGATTCTCGATGTCGAGCATCGTCACCTCGACGACGAGCAGCGCGAGGTAGCCCACGCCCGCGACCGCGAGGCGCCAGCTCCGGCGCCAACCCGCGTAGGCCAGGATCACCAGCCAGGTCAGGCAACCGAACGAGAGCAGGACGAGCACCGTACCGAGGATCGTGACGGTCCTGCTCGCCCAGCGCGGCGCCTGCCGCCGCGGAGGTTTCGTGCCGCTCGCCGGAGGCGGCGAGTACGGAGGCGGCGGCAGGGGCGGCGGCGGCGAGAACGGGGGCGGCGCTGACACGACGGCCGGCGCCGCCGGTCCCGGTTGGGTGGGGATGAGACCGGCGGGTGCGACCACCGGCCGCGGTGTCTCCGGGTCGGGCGCCGTAGCGGCCACCGGCCGCGGTGTCTCCGGTTCGGGCGCCGTGGCGGCCACCGGCGGCGGTGTCTCCGGTTCGGTGGAGGGCTTCGCCACCGCCAGGGTCGGATCGGAGCGCAGGATGCGCCGGTGGAGTTCCTGCAACACCTCGCCCGGCTCGATGCCGTACTCCTCGCGGAGCAGGTCGCCGAACTCCCGGTAGGCGGCGAGCGCCTCCGCCTGCCGCCCGCTGCGATAGAGCGCGAGCATGAGCTGGTGTCGCAGCCGTTCCCGGACCGGGAACTCGGCCACCAGCTCCACCAGCTCGCCGACCGTCTCGCGGTGCCGGCCGAGGTCCAGCGTCAGCTCAGCCCGGGTCTCCAACGCGACGGCCCGCAACTCCACCAGCCGCTGCCGGGCCGCCTCGAAGATCGGTCCGGTGAAGCCGGTGAACGGCTCCCCCTGCCACAGGTCCAGGGCGGTGGCCAGCTCACTCAGCGCCTGCTCGGTACTCCCGGCCGCATGCCGCTGCCGGGCCGCCTGCACGCCCCGTTCGAAGCGGACCGCGTCCACCGCCTCGGGGTTCACCCGCAGCAGATAGCCGGCGTCGGTCAGGCTGAGCACCTGTCCCGGCGTGCGCGGCGACCGGTCCGGTTCCAGCACCCGACGCAGTCCGGCCACGTACTTCTGCACGACGTTGGGGCCGTTCGCGGGTGGCTCCTCCGGCCAGACCGCGTCGACGATCTGCCCCGTGGACACCGGGCGACCGGCGGAGAGCAGCAGTACGGCGAGCACCGCGCGCTGCTTGCCCGGACCGAGGTCGATCTCCCGGTCGGCGTACCAGGCCCGCTGAGGCCCGAGAATCTCGAAACGCAGTTGGCCTGACATGCGAGTTTCCGCTCCTGACACCCCCGGGACAGCCGGACGGCAGTGCCCGGCAGCCGGACGGCAGCATATCGGCAGCCGAACCGCCGTGCCGGCCGGCAGCATCGTCGTCGGCAGAAGCCAGGCAGCGAGAAAGAGAAGTGCGATGACACAGGCAACGGGCACCGCCGGCACCATCCGACGGACGGTCTTCACGGCCGCCGCCGTGCTGGCCTCGACCACCCTGCTCGCGGGTTGCGGGTCGAAGAGCGAACCGGCCGCGGCGCCACCGAGCAGCCCGTCCGCCAGCCCGAGCGTCAGCCCGAAGGAGGCGCTCCTCGACGCCGTCCCGGACGGCACCGAGGGGGCGTTCCGGTTCAGCGGCAAGGACGCGTCGAGCACTATCGACGGCCGGATCGACCCGGCGGCGAAGGCATTCGAACTCAACATGGTCATGCCGCCCGACGACGGCATCGTGGTGAAGATGTCGTTCCTGGTGATCGAGGACCAGAACTGGGTGAAGGCGAAGTTCAGCGGCCGTCCCGGACTGCCGAAGTTCCCCGACAAGTGGATGAAGCTCGACCCCACGAAGCTGACCGACGCCGCGAGCATCCCGACGTACGACGGCGTGGACCAGGGCAACGCCGGTCCGCTGATCCAGGCCGCCACCTCGGTCGAGGAGAAGAGCCCCGGTCAGTACGCCGGGTTCATCGACGTGAGCGACACGGAGGCGGCGAAGGCGCTGGAGGAGGGCGAGGCGGCGGCCCTCGGGGAGGCCGCCAAGAAGGTGCCGTTCACCGCTGTCGTCGGCGCGGACAAGCACCTGGCCTCGCTGACGTTGAAGATGCCGGCAGCCGGCAAGGCGAAGGCGTACGACTACGTCGTGAAGTACGCCGACTACGGCAGCGCGCCGAAGATCAGCGCGCCGACCGGCGCCGCCGCCACGAAGGCGCCGGCGGGGGCGTACGAGCTGCTGAACGGCTGATCAACGACACAGAGGGCGGCGGCCACACGGGGGGCCGCCGCCCTGTCGTCGTGCGCGGACGGTGGCGTGCTCGGTGCGCTGCGGATCGGCGTGGCGTGCTCAGCGGCCGAGGACCGAGCCGCCGTTGACGCCGAGGACCTGGCCGGTCACGTAGCCGGCAGCCGGGCTGGCGAGATAGCGGACCGCCTCGGCGATGTCGTCCGGCAGTCCGGGACGCTTGACGAGGGTCTCCGCGACCCGCTTCGCGTACCCCTCGGGTGTCATCCGGTCGCCGAAGAACTCGGTCTCGGCGACGTAGCCGGGGCTCACCACGTTGACCGTGATCTGCTCCGGGCCGAGCTGCGCCGCCAGGGTGTACGCCCAACCGTGCAGGGCCGCCTTCGCCGCCGCGTACGCGTCAGCGCCGCCCCGCTGCGCGGCGATCGAACTGACCATGATCACCCGACCGCCGGGCCGACGCAGCGCCGGCCGCAGCGCCTCGGTCAGCAGCACTGCGGTGAGCACGTTGGCGTCGAGGTTGGCCCGCCAGTGCGCGGCGGTGCCGGCCAGCGTGTCGGTGTCCCCGGCCAGGTAACCGCCCGCGTTGTTGACCACCACGTCGACCGGCCGGTCACCGAGCGCCGCGAGGACCGCGTCGAGCTGCCCAGGATCGGTCAGGTCCGCCGTCACGGCGGTGACGGCGTCCGGCCGACCGCAGTCGGCGGAGATCCGGTCGGCGGCAGCAGTCAACACGTCCACCCGCCGCCCGACGATCAGCACGTCGTACCCATCCCGGGCAAGCGCCCCCGCGACGGCCGCCCCGATCCCGGTCCCACCCCCACTGACAACCGCAACCCGCTGTCCCACCTGACTGCCTCCCCATCCGCAGAACCCCGTCGATCATGAAGTTATCGCCACCCGCGACGGCGTGTCGTGGCAATAACTTCATGATCAACGGGGTGGGTTCACCGGCGGGGGGACGGGCGGAGGGATCTGGTCAGGGCGGTTAGGCGGGGGGCGAGGCTGGTCATGCCTCCGGGGAAGAAGTACACGGCCAGGATGAAGACCGTGCCCAGGACGAACAGGGGCTGGCTCAGCGGGTGGCTGAGGACGGCCGGCAGGTTGTCGACCGCGTCGCTCGTGCCGAACGCGGTGAGCCGGTGGTCCAGGTACATGTAGAGGACGCCGCCGAGCACCGGCCCCCACCGGGTGCCCGGCCCACCGAGCACCACCATGACCAGCAGCGACAGGGTCAGCTCGGAGGACGTGATGTGCGGTGACGCACCGCCGACGATCAGGACGTAGACCACCCCACCCGCCGAGGCCAGCCCGCCGGCCAGGGTGAACGCCACCAGCTTGTAGCGGTACGGGTCCAGCCCGAGCACACCGATCCGCCGCTCGTCGTCGCGCAGCCCGGCGAGCACCCGCCCGGTCGGCGACCCGCTGACCCGGTGCACGACGAACACCACAAGGGTCAGGTACGCCAACGCCAACCAGTACAGGTTGACCGTGTTGGTCACCCCCACCAGCCCGGCGGGCAACCCGGACACGTCCAGCGGCAGACCCTCCTCGCCGCCGGTCAGCCCACCGAAGTCCCGGGCCACCAGGATCGCGCCGACCTGCGCGAAGGCCAGGGTGACCATGGCGAACGCGATGCCCACGGTCCGCAGCGCCACAGCGCCGAGCAGCGCCGCGAGGATCGTGCCGCCGGTGACGGTCAGCAGCGCCGCCTGCCACAGCGGCAGTCCGGCCCGGGTGACGAGGATGTCGGTGCCGTAGACACCTGCGGCGAAGTACAGCGCGTGCCCGAAGGACAGCATCCCGGTCCGGCCGAAGAGCAGGTCGTACCCGGCCGCCAGCCCGCCGAAGATCAGGCAGATGGCGAGCAGTTGCAGGGTGCCGGGCGAGTTGACCGGCCCCTCGAAGATCCCCGGCAGGGAGATCGTCGAGTACGGCAGGATCGCCATCACGACAAGCGCGACCAGTGGCAGGAACGGGCGGACCCGATGCCACCGCCCTCGCTGCGGGGTCAGTTCGTCGGGTACCTGCGCGGGAGGCGCGTCGATCACCGTCATGCCGTTGCCACCTTTCCGGCGATGCCCTGCGGGCGCAGCAGCAGCACCACGGCCAGCAGGCCGACCACGCAGATGTCGCCCAGCCCGGACGTGCCGTAGTAGTTGACGAACTGCTGCACCAGCCCGACCACGACCGCCGCGTACGCGGAGCCGACCACCGAGCCCATCCCGCCGATCACCACCACGATGAACGCGAAGATCAGCAGCGAGCCGCCCTGTCCGGGCGAGACGGTGCCGAAGTAGACGCCGCCGAGCGCGCCGGCGAGCGCGGCAGCGGCCCCGCCGATCGCGAAGACCAGGGTGAACGCCTTGCGCACGTCGATGCCGAGCGCGGTGACCATCTCCCGGTTCTCCACTCCGGCCCGGATCACCAGGCCATAGCGGGTCCAGCGCAGGAACGCCAGGATCGCGCCGAGCACCAGCACCGCCGCGACGATCAGCAGCAGGCCACCGTTGGGCACCTGCGCGCCGAGGATCCCGGTCACCTGCCGGGTCCAGTCGGGGCGCGGGAACGGTCGGGCGTCCGCACCCCAGGTGGCCTGGAGCAGCGCCACCCCGGCCAGCGACAGCCCGACGGTGACCAGCACCTGCTCGATGGTGCGCGAGTAGAGCGGGCGGATCAGCACCAGCTCGACCAGGATCGCCACCAGTGTGCCGGCGGCCACCCCGAAGGCGACAGCGAACACGAAGCCGAACCCGTCCGGGCCGGCGCCCGGCAGGTTGCCCGCCGCCCACCAGGTGCCGTACGCGCCGACGCCCAGGAACAGCCCGTGCGCGAAGTTGAGCACGTCGGCCAGGCCGAAGACCAGGGACAGGCCGGACGCGACCAGGAAGTACAGCGCCGCCAGGCCCAGCCCGGTCAACGTCAACAGGATCACCGTGCTCATGCCCTGACCTCCGCGCCCACACCCAGCAGCGACTTCGTCAGCGCGGTCTCCAGCAGCAGGTCCTGCGCGTTGCCGGTCCAGGCGACCCGGCCGGCGGAGAGCACCACCGCGTCGCGGGCCAGCCGGCGTACGACCGCCAGGTTCTGCTCCACGAGCAGCACCGGCACCGACTCCGCGACCCGTTCCAACACCTCGGCCACCTCGGTCACCACCTTCGGCGCCAACCCCTTGGTCGGCTCGTCGACCAGCAGCAGCCGGTTGTCGTTGAGCAGCACCCGCCCGATCGCGAGCATCTGCTGCTGCCCGCCGGAGAGCGAACCCGCCCGTTGGCGTCCGCGCCGGTCCAGCTCCGGAAAGAGCGCGAAGACCTTGTCGTACGCCGGAGTGGTGCCCCGCCGCTCGGCGAGCCGCAGGTTCTCCGCGACGGTGAGGCCGGCGAACACGCAGCGGTCCTCGGGCACGTAGCCGAGCCCACCGCGGACCAGCCGGTGCGTGGGCCGGGCCAGCAGACTCTGCGCGCCCATCCGGATCGTGCCGCGGACCTCGCCGGCGGGCGGGGTGAGACCGACGATCGCGCGCAACGTGGTGGTCTTGCCGACCCCGTTGCGGCCGAGCAGGACTGTCACCCCGGTCGGGGCGACGGTGAAGGACACGCCCTGGAGGATGTGCAGCCCGGAGATCCGGACCGACAGGTCCTCCACGGTGAGAATCGGTTCCATCAGAGCGACTCCCCGAGATACGCCTCTTGCACCGTGGGGTTGGCCATCACCGTCTCCGGGGTGTCGCAGGCCAGCAGCGCGCCGTGGTGCATGACGGCGATCCGGTCGGCCAGCTCCAGGATCACGTCCATGTGGTGTTCGACCATCAGCACCGCCCGGCCGCTGTCCCCGGTCAACGACTTGATGACGGCGACCAGTTCGGGCACGTCCTCGGCGCTGACGCCGGCCATCGGCTCGTCGAGCAGCATCACCCGCGGTTCACCGGCGAGCAGCAGAGCAATCTCCAGCTTGCGCTTCTCGCCGTGCGCCAGGGTGCCGGCCAGCGCCGTACCCCGGTGGGCGAGGCCGACCCGGTCGAGCGCCGCGTCGGCGGCGGCGGCGACCTCCCGGTCGGCCGCCGCCCGCCGCCACAGCGCCATCGAGCCCCCGCGGTGCGCCTGCACGGCGAGCCGGACGTTCTCCCGCACGCTGAGCGAGCCGAAGACCGACGACGCCTGGAAGGTACGGCCCAGACCGAGGCGGGCCCGCCGGTGCGGCGCAAGCCCACCGATGTCCTGCCCGTCCAGGGTGATCCGACCCTCAGTGGCCCGGCGCAGGCCGGTGATCAGGTTGAACAGTGACGTCTTGCCGGCGCCGTTCGGCCCGATCACGCCCAGGAACTCCCCGGGCGCCAGATCGAGGTAGACGCTGTCGACGATGGCGACCTCACCGATCCGCCAGGTCAGACCGCGGGTGGCGAGCATTTCTCAGCCCTTCATCGCCACGGCCGGCGGCGCGGTCTCGTCACCGGTGAGGCTCTTCTGCGCGGTCGCCGTGAAGGCAGTGCCGCTGCCGGTCAGCTTGGCCTGGAACATCGGCTGGAGCAGCGCGTGGTCGGCGGCCCGGATGGTCATCTTGCCCTTGACCCCGTCGAAGCTCCAGCCCTCCAGCGCGGTGACCATCTTGTCGACGTCGTCCCCACCCTCCTGCGCGGCGCGGACCACCATCTGGGCGGCGGCGAAGCCGTCCGGGTGGAACAGGTCGATGGTGCTGACCTTCGCCTTGAGGGCCTTGCTGGCCTCGGTGTCGGACGCACCGTCGAAGTAGTGCGACAGGAAGGAGATCTTCGCGCCGGCCGCGCCGAAGGTCGGCCAGGAGGCCCGGATGTCCAGCCCGGTGACGACAGTGGTGGAGGAGAGCACTCCCTGCTGGTCGAGCGTCTGCCACATGGCCGGTGCGGTCGTGCCGGCCCAGGCCACGAAGAGCAGGTCCGGCTTGGCGGCCTTGATCTGGCTGGCGAACGGCGTGAACTCGGTGGCGCTGGCCGGGGCCCGGACGCTGCTCACGGTGGCGCCCGCGCTACCGATGACCGCCTTGACGGCCGCCTCGTTGGCGTCGCCGAACGCGCCGTCCTGGGCGAAGACCACCACCTTCTTGCCGGCCGGGTCGCCGATGAACGACTTGGCGGTCACCACGTCCTGGTAGGACTGCCGGCCGGAGCGGAACGTGTACTTGTTGGCCCCGGTCACCGCGTCGGTCGCGGCCGGGCCGGAGATGAAGAGAACCTTGTTCTGCGCCGCGATCGGCGCGACCTGGAGCGCCACACCGGACGCGGTCGAGCCGGCAATGATCTTCGTACCCTTGCCGATCAGGTCCTTCGCGGCGGAGACCGCCTTGGCCGGGTCACCGGCGTCGTCGACCTCGGTCAGCTCGATCTTCCGGTCACCCACCTTGCCGGTGCCCTTGGTGGCGAAGTCCAGCCCCGCCTTGAACCCCTCGACGTACTGCTTTCCGTAGCTGGCCAGGGCTCCCGACTGGGAGTACACCAGGCCGACCTTGACCGGGGCGGCGTTGTCGCCGCCGCCGGTGGCGGTGTCCTGCGGGCTACCGCAGGCCGTTGCGGCGAGCGCCGCAGCCATCATCGTGGCGGCGGAGAGGAACGCCCGCCGCGTGTGCCGGACCGTCATCGCGACTCCAGGTGAGGACAGGATGCTGTGTTGTCGGCTCACGCTAGAAGTGACGTCACCCACGGGCTATGTGGCGGAAACACACAAGTAACCGGAAGTGGGTGGCCCGGGGTTACAGCGGACCGCACTACCACCCTCCGCGCCGGCCTCCCGATGGCCGCAAGCGCCGCAGATGGATCGACGGGTGTGTCGCCCCGAACCATCCGCTATCCGCCATCCGCCGTCAGCCGCAGGCCGTCGTGGTCCGCCGGCTGCGGGCACCGCCGCCGCCCCGCCGCCCCTCAAGGTCGAGCAGGCGAAGATCGTCGCAACTTCCCTGATGTTGCTGCCTCCGCCGGCCCCGAGACAGCAATTTCCCTGATGTTGCCGTCTCGTGCCGCGCTTCGCCCCGTCGAGATCGTGCTCGATCATGGATGTAGTGGCCTCCGGGGCGCGGCGAGGCCACTACTTCCTGGATCCAGCACGATCTTGCGGGTGGTCTCGCGGCTCGGACTGGGTCAGAGGCCTGCGCGGGCGGCGACGGCGGTGTCCGGGTGGTCGCTGAACACGCCGTCCAGACCCAGGCCGAGGAAGAGTTCGTACTCGGACGTGATGTCGCCGCGCGCGTTCGGGTCGGTGCCGATCCGGAAGTCCACGGGGAGGAACTGGTTCTCCGCGCGGAACGTCCAGGCGTGCACGAGCAGCCGCTCGCGGTGCGCGTCGCGCACCACGTTCGTCGGGGCGAGCAGCTTGCCGGCGGCGTCGCGGGGCACGATCAGGTTCTTGTTCGCCCCGATGCCGTCGGCATAGCCGGCGATCCACTTCAGGCCGGCCGCCGTGGCGAGGTCCTGGTAGCTGCGGGTGTCGCCGGCGACGGTGAAGTCGTACGGGCGGCCTGTCGCGTCGAGCAGCTGGACGAGCTTCACGTCGGTCATCCGGCTCAGCCGGCGCAGGTTGGCCGTCTCGAACGACTGGATGAAGACCGGCGAGTTCTTCCGGTCCAGTTTGTTCCGCCGCAGCACCGCGAGCAGCGGCTCCTCCAGCGGCAGGCCGATCGACGTGAAGTAGCTCGGGTGCTTGGTCTCCGGGTAGATGCCGATGGTGCGGCCCCGTGCCCGCCCCTCGGTGCGAGCGAGGTCGATGACCTCCTGGAGGGTGGGTACCTCGAAGCGGCCGTCGAAGGCGGTGTTCGCCACGCGGACCTGCGGCAGCCGCTCCTTGGCCCGCAGCGTCTTGAGCTCGGCCAGGGTGAAGTCCTCGGTGAACCAGCCGGTAACGGCGACACCGTCGATGGTCTTCGTCGCCTTGCGGGCGGCGAACTCCGGGTGCGTCGACACGTCGGTGGTGCCGGAGATCTCGTTCTCGTGCCGGGCGACCAGGACACCGTCGGAGGTGGACACCAGGTCCGGCTCGACGTAGTCGGCGCCCATCCGGATCGCCAGCCGGTACGCCTCCAGGGTGTGCTCCGGACGGTAGCCGCTGGCGCCCCGGTGACCGATGACGATCGGCCGGTCGGTGCCTCGAACGCGGTCCGCCCCGGTCGAGGGGTCGGCGGCGGCCATGGTGGGCACGGCCACGGCGGCGGCGAGCAGCGCGCCGGCCACGCCGAAGATCGAGAGGGTACGTCGCAACGCCGTCTCCTGTCATCGAGGGTTGTCGCAGACAGCAGACCGCCCGCGATTGACCGGGAGTTGGTCGATGACTGGCCGGCAGGTGAATCTCCGGAATGGGCGTTCCCACTCGGGCGGCCACCCGGAAAAGGAAGATTGTCTGGTGCGCCGGTTACTCCGCAACCCCGTGCGGCTGGTGCCGCTGGGGTTCCTGGTGCCGATCATGCTCGGCACCGCGCTGCTGCTGACGCGCTGGTCGACCGTCCAGCACCAACGTCCGCCCCTGGTCACCGCCCTGTTCACCGCCACCTCGGCGGTGTCCGTCACCGGCATGGCCGTCACCGACACCCCCAACTACTGGTCCGGCGGGGGTCTGGTGGTGATCACCCTGCTCACCCAGCTCGGCGGCCTGGGCATCCTCACCGTCGCGGCGCTTGTCATCCTCGTCGTCTCGCGCCAGCTCGGGCTGCGCAACCGGCTGCTGGTGCAGGCCGAGACGGCGGAGTTCGGGGTCGGTGACGTGGCCCGGCTGCTGCGCCGGATCGCGGTGACCGTCTTCGCGTGTGAGGCGGTGATGACCGCGCTGGTCGCCGGCCGGCTCTGGTGGGCGTACGACTACACACCCGGTCGGGCCCTCTGGTCCGGCGTGTTCCATGCCATCCAGGCGTTCAACAACGGCGGATTCGCGCTCTACTCGGACGGGCTGCTGGCGTTCGACCGCGATCCGTGGGTGTCGCTGCCGCTGGCGTTCGGTGCCATCGTCGGCGGGCTCGGGTTCCCGGCCCTGTTCGAGGCCGTACGCGAGTGGCGCCGGCCGGCGCGTTGGGCGGTGGCCACCAAGCTGACCATCTGGGGCAGCGTGGCGTTGGTGCTGCTCGGGGTCGCCGGCCTGCTCGCCGCCGAGTGGACCAACGTCAGCACCATCGGCCTGTACGACGCCGAGGGCAAGGTGCTCGCGTCGTTCACCCAGATCGCGTTGAGCCGCACCGGTGGTTTCAGCGTGCTGAACATCCAGGACCTGCAGGAGGAGAGCTACCCGCTGCTGATCGTGTTGATGTTCATCGGCGGCGGTAGCGCCAGCACGGCCGGTGGCATCAAGGTGTCCACGTTCTTCCTGCTGGCGTTCACCATTTGGGCGGAGCTGCGCGGCGAGCCCGACGTGACGGTCGGGCACCGCCGGGTGGCCACCGCCAGTCAGCGGCAGGCCGTCACCGTGGCCCTGATCAGCGTCGCGCTGGTCACCGCCGGAACGATGCTGCTGTTGCTGCTCACCGAGGGCGTGCGGTTCATCGCCGCCCTGTTCGAGGTCACCTCCGCGTTCAGCACCACCGGGCTGACCATCGGCCTGGCCAGCGAGCTGCCGGCCAGCGGCCAGGTGGTGTTGACGGTGCTGATGTTCATCGGCCGGGTCGGGCCGCTCACCCTCGGGTCGGCGATCGCGCTGAACACCCGCCGCAGGCTCTACCGCTATCCCCAGGAACAACCAATTGTCGGCTGACGAGAAGGAGGGTCGAGGTGTCGGCGAGACGATCGGACGGCAGCGGCATCGTGGTGATCGGGCTGGGCCGGTTCGGGTGCCACCTGGCTGGCGCTCTCACCCGGATGGACCGTGAGGTGCTGGCCATCGACCGCGACCCGGATCAGGTGCAGCGCTTCTCGACCCAACTTGACCGGGTGGTCCAGGCGGACGCGACCGAGGAGGGCGCCCTGCGGCAGCTCGGCGTCACCAGCTTCGACCGGGCCGTGGTGGCCATCGGGGCCTCGGTGGAGGCGAGCGTGCTCACCGTGCTGGCGCTGGTCGAGCTGGGTCTGCCGCAGATCTGGGCCCGCGCCACCTCGCAGAAGCACGCCAAGATCCTGTCGTCGGTGGGCGCGCACCACGTGATCTTTCCGGAGGCCGAGACCGGGGACCGGGTGGCCCACCTGATCGTCAGCCGGCTGCTCGACTTCATCGAGTTCGACGACGACTTCGCGATCGCCACCGTCCGCGTGCCGCAGTCGCTGGCCGGTCGCACCCTGCTCGACCTGCGCCCGGAGGAGCGCTACGGGGTCCGGGTGATCGGCGCGAAGGTGCCGGGTGAACGCTTCCGGTACGCCTCGGACGACACCGAACTGCCGCAGGGCGGGGTGCTGGTCGTGGAGGGTGGGATCGACCAGGTGCAGCGGTTCGCGGGGCGACGCTGACGCCTCACCGCGGGTGACGAGCGTGCCCCTTAGGCACCTTCACCCTTTTCCCGGACCACCCGGCCCCTTCGCGGTCGCGGGCTTCGGCGGCTTCGCCTTCTCCTTCTGCGGTGCTTTCGGCGCCGGCGCCTTGGGAGCGACCTTCGTGGTGGTCTTCGTCGTCTTCCTGGTCGGCGCCTTCGTCGGGGCCGGCTTGGCCGGCGGGGCCGTGGACGGGGTCGTCCCGGCCACCCCGGAGACGCGTACGCCGCAGGTGGCGTCACCGAGCCGGAACTCCACCGGCAGCGGATTGGCCCCGCTGTACGTCCCGGCGAGGGTGAGCTTCTCGGCCGCGCCCGGCGCCAGAGTCGTCCGCTGTGCCGCGGGTCGGATCTGCACAGTGCCGCCCTGCTGCTGCACCGGGGCGGGCTCCGCCTTCGTCACCGTCTGCTGCCCGGGGAACGTGAAGTTCATCGTCCAGTCCCGCAGCTCGTGGTCACCGGTGTTGGTCAGGGTCAGCTCGGCGGTGAAGTCCTTGCCGGAGTCGGTGCGCAGCGCGTACGCCACCTCGCAGGGCGCCGGCTCGGGCAGGCCCATCCGCGCCTCGGTGGTGGGCCGGTCCTCGCCGCTGGCCGGGCTGCGGGAGGTGAAGCCCCACATCGCCCCGGTGACCGCGATGAGCCCGACGGCTGCCACCCCGGCCTCCACCCGCCGCCGCCGGCTCACCCGTCGGTCGCGGCTGCGCCGGGTACGCGACAGCGGCAGCGCGTCCGTCTCGGCCGACCAGGGCAGGATCGTGGTGCCGGCGTTGGCCAGCGCGGCGGGATCCAGCGGACCGCCGGCCGGTGACACCGGCACCGCCGCCAGCATGCCGGCCGCCTCGGCCAGGGTGCGGGCCAGCTCGGCGGTGCTCGGCCGGTCGGCGGGGCGCTTGGCCAGGCAGCGCCGCACCAGGTCGGTCACCGCGTCGGGCAGCCCGGGCACCGCCGGCATCGGGTCCGGGTCGCTGTACATGTGCGCACGCAGCATCTGCGTGGTCGTGTTCGCCTCCCACGGCAGCCGGCCGGTGAGCATCCGGTAGAGCAGCAGCCCCACGGCGTACACGTCGGTGGCCGGGGAGACCTGGCCGTTGTCCAGCCGCTCCGGCGCGAGGTAGGCGGGCGTGCCGAGGAGCGCGCCGTCCGGCCCCTTCTCGCTCTCCCCGACCAGCGCGGAGATACCGAAGTCGACCACCTTCACCCCGGTCGAGGTGAGCATGACGTTGCCCGGGGTGACGTCGCGGTGCACGACCCCACGAGCGTGCGCGGTGGCCAGCGCCGAGCTGACCTCCGCGCCGATGGTCACCGCCTCCCGCCACGGCAGCCGCATCTCCCGACCCAGTCGGCCGGCCAGCGAACCGCCGTCGACAAGCTCCATCACCACGTACGGCACGGTGAGGCCGACCTGGTGGGACTCGCCGTAGTCGTACACGTTGGTGATGTTGGGGTGGCAGAGCCGCGCGGCGGCCTGCGCCTCGACGCGGATCCGGTGCCGGAAGGCCCGGTCGCTGGCCAGCCGCGAGGCCAGCACCTTCACCGCGACCTGGCGACCCAGCACCTCGTCGTAACCGCGCCAGACCACGGACATGCCGCCCGCGCCGAGCTGCTCGATGAGCCGGTACCGCTCATCGAGGAGTTGCGCACCGTTCCGGTCCCCACCGCCCATGGTGGCCGATGTTGCCCGCAGGAGAACGGGCTACACCTGAAGGATCGGAATCGGTCAGGAATATCACCCGTTCAGGCGGTCGCCAGCAGTTGGTCCACCGGGGCGTAGTCGTCGGTCAGCACCATCGCCTCGCCGACGAAATCCGTGAGATCCGTGCCGGAGAGCAGACTGACGCTCCGGTCGACCTCGTCGAGGCGGGCGCGGACGGCGGCCAGCGGCAGTGGCGCGTCGGAGCCGACGATGAGGAAGTTGCTGCCCCGTTCCTCGGCGAGCGCCTCCGGTGGGGCGATCAACGCGACGTGCGTGAACTCGGCGGCCACCGTGGCCAGTTCGGCGCGGATGAACCGCAGTGGCGGGTAGTCGATGACGTTCTGCACGTACACGCCGCCGGGGCGGGTCACCCGCCGGATCTCGGCGGCCATCTCCCGGGTCGACAGGTGCCAGGGCACCACCAGGTGGCCGAACGCGTCGCCGACGACCAGGTCGCGGCTGTCCGCCGGTTCGCCGGCGACGAGCATCCGGGCGTCGCCCACCACCGTCCGCAGGCCCGGCCCCGGGCGTACGCCCAGTTCCCGCTCGCCCAGCTCGACGAGCCCGCCGTCGATCTCGAACACCACGTTGTCGGTGCCCGGTCGGGTGGCGCTCAGGTACGTCGGCACGGTGAACCCGCCGCCGCCCAGGTGCAGCGCGTCCAACCGCTGCCCGGCCGGCGCGACCACGTCGGCGGCCGCGCCGATCCACTTGGTGTACGCGTACTCCAGGTGCTTCGGGTCGGCCAGGTCGACGTACGAGTGCTGGGCCGAGTTGAGCAGCAGCGTCCGGCCGCTGGGCCGGTGCGGGTCCGTGGTGACCCGGGCGCAGTGGTACGCGGTCTCGATGTCGCACGGGTTCGGCGCGACGGTGGACAGTCCCGCCCCGAGCAGGCCGAGCACGGCCAGCGCGGCCCGGGTACGGGCCGGACCGGGCAGGTCGGTGCCCGCCTGCCGCCGCAGATACCACCCCAGGCCGATGCCGGCCAGCCCGAGCGCCACCGCCAACGACAGCAGGATGACGGTGCTGGGCAGGGCGGCGACCAGCACGAACCCGGTGAGCAGGGTGGCGGTGATCCCGCCCAGGGTGCCGATGCCGGAGAGCCGGCCGACCACCTGACCGGTACGACGCAGGTCGGCGAGTTGGAGCTTGACCACCAGCGGGGTGACCGCGGCCAACAGCGCCGCCGGCACGAACACGGCGAGCGCCACCAGCAGCAGGATGGCGCTGGCCGCCCCGCCCCGCAGGACCTCCCCGGCGTAGCGCACCACGGGCAGGGTCACGGCGGTGGCGATGCCGGCCAGCACCAGCGCGGGCGCCAGCAGTCCGCGCGGGTCACGCCGGTCGGCGAGCCAGCCGCCGGCCCACGCCCCGTACGCGATCGCGGCCAGCGCGATGCCGATGACCGAGCTGGTCACCTGGAGGGTCACCCCGACGTACGGGCCGACCAGTCGCAGCGCGACAGTCTCCAGCACCAGAACGGCGCCGCTTGCGAAGAAGACCAGGAAGGCGGCCAGGCCGCCCGGCAGCGCCCGGCCGGTGACCGGCACGGACGGGTCCGAGGAAACCGGCGTGGTCGCGACGTCGGACGATGGGGAGCTCATCGTCGCGATGGTACGCAGCGAAGCGGGCGTCCCGGGTCAGTACATCGAGAGATGAACATGGTTCGTGTGGCTGGCGGCCGGGCTGCCGCTACCGCTGTACGACCGCCACCCGGTGCCCGGATGCCAGATCTGCCGGTACCAGATCACGTAGAGCACACCCAGTCGGTCGGCGTTGCGCACGTGCCAGGCGGCCAGGCTGTCCCCGTACGCCTTGTCGCCGCCTGTCGCGTTCTTGTCCTCGAAGCCGCCCGCGGCGGCCGAGAAGTCGCAGGCCCGCCCCTTCGGGTGTTCGCCGCCGCCGCCCTCACGCTTGCAGGAGACGTACCGCTTGTAGCCGGCGGCCTGGGTCTGCTTCAGGGCGTTGAGGGTGCGCGGGGTGATGCAACCCGAGGTCGTCGGGTCCTTCACCGAGCAGGACTCCGACGGCCAGGACCCGTCGGAGTTGCGCGGCGCGGGCTTCGCGGACGTGGAGCTGCCGCCGCTGAAACCGTTGCTGCTGCCCGAGCTGACCTCGGCGAGAGCCGCCTCGGCCTCCTTCTTCTTCTTCGCCATCACGGCGAGCTGCTTCTGCTGCTCGCGGACCTCGGTGTCGATGGCGATCTTGGCCTGCTGGGCCTGCTGCTTCGCCTCGGTGAGATCACGCAGCCGCTTGCTGTCCCGCTGGGCCATCAGGTCGAGGTCGGCGGCGCGTTGCAGGAACGCCTGCGGCGTGGCGGTGTTGAGCAGCATCGCCGTCGGGGTGAGCCGACCCGCCCGGTACGACTGCGCGGCCACCTCGCCGACCTGGGCGGTGAGCCCGACCAGCCGAACCTCGACGGCCTTCAACTCGCCGGTCAACGCCGTCTGGCGGCGCTTGGAGTTGTCCAGCTTGGCCTTGGCCTCGATGTGACCCTTGGCGGTCAACTCCAGCGCGTCCTGCAACTTCTTGGTGCCGCCCTCACCGGGCTCCGCGTACGCGGGCAACCCGCCCGCGAGCACCAGCGCCACGGCGGCGAGCAGAGGGAGCAGTACGCGGCGAACGCGCCGCTGACTGAGCCTGGTCCTGGGCACGACAGCGTCCTTCCGTCGACCGCCGGCCCCCGGTGAACTCTGCGCGGCGGCGTCCCCGCCGGCGCCGGTCGGCGGCCTGCTGGCGGAGACCGCCGGTCACGATACCGGAACGCGCGCCGGTGACCAGCCCCGTGACCGCCCGCCGGCCACAGTGTCGACGCAGCGTGCTGCCCTCGTAGCGCAGGGCGGATCAGGAGCCGAGCAGGGCGTCGTGCACCTCGGTCCAGACCTGTTCGTTGGCAGCGACGAGCAGCCCTCGGCCCTCGTCGGCCGGGTGGTAGTCGACGCCGTCGAACCGGCGGGCCACACCACCCGCGGCGCGGACCAGCAGGACGCCCGGCGCGTGGTCCCACGGCAGGGTGCGCCAGAAGAGGGTGAACTGCTGCTCGCCGGTAAGGATGTCCAGGTATTCCCGGCCGGCACAGTGCTGGCCGGGCAGCAGCTCGCCGAGCCGCCGACCGCCGGCGCGGACCCGGTCGCGCGCCTCCGCCGGCAGGAACCGCGTCATCGCCGCGCCGCGCAGCTCGCCCAGTGGCGGCACCGCGTCGGCGGCGTCGACCGGCTGGCCGTTGAGCAGGGTGCCCTCGTCGACCCGACCGGCGGCCAGCGTCCCGGCCAGCGGGTCGAGAATCCACCCGGCGGTCGGGCGGCCGTCGGTCAGCAGGGCCACCATCAGGGCGAACGGCCTGCGGCCGGCGGCGAAGTTGGCGGTGCCGTCGACCGGGTCGACCAGCCACACGTCCCCGCTGTCGCGCAGGTGCCGCAGCAGCCCCGGATCGTCGGCGACGCCCTCCTCACCCACGACAGTCGAGCCCGGCCGCAGCCTGCGCAGCCCAGCGGAGATCAACTCTTCGGCGCGACGGTCGGCGACGGTGACCACCTCGCCGGGCGCCTTCTCCGACACGTCGGCGTCGTCGAGCTTGCGGAACAGCGGCAGCACGACCTGGTCGGCGGCCTCCACGAGCAGGTCACCGACGTCGTCGAGCAGAGTGTCAGCCACGAGGCGGCAGCTTGACCACGCTGACGAAGAACTCGTCGATCTGCCGGACCACGGAGATGAAGCGCTCGAAGTCCACCGGCTTGGTCACGTAGGCGTTGGCGTGCAGCTGGTAACTGCGCAGGATGTCCTCGTCGGCCTGGGAGGTGGTGAGCACGACCACCGGGATCCGGCGCAGCTCGTCGTCCTTCTTGATCTCCTCAAGCACCTCCCGGCCGTCGCGGCGGGGCAGGTTGAGGTCGAGCAGGATCAGGTCGGGCGCCACCGCGTCGGCGTACTGCCCCTCCCGGCGCAGGTAGGCGAGCGCCTCGGCGCCGTCGGAGACGACGGTCAGCCGGTTGCGCAGCTTGTGCTCCTCGAACGCCTCCTGGGTCATCAACACGTCGCCCGGATCGTCCTCCACGAGCAGGACCTCGATCGGGCTCTTGCCATCCGCCGGCGCGGTCATCCCACCGTCTCCCTCATGTCACCCGTTCTACCGCTTTCCGGCGGCCCGTCGGCCCGGTCCGGCTGGTCCGCCCCGGCGGAATGCTCCGGCAGCGCGGACGACGCCTCGTCCGCGGGCGTCGTGTCCCCCGCCGTGGCCGATTGCGGCTGCTCGGCAGGGTCGGCGGCGGCAGCCGCCTCCACGTCCTCGGGGCGTGCCGGGAGGGTGAACCGGATGGCAGTGCCCTCCGGTACGTCGGTGTCCACCCAGACCCGGCCGCCGTGATATTCCACGATCTTCTTGACGATCGCCAACCCGATGCCGGTGCCCGGGTACGCGTCCTTCGAGTGCAACCGCTGGAAGATCACGAAGATCTTGTCGGCGAACTCCGGCTCGATGCCGATGCCGTTGTCCTGGCAGCTGATCTCCCACTCGGCCCCGACCAGCCGGGCCGAGATGTGCACCTTCGGCGGCGCGTCGGGACGGCGGAACTTGATCGAATTGCTGACCAGGTTGGCCAGCAGGTTGGTGAGCAGCGGCTCCTCGCCACGGATCACCGGCAGCTCGGTCCAGGTCAGCTCGGCGTCGGCGTACTGCCGGGCCGCCTCGGTCTGGCCGGCCACGTCGCCCATCACCTTGTTAAGGTCGACGTCGACGAAACCTGTGGTGAGCCGGCCGATCCGGGAGAACGCGAGCAGGTCGTTGATCAGGCGCTGCATCCGCTGCGCGCCGTCCACCGCGAAGGCGATGTACTGGTCGGCCCGCTCGTCGAGCTGCCCGGCGTAGCGGCGCTGGAGCAGCTGGCAGAAGCTGGCCACCTTGCGCAGCGGCTCCTGCAGGTCGTGCGAGGCCACGTACGCGAACTGCTCCAGGTCACGGTTGGACCGGGTGAGCTCCTCGGCCTGCTTCTGGAGCTGGCTGTTGACCCACTCGATACGCTCGCGGGCCTCGCGCACCTCGGCCAGGTCGGAGGCGATCTTCTGGCGCATCGCGTCCACGTCGTCGCCGAGCCGGATGAACTCCGGTGGGCCGACGGTGGCGATGCGGTGCTGGTAGTCACCCTCGGCGACCTCGCGGACCTGGGTGGCCAGCCCGGTCAGCGGCCGGATCACCATCCGGTCCAGCGAGAGCAGCAGCACCGCGCCGGCCACGACCACCACCAGGGCCGCGATGATCAGCAGGAGGACCAGCAGGTTGCTGCTGTTGCGGACGTTCGCGGCGGACTTCTCGCGGGCGGCCAGGATCTCCTCCTGGAGGTCGCCGACCGCCGAACGCACCTCGTCGAACCGCTGCCGTGCCTGCTCGGTGACCAACGCCTGGCCGGCGCGGGTGCCATCCTGTTCGGTAGTGGCGATGACCGGCTCGGCCACGCTCTCGCGCCACTGCTCGGCCGTCTCCTCGACGACCCGCAGCTCCTGGCCGATCTGCGGGTAGTCGTCGAGCAGCCCTCGCATCGCGGCGATGGTGGCCTTCTCCTGGTCGAGCCCAGCCTGGTACGGACCCAGGTCGGCCGGGTCACCGCTGACCGCGTACCCGCGAACCGCCGTCTCCTGGTCGAGCACCGCGTTCAGCAGTTCCTGCGACTGCACCCGCAGCGGGCCGGTCTGGTTCAGGATGGCGTCGATCTGGGTGCGGTTGCGGGCGGCCATCGCCGCCTCCGCGGTGGCCAGGCCGATCAGCAGCACGCCCACGATGGTGAGCAGCGTGATGACCCGGCGGCGCAGACTCCAGCCGCCGCTCACCGGCTTCACCGGCCACCACCCCGGCTGACCAGCAGCATGGCCACGTCGTCGGCGAGCGGGCCGCCGTTGATCTGCTCGGCCCGACCGACCAGCCAGGCCGGCAGCTCGGGCAGCGACACCTCCCGGTTGGCCGGCTCGTCGAGCAGCCCACTCAGGCCCGGCACGTCGAGCCGTTCGTTGCCGGCGCCCACCCGCCCCTCGATCAGGCCATCGGTGTACATCAACAGGGACCAGTCATCGGTGTCGAACTCCAGGTCGTAAGCGATCGGCCGGCGAGGTCGTACGCCCAGCAGCAGGCCGCCGGGCGCGGGCACCGGGACGACCCGGCCACCGGAGAGCAGCAGCGGCGGCGGATGCCCGGCGAGTCGGACGGTGGCCCGATTGGCGTCCAGGTCGAGTCGGGTGGTGGCCACCGTCGCGAAGATCTCCTGAAGTCGGCGCTCACTCATCAGCACCTGCTCCAGTGCGGGCAGCACCTCGTCGTCCGGCACCCCGGCGAGCACCAGGGCCCGCCACGCCACCCGCAGTTCCACACCGAGCGCGGCCTCGTCCACCCCGTGCCCGCAGACGTCCCCGACGATCAGGTCGAGACGGTCCGGACGGGTCTGCACCACGTCGAAGAAGTCCCCGCCGATCAGCGCGGCGTGCCGACCCGGCCGGTAGAAGGTGTGCACCGCCACCTGGTCGGTCGTCATCAGCGGTTGGGGCAGCAGGCCGCGTTCGAGTCGTGCCGACTCGGCCTGGCGCAACTCGACCTCACGGAGCCGGCGGGCGTTCACGTCGGCGCGCTTACGCTCGACCGCGTAACGCAGGGCCCGCGTCAGCAGCACCCCGTCGACCTGACCCTTGACCAGGTAGTCCTGTGCGCCCTCGGCGACCGCCACGATGCCCAGGTGCTCGTCCGAGCGGCCGGTCAGCACGCAGACGGCGGCCCCACTGGACATCTCCAGCACCTGGCGCAGCCCGTCGAGCCCCTGCGCGTCGGGCAGACCCAGGTCGAGCAGCACGCAGTCCACGCCGGTGATCCGCTGCCGCGCCTCGCTGAGGCTGGTCGCGACCACCAGGTCGATCATCGAGTTCGTCTCGGCGAGCAGCTCACCGACCAGGAAGGCGTCGCCTTCGTCGTCCTCCACCAGCAGCACCCGCAACCGCTCGCCGGGCGGCACGTTGCCGTGCCGCGACAGGCCACCGTGCGGGTACGGCACAACGGGGGACGCGGCCAGGCCGCCTCCCCGGTGCGGCCGGGTCACCGCCGCGAGACGCGGGAGTTCGCTGGTGATGTCGGGCTCCTTCCGAGTGCCCTGCTGATCCTGTATTAGACAACGGTCGCACACAACACGATGGGCGCGGCACGGGCGGGGATGGGCCGGATCACTGCCCGCCGTGGGACAAACCGGGCAGCCGGTCGGTGCCCGGGTGGCCGAGCGACCCCGCCGACGGGCGGGAGATCGGTGGACGCCCGGCCATCCCGTCCCCGGCCACCGGAGGGCAGGATAGTGCCACCCCAGGCCCCACCACCTTCGAGGAGTTCGGATGGGCGCACCCCCCACCCCCGTCACGGCGGGCGTACCGCTCCGGCCGAATCCGGGCGTACCCCCGGCCGGCCGTGCGCTGACCCGACCGCGCCGGCGGCTGCTGGCCGCCGCGGCGGCGCTTGTCGCGCTGGCGGCCGTCGGCGCCGGCAGTCTGCTCGACCTGCGCACCCCGACGCCGAGGCCGGCGGACGCGCCGGCCGGCGAGTTCAGCGCCACCCGGGCGTACGAGGACGTCCAGGTGATCGCGGCCCGGTCGCACGTCGCCGGGAGCCCGGCCAACGACCAGGTTCGCGCGCACGTCGAGCAGCAGTTGCGCGGCCTGGGCCTGGAGACGGCGGTGCAGGACACGGTCGCGCCGGAGGCCGGTCAGCTCAGTGGGGCGGCCGGCGGGGCGACGGTGGCCCGGGTGCGCAACGTCGTGGCCCGACTGCCCGGCACCGACCCGACGGGACGGGTGTTCCTGGTCGCCCACTACGACTCGGTGCAGACCGGGCCCGGCGGCAACGACGACGCGGCCGGCACCTCGGCCATCCTGGAGGTGGCCCGCGCGCTGAGCACCGGCCCCCGACCCCGCAACGACATCGTCTTCGTGCTGACCGACGCCGAGGAGGCGTGTCTCTGCGGCGCGGCGGCGTTCGCCGCGAGCCACCCGCTCGCCGCCGACGGCGGCGTGGTGCTCAACCTCGAGGCGCGTGGCTCCACCGGTCCGGTGATCATGTTCGAGACGTCGAAGAACAACGCGAAGC
Organism: Micromonospora sp. NPDC049004; assembly: GCF_040649315.1. Taxonomy (NCBI): domain Bacteria; kingdom Bacillati; phylum Actinomycetota; class Actinomycetes; order Micromonosporales; family Micromonosporaceae; genus Micromonospora; species Micromonospora sp. NPDC049004. Next base: position 291,582 of record NZ_JBEZFG010000005.1, read on the forward strand.
TGGTGGACGTCTTCGGCCGGGCCGCCCCGCACCCGGTCGGCACCTCGTTCGCGGTGGAGATCTACCGGGCGCTGCCCAACGACACCGACTTCACCGCCTTTCTGGACCAGAAGTTCGTCGGGCTGAACTCGGCGTACATCGACGGCGGCGCGATCTACCACACGCCGCTGGACACCCCGGCCGCGATGGACCGGAGCAGCCTTCAGCAACACGGGGACAACGCGCTGGGCCTGGCCCGGGAGTTCGGCCGCACCGACCTCACCGACCTGCGCTCCGGGTACGACGCCACCTACTTTCCCGTTCCGGGCGGGCTGGTCCGCTACCCCGGCTGGCTCGTCCTGCCGCTGGCAGTGCTCGCGGTGCTCGCGGTCGCGGCGCTGGGCTGGCTGACCCGCCGCAGCGGCCGGGCCAGCACCGGACGGTTGGCCGCCGGCTTCGGCCTCGCTCTCGTGCCGATCGTGGTCGCGCCCGTCGCCGCCCAACTGCTCTGGCTGGCGATCACCGCGATCCGTCCGGGGTACGCGGAACTGCTCGACCCGTACCGGCCGATCTGGTACCGGTTGGCCGTGCTGGCGCTCGCCGCCGCCATCCTGTTCACCTGGTACGCGCTGGTCCGCCGCCGGATCGGCCCGGCCGCGCTCGCCGTCGGCGGGCTGGCCTGGCTGGCGCTGCTCGGGGTGCTGCTCGCCGTGGCGGTGCCCGGCGGGGCGTACCTCACCACTCTGCCGGCCCTGGCCGGCGCCCTCGGCGGGCTGGTCGCGCTGCGGACCCGGCAGACCGGGCCGTGGCCGGTGGTGGCGGTGACGGCCGCCGCCGCGGTCGGCGTGGTGATCCTGCTGCCGACGGTGGTGTTGCTCTTCCCCGCGTTGGGCATGGCGATGGGTGGGGTAGCCGCGCTGGTCGCGGTGCTGCTCGGCCTGGCCGCGCTGCCGGTGGTCGACCTGCTGCACCCGCAGGCCGGCGGGCAGCGCGGCCTGGTGGCACTGCGGGCCCGACGACTCGCGGTGCTGCCGGCCGGGGCCGCCGCCCTGGCGGCGGTGGTGCTCGCCGGGGTCGGGCTGGCCGTGGACCGCTTCGACGCCGCCCACCCCGCGCCCACCCACCTGATGTACGCCCTGGACGCGGGAACCGGGCAGGCCCGCTGGCTGAGCCGCGAGAGCGACCCGCAGCCGTGGACGGACGGCTACGTGGACGGGGTGGCCAGCGTTGCGGACGACTTCCCCGGCCTGGGCGACGGTGAGCTGCGGGCCGGCCCGGCGCAGGCGGCGAACCTGCCGGCGCCGAAGCTCGATGTGCTCGCCGACACCAGCGCCGGCGGTGAGCGCACGCTGCGGCTGCGGCTCACCCCGCAGCGGGCGGTCCGGCTCGCCACCCTGCACGTCGACACGGCGACCGCCACCGTGTTGCGCGCCGAGGTGGCCGGCCGTCAGGTGCCGGTGGAGCCCCGCGCGGGCAGGTGGGGCTTCGGACTGGTCTTCCACGCCCCGCCGGCGGAGGGCGTCGAGGTCACGTTGACGCTGCGGCCGATCGCCGCGCAGGTGGCGCTGCGGGCGATGGACGCCAGTGACGGGCTGGACGCGCTGCCCGGCTTCCGGCCCCGGCCGCCGGCCGTCGGCGTGGTCGGATCGCACAGCTCCGAGATGCTGGCGGTCGCCCGCACGTATCCCCTCTGACGAGACGGGTCATGGTCCGGCGGGGGTGCTCCCCGCCGGACCCGCGGCCCTTGCTCTGCACCCGCGGACGCACCACCCACCTACGGTGCCCGGTCAGTGCGGCGCGGCCGGACCCAGGTCACTGGGGTCGGTGTTGCCGCCGCAGACGATCACCGCCACCCGCTCCCCCGCCTGCGGCACGTACGCGCCACCGACCAGCGCGGCCAGCGCCGCGGCACCACCGAACTCGGCGGCGACCCGCAGCTCCGACCAGAGCAGTCGACGCGCCCGCACCAGGTCCTCGTCGCTGACCAGCACGGAGACCACACCGGTCCGGCGGGCGGTGTCGAACGCGATGTCGCCGATCCGGCGGGCGCCCAGCGAGTCCGTGGCGACGCCGCCGACCTCGATGTCCACCGGCCGGCCCGCCTTGAGCGCGGAGTGCAGGGTGGGGATCTGCTCGGGTTCGACGGCGACGACCCGCACCGACCCGTCGAACCAGCTCGCGATGCCGGACACCAGTCCACCACCGCCGACCGCCACCAGCACCGTGTCGACCCCGTCGAGCTGCGCCTCCAACTCCCGCCCGACGGTGCCCTGACCGGCCACCACCTCCGGTTGGTCGTACGCGTGCACGACCAGCGCGCCGGTCTCCCGCGCCCGCTCGGTGCTCGCCGCCAGGGCCTCGGCGTAGTGCTGGCCCACCTGCCGCACCTGCGCGCCCAGCCCGGCCAGCCGCTGCACCTTCACCGGCGACGAGGTCACCGGCACGAAAACCTCCGCCGTCACGCCCAGCGACCGGGCCGCGTACGCCACCGCGAGCCCGTGGTTGCCACCGGAGGCGGCGATCACCCCGGCCGACGGCAGCGGCCCCTGGAGCATCCGGTTGAACGCGCCACGCGGCTTGAACGAGCCGGTGTGCTGGTGCAGCTCCAACTTGAGGCTGAGCTGGCCGGGCACGCCCAGGTCAGCACCATCGACAGCGATGACCGGAGTTTCGCGGACCCGCCCGGCAACCAGCGCGGCAGCGGCCTCGACGTCGCTTCTGTTCACCATCGGAAACGCCCTCTCACTGGGACCGTGGTCGGTGAGCCATCCTATGGAGCGTCAACGGGGTCACCCCTGTCGGCTGCGCGCCGCAACCGGCGGTGCTCGGCGGTCACCACCCCCAGCAGGGCCAGGTCGATCGCGACCACGGCTACCGCGTTGAACTGGTTGACCGTGAAGTTGAAGACCTGCCCGAACAGCAGGTTGACCAGTAGCGCGAGCTTGAAGAACCGGAACGCCTCGATCCGGTTCGAGCGCAGCAGCCACGCCGCCCGCAGACTGAGCACCGCCGTGACCAGCGCGGTGGCGGTGACGCCGAGCACCGCGCCCCACTCGCGCTCCTGGTCCAGCTCCCCGGTCACGCCGTCCAGCAGCACCGCCACCACGACAACCAACGGCTCCACCACCAGGTAGACCACACCCAGCCAGACCAGCCAGCGCTGCCGGGTCGCCCAGGCACCGAGACGCCGGGCCAGGTCCGCCGCCCGCTGCCAGAACCGGGCCGGCGGCGGCTCACGCCGCGGCATCGCGTCCAGCAACTGCTCCACGGCCGCCTCGACGGCCGGCCCCGCGCCCCGCAGGAGACGCCGTACCTCCGCCCGACGCCTGTCGGTCAACCCGGCGGGCTGACCGCTGAGCACCACGTCAAGCGCGTTGGCCGTACGCTCCGCCGGGGTCAACTCCGATCGACCGGTACGCCCACGTACCGCCTGGGTGAGCAGGACGAGCAGGGCGAACGCGACGTAGATGATGGCGGCAGCCGGGGCGTAGAAGTAGTCGGTGCCGGTGGTGACGAACTTGCCCACCTCGTCGATGAACAGGCCGAACCCGACGCCGCCGACGATGGCCCCTGCGGTGCGCGCCCCCTCGCCCAGGAAGATCAGCGGGATCCCCAGGCCGACCGCGAGCAGCAGGCCGCCCCAGAGCACGTGCGCGATGTGCAGCCCGCCGCCGCCGAGCTGCGGATAGTCGGTGGCCTCCAGGTACGCCCGCAGGGCCAGCACGGTGACCACACCGGAGAGCACGAAGGCCTGGAGGTGGGACGCCGCCTCGACCGCCCGGGTCGGCAACCGGCGGACCAGCCAACCAACTCCGGGGCGGTGGCGCGAAGGTCCAGATGACATGTTTCGAAACCTAGTAGCCACCCACTCCGCGCGGACGTGGTCCGGTCGAGCCGGCGATGCCAGCACGGATCCGTTCGTCCCTCGTCGTGGGCACGCTGTCCGCGGTGGCGCCGCTGGCCGCGTGCGCCCTCCTCGTCACGAGGTGATCGGCGCCAGCTCGCCGACCTGGAGTCGATCGCTCAACCGGGGCCGCGGGACGTGGCACGGCCGGGCAGAATGCCACCCATGCGCCGGCTCACCACCGTTCTCTGCCTGCTGACTGCCGTGCTGCCGGGAGTGGCTGCCTGCGCGACGCCGCAGACACGGCCCGGAGCCGCCGCACCCAGCGCGTCCGCCGCGTGGAGCACCTACCAGGCCGAGGTGAGCGGCGTGACGCCCGGTCCGGGTGCCCGGGCGGTGACCGTGCAGGTCGAGGCGCTCGCTGGTGGCGATGGTTGCTCCCGCAACGTGCGGGTCGACAACCAGACCGAGGAGAACGGCGTCATCTTCGCCGACATCGTGCAGGATTCGGCCGGGTCCGCCATCGTTGGCGCCTGTCCGACCTTCGAGCCCGCCGAAGTGACCCTCACGTCGACGGAGCCGATCGGCGACCGCGCGCTGTCGCTCAACCAGAAGACATGGGCGCTGAAGAACGGCGCCTACAGCCGCTGCGATGAAAACCTGGGCTGCAACCCACCCAAGGACCGCTGCGACCCGACCTGGACGCGTGCGGCCGTACGGGGGATGGACGTGTCCCGCCACTCGCAGGGTCACGTCGAAGCCTGCGACGGGAAGTGGCTGGTCATGACGGTGCCGGACGACCCGGCATCGTGCGGCGTCGAGCCACGCCCGGGGTGCGAGGTGAACACCGCCGTGCGGCGCTACTTCCTGCGGAACGAGCCGGCCGGATGGTCGATCATCGCCCGGACCACGTCGGGTGGGTGCGACGCGGTCCGCAAGGCAGCGATCACCTTCCCCCGGGAACTCTGCGCCAACCTGAAGCCGACGGCCCGGCTCGTCACCGTGGCACCAACGCCGCCGTCCGGTCGGCCCGGCGGCTGATGGCCCTGTCGCCGCCGCGCCCCGACGTCAGCAGCAGGGCCGCGTTCCTGGTGATGATCGGCTGGTATCTGGCCATCGTCGTGGCGTTCGGCCTGTTCCTCGGCACGCTCTCCGGCTCGGTTCCGCCGGCCTGCGGGGAGGTGTGCGACTCGGAACGGTCCCGGATGCTGCTGTTCGGGCTTTACGTCGCCCTGCCGGCGATGTTCCTCGCGCTGCTGGTCAGCCTGGTGACGCTAGCAGTGCTGGTCCCCCGTACGCGGAATCGCTCGTCGGCCCTGGTGGGCACCCTCAGCGCGGTGCTACCGCTGGCCGCGTGCGGCCTCCTCACCGCCAGCCTGTGACAGTGCGCCCAGTCGGAGTAGGACATGACCCGTCGCCTGGGTGGACGCCGCCCATCAGCGCGTCCAGGCCACGAACCGCTCGTACAACTCGGCCGGCGCCACCTCGGGCAGCTCCACGACGACGACGAAGAGCAGCCCACTGACGTAGATGGAAAGGCCGATGCGGTCACACCCGTACGCCTCGGCCAGGCGTACCCGCGCCGGATGGCACGGCCAGGGTGTGTCTGCCGCACACGTCTGACAGTGCCACTGCGGCCGGCGCGGCAGGTGCTCCCCGTCCATCCGGCGATCGAGCGCTGACACCGACCGTTCAGCCCGATTGGCCCGTGCCGTCTCCCACTCTCGAGCCATCACAGAGCCGCCCGCCTACCGTCGCGGTTGCCGTCGCGCGCCGTGATTCCATACGCGCCGGACCGCTGTGGATAGCAGGTTGCTGCGCCGGTCTTGTCCAACTGGACCTGATTCCGTCTGCTCCACCAGCGTTTGAACCGCTCCCGAACCGCCACCACGCCTCCCGCTGGTCACTGCGCGTGCTCGTCCGATACACCCTGCGGCGGTACGCTCACATCGGTCGACGGGTTGCGCGTTGCCAACCCGCATCGGCAACCCGGCAACTCCGGCGGGAGGCGCGAGACATGCCAACATTCGGCGCCCGAATGCGGACAGCGCGGGAAGCTCGCGGCCTCAGCCTGGCCGCTCTCTCGGAGCTGCTGCCCGCCGACAAGGGGCACCTTTCCCGCCTCGAGAACGGCCGTCGCCGACCGGGTGAAGATCTGGCCCGCCGGATCGACGACGTCCTGGCCGCTCGTGGGGAGCTGATCGCCTGCGCCGCCCTGGATATCGCCGCCGCCTCCGACACCCGGCCGTCGGAGACCGTCGAGCTGCTACATCGAATGCACGCCAGCGACACCGCCCCCGCCACCATCGAGACGTTGCAGGCGACCGTGACCGAGCTGTGCTGCCAGTACGGGTGGCGCGACGCCGGGGAACTCCGCGCCGAAGGTCAGGGTTGGCTGCGCGAGGTCGCCCGACTGCTGCAGCGCCCCACCGGGCTACGGCAGCACCGCGAACTGCTGGTGTGCGCAGGCTGGCTGGCCCTGCTGATCGGCTGTGTCGAATACGACCTCGGCAAACGCGCCAGCGCCGAGGCCACCCGTACTGCCGCCCGTCAGCTCGGCGAGGAAGCCGGCCACGCCGGCATCACCGGCTGGGCGTGGGAGATGACGGCGTGGTTCGCACTCACCCAGTCGCGGCACGAGGCAGTGTTGACTGCCGCCCGAGCTGGGCAGGAAGCCGCCGGCCGGCAGCGGGTGGGGGTGCAACTGATCGCACAGGAAGCCAAAGCGCTGGCACGACTCGGCGACCTTCAGGGCGCGCGGGCGGCGCTCGATCGAGGTCGGCGGCTCCTCGACGACCTCGGTGCGCCAGACCGGCCCGACAACCACTTCGAGGTCGATCCTGGCAAATGGCTGTTCTACGCGATGGACGCCTACCGCCTCGCCGAACACGACGCTCTCGCCGAGCACTACGCCAACGAGGTTCTGCGTCTCGGCACCGGATCGGACGGCATCGAGCGGTCACCTATGCGGATGGCCGAAGCCAGACTCACTCTCGCCGCCACAGCCCTGCGCGCTGGCGAGCTGGATCGGGCCGTCGAGGAGGGGGTGGCGGCGTTCGCCGCTACTCGGCGGTCCCTGCCCTCGCTGCTGCTCGTCGCCGGCGAAGTTGACGTCGAACTTCAGCGTCGCTACCCCCACGAGCAAGCCACTGCCGACTTCCGAGACGCGCTGAACGCGATTCGGTAGCCACACCCGCCGATGACGTTGACGGAGCACTCTTGTTAAGACCGCCCTTGAGGAACACCAAGGCGTCCAGCGATACGGGTCGCCGATCCGGTCGAACTACCCTCACCGTCATGCCGCACCTGGACGCCACTGATCCCCTGCCGCACCGCCCCCGCCGCGTCCTGGTCGCCGGGACCTCGGGCGCCGGAAAGACGACCCTCGCCTCCCGCATCGCCATCTCGTTGCAGGCGCCGCACGTGGAGATCGACGGCCTCTTCCACGGGCCCTCGTGGACCAGACGTCCCTCCTTCGAAGAAGACGTACGGCGCTTCAGCGCCGGCCCCTCCTGGGTGACCGAGTGGCAGTACGAGGCGGTTCGCGCCCACCTCGCCGACCTCGCGGACCTGCTGGTGTGGCTGGATCTGCCGAAGGTCACCGTTATGCGCCAGGTCGTCCGGCGGACCGCCGTCCGTCGTCTTCGACGCCGGCGGCTCTGGAACGGCAACGTCGAACCGCCGCTCTGGACCCTGTTCACCGACCCCGAGCACATCGTCCGCTGGGCGTGGAACACGCATTCACACACGGCCGTGCGCATCGAGGCCCTGGCGGCCCGGCGTCCGGACCTTCCCGTGGTGCGCCTCCGCAGTCACGCCGCCGCCGATCGCTGGCTGCGCGGCCCGCTGAAGCAGGCTCAGCCCAGCAGGTCGTGACCGTGGCTGCCTCCAGCGGCTCGAGCTACTTCCAGCGGTATTGATCTCGGCGGCCGGCAGGGACGACCAAAGCGGGGCTTCACGCCTCCCGAGCTGGGAGCAGACAGTCAACGTTGGTCAACCTCTGTCGCTGCCGGTTCACCTTCGACGGCCTAGCAACGGCATGATCTTGGTGCCGCAATCCCTACAGCCCGACCACCCAGAGGCTCGGCTGATCAGCCACGGAACCGGCGATCACGCGCGCTGTCGCCGCTGCCGTCGGAGCAGCCAGCGTGGCTTCAATCCCCCGTCCCTGTCGATGTGCTCGCACAACTCGCGTTGCCTGTATCCGCCAGGAACACCCGCGCCGACAGCGATCCAAAAGGCGCTCGCGTCTCTCATGTGTCCGCTACCCGTGAACCAGCTCATCCCCGGGTTCTCTTCGCGAAGCGCCCTCAGGGCGGTTGAGGCAAGTCCCTGCCGCTGGTACTCCTCAGCGGTATACGGCTTGTCCACCCATGCTGCTCGGCAGTACTGGCACACGATGTACTCGACCGCGAAGGCGAACTGGCCGTTCAAGTTCGCCTCCCTACAGCGCCATCCAAAGTACCGACCAGAGACGGTGTCCTGCCAAGGTGTTCCCAGTGTGGGAAGTTGGCCGAGGGTATAGCGCGGGCGCCGGTCCACCCGACCTCGCGTCAGGTGGTAGAGCGCGGACCGGATCGGCGTACGACCAGAGGACCGACCAACGCTCGTCAGCGCCTGGTCCCGCAGCCGCTGCACCTCCGGCTCAATCTCACGCATCACGGAGCCAACGCTAGCGGCGGTGCGGATGACGATCCAGGGCAGAAATTCTGTCGGGGATCTGAACCCCATACACCTGCGACTTTAGGAGATCATCTTTTAGGGGGCCACCTTCGGCCAACCCTGCATAACCCTCGTCAGCGCCTCCAAGGGGTCGGAAGTAGACCCAGGTATGACCGCATGAGGGGTTCCTGAGCGCTCGCGATCTTCGATAGCGTTCCCCTCTACTTTCAACGTGGGGACTCCGGAGGTACTCAGTGGCGGTGCGGCAGCCCAAGAGGCGGATCCGAAACGAGTTCACGTTAGGTGAGGGGGCCGCCGAGTACGACGGCCTGCTTCGCGAGGCGTTCTACGAGACGTGGCTATACCGGGCAATCGTGTCCCGGGATGATCAGCGGTGCTTCCTGATTGGACGCACCGGAAGCGGCAAGTCTGCATTGTTTCGCCAGATGGAGTTTGAACATAGCGATCACCTAATTCGGCTAAGCCCAGAAGATCTATCATTGACTTACATCGCAGAGCTGCAAGTGGTGCGTTTCCTGAAATCGCTGGACGTTCACCTGGATCCACTATTCATTGCACTCTGGAAGCACGTCCTAATAATTGAAATCGTCAAACATCGCTATCAGGTAGACTCTCCCGAAGCGAAGCAGCGCTTCCTGAACGGACTGATGGATAAAATCAAGCGAGACAAGAGCAAACAGGAGGCTCTCAAGTACCTAGAGGACTTCGACGGAAAATTTTGGCAGGAAACAGACGAGCGCGTCAAGGAGATCATTGAGAAATTCGAAACGCAAGTAAAGGCCGAAGCCGGCGCGAAGATCGGAGCCGGACTAGCGAGTTTCAGCGGAAACGTTGGTGACACGGTGATGGAGTCGGGGGAAAAACGAAGGGAGCTAGTCAATCGATTCCAGCGCCTGGTGAATGAAACACAGCTACCTCGCCTAAACAAAATGGAGCGCGTCTTAAACGAGGACATCCTCGACTCCGCCCAGCATTACACTTATATCGTCATTGATGACCTTGACCGCGATTGGGCGGACGAGCAGATCACCAATGATATCATTCGGTGCCTTTTCCGTGCGGTAATGGATCTCAAGCGGGTTGAAAATCTGAAAATCTTGGTCGCACTTCGAACAACATCTTCGAAGCTCTCGATTTTGGCAGGACCGGCGGGCAGGAAGAGAAGTTCCGTGGCCTCAGCCACACGCTTAGATGGTCGAAGAACGAGTTGCGCGACCTTCTGGATAATCGTGTTAGTGCGGCCGCCCAACGCCACGGCCTGACGGACGTCAAGTCGATGGATGAGCTTCTTCCCCGCACCAACCCCACTAGAGGAAACCCACTCGACTACATCCTCAACCGAACACTGCTTCGGCCACGTGACGCTATCGCGTTCCTGAACGAATGCTTTACGCTCTCGAACGGAAAAGAGAAGCTAACGTGGACAGCAATCCAGTCGGCCGAGTCCGCATACTCTAAGAACCGCCTACTTGCGTTACGGGATGAATGGAAGCCAACCTATCCCGGCATCGAAGAACTACTTGCTGCGTTCACTCGCTCCCCCAACACGCTCGATTGGGATGAAATGGGGAGACGACTGGCCGAGTGTGCCGTCCTGATTGCGGAGCCCGATTTCCCCGGACGAACTTGGTTAACTCCCATCGCAGAGCCGCTTTGGTCGGCGTCCAGCTCGGATGACACTGCTGAAGTCCACCAGCCGCTAATCCGACTTCTTCACAACATCGGATTCATCGGGTGCATTACCACTGTGGATGAGGCAATAGGTTCTGAACGTCGACAGGTGGACGAGCCTGCGATTTACAATAACGATCAGCCCAGTTTTGCTGACCACGTCAGTAATTTGCGCAGAGTCTCGGCGTTCACGGTCCATCCGGCCTTTCGGCCCGCCCTGGATATCCGATACTGAGCAGCGGCCGGGCACTCAATTTGACGCCGCGACGCCTACTCAAGCTTCAGTACACCGCACCGTGGGGAATCACTCCTGCCCGCACCATCCCGTCGGCCTTCGTCCGCACACCGTTGGAGCAGGTGTGGCCTGCTCGGCTTGGCCCGGACGAAGGTTGCCGGGATGGCGCCAACCATCCCAGAGCGCCCGAGCGCCCCGCCGGAGGCACGTCCTGGTCGTCACCCCCAACATCGAAGCCCCGGATCTGCCACTCATCATGGCGGCCCGGGGCTTCTTCGTATGTCGCGCCGCCGGCGGGGATGGAACCGTTCGGGGTGCGCCCGTGCGCTTGCGCTAAGGGCGCGGGGTCCCCGATCGGCGGCCCGGTTGGGTCGGCCCCTGGTCGGCGGCGCGAGCGGCCTGCGAAGCGGGCCGCCTTGATCTCGTACAGAAAGTTCTCACAACATGGGGATCACCGTGGTTGTCCTCCGTCGACTGATGCGCAACACTCGTCCGCCAACTGATCTGCGACACCTCCGCACGCTGATGCGGCTACTTCCGGGCTCTCGATCGGCCGCCGAATGTTGCGGGATACTGCCTCAATGATCAGGTTCCGCTTCGAGCTGTACCCACTGGACAAGGTGTCGCCGTGGGGCAGTGACCAGCCGAGGCTCCACTGGTTCGGCCTCACTGAGGGTTGGTACTGGCTCGAAGCAGGCGGGCAGGAGCTGCTGCGCCGCACCCGGGAGGTTCACCCGCATCCCTACATCGACTACTACCTGGCGCGGCTTTGGGAAGACGCCATTGTCCTTACACCCGAGGTGCTGGAGCCGGTCCCCGACGATCTGCAGCCATTCATCGCCTCCGACCCCACGCAGTGGACGTGTGACCCGCTCGAGTTCGTGGCCGAGCCGGATGAGGAACGGACCGACGACGGGAACGCGGACGTGCCCGACCATCCAGTCGTCACGGCCGCGATCTGGCACGGCGACCACTACCTGGACTTCGGTTACCTGCGCAATCCTCCCAAGCTCCGGGTCTGGCGCACCGCCCGCGGCGATCGGGACGAGATCACCATGGATTGGCGGCACGAGGACGACGGCGAGATCGGTTTCACCGCCGACCCCACAGTCCGGCTCAGCGTCCCGACCAGCGCATACCTTGAGGCCGTGCACACCCTCAACCGCGAGCTGATGTACAACATGGGGCAACGGGTCGAAGAGCTGGAACGCCTCGGTGGGCTACCTGGCGTGAATCTTGACCTCGTCCAGCTGCGGCGGGAACACGAAGACCGACGGCATTGGCTTGCCAGGAACCTCAACCGCTCCCCGAAGACCGACTGGAACGTCGTCCGCCAAGGTGCCCGCCTGCTGCTCGCTGACGTTCAACGGATCGACGCCCCCAACGGGCTAGGCACTACTTCGAGCACCTGACCGGGACAGCATCCGCTCCTCGGCATGACAGGAGCTTGCGTGGCGGCCATCCTCTCGCCCCTAGCTTGCTGGATCTGTCGCGTATCACCTGGCGGAGCTGCGTCGCACATCAGCGTTCGCGGTCAAGAGCATCCGCCGGCCGAAGCCCGCTCCAACCAAGGTGGTGCCGTGGCCGGTCACCCGGTTGACAGCATTCAGGGAGAACGTGCGGCCCCGATACCGGATCACGGTGGACCTGGGGGCGGGATGCGGCCTACGGCAAGGAGAGATATTCGCGGTCAGCCCCGAGGATTTCGACCCGAACCGCCCGGTCCTGCACATCACTCGGCAGATCAAGTTGGTTCGTGGCTCACTGATCTTCGCTCCGCCAAAGGGCGGCAAGTCCCGTGAGGTTCCGTTGCCCGACTCGGTGGCCGGCAGGCTCAAGCAACACGCGCGGAACTGCCCGCCGGCTCCCGTGACCCTGCCGTGGGAGACGCTGACCGGCGAGCCGCGAACCGTCGAGCTGTACCTGACGACGCCCGCCGGCCTGGCGCTGTCCCGCTCGATGTTCAACTCCGGTGTCTGGAAGCCCGCGATCCGGGCGACCGGCATTCCCGATGACCGCCACAACGGGATGCACGTCCTGCGCCACACCTACGCCTCAGTCCTCCTGGACGCCGGAGAAAGCATCAAGGCTCTGTCGGCCTACCTGGGCCACGACGACCCGGGCTTCACCCTCCGGACCTACACCCACCTACTGCCGGCCAGCGAGGATCGCACCCGCCGGGCCATCGATAAGGCACTCCGTGGAGACCAGCCCGGCGCAGACGCTCCGCAAGCCCGTGACGGCCTGGACACGGCATGATCATGGTTCACCGACCTCGGCAGAGCCCTGAGATGCAGGTCAGAGGGCATGCCGTCTCTACTTCCAGCGGAAGTGGACGAAGAGGCGGCCGAAGTTCTTCGAGTCCTTCTCCACCCGGTGGTAGAGCTGTTTGACGTCCTTCTGGTCGAGGAACCGCAGCACCCGCTTCTTGAGCTGCCCCGACCCCTTGCCCGGGATGATCTCCACGAGGGTGGCCTTCTTCGCCACCGCCTCGTCCATGATCCCGCGCAGCGCGCGGTCGATGTCCTGGCCCTTGTTGAAGATGTCGTGCAGGTCCAGCTTGAGCTTCATGCCGCAGCCCCCGGCCGGTCAGGTCCCATGTCCGCCATCCTAGGCACGCCCGTCGGCCCGCCCGCCGGACGACGAAGGGGCGGCCCGTAGGACCGCCCCGTGCTCGTCACCAGTTCTGCGCTCAGCGCGTGCCGCCCACCCGGGTCTCCACCCGCTGCAGCGCGATCCGGTAGTCGTCGTTGGCCGCGTACATCGCCGCGGCGATCCGCAGGTGCCGCAGCGCGTCGGTGTGCCGGTTCAGCCGCTCCAGCGTCCGCCCGAGCACGTGGTGCGCGTAGTGGTCGCTGGGGTCCCGCTCGACCAGCTCGCGCAGCTGCTCCTCGGCCCGGTTGAGCTGGGCCGACTGGAAGTACGCCCGGGCCAGCAGCTGCCGGACAGCCGCGTTGCCGGGTTCGGCGTCGACGATCGGTTCCAGCAGTCGGGCCGCTCCGCTCGGGTCACCGGTCTCGAAGAACATGGTCGCCCGCCGGTAGTCCGCCAGAAGATCCATCTGCCCACCTCCTCGGGTCGCGCCGTCACCTGTTCCGACGCTGGCACAACACTGGGCGTTTGGCGACTGTTCCCCGTGTCGAAATCGGGTCAGGTGCGGGCGTCCCGGCGGCCGGCGGCCAGCTCCCAGGCGCGGACGCCGCCCACGATCCCGGCCGTGTTCGGCACCACCACCACATCGTCGCCCATCCGGGCCAGCTGCTCGGGCCGGATCAGCCGGGAGTTGCCCCCGCCCAGGTAGAGCCGGTCCCACCGGAACACCGGGCGCAGCCCGTCCACCACCTGGCGGATCCGCCGGGACCAGAAGGCGTCGCCGAGCCGCCGACGCTCCGGCTCCCCCACGTACGTGTCGTACGTGGTGCCCCAGCGCACCGGCGCGTGCGACAGCTCCAGGTGCGGTGCGAGCACTCCGCCGTCGAAGAGGGCGCTGCCCAGCCCTGTTCCCAGGGTCAACACCAGTTCGCAGCCGGTGCCGGCGACCACACCCGCACCGTGCACCTCGGCGTCGTTGAGCACCAGCGCGGGCACCCCGAACGCGTCGGCCAGCGCGCCCCGCGCGTCCCAGCCGGACCACTCGGCCAGCAGGTCCGGGTCGACGCGGGAGCGGGGGCCGCTGCGGGTGACGTAGTGCGGGGTGGCCACCACCACTCCGTGCCGGATCATCCCGGGTACGCCGACCGTCAGCCGGTCCGCCGTGGGCAGTCGCCCGCCCAGCTCCAGCAGGGTCTGGACGAAGAGCGCGGGCGGCAGCGGGTACGGGGTCGGCACCCGCAGCGGCCGGGCGCGCATCGTGCCGGCCTCGTCGAGGACCGACGCCTTGATGCCCCCGCCACCGCAGTCGATCGCCAGAGTGGTCACCACGTCGTTGAGTCTGCCCGCTGCCGTCGGCTCTTATGCGGGCAGCCGGATAGGCTGCCGTCCTGATGAGCGCCACGATGATCGTCAAGGACCTGGCCGCCGGGCACGGGGACCGCCCACTCTTCTCCGGGCTGGACCTGGTCGTCGCCCCGGGCGACGTGGTCGGCCTGGTCGGGCCGAACGGGGCCGGCAAGTCGACGCTGCTGCGTACCCTCGCCGGATTGTTGCCGGTCGAGGCCGGCAGCGTGCGACTCAGCCCGCCCACCGCGAGCGTCGGGCACCTGCCGCAGGAGCCGGAACGGCGGCCGGGCGAGACGGTACGCGACTTTTTGGCCCGCCGGACCGGGGTGACCGCCGCGCAGGCGGCGCTGGACGCGGCCACCGAGGCGCTGACCGCCGGGGCGGCGGGCAGCGACGACGCGTACGCCGACGCGTTGGAGCGCTGGCTCGCCCTCGGCGGCGCGGACCTGGACGAGCGCGCCGAGCAGGTTAGCGCCGACCTGGGCCTCGCGGTCGACCTGGACCACCCGACGACCGGGCTGTCCGGCGGTCAGGCGGCCCGCGCCGGGCTGGCGTCGCTGCTGCTGAGCCGGTACGACGTGTTCCTGCTCGACGAGCCGACCAACGACCTGGACCTGGCCGGCCTGGAGCGGCTGGAGGAGTTCGTCACCGGGTTGCGCGCCGGCACGGTGCTGGTCAGCCACGACCGGGAGTTCCTCACCCGCACGGTGACCCGGGTGCTGGAGCTGGACCTGCCGCAGCAGCAGGTCAATCACTTCGGCGGCGGCTACGCGGCCTACCTGGAGGAGCGCGAGGTGGCGCGGCGGCACGCCCGAGCCGACTTCGAGGAGTACGCCGACACGAAGGCCGGCCTGGAGGCGCGGGCCCGCACCCAGCGTGGCTGGATGGAGAAGGGCGTGAAGAACGCCCGCCGCAAGGCCACCGACAACGACAAGATCGGCCGTAAGTTCCGCAGCGAGTCGAGCGAGAAGCAGGCCGCCAAGGCCAAGCAGACCGAACGGCTGATCGAACGACTCGACGTGGTCGAGGAGCCCCGCAAGGAGTGGGAGCTGCGGATGGAGATCGCTGCCGCGCCCCGCGCCGGCGCCGTCGTGGCCACGCTGCGACATGCGGTGGTACGCCGGGGAGGCTTCACCCTCGGGCCGGTGGACCTCCAGATCGACTGGGCGGACCGGGTCGCGGTGACCGGGGCGAACGGTTCGGGCAAGTCGACCCTGCTGGCCGCGCTGCTCGGGCGGCTGCCGCTGGACGAGGGCACCGCCTCGCTCGGGCCGGGAGTGGTCATCGGCGAGGTGGACCAGGCTCGGGGGCTGTTCCTCGGTGACGCTCCGTTGATCGACGCGTTCCACGCGGCCGTACCGCACCTGACGCCGGCGGACGCGCGGACCCTGCTGGCCAAGTTCGGGCTGCGGGCGGCGCACGTGCCGCGGCCGGCGGCGACCCTCTCTCCCGGCGAGCGGACCCGAGCGGCGCTGGCCCTGCTCCAGGGGCGCGGGGTCAACCTGCTGGTGCTCGACGAGCCCACCAACCACCTCGACCTGCCCGCCATCGAACAGCTCGAATCGGCGCTGGCCAGCTACCCCGGCACGCTGCTGCTTGTCACCCACGACCGGCGGATGCTTGCCGCCATCGAGACGAACCGTCGGCTGCGGGTCGACGCCGGACGGATCGCCGAGGATTGATCCGTGCCGAAGGGCCGGGCCGGGGTGAGAATGACGCCATGCTCAAGTGGGAGTACGCCCTGCTGGTCCGCCGCCGCCAGGCGGCGACCAACGACCTCGGCTGGGAGGTCGTCTTCGTCTGGTACGGCCCGGACGGCTCGATGGTCGACGTGACGCCGTACGGCGACACCGCGTTGGCTCACCTGAACCGGGCCGGCGACCAGGGCTGGGAACTGGTCGCGATGAGCGAGGACCCGTCTCTGCCCGGCAACAACGAGTTGCACCGCTACCACCTGAAGCGGCCGAAGCCCGCCGCCCCGCAGCCCCGCCAGCGGATGCGCGGCAGCCGTCGCACCCTGTCCGGCTGACCGCCGTCGCGGACGCCTGGATCGGCGCGGCCCCACTCCGCGAGGCCACCCTCCGATGAGCGTGATGACTGGGCGGCATCTTGATGCCGCCCAGTCATCACCCTCGACCGGGAGGTGCCTCGGACGGCCGACACGCCAGCCGACAGCCGGGCAATCACGAAACGGTGGAAACGGGAATACCGGGCGCGTGGGCGGGTAACGCGCGGCGGGAGGTGGCCCGAATGGTCGCTTTGGCACAGACTCCGCCCTCGGCCGACCGGCTGCGGTTGATCGACGAATCCCTCGCGCAGGCGTGGGCGGACCAGGTCCGGCACGACGACCGACTGCGCGCTCTGGCGGTCGAGGTGCGCTTCGACCGGGGGGTCGCCCATCTCACCGGGGAGGTGGCCGAGCCCGCCGAGCTGCGGCTGGTCCGCGACCTGGTGGGGCGGCTGGCCGGCGTCTACGGCGTCTGGTGCCGCGTCGGCGTCGGTGGCCGGGAGCCGGTGGTGGTGGACCTGGGGTGCGGGCCGACCAAGCAGTGGTCGAGCAACCTGGGGTTGGACATCTACCCGGCGCCGGGGGTGGACGCGGTCGCGGATCTGTCCGGCTCGCTGCCGCTGGCGGACAAGTCGGTGGACGTCCTCTTCGCGGTGCACATCCTGGAGCACCTGATCGACTTCCTGCCGCTGGTGGACGAGTGCCACCGCGTACTGCGTCCGGGTGGCGTCCTGCACGTGATGAGCCCCTGGTGGGGGCACGTGAACGCGGTCGCCGACCCGACGCACGTCCGGCTGATGGACGTGCAGACGTTCAAGGGGATCTGCCAGCTCCGACCGCCGGGCACCCCGCGCTGGTATCCGCTGCACGCGGGCTGCGACGGCGCCTCGATCTTCGCCGACCTGACCCCCCTGCCTCCGGAGGCCGACCCGGCACCCCCGTCCCACCTGGCCCGCTTCTTCGACTGAGCACCGGCAGACGGCGAACCCGGTGCCGGATTACGGGGCCTGGGTGGACTCGCGGATCTCCAGGCGGTAGGGGGCGGAGAGCTCCTTCGCCGGGGCGGCGCGGTCGCCGTCCAGGCGGTGGGCCAGGAGTTCGACGGCCAGTTGGGCGATCCGCTCCTTGTCCGGAGCGACAGTGCTCAGGGTCGGGATCGAGAACCTGCCGTCCTCGATGTCGTCGAAGCCGACCACCGCCACGTCCCCGGGCACCCGCAGGCCGGCCTCGTGCAGGGCACGCAGGGCGCCCAGGGCGAGCGTGTCGTTGAAGCAGAAGACGGCGTCGGGGCGTACACCGGCGGTGAGCAGGCCGCGCATCGCGGCCGCGCCGTCGGCGCGGTGCCAGGCCGGCGCGGGCGCCACGAGGGTTTCGTCGTAGGGCAGGCCGGCGGCGCGCAACGCCTCGGCGTAGCCGGCCAGGCGCAGGCGGGCGCTGGCGCCCTCGTCGGTGCGCTGCGAGCCGATGGCCGCGATCCGACGGTGGCCGAGCTTGATCAGGTGGTCGGTGATCTCGCGGGCGGCGGTCACGTTGTCGATCACCACGCGGTCGGCGGGGCCGTGGTCGACGCGCTCGCCGAGCAGCACCATCGGGGTGCCGTCCAGGCCGGCCAGGTCCTCGGCGGTCAGCGCCAGCGGGCTGAAGATCAGCCCGTCGATCAGGTGGTCGGTGATGCCGGAGGCGACCACCCGCTCCTGCTCGCGCCGGCCGCCGGTCTGGTCGATGAGCACCGTCCAGCCGTAGTCGGCGGCGGCGGTGACCACATAGCGGGCGAGTTCCGCGAAGTACGGGATGTCCAGTTCCGGCACCGCCAGGGCGATCACCCCGGTACGCCCCTTGCGCAGGTGACGGGCGGAGAGGTTGGGCCGGTAGTTCAGTTCGGCGATGGCCTCCTCGACCCGGGCCCGGGTGTCCGGACGTACGTGCACGTAGCCGTTCACCACGTTGGAGACGGTCTTCACCGAGACGCCCGCCCGTTCGGCCACGTCCTTGAGCCTGTGTCGCACGCCGCAACCTCCCCGATGTAACCCAGCGCACCATACCTCGTCAGCAGCTCTTTACAACGTTGCCTACAACGTTGTAGAAACGAGGGACGCCGGGTGGGCGGTGACTGCGGTCACCCGGTTCCGGCACTGAGGAAAGGTGGCATCCCTTGCGGACCGCGCAGCTGACGATCGACCCGGCCTTCAAGATCGGGCCGGCCGACCGACGTCTCTTCGGCTCGTTCGTCGAGCACATGGGGCGGTGCGTCTACGGCGGCATCTACGAGCCCGGCCACCCCGACGCCGACTCCCGCGGCCTGCGCCGCGACGTGCTGGACCTGACCCGTGAGCTGGGCGTCTCGGTGGTCCGCTACCCGGGCGGCAACTTCGTCTCCGGCTACCGCTGGGAGGACGGCGTCGGCCCGGTCGGTGACCGGCCGCGCCGGCTCGACCTGGCGTGGAAGACGATCGAGACCAACGCGTTCGGGCTGGACGAGTTCATGACCTGGGCCGCCGAGGCCGGCGTCGAGCCGATGATGGCGGTCAACCTGGGCACCCGCGGCGTCCAGGAGGCGCTCGACCTGCTGGAGTACGCGAACCACCCGGGCGGCACCGAGCTGTCCGACCTGCGCCGCAAGCACGGCGCGGAGGACCCGTACGGCGTGCGGTTGTGGTGCCTGGGCAACGAGATGGACGGCCCGTGGCAGGTCGGCCACAAGACCGCCGACGAGTACGGGCGGCTGGCCGCCGAGGCGGCCCGCGCGATGAAGATGATCGACCCGTCGATCAGCCTGGTCGCCTGCGGCAGCTCCAACCGGCGGATGCCCACGTTCGCCGCGTGGGAGGCGACAGTGCTGGAGCACACCTACGAGCACGTCGACTACATCTCGGCGCACACCTACTACGACCCGTCCGACGGCGACCAGGCGAGCATCCTGGCGTCGGCCGTCGACATGGACAACTTCATCACCGAGGTCGTGGCGACCGCCGACCACGTGGCCGCCAGGCAGCGGCAGAAGCGCAAGCTGAAGATCTCGTTCGACGAGTGGAACGTCTGGTACGAGTCCCGCCTCCAGGCCGACCTGGACCGGCGTGGCTGGGTCGAGGCGCCCGCGCTGATCGAGGACGACTTCACTGCGGTGGACGCGGTGGTGGTCGGTGACCTGCTGATCACCCTGCTCCGGCACGCCGACCGGGTCGGGGTCGCCGCCCAGGCCCAGTTGGCCAACGTGATCGCGCCGATCCGCACCCGCAACGGCGGCCCCGCCTGGCGGCAGAGCATCTTCCACCCGTTCGCGCTGACCGCCCGGTACGCCCGGGGCACCGTGCTGCGCACCGAGCCGGTGTCGCCGCGCTACGACACGAAGAAGTACGGGGACGTCCCGGTGCTCGACACGGTCGCCGTGCACGACGAGGAGACCGGCGAGCTGACCGTCTTCGCGACGAACCGTGACACGACGGACCTCGCATTGGACATCGACCTGCGCGGCCTGCCCGGACTGTCCGGTTACTCCTTCCAGAGCATCGCCGCCGGGTCCGACCCGTCGGCGACGAACACCGAGGCCGAGCCCGACCGGGTGACGCCGCGGGAACTGCCCACCCCCACCCCCGACGGCGGCCGGTGCACTGTGCGTCTGCCCGCCGTGTCGTGGAGCGTGCTGCGCTTCGGCCCGACCGGCGTCTGATGTCGTACCGGTTCTGAGCAGGCACAATTCATCCCGTCCCCCTCCAAGGAGAGATACAGCATGATCCAGAACGACATGAGCCGGCGACGCCTGCTCGGCCTCGGTCTCGGAATCGGTGCCGCGGCCTCGCTGACCCTCGCCGGCTGCGGCGGCGGCGACAGCACCTCCGGGCCGGCCGCCGGTAACGGCGGCAAGGAGTACACCGGCCCGAAGGTCGACCTGAAGCTGTGGAACGGGTTCACCGGCGGCGACGGCGACATCTTCAAGGCGCTGGTCAACCAGTTCAACACCGAGCACAAGAACATCGCGGTGTCGGTGGCCACGTACCAGTGGGAGGACTACTACAACAAGCTCCCGGGTGCGGCCTCCAGCGGCAACGGTCCGGACATCGCGGTCATGCACATGGACCAGCTCGCCACCTTCGCCGCTCGTGGCGTGATCACCGAGCTGGACGACGTGGCCAAGAACCTGGAGCTCTCCGAGGGCGACTTCGCCCCGACCGTCTGGAAGGGCGGGATCTACAACAACAAGCGGTACGGCATCCCACTGGACATGCACCCGCTGGGCTTCTACTACAACAAGGCCGTCATGCAGAAGGCCGGCCTCGACCCGAACAAGCCGCCGGCGACGAAGGACGACTACACGGCGGCCCTGGCCGAGCTGAAGAAGGCCGGAGTGCAGGGCTTCTGGGTCAGCCCGTTCCAGTTCACCGGCGGCATGACGTTCTACTCCCTGCTCAACCAGTGGGGCGCCACCCTCTTCGACGCCGAGGTCGCCAAGGCGACGTTCAACACCGACCCGGCGGTCGAGGCGTGCACCTGGCTGGTCGACATGATCAAGCAGGGCTACTCGCCGGCCAACGTCGGGCAGGACGCCGACTACCTGGCGTTCAAGAGCGGCAAGAACGCCTTCACCTGGAAC
This sequence comes from Micromonospora sp. NPDC049004, assembly GCF_040649315.1. NCBI lineage: Bacteria > Bacillati > Actinomycetota > Actinomycetes > Micromonosporales > Micromonosporaceae > Micromonospora > Micromonospora sp. NPDC049004. The sequence continues at coordinate 312,529 of NZ_JBEZFG010000005.1, forward strand.
GGCATCTGGCAGATCAACGACCTCAAGAAGAGCCCCGAGGTCCAGTGGGGTGTCGCCCCGCTCCCCCAGATCGGCAGCAAGCCGTCCGCCTGGGCCAACTCGCACAACTTCACCATCGTGAAGCAGCGGGCCAACGACGCCAACAAGGTCTCCGGGGCGAAGGTCTTCATCAACTGGCTGAGCCAGCACTCGCTGGACTGGGCCAAGGGCGGGCAGATCCCGGCCCGCAAGGAGGTCCGCGAGGGCGCCGAGTTCAAGGCGCTGCCGGAGATCTCGTCGCTCGCCCCCGAGCTGGAGTACGCGGCCTTCCCGCCGGCGGCACCGGGCCTGGGCGAGGTCATGACGACCTTCTACAACTCGTTCAACGAGGCCGCGCTGGGCAAGAAGTCGCCCAAGCAGGCGCTCGACGACGGCGTGTCCAAGGCCAACAAGCAGCTCGAGGACAACCGCAAGAAGTACGGGAGCTGATAACCCGTGGCGGACGTGATCGAGGTCGGGGCGGCGCGCGGTGACGCGCCGCCCCCGGCGGCCAACGCAGTCCGCCGGGGCGCCTCGGCGGGCCGGACCGGACGGGCGACGCCATACCTGTTCCTCGCCCCGTACCTGGTCCTGTTCGGGGTCTTCGGCCTGCTGCCGATCATCCTCGGCCTCTGGCTGAGCGTGCACCAGTGGGACTTCCAGCTGCCCAACCGACCCTTCGTCGGGTTGGACAACTACACGGAGCTGTTCTCCAGCGACTCCGCCGTCTACGGCGACTGGTGGGAGAGCGTCCGGGCCACCGCGATCTTCACGGTGCTGTCGGTGCCGCTGCTGGTGGTCGTACCGCTGGGGTTGGCTCTGCTGTTGAACCGCTCCTTCCCGGGCCGCACCTTCTTCCGGGCGATCTACTTCGCCCCGTACGTGCTGGGCGTGGCGGTGATCGGCCTGCTCTGGCGGTTCCTGCTCGACGCCAACCTGGGCCTGGTCAACCGGCTCCTCGGAGTCGTCGGCCTGCCGTCGGACACCCCGTGGGTGACCAACATGCCGTGGGCGTGGATCTCGCTGGTCGGGGTGACCGTCTGGTGGACCTCCGGCTTCAACGCGGTGATCTACCTGGCCGGTCTGCAGGACATCTCGCCGGAGCTGTACGAGGCGGCCCGGATGGACGGTGCCAACGCGTGGCAGCGGTTCCGCAACGTGACACTGCCCGGACTGCGGCCGGTGCTGCTCTTCGTGATCACCACGACGGTGCTCGCCTCGGCGAACATGTTCGGTCAGTCGTTCCTGATCACCCAGGGAGCGCCGGGCACGGAGACCCGCACGGTGGTGTGGTTCATCGTCGAGGAGGGCCTGCGGGACAACGACGCCGGTCGCGCCGCCGCGATGAGCATCGTGTTCGCCCTGCTGCTGGCAGTCGTGAGCATCGCCAACTTCCGCCTCTTCCGCTACCGGGAAGACTGAGGGGACCGCCATGACGACGCCCACGCCGACCACCAACGGCTCCGCCCCCGGGCTGCGCCGGGTCGTCTTCTACGCCACCCTGGTCGCGCTTACCCTGATCTTCCTGACCCCGCTGGTGTGGATGGTCATCACCTCGCTGAAGACCTACACCGCCGCCCAACAGATCCCGCCGAGCTGGCTGCCGGACCCCCTCGCCGGGTACGGCTACGAGCAGATCATCAACAACTCGGCGAACCCGGTGCTGCGCTGGTTCCTCAACAGCATGGTGGCGGCCACGCTGCACTCGCTGCTGGTGCTGGTGACGGCCTCGATGGCCGCGTACTCCCTGGCCCGGCTGCGGTTCCGTGGACGCGGGGTGACCTTCGCGCTGATCGTCGGGACGCTGTTCATCCCGCCGACCTCGCTGATCATCCCGAACTTCCTGATCGTCGACCAGCTCAACTGGATCGACACCCTCGCCGTGGTGGTGGTGCCCGGCGCGGCCAGCGCGTTCGGGGTGTTCTTCCTGCGGCAGTTCTTCCTCTCGCTGCCGAACGAGCTGGAGGAGGCCGCTACCCTCGACGGCGCCAACCAGTGGCAGATCTTCGTCAGGGTGGTGCTGCCGCTGTCCAAGCCGGCGCTGGCCACCCTGGCCGTGCTGTCGTTCCTGACCAACTGGAACGACTTCCTGTGGCCGATCTTCGTGCTGTTCAGCCCGGAGAAGTTGACGCTCCCGCCGGGCCTGGGCCTGCTCCAGGGCTCGTACGTCACCGACTACCCGGTGATCATGGCGGGCGCGGTGCTGGCCAGCCTGCCGGTGCTGATCCTCTTCGTGCTCGCGCAGCGGCACATCATCCAGGGCGTCTCCCGCAGCGGCCTCAAGGGATGACGCGCTCGACCGCCCGGCGACGCGGCGCGGCGGCGATCACTCTCGCCGCCGCGCTGCTCGTCACGGGCTGTTCCGACGGCGACGAGACCACCTACACGAGCAACGGGAGTGGCCCGAGGATGTTCACCAACCCGGTCGTCAGCACCGACGCCCCGGACCCGCAGGCGATCCAGGTGGGCGACACCTGGTACCTGTTCCACACCAACTCGCAGGGCCGCAACGTCCCGGTGCGCACCTCGTCGAACCTGGTCGACTGGACCGAGGCGGAGGACGCCCTGCCGACGCTGCCGGACTGGGCGGACCCCGGCAAGACCTGGGCGCCGGAGGCGATCCAGCTGGCACCGGATCGGTTCCTGCTCTACTACACGGTCGCCGGCCGGGAATCCGGCCGGCAGTGCGTCGGGCGGGCGGTGGCCAGCGCGCCGCAGGGGCCGTACGCCGACGAGGCGACAGGCCCGCTGATCTGCCAGGCCGACCTGGGCGGGGCGATCGACGCCAGCCCGTACCGGGACACCGACGGCAGTCTCTGGCTGCTGTGGAAGAACGACGGCAACGCGATCGGGGTGGACACCTGGATCTGGTCGCAGCGCCTCGCCGACGACGGCCTGACCCTCGTCGGCGAGCCAACGAAGCTGCTCAAGCAGACCGAACCGTGGGAGGGCACCCTGATCGAGGGGCCGTTCTTCCACCGCCAGGACGGTCGGCTGCTCCTGTTCTTCGCCGCCAACGCCTACGACCGGGCCGAGTACGCCGAGGGCTACGCGGTCTGCGAGGGCCCGACCGGCCCGTGCGTGAAGGCAGCCGAGAACCCGATCCTGAAGAGCAACGAGGCCGCCTCCGGCCCGGGCCACGCCTCGATGGTGGTCAAGGACGGCCGCACCTGGCTGCTGTACCACGCCTGGCCTCCGGGCCAGGAGGGCAGCACCGACCCCGGCCGTCAGGTGTGGCTCGACGAGGTGACCTGGGTCGACGGCAAGCCTGTCGTCAAGGGTCCGACGGCCACGCCGCAGACCCGCCCCTGAGCTGACGAGTGCGGAGGGGCGCTCGGCCCCTCCGCACATCGGTCAGGCGCTCGGTTCGCGTGGCGTCGGGGCGACCGCCGGTTCGTGCTGGGCCAGCCGGTTGCGGCGGTAGCCGTAGCCGAAGTAGATGATGCCGCCGAGCAGCATCCAGGCCAGGAACCGCAGCCACGTCTCCACCGACAGGTTAAGCATCAGGTAGAAGCAGGCCAGCGCCGAGACGACCGGCAGCACCGGGGAGAACGGCACCCGGAACGGCCGCTCCAGGTCGGGGCGCTTGCGGCGCAGGATCGGCACCGCGATCGAGACCAGCACGAACGCGCAGAGCGCGCCGATGCTGACCAGGTCGGCAAGCGCGGACAGCGGCAGGAAGCCGGCCAGCAACGCGACCGCCACCGTCATGATCGCCGAGATCCGGTACGGGGTGCCCCAGCGCGGGTGCACTGCCGCGATCGAGGGCGGGATCAGGCCGTCCCGGGCGATGGCGAAGCCGATCCGGCCCATCGCCACCAGGTCGACCAGGATGACGCTGGTCAGGCCGGCGACCGCGGCGATGGAGACGAGCGTCGCCGCCCAGCCGGCACCCACCGACTCGAACGCCGAGGCGATCGGGGCACCCCGGTCGATCTCGGTATAGGGCACCATCCCGACGACCACAAGCGAGACGCCGATGTAGAGCACTGTGGAGATCAGCAGCGTGCCGAGCAGGCCCAGGGTGAGGTCCCGCTTGGGCTTGCGCGTCTCCTCGCCCAGGTTGGCGACGGCCTCGAAGCCGGTGTACGCGAAGAAGACCACCGCGGCGGCGCTGAGCACCCCGACGAAGCCGAAGACCGACGGCTCCAACCCGAAGAGCGCCTGCGTGACAGGCTGCTTGATGCCGTCGTCACCGCTGCCGGCGGGCTCGGCCGGCGGGATGAACGGGCTGAGGTTGGCCGCCTTGACGAAGAACAGGCCGGCGACCACCACGAACACGCAGATCGCCACCTTGACCAGCACCAGCAGGTTGGTGACCCGGGCGGACTCCCGGATGCCGACGATCGCCACGACGCCGAGGATCAGCACGATGGCGATCGCGCCGATGTTGACAATGCTGCCCTCCTCACCGAACCACCGGGTCGGCAGGTCGAGCAGCTCGGCGAGGTAGCCGGACCAGCCGCGGGCCACCACCGCCGCGCCGAGCGCGAACTCCAGCAGCAGGTCCCACCCGATGATCCAGGCGACGATCTCGCCCATCGTGGCGTACGCGTAGGTGTAGGCGCTGCCGGCGGTCGGCACGCTGGAGGCCAGCTCGGCGTAGCAGAGGGCGGCGAGCAGGGCGACCACGCCGGCGATGGCGAAGGAGATCACCACGCCCGGACCGGCGCTGTCGCGGGCCTCGATCCCGGTGAGCGTGAAGATGCCCGTGCCGATCACGATGCCGATGCCGAAGCCGGTGAGGTCGACAGCGCCGAGCCGCCGCTTGAGCCCGAGCTGGCCGTCGCTGCCGTCGGCGTCGCCCTGGGCTATGACGTCCTTGATTGGTTTGGTTCGCAGCACGGACATGCGCTCACCCCTCCCCACCGCGCGGCCACCACCGCAGCGGCCGGTGACCGCCGTGCTACCCAGCCGGAGGAATGGTCAACCACGAATACTTGCGGTGGCGACGCGATTGTGAAAATTTCCTTCTGTACGCAGATAGGCAGCGGCGAATCTTGCCGCACCCACAGTGCACGGGAGCCCCAATGAAGGGACATACCGCATGAAAGCAACCCGACTCGCAGCCGCCGGTCTGGCCGCGGTTCTGCTCGGCTCACTCGCCGCCGCCACCCCCGCGAACGCCACCACCACCCCCACCACCCCGACCTGCGTCACCAACCCGGCCACCCCCAAGCGACAGTTCCGGGCGATGTGGATCTCGTCGGTGGTCAACATCGACTGGCCCAGCAAGGCGTCCCAGACCAGCCCGGACCGGGTCGCCGCCCAGCAGGCCGAATACCGGGAACTGCTCGACCTCGCCGAACGGTTGAACCACAACGCCGTAGTGGTGCAGGTCCGACCGACCGCCGACGCGCTCTGGCCCTCGCCGTACGAGCCGTGGTCGGAGTACCTGACCGGCGTACGTGGCCAGGACCCGGACTGGGACCCACTGGCCTTCCTGGTCGCCGAGTCGCACAAGCGCAACCTGGAGTTCCACGCCTGGTTCAACCCGTACCGCGTCTCCATGCCGGCCCCCGGCGGCGCCGGCGCCGACCTCAGCCAGCTCGCGCCCGGCCACCCGGCCCGGCAGCACCCGGACTGGACCTTCGCCTACCCGCCGGCCGGCGTGGCCGGCAGCCGGCTCTACTACAACCCCGGCATCCCCGAGGTCCGCGAGTTCGTCCAGACCGCGATGATGGACGCGGTCAAGCGGTACGACATCGACGGCGTGCACTTCGACGACTACTTCTACCCCTACCCCAGCGGCACCTACCAGGTGCCCGACGACGCCACCTTCGCGGCGTACAACCGGGGCTTCACGGACCGGGCGGACTGGCGGCGGGACAACATCAACCTGCTGATCCAGGAGATGAACGGCAAGATCAAGGCGGCGAAGCCGTGGGTGAAGTTCGGCGTCAGCCCGTTCGGCATCTGGCGCAACGCCAGCGCCGACCCGCTCGGCTCGGACACCACCGGCAGCCAGTCGTACGACATCATCTCCGCCGACACCCGCAAGTGGGTCAAGCAGGAGTGGATCGACTACGTGGTGCCGCAGCTCTACTGGTACATCGGCCAGTACCCGGCAGCCGACTACGCGCGGCTGGTCCCGTGGTGGGCCGAGACCGTGCGCGGCACCCGGGTCCAGCTCTACATCGGCCAGGCCGACTACAAGAGCGGCGATCCGGCGTACGGGCCGTACTGGCAGAACCCGCGTGAGCTGTCCGACCACCTCACGCTCAACCGGTCGTACCCCGAGGTGCAGGGCAACGTGCACTTCTCGGCCGTCCAGGTGCGGGCCAACCGGCTCGGCGCCACCGACATCTACGCGGCCGAGCACTACTCCCGCCCGGCCCTCGTGCCGGCCATGCCACACCTGCCGGCGAAGCCGTTGCTCCTCCCGGTGGTCACCAGGGTCGCCCGGGAAGCCGACGGGGTGCGGCTGACCTGGCGCCAGCCCGCCGACGGCGTGGGCCCGCTGGGCACGGCCACGTCGTACGCGATCTACCGCTTCGACGGCACCACCCTGCCCGGGCGGTGCGCCACGGCGGACGCCACGCACCTCGTCGACACCGTCCGGGCCACCCCCGGCGGCGTCCAGTCCTGGGTGGACACGACGGCCGAGCCCGGCCACCGGTACACCTACCGGGTGACGGCGCTGGACCGTACCGCCAACGAGAGCCCGGCCAGCCCGCCGGCGTTCCTGCTGCACTGACCCGTTCCGCGGAATGCCCCGGGTGCCTCGCGCACCCGGGGCATTCGTCTGTTTGAACGTATGTCACCAATAGTTGGCGGCGCACATACCGCCCAGTTGATCAGCTGATCGACACTCATCGACATCCGGTAACCCGCCGGTAACTTCCGTCCCACCGCTCACCCCGCGGAGGTAAACCGTGCCCCGACGTCTCGCCACCCTGTTCGCCTCGGGCGCGCTCGCGCTGCTCGCCACCCTCGCCGTCGCCTCCCCCGCCGCCGCCGTCACCCCCGCGGAGCGACTGTCCGTGCTGTCGAGCTGGACCCAGACCAGCGCGTCCAGCTACAACTCCTGGAACAGCGCCCGCGTCAACCGGGCCCCCTGGAACGAGTACAACTTCGACTGGTCCACCGACTACTGCTCGTCCAGCCCGGACAACCCGCTCGGGTTCACCTTCAACCTGAGCTGCTACCGGCACGACTTCGGCTACCGCAACTACAAGGCGGTCGGCCAGTTCTCCACCAACAAGTCCCGCCTGGACAACGCCTTCTACGCGGACCTGAAGCGGGTCTGCGTCACGTACAACACTGTCGTCCGCCCGGCCTGCTACAGCCTGGCCTGGACGTACTACCAGGCGGTGCACATCTTCGGCTCGGTGGCAGCCGTCCAGCAGGCCGACATCGACCGAGCCGCCCGCATGAAGGCCCAAGCCGAGGCCAAGGCCGCAACCCGCTAACCCCACCCCACCCGTCGCGTTGATCATGAAGTTGTTGCCCGTCCGCCCGGCGTGTCGCGGCAACAACTTCATGGTCAACGGTGGGAGGTCAGGCCCGTTCCGTTCGGGTTGCCGGATGGTGGCGGTTGGGGTCCGCCGGGTGCGGGGCCGGCGCGTGTTGGGACAGGTCGGTGCTGAAGCGGGTCGAATCCGCCGCCAGGTCCGGGTGTTCCACGTCCAGCGCCAGCGCCACGGCCTCGTCCAGGCCCATCTCGGCGCCCTCCCCGTACGCGTCGTCGAACGCCGCGTCGCCCGCCATCGCCCGCAGCTCCGCCTGCTGGTCGGCCCAGTAGCCGCCGTAGATGCCCGGTGTCGCTCGCATGCTCGCCCGGGTGGCCTGGGCCGCCCCGAACAGCCGGGCGGCCGTCAACCGGTCGCCACCGAGAGCGCAACGCACCGCGATCGCGTTGAGCGTGTCGCAGGCCCGGCCGTGGTAGCCGTGCCCCATCCGTGAGCGCAACGCCACCAGCAGGTGCTCGTGCGCGGCGATCACGTCGCCCCGGGCCAGCGCGACCATCCCGAGCAGCATGTCCACCGAACGCCGGCCCCGCTCGACCGGCCGGGCGGCCTCCACCGGACGCGCCGCTCCCAGCAGCTCCGCCGCCTCCTCCAGCGCGCCGCGCCGCCACAGCAGCTCGGCCAGGCTGAACACGGCGAACAGCGCCTCGCCGACCACGTCCTGCCCGTGGGCCCAGTCGATGACCTCCCGACAGACCCGCTCGGCCTCGAAGAACTGGCCCATGTCCACCAACGGCGCGGCCCGGCCGGCGAGCACCCGGGCCAGCAGCCCGGCGTCGCCGGCCTGCCGGGCGGCCGCCTCCGCCCGCTGCGAGTAGCGCAGCTCCTCCGCGAACTCGCCGTCGGCGCCGGCGTGCAGGGAATGCATGTGGTACGCCGCCGCCAGCTCCGCTTCCGGGATCCGCTCGCCGGTCTCGGCGATCCGTCCGTACAGCCGGAAAAGCCAGAGCCGGCCCTCCCGGGCCAGCCCGCGCTCGCGCCACCACTGGTCCAGTCCACCGGCCAGGCGGAGACCGGCACGGGCGCTGCCGCCGGTGGCACACCAGCGCAACGCGGACCGCAGCTCGTCGGCCAGCGGGTCGAGGGTGTAGAGCGACAACGTCACCGGCCGGCCGTCCGGCCCCAGGTGGGCCCGCTCCAGCGCGTGCGCCGACCAGGCCACGTGCCGGTCCCGGGCAGCCTGCTCCTCACCCGCCTCGGCCAGCCGTCGCGCCGCGTACGCCCGAATCGGGTCGAGCATCCGGTACGAACTGCCGGCGGCGCGCGGCTCGGCCAACACCATCGACTTGTCGACCAGCACCGACAGTGGATCCAGCGGGTCGTCGCCGAGCAGCCACTCCACCGTCGGCAGATCCACCGGCCCCGCGAAGACCGCCAGCCAGCGCAACAGCCGCGCGGCCCGGGGCCCCAACGTGCGGTACGACCAGGTGACGGTCGCCTGCATGGTCAGATGTCGTTCGGTGGCCGAACGCTGCACGGCCCTGCTCGCCGGGGTGGGCGGCGGTGTCCCGATCGCCGCTGCCACGAGGTCCACGGTGTCCTGTTGGTTGCCGGACCAGCCCCGCTCCACCGGCGGCGGATCCGGATCCTCCCGGCCGGCGTCCAACGTGCCGAGGACGTCGTCCAACCGCTCGGCCAGCTGACCCACCGAGAGCACCCGCAGCCGGGCGGCCGCCAACTCGATGGCGAGTGGCAGCCCGTCCAGCCGCTGCACCACCCGCCGCAGGTCGGCCGACTCGGACGGATCGGGCCGCCGACCGCCACGGGCCGCCGCCGTACGGTCCAGCAGCAGCGCGACCGCGTCGCTCTCCACGCCGTCCGGACGGGGATCGACCGAGAGCGGCGGGATCCGCCAGACCACCTCGCCGGGCAGGCTGAACGACTCGCGGCTGGTCGCCACCACCCGCACCCCGCCCCCGCCGGAGAGCAGCCGTGAGATGACCTCGCCGCAGGCGGCCGGTTGTGTGTCGCAGGTGTCCAGCACGACAAGCATCCGGCGGGCGGCCGCGTACTCGACGAGGGTGTCCAGCATCGGGCGGCCCGGCTCGGGCCGCAGCCCGAGCACCGCGGCGATGGCGAACGCCACCAACCCCGGGTCGGTCACCGCGGCGATGTCGACGAACCAGACCCCGTCCGGGTACGCCTCGACGACGCTACCGGCCAACTCCACGGCGAGCCGGGTCTTCCCCGCGCCACCCGCGCCCAGCACGGTGACCAGTCGGTGCCGCTCGACCAACCGGCCCAGCTCGGCCCGCTCAACCTCCCGCCCGACGAACGAGGTCACCTGGGTCGGCAGGTTGTGCGCCACCGCGTCGGCGGTGCGGGGGCGGGGGAACTGCCGTTCCAGGCCGGGCGCGACCAGTTGGAACAGCCGCTCCCGGTCGTCGAAGCCACGCAACCGGTGCAGGCCCAGGTCCAGCAGGGTGGCGCCCGGGGGCAGCGGATCGGCCCGACGGGCGGTGGACGCCGAACAGAGCACCTGACCGCCGTGCGCGGCGGCGGCCACCCGGGCGGCCCGGTGCACCTCGGGGCTCGCGTACTCGCCGTCGCGGGGCTCGGCGTAACCGGTGTGCAAGCCCATCCGCACCCGGGGCGCGGCCTCCTCGGTGGGCCAGTCGTGGCTCGCCAACGCCCGCTGGGCGGTCAGGCAGGCGGTCAGCGCCGCCGCCGCGTCGTCGAAGGCCAGGAAGAACGAGTCGCCCTCGGTCAGCAGCTCCGCGCCACCGGTGGCGGCCAGGGTGCGGCGCAGCAACCGGCGGTGCTCGGCGAGCACCGGGCGGTAGTCCGCGCCGAGCAGTTGAGCCAGCCGGGTCGAGCCCTCGATGTCGGTGAACACGAAGGTCACCCAACCGCTCGGGAGCTGGATCCGTGGCGACATGCGTGGAACCTCCGCCCGTGACGTCGGGTTCATGCTGCCTGACTCCGAGCGGTCACGCATCGTGAGAACGGCCGGGCACGTGCCGCCTCAAGGTGCCACTCGAACCCGCTCCCGGCAAGGCCAGCCACCGGCCGGCCACCGGAACGCCAGCTCAGCAGCCGCAGGCACCACCGCAACAGCCACCGCCACCAGCGGGAGCTTGCGCGCCACCAGCGCCCCGACCGGTGACCGACACCGCCGAGAGCAGCTTGACCGTGTCGGCATGACCCTGCGGGCAGGTGGCCGGGGCGCCGGCCTCCGCCATCGGACGGTTGACCTCGAAAGTGTCGCCGCATGCGCGGCAGCGGAACTCGTACCGGGGCATGGCGATCAGGGTACGTGGGCCTGACGCTCGCCGGGGACATGAGTGATACTCGACGGGTGGTGGACGGCGAGGACAAAACGCGTGTGCAACCGCTTCGGCCGGCCGCGCCGCTGGACGGGCCGCTGGCCGAGTCGGGCGCCGCACCGGATCCGGCGCCCGCAGCCGTGCCCCGCCCCCGCCGGCCCTGGCTTCGCGGCGGCACGACCGACGCGAAGGCCAAGACTCCCGCGACGTCCGTGACCACCGACGCACCCCTTTCCCCGAACGTCGATACCCCGACCGGTGACCAGTTGGGGGCCACCGCCACCGGCGACCTCGCCCCCGCGAAGCCCTCTTCGGACACCACCGACCCCGACGCCCCAACCGCAGCCGCCGCCGGCAGCGCCGAAGCCGGCCGCGCCGGCGCGGAGGCCGACGACGCGAAGGCCGAGAGCCCGACGCGCGACGACGCCGAGGGCGACACCGCGAAGGCCGACAGCATCGGAGCCCCGAAGACCGACAACCCGCGAGCGGACACCGCGGAGGCCGAGAGCGCGAAGGTCGACGGCGCGAAGACCGACACCGCGAAGACCGACGACGCGAAGACCGACACCGCGAAGACCGACGGCGCGAAGGTCGACACCGCGACAGCGGCGGGCGCGACAGCCACCGACGTGACGGCGACCAAGGTGGACGGTGTCGCCGTGGTGCCGGTGCCCGAACGTGGCCGTCGGCGGCGGGTGCCGTTCGCGCACGCCGTACGGGTGCCACCGCCACGTCAGGCCGCGGTGACCGCCGCCCGGGCGACCCGCGCCTGGGCCCGCCGGCCCAGCGGACGACTCACGGTCCCGGGAGTCTTCCTGCTGGTCCTGGTGGCCGCGACCGCCGCGGCGGGGGCGTTGCTCGTCCCGGCGACCATCCGGGGATCCCGACCGGTGGCCGACGTCACGGCCGCGCCGACCGTGGCCCTGCCGCCGGCGGTGCCCCTCGACCCGCTGCCCACCGGTCCCCTGCCCACCGGGCCGATGCCGACCGCGCCGCTCCCCACCGGAGCGTTCCCCAGCGGCGGCATGCCGACCGGGCCGGCCGTCGGTCCGACGGCCGGCGGCCGTCCCTCGGACTCCCTGGCCGCCTGGGCGCAACAGGTCGCCGCCAAGGTCAACATTCCCGCGACCGCGGTGCAGGCGTACGGGTACGCCGAGGTGATGCTCGCCCAGACCAACCGCAGCTGCGCGCTGAGCTGGACGACGTTGGCCGCGATCGGCCAGGTCGAGTCCGGGCACGGCTCGGCCAACGGCGCGCGGTTGGGGGCGGACGGCAAGGCGCTGCCCCAGATCATCGGGCTGCCGTTGGACGGGAACGGCGGCCGGATGCGGATCATCGACACCGACCGCGGCGTCCTCGACAAGGACAGCACGTTCGACCGCGCGATCGGGCCGATGCAGTTCATCCCGACGACCTGGCAGGAGATCGGCGCGGACGCCGACCAGGATGGCGTCAAGGACCCGCACGACCTGGATGACGCCGCTCTGGCGGCCGGCAACTACCTGTGCAAGGGCGGCCGCAACCTCAGCATCCCGGGCGACTGGTGGAACGCGATCCTGTCGTACAACGACGTGCGCCAGTACGCCAAGGCCGTCTACGACACCGCTGACCGGTACGGACGGGCCAGCCGCACGTGATGTGATCGTCCGCGTACATTGGAGAACTGGACACTTCCCCCGAGCAGCCGTTAGCGGCAAGCTAGACGGGTGATGGTGCGCGAGTGGGACCCCAGGACCGCGTCGTCCGCCGAGATCGCGTCGCTGCTGACAACGCTGAACGCGGTGCTGGCGGCCGATCTGCCGCAGGACCCGCCGTGGCGGGAGACCTCCCTGCGGGAGTATCTCGGCGAGGTGATGCCCGGTGAGCGGCGGATCTCCTGGCTCGCTCAGGCCGAGCCGACCGCTCCCGGTGAGACGGGCGCCGTCCTCGGGCAGGTCCACGTGCTGCTCCTCGGCGACATCGGGGTGCTCGAGGTGCTGGTGCATCCCTCCGTCCGACGCAACGGCCTCGGCCGCGAGCTGGTGCTGCGCGCCGCCCGCCGCGTCTACCAGGAGGGTTTCCAGTCGATCGGGGTCGAGGTGGTCGGCGACACGCCGGCGGTGGGCTTCTACGAGTCGCTCGGCTTCACCCGGGAGTACGTGGAGACGCGCAGCGTTCTCGACCTGACCTCGGTGGACTGGGCCGAGCTGGCCGAGATGGCCACCGGGATCGGCGCGGGCTACCACCTGGAGTTCTACCCCGGTGGGCCACCGGACGACCTGATCGAGTCGTACGCGCGGGCCAAGGCCGAGGTGCGCGACGTCGACGACGGCGAGCTGCGTCCCAGCTCGTATGACCCGGAGCGGTTGCGGGACAGCCTGGACACCCTGCACCGGCGGGGCATGAAGCCGTACATCGTCCTGGCCCGGCACGAGCAGAGTGGTGAGGTGGCCGGCCTGACCGAGGTCGTGGTGCCGGCGCAGCACCCGACCCGCGCCGACCAGTACGACACGATCGTCGCGCAGGACCACCGGGGTTACGGCATCGACCGGGCGATCAAGGCGCGGATGCTGCTGGAACTGCGTTCCGCCGAGCCGGAGCTGGCCGAGGTGCAGACCTGGAACGCCCAGGCCAACGAGGCGATGCTCAAGGTCAACGCGGAGCTGGGCTACCGGCCCGACCGGGACTGGTGCGAATACAGCGTCGACGTCGCCGAGCTGGTGCACCGCATCGACCCGCCGCGCTGAGGAATTCACGAAACTGTCCGGTGGGGGATGGACGATGGACGGTTACGCACCTTAACGTGCGTTGACTCCCATCCACCCATCGTGGAGGCCCTATGCGCCCGCGCCGCACGACAGCCGCGCTCGCGATCGCCACCGCCGCAGTGACCGTCACGGCTCTCGGCGTCACACCCACCGCGGCCAGCGCCGCGCCCACCGACCTGTTCATCTCGGAGTACGTCGAAGGCTCGTCGAACAACAAGGCGATCGAGCTGTTCAACGGCACCGGCGCCGCCGTCGACCTCACCGCGGGCGGCTACCAGCTCCAGCTCTACTTCAACGGCTCCACCACCCCGACGAGCATCGCGCTGGCCGGGACCGTGGCCGCCGGGGACGCGTTCGTGTTCGCCAGCGCCTCGGCCGGGGCGGCCATCCTCGCCCAGGCCGACCAGACCACCGGCGCGAGCCTGTTCAACGGCGACGACGCGATAGTGCTGCGCCGGGGCGTTACGGTGCTCGACTCGATCGGCCAGGTGGGCGTCGACCCGGGCGCCGAGTGGGGCACAGGCGCGACCAGTACGGCGGACAACACGCTGCGCCGGCTGCCCACGGTGACGTCGGGCGACACCGACCCGTCGGACGCGTTCGACCCGGCCGCGCAGTGGACCGGTCTGCCCGTCGACACCTTCGACGGGCTCGGCTCGCACACCGTGGACGGCGGCGGCCCGGTCGATGCGCCGGCCACACTGACCTGTGGTGGGCCGCTGGTCACCGCCGCCGGGACGGCCGCGAGCCGCGAGGTGACCGCCGCCGACCCCGACGACACGATCGTCGACCTGGCGGTGACCGCGATCAGCCCGAGCCCCGCCTCCGGCTCGATCACCCGTACCGCGTTCACCCCGGCCGATCAGGTGGGCGGCACCGCCCGCGCCACGATCAGCGCGAGCGCCGACCTCACCGCCGGGGCGTACACCGTCACCGTGACCACTACCGACGCGGGCGGTGGCACCGCCACCTGCGCGCTGGCCGTGCAGGTCACCCGGGAGCTGACCGTCGGCGAGGTGCAGGGTCCGACCACCGACGCCGAGTCCGGCCCCGCCGACCGGTCACCGCTCGCACCGGCGAGCGGCAACGGCACCAGCAGCACGATGTACGACGTCCGGGGCGTGATCACCCAGTTGACGCTCGCCCGGACGGCGGCCGGTGCGGAGCAGAACGGGTTCTTCCTGCAGAGCCGCAGCGGTGACACCGACGGTGACCCGACGAGCTCCGACGGCGTCTTCGTGTTCATGGGCACGTTCACCTCGCTGATCGGCGGCTACGTGCCGACGGTCGGCGACGAGGTGGTGCTCCGGGCCCGCGTGTCGGAGTACTACAACCTCACCCAGCTCTCCGGCGCGTCGCTGGTCCGCCGGATCGCCACCGGCCTGGACGTGGACACGACTGTCGCGGTGACCGACGCGGTGCCACCGGTCGAGCTGACCGAGGCGCAGCGCTGGTGGGAGCGGCACGAGGGCGCCCGGCTGCGCGTACGCGCGGGCAGCGGCGCGGTGAGTGGTCGGGATGTCTTCTCGTCCACGGCGGACGCGGAGCTGTGGGTCGTCGACCGGGACGACCCGCTGCTCGACCGCGCCGACCCGTACGCCCGACGCGTCTTTCGGGACTCCCACCCGCTGGACAACGACCCGAGCCGCCGCTTTGACGACGGCAACGGTCAGCGCGTGCTGCTCGGCAGCATGGGCGTGAAGGGCACCGCCGGGGACAGCACCGCGCTGCTCCCGCCGGCGCACACCTTCGACACCCTGCGCGCGGACGCGGTGGGCGGCGTCTACTACTCGTTCGAGAAGTACGGCGTGCAGGTCGAGCGGGCCGAGTTCGACGCCGGGGCCGACCCGTCGAAGAACAACCCGCCGAAGCCGGCCGACCGTTCCCAGGAGGTAGCGGTCGCCACGTACAACGTGGAGAACCTGTACGACTACCGCGACGACCCGTTCGACGGCTGCGACTTCGCCGGCAACTCCGGCTGCCCGGGCGTCAGCCCGCCGTTCGACTACGTGCCGAGCAGCGAGGCGGACTACCGGGAGCACCTGACGTCGCTCGCCGACCAGATCGTCTCCGATCTGCACGCGCCGGATCTGATCCTGGTGCAGGAGGCCGAGGACCAGGACATCTGCACGGTCTCCGGTGCGGCGCTGGCCTGCGGCGACACCAACAACGCCGACGGTGCTCCGGACAGCATCCAGGAGTTGGCGCTCGCGGTGGCGTCGGCCGGCGGGCCGGCGTACGCCGCGACCTATGACCGGACCGGCGCGGACGCCCGCGGTATCACCGCCGCGTTCCTGTACCGCACGGACCGGCTGTCGTTGGCGGCGGCGACGGCGAACGACCCGCTGCTCGGCTCGGCACCGACCGTCCAGTACCGGGCCCCCGGACTGCCGGGCAACGCCGACGTGCAGAACCCGAAGGCCCTCAACGCGGTACTGCCGGCCGATGTGGACACCTCCACCGGCAAGGACGGCAACAACGTCTTCACCCGGGCACCCCAGCTGGGCAAGTTCACGGTCGCCGCGGCGCCCGGTGCGGCCGAGCGGTTCACCCTGTACGCGCTGAGCAACCACTACTCCTCCGGCCCGGACGGCCGGATCGGGCAGCGGCGGGAGCAGGCGACCTACGGCGCGGCGATCGTCACCGCGATCGAGGCGTCCGATCGGAGCGCCCGGGTGGTCTACGGCGGCGACCTGAACGTCTTCCCCCGCCCGGACGATCCCATCGCCACCGCCGCGCAGCCGACGCCGTCGGACCAGCTCGCCCCGCTCTACGAGGCCGGCCTGCACAACCTGTGGGACACCCTCGTCGCGCAGGTGCCCGCGTCGGCCTACTCGTACAGCTTCGAGGGGCAGGCGCAGACGCTCGACCACCTGTTCGTCAACGACGCGCTCTACGGTGACCTGGTGCAGGTGCGGGCGGCGCACGTCAACGCCGACTGGCCGGCGGAGTTCACTGGTGACGGGTCACGGGGCTCCAGCGACCACGACCCGCAGGTGGCCCGTTTCCGGTCCCGGGCGTCGTTGACCGTCGCCGACACGTCGGTGGTCGAGGGCGACCAGGGCACCCGTCAGCTCACCTTCACGGCGACCGTGTCCCGCCCGCTGTCCCAGCCGGTGCTGCTCTGCGCCGCGACCGTCGGCCTCACGGCGCAGGCGGGCTCGGACTTCGAGCCGTACGCCGGCTGCAAGGTGCTGGCCGCCGGTGACACCTCGGTGGCTTTCCCGGTCACCGTGCGGGGTGACCGGCGGCGCGAGTCGGACGAGAAGTTGACCCTGCTGGTGGCCGGGGTGCCCGGCCTGCGGCTGGCCGACCCCCTGGCGACCGGCACGATCACCAACGACGACTGAACGACGGCACTGACGGCCCACCCTCCGGTTTCCCCGGAGGGTGGGCCGTTCGCGGTGTCAGTAGTATTCATCGATGATCGGGGGCGGTGGCAGGTGCCGATGCTGCGCGACCCGCACCTCCCACTGGCTGCGTCGGCGCCGCGCCTCGCGGTCCGCCGAGCTGCGGTGGTAGGTCTCCGGTGGCCGTGCCAGGCCGTAGATGTCCCCCCACCACTCCCCCGGCTCAGGATCGAGGATCGTATCGAGGTGGGCGGGGTAGCGGCGTCCGGCGCCGTCGTGAACGTCGTCGCGGTCGACCATCGGTTGAATCACCCGGCCCTCCTGGTCCACCACCACCAGATAGAGCCCGGCCGCGCCGAGTAGGCGCTCCAGCACCGCCAGACTCGGTATCAGGCTGCCGGCCTCGACCTTGCCCACGGTCGACGGTGAGACCTTGGCGAAGCGGGCCATCTGGCGTTGCCCCAACCCCTTCATCCGACGGGCTCGCCGGACCAGGCCGGTGATGGGAAACCGCCCGACGGTCGGGCCGGGTGGCGAAGGAGGAACGAGTGCGGAGGCCATCCGACAACCATTCTCGGCCGAGACCTGCCTCTCAACCCCTGTGGATAACCCTGTGGAAAGCTGGCCGGCTCAGGGACTCGCCGCACCCCGCACGCATCCTTTGCTCTGCTTCAACGGAGGCGACAGTGGGAGGCTCTCAGTGTTGCCTCCGCTGAAGCAGAGCAAAGGACCTCAAGGTGGGCCGTGGGCCGTGGGCCTTGCCGTGGGGCCGTGGGCCGTGGGCCTTGCCGTGGGCGGTGGGCCGTGGGCCTTGCCGTGGGCCTTGGGCCCGTGCCGGTGAGCTGCTCGCCGCCGTCATCCGGATGGCCGTGGTTGACCAGCCGGGGCACCTGCCCTGATCGTCAGGGCGCGCGGACGACGATCAGCGGACTGCGGACTGCGGACTGCGGACTGCGGACTGCGGACGGTCGAGGTCAGAGGTCGCAGAGGCGGCGGCCGGAGCCGATGTCGTCCAGTGCCGCGTGCAGGTCGCGGATGCGCCGCTCGGCCTCGGCGGTCAGCCGATCGTGCAGGCCCTGCCAGTCGGCCAGTTGGGGGTCGGGTGGCAGGGCCGCGAGCAGGTCGCGGATCTCGTTGACGGTCAGGCCGACGCGCTGGGCCACCCGCGCCACCCTGATCCGGCAGGCCGCGTCGGCGTCGAAGCGCCGCTGGTTGCCGCCGGTGCGGGCAGCCGTGATCAGGCCCTGCCGCTCGTAGAACCGCACGGCGGAACCGCTGACCCCGCTGTCGCGGGCCACCTCGCCGACCGTCAACGTGCCCATCGCCACTCCCCCGCCGCCATTGACTTCACCATTAGTTCAAGTCCTAGCGTCCGAGTCATGACTACGCAAGAGGACACCGCACCGCCGACCGTCGCCGTGCTCGTCGGGAGCGTCCGGCAACCTCGGGTGGGCCGCTCGATCGCCGACTGGTTCGTCGCCCACGGGAGCCGCCGTACGGACCTCGACCTGGACCTCGTGGACCTCGCCGAGGTGGCGCTGCCCTTCGCCGACACCCCTCCCGGGGGCAATTCGGCCAGCCCGATCAGTGCCCGGTTGGCTGCCGCCGACGCGTTCGTCGTGGTGACACCCGAGTACAACCACAGCTTCCCGGCCGCCCTGAAGAACGCCATCGACTGGCACTACCGGGAGTGGGCCCGCAAGCCGGTGGCCTTCGTGTCGTACGGCGCGGGCTCCGGCGGCATCCGCGCGGTCGAGCAGCTCCGGCTGGTCTTCGCCGAGGTGCAGGCCGCCACGACCCGCTCCGGGGTGGTGCTCCGGGCTCCCTGGGAGCGACTCGACGTCGCCGGTCGGCTGGTCGACGACGAGCCGCTGCGGCAGGCTGCCGACGCCACGCTGAGCGAGCTGGCCTGGTGGGCCGAGGCGCTGCGCGCCGCCCGCCAGGTCCGGCCCTGAGCCGCCGACATGGATGCGTCCGCGCGACGGCTCGGCTGGTACCTGACCCTGGGTGGTCTGCTCGCGGTGATCGACACCACGGTCACCGTGGTGGCCCTGCCGAGACTGGTCGACGACTTCGACACCGACCTCACCACGATCGGCTGGGTCACCAGCGGCTATGCGCTCGCCCTGGTCGCGGTGATGCCCACCGCCGCCTGGGCGATCGGCCGCTTCGGCGCCCGCCGCACCTACCTGACCGCGCTGCTGCTGTTCACCCTCGGCTCCGTGCTGGCCGGTGCCGCCTGGAGCGTCGGGTCGCTCATCGCGTTCCGGGTGCTCCAGGGGCTCGGCGGCGGACTGCTCAACCCGGTCGGGATGGCCGTCGCGCTCGCCGCGGTGCCGCCGGGGCGGCGCGGACGGATGATGAGCCTGCTCGGCCTTCCGGTGCTGGTCGGGCCCCTGATCGGGCCGGTGCTGGGTGGGCTGCTGCTCGATCACGCGTCCTGGCGGTGGATCTTCTGGATCAACCTGCCGGTGGGACTGTTGGCGATGGTGCTCGGCCGGTCGGTACTGCCGGTCGCCGACCCGCGACGAGCACCGGTCCGGCTGGACGTCCTCGGGCTGCTGCTGCTCTGCCCCGGTCTGGCACTGGCGGTGTACGGGCTCAGCGTCACCGGCGAGCGGGGCGGGGTCGTCACCGCGTCCGTGCTGCTGCCGCTCGTGCTCGGCGCGACGCTGGTGGTCACCTTCGCCTGGCGGGCCGGCCGGGTACGGCAGCCGCTGCTGCGCCTGGCCGTGCTGCGCGCGCCGGGGATGACCCCCGGCGCGGCGACTGTGGCGTTCTTCGCCGCCGGATACTTCGGCTCGTTCCTGATCATCCCGGCCTACGTGCAGGTGGTACGCGGTGACTCGGCCACCCTGGCCGGGGTGATCGGCATCCCGCAGGCGCTGACCACCGGTCTGATGCTCCAGGTCGCGACCCGGCTCGTCGATCGCGTCTCGGCGCGGCGGGTCGTCGGGCTCGGCATCGCCACCGCGGTGGCCGGCACTGTGGCCCGGGTGCTGGTGCTCGACGCCGACACGTCGTACCCGCTGCTGGCCACGCTGGGTGCGGTCATCGGCCTGGGCATGGGTGCGACCCTGATGCCGACGATGACAGCGGCCAGCCGGTCGCTTCCGCCCGACGACCTGCCGTCCGGCTCCACGCTGCTCACCACCGTGTCGCACACCTCGGTCGCGGCCGGCACGGCACTGATCGCCGCCGCCCTGTCCTGGCTGGCGGACCGGCTCGCCCCGAGCCTGGGCGGCGGGGGCATCACGGCAGCCAACCGGCTCGGCCCGGCCAGCCGGCTCGACCTCGCGCCGGAACTGGCGCAGGCCACCCGGCTCGCGCTTGCGGTGTCGGCCGTGCTGTTGGCGCTCGCCTGGCTGACCAGCCGGAGGCTCCCGGCCGCCGTCGCGGGCGCCGACGAGGTGGCCACCCCGACGGGACCCCCGGACCCGGTCAGTAGCGCTGGCGGAGCAGACCGGCGGCTTCGACCGCCCAGTAGGTGAGGATGATCTGCGCGCCGGCCCGCTTGATCGAGGTGAGCGTCTCCAGCATGACCCGCTCCCGGTCGATCCAGCCGTTCGCGGCGGCTGCCTCGACCATCGCGTACTCCCCGGAGACCTGGTAGGCGGCGACCGGGACGTCCACCGCGGCCCGCACCGCCGACACCACGTCGAGGTAGGGCAGCGCCGGCTTGACCATCACCAGGTCGGCGCCCTCGGCGACGTCGAGCGCCACCTCGCGCAGCGACTCGCGCAGGTTGGCCGGATCCTGCTGGTAGGTGCGCCGGTCGCCCTCCAGCGCGGACTCCACCGCCTCCCGGAACGGGCCGTAGAACGCCGAGGCGTACTTCGCGGCGTACGCCAGCACCGCCACATCCTGGTGGCCGGCGGCGTCGAGCGCCCGGCGGGCCACGCCGACCTGGCCGTCCATCATCCCGGACGGCCCGACCATGTGCACCCCGGCTTCGGCCTGGGCAACAGCCATCTTGGCGTACGCGGCCAGGGTCGCGTCGTTGTCCACCTCACCGTCCGCGGTGAGCACGCCGCAGTGCCCGTGCGAGGTGAACTCGTCCAGGCACAGGTCGCTCATCACGACAGTGCTGTCGCCCACCTCGGACACCACGTCGCGGATGGCGACGTTCAGGATGCCGTTCGGGTCGAGGCCACCGGACCCGGTCGGGTCACGCTGCTCCGGCACCCCGAAGAGCATGATCCCGCCGGCGCCGGCCTGGACCGCCTCGGTGGCCGCCTTGCGCAGGGAGTCCCGGGAGTGCTGAAGCACCCCCGGGAGCGACCCGATTGCGCGCGGCTCGGTCAGCCCTTCCTTGACGAACATCGGCACGACCAGCTCGGCCGGGTCGACCCTGGTCTCGGACACCAGCCGGCGGATCGCCGGGGTGCGGCGCAGGCGGCGGGGCCGGATCTCGGGGTACGACATGAAAGGGCCCTCCTGGAGACGACTACCGGAAGCGGAGGGCGGTCGGCCCCTGCACCTTCGAGCCACGGCGCTGCTTGGCCGGCATGGCGGCCAGCTTCTCGCGCAACTCGACGGCGTAGGCGGCGAGCGCCTCCACCAGGTCGGGCACCGAGGCGTGCGGTGGCTGGACGTCGACCCGAAGGCCGAACTCCGTCGCGGTCTCCGCCGTCTTGGGCCCAATCACGGCAACAACCGTCCGCGCGTGCGGCTTCCCGGCGATGCCGACCAGGTTCCGCACAGTGGAAGAAGACGTGAAGAGGACCGCGTCGAACCCGCCCGACTTGATCGCGTCGCGGATCTCGGCGGGCGGCGGCGCGGCCCGCACCGTCCGGTACGCGGTCACGTCGTCGACCTCCCAGCCGCGCTCGGTGAGCCCGGCGGCGAGCGTCTCGGTGGCGATGTCGGCGCGCGGCAGCAGCACCCGACCGACCGGGTCGAGGATCTCGTCGTGCGGCGAGAACTCGGCAAGCAGCCCCTCGGAGGACTGCTCCCCGGCGGGGATCAGCTCCGGCTGGATGCCGAACGCGCGGACCGCGTCAGCGGTCGCCTCGCCGATGCAGGCGATCTTGACGCCGCCGAAGTGCCGGGCGTCCAGGCCGTGCTCGGCGAACTTCTCCCAGACCGCGCGGACCGCGTTCACCGAGGTGAAGATCACCCAGGCGTACCGGCCGTCGACCAGGCCCTTGACGGCCCGCTCCATCTGGGCCGGGGTGCGCGGCGGCTCGACAGCGATGGTCGGCACCTCGCACGGGATCGCCCCGTACGCCCGCAGCCGGGCGCTCATCGCGCCGGCCTGCTCCTTGGTGCGGGGCACCAACACCTTCCAGCCGTACAGCGGGCGGTTCTCCCACCAGCTCATCTTGTCGCGCTGGCCCACACCCGCGCCGATGGTGAGCACCACCCGGCCGGTGAAGCCGAGCGCGGCGGCCACGAAGCTGTCCACGGTCGACGTGGTCGTGTACTGGGTCTCGCCGGTGCCGTCGCCGGTCACCCCGACGCCTGTGGTGCCGTCGACCCCGGCGGCCAGCAGGCCGTCCCGGACGGCGGCGAGGTCACCGGCGTCCACCGCGAGCGCGAGCGAACCCCGGCCGACGGCCGCGGCCAGCGCCTCGAAGTCCAGCGTGCTGACGTCCTCGACGTCGGCGGCGGTACGCACACCCGGCAGCGGGACCCCCGCGTAGGTGGCGACGCCCTCTGCCTGGCCGACACCCGGCACCACCTCGAAGTGGGCGGCGGTGCGGGCCACCGCCTGCACCTCCTTGACCACCGAGTCGTGGCCGAACGGGTCACCGGCAACCAGGTGCACCGCGTTCAGCCCGGACCGGGCGGCGGAGATCAGCACCTTCGCCACGTCCCCCGGCGCACCTTCGGCCGGGGTGAACTCGGCGTCCTCTCTGGCCTCGGCGCGGACGACGGCGAGCAGCGACTCGGGGACTCCCCGGTCGTAGATCACCTGGTCGGCGTCGACCAGGGCGTCGTGCGCCCGACGGGTCAGCAGGCCCGGGTCACCGGGGCCAGCCCCGACGAACGCGATACGGCCGACGGGCTTACGGGTGCGGGTCATTCTGTGCTCCCAAATTGCTGGGTCCCCGGGCCGGTGTGTCCTTCGTGGCCGAGGATCGAGTCGGCGCCGAGTTCGAGGAGTTCGGCGGCGAGTGCCTTACCGATCTCCGCAGCGTCGGCGGGCGTTCCGGTGCGGGACAGCCGGAGGTCACGAGTGCCGTCCGGGCTGATCACCGCCCCGCGCAGGTAGATCTCATCGCCGGCGTCACCTTCGGCGAGTTCCGCATAGGCGGCGACGGGTGCGCTGCACCCGGCCTCCAGGGTTGCCAGCAACGCGCGCTCCGCGGTGACCGCGGCGCGCGACGGTGCGTGGTCGAGCGTCCCGAGCAGCTCGACCAGTTCCTGGTCGTCGACCCGGCACTCCACGGCCAGCGCGCCCTGGGCGGGCGCGGGCAGCATGAGCATCGGGTCGAGCGTCTCGGTGATCGCGTCGGTCCGGCCGATCCGGGCCAGTCCGGCCCGGGCCAGCACGATCGCGTCGAGGTCGGCCTCGGGGCCGAGCACCCGCGCCAGGCGGGTGTCGATGTTGCCGCGGATCGGGGTGACCTCCAGTTGCAGCCCGAGGGCGTGCAGCTGGGCGATGCGGCGCAGTGCGCCGGTGCCAACTGTGGCGCCGGGCGGCAGCTCGGCGAGCGTCCGCCCGCCCTGGGCGATCAGCGCGTCGCGCGGGTCCTGTCGGGCCGGCACGGCGGCGATGTGCAGCCCGGCGGCGCCGGCCGTGGGCAGGTCCTTGTAGGAGTGCACGGCGAAGTCGATCGTCCGGGCGGTCAGCGCGTCCCGCAGCGCGGAGACGAACACCCCGACGCCGAGCCGGTGCACCGGAGCGCTGGAGCGGTCGCCGGCGGTGACCACCTCGACGAGCTCGACCGGGCGGCCGGTGGCGGCGGTCAACGCCTCGGCGACGTGGCCGGACTGGGCCATCGCCAGGGCGCTGCCCCGGGTGCCGAGGCGCAGGGGGGCGGTCATCGCGCACCTCCGGTGGGCGGGATCTGCTCGGTGGCGTCGGTGCCGGTCACCGGGGCGTTGGTGGGGGTCAGCACGTCGGGGACGGTGTCCACCGGCGAGGTCTGCGGCACCTGGAGGTCGAACAGCTCGCGCAGCAGAGCCGCGTACTGGTCGCCACCGGGCTCGGCCGCGAGCTGGCGGACCTTGACGGTGGGCTGGTGCAGCAGCCGCTGCACCACGCGGTGCACCGTACGGGCCACCTCGGCCCGCAGGTCGTCGCCGAGGTCGGGACGGCGCTGGGCCAGCCGACGCAGCTCAGCGGTGACGACGTCGTCGGCACGCCCGCGCAGCGCCGCCACGGTGGGCGCCACGTCGGCGCCGCGCAGCCAGGTGAGGAAGCCCTCCACCTCGCCGAGCACGATCCGCTCGACGGCGGCGGCGTCCGCCGCGGCCGGACCGTCGGCGAGCAGCGTCGCCATCCGGTCGATGTCGATCACCTCGACGCCGGGCAGGTCGGCGACGCCCTCCTCGACATCGCGCGGGACGGCCAGGTCGAGCAGGACCAGCGGGCCCCGCGCGGGGCTCCGCTCGGCGAGCGCGGCACCGACCACCGCGCGGGTGAGGACCGGTTCAGTGGACGCGGTGGCGGCCACTACGATGTCCACTGTGGAGAGCGTGGCGGCCAGCTCGGTCATCGGCGCGGCGTCCGCCCCGTACGACTCGGCGAGCCGGACGGCCCGGTCGATGCCCCGGTTGGTGACCGTGAGCGGCCCGGCGCCCTGCCGGGACAGCGTGGCCACCCCGAGCGACCCCATCGCGCCGGCCCCGATCACCAGGGCCGGGTGGCCGGCGAGGTTGCCGTCGAGGTGCCCGGCGGCCAGCTCAAGCGCGGCGGTGACGACGCTCTGGCCGGCCCGGTCGATGCCGGTCTCGGCGTGGGCCCGCTTGCCGACGCGCAGCGCCTGCTGCATCAGCTCGTGCAGCAGGCGGCCGGCCGAGTCGGCCCCGGTGGCCCAGTGGTACGCGTCACGCAGCTGGCCGAGGATCTGCGCTTCGCCCACGACCATCGAGTCCAGTCCGCTGGCGACCCGGAAGACGTGGTCCACGGCGGCGGTGTCGTAGTGCACGTAGAGGTGGCTGGCGAGCGCCGCCGGCGAGCTGTCGGCCTGCTCGGCCAGGACGGCGCAGATGTCACCGAGCCCGCCGTGGAATCCGGACACGGCGGCGTAGACCTCCACCCGGTTGCAGGTGGAGACGAGCACCGCCTCGCTCACGTACGGCTGGGCGACCAGGCGGTCCAGGGTGCGGGTGAGGTCGGCGGGGGGCACGGCCAGCTGCTCCAGCGTGGCGACCGGGGCGGTCCGGTAGGACGCGCCGACGACGAGCAGTTTCACGTGCCGATCGCCTCCTGGGTGTCGGTGGCCGCGAGCCCGCCGGGCAGGGCCGTGAGAGCGGACCCGCCGGTGGCGGGCAGCGCGGTCAGCGACGCCTTGCGGTGCTCGTGGAAGGACAGAATCTGCAGCTCGATGGCGAGGTCGACCTTGCGCACGTCGACCCCCTCCGGAACAGAGAGTACGCACGGCGCGAAGTTGAGGATGCTCGTCACGCCGACCGCGACCAGCTGATCGGCGACCCGCTGGGCTGCAGCGGCCGGAGTGGCGATCACGCCGATCGCGATGGATTCCTCCGTGGCGACCGCCGGCAACTCGTCGACATGCCGGACAACCAGGCCGTTGATCTCTTCGCCGACCCGGGAGGGATCGGCGTCCAGCAGTGCGGCGATCCGGAAGCCGCGGCTGGCGAAGCCGTCGTAGCCGGCCAGAGCGTGACCGAGATTACCCACGCCGACCAGGGCGACAGCGCGACGCTGAGTGAGCCCGAGCACGTACTCGATCTGCTCGATCAGCAACGCGACGTCGTAGCCGACGCCACGGGTGCCGTACGAGCCGAGGTGGGAGAGGTCCTTGCGGAGCTTGGCGGAGTTGACCCCGGCGGCGGCCGAGAGACCCTCGCTGGAGATCGTCTCGTGCCCGGCGTCGGCGAGGTTGTGCAGCGCGCGCAGGTATTCCGGGAGCCGAGCGACGGTCGCCTCGGGAAGATCCGGGAGCGCCGGTACGGCACCGGCGCGGCCGGGCGCACCTGGGTGACGGTGCTGACTCATGAGACTCCGTGCGGTGCGATCCTCGGCCAACTCCGCTGGTCGGCCGCTTATGGACTCCCGCTGGCGACCGAGGTTGCCGGCTGTGCTAGCAGGGCGCGTCGGAACTACAGAGTAGGCGCTTGTGAAGACGTGCACAAATCGCGATCTTGTCGCTCCGGGACGCGACCCCACCAGCCCCTCCATTCCACAAGATCGATTGAGCGGCCCTGCGCGCCCGCCACCCCTGGCGATTATTGCTCAATCCCGACTTCTCTGACCAATCCCGCGTCGGCCGGTCCCGGCGGTGGTAGGGCCTGGTCACAGGGGCGGCGGTAGGGACAGCACTACGGGGGAGAGGCGGGGCTTCGGGATGGGGACGCCGAGCCCCCATGCCTAGCCTTTGGGCTATGACCGCCGTTGCCGCCAGCGACCATCCGACGCTGGCACCGAGCATCCCCCGCCAGCTCTTCGTCGACTCCGGGTACGTGCTGCTCGGCCTCCCCCTCGCGGTGGCCAGCTTCGTCGTCCTCCTCGCGGGCCTCGTGGCCGGTGTCGGCCTGGTGGTCACCGTGATCGGCCTGCCGATCCTCAGCGGCACCCTGTACGCGGCCCGGGGGCTTGCCGACATTGAACGACTGCGGCTGCCCGCCGTGCTGGGACAACCCCGGATCCGGCCGCACTACCGGATGCCGGAGGCGGGCGCGAACGCCTGGCGGCGGATCTTCCTGCCGATGCGCGACGCCCAGTCCTGGCTCGATCTGGCACACGGCATCCTGCGGATGATCGTGGCGCTGGTCACCTTCGTGCTGGCGGTGGCCTGGTGGATCGCCGCAGCCGCCGGCTCCCTCTACTGGGTGTACGACTGGACGCTGCCGCACGGCGCGGACGACAGCGACCTGGCCCAACTGCTCGGCCTGGGCGACTCGACCACGGCCCGGATCGGGGTGACCACCGCGATCGGGGTGTTCTTCCTGATCACGCTGCCGATCGTGGTCCGGGGCTGCGCGCTGCTCCAGGCCAGCTTCGCCAAGGCCCTGCTGACCGGGGTGGCCGAGATGCGGGACCGGATCACCGTGCTGGAGGAGCAGAAGCGGGCCGCCGTGTCCGCCGAGGCGTCCGCGCTGCGCCGGCTCGAACGCGACATCCACGACGGCCCCCAGCAGCGCCTCGTCCGGCTCGCGATGGACCTCAGCCGGGCCCGGATGCAGCTCGCCTCCGACCCGGAGGCCGCCGGGCGGACCATCGACGAGGCGGTGACCCAGACCCGGGAGACGCTGGCCGAGCTGCGGGCGCTGTCCCGGGGCATCGCCCCGCCGATCCTGGTCGACAGGGGCCTGCCCAGCGCCCTGGCCGCGCTCGCCGGGCGCGGGCTCATCCCGATCGAGCTTCAGGTGGACCGGCAGCTCGGCACGCCGGGCGGACGGCTCGATCCGGCGGTGGAGAACACCGCGTACTTCGTGGTGGCCGAGGCGTTGACCAACATCGCCAAGCACAGCCGGGCCACCGAGGCAGTGGTCGCCGTGACCCGCCAGGACACCCAGCTCCAGGTGCGGGTGGGCGACGACGGGCAGGGCGGCGCCCACATCGCCAAGGGCCACGGGCTGGCCGGCATCGCCGACCGGGTCCGGGCGGCAGGCGGGGAGCTGGCGGTGGTGAGCCCGAGCGGCGGGCCCACCGAGATCCGTGCGGAGCTTCCGCTGTGAACCAACGGGAACGGGGCCGGACGTGGTAGACACCACAGCCATGCGCATCGTGATCGCGGACGACGCCGTCCTGCTCCGGGAGGGGCTGGTGCGGCTGCTGACCGAGAGCGGACACCAGGTGGTGGCCGCCGTCGGGGACGGCGACGCGCTGGTCGAGGCGGTGGTGGAGCACCGGCCGGACGTGTCGATCGTCGACGTCCGGATGCCGCCGTCGCACACCGACGAGGGTCTGCGGGCGGCGGTGGAGGCACGCCGGCTGGTGCCGCGTACGCCGATCCTGGTGCTCTCCCAGTACGTCGAGGTCTCGTACGCCGATGATCTGCTGGCCACCACCGGCGGCGCCGGCGGTGGTATCGGCTACCTGCTCAAGGACCGGGTCGCCGCGATCGACGAGTTCCTGGACGCGCTGCGCAGGGTGGCGGCCGGCGGCACGGTGCTCGACCCGGACGTGGTCGGCCAGCTCTTCGCCCGACGCCGCCGCGACGACCCGCTCAGTGAGCTGACCCCCCGCGAGCGCGAGGTGCTCGCCCTGATGGCCGAGGGCCGGTCGAACACGGCCATCGCCCGCGCCCTGGTGGTCAGCGACGGCGCGGTGGAGAAGCACGTGCGCAACATCTTCACCAAGCTCACGCTCCCGCCGGACACCGAGCAGCACCGGCGGGTGCTGGCCGTCCTCACCTACCTGCGGAACTGACCTCCCGGGCGGCCAGGGCCACCGCGTCGGTGAGGGTGTCGGCGACCGGGTGGCCGGAGGCGCGCAGCCGGGCCGGGTCGGTGAAGCCGCCGGTGTAGAGCACCGCCCGGCCGCCCACCGCGAGGGCCGCGTCCGCGTCGTCGATGGAGTCGCCGATCAGCACCACCGCGCTGCCGTCCACGCCCAGCTCGGCCAGGTGCCGCTGAAGCGACTCGGCCTTGCGGTCGCCGCCGACAGTGGCCCGCAGGCCGTCGACGCGGGTGAAGTGGCCGGTCAGGCCGTAGGTGTGCACGGTGGGCACCAGCTCCTCGTGGAACCACATGGACAGCAGACTCTGACTGCCCTCCCAGGCGGCCATCGCGGACTGCGCGTCGGCCGCCAGCTCGCAGGTCGTCAGGCCGCTGCGGTACGCGTCGTGGAAGATCCGGTCGAGGCGACCGAACGCGTCGTCGTCGACAGCCTGACCGAGCACCTCGGCGTAGTAGTCGGCGATCGGCCGGCGGAACCGCGTCCGGTGCTCGTCGAGGGTGACCGTCGGCCCGCCCACACTGGCGAACGCGGCGTTGGTGGCGGCCACCACCAGGCTGAGGTCGTTGAGCAGGGTGCCGTTCCAGTCCCAGACCAGGTGGGAGCGCGCAGGGGTCATCACAGCACCATAGGTGCCACTCAGAGCTGCGGGGTGGTCAGGTCCCGCAGCAGCCGGTCCTCCTCCACCCGCCAGTAGCCGTGCTCCTTGCCGTCGAGCAGCACCACCGGCAGGCGGTCGCCGTACTCCCGTTCCAGCCCCTCGTCGCCGGTGACGTCCCACTCGACCCACTTGTCGCCGGTCACCGCGACCACCCGGTCGAGCGCCGCCTTGGCGTCGTCGCACAGGTGGCAGCCGGGTCGGGTGATCAGGGCGAGTCGGGCGTCACTGGCCATCGGTTACCTCCGTGCGGTCGGTCGGCGTCGCCGACCGGAGCTGGGTCTTGCGTACCTTGCCGATCGCCGAGTGCGGCAGGGTGTCGACGAACTCGACAGCGGTCGGGCACTTGAACCGGGCCAGGTTGCGCGCGCAGTGGGCGAGCAACTCCTCGCTGGTCACCGGTCGGCCCTGCACCGGCACCACGTACGCCCGCACAGTCTCGCCGGTCCGCGGGTGCGGCACACCCAGTACCGCCGACTCGACCACCCCGGGGTGCCCGGCGAGCACCAGCTCGACCTCGTGGGGATACACGTTGAACCCGTTGACCAGGATCAACTCCCCGAGCCGGTCGACCAGGAAGAGGTCACCGTCGGAGTCGGCGTACGCGATGTCGCCGGTGCCCCACCAGCCGTCGTCGTCCGGGCCGTCGCGGCCGTCGGGCCAGTAGCCGTCGAAGAGATTGGGCCCGCGAACGACGATCTGCCCCGGGTCGGTGCCCGGGGCGACGTCGGAGATGTCCAGCTCGTCCGGGTCGTCGTCGGGGACCGCCTGGCCGTCGCGCCACAGGTCCTCCCCGGTCGCGCCGACCAGGCGCAGCTGCAGGCCGGGCAGCGGCCGGCCGATCGAGCCGGGCTTGACCACCGGACCGACCAGGGTGGAGGTGAGCACCGGCGCGGTCTCGGTGAGGCCGTACCCGACGTGCACCTGCTGGCCGGTGGCCTCGGTGAAGCGGGCCGCGACAGCGGGCTCCAGCGGCGCCGCGCCGCACACCGCCACCCGCACCGACGCGGTCGCCGCGCGGACCGCGTCGGCGCCGGCCCAGGCCAGGAACATCGACGGTACGCCGACCAGCACGCTGACCCGGTGCCGCGCGATCTCGGCGAGCCCCGCCGTGGGCCCCGGCTCGTCGAGCAGCACGCCGGTGGCGCCGTGGTGGACGACGGCGCCGAGCACCGAGTTGAGCCCGTACGCGTGGAACAGCGGCAACCCGAGCAGAACAGTGTCCGTCGGCCCGACGACCGGCGGCTCGATCTCCGCGACCTGTTCGTGGTTGGCCAGCAGCGCACGGTGGGAGAGCATCGCGCCCTTCGGACGGCCCTCGGTGCCGGACGTGTAGAGCAGTACGGCCAGGTCGTCGCCGCCTCGGCGCGGGCGGGGGCGTGGATCGGGCAACTCGGCGGTCGGCGGCGTGTCGTGCACGGCGGTGAGCGCGGGCAGGTCGGCGGCCACCTCGGCGACCAGGCGGCGGACCCGCTCGGTGCCGATGAGCAGCGACGCGCCCGAGTCGGCCAGTACGTGCCGCAGCTCCGGGGCGGTGAAGCCGGGGTTGACCGGGACGGCGACCAGACCGGCCCGCAGCGCCCCGAGCCAGCCGATCACGAAGTCGGGGGTGTTGTGCAGCGCGATCGCGACCCGCGGCGGCGTGCCACCCGGGTCGGTGGCCGGCGCGGCGGCGGCCAGGCCGTGCGCGGCGGCGGTCACGGCGGCGTCCAGTTCGGACCAGGTGACGCGCCCGTCCCGCCAGTACAGCGCGGGCCGGTCACCGTTGTCGAGAGCCGCCCGCTGGACCCGGTCGGCGAGGTTCGGCGCGGGGTCTGCCGAGAAGTCCTGCACGGTGGTCGAGTCTGGCACAGCGGCGATCGACAGGCCACGCCCGACGGTCGGGCCCCCAGGATCGCCGAGCGTCCCGTCAACGGGACACTCACCGTGCCGTCGATGCTCCGATCGAGTCCGGCCGATGGGACGGGCGACGGGTCGGACGGATGCCTCGACCCGGCCCACGCGGCGACCGGCCGGGGCGGCGCAGCCGACCGGCCACATTGCCCCCGACCTGGGGATCCACCCAGGACCACCGGCCCGGGCCAAAGTCAAACGCACACGACGGACAACCGGTCCGCCATCGGTGCGACACAGCGGGAAATACTTCCGCCCTGTGTAACGGACTTGCCACGCGCGGGTGACGTTGGCCCTATTATCACTCGGGTCGGCTCACCCCATTTGCCGTGAGTCGACACCCCTCAGCCCGAGGAGGCCCCCGTGCCTGTGAGCGCATTGGACCAGCACCTCAAGGGGAACTGCCGCCCGTCGGCACACCCCGGAACCGTCCTGCCCGACCGGTTGCCCGGTCGGTCCGCACCAACGACCCGTAAACCGGCCCGGCCGGCTACCAGCGGGACGGGGGCGGCGCGGTGACCACCTTCGGATACGCGGAACGCCCGGTCGGCCTGACTGGCCAGACGCCCCGCTCCCCGCTCAACGAACGACAGGCGGCCCGCGCGCCGCTGGGCGACCCGCACGCCGCGATGCGCGGCGACAACGCGGCCCAGCGGACCCGCAACCGCCCGCACACCAACGAGCCACCACCGAGACCGGCGGCCCCGGGTGCCAACGCGATGCCGACCGGTGGCCGTGTCGCCGCACCAGCCCGACCGACAATGCCCTCGCAGGGCCGTCGGGTCGGCGACGCGCCGGCGGCGGCCACCGATCCGACGGCTGGCGAGACGGCGGTGATCCCGGCGGTCCCGGCCGCCGCCACCTCGACCACCCCGACCGGTTTCCCCAGCCGCCCGGACCCGTCCGACCCGGCCACCGAGGTCTGGACCCTGGTCGAGCGGGCGCAGGCTGGCGAGTCCGAGGCGTTCGGCCTGATCTACGACAGGTACGTCGACACCGTCTTCCGGTTCGTCTACTTCCGGGTCGGCAACCGCCAGCTCGCCGAGGACCTCACCTCGGACACGTTCCTGCGCGCTCTCAAGCGGATCGGCAGCTTCACCTGGCAGGGCCGCGATCTCGGCGCCTGGCTGGTGACGATCGCCCGCAACCTGGTCGCGGACCACTTCAAGTCCGGCCGGTACCGCCTGGAGGTCACCACCGGCGACGTGCTCGACGCCGACCGCGAGGACCGGGGCCCGGAGGGCAGCCCGGAAGCCGCGGTGGTCGAACACATCACCAACGTCGCCCTGCTCACCGCCGTCAAGCAGCTCAACCCGGAGCAGCAGGAGTGCATCGTGCTCCGGTTCCTCCAGGGCTTCTCGGTCGCCGAGACCGCCCGCGCGATGGGCAAGAACGAGGGTGCCATCAAGGCCCTGCAGTACCGGGCCGTTCGCGCGCTGGCACGGCTGCTGCCCGACGGCTTCCAGCCGTGATTCTCGGCGGCGGGGCCGACCGGCGTCGATCAATGTCTCAGCAGCTCAGGGCTGCCGAGACCCGGTGATGGCGATCACTTTCTGTGATTTCGGCCCCGCCAGGCCCGTAACCCGTGCCCGGTCCGCCGCGTTTCTCCGGGTGCGACCGGTGGTTGTCCCGGCAGGCCCGGGGCACCGAGGTCCGACCGGCACGCCGGACGGCACCTCACCTCCGTGGTGTCACTTTGCCGCCCGGTCGCTGGCAACGATGGCGGCCGACCGGCCGTGACCAGCGAGAGGAGGTGCCTGCGGTGGACGACATCCTCTTCTCCCGCCGGCGTGCCGAGCGCTTCGCGCAGCTTCTCGACGAGGCCAACGGCGGCCGGCGGCACCACGTGCGGTCCCGAGTGGACAGCCAACTGGCTCCGCTCGTCGCAGTGGGCCAGCGACTCAGCGTCGATCCCCCCACCGCCGAGGTGAACCCCGACTTCCGCACCGGCCTGCGAGCGATGCTGCTCGCCACCGCCGAGCGCGAGGGGATGGGCACCCCGCCGGCGACCACCGAGCCGGCTGCCCCACGGGCTGCGGCGACGAGCCGCGGCTCCCTGCTGCCCGCCGTCACCGCCCGGCGGGCCCGCGCCCGGGGCGCGATCCTGGTCGGCATCGCCGCCGGCGCCATCGCCGTCTCCGGGATCTCCGCCGCCAGCGAGAACGCCGTTCCCGGCGACGCGCTGTACGGCATGAAGCGCTCCACCGAGCGGGCCCAGCTCGCCCTGGCCAGCTCGGACATCAGCCGCGGCCAACTGTTCCTGGACTTCGCCCGGACCAGACTCGGCGAGGCAGCCGAGCTGCGCGGCGACCGCATCGGCTACAGCGCCGTCCTCGACGACATGGACGCCGACACCCGGCAGGGCATTCGCCTGCTCACCGCCGCCGCAGTGCAGCGGGCCGAGCCGGCCAGCCTGGACACCGTCAACACGTTCGTCGCCAGCCAGCGCCGGGCGGTGACCAACCTGCTCGACGGCGCCAGCCGGGCCGACCGCGAACGGACCCGGAGGTCGCTGGCCCTGCTGGACAGCATCCGTGAGCGCTCGGACTCGGTACGCGCGGCGATCGCCTGCGGCCTGCCGGCACCGACCGGCAGCGACGCGCTCGGGCCCACCCCGACCACCTGCCCCGGCGAGCGCTGACCCGCCAGCCCCGGCACCGCCATACCGCACGTCCGACCGGCCGGGCCACAGTTCCCTGTGGTCCGGCCGGTCGACCGTGCGCTCCGGCTACCCTCGCTGGAGGCATCAGTCGTACCTGGTCAGGAGGGAGTCCCGTGGCGCGCAGCCGTAAGGTGACGGTCAGCACCGACGCCGACGGTCACACCGCCGGGTGGGCGGAGACCGCGCTGGCGCCGGTGACCCCACCCGCACCGGACCCGGGTGCCGCCGCGTTCTTCGACGTCGACAACACGATGATGCAGGGCGCGTCGATCTACTGGTTCGCCCGCGGGCTCGCCGCCCGGAACTACTTCACGACCGCCGACCTGGCCCGCTTCGCCTGGCAGCAGCTCCGGTTCCGGCTGCTCGCCCGCGAGCACGCCGGGGACATGTCCCAGGCGAAGGAGGCCGCGCTCGCCTTCGTCGAGGGGTGGCGGGTGGACGACGTGGAGCGCCTCTCGGAGGAGATCTTCGACGAGCTGATGGCACCCCGGATCTGGGCCGGCACCCGGCAGCTCGCCCAACGCCACCTGGACGCCGGCCAGCGCGTGTGGCTGGTCAGCGCCGCCCCGGTGGAGATCGGCCGGGTGATCGCCACCCGCCTTGGCCTGACGGGCGCGATCGGCACGGTGGCCGAGGTGCGGGCCGGGGCGTACACCGGGCGGTTGGTGGGCGATCTCATGCACGGGCCGGCGAAGGCCGAGGCGGTCACCCAGCTCGCCGCCGTGGAAGGGCTCGACCTGAGCCGCTGCGCGGCCTACAGCGACTCGGCCAACGACCTGCCGCTGCTCAGCTCGGTGGGCCGGGCGGTCGCGGTAAACCCCGACGGCACCCTGCTGCGGCAGGCCCGGCAGCACGGCTGGGAGGTGCGGGACTTCCGCACCGGCCGCCGAGCCGTCAAGATCGCCGTACCGTCGACGGCGGCAGCCGGCCTGGTCGCCGGCGCGGTCACCGCCGGCCTGGCGTTGCAGCGCCGCCGTCGCGCCGGCTGACTCAGGGGCCGAAGGGGTCGGGTCGCCGTTCCAGCAGCGAGTGCAGGGTCTGCTGGATGGTCTCGCGCACCTGGTCGGCGAGGTTGAAGACCACCAGCGGATCGTCCGCCGAGTCGGTCAGGTGCGCGGTGGGGATCGGCGGGCAGAACTGGATCAGCCACTTGCTGGGCAACGGCACCATGCCGAGCGGCCCGAGCCAGGGGAAGGTCGGCGTGACCGGGAAATACGGCAGCTTCAGCAGCCGCGCGAGGGGCTTGATGTCGGCGAGCATCGGGTAGATCTCCTCGCCGCCGACGATGGCGACCGGAACGATTGGCGTGCCGGTGCGCAGCGCCGCCGAGACGAAGCCGCCCCGGCCGAACCGTTGCAGCTTGTAGCGGTCGGCGTAGAGCTTGCCGATGCCCTTGAACCCCTCGGGGAACACACCGACCAGGTCACCGCCGCCGAGCAGCCGCTCGGCGTCCGGGTTGCAGGCCACCGTGCCGCCGGTCTTGCGGGCGATCTCCGACACCACAGGCATGCGGAAGACCAGGTCGGCGCCGAGCAGGCGCAGGTAGCGGTGGGCGGGGTGCTTGTCGTGCAACGCCGCCGAGAGGATCAGCGCGTCCAGGGCCACGGTGCCGGAGTGGTTGCCGACCACCAGGGCGGGCCCGTCGACGGGGACGTGCTCGACCCCGCTGACCTCGGTTCGGAACCAGTCCCGGTAGAGCAGCCGCAGCAGCGGGTGGAAGACCGCGTCGGTCAGCTCCGGGTCGAACCCGAACTCGTCGACCTCGTAGTCGCCGGCCAGCCGCCGCCGCAGGAACGCCAGCCCGTTCGCGACCCTGCGGTCCCACTGGTCGCCAGGCCGATCCGGAACCGCCGAACCGGTGCCGCCCGCCCCGCCTCCGGTGGGCGCGACGCCCCCGCTCGCCGGCTCGTCGGTCGCGGTGTCGACCTCGTCGCCGGCAGGGCTGTCGCTCGGCGTCGCCGGGTCGTCGGTCGCCGGGTCGACCTCGTCGCCAGGCGTCCCGGCCGGCGCGAGTCGACTCGTCGGCCGGTGACCGTTGCGCCGCGCCGGCTCCGCGTCCGGCACGGGCGGCCCCGGCGGTACGTCGAACGGCCCCATGCCCGCCGGCTCGCGGCCCTGCGCCGGCCCGGTCATGACCGCTCCCGCACCGCGGCACGGACCTGCCGGATGCCGTCCAGGACCAACTGCTCGGCGGCGGCCAACTGACCCCGGCTGAGGACCGCCCCACCGTGGTGGGCGCGGATGAAGTCGTCGAACGCGGCGGCGGTGGAGCGGGGTGTGAAGCCGTACTCCTGCTCAAGGCGCGTGGTGTCGACGACCCGCCCGTGCACGAAAAGATCGACCTGGTCCAGGCCGTAGCGGCCGAACCCCATGGTGCGGGCCAGCGCCGCGGCGCCCGAGAGCCCTGGCTCCAGCACCGGCACGGCCACCCGACCGGCCCGCCGGATCGCCTGGGACAGCGACAGCACCCCCGGACCGGCGACGTTGTAGGTGCCCGGGTGAT
The DNA here is from genome assembly GCF_040649315.1 of Micromonospora sp. NPDC049004. NCBI lineage: Bacteria > Bacillati > Actinomycetota > Actinomycetes > Micromonosporales > Micromonosporaceae > Micromonospora > Micromonospora sp. NPDC049004. The sequence goes on from NZ_JBEZFG010000005.1 coordinate 348,631, forward strand.
CCTCCACGATCGACCGGTGCAGCACCTCCAACGCGTCGTCGAAGTGCAGGAACTGCAGTCGGGGATCGCGGCCGAAGACGGTTGGCACGAACGGCTGCGCGAAGTAGCGCGTCAACGTCGTGTCGGCTGTCGAACCGATGAACGGAGCGAAGCGCAGCACCGTCGCGGTCACGTCGGGCCGGCGGCGGCGGAAGCCGCGAACGTACCCCTCGACGTCGAGGATGTCGCGGCCGAAACCGCCGCGTGGCACCTCGCGCGGCTCGGTCTCCTCGGTGAACACCGCCGGATCGCGGAACGACACCCCGTACGCGGCGGTCGACGACCGGACCACGAGCTTGCGCAGACGGGGCGCCCGTTGGCAGGCGGCGAGCAGTTGCATGGTGCCGATGACGTTCTGGTCCTTCATGGCCGACCGGCCGCCGTGCTGCTGGTCGGGGGCGCTGACCAACGCGAGGTGGACCACCGCGTCGACGTCCAGGTCGGCGAGGAGCCCGCCGAGCGACCCCGGGTCGACGCGAATCCGCTCGACCCGGTCCAGCAGGTCGGTGAACTCGGCGCCCGGCTCCGGGGCGTCCACGCCGATGACCCGCTCGATGCGGGGGTCGGCGGCCAGCCGGGCCGCCACGTGCGCGCCCAGGTACCTACCGACCCCGGTGACGACGACGACCCCCGGAGCACCTGAAGTGCTTCCGGGGGTCATCTGACGCACCTACGCCGACAGGAGGGACCGAGCCGGGACGACCACGGCCTGATCACCTGAGCCTCCGGGGGTCGACAGTTTGGCAAGTGAGGCCGAACGCCGGGCTCAGCGCCCGGCGACGATCACTTGCCGAGACGGCGACGCTGGACGCGGGTCTTGCGCAGCAGCTTGCGGTGCTTCTTCTTAGCCATGCGCTTACGGCGCTTCTTGACCACCGAGCCCATACGACAGCCTTTCGATACAACGTGCGGGGCGGACCGGATGACACCACGCAGGTGGCGACGGCGACCGCATGCGGACAACGGACCGGACCAGTCTGGGCGGCGGGGCGCACCGGTGGGGTCTCGGTCGGGCTCCAGGGTAGCCGGAGAGCGTCAGCAGGACCAACGCGCCCCCGTCCAAGCCGCCTACGTGGCACTCGATCGGCGGACCGGTGGCTCAGGCGGTCTCCTGAAACGCGCCCCGCAGATATTCGTGCACCGCGTGCTCGGGCACCCGGAACGACCGCCCCACCCGGACGGCGGTGAGCTCACCGCTGTGCACGAGGCGATAGACAGTCATCTTCGACACCCGCATGACCGTCGCCACCTCCGCGACGGTCAGGAACTTGACCTCCGACAGCCGTCCATCGGACTGCGACCCGGCCATGGCTCACCGACCCATCCCATGCCCGGCGCGTGCCAACCCGACGGATGCTCCGGGCCGGGCGGCGACGCGCGTGTTACCAGTACGGTAGCGGGGCGGCTGTGACCGGCGCGATCCCTTCGTACAACTGATCATGCCTGGATCGTCGGTTCACCCGATCCGGCCTGCCGTTATCTCCCCGGCTGCGTCCACCGTCCGGTTGGTCACTCGGCGCGCAGCGCCACCACCGGGTCGAGTCGGCCGGCGCGCTGCGCGGGAACGACCCCGAAGACGATCCCCACCGCCGCCGACACCCCGAAGGCGAGCGCCAACGACCACCAGGTGATCGCCGCCGGGATCGGCGACAACGCGTCCACCAGCAGGGCCGTACCCACGCCCAGCGCCATCCCGGTCAGCCCGCCGATGGTGGTGAGCAGCACCGCCTCCAGCAGGAACTGCACGCCGATGTCACGGGGTCGGGCGCCGACGGCCTTGCGCAGCCCGATCTCCCGGGTCCGCTCCCGGACGCTCACCAGCATGATGTTGGAGACGCCGACGCCGCCGACGAGCAGCGAGATGCCGGCGATGGCGGCGAGTACGCCGGTGAGGACGCCGAGGATGTCGCCGAGCACACCGAGGATCTGCTGCTGCGTGACCGCGCTGAACTCGGTGTCCGGGTGGCGGCGGTTCAGCTCGGCGACGATGCGCTCACCCAGCTCGTCGATGCGCTCCCGATCGGGCGCCTTCACCGCAATGCCGTCCACCCGCTGGGTGCCCCACAGGCGCTGCGCCGCGGTGACCGGCACGTGCACCTCGTCGTCCCGGTCGACGCCGAGGCTCTGCCCGAGGGGCGCGAAGACGCCGATGACCCGGAACCGCACCCCGGCGAGGGTCACCTGCTGACCCAGGGGATCCCGGTCGGGGAACAACGCGCGTGCCACCGAGTCACCGAGGACCGCGACCCGCCGGCTGGTGTCCACGTCCGTGCCGGTGAGGTAGCGACCTCGGGCCAGCGACCGGGTGAACACCGCAGGGGTGGTCTCCAGCACGCCCTGGACGGTCGTGAAGTCGGAGCGGGCACCCGCGCGTGCGGTGGCACCGGAGGCGACGGTGACCGCGACCCGCTCGGGATCGCCGACGACCCGGGAGACCGCGTCCACGTCCTTGAGCGTCAACGGCGACACGACCGGCGCGGTGCCCACCTCGATCTTGCCGGGGACGACAAGCAGCAGGTTGGAGCCGAGCCCTTCGACCTGCTGCTCGACCTTCTGCTTGGTGCCGGTGCCGATGGCGACCAGCAGCACCACCGAGGCCACCCCGATGATCACGCCGAGCATGGTGAGCGAGCTGCGCAGCCGGTTGGCCCGGAGCGCGTCAAGCGCGACCCGCCACGCCTCGGCGACCCTCACGCCGCACCGTCCGCGGGCTCGCCCGGGCCGGCCTCACGCGGGCCGGCTTCGGCGCGGCGCGGGCCGGGCTCGCGCATGTCGGTCCCCCCGCGGCGCGGGCCGGGCTCGCGCGGAAGGCGCCCGGTGGCTCCGGCGGCGCCACCAGAGCCACCGGACGGGTGCCCCGGGCCGCTTCCGGACACGGACCGGGGCTCCGCGCTGGGAGCGGGGACCAGTGTCTCAGGTCGACCGTGATCGACGGACAGCGGTCGATCATGAGGTGCGGTGGCGCTGTCCGCCACCACCACACCGTCGCGCATGGTGATCCGGCGGGTGGCTCGCGCGGCCACCTCCTGGTCGTGGGTGACCATCACCAGCGCCACCCCGGACTCGGCGTTCAGTTGCTCCAGCAGTTCCAGCACCGCCGCGCCGGTGACGCTGTCCAGGTTGCCGGTCGGCTCGTCAGCCAGCAGCACCGTCGGCTCGGTGACCAGGGCGCGGGCGATGGCCACACGCTGCTGCTCGCCACCGGACATCTGGTTGGGCCGGTGGTCCAGCCGGTGCCCGAGACCGACCCGGCCCAGCATCGCCGCCGCCCGCTCCCGGCGCTGCCGGGCCGACACGCCCCGGTAGACCAGGGGCAACGCCACGTTCTCCACCGCCGAGGTACGCGGCAGCAAATGGAACGCCTGGAAGACGAACCCGATCGTCTCGTTGCGCAGGGCGGCCATCTCCGGCGGGGTGAGGGCGTTGACGTCCCGCCCGCCGATGACCAACCGGCCGCCGGTCGGTCGGTCGAGCCCGCCCAACAGGTGCATGAGCGTCGACTTGCCGGAGCCGGACGGCCCGACCAGCGCCACGTAGTCACCGGGCTGCACGGTCAGCGACACCCCGCGCAGCGCCTCCACCGACACCCCGTCCAGCTGGTACGTCCGCGACACGTCCACCGCCTCGATGGCCGGCGGGGTGTCGGTCACCGGACCTCCTGGCCGTCGCGCACCTGGTCGGTGCCGCGCACCACGATCCGGTCGCCGGCCTGGACGCCGTTGAGGATCTGCACCAGGTCGGCCCCCTGGACGCCCACGGTCACCGGCGCCCGGTCGGCCTTGCCGTCGCGGACCACCCAGACCGTGTCCCGCCCGTCGGCGGAGAAGACCGCCGAAGCGGGGACGGTCACCGCGTCGGCGGCCTCGCGTACGCGCAGGTGCACTATCGCGTTCATGCCGGGGCGGGGCGTCGGGGCCGGCGCGTCCTCGGCCAGCTTCCCGGGACCCAGCGTGAGGCGTACCCGATAGGTGACGCCGCCCTGCGCGGAGCTGGTGGGGAGCACGTCGACCGAGCGGACCGTGGCGTCGTAGTTGGCGCCGGCGACGGCGTCCAACTCGACGGTGGCGGTCACCCCGGCCTTGACCAGCAGCACGTCGGTCTCGTCCACCTCGGCGAGCAGTCCGAGCTGCCCGGTGTCCACCACGGTGAGCACCGGCGTGCCGGCGGTGACCTGACCGCCGACCGCCACCGCGTCGTCCACTCCGGCCGGCGGGCCGGCCTGCGCGGGGGCCAGCGCGGACGGGTCGAGACCGGCCCCACCGGCCTGCTCCAGCAGCCCGGCCAAGCCGCCGTTGGCGCCGCCGCCGGCCCGGGTGCCACCGGGCTGCACCACCCCGGCGACCGGGGCGCGCAGGGTCAGTGCGTCGACTGTCGCCTTCGCCAGGTCGTACGCCTGCTGGGCCTGGAGCCGTTGCGCCGCGGAGAGCGAGCCGACGGCGGAGTTCAACCCGCTGATCCCCCGCTGTACGGCGCGCACGGCCTGATCGGCGCTGCGCGCGGCGGCCGCGTACTGCTCCTGAGCGGAGGTCACCTGGGCCAGCAGCGCGTCCCGCAGTTGTTGGTCGGCGATCTTGTCGGCGGCCTCGCGGGCTTCGTCGAAAGCCTTGTCGGCAGCCTTGTCGGTGGCACGCCGGCTGCCGGTCAGGCTGCCGGTGGAGACACCCCGACCGGCGCGCTTGGCGGCGGCCAACGCCTCCTTGGCCTGGCGCAGCCGGGCCTGGGCCGACGGGGACGCGACCACGGCGAGCACCTGGCCGCGCTTCACCCGCTGTCCAGGCTGGACACGAAGGCTGGCGAGGGTGCCGTCGGCGGGCGCGGTCAGGGTCGCGGCGGCCCGCGCAGTCACCGTCGCCGGGGCGTCGATCACCTCGGTGACGGGGTTGCGGGCGGCAGATGCCAGCGCGAGGTCAGGGTCTTTGTCGCCGCAGGACGCGGCGGTGGTGGCGGTGAGGACGGCGACGGCGGTCAGGGCGGTGAGCAGGCGGGGCCGCGTGGCGCTTGCGGGCCGCGGCAACTGGGGGCGGCGCACCCATCGATCGTACGGGGCCAAATTGCTGGCACCTACTGCGGCACCAACAGGGAATGTTGCGGAGTGGGCGCGAAGTGGCGACGGGCTGAGCAGTATTGACTGGGCGCTAAATCAGGTGGGCGAACCTGCGGTGCCGCAGTACAACGACACCGCAGGCTCACGAACTATTCGGCTTCGTGCCGTTCGCCCCAAAGCGCTACCTCACCGCCAGGCATGCACGTCACTCGCCTTTCTTTCGGCCCCACAAGACCCCAAGCCTCGTATTCGGCATCCGGAGAGACGGTCAATTCCGCTCCGCCCTCGAACGTTACTAGTAAATCGCCACCGCTTCCCACTTCAGCAAGGGTGACTCTATCGCCCACCAGGCCCACCAGGTGGATTACGGCTATAGCCGGAGACTCCGGGTCGAATCGCACAGTTTCACCAGACGGCGTCCTAATGACCGATTCGGTCTCTACGCGAAACTCGCAATCCCCACTAGTAAGAATCGTGAGAGCAGCATCGAAGCAGACACGGGTTACCGATTGACCTGCAACGTTCAAATTCACTTCTACCATCCAGCCGGGAGTGAATACGTGCCGTCGGGATTCATTGGTATGTGGGTGTCGGCCCTTGAACCTGGCTTCCCGTTGAGCCCGATCGGCTGGCCATGCGCGTTATGAAAGCGAACATACCCATTCGGATACATGGCCGTCGGGTTCATAGTGCGAACCATCTTCGCGTTTCCTGTTGCCCCGGGAGCCTGCCAAACAGTTCCCTTACCATTATCAGCGGTTCTCGCCGTCCAGTCGTCGCCGACCCCAGCAGGACGATGAGGACCGAGCGGCTTCCCGGCCGTCGAAGGGTCCGGAACGTCACAGGCGCCACCCGTGTTATGCACCAGGACCGAGGCGCTGCCGGCAAGCACATAGTACGTGTGGATGCCGTCAACAGTGAGGTTGTAGGCAAGGTCTGCGTGGACAGTGTTCGGACGGACGCCAACGACGGATCGGGTGCGGCCGTCCGCCGACAGCACGAGATCGCCCGCGTCAAGCTTGTCGGCCGGCTGCCATTCCTGGTCGGTCTGGTTCCAGAACGGATGATCCTCGGTCGTCGTGATTGCGGCGTCAACGAGTTGGAGTTCGATGAGGTCGTCTTGGTGGACCCACACATGAGTGATGACTCGGGGACCCTGCTCGCCAGTCTCCGGGTCCGAGGCCATGACCTCATCCCCAGCCTTCAACTCGTCGATGGCCTTGGTGGTTCCGTCCGCCATCAAAACCTGGGTATCACCGCTGAAGCTCTTGCAGCCACCGGGGGCGGCGGGACGCCCACCGGGTGCCGCCACACGTCCCGCAGTGCCCAAGGCACCGAGCGCACCGCTCTGGAACATCTCGTCCGCCGGCAGGTTGGCCGCCATGAAGTCGAAGTGGCCGCTCCAGAGCTGTTCGATCCACTCGTTGCAGCCGCCCGGCCGTCCCATCTCGTGACAGATGTTCATGGCGAGTTCGCGTTCGTCGTTCCGCACCAGCTCGTCGTTGGAGAATGCTGACGCGCCGAACTTCGCGGCACGCTGTTCGTTCCAGAGGCGGGTGAACTCCTCCAGCGGCACTGTTTCGGGCACCACGATCACATGTCCGAGGACTCGGGGATGCTCCCGCTTCCGGTTCCTGGTGGTCGACTTGCCGTTCTTCTTGCCCCAGTCCTTGTTCGCCTCGGTGCCACAGCCGCCCGGGCAACCACCGGCACCACGGCCGTCGCCATCCTTGAGGGGCCGCGAATCATAGCCGTAGCAGTCGTACTCCATGCAGTCGGCCGGGATCAGGCCGTCCGGGTCGCTCATCGTGACCGGGGAGTTGTTCGCGTAGGAGTAGCCGTTCCACTGCTGGGGATCGGCCGGGTCCTGCAACGGATCCACCGAGACGAACCGACCGATGGTCGGGTCGTAGTTCCGTGCGCTGACCTGGGTCAAGCCGGTGTTCGTGTTGAGTGGCTGGTTGAGGAAGCCACGGTTGTCCGGTGCCGTCACGGTGGCGCCGCGGGGCGCGCCGTACGGGGTGTACTGCCGCCAGGTGGGCATCTGTGCCGTGTTGTTCAGGTACAGGCTGGGCGTGCCCTGGTGGTCCGGAATGGTGAACCCGTAAGCGCTGCCACTGCCCGTGCGGTAGGCCATCGCGCCGCTCGGCAGCGGGTAGTAGCGGGTGCCGCTCAACGCCTGGGTGCTGGTGTTGAGGGTGATCTGCTGACCGGGCAGGTAGAGGGTGGTGACCCCCGGGTCCTTCTGGATCAGCAGGTTGCCGTCGGCGTCGTACAGGAACGAGCTGTTCCCGTCCGTGCCACCGGTCACCGACGTCAACTCGCCGGTGTCGTCCCAGTTCAGGGTCTGGGTGCCCTGCCCGGCCTTGCGGGTGGTCATGTTGCCCGCGTCGTCGTAGGCGTACGAGGTGGTGCCGGTGAGGCCACCGGAGGTGGTCGTACCCGTCAACGTGTGCGGCTGACCCTTGCCGTTGCCGTCGTAGGCGTAGGTGGTGGTGGTGTCGGTCCCACCGGTCGGCGAGTACTGCGTCTGGCTCTTCCGGTTGCCGAGCGAGTCGACGTCCCACTCGGTCCAGTAGGCGCTGGTGGCGCCGATGCCGCTGCCGACCATGGCCCGGTTACCGACGGTCGGAGTGACCGCGCAGTCGTCCTTCGCCGTCCATGCCTTGGTCAGCCGCCGCAGCGCGTCGTACCGGTAGCACTCCGTCTCGGACACCGTCGACGGCTCGTAGCGGGTGTTGACCGTCTTGGTGATGTTGCCGTACAGGTCGTACTCGTAGTCCTGCTTGTCGACGTTCGTCGTGGTGGTCGTCGTCTTGGTCACCAGTTGTTGCTTGCGTCGCCCGTCGTGGTCGTCGTAGACGTTGACGATCGAGGCCAGGCTCGTCGGGGAGCCGACGACGTTGCGGGTGATCCGGCCCCAGGCGTCGTAGTCGGCGGACTGGCTGTAGCCGGCGAGGCCGCCGACGGTGGTCGGCAGGTCCAGCACTCCGGTGTAGCCACGCAACACGGTTTCGGCAGGCAGGTTTCCCCGGGCCGGGTAGGTGTCGGCGAGAGGGATTCCGATGGTGGCCGAGTAGGTGTGCCCGAAGCCGTACGTGTTGCCGAGCGCCCCCTCTGCGGCGGGGATGGTGATCGTCTCGCCCTTGGAGTTGCCGAAGGCGTCGAAGCCGGTCCACTGGGTGCTGTACGCGGCGCCGTTGCGGAAGGCGGTCGCCGTGGTCAGCTTGCCGACCGGGTTCGTCATCGCCACGGCGGTGTTGTCGTTGTCGTACACCCAGGCGCCCAGCTGGTTGCTGGCCGACTGCGCCGTGACCGCGGCGGCGAAGCTGCCGGTACGACGATTGATCTTGTCGAAGGTGTACGACACGGTCTTGCCCCGGCCGTCCGTCGACTCGACGACGTTGCCCGCACCGTCGTAGCGGGTGGTGCTGGTCCCGGCGTCCGGGTCATCCTTGCTGACCACCTGTCCCAGCAGGTTGAACCCGCTGGTCCAGACGTTGCCCGCGGTGTCGGTCAGGGTGGACTGGTTGTCGTGGCTGTCGTAGCCGTACCTGGTGGCCACCGTGGTGCCGCCGGTCAGGCGGTAGACGCCGGTGAACGGGTTGCTCGGCGAGACAAGCGTCGGGGCCGCGATGTACTGGAGCTGCTCCTCCAACCGGCCCATCGGGTCGCTGACCGTCGCGGTGACGGTGCCGCCGGTCGGCGGGATGACCGTCGTGCGGTCGCCGTTGTACACCGTCCTGGTCGACGACTTGACCACCCCGTCGCGGGCGTTCTCGGCCAGGATGACCCGGCCGAGCCCGTCGTAGGTGTTGAAGGTCTGGTTCAGGGCCTTCTTCACAAGGCTGTCGGTGTAGACCGGAGTGGTGTTCGGCGTGGTGGCGGCATCCCACCAGCCGTTGTAGGTCGCGCGCACCCATCCCCGGCTGTCGTAGAACGAGTCGGTGACCATCCGGCCACCCGTGTTCGTGACCGACTGGGTCTGCCGCACCCGGTACTGGGCGTCGTAGATGGTGGTCGAGGTGCGGTACCCGTTGTTCTTGTTGAGCGTCTCGGTCGTCGTGGCGGTCGGCCCGGTCTTGGACACCGTGTAGCTGTGCTTCACGTTCGCCGGAGCGCTGGTGGGCCGGGACGCCACCCACGCCGCCGTCAGGCGGCCGAGCGCGTCGTACTGGGTGCTGGTGACCACGCCGTTGGCGTCGGTGCTGCTCCTGGGCAGATTCCGTAGCGTGGTCATGGTCGTGGTGGTGGCGTGGCCCTCGGCGTTCTGCAGGGTCATGCCGGTGGTCAGACCGGTGGCGTTGTCCGTGTAGGTGGTGGTGGCCTTGTTGCCGTTACCGTCCCAGCTGCCGGTGGCGCGGCCGTACGCGTCGAACTCGGCCCGGTCCGTCGTCTGGTAGGTGTAGCCGCCGGAGGCCCAGTCGGACGCCTTGCGGACCATTGTCACGTTGCCCCTGGTCGGGGCGGCCTGCGGAAACGTGGTCGCGAAGGTCGTGTCGTCGTAGAAGGTGCGGACGTGTGACACCACCTGCGCAGGCCGGTTGACCGTGGCCGGGGCGCTCAGCGTGTTGGTGCTGCCCGGCACCGAGGTCGGCGAGCCGGCGGTGAAGCCACCGCAGGCCACCGACACGGTCTCCACCTGGCTGGTCAGGCCGACCAGGTTGAGACCGGTGTTCACCGGGGCGTAGCTGGTGCTGGTGCAGCGGTCGTACTTCGGGTCCGCCGGAACGGTGTGGTCGTACGAGTGCTGCAACAGCCCGAACGTCGGGGAGCTCGTCGACGCGTCGTACGACATGTCGGTCTGGCTGTACCGCCAGGTGGTGGTGGCGCCGGTGGTGACCGCCTGACGCCGCCAGGTCTGCACCGGCGCGGCGAACGTCGCGGTCAGAGCCGGCAGCCCGGTGCGGGTGCGGGTCGCGGTCGCGCCGGAAACCCAGTAGGACGTGACGGTCGAGCTGTCGACCGGGCCGCCGTCGCCCAGGTAGGTGGTGGCCTCCAGCGGGCGGCCGGCGAGCTGGTCGACATCCTCGTGCGTGCCACCGGCGCTGTCGGTGACGTTGACGACGGTGGTGTTGTTGTTCCTGCTCATGCCGCGGTAGTAGGTCGTGTCCGCCAGCGTGCGCGGGTCGTTGACGCCGTCACCGTTGCGGACCCGGACCTTGCCGTAGCCACGGAACTGTCCGTAGGTTCGGTACTTGGCCTTGACCACCTCGTTGTCGTCGTAGTGCCATGCGGCGTTGCCGACGTACTCGTAACTGGTCGAGGTGGCCGGCGCACCCCCGGTGGGGTCGGTGGCGGTGACCCGGGTGACCGCGTACTTGTGGAACCAGTCCAGGATCTGGTTCGGCACCCCCTCCGGCGTCCAGTAGACGGGGTAGCAGGACTTGCCGTTGGACGCGGGGCTGACCGTCACCGGCGCGCTGCAGGGCTGCGGCAGCTCGTAGCTGGGTGAGATCACCGAGCCGGTCTCGGTGGTGATCGTCGCGATGCGCTGCCGGTAGAACGAGGGGTAGCCGCCGGTGACGTCGACGCGGTTGGGCAGCTTGATGCCGGTGAACGACACCGAGGGCAGGGCGATGGCGCTGGTGGAGCCGCCCGAGGTGGTGTCGTACCCGGTGCGGGTGATCGAGGTCAGCCACAGCGTCGGCGCGGTGCCGTCCCCGGTCGCCGGCATGGTGTGGGTCAGGGCGTAGGAGTCGACCTTCTTGTACGGGGTGCTGCTGGTGTCGTACTGCTGGGTCTCGATGGAGGTCAGCCGCACGGTGGAGAAGAAGGACGGGCTCCAGGCCTTGCAGTCCGTACCGGAGTTGCAGACGAGGTCGAACGGCACGTCCGGCCAGTTGGCCTTGGTCGAGTCGTTCAGCGGCTTGCAGGTGCCGGACAGGCAGCGGTCGTCGCTGTTGAAGACCACCTGGTTGGGGATCACGCCGTACGCGCCGTTGTCGCGGAAGCCGTAGTCGATCCGGGCGAGGTTGCTGTCCCGGATGTACGGCACATCGGTGGCGCCCTCGTTGCGGCCGTAGTAGTTGGTGGCCTGGTTGTAGTAGTAGGCCATCGCGTTGCCGTGGACGTCCTTGACGTAGTCGAGGTTCCACCGGTACGCCATGGTGCAGACCGAGGAGCTGAAGCCCGCCGAGTTGTAGCAGGGGTCCCCGGAGTGCGCCGAGTAGACCGGAACGTAGTCGACCGACTTGGTCTCCGGCTTGTTGGTCGTCCACCCCGGCAGACGGTTGCGGCCGAACTCGTAGACCGTGCCGTCCCGCTCGGTGACCCGCCAGTAGTCGGTGTCCTTGGTGCCACTGCCGTTACCCGAGTTCATCACCCGGGTGACCACGGCGCCGGTGTCGTTCTGCACCTTCCAGGTGTCCTTGCCGGAGTCCCAGATGAGCGAACTCGACGATCCGTTCAGGGCGATGGTGAGGATCGGACCGGCGTAGCAACGGTCGTTCGTCTTGACCGGGGATGGACTACCGCCCGGGTCGTCGGAGCAGGAGACGAAGGTCTGCTCGACGTACGACTTCGGGGTGGTCCAGCCGTCGCCCACCCAGGACGCCTGCGCGTTGGTCGCCGAGGTCTGACCATCGACCCCCGCGGAGTCGTAGGAGAGGGCCAGTTGCGGCACGAGCTTCGACCGAGTCGGCGGCACGGCAAGGGGGTACGAGTAGCTGAACGAGCCGGTGCTACCGCCCGCGGTCCAGGAGCCGGACGGCTTCAGGTCGGTCGCGGCGTAGGTGCCACCCTTGCCACCCTCATCGCCGACACCGGCGACGGTGGCGAGCACCATCGCCGACCCGGTCGACCGGCTGTCGGCGGCGGCGGTCGTCAGCGGGACCTCCGCCGACACCGAGTTGGCCGCCGCGTCGTTGGTTGAGGCCAGCGGGATGGGCGTCCGGCAGGCGGCGAGCCCCGGTGTGGTGAGCGCGCACGCCGGCAGCTGCACGAGTCGCAGGCGGGAACCGTAGTTGCCGCCGTACGCCTCCGCGAACTCGGCGTAGTCGACGCCGACCCGTACCGCGCCGGTGGCGCGTCCGGTCGACGACGGCGTCACCGAGAGCAGGACGCCGTCCACGCCGGCCGCCTCGGTGGCAGCGCGGTCCGCGATCCCCACCCGCATCTGCTGCGGACCGGCGTAGCGGCCGCCCTTGGCGACCGGTGTCACCCAGATCGGGGTACCCGCGGCGCGTGCCTTCGCCGGCGCGGCGGCGCGGGCCGCGGAGGTCGTCGCGGTCAGCTCGACCGTTGCCGACGCGGCCTTCGGCCACGCCGTGCGCGACGGCCGGTAGGTCGACTTCGCCTGGTCGGGTGGTGTCACGAAGCTCGTGGGCAGTGGCTTGACGCCGGTCACCGATCGCCCGGGCGACATGGGCGGCAGCTTGGACACCCCGCCGTCTTCCGGTTTCGCCGCCGCCGGCGCCCCGGCCAACAGGCTCGCCACCAGGGACGCCGCCGTGGCCAGTGCCACCAGACGTCTGGGACGTGTGTGCAGTCGTAATCCCCCGTACCCGACCATTCGATCCTCACCTCTGCGCGTTGCCAGAAAAGCCACGCAGGGTGTTCGGTCGCACACCCCCGTGGCGCGATCAATGTTTCACGTTGGATCGACCCGAAGGTAACGAGACGATAACGATGACCTCTGATGGCGGTCGGCAAATCCATCGCAGTGAGTTCGAAAAGGACAACCCCATGTGACAACCGGCGTTCCACGAAGGCCGGAAGTGCTGCTTCACTGTTGCCGCCCAACGGACGTGTTCCGCGACCGCCGGCCAGACTCACGGGGGAGTAAGCGCATCATGCTCAAAATCGGTCCTCCACCGAGGACACCTACCGCCAGACGCAGGCTCACGACAGGCGTCGCGGCCAGCATGGTCCTGGCCACCACGGCCGCCATCCTGCCCGCCGCACCGGCAGCCGCCGCGCCAGGCAAACCCGCACCTGCGCCTGCCAGCGGATCACTCAGCGTCGATCGGGCGCTGGTCGAGGCGAGGCGGACCGGCAAGCCGGTCGAGGCCACCGGCGCCGGCACGTCGACCGCCACCTTCACCGCCCGCCCGGACGGGACGATGGAGCTGACCCAGTCCGCCGTACCCACCCGGACCAGGGTGAACGGCGCCTGGAAGGACCTCGATCCGACGCTGGTCCGCAACGCTGACGGCAGCATCAGCGCCGCCGTCACCACCAATCCGATCCGTGTCTCCGCTGGCGGCACTGGCCCGCTCGCGGAGATGACCAGCGGCGACCGCGCACTGTCGGTGACCGCCCCGCTGACCCTGCCGGCGCCGACCCTGTCCGGGCCCACCGCCACCTACGCCGAGGTGCTGCCCGGGGTCGACCTGACCGTCCGGGTCAGCGGTGAGGGCTCCTTCTCGCACGTCTTCGTGGTCAAGAACCGACAGGCGGCCGCAGACCCTCGGCTCGCCGCACTCGACCTCGCCACCGTGACGAAGGGCGTCACCCTGGCGGCCGACCCAGTCGGCAACATCACCGGCCGGGACCGGGGTGGCCGCACGGTGCTCACCGCTTCCGCCCCGGCCATGTGGGACTCCGCCCCGGGCGCGAACGCCAAGACGGGTACGAACGAGCGGGCTGCCGCGTCGACCCCCGGCGGACCGGGCCGTGGTGCGCGGACGGCCCCGATCGGTGTGCGGATCGCCGCCGGGAACCTGCGGCTCACCCCCGACCGGGCGTTGCTGACCGACCCGACCGCGGTCTATCCGCTCTACATCGACCCCACGTTCAACTGGACGCCCGTCGGCCCCAAGATGAGCGGCTGGGCCTCGATCTCCTATCAGCACCAGTCGACCAACTACTGGAAGAACACCCCGGACCCCATCGGCCGGATGCAGGTCGGCAACTCGGGCAGCCAGCGGTCGAACACCCTGATCAACTTCCCGGTGCCCTACAGCACCCTGGCCGGTGCCGAGATCGCGGACGCCGTCTTCAAGATTACGAACACCCGCTCGTGGAGCTGCACCGACAAGACGGTCAACATCTACGGTCCCAGCACCACACTGACCTCTGGCAACGCCACCTGGAACTACTGGGAGGGGGTGAGCAAGGGCAGCGCCATCGCGAGCAAGAGCTTCGCGTACGGCTACAGCGGCTGCGACGCCGCCGGCGTCTCCTTCGACATCACCAACCAGATCAGGGCCGACGTCAGCGCCAAGAAGTCGACGCGCACCCTGTGGATGGTCGCCGCCAACGAGGCCAGCGACGCCCAGAGCTGGAAGGAATTCCTCGAGACCAGCCCCACCCTGACTATCCGGTACAACCACGCGCCCGCCGCGCCGACCGGCCTCAGCACCTCCCCGACCACCGCGTGCACCGCCGCCAACCCCACGGTGGTCGGTGACACGGCGGTGTCGCTGTACGCGCCGGTCTCGGATGTCGACAAGGGCACCCTCGGGGTCACCTTCAAGGTGTGGAAGGACGGCGATCCCGCTCAGACGGCCATCGCCAGCACCAACCCGAGCCTGCTCACGTACTCCTCCGGCACCACGGCGGTGTTCATCGTGCCCCGAGCCACACTGGCGGCCGTCGCGGGTACGAGCAAGTTCGCGACCTTCGCCTGGAAAGTGCAGACGACCGACTTCCGCACCGCCAGCAACTGGTCGACCACCTGCCGGTTCGCCTTCGACGCCACCCGGGCCGGGCCGCCCAACATCCCCGAACTGACCCAACCGGCGACCATCGGGCAGCCGATCACCATCCCGGTCAAGGCGCCGTCCAGCGGCACCGCCCCCACCAGCTACGTCTACCAGCTCAATGCGGCACCCCCGCAGGCCGTCACCCCCGACGCGAGTGGCAACGCCAACATCCAGGTCACGCCCACCCGCTTCACCAACACGATCTCCGTGACCAGCGTGACCGCGGCAGGCAAGAACTTCGGCGAGACCGCGACGCTGCCGTTCAACGCCGACCCGCCGACCACCATCGCACCGGACGGCGACCTGACCGGTGACGGCTGGGCCGACCTGCTCACCGTCGGCTCGGTCAACAACCTCACGGCCGGCCTGTGGCTGGCGGAGAACAGCGGTTCAGCCGGGCTCAACCCGAGCATCAGCAACATGGGCGCGCGAGGTAACGGCGTCACCGGCAACAACTCACCCGCCGACTTCAACGGAGGCCAGGTCATCACCGGTCGATTCACCGGCGGCGGCCTCCAGGACGTGCTGGTCTACTACCCCACGGGGACCAACGCCGGCGGCGGGGGCATCTTCGCCGGCAACGGCGACGGTTCCGTCCTGATGCCGGAGCGCGGCGGCGTTCAGACCAGCCTGATGAGCGAGTACCTCCTCGACGAGTACGGCCGGTCGCCGATCCAGCTGGCCAACGCCGGTGAGGCTCGGGGCACCGGGTCGGGCTTCCCGGACCTGATCGGTACCAGTGGGGACGCCACCAACGGCTACCAGCTCACCTACTACCCCAGCTTCCCGGGGACCAGCCTGTTCTTCGGAGCGACCTCGACCGGTGCGGCGACCCCGACCGGCGGCGCGGACTGGAACAACTGGACCATCGCCACCGCCCAGACCGGTACCGGCACGGCGATGTTCCTCCGGAACCGGACCACCGGCGCGCTCTACCTGTGGTCCGACCTGGCCTACAACGAGGACACCGGCCAGCTCACCTACACCGCGCGTACCCTCGCGGCCGGCGGCTGGAACACCGGTGTCGCGCTCAGCCTGCGCGCCGGGGACATCAACCGTGACGGCACCCCCGACCTGTGGACCGTCGGTGCCGGTGCGGCCACCACGGCCTGGCTGGTCACCAACCTCCAGGCCGGCAGCGCCACCATCACCGCCCAGCCCAAGCAGACGCTGATCACCTCCGATCACACCTGGCAGTTCGACGACAAGTTCGACGAGGCGGGAGACGGGGTGCTCAGCACGGCCACCGACATCTCCGGCGGCAAGTCGCTCGGGGTCGAGGTGACCGAACCTTCGCCGACCAAGCCCGGCGTGAGCGCGAAGTGGCGTCAGGGTGAGCTGTTCCCGCAGGTCGTCGTGCTGAACACCGACTCCACCGCGACCCAGGTCGATTACACCAACAAGACGGCACTGACCAGTCCCGAGCGGCTGATCGACACGAGCAAGTCGTTCACCCTCTCGGTCTGGGCCAAGCCGACGGCGGCCGGTGGCGTCATCGCCAGCGAGGACGGAGCGAACGCGTCGCGCTTCCTGCTCTGGAACAACGCGAGCGACAACACCTGGCGGTTCGGCCTGGGCAACGCGGACAGCGGTTGGTCGTACACCCAGGTGGTGACGCCGGCCGGGACGGCGTTGGGTGTGTGGACGCACCTGGTGGCCAGCTACAACGCCGACACGAGGATCATCTCGCTTTATGTCAACGGGGTCCTGAAGGGCAACGCCCAGTACACCGCGACGCCCACGTGGCCGAGCACCGGCAAGTTCGTGGTCGGCCGCTACAAGTACCAGGGCGTGGCGACCGCGCACTACGCCGGGATGCTCAGCAACCTCCAGGTGTGGAAGCGGGCGCTCACCCCCACCCAGATCGGGGCGAGCAACAGCGCCAAGAACGGCTCCCTCACGCCGGTCGGGGCGACCACGTGGACCCCACCCGGCACCGGTCAGTTGGAAACCGAGATCTACGCCAGCGATGTGGACGGCAACCTGTGGAAGTACCGGAAGCTGACCCCGCCGAACGATGGCTCCCCGCCGCGCTCCGAGCAGCTGTCCAAGCCGCGCCTGGTCTCGAACGGGTGGAACCAGTTCACCGCCTTCGGCATCGCCGACTGGGACCATGACGGGTACCAGGACATCGTGGCCAGGGACAACGTCAGTTGCGAGCTCAAGGTCTTCCTGGGGACGGCGGACGACCTGAGTCCCACCCCCACCTTCCTGGGGATCCAGTGGTGCAACTACCGCCCGTTCGGCGTGGGCGACTACAACCGGGACGGCTACCAGGACATCTTCACCGCTGGGTCGACGAACGACCTGTGGGTCTACCCGGGTGACCTCAAGGGCGGCGGTGGCACGCGAGCGGACATCGGCAACGGCTGGAGCACCGACTTCACCGGGTTCGGCGTCGCCAACGTCGTCGGGGACGCCACGCCGGACATCTACGCTCGGCAGGCGAGCACAGGCCTGCTGAAGCTCTACGACTTGGGACCGGACACGATCACCCAGGTCGGTATCGGCTGGGCCGGCTACACCTCCTTCGGTCTGACCGACTTCAACCGGGACGGCAAGGCGGACGTGATCGCCCGGGAGAACTCGACCGGGATCCTGTGGATGTATCCGGGAATCGCGGGTGGCATGCTCGGCGCCCGTAGCCAGATCTCCTCCGCCTGGTGAGCTGAGCACGGCGGCGGGCGGCTCCTCCGGGGCCCGCCCGCCGCCGTCCGGGCGCCCAGCCGCCCGCCAGTCCCCGGGAACAGGTCAGCCGGGCACGCCGCGCCACGTGCTGGTGACCGGGTCCCAGGCCACCGGCAGCCTTTCAGGCGCTGGTGGCGCGGACGTACGCGACGCACTCGTCGTGCAGTGTCGACCACTGCTCGCCGAACGCCTGCTCGGCGGCGACGTCGGCGGTCTTGCGCTCGTGCACCACAGCCTTGAAGAAGGCGAGCAGCCGCTCCGGTCCGAACCTGTCGACGAGGTGGCGGACGGCGAGGTAGCCGACGCCGTAGCTGCCGCCGACCCGTTCGGCGGGCGCGTCGTCGGCGGGCGTGACGCCCTCCAGCCGGCCGTCCCAACCGCCCCGGACCAGCTTGCGCACCTCGGCGAGCCCCTCGTACCTGTCGACCGGCTGGCCGCCCGAGCCGGCGAACTCGGCCAGCCCCTCGACGAGCCACCAGGTCGTCTTGCCCGGGTAGCCGCGCTCCGGCAGCGAGGCGGCGTGGGTCAGCTCGTGCCGGAGCAGGTCGTCGGTGCCGCTGCTGGTCAGCCCGTCGGCGTTGAGCACCACCTCGTGGTGGCCGCCGCCCACGGTCACCGCGTAGCCGCCGGTCCACTGTGGGCGTCCGCCGCCGTACCAGCGCTGCCACTCCGTCCGACCGGCGTAGAAGATCCGGTAGCGGTCCGGCGGCGAGCCGGTCACCGCGTAGGTGTCGGCGACCGCGGCGGCCGCCTCCGCCTGGGTCAGCAGGCCGGCCAGTTTGCCGCGCAGCGCCGGCGTGGTGGCGACGATGGTCCGGGCGCCGACCGCCACGGCCAGCTCGCTGATCTCCCATGGTCGGGTGCCGGTCTCGGCGGACTTCGACTCCTCCAGCGCGATCAGTCGGGGCTGGTCGCCGTTCTCCCGCCAGCGGGTGCCGATCAGCACCGGGCTCGGTCGGCAGCCGGGTGCCACGAAGCAGTACTGGAAGCGCACCAGCA
Organism: Micromonospora sp. NPDC049004; assembly: GCF_040649315.1. Taxonomy (NCBI): domain Bacteria; kingdom Bacillati; phylum Actinomycetota; class Actinomycetes; order Micromonosporales; family Micromonosporaceae; genus Micromonospora; species Micromonospora sp. NPDC049004. Next base: position 367,048 of record NZ_JBEZFG010000005.1, read on the forward strand.
GCCGCCACTCGCCGGCCCTGCCGATGACGGGTACGGGCAGGCCGCTCGGCTCGGCCCTCCACACGGTCACCTTCAGGGCGCGCAGCGCGGCGAAGCGACGGCGCAGGTCGGAATGCGTGCCGGGATCGGCGACGGCGAGGAAGCCGGCCCGGTCGCCGCCGAGCAGCGCCGTGGACTGTCGCTGGAGCTGCGCTGTCATCCGATCGGACAGAGCGCGGGCGACGGCGGTGGCCGGGTCGTCCGTCGCTGTGGCGCCGGCCCGGCTGAGCGTGGCCCGGCCGCCGGCCTCGCGGACCGCGCCGACGACCAGTGCCGCCGGAAGGCCGCAGCCCAGCAGCAGGACAACCACGACGAGCACGGTCCACAGCGGCCAGAGCCGCCGCGGTGCTGGCTGCTGCACCCCGTCAGTCACCCGCCGAAGGGTACGACCAAAGGCCGGATCGGGCGAGGCCGACCCGGGCCGACCGGACCGGGTCAGGCGCCGCGAGCCGGCCAGGAGCGGAATGCGACGTCCAGGCCGGCGACCAACTGCTGGTACGAGCGGTCGACATCGCGCGGCAGGCCGAAGCCACCTGCGGCCTCCAGGGCGACGAACCCGTGCAGGGCGCTGCGCAGCGCCCTGGTCGCGTCCACCGCGTCGTCGTCGGTGAGCCCGTAGCCGCGCAGCACCGCGAAGATGGCGCCCACCGCGCGTTCGCCCGCCTCGACGTGTTCCGGGTCGGACGGGTCGGGCACCCGCTGGGTGGCGGGGTAGCGCCCGGGGTGCCGGTGGGCGTACGCGCGGTAGGCGTCCGCCATCGCCCGCAGCGCGTCCCCACCCGAGCGGCCGGCGGCCGCCGTGGTCAGCTCGGTGGCCAGCTCGGCGCTGGCCAGCGCGGCGAGCTTCTGGCTCAGCGCGTCCGCCCCTTTGATGTGCTTGTAGAGGCTGGGCAGCGCGACTCCGAGCCGGCTGGCGAGCGCGGCGAGGGTGAGCTGGTGGTAGCCGACCTCGTCGGCCAGCCGGGCGGCCTCGCGCACCACTGTCTGCTGGTTGAGCCCGGCCCTAGGCACCGGCACACACCGCCAGGAAGCCCACCAGCTCGTCGGCGGTGGCCCGCGGCCGGTCGGCGTGCGGGTAGTGCCCGGCCTCCTCGATCATCCGGGCCTCGGCGACGCGGAACAGCCGGCGGGCCGCCCTCGCCTCGGCCCCCGGGTCGGGGAAGTCCGGGTCCTTCGCGCCCATCAGCACCAGCACCGGTTGGCGTACCTGCGGCGCGCGGACGGTCCAGTGCGGCTCGACCGGCGCGATCACACCGCGGGTCGCGGCCATCCGGCCGGGCTCGCGCAGGTTGGCCACCATCGACCGGCGGTACGCGGCGTCGTCGGCCGGCCGGTGCACGGGGAAGAGCGTGTTGTGGAACATCCCGAACAGTCGTGGACTGCGCAGCACGGCTCCCATCGCCAGCCGCAGCAGCGGGTTGAGTTTGGGCTGACCGACGAACGCGCCGATCTGCACGATGCCGGAGACCAGCTCGGGCGCGTCGGTCGCGGCGAAGACCACCGCCGCGGCGGCGGACGAGCTGCCGACCAGCACGGCCGGCCCGGCGTCGAGGTCACGGACGACGGCCAGCAGGTCGGCGCCGACCTCCGCCGGGGCGTACGTGGGCCAGCCGACGCTGGACTCCCCGTGCCCGCGTACGTCGACTGAGGCGACCCGGTGACCGGCGGCCACGAGCAGCGGCACGAGGTGTCGGAAGCTCGCCCTGTTCTCGCCCATGCCGTTAGCGAGGACGACGAGTGGGCCGTCGCCGTGCACCTCGTACGCGATGTGTCCGCCGTCGCGCCGCACCTGGCTAACTGTCATAGCTTGAAGCTAAGGCAATTAGCCAAGCGCGTCAAGCGGCTCCTACTTCTTGGAGATCAGGGCCCGGCCGAAGAAGACCAGGTTCGCCGGACGCTCGGCGAGCCGACGCATCAGGTAGCCGTACCACTCGTCGCCGTACGGCACGTAGGTGCGCACCGTGTAGCCCTCGCCGGCCAGCCGGGCCTGCTCCTCGGGCCGGATACCGTAGAGCATCTGGAACTCGAAGCGATCGGGCCCCCGGTCGAACCAGCGCGCCCGGTCCTCGCCGATCGCGATCATCCGCGGATCGTGGGTCGCCAGCATCGGGTAGCCGTCGCCGGACATCAGGATGTTGAGGCAGCGGACGTAGGACTTGTCCACCTCGCGGGCCGACTGGTACGCCACCGACTCCGGCTCCCGGTACGCGCCCTTGCACAGACGCACCCGCGACCCGGCGGAGGACAACTCCCGGCAGTCCGACTCGGTCCGCCGCAGGTACGCCTGGAGCACCGCGCCTGTCGACGGGAAGTCCTTGCGCAGCTTGGCCAGCACCTCCAACGTCGAGTCGGTGGTGGTGTGGTCCTCCATGTCCAGGGTGACGGTGGTGCCCGCCGCGTCGGCGGCCGCACAGATGGCCCGCACGTTGTCGTACGCCAACTGCTCGTCGAACATCTGGCCGAGCGCGGAGAGCTTCACGCTCACCTCGGCGGCCGGCGTCAGCCCGGCCCCGGAGAGCATCTTCAGCAGCTTCAGATACTCGTCCCGGGTGGCCGTGGCCTGCTCGGGGGTGACGGTGTCCTCGCCCAGATGGTCGAGGGTGACGGCCAGACCGTCGTCGACGAGCCCGCGGGTCGCGCGCAACGCGTCGTCGGTGGCGGCGCCGGCGACGAACCGGCGAACGACGTCCCGGGTGTACGGGGCGGTCGCGACGAGCCGCTCGACCTGGGATGACCGGGAGGCGGCGAGGATGACGGAACGGAGCATGAGCCGAGCGTATCGCCCCTGCCAGGACCCCCGCCGAGGGGCGGCCGGGGCTGCGGTACTGGCGTCGATCGACTACAACGATGCCGTGGACCAACGCCCCCGCCGCCGACTCCGGTCGGCCTCCGTGCAGCTCGGCGCGCTCACCGCTCTCGCGCTCGCCCTCTCCGGCTGCAACATGACCTCGGACGACGACGATGACGACTGCGCCCTCGGGCCGGTCGGCGGCGGAGACACGGTCGCGCTGGCGATGCGGGTCACCGCGCCCGCCGCGGGGCGGACCGCCGGGGAGCCGACGACGGCCGCCCTGCCCGAGCGCGGCGGATTCGGCACCCACCTCGCCTCCTGCGGAGGCTGACGTGCGCCGCGAATCCGTGCCACCCCGGCCCGACTGGGACGCCACCATCCGCGCGCAGGGGCTGGTCTACGTCGACACCGAGCTGCCCGACGGCGGGATCATGTCGTACTGGGACGAGACCGCCGCGTACGCCTTCGACCTCGACGAGGTGCTGCGGCTGGAGGAGGCCACGGAGGAGCTGCACCGGATGTCGGTGGCCGCCGCCGAGCACGTGGTGGCGCAGCGCCGGTACGCCGAGTTCGGCATTCCCGCCTGGGCGGCCGACGCGGTGGCCCGGTCGCTGCGCGAGGCGCCACCCACCCTCTACGGGCGCTTCGACCTGGCGTACGACGGCACCTGGCCGCCGAAGATGCTGGAGTACAACGCCGACACACCTACGGCGCTCGTCGAGGCGAGCATCATCCAGTGGTACTGGCTGGAGCAGACCCGCCCCGAGCTGGACCAGTGGAACAGCCTGCACGAGCGACTGGTCGGTGCCTGGGCCAAGATCGGCGCTGGGCTGCACGACCCAGTGGTGCACGTGCTCTGGTCGAACGAGGAGGAGTCGGGCGAGGACCACATGACGGCCGGCTACCTCGCCGAGACCGCCCGGCAGGCCGGCCTGAGCGTCGAGCTGCAACCCATCCAGGAGATCGGCTGGGACGGCCGGCGCTTCGTCGACGCCGCCGACCGCCCGGTGACCACCTGCTTCAAGCTCTACCCCTGGGAGTGGATGCTGGCCGAGCCGTACGGGCCGCCCGCCCTGGCACCGGGCACCCCGACCACCTGGATCGAGCCGGCGTGGAAGCTGCTCCTGTCCAACAAGGCGCTGCTCGCGATCCTCTGGGAGCTGTACCCCGACCACGAGTACCTGCTCCCGGCGTACCTCGACTCGCCGCGGGGCATGCCCGAGTACGTGGCCAAGCCGCTGCTCGGCCGGGAGGGCGGCTCGGTACGCATCGTGACCGCCGCCGAGGAGATCACCAATCCGGGGATCTACGGCGACGAGGGCTGGTGCTACCAGGAGTTCCGGGCGCTGGCGCAGTTCGCCGGCAATCGGGTGGTGCTGGGCAGCTGGATCGTCGACGGCGAGTCGGCCGGGGTGGGCGTCCGGGAGAGCGCGAGTCTGATCACCGACGGTTACGCGCGGTTCCTGCCGCACTACATCGACGCGGCGCGCACCCCGTGAGTCGTCTACCGTTGGGGGCGTGAACTTCGACGCGTACGCCCGGACCGGCGTTGACCTGGTCAACGCCCGCCTGGACGACCTCGACGACCTGCGGGCCCTCTTCCCCGACGACAACGCCTGGATGCGCGACGAGGTCGCCGATCGTGACGTCGCGATCTTCCGGCGGGCGCAGAAGCGGCTCCGCGACGTCTTCGAGTACGGCACCTCGGGGCGCGACGCCCAGGCGGTGACCGAGCTGAACGCGCTGCTCGAGGCGTTCCCGGTCCAGCCGCGCATCTCCGGGCACGACTCCAGCGACTGGCACATGCACGTGACCAGCCGGGGCGCGTCGGTCAGCGCCGAATACCTGGCCGGCGCGGTCTGGGGGCTGTCGGTCTGGCTCTGCGAGTACGGCAGCGCCCGCTTCGGGGTGTGCGCCGACGAGCGGTGCGGCAACGTCTACCTGGACACGTCGTCCAACTGCTGCCGGCGGTTCTGCTCGGAGCGCTGCGCCACCCGCTCGCACGTGGCGGCACACCGGGCCCGCAAGCGGGCCGCCATCGGTGAGCAGCTGCCGGTCGCCCCGCAGCCGACCTCGACCACCGAGTCGCTGACCCCGGTCAGCTGACGCCCGGCCCCGGGCGGGGTCAGACGTCGACAGGTGACTGGGCGGGCAGGTGCTGGCGGGCGAACTCCAGCGCGGCGCGCAGGTCCGCCTCGCGCACCGCGCGGCTCTTCGCGCCCCGGGTCGCCACCTCGACGGCCACCGAGCCGGTGAAGCCCCGCGCCGCCAGCGAGGAGAGCAGTTCCCCGCAGGGCTGGGTGCCGCGTCCGGGCACCAGATGCTCGTCGCGGCCCTCGCCGGTGCCGTCGCCGAGGTGCACGTGGGCCAGGCCCGCGCCCATCCGGTCGGCCATCTCCAGCGGGTCGCTGTGCGAGGCCGCGCAGTGCGACAGATCCAGCGTGTACGACGGGTAGCCGGTGTCGGTGGGATCCCACCCGGGGACGTACGGGACGAACTGCCGACCCGCCATCCGCACCGGGTACATGTTCTCCACCGCGAAGCGCAGGCCGTTGAACCGGTCCGCGACAGTGGCCAGCCCCTCGGCGAAGTTGCGCGCGTAGTCCCGCTGCCAGGAGAACGGCGGGTGCACCACCACCGTCGGCGCTCCCAGCGTCTCGGCCAGCTCGGCGGCCCGGCGCAGTCGCTGCCACGGGTCGGGGCTCCACACCCGCTGGGTGACCAGCAGGCAGGGCGCGTGCACCGACAGCACCGGCACGTCGTAGTGCGCCGACAGGCCGCGCAGCGCGCCCGCGTCCTGGCTGACGACGTCGGTCCAGACCATCACCTCGACGCCGTCGTAGCCGAGCGCCGCGGCCAGTTGGAACGCCGCCGCGGTCGGCTCGGGGAAGACCGACGAGCTGGACAGGAGCACCGGAACGCGGGAAGTCACATCAGCCAGCGTAGCCCGGCTGTCGCGGGGCCATCAGGACGAGCACTGGCAAACCACTCGTAACCCGGCACCCTGGTCAGATCGGCTCCAGTTGATCGAGTCGACGGAGGATGACCCCCTCCCGCAGGGCCCACGGGCAGATGTCCAGCGTGTCCAGGTCGAGCCGGCGCATCACCGCCTCGGCGACCACCGCGCCCGCCAGCAACTGGTGGGCCCGACCGGCGCTGACCCCCTCCAGCTCCATCAACTGGGTCGGTGGAATGTGCCGGATGAAGCCGATGACCTGCCGCAGACCGCCACGGGTCAGGCTGCGCCGCGTCCAGAGCCCGGCACCGGACGGCGCCGCGCCGGCCAGTCGGGCCAGGGTGCGGAACGTCTTCGAGGTGGCCACCGCCCGACCCCAGCCCACCTCGGTCAGCTGGTCGACGACCTTGTCCAGCCGCCCGTCCACGTACTCCCGCAGCTTGTCGACGGTCTCGGCGGACGGCGGCGTCGCGCTGTCCGGGTCGACCCGCAGCCGCTCCCGGGTCAGCCGGCCGGCGCCGAGCGGCAGCGAGATCGCGACGTCCGGGTCCTCGTCGATCCCGGCGGCGATCTCCAGGGAGCCGCCACCGATGTCGAGCACCAGCAGACGCCCCGCCGACCAGCCGAACCAGCGCCGCACCGCCAGGAACGTCATCCGCGCCTCGTCCGCGCCGGAGAGCACCTCCAGGCGTACGCCTGTCTCGTCGCGGACCCGGGCGAGCACGTCGGCCGCGTTGGTGGCGTCGCGGACGGCGGACGTGGCGAACGCGATCAGGTCGTCCGCCTCCAACCCGGTGGCCGCCGCCTTGGCCATGCCGACCGCCTTGACCAGGCTGTCCGAGCCGGCCTCGGTCAACGCGCCGTCCGGGCCGATCTGCTCGGCGAGACGCAGGACGACCTTCTCCGAGTGCGCCGGCCAGGGGTGCGCGCCGTGGTGCGCGTCGACCACCAGCAGGTGCACCGTGTTGGATCCGACGTCGAGGACACCCAGTCGCATGGTGAAGACCCTAGGTGCAACACGTTCGTGCGGCTCGTCGGCCCACGGACGGCACCGCGCGTACGCTGGTCCGAGTGACGATGGAGCTCCGCGTGCTGGTGGACGACCCGGGCGACCCGCGCAGCCGCGAGGTGCCGCTGGACTTTCCCCGGGAGTGGATCGAGTTCGCCGACCCGGCCGACGAGACCCACCTGATCCGGGCCGACCTGACCTGGCTGCTCTCCCGCTGGACCTGCATCTTCGGTCGCGGTTGCCACGGCATCATCGCCGGCCGGTCCGCCGACGGCTGCTGCTCGCACGGGGCGTTCTTCACCGACTCGGACGACGAGAAGCGTGTCCGCAACGCCGTCAAACAGCTCACCCCGTCGACCTGGCAGCACTACCGGCGCGGTTTCAAGAACTGGACCGACGAGGACACGATCGACGGCAAGAACCCGGCACGCCGCACCGCCACCCAGGGCGCCGACGGGCCGTGCGTCTTCCTCAACGACGCCGACTTCGCCGGCGGTGGAGGGTGCGCGCTGCACGCCCAGGCGCTGCGCGACGGGGTGCACCCGCTGGAATACAAGCCGGACGTCTGCTGGCAGCTGCCGATCCGGCGGGACCAGGACTGGGTCAAGCGACCCGACAACTCCAAGGTGCTGGTCTCCACGCTGTCCGAGTTCGACAGGCGCGGCTGGGGTGCCGGCGGGCACGATCTGGACTGGTGGTGCACCTCCTCGACGGACGCCCACGTGGGCGCCGAGCCGATGTACCTGTCGTACGGGCCGGAGCTGACCGCGCTGATCGGCGCCGCCGCGTACGAGCGGCTGGCCGAGCTGTGCGCGGCCCGGGTGCAGCAGGGCCTGGTCGCCCCGCACCCCGCCGACAATCTCTAGCCGATCTTGGTAGCACACTTGCTACCATCTGAGCATGGCGATGACCCTCCGGCTGGACGACGAACGCGAACGTCGACTCCGTCTTGTCGCGGACGAGGAAGCCCGATCCATGCACGCCGTCGTGGTAACCGCCATCGACGACTACCTCGCACGGCGGAACGCCAAGGAGTTCGGCGACCTGGCCGACGAGATCATTGAACGTCACGCCACACTGCTCGCCCGCCTGGCGGAGTGATGACGGTCCGCTATCCCACCCTCGCCGACGTGGCCGCCATCGCCCGCAAGCTCGGTGTCGGGATCAGGGACGCCGGCCTGGTGGAGTCGGCGGTGGCTCGACCGAAGACCAGTGTGTTCGGCGAGGACGCCTACCCCGACCCGTGGACCAAGGCGGCGGCGCTGCTGCACTCGCTGGCCAACAACCATCCGTTCGTGGACGGCAACAAGCGGATCAGTTGGATCGTGACGATCGCCTTCCTGCTCCAGAACCGCGCCGTCACCATCGCCCAGCTCGACGAGACCGACCAGGACATCGCGTACGACCTGGTCATCAGCGTGGCGGAGAGCCGCCTGACCGAGGTGGCCGACATCGCGACGGCGCTGCGCAAGCTGTTCTGAGCTGAGCGCCCGTCAGCGCAGTGCCGCGTCGACGAGGGTGCGGGCGCTGCGGCGGGCCGCGTCGGCGATCGCCGGGTCGCCGTCCAGCACACCACTGGCGAGCCCGCCGTCGAGCAGCAGGGTGAGCTGCCGGGCGAGCAGGTCCGGCTCGGCCGCGCCGGCCTGCCGGGCCAGCTCCGTCACCCAGGCCCGGACCACCGTCTTGTGCTCGACCGTCCGGGCGTGCACCGGGCCGCCGGCCGGCGACTCGGCGGCCGTGTTGATGAACGCGCAACCGTGGTAGCCGTCCCGCCGGCAGGCGCTGGCGAGCGCGTCGAACATCCCGACCAACTGGTCGCGCGGCTCGTCGCCGGCATCCCGGGCGGCGGCGCGCAGCGCACCGAACCACGCCTGGTCGACGCGGTCGAGGTACGCCAGCACCAGGTCGTCCTTGCGCGGGAAGTGCTTGTAGAGCGTCGCCTTCGCCACGCCCGACTCGGCGATGACCGTGTCCACCCCCACACCGCGCGGACCATGGGCGTAGAAGAGCCGGAACGCGGTCTCCAGGATCCGGTCCCGGGCCGAGCCGGCCGGCGTGCGGTGGGCAGGCATCGGCACTCCCTCGACGTGCTGGTGACGGCCGATTCTACAGACAGCTCCGTCTGCTGCCGCACGTCGTCCCGCGGCAGGGCCCGGTGGTGTCGTCGACTCCTGTCGAGCTGCCCCATGTGCGGGGCGGCGCCAATGGGAGGAGCCGTCGGAGTGAGCCACCGGTGCCGCGCCGCGTTCGCCCCCGCGCCCGGCCTCGCGTCCGGCCCTCGCCCAGCCCGCGTCCGGCCCCCGCCCAGCCCACGTTCGGCCCGCGCCCGGCCGCGCCCGGCCCCCCGCCCAGCCCACGTTCGGCCGCGCCCGGCCGCCCCATTTCTGGGGCAGCTCTACAGGCAATGAGAGACACCTGCCCTGTCGCCTCCCGAGGGGCAGCAGTAGACAGACCTGTCTGTTAGCCTACCGGCAGTCGGCGCGAGGCCACCGCGCCCGAGTGGAGGATCGATCGACATGCGCATAGCAGTTCTCGGCACCGGCTCGGTCGGCAGGACCATCAGCGCCCGCGCGGCGGAGCTGGGCCACCAGGTCACCATCGGCACCCGCGACGTCGCGACCACCCTGGCCGGCGACTACGCCGCCTGGACCGCCGAGCACCCCGAGGTGGGCCTGGCGACCCACGCGGATGCGGCCGCGGACGCCGAACTGGTGGTCAACGCCACCAGTGGCAGCGGCTCCCTGCCGGCGCTCACCGCGGCCGGCGCGGCGAACCTGTCCGGCAAGGTCCTGCTCGACATCGCCAACCCGCTCGACTTCAGTGCGGGCTTCCCACCCACCCTGACGGTGCAGGACACCGACTCCCTCGCCGAGCAGATCCAGCGGGAGTTCCCGCAGGCCAGGGTGGTCAAGTCGCTCAACACGCTGACCGCCGAGCTGATGGTGCGCCCGCGCCAGCTCGCCGACGGCGCGCACACGGTCTTCGTCTCCGGCGACGACGCGGAGGCCAAGCGGATCGTCACCGGGCTGCTCGTCAGTTTCGGCCACACCGACGTGATCGACCTCGGCGACCTCTCCACCGCCCGGGGCACCGAGATGCTCATGCCGCTCTGGTTGCGGCTCTACGGCCGGCTCGACACCGCCAACTTCAACATCAAGATCGTCCGCTGAACGGACCCGGACCTGCCGAAGGGGGCCCACGCCGAGCGTGGACCCCCTTCGGGTCGGCCGATCACGGCTCGAACTTGTACCCCAGGCCCCGCACCGTGACGATGAAGCGCGGCGCCGACGGCTCCGGCTCGATCTTGGAGCGCAGCCGCTTGACGTGCACGTCAAGCGTCTTGGTGTCGCCCACGTAGTCGGCGCCCCAGACCCGGTCGATGAGCTGACCGCGGGTCAGCACCCGGCCCGCGTTGCGCAGCAGCAGCTCCAGCAACTCGAACTCCTTGAGCGGCAGCTGCACGGCCCCGCCCTCGACGGTCACCACGTGCCGCTCGATGTCCATCCGGACCGGGCCGGCGGCCAGCGTCGGGGCGCCCGCCTCGGCCACCTCCGGGCTCTGCCGGCGCAGCACCGCGCGGATCCGCGCGACCAGCTCCCGGGGAGAGTACGGCTTGGTGACGTAGTCGTCGGCGCCGATCTCCAGGCCGACCACCTTGTCGATCTCGCTGTCCCGCGCGGTGACCATGATGATCGGCACGGCCGAGCGCTGCCGGAGCTGCCGGCACACCTCGGTCCCGGACATCTCGGGCAACATCAGGTCGAGCAGCACGATGTCGGCGCCGGTTCGGTCGAACTCGGTGAGGGCATCGGTACCGGTCGCGGCGACCGAAACCTCGAAGCCCTCCTTACGGAGCATGTACGACAGGGCGTCGGAGAACGACTCCTCGTCCTCGACCACCAGAACGCGGCTCAACGGGGATTTCCTTTCCATTGCTGTCAGACCTGCCGTAGCTCGGCCGGACCGGCCTCGATCCCAACCGGCGGCAGTGTCGCCAGCAGGTCGTCAGGTGGACTGGCGGGCAACCGTAGGGTGAACGTCGATCCACCCCCAAGAGTGCTCGACACCTCCACCCGACCGCCATGGTTGCTCGCGATGTGTTTCACGATGGCCAGGCCGAGCCCGGTGCCACCTGTCGAACGCGAGCGGGCCTGGTCGGCCCGGTAGAACCGCTCGAAGATCCGGTCCACGTCCGTCGGGGCGATGCCGATGCCCTGGTCAGCGACCGCGACCTCGACATGTTCGCCGTCACCGCGGAGGGTGACCCGCACCGTGGTGTCCTCGCCCGAGTAGTTGATGGCGTTCTCCACCAGGTTCGCCACCGCCGTGGCGAGCTGACTGTCGCTGCCGTACGCGGTGAGACCCCGCTCGCCGTCGACAGTCACCTCGACCCCCCGGGCGGAAGCCGTGGTGCGGGTGCGGTCGACCACCTCGGCGATCACCCAGTCGAGCGCGACGGGCTCCGGTGGCGGCTGCGGTTCGGCGCCCTGCAGCCGGGTCAGCTCCAGCAACTCCTGCACCAGCCGGCCCAGCCGGGTCGACTCGTGCTGGATCCGTTCGGCGAACCGGCGGGCGGCGACCAGATCCTCGGAGAGGTCGGGCACCGCGGCGTCGGCCGGCTCGGTGGCGTCCAGCAGCGCCTCGGCGAGCAGTTGGAGCGCGCCGATCGGGGTCTTGAGCTCGTGGCTCACGTTCGCCACGAAGTCACGTCGGACCCGGGTCAGCCGGTGCGACTCGGTCACGTCGACCGCCTCCACGGCGATGAAGCCGTTCCCGAGGCCCATGGCCCGCAGGTGCACGCCCAGCGGGTTCTCCCCCGCGCTGTCGCGACCCCGCGGCAGGTCCAGCTCGATCTCGCGCCGCACGCCGGTGCGCCGCACCTGGCCGGCGAGCGTACGGATCAACGGGTGCGCGGCGATCGAGCCCGGGGTGCTGCCGGTACGCAGCAGACCCATCGCACGGGCGGCCGGGTTGATCAGCACGGGGACGTCGTCGTCGTCCAGTACCACGACACCGGCCCGGAGCGAATCGATCGTCCGGCGGCCGAGCCCGGCCTGCTGCTCGTCGGCTATCGCGGGCCTCCCCCTGCTCCAGCGGGAGCTCACGCTGCCCGTCGACGTGGAGCGACCGCGCGCCGGCAGGAACCGGGGCAGCAGGAGGCCGACGACCAGTCCGGTCGCCAACGCCACGGCCACCACGACCGCCACCGCCCACTCCACCCGGCGATCGTAGGGTCATTGTTAACCTGGCTACCACACAGAACGGGACGAACCACCCGCACTTCGGAAAGTGTTCACCCCCACGTCTGGCGTCGTTCACCGTCGTTCATCCGGGATCCGTTCAGCCGCCCTACCGTTGGCGTCGCACCTGCTCAACCCCTGCGCCGGCACCCGCCGGCGGCGACCGACCACAGGACGTGATGATGCGCGACGAGTTCCGGGCCGACCTCCAGATCGTCAGCCAACTGCTGGTGGACATGGCGGAGGGCGTCCGCGCTGCCATGCGCCAGGCCACCCGGGCCCTGCTCACCGCCGACCGGCAGGCCGCCGAGACGGTCATCGAGCGGGACGCCGAGATCGACGACCTCTACCGGCACGTCGAGGAGCGGGTGTGTGACCTGCTCGCCCGGCAGGCGCCGGTCGCCTCCGACCTGCGTGCCATGATCACCGCGCTGCACGTGGCGGCCGACCTGGAACGAATGGGCGACCTGGCCGACCACGTGGCGAAGACGGCGCTGCGGCGGCACCCCTCGCCCGCCGTACCTGCCGAGCTGCGGTCGATCTTCACCGAGATGGCCGACATCGCCGACCGGATGGCGGTGAAGATCGGTTCGGTGCTGGCCAAGCCCGACGTCGACCTGGCCGGCGAGTTGGACCGGGACGACGACGCCATGGACGAGCTGCACAAGAGCCTGTTCTCGGTGCTGCTCGGCGACGACTGGCCCTACGGGGTGGAGACCGCCATCGACGCCACCCTGCTGGGCCGCTTCTACGAGCGTTTCGCCGACCACGCGGTGAACGCCGGCGAGCACGTGATCTACCTGATCACGGGGGAGAACAGCCCGGCCGCCAGCTGACGTACACGAAAAGGGGCCCCCGCACCGCGCGGGGGCCCCTTTTCCTGTGCTCAGCGGCCCTGGTTGGCGACCGCGGCGGCGGCTTCCTTCGCTGCCGTCGGGTCGAGGTAGGTGCCGCCCAGGGTGAGCGGGCGCAGCTGCGGGTCGAGGTCGTAGCGCAGCGGGATGCCGGTCGGGATGTTCAGCTTGGCGATCGCCTCGTCGGAGATCTGGTCGAGGTGCTTGACCAGGGCGCGCAGCGAGTTGCCGTGCGCCGCCACCAGCACCGTCCGGCCGGCCAGGATGTCCGGCACGATCGAGTCGTACCAGTAGGGCAGCATCCGCTCGACGACGTCCTTGAGGCACTCGGTACGCGGCATCAGCTCGGTCGGCAGCAGCGCGTAGCGCGGGTCGCCCACCTGCGACCACTCGTCGTCGTCCGCGATCGGCGGCGGCGGCGTGTCGTACGAGCGGCGCCAGAGCATGAACTGCTCCTCGCCGTACTCGTCAAGGGTCTGCTTCTTGTTCTTGCCCTGTAGGGCGCCGTAGTGCCGCTCGTTGAGCCGCCACGACCGGCGCACCGCGATCCAGTGCCGGTCGGCGGCGTTCAGCGCCAACTCGGCGGTGCGGATCGCCCGGCGCATCACGCTGGTGTGCACGACGTCCGGCAGCAGGCTGTGCTCGCGCAGCAGCTCGCCGCCGCGCCGCGCCTCGCCCTCGCCCTTCTCGGTCAGGTCGACGTCCACCCAGCCGGTGAAGAGGTTCTTGGCGTTCCAGTCACTTTCGCCGTGCCGCAGCAGGACCAGCGTCCCGACGGTGGGCCCCTCGCTCGCAGTCATGCCGATCATCCTGCCTCAACCCCGTACCGGACACGCGGGCACCCGTCGTGACGACCACCACGTGAAAAAGCGGATGACCTGCGAATCCGGCCGCCACTAGGGTTGTAAGGCGCTGTAGTCACATCGGTCATTACTTGCAAGCGGGGGCACCACGTGCGGACGATGCGGAGCTGGTTCCGGGACACCACCGGCGGCCTGCCGGCCACCTTCTGGTACCTGTGGTCGGGCACCCTGATCAACCGGCTCGGCTCGTTCGTCCTCGTCTTCCTCGCCATCTACCTGACCCAGGAACGCGGCTTCTCCCCCTCCCAGGCCGGCCTGGTGCTCGGCCTGTGGGGTGTCGGCGGCGCGGTCGGCACCACCGCCGGCGGCACCCTGGCCGACCGGTGGGGTCGCCGACCGACGCTGCTCACCGCGCATGTCGGCGCGGCGGCCATGATGCTCGCCCTCGGGCTGGCCCGTGACCTCTGGGCGGTGGCGCTGGGTGCGCTGCTGCTGGGCATGTTCGCCGAGGCGGCCCGGCCGGCGTTCGGCGCCATGATGATCGACGTGGTGCCGGCCAAGGACCGCCTGCGCGCCTTCTCGCTCAACTACTGGGCCATCAACCTGGGCTTCGCCTGCGCCGCCATCCTCGCCGGTCTCGCCGCTCAGGCCGACTACCTGCTGCTGTTCGTGGTCGACGCGGGCACGATGCTGATCACCGCGCTGATCATCTTCGTCCGGGTGCCGGAGACGCGCCACGGCGGATTCACCGTCGCGGCGACCACGGCCCCGCGCGGCGCGCTGCGCACCATCCTCAGCGACCGGGTCTACCTCGGCTTCGTGGCTCTGAACCTGTTCGCCGCGATGGTCTTCCTCCAGCACATCTCGATGCTGCCGATCGCCATGGGGGACTCCGGCCTGAGCCCGGCCACCTACGGCTCGGTGATCGCGCTCAACGGCCTGCTCATCGTCGTCGGCCAACTCTTCGTGCCCCGACTGATCCGGGGTCGGAACCGTTCGCAGGTGCTCGCCCTCGCCGCCGTGGTGATGGGTGTCGGGTTCGGACTGACCGCGTTCGCCGGCAGCGCCTGGTTCTACGGGCTGACGGTGCTGATCTGGACGGTCGGCGAGATGCTGAACTCGCCCTCCAACTCCACGCTGATCGCCGAGCTCTCCCCGGCCGAGCTGCGCGGTCGCTACCAGGGCGTGTTCGGGCTCTCCTGGCAGATCGCCGGGGCGAGCGCGCCGATCCTCGGCGGCCTGGTGCGCGAGCACGTCGGCAACGCCGCGCTCTGGTTCGGCTGCGCCGTGATCGGCGTGCTGACGGCGGTGGCCCACCTCGCGTCCGGTCCCGCCCGGGAGCGGCGTGCCGTCGCGCTACGCCACGCCGCCGAAGCGTCCACGCCGGTCGGCACCCGCGCCGCAACGGCGCAGCCCGCCGAGGCGACAGCCTGAGCCCCTGCGCGAACGCCGAGGCGACAGCCTGAGCCCGGTGTGACCGCTGAGACGAACGGCTCATGATCAGGAAACCGACTGGCGCAACCCGGCCCGACTTCCTACCGTCCAGGAGAAACGGTTAAGAAACTGAACTGTCGGGAGGTCGGATGCACGCCCTGCGGCGCTGGTGGCACGACACCGCGGGCGGCCTACCCGCCACCTTCTGGTACCTCTGGGCGGGATTGCTGATCAACCGTGCCGGCGCGTTCGCCATGCTCTTCCTGTCGCTCTACCTCACCGCCGCCCGGGGAGCCAGCGAATCGGTGGCCGGCACCGTGGTCGGGGCGTACGGGGCCGGCGGGGCGGCCGGCGCGCTGCTCGGCGGGGTACTGGCCGACCGGTGGGGTCGCCGGGCCACCCTGCTCGCCGCCCACCTGGCCACCGCCGCCCTGATGGTGGCACTGGCCTTCAGCCGGCCCCTGCTGCTGATCGCGGCGCTCTCCGCGCTGGTCGGCGTGGTGCACTCGATGCCCAGCCCCGCCTTCGTGGCGGCGATCGTCGACGTGGTGCCCGCGCAGCGCCGCTCACGCGCGTTCAACCTCCAGTTCTGGGCGTTCAACCTGGGCATGGCCGTCGCGTCGCTGCTCGCCGGGGTGCTTGCCGAGGCGAGCTTCACCGCGCTGTTCCTGGTCGACGCCGGCGCCACGCTGACCGCTGCCGCCGTCATCGCCTGGAAGGTGCCGGAGACCCTGCGCCGGGCCGGCCCGGCCGCGCCCCTCCCACCCGCTGACCAGCAGGGGGTCGGCCGCTCGCGTCGACAGGGGCTGCACACCGCGCTCACCGACCGGAACTTCCTGATCTTCGTCGGGCTCACCTTCGTGCTGGCCGTCCTCACCCTGCAGACCTCGACGATCATGCCGCTGGCGATGCGCGCCGACGGTCTGGGACCGTCCGCGTACGGGGTGGTGGTGGCACTCGGGGGCGCGCTGATCGTGCTGGGGCAACTGTTCGTGCCCCGACTGATCGACAGGCACCGCAAGGACGTCGTACTGGCCGTCTCCACGGCCCTGCTGGCGGTCGGCTTCGGTGTGCTCACCGTCGCCGACGGCCTGGGCGTCTACCTCGGCGCGGCGGTGGTCTGGACGGTCGGTTCGATGCTCGCCGCGCCGCCCAACGCGCAGATCAACGCGGACCTGGCACCACCGCAGCTGCGCGCGCGGTACCAGTCGGTCTTCTACCTGACGTTCCCGGCCGCGGCGTTCGTCGCACCCACACTGGGCGGGGTGAGCTTGCAGCACCTCGGCGACCGGCACTGGCTGATCGTGGGCGGGCTGGGCCTGCTGGCCGCGCTGGGGCACCTGCTGGCCGGGCCGCCCCGCGACCGGCACGTCGACGCGTTGCGCCGGGCCGCCGACCGGGAGCCGGCGCCGCGCGGGGACCGCGTCCAGACCGGCTGACCATCCGACGGCAAAGCGCCCACCATGACCCGAAGGTCACGGTGGGCGCTCGCCGGTGGGGCCGGCGGCGGCGGGCAACACTCACCCCCGTAAGCATCGCCCGCTCGCGCCGCCGGTCCAAACAGGTGGGCACCGTCCCCCAACGGTTGATCCACCCGTCCCCTCGCACCTCGCCTGGTGCGCGGATCTGATCGATCCGCCGCTCCCCCGAACGTTTCCAAGCGTGGCGCGGTGCAATAAAGCTAGTTCGGCCGGATTCTGGATTCAACCCAGATGGGCTGTCTCGCCGGTCACAACTGACGAGTATCCCCAGCTCGCGCCTCGGTCTCTGGCAACAGCCGGGTACCCGTCGGGCATTCCCGCAAACACCTCAGCCGTCCTCACGATCGGGTGACTCCGTCCGGAAGAAGTTGCTCTGCCGGCCGTCACGCATCTGCTCCTGATAGATCAGGTTGAGCCGGCGCAGATCGAACGTGTAGAACCAGTCATCCCAGGTGATCTCGCGAATCCGGCTACTTTCCCGGTATCCGGGGATGTTGAAGGTCAACACTCCGGCCCGACCGTCCCGCTCGGTGCCCGCGATGGTCGCCGGCTTCGCGCCGCGCTCCATCGCCCAACGTCGGATCACCTCGTGATTCGCGGTGATCAGGCTCCGCCCCGGCCGCTCCGGCCGGTCGGCCGTCGACGAGATCACCTGCGAGCTGCGGACCGACCGTCCGCTGCCCCGTCCGGTCCGGATCCCACCGGCCGTCGTGCCACCGGCCGACGGTCGGCTGGCCGTGGCCCGCTTCGCCGGCGCCGCCCGCTTCGCCGTGGCCCGCTTGGCCGGTGCCGCCCGCTTCGCCGGCGCGGCCTTCGCAGTGGCCCGCTTGGCGGCCGGTCGCGACGGCGCCTTCTTCGCGGGCGCCTTTCGCGCTGGCGCGGTACGCGCGGTCGTCGACGTCCTGCGTGCGGCGGTCGACCTGGCCGCTGTCGTCTTCTTCGCCGCGGCCGTCTTACGGGCCGCCGTCGACGTCCGTGCGCTGGTCGTCCGCTTCGCCGCGGTCGACCTGCTCGCGGCGCTGGTCCGCTTCGCAGCCGTCGTCTTCTTCGCGGCGCTCGTCCTCTTCGCCGCTGTCGTCTTCTTCGCCGCGGCCCGCTTCGCGGGAGCGCTCTTGTTCGCGGGCGCCGCCTTCGCGCGACTCGGTGCGGCCCGCGACGCCGACTTCTTCGTCGCGGCGGCCCGACCGGCCGACGCCCTGGTGCCGGCGGCCCGACCTGCCGGTCCGGTGCTGCGTCGTCCCGCCCCACCGGCGTCGGAACGCATCGAGCGCACCAACTGTTTCACCAGGTCAGGCTTGCGCAACGCGGAGATCCCAGAGACCCCGCGTTTGCGCAACTGCCCGCGGATGTCGTCCACCCGCATCCGGGAGATCTCCGACTCGGAGACCCCGGGAGTAGCCGGGCTCTGGTTGCCGGCCTGCCGTTTGGTCCTGGTCGCAGTCCCGCCGCGACCTGAGCTGTTCCGCTGAGCCATGAAACGCTCCGCTCCTCGACACTCCGTCATCGGCGCGCGGGGGTCCCTCTGCCGCACCGCGCGGTGCGGCATACCCGTCAGGAGCAGTCCGAACCTCCAGCGACGAACCGGCTCGAACCGAAGCGGTCGGACCCCGGCCGCAAGCCGGTCACCGGGGGACGCAGCGCCGGTCGGCCCCGGTGGAGCGGGTGGAGCGACGCGGGGTCGGCCGTCAGGCGGGGTCGGTGTCGGGACCCGCGCCGGACGGCTCGAAGAGGTGGGCGAAGGCGGCCAGGTTCGCGGTCGACTCACCGCGCTTGACCCGCCACTCGTACTCGCGCCGGATCGAGCTGCCGAAGCCGATCTCCAGCATCGTGTCGAAGGACTCGTCGGAGTAGGTGAGCACCGAACCGAGCAGCCGGTCCAGCTCGTCGGCGTCCACGCCGGCCGGGTTGACCCGCCCGGTCAGGTACACGTCGCCGACCGCGTCGGTGGAGAAGGAGACCCCGTACATCCGGGCGTTGCGCTGCAACAGCCAGGCCCACAGCTCCTCGCGCCGCTCGTCGGGCTGGCGCATGACGAACGCCTCGATCCGCAGGGCGTGCTCACCGACGATCAGGTTGCAGATCGTCTTGAGCTTGTGGGTGCCCGGCAGGGTGACCGCGTACGAGCCGGGCCCGGTCGACTCCCAGGCCAGGTCACGTTCGGCACAGACCGACTCGATCAGAGTCGCAAGATCGCTCTTCGGGCTCACCGGACCCACTCTACGACCGCCCCGGCCCACGCGCCGGATGACGACGAGCCGGCGGACACCCCGGCCGGCGTGCGGTCACCACCGTCCGGGCGGCCGGACCTCTGGTCACCAGGAGCAGGAGAGGGCGGGATCCGCGGCCAGGTCGGCGGCGAGGCGGGCCCGGCGGGCGGCGATCGCCTCGCCGTAGACGTCGAGCAGGCCCGAGACCGTGCGGTCCCAGGAGAAGTGCCGAGCGTGCTGCGCGGCGCCGCGGGACAGCCTGGCCCGCAGGGCACGGTCCGGCAGGAGGCGGCCCAGGGCGCGGGCCCAGTCCACCGGGTCGTGCCCGTCGATGAGCACCCCACTGGCGTGGTCGCGCACGGCCGTGACCAACCCGCCGACGGCGGCGGCCAGCACCGGCGTACCGCAGGCCTGCGCCTCCAGGGCGACGAGCCCGAAGGATTCGTTGTGCGACGGCACCGCGACCAGATCGGCGGCCCGGTACAGGGCCGGCAGGTCGTCGCCGGTGCGCGGCGGCAGGAAACGGACCCGGTCGGCGACTCCGAGCGTCGCGGCCAACTCGATCAGGGCGGTCGGCCGGTCCAGCCCACTGCCGCTGGGCCCGCCGCAGATCACCACTGTCACCTCGTCGGCCAGGACCGGATCACGCTGACGCAATGCGGCGATCGCGCGGATGAGCACGTCCGGCGCCTTGAGTGGTTGGATCCGACCGACGAAGGCCACCACGTACCCGTCGACCGGCAGACCCAGCCGGCGGCGGGCGGCGCGGGCGGCCACGAACCGGTCGCCCGACGCGGGCCGGAACCGGGCCAGGTCGACGCCCGGCTGTACGACGGAAACCTGGTCGGGGACGGCGTCGTACCGCTCGACGAGGTCGCGGGCCTCCACCCTGGTGTTGGCGACCAGCCGGTCGGCCTCGGCGACGACCTGCTCCTCGCCGATCACCCGAGCCTTCGGTTCCGGTCGGTCGTCGGCGGCGAGCTGGGCGTTCTTGACCTTCGCCAGGGTGTGCGCGGTGTGCACGAGCGGCACTCCCCAGCGCTCCTTGGCCAGCCAACCGACCTGCCCCGACAACCAGTAGTGGGAGTGGATCAGGTCGTAGTGCCCGGGTGGGCGGGACGCCTCGGCGCGCAGCACCCCGGCGGTGAAGGCGCAGAGCTGGCCGGGCAGCTCCTCCTTGGTCAGCCCTTCCAGGGGACCGGAGGTGATGTGCCGGACCTGCACGCCGGGGGCCATCTCGACCACCGGGGGGAGATCACCCGAGGTGGCCCGGGTGAAGATCTCCACCTCGACGTCGGCCTCGGCGAGCCGCCGGGCGACCTCCAGGATGTAGACGTTCATCCCGCCGGCGTCGCCCGTGCCGGGCTGGTGCAGCGGAGAGGTGTGCACCGACAGGGTGGCGATGCGGCGGGGCCGGGGCCACGGTCGGGCACCTCGCTGACGACCGACACCGGTGTGCAGTTCCGCCACGTCCGCTCCTTCAGTCACGGTTAATGCCGTCTCGCACGACCGGCGCTTCTCGGTCAACCTGTACGCCGGATGTCATCTTCCCCATCGGGCTACGGAAATGCGTCGGCGCGGCCGGCCGGGGTGACGGACCTCATCAACCGGCGGCCCGCGCGACGGAGCCCCGTGCCCGATCGCAGGGCTTCGGACGACCGGGGCGACAATGACGAGATGACCTCTGTCGCCATCGTCACCGGAGCGTCCAGCGGGATCGGAGCAGCCACCGCCCGCCGGCTCGCCGCCGAGGGTTTCCACGTGCTCGCCGCCGCCCGCCGCGCCGAACGGCTCGCCGGCCTGGTCGCCGAGATCACCGCCGCCGGCGGGCAGGCCACCGCGGTGACCTGCGACGTCACCTCGGACGAGTCGGTGGCCGGGTTGGCCGAGGCCGCCGCCGGTGCGCCCGGGCCGGTCACCCTCCTGGTGAACAACGCAGGCGGAGCGCGCGGGCTGGACCCGGTGGAGTCCGGCTCGGTAGCCGACTGGCAGTGGATGTACGACGTGAACGTGCTCGGCACCCTGCGGGTCACCCAGGCGCTGCTGCCGGCGCTGGAGGCGTCCGGTTCCGGCACCATCGTGGTGGTCTCCTCCACCGCCGGCCTGACCGTGTACGAGGGCGGCGGCGGCTACACCGCGGCGAAGCACGCGCAGACCGCCATCGCCGGCACGCTCCGCCTGGAGCTGTGCGGCAGGCCGCTGCGGGTCATCGAGATCGACCCCGGAATGGTGAAGACCGAGGAGTTCGGGCTGGTCCGCTTCGAGGGCGACGCCGATCGGGCGGCCGCCGTCTACGCCGGGGTGCCGGGGCCGCTGGTCGCCGAGGACGTCGCCGACTGCATCGCCTGGTGCGCCACCCGCCCCGAACACGTCAACATCGACCGACTGGTGGTCCGGCCGCGGGCGCAGGCGGCGCAGCACAAGGTGCACCGGGTCTCCTGAGTCGGGGACCGGACCCATGAGCGGGGCTCCACGACGCCGGCCGCT
This sequence comes from Micromonospora sp. NPDC049004, assembly GCF_040649315.1. Classification (NCBI taxonomy): domain Bacteria; kingdom Bacillati; phylum Actinomycetota; class Actinomycetes; order Micromonosporales; family Micromonosporaceae; genus Micromonospora; species Micromonospora sp. NPDC049004. The sequence goes on from NZ_JBEZFG010000005.1 coordinate 388,349, forward strand.
CGGCGTGGTCACCCGGGGCACGACCAACCCGAACCGGCTGCGCCGGGTGGACAACTGGATCGTCGCTACCTGCGGCGACCGGCTGCGGGCGGCGGTCGATCCGCTGGTGGTGGACCTCGGGTACGGCGCCACGCCGGTGACCGCCGTGGAGTTGCGGGCCCGGCTGGCCGCCGGGGTCCGTCGGGACGTACGCCTGGTCGGGCTGGAGATCGACCCGGCGCGGGTGGCCGCCGCGACCCCGGCCGCCGACCCGCCGGGCCTGACCTTCGCCCGGGGTGGTTTCGAGTTGGCCGGGCTCCGGCCGGTGCTGGTCCGCGCGTTCAACGTCCTGCGCCAGTACGACGAGAGCGAGGTGGCCGACGCCTGGCGCACGATGACCGCAGCGCTCGCTCCGGGTGGGGCGCTCGTCGAGGGCACCTGCGACGAGCTGGGCCGGCTGGCGAGCTGGCTGCTGGTCGACGCGGACGGGCCGCGGACGTTGACCCTGGCCGCGAAGCTCACCACGCTGGGGAGTCCCGCCGAGTTGGCCGAGCGGCTGCCCAAGGCGCTGATCCACCGCAACGTCCCGGGTGAGGCGGTGCACGACCTGATCCGGGCCCTGGACGACGCCTGGCAGGCCGCGGCCCCGTACGCCACCTTCGGCCCCCGCCAGCGCTGGTTGCGGGCCGTGGGCAGGCTGCGGGACGACGGCTGGCCCGTGCGCGACGGCCCGCACCGCTGGCGGCACGGCGAGCTGACCCTCTCCTGGCCCCTCCCGCGCACGCACCCCTGACCTCGCGATCTTGCACTTTCGGTCGGCGTTTTGCCCGATTACATCCGTTATGCCACGACAGAAACTGCAAGATCGCGGAGCGGTGTGGGGGGTGGGGGGTTACAGGGCGCAGTTGATCAGGACCGGCTCGGGGTGCAGGGTTACGCCGAGGCGGTTGTGCACGGTGTCGCGGATGGTGCCGGCGAGAGCCAGCAGGTCGCTGGTGCTGGCGGTGCCGCTGCGGTTGGTCAGGGCCAGGGTGTGCTTGCTGGAGATGGCCACCCCACCCTCGCCGGGGTGGCCCTTGATGAAGCCGGCCTTGTCGATCAGCCAGGCCGCGCTCACCTTGACCAGGCCGTCCGCCCCGGGCCAGGACGGGGGCTCGCCCAGGTCGGTGGAGCGTTCCAGGAGCTGCTCGTACGTCGCCCGGTCGAGCACCGGGTTGGTGAAGAAGGAGCCGACCGAGCGGGTGTCGGGATCGGCGGCGTCGAGCACCATGCCCTTGCCGGCGCGCAGCCGCAGCACCGCAGCCCGCGCGTCGGCCAGTGGCACCCGCTCGCCCACCTCGACTCCGAGCGCCCGGGCCAGCTCGGCGTAGCGCACCGGGCCGGACAGCGGCGAGCGGGTGAGCCGGAAGTCGACCGAGAGCACCACCCAGCGGTCCTGGTACTTGAAGATGCTGCCCCGGTAGGCGAACCCGCACTCGGCCGCGGGGACGACCCGACGGGTGCCGTCGAGCCGGTCGTACACCTCGACGCCGGTGATCGTCTCGGCGACCTCCTGGCCGTACGCGCCGACGTTCTGGATCGGGGTGGCGCCGGTGGAGCCGGGGATGCCGGAGAGGCACTCCAGGCCGGCCCAGCCGTTTCCGATGGTCGCGGCGACCAGGTCGTCCCACGGCTCGCCGGCCTCGACGCGTACGGTGACCGACCCGGCATCTTCGGTGAGGACCCGCAGGCCACCCGAGCGCACCAGCACGACAGTGCCGGGGAAGCCGGCGTCGCCGATCACCACGTTGCTGCCGCCGGCCAGGACGAGGATCGGCTCGTCCGCGACCTGGACCGCCTGGATGATCTCGTCGGCGCTGGTCGCGGCCACGATCCGCCCGGCCGGCCCGCCCATCCGTAGCGTGGTGTAGCCGGCCAGTGGACCCGGAATGGCACGATCGACTTCGGTTGTCGGCTGGGCGGAGGCGTCTGACACGTCTTTCACCTTAGGCTGATGGGCAGCCGTGGCACCCACTGGTGGTCCGGCACCCCCGGGAGGATGGCGATGAGCAGATTGCAGGGCAGCAAGGACTTCTGGATCGGGGCACTGCGGGCCGAGGGCCCAGCGTTCGCCGCGGCGGTCGCCGAGGCGCCGCCCGAGACACCCGTGCTGTCCTGTCCGGGCTGGACAGTCAATGATCTCACCCTGCACCTCGCGGGCATCTACCACTGGGTTTATTCCTTCGCCGGCTCCGGGAAGAACGAGGTGCCGGCCCGCCGGGACACGTCCGTGGCGCCGCCCTCCGGGCTGAGCGCGCTCCAGCTCTGGCAGCAGGGGTACGACCAGCTGATGACCCTCTTCGACGGGCTCGACCCGGAGGCGCCGGCGTGGAACTGGGCACCGCAGCCGAAGAAGGCCGGCTTCTGGCCGCGCCGGATGGCGCACGAGACGGCGGTGCACCGCTGGGACGCCCAGCTCGCCATCGCCGCCGGTGAACCGGTCGAGGCCAAGCTCGCCGCCGACGGGGTGAGCGAGGTGCTGGACACCTGGTTGCCGGCCGGTCGGCGGCAGGTGAAGGGCGACTGGCACGGGGTGGTGCAGCTCGCGGCGACGGACGCGGATCAGGAGTGGTATCTGCGGTTGCGCGGCGAGGGGGTGGCGCTGCTCGACACGGCGACCATCTTCGACCACGACGATCACCACGCCCGCGCGCAGGTCAGCGGCACCGCGAGCGATCTGCTGCTGGCGCTCTGGGGGCGGGTGAGCTTCGAGACCCTCGACGTCACGGGTGACCGTGTGCTGCTCGACGGCCTGCGTACCGGCTGATTCGACACCGGGCGCGGCCCGGTCCACGTTGACGAGGGCGTCACCCCGACGGGGGTGACGCCCTCGTCGTGCGTCGGGGTCGCCGACAGATTCGAGAGAGCGCTCTCTTGACAGTGCCCGGCGAACCCTCCACCCTGACGTGAGAGCGCTCTCTTGGCCTTCTGCCACCACCTGACCACCTTGAGAGAGGTCCATATCCGATGGCTGTCCTTCCGCGCCGCCGCCTCGCCGCGGTGGCCCTCGCCGCCACGACCGCCCTGCTCGTCACCGCCGGCTGCGGCGGCGGCGACGACGCCGAGGCGGACGGGCCGATCACGCTGACCGTCGACGTCTTCGGCCAGTTCGGCTACGACCAGCTCTACCAGGAGTACATGGCCGCGCACCCCGACGTGAAGATCGTCGAACGGGGCACCGGCAGCAACCTCGACGAGTACTCGCCGAAGTTGACCCAGTGGCTCGCCGCCGGCCGGGGCGCCGGTGACATCGTGGCCATCGAGGAGGGCCTGCTCGTCGAGTACAAGGCCAACCCCGGCAACTTCGTCAACCTGCTGGACCACGGCGCCGCCGACCTCAAGGGCAACTTCCTCGAATGGAAGTGGAACGCCGGCCTGACCCCCGACGGCAAGCAGCTCATCGGCCTCGGCACCGACGTCGGCGGCATCGCCATGTGCTACCGCAAGGACCTCTTCGAGAAGGCCGGGCTGCCCACCGAACGGGACGCGGTCTCGAAGCTCTGGCCGACCTGGCAGGACTACATCGCCACCGGCGAGAAGTTCGTCGCGGCCAAGACCGGCGCGTCCTTCCTCGACGCGGCCACCAACACGTTCAACACGATCCTCCTGCAGACCGCCGGCAACACCACCGGCTACAGCTACTACGACACCAACGGCAACGTCGTCGTCGACAGCAACCCGGCCGTACGGCAGTCCTGGGACACCACCATGGACATCATCGACTCGGGACTCTCCGGCAAGTACGGCTCGTGGTCCGAGGAGTGGGTGTCCGCCTTCAAGCAGACGAAGTTCGCCACCATCGCCTGCCCCGCCTGGATGACCGGTGTCATCGAGCAGAACTCCGGCCCGGCCGCCAAGGGCAAGTGGGACATCGCCCGGGTGCCCGGCAACGGCGGCAACTGGGGCGGGTCGCACCTCGCCGTGCCCAAGCAGAGCAAGCACCAGGCCGAGGCCATCGAGCTGGCCAAGTTCCTGACCAGCGCCAAGGGCCAGATCGGTGCGTTCAAGGCCAAGGGACCGCTGCCCTCCTCGCCGCAGGCGCTCGACGACCCGGCGATCGCCGGCTCGACAAACGCGTACTTCTCCGGAGCGCCCGTCGGAACGATCTTCGGCACCGGCGCGAAGAGCCTCAAGCCGGTCTACATGGGCCCCAAGAACCAGGCCGTCCGCACCGAGGTGGAGAACGCCGTACGGACCGTGGAGCTGGGCCAGCGCAGCCCGACGCAGGGCTGGACGGACGCGGTGACCAACGCGAAGAAGGCCGCCGCCAAGTAGCCCGAGCCAGCGTGCGGGCGGGCTCCTGGGAAACCGGGGTCCCGCCCGCGCGACGGAAAGGAGTCCTGAGGGCATGACCGTCCAGCTCGACGCCCGCCCCCCGGTCGCACCGACTGCCGGGCAACCCCGCCGATCCTCGGGTCGGCTCAGCCGGCTCGACACCCGCTTCTCGCCGTACCTCTTCATCGCCCCGTTCTTTTTGATCTTCGGAGTCTTCGGGGCGTACCCGCTGGCGTACACCTTCTGGGTCTCGCTGCACGACTGGGACCTGCTCGGCACCGACCACCCGTTCGTCGGCGCGGAGAACTACACCCGGCTGCTGGCTGACGCCGACTTCTGGCACGCGCTGGTCAACACGATGGGCATCTTCGTCATCTCCACGGTGCCGCAGCTGCTCGCCGCGCTCTGGCTGGCCAACCTCCTGAATCGGGGGCTGCGGGCGCGTACGGGCTGGCGGATGGCGGTGCTCGTTCCCAACGTCACCTCCACCGCCGCCGTGGCGATCGTCTTCGGGGTGCTCTTCGGCCGCGAGTTCGGCATGATCAACTGGCTGCTCGACCTGGTCGGCATGGACGCGATCGACTGGAAGTCCAACCGGGTCGCCTCCTGGGTGGCCATCTCCGCCATGGTCGACTGGCGGTGGACCGGCTACAACGCGCTGATCCTCCTGGCCGCGATGCAGGCCATCCCCCGCGACCTGTACGAGGCGGCGGCGATCGACGGCGCGAGCCGCGCCCGGCAGTTCTGGTCGGTCACCGTGCCGCTGCTCAAACCGACGATCATCTTCTGCACGATCATCGCCACCATCGGCGGACTGCAGCTCTTCACCGAACCCCGGATGTTCAACTCCGGCACCAACCCGATCCGCGGCGGACCGCTGCGCGAGTCGCAGACCCTGACCATGTACATGTTCGAGAACGCCTTCGCCCCGCACTACAACTTCGGGTACGGCTCGGCCGTGGCCTGGCTGCTCTTCGCGCTCATCGCGATCGTCGCGGCGGTCAACGTGCTGATCCTGCGCCGACTCGGCGGCGGGGCCGGCCCTCGAAAAGGAGCAACCCGATGAGCCGGCTCTGGCGGGCGAGCCCGCTCACCTACCTGGCCCTGATGTTCGCCGCCATCCTGTCGATCTTCCCGATCTGGTGGATGTTCGTCATCGCCAGTCGCAGCAACGACGCGATGGGCCAACTGCCACCCCCGGTCACACCCGGCGGCAACCTGGGCGCCAACATCGCCCGCCTGTTCGACAACACCGACGCGTACTTCCTGACCGGGCTGATCAACTCGACGATCGTGGCCACCACGGTCACCGTCTCGGTCGTGTTCTTCTCCAGCCTGGCCGGGTTCGCCTTCGCGAAGCTGCGCTTCCGGGGGCGCAACGCGCTGCTGTTGGTGATCATCGCGACGATGATGGTGCCGACGCAGCTCGGCGTGATCCCGCTCTACCTCCTCATGACCAAGCTGCAGTGGAACGACAGGCTGCCCGCGGTGATCGTCCCGGTGCTGGTCACCGGCTTCGGGGTGTTCATGATGCGGCAGTACGCCGGCCAGGCCATCAGCGACGAGCTGATCGAGGCCGCCCGGATGGACGGCTGCGGCACCCCGCGGATCTGGTGGCACGTGGTGCTGCCGGCGCTGCGCCCGGCGGCCGCCGTGCTCGGCCTGCTCACGTTCATGACCACCTGGAACGACTTCCTGTGGCCGTACGCTGTGCTGAACGACCCGGCGAACCCGACCGTTCAGCTCTCCCTGCGAGCGCTGTCCGACGGGTATTACCAGGACATGTCGCAGGTGTTCACCGGGACGGCCATCGCGACGCTGCCCCTGTTGCTGGTCTTCGTGCTGTTTGGCCGCCAGATCATCGGCGGGATCATGGAAGGTGCGGTCAAGGCATGAGTGAACTCCGGTTTCCCGAGCACTTCCTCTGGGGTGCGGCCACCGCCGCGTACCAGATCGAGGGCGCGGCCCGCGACGACGGTCGCGGCCCGTCCATCTGGGACACCTTCTGCCGTACGCCAGGCAAGGTGTACCAGGGCCACACCGGCGACGTCGCCTGCGACCACTACCACCGGTACGCCGACGACGTGGCGCTGATGGCCGACCTGGGTCTGCGGGCGTACCGGTTCTCGGTCGCCTGGCCCCGGATCCAGCCCGACGGCAGCGGCCCGGTCAACCCGCGCGGGCTGGACTTCTACGACCGGCTCACCGACACACTGCTCGCCCGGGGCATCGACCCGATCGTCACCCTCTACCACTGGGACCTGCCGCAGAGCCTCGGCGACCGGGGCGGCTGGACCAACCGGGAGACCGCCGAACACTTCGCCACGTACGCCACTGCCGTGTACGCCCGCCTCGGCGACCGGATCGACGTCTGGACCACGCTCAACGAGCCGTGGTGCTCGGCCTACCTCGGTTACGGCAACGGGGTGCACGCGCCGGGCGAGCAGGACGGGGCGGCGGCCTTCACCGCCGTACACCATCTGCTGCTCGGGCACGGCCTGGCGGCGCGGGCGCTGCGGGCGGCCGGCGCGCGCAGCGTCGGCATCACCGTCAACCCGGCCGATGTACGCCCGGCGGACCCGCAGAGCGCGGCCGATGCCGCAGCCGTCCGCCTGGTCGACGGCCTGCACAACCGGATCTTCCTGGACCCGCTGCTGGCCGGCGGCTATCCCGACGACGTACGCGAGCACATGGCCCGCATCGTCGAGCCGACGTTCATCCGCGACGGCGACGAGAAGCTGATCGCCGCCCCGATCGACCTGCTCGGCATCAACTACTACGCGCCCACCTACGTCGCCGGCCGCCCCGACGGCGACGGCGACGGCGCGTACCCGGGCACCGAGGGCGCCGTGCACTTCCTGCCGCCGGCCGGGCCGCTCACCGACATGGGCTGGATGATCGAGCCGTCCGGGCTGACCCGGTTGTTGGAGCGGATCGCCACCGACTATCCCGGTGTGCCGCTGTTGATCACCGAGAACGGCGCGGCGTTCCCCGACAAGGCGGGCAGCGACTCGCCGGCCGGGCCGGGCCAGGTGATCGACAACGACCGGATCGCCTACCTCGACGGGCACCTGCGGGCGGCGCACGAGGCGATCTCCCGGGGCGTTGATCTGCGCGGGTATCTCGTATGGTCATTCCTGGACAACTTCGAGTGGGCGGAGGGTTACCGCAAGCGGTTCGGGATCGTGCACGTCGACTACCTGACCCAGCGGCGCACACCGAAGGCCAGCGCCCGGTGGTACCAGGAGGTGATCTCCCGGAACGGGCTGTGACGAGCGGGGGAAAGTCGCGATGACCACGGCTCAGCGGCCGACGCTCGAGGCGGTGGCGGCACGGGCCGGGGTGTCCCGGGCCACCGTCTCGCGGGTCGTCAACGGCTCCACCACAGTCGCCGAACCCATCCGGGAGGCCGTCAACCGGGCGGTCGCCGAGCTGGGGTACGTGCCCAACCTGGCCGCCCGCAGCCTGGTCACCCAGCGGACCGACTCGATCGCCCTGGTCATGCCGGAGGCGGCCACCCGGGTCTTCTCCGACGACCAGGTCTTTCCCGGCATCATCCGGGGCGTCAGTCAGGAGTTGGAGGCCGCCGACAAGCAGCTGGTGCTGATGCTGGCCGGCTCACCGGCCGGGCACCAGCGGGTCGAGCGGTACACCACAGGTCGCCACGTGGACGGGGTGCTCTTCGCCTCGCTGCACGGCGCCGATCCGCTGCCGGGCACGCTGGCCCGCCTCGGCATCCCCGTGGTGGTCAGCGGCCGGCCGCTCGGCGACGTGCCCGTGCCGTACGTCGACGTGGACCACGTCGGTGGGGTCACCACCGCCGTCCGACACATGATCGACGGCGGTCGCCGGCGGATCGCCACCATCGCCGGTCCGCAGGACATGGTCGCCGGGATCGAACGGCTGATCGGCTACCGGGAGACGGTGGCCGCCGCCGGGCTGCCCGAGCTGATCGCCGTCGGCGACTTCACCCGCGAGTCCGGTGCGGCGGCGATGGACCGCCTGCTCACCGACCATCCCGACCTGGACGGGGTGTTCGCCGCCTCGGACCTGATGGCACATGCGGCCCTGCGCACGCTGCGTGCGGCCGGCCGGCGGGTGCCGGAGGACGTGGCGGTGATCGGCTTCGACGACATCGAAACCGCCGCCTACACGGAACCGCCGCTGACCACCGTCCGGCAACCGATCGTGGAACTCGGCCGGCGGATGACCCAACAACTGCTCCGCCTCGCCGCCGGCGAGGAGATCGAGCAGTCGCTGATGCTGCCGACCGAGCTGATCGTCCGCGCCTCGGCCTGACGGGGGCTGCTGCCCCGCTTCAAGATCCGCACGACGCCTCTCCGGGCGCAGGGGTCGCTTAATGCGTCGCTGTGGCGGGCGATCGTCGTTAGCCTCGCCGGCATGCCGGATCCTGTCGCGCTGCTGCACGTCCCCGCCCTGTCCGACGTCGCCGAGTACGCGTACGCCGCCACCGTCGATCCGCCCGCCCGGCTGGTGTTCACCGCCGGCGCGTGCCCCCTGGACGCCGAGGGCCGTACCGTCGCGCCAGGTGACCACGCCGCGCAGGCCCGGCAGGTGCTGACGAACCTCTCCACCGCCCTGGACGCGGCCGGCGCGCGGCTGACCGACGTCGTCAAGACCACCGTGTACGTGGCGTCGTCGCAGCAGAAGGACCTGGTGACCGTCTGGGAGGTGGTCCGGGACTTCTTCGGCGACCACGACCCACCCAGCACCCTGCTCGGGGTGGCCGTGCTCGGCTACACCGACCAGCTCGTCGAGGTCGAGGCCGTCGCCGCCGTACGGACGGGGGCCTGACATGCGTATCCGTGTGGCGCAGCCGGACGACGCCCCGGGCGTGGTGGCCCTGCGGGCGACCGTCCACCCGTACCTGGTGCGTGGGGTCGAGTCGACCCGCAAGATGATCGCCGAACCGCCGCCCGGGGAGGACTGGACGGCGTTCGTCGCCGAGGTGGACGGCCGCGTGGTGGGGTGGGTGTCCGCCGAACGCATCGGGACGACCTCGGCGGCGAACGTCGGGGGCATCAACCTGCTGCACGTGCACCCGGAGCACCGGCGGCGAGGCGTCGGGACGGCGTTGTTGACCGCCGCGACCGACTACCTGCGCCCGTTGGGAATCCGCCGGGTACGTGCCATGGCACAGCCGGACGCGCTGCCGTTCGCCCGTCACCACGGGTACGAGCCCAGTCGGGAGGTGCGCTATTCGGCGCTCGACCTGAATCCGACGCCAGCGCTGCCCGAGCCGCCCCCGGGCGTACGGCTGCATCCGATCGCCGACCTGGACCCACACCTGCTGTACGTGGCGGACGTGGCCTCGGCGGTGGACGAACCGGGCGACGTGCCTGTCGACGCGAAGAGCTACGAGAGCTGGCAGTACGACGTGTGGGACAACCTCGGGCTGGACAAGACGTCCAGCACCGCCGTCGAGGTCGACGGTGCGGTGGTCGCCTTCAGCCTCGTGAAGCGCGACGGCGACCGGATGTGGTCGGACTACACCGGCTCCGTCCCCGCGTACCGGGGGCGTGGGCTGGCCCGGCTGGCCAAGGCGGCGGCGCTGCACCGGGCCGCCGCCAACGGCGTCCGGATCGCGTACACCTCGAACGACGAGGCCAACGCGCCGATGCTGGCGATCAACGCCCGACTGGGCTACCGGCCCGTGGGATCCCAGTGGTCCTGCCTGGCGGAGCTGACCTGACCAGCTCCGCCGGCAGCCTCAGCCGCTGTCGCGGTCGAGGTACGGGCTGAGGACCTCGCGGGCGAGGTTGGTCGCCTCGTCCAGGGCGAGCCCTCCCTCGATCATGCGACTCAGGGCGTAGACGATCGACTGCACCAGTTCGGCCACCCGGACCGGGTCCGAGGAGCCGTGGTCGGTGAGGGCGGCGCGCAGCGGGGCTTCCAGGCGGTCGTGCATGAGTCGGCTGGAGCTGGCGAGTGTCTCGCTGCTGCCGGCCGACGCCAGCGCGCGGGCCAGCGCGTGATCGCCGCGGGCAACCAGTTGCAGGTTGCTGTCCACGTACGCCTGGATCTTCTGGCCGGGGGTGCCGGCCGCGTCCATCTGCTTCTCGACGTAGGCCGACCAGCGGGGGAACGTCTCGGTGACGAGGGCGTCGAACATGTCGGCCCGGGACTTGAAGTACGAGTAGACGCTGGACCGGGCCAGACCGGCGTGCTGGGCCACCTCGGCCAGACCAGGGATCTGCTCGGGGTGTTTCGACAGCAGGGTGCGTGCCGCGTCGAGCAGCGCGGCGCGTTGGGACGCCCGGTGCTCGGCGACGGTCGCGGCCTGGATCTTCGGCACGCCGCCCCCCTCGTTCCGGACGGGCGTGGCCGGCCGGCCTCTGCGGCCGTGCCCCACCCGTCGTCGTGGTCAGCTGCTGGCCGCGAGCTTGCCGTCGACCATCTCGTAGACGGTGTCACAGTATTGCAGGACGTCGTGGTCGTGAGTGACCATGACCACCGCCACCGACCGCTGCCGGGCCTCGTGGGCCAGCAGCTGCACGATCTCGTGACTGCGTGCCCGGTCCAGCGCCGCCGTCGGTTCGTCGACCAGCAGCACGCTGGGCTCGGTGACCAGTGCCCGCGCGATTCCGACGCGCTGGCGTTCGCCGCCCGACAGCTGGTGGGGGCGCCGGCCGGCCTTGTCCGCCATACCGACGTCCGCGAGCAGTTCCAGCGGGTCCCGGCCGGACCGCTGGGACCGCGGCCCCAGCCGCAGGGGCAGCCGCAACTGGTCGGCGGCGGTCAACGCGGGCAGCAGGTTGCCCGACTGGAACACGAACCCCACATGCTGGCGGCGCAGCTCCGTCCGCGTACGGCGACTCGGAACTGTCATGTCCTGACCGGCCACGGTGACGGTTCCGTGGTCGGGCCGGGCCAGGCCGCCAGCGACGGCGAGCAGGCTGGACTTGCCCGCACCGGACGGACCCACGACTGCGGCGAGTTCACCGGGTCGCACCGTCAGGTCGACGTCGTCGAGCGCCTGCACGGTCTCGGCGGCGTTGCCGTGCCGCAGGGACACCGCACGCATCACCAACCCGAGCCGTCCGGGTGCGTCGTCGGCGGGTGTGGTCGAAGCGGTCGGAGCGGGACGGCTGCTCATCGGTTTCCTCCCAGAGCGGTGGCCGGGTCGACAGAGGTGATGCGGATGACCGCCGCGCCGGCTCCGATCAGGCCGAGGACGACGAGGCCGACCCCGGCCGCGGAGATGCTCGGCATGCTCAGAGCGAACGGGATACCGCTGCCGGTGATGAGGGCGCCGAGCGCGAGCCCGATCCCCACGCCGACGGCGACAGCAGCCGCCAACAGCACGAGGGCCTGCGTCAGCGCGTCGCGCAACACCCAGCCGGTCGAGGCGCCCAGCGCCCGCAGGACGGCCACCTCGGGCTTGCGCTGGATCGCCCACACCGCGAAGAACGCTCCGGCGACCAGCGCCGAGATCGCGTACAGGAATCCCTGGATCAGTTGCAGCGTCGTCGTCTCGGCGGTGTATCCCGGCGAGGCGCCGTAGGACTCCTTCAGGGTCAGGCTCTCGGTGCCCGCCGCGGTGTCCCCGGCGGCCAGGTCGACGGACTTACCGTCGTCCGCGCGGACCGCCACGGCAGTGATCTCCGTTGCGGCGCGCTGCGGCAGCGCCGCGCCGGGGGCGGTGCCGGACTTGATGGCCTGCCACGCGGCCAGCGGCACGTACGCCACGTCCACGTGCCCGAAGGTGTCCTGCTGCTCGGTGACGCCGACGACCCGCAGCCGCGTGCCGAGCCGATCGATGGTGACTGTGTCGCCCATGCGCAGGCCCGCGTCCAGCGCCGTGGGGCTGACCACGATCCCGTCCTCGGTTCCCAGTCGCTCACCCTGACTGACCGACGGCGACAGGAACGAGTCGGGCTGGACTCCGAACAGCGCCAGGTCGATCTCCGTTCCCCGGTCCGTACGCGTGTTCACCAGCGTGTTGCCGAAGGGTGCCGCATCCGCGACGCCCGGCTGGGCAGACCACTCGTCCACCGCCGACAGGTCCACCACGCTGCGGGAGAACGCCGAGTCACGCTGGACGTCGTGCGCGAAGGCGAATGAGGTGACCGGCAGGTTCTGCAGCCCGGACACCCCGTCGCGGACCAGGCCGACCGACAGGCCCGACAGCATCACCATCAGCACGGCGATCAGGGCGATCACCGCGCCCATCAGTGCGAAGCGCAGGCGGGCAAAGCTCAGCTCACGAATGGCGAGGAACATCAGCACCCGCCAACAGGGGTTATCGACATCATGTCGACATGTTACCAACATGCTGTTGGCAAGATGGACGTGCGCAGGTGTCGCCCCCACCACACGCCATCCTGCGAAAACAGCCTGGGCGAGCTGACCGTGGACACCAGCCAGGCCGCTAGTGATCAGGCGGGGAGACCCGCCTGCGTCGCGATCAGTCGGCTCGGCTGTCGCTGCGCGGGCGCGTCCACTCCAGGAACCGGGCGACGTACACCGCCGGGTCCGGTCGCAGGCCCAGCCTCAGCGCGTCGGCGAACGCCTCGCGCGCGAGCGTGGTCAACATGAGCAGCATCCCGACCCGATCGTCGCGCCAGCGAGCCAGCAGCGACAGCCGGGCCGCCGAACACGGCCAGTGGGCGCCGCACCGGGTACAGCGCCAGTGCGGCAGGCCCGCGTGATGCGGCCGCGATCGGGGGCTCATCCGACGCACGCTGCCTGGCGGGCGTTCATCAACTGCACGCCCTCGCGCCGCACGTACAGCTCCCGCCGGGCGACCGCGTCACCCCGCGAGCCCAATTCGTACGCGTCGAGCCACACCCACCCGTCGTACGTGTCCCACTCCAACTCACGGATGACCCGCACGGTGATCGGACGCAGGAACTGCACGCTCGCGGTGGGCCGACAGGCGTAGCAGGTCGCCGGCCCGGAACGTCGGTCCTGGTGCTGCGGCCATGCCTCCCCCTCCGGTGGACTAGGAGGGGCCGCCCCTGAGTGCTCGCCCACGGGACGGCCCCGGCTGACACCGCCGCCGGGCTACACCTCCACCAGCAGTGCCGCTCACCTGCCACCCTGCCGAGCGGAGCTGGACGGCTACACCCCGTAGATATACGTTCGGTAGACGTTAGGGACGTCCAGTGGGAGGCGACTATGAATCAGGCGCTACGGGCTGCACTGGCGGACTCGGCGAGACTGTTGAGAGTCTTGCCGAGCAGGTGGGAGTAGATCCGAAGACGGTCACACGGTGGGTCACGCCGGGTAGAGTTCCCCATCCCCGCCATCGAGCGGCAGCGGCGAGTGTCCTGAAGGTTGAAGTGAGGGACATTTGGCCGGACGTTTTGAAGCGCCGTGAGCCGGCGTGGCTGCGGCCATGGGTCGAGACAGAGCTTCAGGCGACCGCTCTCCGCGCGTTCCAGGTATCGGTGATTCCCGGTCTGCTACAGACGCCGGAGTACGCAACTCTGGTCCTCAGCAGCGGGTTGTTGGACGCGGACGAGGTTGCGGGTTACGTGGAGACGCGGCTTCGCCGGCAGGCAGCCGTCCTTAACCGGCGGAAGCCTCCGCTGTTCATCGCGGTCATCGACGAATGCGCGTTGCGCCGCGGGGAGCCCGACATCATGCACCCGCAGCTGGACCACCTGATCGAAATGGCGCAGCGGCCCAACACCTTCCTCCACGTGTTACCGCTTGACGCGGGCATGCACGCCGGACAGGCCGGACCGTTCGTCATTGCAACCACTGAGGATGGCGACGTGGGATATCTCGACGATCAGGCATCGGGCCGGCTGACCAATGAGACAGCCCCACTCTGGGCCATCTGGGATACGCTGCGCTCAGTGGCTCTTCCTCGCCGCCACACCATCGACTTTCTGAGGGCACGAACATGGCTGACCTGAACGACGCCGAGTGGCGTACCAGCACCCGCAGCAGCTCTAACGGCGGCGACTGCGTCGAGGTCGCCGACAACCTGCCGGGCGTCGTCCTCGTTCGGGACACCAAGGACCGCGACGGCGGCACGCTCCGGTTCGCCCCTCACACCTGGCAGGGCTTCGTCGACATGGTGAAGACCCCCGCCCTCTGAGCAGCAACGCCGACAAAGACCCTCGGGCGAGCCCGAGGGTCTTTGCACTATGCCTGGCGACCGCTGTGGCGAACTGTGGTCGCACCAGGAAACAACGAGATCTTGGACAGTTACCGTTCTGAGCGAACGGTAACTGTCCAAGATCTGCGCGGAACCAGCGGAACCAGCGCGACCGGCGCGACCGGCGCGACCGGCGCGACCGGCGCGACCGGCGACGGGACCGGAAGCGCCGCGCGAAGCCTGTCGCGTGTCGAATCCTCGATCACGTGATGCTGACCAAATCCCTACGGTGACTCGCAACCGGTCAGGATCACGTGATCACGCTGCCGGCTACGCCGCCTCGAAGACCTCGCGGGCCGTCGCGTGCGTGTCGGCGCCGAAGAGCACCAGTCGGGCCTCGGTGACGGTTGCTGGGGAGGCCGAGCGCAGCACCGACAGCGCCTGGCGGACCGCGTCGTCGACCGGCCAGCCGTAGATACCGGCGGAGATCAGCGGAAACGCCACTGTGGACGCGCCCAGCTCGTCGGCGACCCGCAGGCTGTTCACGTAGCAGTCGCGCAGCAGTCCCGACCGGTCCTCGCCGGCCGAGAAGACCGGACCGACCGTGTGGATGACCCAGCGGGCCGGCAGGTTCCCGGCGGTGGTCGCCACCGCCTGCCCGGTGGGCAGCCCTCTGCCGTACTTGGCGGCGCGCAGCGCCCGGCACTCGGCCAGGATGGCTGGCCCGCCGCGTCGGTGGATGGCGCCGTCGACACCGCCGCCGCCGAGCAGGGACGAGTTCGCGGCGTTCACGACGGCGTCGACCCGCTGGGCGGTGATGTCCCCCTCGACCAGGGTGATCTCCACGTCAGCTCTCCTCGATCGACTGGCCGAGTGACCGGCGGGCCAACAGGGTGGCACCGGCGACCGCGGCCGGCATGACCAGCACTGCGCCGAGCGGTATGAGGAAGCAGAGGAACACCGCCACCCCGAAGCCGAGCGCCATGGGCCGGTCCGCCTTGAGGATCGTCCGGCGTTGCGGCAGCCGCATGCCACGTCGGTAGAACGGCGCCCCGACCAGCTCGACGGCGAGGAACCAGCCACCCACCGCCGCCCCGATCACCGGCACGACAGTCTGGCCGACCACCGGGATGAAACCGGCGAAGAAGAGCGGGATGCCGACCAACGCCGTGAGGGCCACCAGGCGTACCGAGTCGGCGAGGCTGCGGCGTAGCGACGACCAGAACGGCACGTCCACCGCGTCCGGAGTGCCGCCGAGCCGTTCCTCGACCCGCTCGGAGATCTTCTCGTAGAACGGATCGCCGATGACCAGGGTGACCGCCGTGAAGGCGAGGACACCGAGCAGGCCACCGAGCCCCAGGAAGGCCAGACCGGCGATCACCCGGACCAGGCTGCGGCCGGTGCTCGACCAGTCGTCGGCGAACGGCGTGACAAGCGCGGCCAGGTCGTCCACGAAGTACACCAGGGTGGCGAGCAGGGCCACGAAGAGCGCACCGGAGATCAGCGCCGGCACGATGCCGAGCAGCATCAGCCCGGGGCTGCGGACATAGAGGCCCAGGCCGCGCAGGAGCAGCCTCACCCCGAGGAAGAAGCGTCCGACGACCCCGGTCACCGGGCTGGCGATTCTGCTGGCGTCCACGATCGAGCAGCCTAACCAGCCGTGTCCGAAACCGCCGGGCGGAGCGCTAGCAGCGATGCCGCGCGTCCACATCAACCGATTGACGGACGGCGGCGATCCACCGGGATCGCCGGGGTCCGTCGCCGACCGGTCGATTCGCCGCCGGGTCAGCCCGACGACCCTTGAGGGTACGAAGTCAGCGGCGGCGGAAGGCGGCACGATGCCGGTCATCGAGGTGACCCACCTGAAGAAGCGGTACGGCGATCTGGTCGCGGTGGACGACGTGTCGCTCACCGTGGAGGCCGGGGAGATCTTCGGCGTTCTCGGTCCGAACGGCGCCGGCAAGACCACCACGGTGGAATGTGTCGCCGGGCTGCGCGTCCCCGACGGGGGCGGGGTGTCGGTCCTCGGGCTCGACCCGCGCCGGGACGCGGTCCAGCTGCGGCAGCGGGTCGGGGTGCAGCTCCAGGAGAGCCAGCTGCCCGACCGGCTCCGGGTCGCCGAGGCCCTGGAGCTGTACGCCTCGTTCTACCGCAACCCCGCCGACCCGGCCGCGTTGATCGACAAGCTGGGCCTGGGCGAGAAGCGCAACACCGCGTACAAGAAGCTCTCCGGCGGTCAGAAGCAGCGGCTCTCCATCGCGCTGGCCCTGGTCGGCAACCCGGAGATCGCGATCCTCGACGAGCTGACCACCGGGCTGGACCCGCAGGCCCGCCGGGACACCTGGGGTCTCATCGAGCAGGTCCGCGACAGCGGAGTGACGATCGTGCTGGTCACCCACTTCATGGAGGAGGCCGAGCGGCTCTGCGACCGGATCGCGGTGATCGACCGCGGCCGGGTGGTCGCCCTGGACACCCCGACGGGCCTGGTGTCGGCGGTGGCTCCGGAGCAGCGGGTCCGGTTCCGGCCCTCGGCGCCTGTCGACGACCGGCTCCTCACCGACCTGCCCGAGGTGTCCGACGTGCGGCGGACCGGCGGTCAGGTGGTGGTGACCGGCACCGGTGACCTGCTGCACGCGGTCACCTCGGTGCTCGCCCGCCACCAGATCGTCGCCGCCGACCTGCGGCTGGAGCAGTCCACCCTCGACGACGCCTTCGTCGAGCTGACCGGGCACCGGCCCGTCGACTGAAAAGGGGCAAGCATGCACGCGTTCCGTCAGATCCTGAGGATCGAGGCGCGGCTCTACCTGCGCGACCTGCCGACGCTGCTCACCATAGTCGGGCTACCCACGATGATCCTGGTGGTGCTCGGGTTGATCCCCTCGCTCCGCGAGCCGGATCCGAACTTCGACGGGCAGAACTTCGTCAACTACTTCGCCCCGTCGCTGCTCGTGGTCACCCTGGCCATGGTCGGGGTGAACACGATGCCCATGGCGCTGGCGACCTACCGGGAACGCGGCGTGCTGCGTCGGCTGGCGACCACTCCTGCGCACCCGGGCGCTCTGCTCGCCGCCCAACTGGTGGTGGCCCTGGCCGCGATCCTGGCCAGCGCGCTGCTGCTGATCATCGTCGGCCGGTTGGCGTTCGGGGTGCCGCTCCCGGAGCACCCGCTCGGCTTCGCCCTGGCCTTCGTCCTCGGCACGGCGGCGCTGCTGGCGCTCGGGCTGCTGGTCGCCGCCGTGGCCCGGACGACGAAAGCGGCTCAGGCCCTGGCCGTGCCACTGTTCCTGCTCACCATGTTCTTCGGCGGGGTCTACCTGCCCCGGTTCCTGCTTCCGGACGCCGTGGCGCGGATCGGTGACTACACGCCGCCCGGGGTGCAGGCGCTCCTCGACGCCTGGACCGGCCCCTCGCCGCAGCCGCTGCACCTGGCGATAATGGCGGTGATCGCCGTGACGGCCGGGGCTGGCGCGGCGAAACTGTTCCGCTGGGAGTGAGCGGGGATCCGATGACCAGCAGCGGTGGGTACGACCGGCTGGCCAGCTGGCGAAAGCGCGAGGCGAACGTCTATCGCGTGTTCCCGTACGGCGGGCTGGCGCTGGGCACCCTGCTGGCCCTCGTCGCACCGGCGCCCGCCAGCCCGGGGGCGGCGCCCACCCTCGCCGTCGCCGTGGCTGCCGGCTGCTGGGTCGCCTGGTTCGTCACCCTGCACCCCGACTGGCAGAGCCGGCGCAGGGTGATGGCTGTCTACTACGCCGGGCTGCTCACGTTCGCGGCTGTGCTGGTGGCGGCCAGCCCGTGGTACGGCTTCTTCGCCTGGATCGGATACATCCACGCCTTCCCGGTGCTGCCCGGGCGTTGGCGGGTCGCCGGAATGGTCACCACTGCCACCCTCGTCGCCACCTCGCAGGGCGGCGGTCTGGCCGTGGTGACGTCGCACTGGCCACTCTGGCTGGTGCTGGTGCTCTTCAACCTGCTAGTGGCCGGCTCGGTGAGCTGGTTCGCGACGATGGCCGAGAAGGAGGACGCCAATCGCCGACGGCTGATGGCGGAACTCGGCGAGGCCAACCGTCAACTCACCGAGACGGTCCGGGAGAACGCCGGGCTGCACGCCCAACTGCTCACCCAGGCACGCGAGGCCGGCGTGCTGGACGAGCGCCAACGGATGGCGCGGGAGATCCACGACACCCTGGCCCAGGGGTTGACCGGGATCATCACGCAACTGGAGGCGGCCGAGCAGACCCGGGACCGCTCCGCCGACTGGCGCCGGCACGTCGACAACGCGCTCGCGCTGGCCCGGGAGAGCCTCACCGAGGCCCGCCGCTCGGTGCGGGCGGTCCGCCCGGAGCCGTTGGAGACGGCCCGGCTGCCGGACGCGCTCGTCGAGCTGGGCGGGCGCTGGGCGGCCCTGCACGGGGTACGGGCCGACGTCGCCACCACCGGTACGCCCCGCCCCCTGCACCCGGAGGTCGAGGTGACCCTGCTGCGGGCCGCCCAGGAGGCGCTGGCCAACGTGGCCCGGCACGCCGCCGCGTCACGGGTCGGGCTGACCCTGTCGTACATGACGGACGTGGTCACCCTCGACGTCCGTGACGACGGGACGGGCTTCGACGCCACCGGCCAACCGGCGTCCCGCGAGCCGGGCGGCGGGTACGGGTTGACCGCGATGCGGCAGCGGGTGACCCGGGTCGGTGGCGAGTTGGCGGTCGAGTCCGAGCCGGGCAACGGCACCGCCATCTCGGCGTCCGTCCCCGCGCTGCCGGGAGGTGCCGGTTGACCGCCCCGATCCGGCTGCTGATCGTCGACGACCATCCGGTGGTGCGCGACGGGTTGCGGGGCATGTTCACCGGCGACCCGGCATTCGAGGTGGTCGGTGAGGCGGCCGACGGCTCGGAGGCGTTGACCCTGGTCGCGACGGTGCGGCCGGACGTGGTGCTGATGGACCTGCGGATGCCCGGCATGGACGGGGTGACAGCCATCGGCACGTTGGCCCGCTCCGGCAGCACCGCCCGGGTGCTGGTGCTCACCACGTACGACACGGAGGCCGACGTGCTGCCGGCGATCGAGGCCGGCGCCACCGGCTACCTGCTCAAGGACGCGCCCCGCGAGGAGTTGGTCCGCGCGGTACGGGCCGCCGCCCGGGGTGAGTCGGTGCTCGCGCCGAGCGTCGCCGGGCGACTGATGGGCCGTCTCCGTACGCCGGTCGAGGAGCCGCTCAGCCAGCGTGAGCTGGAGGTGCTCACCCTGGTGGCCCGGGGTGCCTCCAATCGGGAGGCGGCGGCCCGGCTGTTCATCAGCGAGGCCACCGTCAAGACACACCTGCTGCACCTGTACGCCAAGCTCGGGGTCAACGACCGGGCCGCCGCGGTGGCCACCGCGTACGACCGGGGGCTGCTGACCCCCGGCGGGCGGTGAGCGGGGGCCGGGCAGGATGGGCTGGTGCGCGCGTCCCGACTGATCTCGCTGCTGCTGCTGTTGCAGGCGCGCGGATCGATGACGGCGGGTGAGCTGGCGCGGGAGCTGGAGGTCTCCGAGCGGACCGTCTACCGGGACGTGTTGGCGCTGTCCGCCGCCGGGGTGCCGGTGTACGCCGACCGGGGCCGTGCCGGCGGCTACCGGCTGCTCGGCGGATACCGGACGCGGCTGACCGGGCTGACCCGCGACGAGGCGGAGGCCCTCTTCCTCGCCGGGCTGCCCGGCCCGGCCGGCGACATGGGCCTGGCCGACGCGGTGGCCGCCGCCGAGCTGAAGGTGCTCGCCGCGCTGCCGCCGGCGCTGCGCGACGCGCCGGTCCGCGCGGGGCAGCGGTTCCACCTGGACGTGCCGGGCTGGTTCCGGGAAACGCCGCCACCGCAGTGGTTGGCCGAGCTGGCGCGGGCGGTCTGGGGAGACCGGGTGGCGCAGCTGCGGTACCGGCGCGGCGCGCAGGAGGTGACCCGCCGGGTGCAGCCGTACGGGCTGGTCCTCAAGAACGGGGTCTGGTACCTGGTCGGCCGGGTCGGCGACGACACGCGCACCTACCGGGTGGACCGGGTGACCGGTGTCGAGGTGGGCGAGGAGCACTTCGAGCGGAACGAGGGCTTCGATCTGGCCGGGCACTGGCGGGAGCAGGCCGGGGAATTCCTGCGGACCATGCTGCGGGCCGAGGTGACCGTCCGGCTCACCCCCGCCGGCCTGCGCCAGCTCCGGCACCTGGTCGACGCCCCGCACGTGTACGACGAGGTGGTCGCCGCCGCAGGCGAGCCCGACGAGGAGGGCCGCGTGGTGACCCGGCTGCCCGTCGAGTCGGTAGATGTCGCGTACGCCCAGTTGCTGGCGCTGGGCCCGGAGGTGGAGGCGCTCGACCCGCCGGAGCTGCGCGCACGGATGGCGGACGCGGCACGCCGGGCCGCCGCACGCTACGACGGCCCGGCCGTGCCGTGACACCGGTCAGCGAGCCCGCCGGTGACCGGTCAGCGGGTCAGCGGTAGCCGGTGACGTCGGCGGGCTTGCCCGCGTCGACCACCTCGGTGATGTACCGGATGGCCTCCGGCTGGCTGCCGTCGACGTCGGTGAAGCCGTACACCTTCGACAGCGTCCCCGCGTCGACTGACTGACCGTTCCACCGGGCCTTCTCCTCGTCGGCGGCGAGCGCGGCCACCGCGCGGCCGACGAAGGCCGGGGTCTCCGAGATGAGGAAGTGCGGGTCGGTGGCGGCGCCGTCGCGCCAGTTCTCCTCGGTGACGCCGAAGTGCTCCAGCATCGCCTCGGAGCGCAGCCAGCCGGGGGTGAGCGCGACAGCCGTGCCGCCGTGCGGCTTCAGCTCGTGCGCCTGGGTGAAGGCGAGCCGGTTGACCGAGACCTTGGCCAGGTCGTAGAAGACCGAGAGGCGGTAGTTCTCGTCGTTGTACGCCTTGGTGCCGTCGCCGATCTCCACGACCAGGCCACCGGGCTTGCGGATCAGCAGCGGCAGGGCGAAGTGGCTCGTGATGATGTGCGTGTCGACGGCCAGCCGCAGGGTGCGGAAACCCGCCTCCAGCGGCTGCTCCCAGACCGGCTTGTCCCAGGTCACCAGGGGGTCGCCGCCCCAGATGTCGTTGACCAGCACGTCGAGTCGACCCTGCTCGGCGTCGATCCGGGCGACCAGGTCGCGGACCTGGTCGGGCACCAGGTGGTCGACCCGCACGGCGATGCCGGTGCCACCGGCCGCGGTGACCAGCTCGGCGGTCTCCTCGATGGTCTCCGACCGGTCCATCTCCGAACGGCCGGCGCGGCTGCTGCGGCCGGTGGCGTACACGGTGGCGCCGGCGGCACCCAACTGGACCGCGATCTGTCGACCGGCGCCCCGCGTGGCACCGGCGACGAGCGCGATCTTTCCTGCGAGCGGTTGTGTCATGCCTCCGAGGCTGCCAGCGATACCTGACAGCCGTCGTCCGAATTTGTCAGTCCACCAGCCGGACGCGGACCCGACGGTTGGCCCGCCCCTTGCTCTCCACCTTGACCACCTGCACCTTGCCGATCTGGGCGGTGGACGCGACATGGGTGCCGCCGTCGGCCTGGACGTCCAGGCCGACGATGTCGACGATCCGGACCTCCTGCTCGTCCGGCGGAATGAGGTTGGACTGGGTACGGATGATGTCCGGAAGGGCCAACGCCTCGGTACGCGGCAGCACCCGCGTGGCGACCGAGCGGTCGGCCGCCACCTCGGCGTTGACCAGCTCCTCGATGCGGCTCTTGAAATCCGGGGGAACCTCGGGGAGGTTGAAGTCCATCCGGGCCTCGCCCGGTTCCATGTTGCCGCCGGTGACCAGCGCCCCGAAGTCGCGGAACACCACGCCGCAGAGCACGTGCAGCCCGGAGTGCGTACGCATCAGGCGGGTGCGGCGCTCGTCCTCCACCGCGCCGACGACCTCGGTGCCGACCGGCGGTAGCGGGTCACCCTCGGCGGGGATCAGGTACGGGTCGTCGCCCTTGCGGGTGCCGACGATCCGGGTCTGCACGCCCTGCCAGAGCAGTACGCCGTGATCCGGCGGTTGGCCGCCGCCGCCCGGGTAGAACGCCGAGCGGTCCAGGACGATGCCCTGCTCCGGGTCGGCGTGCAGGACCGTGCAGGTCCACTCCCGCAGGGTCGGGTCGGCGAGATCCAGCCGGTGCGTGCGGCCATGTTGTGTGACGCCCATGACAGGGCACGTTACTCGTTGAGGAAGCCGGAGATGCGCCCGCGCAGATCGGCGCGTTCCGACCAGAGAACGCCCGGCCTGTCGTACACGTGCAGGGTGGCCTGGGGCAGCGCGGCGGCGAGCTGCTCGGCGACCTCGACCGGATGCAGGTCGTCGCCGGCGCAGCCGATCACCAGGGCCGGCGCGGTGACCGCCGCCAGGGCGGTGGCGTCGCTCAGCGGCACCTGATCCGCCAGGGTGGCCAGACCGTCGGCCAGACCGTCGCGGAGCAGTTGGTCGAGCCGCTGCCGCAGGTACGCCCAGCCGGCCGGCGTGTTGCGGACCGCCACCGGTAGTTCCAGTGAGACGACGTCGGCGACGGCCGAGGCGTCACCGCTCTCGACGGCCTCCAGCAGGGCGCTGACACGTTCCCAGGCGACCGGCCCACGGGGCTGGTCGAGCACCGCCGGCAGGAAGAACACCAGTTTCTCGAAGCGCTCCGGGCTCTCGGCCAGCAGGGCGCAGAGCGCGCCCGCGCCGAGGCTCGCCCCGAACGCGCGGCTGGCGCCACCGAGATCGGCGATGGCCCGCAGGTCGCGGGCCAGGTCGAGGTAGGTCCACGGGCCGGGCGGCGCCTCGGAGCGGCCGTGCCCCCGGAACTGGAAGAACAGCCGACGACCGGCCACCCCGCTGCCGAACGGTCGCGTGGTGGCGATCCCGTTGCCCAGCCCGTGCGCGAAGACGGTGACCGGATCACCGACGCCGGTGACCAGGCGCTCCAGCTGCACGCCGTGCGGGGTGGCGACCAGTTCCGTCTCCGGCTCCGGCAGAGCGGGCCGGCCGGTACGCGGCCCGCCCGGGCCCGGCCCCCAGGTGCGGGGGCCGCTGTCCGGTGGAGGGGGCCAGCGGAAACCTCTCACCAGAACCCTTTGCCGTCGCTGAGGTCGCGGAGACCGACCCGCACGTCGAGCAGGTAGATGAGCGCGGCGGCGATGCCGATCAGTCCGAAGAGGCTGATCGGACCGCGACTGAGCAGGATCAGCACGAGGCAGACCGCCAGGATGGCGATCCAGCCGCCCTTGGGCAGCGTCCCGATGGCGGAGAATGCGTCGGAGCGCTGCGTGATGGCATGCACCAACGCGACACCCTGGATGATCAACGCGAAGACGAGCAGGATCAGCTCGATCACGTAACGGACTTCGAACGCGAAGATCGGCGCGGCGGTGGCCATGCCGGCAAGTTTATGTCGGCGACCCCGACTACGTCCGTCAAGGACGCCGTCGGGATCGCCGACCTGACGAACTACTCGGCCGCCGGGCGCGTCCGCTTGGTGGCCCGGGGCAGCTTGGCCGACGGGGTCTCGGCTGCCGGCTTGGCGGCCTTCGCCCGGGCGGCCTTCTTGACGGCTGCCGGCTTGGCCTCGGCGATCTCGGCCACCTCGGCCGGGCTCGGCACCTCGGCCGGGGCCGGCGTCGCCGCCGGAGCCGTCGGGGCGGTCGCAGCCGTCGGGGCCGTCGCCTCGGCCGCGGCCGGCGCGGCCTGGGTGGCCTCGATGTCGGCGTTGACCGTCTCGGCGGCCTCCAGCACGCCGGCGCCGACGACCCGCTCGCCACGGGCCACCAGCGCGCCGTACGCGGCGAACGCCCGCTCCTGCGCGGCCTGGGCACCGGCGATCACCACGGCGGCGTTGCGGGTCGCGGCGGCTCGCAACTTGTCGATGTCGGCGACCTCACGGAGCTTGGCCAGGTCGGCCGACTCGCGCAGCTTGGCGAGGTCCAGCTCGGCCTGCGCGCGACCGCGCAGGGTCTCGGCCGTCTCGTTGGCGGTACGCAGCGTCTCGGTGGCCTTCTGGCGCAGCTCGAAACCGGTCAGCACCGCCCGGCCGCCGAGGTCGGCGACGACCCGGGTGCCGTGGAGACCGACGGTCGCGGGCAGCTTGCGCAGCTGCTCGAGGGCCAGCTCGGCGGCACCGGCGGCGGCGTAGATCGGGGCGGGGATGCGGTTGGTCTTCGGCTCGGTCATGACGTCTCCTCCTCGGCCGCCTCGGCGGCCTTCCGGACCGCCGGTCCGGCGGCCTTCTCTTCGGGGGTGCTGCGCTTCTCGGGGGTGCTGGTGCTGCTGCCCGGGGCGGGTGCGGTGCCCGCCTCGGTGACGGCGACCGACTCGAGCACGGCCTCGGTCGGGGTGCCGCCCGCGGTGGTGGGGCCGGTGGCTGCCAGGTTGGCCACGTCGGCCGGCTCGTCGGCGACGTCGGTCGGGGTGGTCGCGGCGGCGGCCTGGGCCTCGGCCTGGGCCTCGGAGAGCCGGGCGTTCTCCCGGCGGAACGTCTCGTAGATCTGGCTGAGCGACTGCTTCTGGGCCATCGTGAGGTCGGTGTCCACCGCGATGGCGGCGAGCACACCGTGGCCCTCCTTGTCGTCGAGCAGCCCGGCCCGCAGGTACATCGCCGGGGTCGAGACCCGCAGCGCGCTGGCCAGTTGCTGGAGCACCTCGGCGCTGGGCTTGCGCAGCCCGCGCTCGATCTGACTGAGGTACGGGTTGCTGACCCCCGCCTGCTCGGCGAGCTGACGCAGCGAGATCTTGGCGTTGCGCCGCAGGTCGCGGATGAACCCGCCGACGTCGGGAAGGTCCTTGGGTGTGGCCATGACCCCGACGCTAGTGCCGCGTGCTAGCTCCTGCAAGCGAAATGCTTGCCAAAGTTAGCAAGGTCTCAGCACCACGTTTGCGCGCCGCTCGCCGGATCCGTACGGTCCGTTGGTGGACAAGATCACAGTCAACGGAGCACTTCTCGCGTACGACGAGGTCGGCACCGGTTCGCCAGTCGTACTGCTGCACGCCGGCATCGCCGACCGGCGGATGTGGCGGGGCGTCGTGCCCGCGCTCGCCGCCCGGCACCGGGTGATCGTCCCGGACCTGCGCGGGTACGGAGACTCGGAGCTTCCTCCGACGCCGTTCGCGCACCACGACGACGTGGCCGGCCTGCTGGACGCCCTCGACCTGCCCCGGGCCGCGCTGGTCGGCTGCTCCTTCGGTGGGTCGGTCGCCGTCGACACCGCGCTCGCGCATCCGGACCGGGTGAGCGCGCTGGCCCTCTTCGACACGGCGGTCTCCGGCAACGAGTGGTCCGAGGAGGCCAACGACCTCTGGGACGACCTGGTCGGCGAGGTCGACCCGGACGACTTCGTCGCCGGGGCGGCCGGCGAGGTGCGGTTCTGGGTGGTCGGGCCCGGCCGCCAGCC
The DNA here is from genome assembly GCF_040649315.1 of Micromonospora sp. NPDC049004. NCBI lineage: Bacteria > Bacillati > Actinomycetota > Actinomycetes > Micromonosporales > Micromonosporaceae > Micromonospora > Micromonospora sp. NPDC049004. Next base: position 414,088 of record NZ_JBEZFG010000005.1, read on the forward strand.
GGCCGACGTCGACCCCGGACTGCTGGCGTTCGCGCAGGAGATGGACCAGCGGGCCCTGGCCGCCGAGCTGGCGCTCGGTGCGGTCGAGGTGGGCGAGCTGACGCCTCCGGCTATCAATCGCCTCGGCGAGCTGCGGGTGCCCGTCCTGGTCACCGCCGGCGCCGCCGACGTGCCGGACATCAGCCGCCTCGCCGACCGGATCGCCGCCGAGGTCCCCGGCGCGGTACGGCTGCCGGACGTGCCGGACGCCGCACACCTGTTGCCGCTGGAACGTCCGGAGCCGGTCAGCACCGCCCTGCTCGCGTTCCTGACCTGAACACAAACCCCGACCGCGCCTGGCGCCACCCACCCCGTCGATCATGAAGTTATTGCCACCCACGTCGGCGTGTCATGGCGATAACTTCATGATCAACGGGGTGGGGGCGGGTTACCAGAGCGGGCGGACCGCGCCTACCGGGAGGCCGCCGCCGAAGAGCGGGACCTCGGCGTACTCGGTCAGCACCGGGGCGTCCACGCCGAGCCGGCGCAGCGCGGAGACCAGCACCGGCATCCGGGCCCGGTCGGCCCCATCGTCGATCTTCAGAGCCACCGCGCCGACGCCCGGCAGCCCCACCGCGAACACGCCCTCGGCGCCGACCTTGGCCAGCAGGCCCGGGACACCGCGCATCAGCCGGGTGTCGTCGGCCTGCGTGCCACCGACGATCTCCGGGTGCGCCCGCATCGCGTCGGCCACCGTGCGCGGCACCGAGCCCGGCTCGGCGTCGACCAGCCGGAGGAACGCCCCGGCCAGGCCGGTCAGCGACACCGCCAGCACCGGGGCACCACAACCGTCGACCCCCACCGCCGCCGCCTGCTCACCGGTGAACTCCTCGATGGAGGCCCGCAAACCCTGCTGCAACGGGTGCTCCGGCCGCCAGTAGCCGTCCTGCGGCCACCCGGCGGCCTCGCAGGTCAGCAGCATTCCACTGTGCTTGCCGGAGCAGTTCATCTGCACCCGGCTCGGCCCGCCCCCGGCCCGCAGCACCGCCTCGCGGGCCGCCGCACCCACCGGCAGGTCGGGCGGGCAGTGCAGCGCCGAAGCGTCCAACCCGGCCCGGTGAAGGAGCGCGCCGACCCGGGCCAGGTGGAAGTCCTCCCCCGCGTGGCTGGCCGAGACCAACGCCAAGTCGGCCGGATCGGTCAGCGGCAGGCCGGCGCGGAGCATCCCGATCGTCTGCATCGGCTTGCTGGCCGAGCGCGGAAAGATCGGCGCGGTCACGTCCCCGGCGGTCGCCAACGGCACCCCGGCGGCGTCCAGCACCACCACCGAGCCGCGGTGCGCGCCCTCCACGAACCCGGACCGGACCACCTCGGCGAGCGGCACGCCGCCCTCGTACGTCTTTCCCACGTGCTGGACGGTACCCAGGAGGCTGGACCGCCCGTCGGCGGGGTGACCAGGTCGTCCATCGCCCGGGTGACAGGGGCGCGGGAGGTTGCCGGCCTTACAGCCCGAGCAGCGCGCGGGCCTCGGTGGTGGTCAGCGGCGGACGCTGGGCGAGTTGCGCGAAGCCGACCGCGCGGGCGACCAACTGCATGTTGGACTCGACCGGCCGACCCTTGGCGTACGTCACCGTGTCCTCCATGCCGACCCGCAGGTGCCCGCCGGTCGACAGCGACGCCAGCAGCACCGGGAGCGTGCTCCGACCGATGCCGGTGGCCGAGAAGGTGGTGCCCGCCGGCAGGTCCGCCAGCATCCGGTGGGCGGCGACAAGCGTCTCGGTGGTGCCCGGCATGCCGCCCGGCACCCCCATCACGAAGTCGACGTGCACGTGCCCGCCCGCCGGCAGGCCGTACTTGCCGAGGAGCCGCTGCAACGCGGACAGGTGGCCGAGGTCGAAGATCTCGTACTCCGGCACGATGCCGCGCTCCTGCATCCGGGTGTGCAGGTCGACGATGAACTCCCAGCGGTTGAGGAAGACGTCGTCGCCGAAGTTGACGGTGCCCATGGTGCAGGAGGCCATGTCCGGACGCGCGTCGAGCACGGCGAGCCGGGACGCCTCCGGGTCGGTCACCGCGCCGCCGGAGGAAAGCTGCACGATCAGGTCGGTGCTCTCCCGCAGCGCCGCCACCGTCTCGGCCAGCCGGGCCGGGTCGAGGGTGGGCCGGGCCTCGTCGTCACGGATGTGGACGTGGATCACGGCGGCGCCGAGCGCCTCGCACTCCTTGGCGGTGAGCAGCAGCTCGTCCAGGGTCACCGGCAGCGCCGGCACCTCCGCCTTGGCCGACTCCGCGCCGGTCGGGGCCACCGTGATCAACGTCCCTGTCGTCATGCCGGCGATCCTAGACGCCCCGCTCAGGACGGGTCGATCGCCGCCGCGGTCTCGCCGATCATCAGCGGGGCGTCGTCCGGAACGTTCCGCTTCAGCACCGCGAGAGCGACCTGACCCAGTTCGTGGTGCAGCACGGCGGTCCCCACGAAGCCCACCGCCCGCCCGTCGAGGGTCACCGGCGTACCGGCTGTCGGCGGCTGGTCGGTGGTCACCCCGTCCAGGTGCAGCAGCACCAGGCGGCGCGGGGGCCGACCCATGTTGTGTACGCGGGCCACCGTCTCCTGGCCCCGGTAGCAGCCCTTGTCCAGGTGCACCGCCGGGCCGATGAGGTCCACCTCGGCCGGAATGGTCCGGTGGTCGGTGTCCACCCCGACCCGCGGCTGCCGGGCGGCGACCCGGATCGCCTCGTACGCCCAGAGGCCGGCGACCGGCACGCCCGCCCCACGCAGCTCGGCGACCACCTGCTCCATCGCCGAACGGGGAACCAGCAGGTCCACCCCGAGGACGCCACGTCGCGCCCAGCCGCCCATCGGCAGCGGTCGGACGTCGTACCGGATGCCCGCTCGGGGCGGCACGGCCCCGGCGGCGAACTTCGGACCCGGCACCGGCACCAGGTCCGGCGCGGCCAGCCCGGTCACGCCGAGCGTGCCCAGGGCCTCCGACGCCGCCGGCCCGACCAGCGACAGCAGTGCCCGCTCGGCGGTGGCGTCGCGGGGGTCGACCTTGCTGAAGAACCGCATCTTCTCCAGGTACGCGAGCAGGCCCTCGGTCGCCCCCGGCTCGGTGTCCAGCCAGGTGGTCTCGCCGTCCTCGGCGACCAGGGCGTGCTGCTCGACGTGCCCGTGCGGGGAGAGCACCAGCAGCTCCGTGCCCTCGCCGGCGGCCAGCGTGCTCAGGTGCTGCGAGGTGATCGTGTGCAGCCAGCCGGCCCGCTCCTCGCCGGGCACCGCGATGATCCCCCGGTGCGACCTGTCGACCAGGCCGACAGCGGTGTCCAGGACGCGCTGCTCGCGCAGCGGGTCGCCGTAGTGCGCGGCCACCCCCCGCACCCCGGCCGCGACGTGCGCCGGGTCCGGCTGGTCACGGCTGGCCTCGTCGATGCTCTCGACGGCCACCGCGCCCGCGATGTCGATCATGTTTGATCCCCGTTCTCGCAGCGGTCGCAGACGCCGAAGAGTGACACGTGCCCGATGTCCACCCGGAAACCCCGCTGCTCGGCCAACTGCTCGGCCAGCGGTCGGAGCAGCTCCGGATCGATCTCGTCGATCGCGCCGCACTCCCGGCAGACGAGGTGGACGTGTTGGTGCTCACCCGCCGCGTGGTAGGTCGGCGAACCGTGCGAGAGGTGGGTGTGGGTCACCAGGCCGAGCCGTTCCAGCAGCTCCAGCGTGCGGTAGATGGTGGTGATGTTGACGCCGGCGGCGACCTCCCGGACCGCGGTGTGCACCTGCTCCGGTGTGGCGTGGCCCAGATCGAGCACCGCCTGGAGGACGAGCTGCCGCTGGGCCGTCAGCCGCAGCCCACGGGCCCGGAGCATTTCCGCGAGGGAGGATTCGGACACCATCCGATCATAGTTCGGCGATCGCGCCGACCTCCTGCGCGCGCCCGACCGCCGCTACGCTCGGCGGTCATGGTGACGTCGTCCTCGGGCAGTGTCCCGGCCAGGCCGAGCGCGCGGATCGCGGTGCTGGGGCGCGGCCTGATCCCGACGGACGAACCCCTGCTGCGCGGCGACGACCTGGGCGTCCTGCACGGCGACGGGCTCTTCGAGTCGATGCACCTGCGCCAGGGGCGGCCGTGGCTGCGCGACGAGCACCTGGCCCGGATGGCCAGGGCGGCGGCGGCCGTCGACCTGGACCTGCCCCCCACCGACGCACTTACCGATCTGCTCGACTCGGTGCTCGCGGGCTGGCCGGCGCAGGTGGAGGGCGCGCTGCGGCTGGTCTGCACCCGCGGCTCGGAGGCCGGTGGCCCGCCGACCGTCTACGCCACGCTGACCGCGGTGCCGGCGTCGTCGCTGGCGGCCCGACGGAACGGGATCGCCGTGGCCCTCCTGCCGCTGGGGGTGCCCGCCGCCGCGCGTACCGGCCTGGACTGGCTGCCGGCCGGGATCAAATCCACGTCGTACGCGGTCAACAGCGCCGCCCGCCGCTGGGCGCGCGCCAACGGGGTGGACGACGTGCTCTGGGTCTCGTCCGACGGGTACGCCCTGGAGGGGCCCATCGCCAACGTGGTGTGGCTCACCGGGGACACGATCTGCACGGTGCCCGCCGCCACCACCGGCATCCTGCCCGGCACGACCGTCGCCTGGCTGCTCGCCCACGCCCACGAGCTGGGCCTCGACGGCGCCGAACGGATGGTGACCCCGGCCGAGCTGCACGCCGCCGACGGCGTCTGGTTCAGCTCCTCGGTACGCGGACTCGCCGAGGTCCGGATGCTGGACGGGGTACGCCGGGACCGCTGCCCGCGTACCCCCGCCCTGCACGAACTGCTGGGTTTCCCCGTCGGCTGAGGCGTCAGCCGCCCACCCGGACGAGCCGGGCCGAGAGGTGCGGGCTGAGGGGGTGACCCATCGCCGCCATCTCCTGCGCGTAGAGCAGCGCGCCCTCGACGATGCCGAAGAGGCGGTGCCCGCCGGTGACCTCCTTGGCGGTCGCCGTCCGCACCACCGCGTCGGTGGCGAACTCGACCTGGGTGCCGGTGCGCTTGCCGAGGTGCAGCTCCATCACCCCGGTCGGCGTGCTCAGCAGCGCCTCCAGCTCGTCGGTGGCCCGGCCGTCCACCATGACCGGCCGCCACCAGCCGACCTCACGCCCGGCGGGGCGGACGGGCCGGCTCTGCTCGTCGAGGATCCAGGCGCGCGACTCGTAGTGCAGGAACGGCCGGCCGTCGTGGCTGATCCGGATCTCCTGCGCGTAGTCGAAGTCCTCGATCGTGGGGAAGCCACCCTTGCCCCGGCCACGCCACAGACCGATGTACGGCAACAGGCCGTCCAGCGCCGGGTGCAGCTTCGGGCCGACCCGCAGGTCGTGACTCTCCTCGAACGGGTACTCCTCGACCGGCGGCGCGTTCAGCCACGGCGGCTGCAGCGGGTTCTCGTCGCTCACCGTTCCACCTTCGTTCGCGACTGCGGGGCTCGCAGACCCGGCTCACTCCTCGCGCTCACCAACGTCCCCTCGAAATCTTCACTGCCAGGTAGACCAGGCCGCCAGCGAGCCCGCCCAGGCCGGCGACCAGCAGGCTGACGAACCCGATCTCGGTAACCATCGTGACCATCCTATGCTGGGCCCCATGGCCCGCTCTCTCGTCGTCAAGGTCACCGCTGGGATGGACGCCCCGGAGCGGTGCGCGCAGGCGTTCACTGTCGCCGCCACGGCTGTCGCGGCCGGCGTGGACGTGTCGCTCTGGCTGACCGGGGAGTCGACCTGGTTCGCGCTGCCCGGCCGCGCCCAGGAGTTCGAGCTGCCGCACTCCGCGCCGCTGGCCGAGCTGCTGCACGTCATCCTGACCAGTGGTCGGGTGACCGCCTGCACGCAGTGCGCGGCCCGGCGGGAGATCGGCCCGGACGACGTACTGCCCGGTGTGCGGATCGCGGGCGCCGCGGTCTTCGTCGAGGAGGCGTTGGCCGAGGGCGCGCAGGCGCTCGTCTACTGACCACCGGCACGCCCCGGGGCGACGGCATGGGCGGACTCCGGATACCGACCCGACATCTCGGACAGCTGCCTACGATTCGACTGTGACCGAGGCGACGGAGAGGTTCTTCGAATCGCTGCCGACGCGTGCGCCCACGATCCTGGGCGGCCTGGCCACGGGGACCCTGCAGATCGATCTCGGCATCGACCACCAGACCGAACACTGGCTGGTCCGGATGCGGCCGGGAGCGGTCCAGGCCAGCCGTGAGCGGGGCCCGGCCGACGCCATCTGGTACAGCAGCGCGGCCCTGTTCGACAGGCTGATCACCGGCGAGGCACAGGGACTCGCCGCGGTCCTGCGCAACGAGAGCACCTTCAGCGGTGACGTGGTGCTCTTCCTGGCCTTCCGCCGCTTCTTCCCGAACCCGCCGGGCACCCGTGACCCGCGCGAGGTGGCCCGACAGGCAGCCGGACGGCGGTCGTGAAGGATCTCGTCAGCATCCTGGACGGCAACACCTTCCTCGTCACCGACCACCGCGGAGACATCGAACCGTCCTTCGACTTCCCGACCGGGCTGTTCTCCTTCGACACGCGATTCCTGTCGAGCTGGGTGCTCACCCTCGACGGCGAGCGGCTGCACGCCCTCTCCGTGGACGACAGCGAGTCGTACCGGACCACGTTCTTTCTCGCGCCCGGCGAACCCACCCACTACCTCGACGCCAAGGTGTCGATGATCCGTCGGCGGGAGATCGGAGGTGGCTTCGAGGAGGAGCTGACCGTCCTCAACTACTCCGGCGCGGAGGCCGAGTTCACCGTCCGGGTCGAGATGGGCAGCGACTTCGCCGACCTGTTCGAGATCAAGCACGCCCAGCAGAAGGTCGGCCGGACGACCATCGGGGTGACCAACGACGAGCTGCGGTTGACGTACCGGCGGGAGGCCTTCCACCGCGAGACAGTGGTCCGCTCGACGGTGCCGGCGCAGGTCGACGCCGCCGGGATGACCTTCCGGGTCCGGATCGGGCGCAACAGCGAGTGGACGACCCGGCTGCACGTCTCCACTGTCGTCTACGGGGCGCGGGAGGAGGACATCCGGGCCACCCTGCCGTTCGCGGGCAACCGCGGCGCGGATGCCATCCGCGCCGAGCAGCAGGAGCTGATCGACCGTGCGCCCACGCTCGGCTGTGACTGCCAGCCGCTGGCCGGGGCGTACCGACGGAGCCTCAACGACCTGGCAGCGCTGCGCTACGAGTCGATCGCCCTGGGCGCACGGCTGATCGCCGCCGGGCTGCCGTGGTTCATGACCCTGTTCGGTAGGGACAGCATCATCACCTCGTTGCAGGTGCTGCCGTTCCTGCCGGAGCTGGTCCCGGCGACCATCCTCATGCTCGCCGGTCTCCAGGGGCACCGGGTGGACGACTTCCGCGACGAGGAGCCCGGCAAGATCCTGCACGAGCTGCGGTACGGCGAGACCGCCGGTTTCGAGGAGCAGCCGCACTCGCCGTACTACGGGTCGGCCGACTCGACGCCGCTGTTCGTCATCCTGATCGACGAGTACGAGCGCTGGACCGGCGACACCGCGCTGGTCAAGCGGCTGGAGCCACACGTCCGGGCGGCCCTTGAGTGGATCGACACGTACGGCGACCTGCTCGGCACCGGCTACCTCTGGTACCGCACCCGCAACCCCGAGACCGGGCTGCAGAACCAGTGCTGGAAGGACTCCTGGGACGCCATCTCGTACGCCGACGGCCGGCTGCCCGGCTTCCCCCGGGCCACCTGCGAGCTGCAGGGCTACGCGTACGACGCGAAGATCCGGGCCGCGCGGCTGGCCCGGAAGATCTGGAACGACCCGGCGTACGCCGACCGGCTGGAGCGGGAGGCGGCGGCGCTCAAGCAGCGGTTCAACCACGACTTCTGGATCGCCGACCGGGAGTACTACGCGCTCGCCCTGGACGCCGACGGCCGGCAGGTGGACGCGCTCACGTCGAACATCGGGCACCTGTTGTGGAGCGGGATCGTGGACGAGCCCCGAGCCGGCAAGGTGGTCGGCCACCTGCTCGGGCCTCGGCTCTTCTCCGGCTGGGGCGTGCGGACCCTGGCCGAGGGCGAGGGCCGGTACAACCCGATCGGCTACCACGTGGGCACCGTGTGGCCGTTCGACAACTCGATCATCGCCTGGGGCCTGGGCCGGTACGGCTACCGGGAGGAGGCCGGGCTGATCTGCGACGCGATGCTCGCGGCGTCCCGCTACTTCGACGGGCGGCTGCCGGAGGCGTTCGCCGGCTACGCCCGTAGCCGCACCGGCTACCCGGTGGAGTACCCGACCGCGTGCAGCCCGCAGGCCTGGTCGAGCGGCACGCCGCTGCTGTTGCTGCGGGTCATGCTGGGGCTGGAACCGCAGGGCGAACACCTGATCATCGATCCGGCCGTGCCACCGGGCATGGGCCGGGTGGAGCTGCTGGACATTCCCGGCCGCTGGGGCCGCGTGGACGCGTTGGGTCGCAGCCGAGGCCCGCAGGACCAGCAGACGGGCCGCTGATCCGGGCCCGACGTCCGGCTCAGGCGGGGCAGCCGACGGTGGCGGCGACCCGTGCGGTGTCCGGGCCGAGTTCGGCAAGCACTGTGACGTCGCCGGCGCGGTACGCGTACACCGGGGGGTTGTCCAGCAGTGGGGCGTCCCCGGCCAGCGGGGCGAGCGCGCCGGCGGTGGCCGGGCCCGGCCCGGCGGCGGACCGTGCGGTACGGGCCACGGCGCCGTCCGGGCACGGCGCGGTGACCAGGTCCGGCGCGGCGTCGCCCGGCCGGTCGAGCGCGGTCAGGGCGGCCGTCAGGGCAACGGCCTCCGGGCCGGCGCCGGTGGCCGGCTTCGGGTCGTAGCCGGCGCCCAGCGGCCGGCAGCCGGTGTCGACTGTCAACCGGAGCCGGCCATCCCCGGTCGGTCGTCCCTCGACGGCGACGAATTCGCCCGCGTCGGCGTGGAGTTCCGGCCCGTCAAGGCCGGGGCCGACGCCGGCCCGCCAGGTGGACGGCAGCCGGTCGGCGATGCCGGCCAGCACGGTGCGCTCGGTGCCGGCGGGCGCGAGCACGCCGACCTCGCGCCGCAGCGCGGCGCCGTCGGAGAACGGGGTGACGCGGCAGCCGGCGTCGACCCGCACCGGGCCCAGCTCCAGCAGCCCGGCCGTGCCGGCGGCCCGGGCCAGCTCACCGACGGCCCGGTCGACCACCGGGGCGGCCTTGTCGAGGGACCGCTGCTCGCGCACCGTCGGCGGGTCGTCGCGGACCGACATCCAGGCCAGGCCGGCCAGCAGCACGGCCCACAACACTGTCGCGACCAGCAGCCAGCGCCGCCCACGCCGGGTCGGTGCCGGCGCGGGGGGATCGCTCGACGGGGCCCAACCCGTCTGGACAGCACCGCTCACCCGGCCATGGTGTCACGGGCGGTCCTCCGCACCGGAGGCAGCGGTCGGCGGTCGGGGTGACGGCGGAAGATCAGGCCGGCCGGGGCGGCGGGTCGAGCCGGTAGCCGACCCCGCGCACGGTGTGCACCCGCGGCCCACCCGGCAACCCGTGCAGCTTGCGCCGGAGCCGCTTGATCGCGGAGTGCAGGATCGCCGTGTCGCCGAGGTACGTGCCGGCCCAGACCGCGGCGAAGAGCTGCTCGTGGCTCCACACCACGAGCGGTGGACCGACGAGCCGGGCGAGCAGCTCCCGTTCGGTACGGGTGAGCGGGAGTGGATCGCCACGCCAGGTGACCACGTGCCCGGCCCGGTCGACGACCAGCTCACCCCAGCTGATGCGCCCCTGCGGCGACGGCATGGTGCTCGGTCCGACGGCCGGTGCCGCGCCTGCCGACGGTGGCAACAGCATCGCCCGCAGCTGGGCCAGGTCCGCGCAAGTCACTATCGGACCGTCGAGCTGCCGCAGCACCCGCTCGCGCACCGAGGCGTCCGCACTGACGCAGACGACGATCGGGACCTCCGCACCGGGCCCGCCGACTCCGCCCGCACCACCCGCTACCACCACCCGAAGATAGTGACGGATGCCGATGCATTTCGGGGCCCCGTCGCAACGGTCGGAATGACGCCACGTCACTGACCAGGCACTGACCGGCGTTGTTCACTGTGCACGGCGGTGCGCGCCCGTCCCGAACCCGTCGGGACCCAACGTGGGGAGGAACAGTGCTCCGACCATCAACCCTGAGGTCCGCTCTCTGGCGGACGGCCGTCGCGTGCTGCGCGGCCCTGCTGGCCCTCACCGCCCAGCCCGCGGTGGCCGCCCGACCCGCGCCCCGGCCGACACCGGCCCGCGTGGACCAGCGCCTGCTCGGCCAGCTCGGCACGTCGGGCAGCGCGAGCTTCCTGGTCTACCTGCGGGACACCGCGCCGCTGAGCCGGACGGCGAAGCTGCGCGACCCGGACGATCGGGCGCGCGAGGTGCGCCGGCTGCTCACGACGACCGCCAGGCGCACCCAGAAGGGCCTGCGCTCGCTGCTCACCACCCACAAGGCGCCGTACACCACGTACTGGATCGCCAACGCCGTGCGCGTGACAGGTGACCGGGCGCTGCTCGACCAGATCGCCAAGCGACCCGAGGTGGCCCGGATCGAGCCCAGCCGCAGCTATCCCCTGCTCCGGCCGAAACCGGTCACCGGCGGCCGCGTCACCGCCAACGGCGCCGAGTGGGGACTCACCAACATCAACGCCCCGCAGGTGTGGAGCGAGTTCGCCGACCGTGGCGAGGGCATGGTGGTCGCCAACATCGACAGCGGCGTCCAGTACGACCACCCGGCGCTGGTGGGGGCGTACCGCGGCAACCTCGGCGGTGGCGCGTTCGACCACAACCACAACTGGTACGACCCGGCGGGCGTGTGCCCGAGCGCCGCGCCCTGCGACAACAACGGCCACGGCACGCACACCATGGGCACGATGGTCGGCGACGACCGCGCCGGCAACCAGATCGGCGTCGCACCCGGCGCGAAGTGGATCACCGCGAAGGGCTGCGAGACCGACTCCTGCACCGACTCATCGTTGCTCGCGGCCGGCCAGTGGGTGCTGGCACCGACCGACCTGAACGGCCAGAACCCCCGCCCCGACCTGCGCCCCGACGTGGTCAACAACTCCTGGGGCGGCGCCGGCGGCGACCCGTGGTTCCAGCAGACCATCGCGGCCTGGCGGGCGGCCGGCATCTTCGGCGTCTTCGCGGCGGGCAACGACGGCCCGGCCTGCGGCAGCGCCGGCTCACCCGGAGACAACGCCAACGCGTACGCGGTCGGCTCGTACGACGTGCACGACGCGATCTCCGACTTCTCCGGGCGGGGTGGCGGCACCGACACGTTGTCGTACAAGCCGAACGTCGCCGCACCGGGCAGCAACGTGCGCTCCAGCGTTCCGGGCGACTCCTACGCCGCCTTCGACGGCACCTCGATGGCCGCGCCGCACGTCTCCGGCACCGTCGCGCTGCTCTGGTCGGCGGCGCCGAGCCTGAAGGGTGACGTCACCGCCACCGAGGAGCTGCTGGACCGGACCGCCCGCGACGTCGACGCCACCGCCTGCGGAGGCACCGCCGCCGACAACAACGTCTTCGGCGAGGGCCGGCTGGACGCGTACGCGGCGGTGCGGGACGCCCCGCGCGGCGCCGTCGGGCGGATCACCGGCACGGTCACCGCCGCCGCTGACGGCGAGCCGATCGCCGGCGCGACAGTCGGCGACGGCACCCGCAGCGCCACCACCGGCGCGGACGGCCGGTACGCGCTCACTGTGCCGGCCGGCGCGGCCACTGTCACCGTCAGCGCCTACGGGTACGCCGCGCGGACGGCCACCGTCACCGTCACCGAGGGCGGCACGGTCACCGAGGACTTCGCCCTGACGGCGAACCCGTCGGTCACCGTGAGCGGCCGGGTCACCGACGGCTCCGGGCACGGCTGGCCGCTCTACGCCCGGATCGAGGTCACCGGCCGTCCCGGCGGACCGGTGTTCACCGACCCGGCCACCGGGCGGTACTCGTTCACCGTGCCGGGCAACACCACGTACCGGCTCACCGTCACCGCCCGCTACCCCGGCTACCGCACGGTCACCCGGGACGTGGCCACCGGCGACGGGCCGGTTCCGGCCGACATCGCCGTACCCGTCGAGAGCGCCTGCACGGCGGCCGGTTACACCGGCAGCTTCGGCACGCCGCTCCTGGCCGAAAGCTTCGACGGCGCCGCCGCGCCGGACGGCTGGGCGGTCCGCGACCGCACCGGGGACGGCGGCTGGACCTTCGACGACGCCGGTGAGCGGGGCAACCTCACCGGCGGCAGCGGCGCCTTCGCCATCGCCGACAGCGACCGTCTCGGCTCCGGTAGGACCCAGGACACCGACCTGGTGACCCCGACCGTCGACCTGCGCTCCACGCCCGCGCCGGTGCTGCGGTTCCACAGCGACTGGCGGGCGGTCGGCGTGACCGATGCCGCCGACGTGGACGTCTCCACCGACGGCGGCACCACCTGGACCACGGTCTGGCACCAGACCAGCAGCCGACGTGGACCGCTGCTCGAGGAGGTGCCCCTGGATCCGGCTGCCGGGGCGTCCGCCGTGCAGGTCCGGTTCCGCTTCCACGGCACCTTCGCGTGGTGGTGGCAGGTGGACGACGTGCAGCTGGTCAACCGCGACTGCGTGCCGGCAGCCGGCGGTCTGGTGCTCGGCCTGACCACCGACCGCAACACCGGCACCCCGCTCAACGGGGTCACGGTGGTGAGCGCCGACCGACCGGCGGACCGTGGCACGTCGGCGTCGACACCTGACGACCCGGCCCTGCCGGACGGCTTCTACCGGCTCTTCTCCGGGCTGACCGGGGCGCACCGGTTCACGGCCAGCCGTGCGCCGTACCAGGCGGCCACGCAGACGGCGACGGTGACTGCCGACGAGGTCCGACGGCTGGACGTCGCGCTGGCCGCCGGCAGACTCACCGTCACCCCCACGAACGTCCAGTCGTACCAGTCGTACGGCAGCACCCGGACCACGAAGCTGACGGTCCGCAACACCGGAAGCGCGCCGGCCGCCGTCAACCTGGTGGAGCGCGGCGGGCGGTTCGATCTGCTGTCCAGGGCCGGTGCGCCGCTGCGGGAGCAGCGGATGAAGGGGATCAGCAAGGCCCGCACGGGTACCGCGTACGGCGGGGCGCAGACCGGAACGGAGGCCGTGCCACGGGCGCAGGACGGGTGGACCGGTATCGCCGACCTGCTCGCCGGCGTCTACGACAACGCGGCGGCCACCCTCGACGGGAAGGTCTACTCCGTCGGCGGTGGCGGCGGCAGCGGCCTGGAAGGCAAGGCGTGGCGCTACGACCCCGACACGGACGCCTGGGCCGCGCTGCCCGACCTGCCGACCGCGCGGGCCAAGCCGGTCGCGGCGGCCGTCGGCGGCAAGGTGTACGTCCTCGGTGGCTGGGGAGTCGACGACAACACGGTCGCCTCGGTGGACGTGTTCGACCCTGCCACGGAACGGTGGAGCACGGTGGCCGGAGCGACCAACCCGTTCCCGGCGGCGGCTGCCGGCGGCGCGGTGACCGGTGGGAAGGTCTACCTGGTCGGGGGCTGCCTGGACAACGACTGCACCGACTCGGACCGGCTCGTCGTCTTCGACCCGGCGACCGGCGCGTTGCACACCGGCGCGTCCTACCCGCATCGGGTCTCCTGGCTCTCCTGCGGCGGGATCGGCAGCGCGATCTACTGTGCCGGCGGCACCGGCGGCACCGAGTACACCGACGCCTACCGCTACGACCCGGCGGCGGACGCGTGGCGCCCACTGCCGAACCTGCCGCTGGACCTCTGGGGTTCCCAGTACACGGCGGCCGGGGACCTCCTGGTCCTGGCCGGCGGGGTCACGGCCGCGTCGACAACGGTGACCAACCGGACCATCGCGTACGACCCGGTGGCCGGAGGTTGGCGCGACCTGCCAAACGTCCAGTTCGGCAGGTACCGGGGCGCCGCCGCCTGCGGCGCGTACAAGATCGGTGGTTCGCCGTCGTCCTTCGTGGGCTCCGCCGAGAGTGAGCGGCTGAGCGGCCTGGAGCTGTGCGACGGGGAGGCGGACCTTCCCTGGCTCGCCACGACACCGGGCACCTTCACGCTGGCCGCGGGCGCCTCCCGAACGGTCACCGTCACCATGAGCGCCACTGTCGCGGCCGGCGTGGACCAGCCGGGCACCTACTCCGGCGAGCTGGGCGTCGCATCCGACACGCCGTACCGCGTCTCAGCGGTGCCGGTGCGGATGAACGTGTCGCCGCCGGCCAGCTGGGGCAGGATCCAGGGCACCGTCACCGGGGTCACCTGCGCCGGGGTCACCGTCGGGGTCGCGGCGACGGTCCGGGTGAACCGGGTGGGGACGACTACCGGCTACACCCTGACCGCGGACGCCCAGGGCCGGTACGTGTGGTGGCTGCCGAAGGGCCGCTACGACGTGATCGTCGCCAAGGACGCCTGGGTGCCGCAGACACAGCGCACGCGGATCGAGGCGGGCATCGTCGACACACTCGACTTCACCCTCGATCCGGTCTCGTCCTGCACGAGAGCCACCGGCATCTGACCCGACACGCGTGGGTGGCCGGCGACCTGTCGGCCGCCGGCCACCCGCGCGACGACGACCGGGGCCGGTCACCCTCTGCGGGTGACCGGCCCCGGTCGATCAGAGCGATGGGTCAGGCGACGGTGACGGCGACCTCGTTGATGCCCCGGCCGGCAGTGACGGCGGCGTCGCCGTTGCCGTGCCGGGACAGCGCCCGCAGCGTCCAGGAACCGGGCGCGGCGAAGAACCGGAACTGGCCGGCCGCCGAGGTGACAACCTCGGCGGTGAACTCACCTGTCGAGTCGAGCAGCCGGACGTACGCGCCCGGCACGACCTCGTCCGCCGACGAGCGGACGACGCCGGTGATGACGGTTTCCTTCTCCAGGTCCAGGCTGGCCGGCAGCGGCGCGGCCTGGTCGGGTGCGGCGCAACCCGCGGCGGTGGGAGCAGTCATGGCGGATCAGGCCTCCCCGGGCTCGTCGCCGAGCGCGACAGGCACGCCGACGAGCGAGCCGTACTCGGTCCACGAACCGTCGTAGTTCTTCACGTTGCGGTGACCGAGCAGCTCCTGCAGCACGAACCAGGTGTGCGAGGAACGCTCGCCGATCCGGCAGTACGCGATGGTCTCCTTGCTGTCGTCCAGCCCCGCGTCGCCGTAGATCCTGCGCAGCTCGTCGTCGGAGCGGAAGGTGCCGTCCTCGTTGGCCGCCTTGGACCACGGGACGCTGATCGCGGTCGGGATGTGACCGGCCCGCTGCGCCTGCTCCTGCGGCAGGTGCGCGGGGGCGAGCAGCCGACCGGCGAACTCGTCGGGGCTGCGCACGTCGACCAGGTTCTTGGTGCCGATCGCGGCGACGACCTCGTCGCGGAAGGCCCGGATGGAGGTGTCCGGCTCCTGCGCGACGTACTGGGTCGCCGGGCGGGCCGCCGTCTCGGTGACCAGCGGGCGGGCGTCCAGCTCCCACTTCTTGCGACCGCCGTCGAGCAGCTTCACGTCGCGGTGGCCGTAGAGCTTGAAGTACCAGTAGGCGTACGCCGCGAACCAGTTGTTGTTGCCGCCGTACAGGATCACGGTGTCGTCGTTGCTGATGCCCCGCTCGGACAGCAGCGCCTCGAACTGGGTCTTGTTGACGAAGTCCCGGCGGACCTGGTCCTGGAGGTCGGTCTTCCAGTCGATCTTGATGGCGCCGGCGATGTGGCCGGTCTCGTAGGCCGAGGTGTCCTCGTCGACCTCGACGAAGACGACGCCCGGGGCGTCGAGGTTCTTCTCGGCCCACTCGGCCGATACGAGTGCGGTGTCGCGACTCATCGAATCACTCCCTGGTGAGGATGGATGGTGAGCCAACGCGCGAATATCGATGGGTTGAACTGTCGCACCGCGCGCGGGACCCAGCGGAAGGACGGGATCACGGGTTCGTGCGACGGCGCCGCTGCCGGGCGTTCGGTGGGATCACCGGAAAGGGTCGAGGACCCTGCGTGCCGGTGGCCGCCGTCAGGCGGCCGAAAACAGCCCCGCCGTCAGATGACAGGGCGACACAGGCAGGTGGCCACGCGGCACAGGTCGACCGCGCGCCGTTTGGTGAGGTGGGTCCCCATGAGCACGGAGCCTACCAGCCAGTGACCGGGCTGCCACTGGACCGACCACCATCCGGGATCGTCCGGGCTGCGGGGCAGCTGAAGCGTCCCAGCGGCCCGGACGATTGAGGCGCGACTCAGCCGGCGGAGTTGATCGGCACGTTCTTCGCGTCGGCGGTGACCGCCAGCCCTTCGGGCAACGGCCGGACCTCCCGGACCGCGAGCTGGAACGGCAACTCGGGCAGCGGCACGTCGATGGAGATCCCCTGGGCGTACCGGTTCAGGGCCAGCCGGGCCAGCGGCAGGTTCGGCAGGCCCGCGGCGTCCAGGTTGTTGAAGCGCAGGGCCACCTTGCCGTTCTCGGCGACGGTGACGTCGGCGGTGCCGGCGACTGTGAACTTCTGACCGAGGATGTCGACCGGGGCGGTGACGGCGAGCTTGCCGCCCTGCTCGCCGAGCTTGAGCCCGGGTCGGTTCAGCAGCGCGGCGAGGCTCTCGTAGCTGATCGTGCCGGTGCCGTTGACCGTGTCGGCGACGATGTCGCCCTGCCCGGTCCGCAGCGTGTCGATCGAGGCACGCACGTTGCGGGCGTCCACGTCCAGCACCGGCAGCCGTACGGCGTCACCCTCGACCGACGCCTGCACGTCCCGCAGAGTGATGGAGATCCGCTCGTACCGCCCGTCCAGCACCTGGGTGAGGAACGGCGTCCCGCCGACCTCGACGTCGGGCTTGGCCGACTGCGCCCCCTGCTTGCTGACCTCCTGGCTGACCCGCTCGGCGATGAGCCGCTCGGCCACGCCGACCGCCACGCGGTCGGCGACCACCAGCAGACCCCCCACCACCAGGAGCAGGACGACCAGGCCGATGAGCAGCTTGCGACCGCGCCGTCGGGGCCGGGTTTCGCCAGCCGGATACTCCTGGGCCACGCCGCCTCCTGTCTCCGCCCGCCGCTGATCGGCGGGACGTCCGAACCGGTGCCGCAGCGCGGCGCACCCGTAGGTACCCGACCGGCACCGGCCTCAACCGTGGGCTCAGAGGAACAGCATGCACATGGCGTACGCGGCGGGTGCGGCCAGGGCGAATCCGCCGAGCGGACCCTGCATGTGCCGGGCGACCCACATGGTGGGCGGTTCGCCGGCCATCAGGCGGCCCGCCTCCGCGTACCCCACGGCGAGATCGGAGAGGACTGCGGTGACGGCCGCGACCAGGCCGATCACCGCGGCCCGGGTCGGCGTGAAGGGGGTCACCAGATAGCTGCCGAGGAGCGCGCTGCCCAGCGTGCCCACCATCGCGCCGGCGACGACGCCGGCCGCGCCCCGGGGCACCTGCGGGGCCAGCCGGGGCCACGGCAGCACCGCGTCGGTGAGCCGGGCGACGGTCAGCGCGACCCCGCTCGCGGTCAGGCAGACCGTGATCGCCTGGGTGCCGGCCGGGATGCGGCTGAGCACGATCAGGGTGCCGAAGGCCACGACCCCGACCACGATGAGCAGGGTGGCGCCGAGGGAGTCGGTGACCCGGACCCGGTCGACGCGGCGGACCAGCTGGCCGAGCACGGCGGCGAGGAAGCCGCCGACGGCCAGGTAGCCCAGCGGCGCCAGACCGGCGACGTCACTCTGGACGGCGGCGATGTCGGCGGCCGCGGCGACCGCGGCGCTGATCCCGCCGACCAGCAGCAGCGCGGGTGGGCGCATGGCCATCGTCCAGGCGAGCACGAACAGCAGTTGGACGCCGAAGACGATGAACGCGAACGGCAGGCGGTGACCCGGCCCGGACGTCTGCGCGCCGAGCACCAGACCCACCCCGAGCAGCGCGGCGAAGCCGGCGATGGTCAGGGCCAGCGGCCGGTGCACCTCGACCGGAGCGACCGGCTCCTCCTCCGGCTCGTCGACCTCGTCCTCGGAACGACGGGCCGGCTCCCCGGCGCGGCGGGCCCGGCGCGGCCCACCCCGCCCACGGCGTTCGCCTTCGGCGACGGCCGGTCCGGTGCGCGGCGCGGGCGGATGGCCACGGGTCGGAGCGGCCGGACCCGGGCGGGGACCGTCGGACCACGATTCGCGGCCGGCGTCGGACGAGGTGGAGGGAAACACGCCCCGATCGTGCCAGATGGGCTGCCCGCCGCGCCGGTCACGGGTTTCCGCAACGTTAAAACCTGCGCCACGATCAGGGGCAAGCTAGACAAACGGGAAATGACCTCAAGGCGCAGCCGAGGCGATCGGTTACGCTCAACGCGTTACCCGCCCGTCAGCGACGCCGGGACCACGCTATTTCTCAGCGCACTCTGCCACGAGTGTGTCTGGTCGCGTGCGGCGTTGCGCCGCCGGGACGGAGGTGATCGTGGAGATCCTGCTGCTGGTGACCGCGCGCGCAGGGGAACCGTCGGCTGTGCTGCCGGCGCTCGACCTGCTGCCACACTCGGTTCGCACCGCGCCGCGCGACGTCCGCACCCTGGTTGCCGGGCCCAGCCCCGACGCGGTGCTGGTGGACGCCCGGTCGGAGCTGAGCGAGGCCCGAGCGACCTGTCGGATGCTGCACGCGACCGGGCTCGGGGTGCCACTGGTCGCGGTGGTGACCGAGGCCGGCCTGATCGCGCTGAACGCGGACTGGGGCGTCGACGACGTCATCCTCGCGTCGGCCGGTCCCGCCGAGGTCGAGGCTCGACTGCGGCTCGCGGTCGGCCGCCTGAGCAACGCGACCGCCGGTGCCGGCGGCTCGATCCGGGCCGGTGAGTTGACCATCGACCCCGACACGTACGCCGCCAAGCTGAAGGGTCGCCCGCTCGACCTCACCTACAAGGAGTTCGAGCTGCTGAAGTTCCTCGCCCAGCACCCGGGCCGCGTGTTCACCCGCGACCAGCTGTTGCGCGAGGTCTGGGGCTACGACTACTTCGGCGGCACCCGGACGGTGGACGTGCACGTCCGGCGGCTGCGCGCCAAGCTCGGCTCGGAGTACGAGTCGATGATCGGCACGGTCCGCCAGGTGGGTTACAAGTTCGTCGTCCCGCCGTCGCGTTCCCTGCCCGAGGCGGAGCACGCGCCGCTGCCCGTCTAACCAGCCAGGGCGATTTCCCATATGCCCCTTTTGCGCGGCTCGCCGGTCATATTCTGACTGCCGGGTTGTCGGAAAAGGGGGGCGACGGTGCGGGCAGGTAGCACGGGGGCGAGGGGCCGGCGCGTCCGGCCAGCCGGGCGGAAGCCGTGACGCGGGTCAGCTCGACCGCGCGCGCGGCAGTGATCGTGACGGTGGTGGTGGTCGCGCTGCTCGGCTCGGCGTACGTGCTGGGCCGCAGTCTCGTCCCCGACCAGACCCAGCGACACGCCACAGGTGTCACCACCGAGGGCGACGGCACGCACTACGCCGACCAGCCTCCCGAGAAGCCCTCGACCGGCACCCCGACGGGCAGCCCGACCGCGAGCCAGAGCGCTGGCCCGACCGAGGCCGGCCAGGACGGCTCGGGGCAGAACGCCAGCGGCGACAAGCTGTTCGGCGCCCACACCGACACCGGCAACGCCCGACTCGCGCTGACCTTCGACGACGGGCCGGACCCGCGCTACACCCCGCAGGTCCTCGCGATCCTGCGCGAGTACGACGTCAAGGCCACCTTCTGCGTGGTGGGCGAGAACGCGCAGGATCATCCCGACCTCGTCCAGGCGATCGTCGCCGACGGCCACACCCTGTGCAATCACTCCTGGCACCACGACGTCACCCTGGGCAACAAGTCCGCCGACCAGATCCGCGCCGACCTGGTCCGCACCAACGAGGCGATCCGAGCGGCAGTCCCGGACGCCCCGATCGTCTGGTACCGCCAACCCGGCGGCGCCTGGACGTACCCGGTGGTGTCGGTGTCCCAGCAGCTCGGCATGACCCCGCTGCACTGGTCGGTGGACCCGTCGGACTGGCAGGCCCCGGGTGCCAGCAAGATCGCCGCGACCGTGCTCTCGCAGGTGGAACCGGGTGCCGTGGTCCTCATGCACGATGCCGGCGGCGACCGGCAGGGCACCGTCGACGCGCTGCGCCGGATACTGCCCGCACTCAGCTCGCGTTACGAGTTGGAGGCACTGCCCACCGACCCGACGTGAGCCACTTCCCCCTACTCGGGCGAGAGTCCGGGACGCACCGGACGCAGCGGCTACGGTGATCCAATGAGCAGTGCGGAGCCGACCAGCGACCAGGTGACCCGGACCGACCGACTGGCCCCGACGGAGATCGCCGACGTGCTGGCCCTGGCGCGCACGGCGGGCGACACCGACGGCGCGGACCCGCTCGACGAACACGTCCTGCTCCGCCTGCGCGATCCGCAGGCGCCGGCCGTACACCTGCTGGCCCGCGCCGATGACGGCACCCTCACCGGGTACGCCCACCTCGACACCACCGACCCGGTGGGCGGGATCGGGGTGGAGCTGGTGGTGCACCCCGCGTACCGGCGGCGGGGCACGGGCCGGGCGCTGGCCCGGGGCGTGCTCGCCTCGGCCACCGGGCCACTGCGGGCGTGGGCGCACGGCGACCACCCGTCGGCGGCGGCGCTCGCCGTGGACCTCGGGTTCAGCCGGGCGCGCGTGCTCTGGCAGCTACGCCGGCCGTTGGCCGCCCCGCTGGGCGAGCCGCGTCTGCCCGACGGGGTGACGCTGCGTGCGTTCCGCCCCGGTGCCGACGACGCGGCCTGGCTGGCCCTGAACGCGCGGGCCTTCGCCGAGCATCCCGAGCAGGGGCGGTGGACCTCGGACGACCTGCGGGTCCGCCTCGCCGAGCCGTGGTTCGACCCGGCCGGTTTCCTGCTCGCCGAGGAGACCTCGACCGGTCGGCTGCTGGGCTTCCACTGGACGAAGGTGCACGAGCGGCCCGGGTCGGCCCGCATCGGCGAGGTGTACGTGCTCGGCGTGGAGCCGACCGCGCACGGTGGCGGGCTCGGTCGGGCGCTGACCACCGCAGGGCTCGCGTACCTGCGGGACAAGCGGGGCCTGGACCGGGTGATGCTCTTCGTGGACGACTCGAACACCGGAGCGGTAGCGCTCTACGAGCGGTTGGGCTTCGCCCGCTGGTCCGCGCACATCAACTACCACCTGGGCTGACCGTCGGCCGTCGGGCCGAGCGAGTCACCGGCGGGTAACGGCCGAGCGTCGGCGGGATAACGCTGAACCGGATATATACCCATACTTCCGACAGGTGTATCCCGGTTCACTTAACGGACAACTCACCCTCAGCAAGCGGTCACCTCGGGGGCCGTACGTGTTCACCTTGCGTTCACTTGCGACCGGCGAACCGGCTACCTGGCACTTCTAACTTTCGTGTCAGCCGGTCAAAGCCGGTCCTCGGGCCCCGGGATCGGGGCGCCAAGTCAGACGCGAAGGGAAACCCCTCAGGTGAAGCTCCAGCGGTACGGCGCTATTGCCGGCCTCGCTCTTGCCGCGACGCTCGGCCTCAGCGCATGCGGCTCGGACAACAACGAGCCCGCCTCCGGCGCAACTGCCGCGGGCTCGGCCGCCGCGGTCGACTGCGCTACCGGCACGCTGAACGCCCAGGGCTCGTCGGCGCAGAAGAACGCCATGGCCGAGTGGATCAAGGCGTACCAGCAGAAGTGCGCTGGCACCACGATCAACTACGAGGCTTCCGGCTCGGGCGCCGGCATCCAGGCGTTCATCGCCGGGACCGCCGACTTCGCCGGCTCCGACTCCGCGCTCAAGCCGGAGGAGCAGCCGCAGGCCGACGCCAAGTGCGCCGGCGGCAAGGCCATCCACCTGCCGATGGTGATCGGCCCGGTGGCCGTCGCCTACAACGTCAGCGGCGTGGACAACCTCCAGCTCAAGCCGGCCACCCTGGCGAAGATCTTCGCCGGCAAGGTCACCAAGTGGGACGACGCGGCGATCAAGGCCGACAACCCGGACGCCAAGCTCCCGGCGACCACCATCCAGACCGTCCACCGCTCGGACGAGTCGGGCACCACCGACAACTTCACCAAGTTCCTCTCGAAGACCTCCGAGGCGGACTGGACGCTGGGCAACGCCAAGGCCTGGAAGGCCCCGGGCGGCACCGGCGCCAAGGGTTCGGACGGCGTGGCCAGCTCGGTCAAGGGTGCCGACGGCTCCATCGGCTACATGGAGTGGTCGTTCGCCGAGAACGCCGGCCTGAACATGGCCAAGATCGGCAACGGTAACGGCGAGTTCGCCGCGCTGACCGCCGAGGCCGCTGGCAAGACCATCGCCGGCGCCAAGATCGATGGCCAGGGCGACGACCTCAAGCTGTCGATCGACTACAACACCAAGGAGGCCGGGGCCTACCCGATCGTCCTGGCGACGTACGAGATCGTCTGCAGCAAGGGCCTCGCGGCCGACAAGCTGGCACTGGTCAAGGGTCTGCTGGGCTACGCCGCCAGCGCCGAGGGCCAGAACTCGCTGACCGACCTCGGCTACGCCCCGCTGCCGGAGACGGTCCGCACCAAGGTCGAGACCGCGGTCAAGAACCTCTCCTGACCCGACCCCACCACCTCCGCAACCGAATCGAGCGAGCAGATGGGTGAAACCCCTCACCGCTCGGCCGACGCCGGCACCGGCGGGACGCGCGTGACCCAGAGTCACGAGTGGCCCGCCGGTGCCTCGGCGCGTGTGGCCGAGGCACCAGTCAGCACCCGTTCCCCGGGCGGCGACGGACTGGGCGGCGGCGGCGCACTGCCGCGCAGCCGCAAGTTCGGCGCCGAGCGGGCCTTCCGCGGTCTCACACTGGCCGCCGGCACCGCCGTTCTGGTCATCATCGCCGCCATCGCGATCTTCCTGATCGCCAAGGCGGTGCCGGCCCTGCGCGCCAACACCGAGAACTTCTGGTCCTACGAGGGCTGGTCCCCCAACGAGACGCAGCCGAAGTTCGGCATCGGCACACTCGCCTTCGGCACCGTGCTCAGCGCGGCGCTGGCGCTGCTCATGGCGGTGCCGGTGGCGCTGGGGATCGCGCTCTACCTCTCGCACTACGCACCTCGCCGGCTGGGCACCGCTCTCGGCTTCCTGGTCGACCTCCTCGCCGCCGTGCCGAGCGTGGTCTTCGGCCTCTGGGGGCGGGACATCTTCATCAACCCGGTCCGGGACTTCTCCGTCTGGCTGAACGAGTACTTCGGCTGGCTCCCGATCTTCGGCGGCGACGGCCCGTTCGGTAAGTCGATCATGCTGGGTGCCCTGGTACTCGCGATCATGGTGTTGCCGATCATCACCTCGCTCTCGCGCGAGGTGTTCCTCCAGACGCCGACCGCCAACGAGGAGGCCGCCCTCGCCCTGGGCGCCACCCGCTGGGAGATGCTCCGCACCGCGGTGCTCCCCTACGGCCGCCCCGGCATCATCGCCGCGGTGATGCTCGGCCTCGGCCGGGCGCTCGGCGAGACCATCGCCCTGGCGCTGACCCTCGGCATCACCTTCGGCATCTCGTTCAACCTGATCCAGAACGGCGGCAACACCATCGCCGCCAACATCGCCAACGCGTTCGGCGAGGCGAACGAGACCGGCCGGGGCGCGCTCATCGCCTCCGGCCTGGTGCTGTTCACCATCACGCTGATCGTCAACATCACGGCGCGGGCGATCATCTACCGCCGCCGGGAGTTCACGGAGTCGGCCGCATGACCACAACCGTCACCTCCCACCGCACCCGCCCGCCGGCCCAGCCGTCCTCGCTGCGGGCCCGGCGGCTGCCCGGGTACGCCGCCCCGGCCATCGCCGTGGCAGCCCTGGCGCTCTCCGCCGTGATCGTCTACGGCACCGACATCGGCGGCCCGGTCCTCGTGGTCGTCCTCGGCGCGATCCTCTACCTGGCCGGGCTCTTCGCCGCCGCCAACGCGGTCGAGGGGCGCCGGTCGGCCCGCAACCGCACCTGGAGCGCACTGATCCACTCCGCCTTCGTGCTGGCGGTGCTGCCGCTCGTCTCGGTGGTCTGGACGCTGGTCAGCAAGGGCGCCGAGCGGTTCGACGCCAACTTCTTCCAGACCTCGATGAACAACATCGGCGCCCGGGACCCGAACGGCGGCGCGTACCACGCGATCGTCGGCACGCTGGAGCAGGTCGGGATCGCCACCCTGATCACCGTCCCGCTCGGCGTCCTCTGCGCGATCTACATCGTCGAGTACGGGCGGGGCAAGTTCGCCTTCGCGATCCGATTCTTCGTGGACGTGATGACCGGCATCCCGTCGATCGTCTCCGGCCTCTTCGTGCTGGCGTTCTGGGTGCTGGTCGTGTCGCCGTGGTTCAACGACGGACGGCCGAGCTTCTCCGGCTTCGCCGCCGCGCTCGCGCTGAGCGTGCTCATGCTGCCCACCATCGTCCGGTCCACCGAGGAGATGCTCCGCCTCGTCCCGGCGCCACTGCGCGAGGGCGCGTACGCGCTCGGCATCCCCAAGTGGAAGACCATCCTGCGGGTGGTGGTGCCGACGGCGCTGCCCGGCATCGTCACCGGCGTCATGCTCGCCATCGCCCGCGCGGCCGGCGAGACCGCGCCGGTGCTCCTGGTCGCCGGCGGTGGCGCCGCCATCAACACCAACCCCTTCGAGAACAACCAGTCGTCGCTGTCCCTCTTCGTCTACCAGCAGGCCGGTGACGCGTCGAAGTACGCGCCGGCACGGGCGTGGACGGCGGCACTCACCCTGGTCGCCCTCGTGCTCATCCTGACGATCGCGGCGAAACTGCTGGCCCGTCGCAACAGGCTCAGCCGATGAACCCCGGAGGTACCACCATGGCCAAGCGCGTCTCCGCCTCGAACGTCACCGCCTACTACGGCGGGTTCAAGGCGATCGAGAACATCAACCTGACTGTCGAGCCGAAGACCGTCACCGCTCTCATCGGGCCGTCCGGCTGCGGCAAGTCGACCTTCCTGCGGTCGATCAACCGGATGCACGAGGTGCTGCCGGGCGCCCGGGTCGAGGGCAGCCTGACCATCGACGACCAGGACATCTACCACCGGGACGTGGACGTCACCGCGGTCCGGCGCACCATCGGCATGGTCTTCCAGCGGCCGAACCCGTTCCCCACCATGAGCATCTTCGAGAACGTGGTGGCCGGGCTGAAGCTCAACGGCGTGCGACGCAAGTCGATCCTGGACGAGGCGGCCGAGAAGGCGCTGCGCTCGGCGAACCTGTGGGACGAGGTCAAGGACCGGCTGGGCAAGCCCGGCGCGGGGCTCTCCGGCGGTCAGCAGCAGCGGCTCTGCATCGCCCGGACCATCGCTGTCGAGCCGCAGGTCGTGCTGATGGACGAGCCCTGCTCGGCCCTGGACCCGATCTCCACGCTGGCCATCGAGGACCTGATGTTCCAGCTCAAGGACAAGTTCACGATCATCATCGTGACGCACAACATGCAGCAGGCCGCCCGTGTGTCGGACCGGACCGCCTTCTTCTCCATCGAGAAGACCGGCGACCCGGGCCGTCTCATCGAGTACGACAACACCCAGAAGATCTTCAGCAACCCGAGCGTCAAGAAGACCGAGGACTACATCACCGGCCGCTTCGGCTGAACCTCCCTCTTCCCGTGCGCGACGCAGGCGGTCCGTCTCCGGACGGGCCGCTTCGTCGTTCCCACGGCCGATGACCGCCGATCCGTGAGCTGCCTACGATCATCGGGTGCGTTCACCCGGCAGGCTCCTGCGCGGATGCCGGCCCGACGTGCGGGTCGCCGTCGGCCTGTTCGTCGTGCTCGCGGCGCTGATCCTGGTCACGCCGAACGGTCCACACCACGTGCTCGGCTACGCCGCCGCCCTCGTGTTGGCGGCGGTGCAGGCCAGCACCATCGCGGTGCTGCGCCGCCACCCGGAGGGCGCGATGGCGGTGGCCGTCCTCGCCGGAATCGGCATCGAGGCGCTCAGTCCGGCCATCGGCTGGCTCGGCCAGGTCGCCGCGGTGCTGGCCGGGTACGCGCGCCGGAGGCCACCGTCGCGGTCGCTGTGGGTGCTCGGCCTGCTGCTGGCCGGCACGCCCTGGAAGCTGGCGTACGGCGACTGGCGCAACGTGCTGCTCGCGATCGCCGGCCCGGCGCTCGGCTGGACCCTCGGTGAGCTGGGCCGGACCCGCGCGCTGCGCCGGCAGGACTCCGAGCGGCGCATCGTCACCCAGGAACGCGAACGGATCGCCCGCGAACTGCACGACGTGCTGGTCCACACGGTGTCGGTGATCGTCGTGCAGGCCGGCGCGGCACAGGACGTCTTCGGGCGTCGGCCCGACCTGGCCCGCACGGCGCTCGCCTCGATCGACCTGGCGGCCCGTTCCACCCTGGCCGAACTGCGGGTGCTGTTGCAGACGATGAGCGCCGACGCCGAGCCCGACTCGGCCACCCCGCAGCCCGGCCTGGCGCAACTGGACACGCTGGCCGCGTCGCTGGGTGCCACCGGCCTCACCGTCGAGCTGGACCGGGAGCCAGCCAGGTCACCGTTGCCGGCGGCGGTGGACCTCTCGTCGTACCGGATCGTCCAGGAGTCGCTGACCAACACGCTGCGGCACAGCCAGGCCACGACGGCCCGGGTGCTGGTGCGGTGCTCGCCCCGGTCGGTGCGGCTGGAGATCCGCGACGACGGCCCGGCCCGTCCGAGCGGCCGGGTCGACCGTTCCGCGCACCGGGGGATCGTGGGGATGCAGGAACGGGCCCGGTTGTTGGGCGGGACGCTGGACGCCGGACCGGTGCCCGGGGGCGGCTTTCGGGTACGGGCGGACCTGCCGCTCACCTCGCCATGACGGCGGCGGCCATCCGGGTGTTGATCGCCGACGATCAGGCCCTGGTGCGCGCCGGGTTCGCGATGATCATCGAGAGCCGCGAGGACCTCGAGGTGGTCGGCGAGGCGGGCGACGGCCTGGAGGCTGTCGAACTGGCCGGGCGTCTGCGACCGGACGTGATCCTGATGGACGTACGGATGCCCCGGCTGGACGGCATCGAGGCGACCCGCCGGCTGGTCGCCGCCGGCCAGGCGGCGAGGATCATCATGCTGACCACGTTCGACCTGGACGAGCCGGTGTTCTCGGCGCTGCGGGCCGGCGCCAGCGGCTTCCTGCTCAAGGACATCCGGCCCGACGAGCTGGCCACTGCGGTACGGGTGGTGGCGCGCGGTGAGGCGCTGCTCGCGCCGACAGTCACCCGGCGGCTGCTCGACAGGTTCGCCAGCGAACTGCCCGGCGGCACTCCCCCACCGGCGCTCGACGCGCTCAGCGCCCGGGAGATCGAGGTGCTCACGCTTGTCGCGCGGGCGCTCTCCAACGACGAGATCGCGGAGCGCCTGGTCCTCAGCCGGGCCACCGTGAAGACCCACCTGTCGGCGATCCTGCTCAAGCTCGGTCTGCGTGACCGGGTGCAGGCGGCCGTGCTCGCCTACGAGTGCGGCCTGGTGCGGCCGGGCACCGCTCCGCCCCGGGGATGACCGCGAGTCCCATCCCGGGACTGATCCGGCAGGCCGGCCAGCCTGCCTAATCTCCCTCCAAAGAGGAGGGAAGCATGATCCGGACTGTGCTGGCACTGCTGACCGTCGTACCCCTGATCGTCACGCCGGTATCCGCCACCGACCCGCCTGCCGACAGGTGCGCGGGGTTGGCGCGTGCACGGATCCCGCAGGTGTCGGTGACGTCGGCGGAGCGCGACACCAATGCCGAGGGCCAGGAATTCTGCCTGGTGCAGGGGGTGATCCGGCCGCAGACACGGTTCACCGTCAAGCTCCCCGTCTCCGGCTGGACGGGGCAGTACGTGCAGCAGGGCTGTAGCGGGTTGTGCGGCACGGTGCCCGACCTGACCCTGCCGCTCTTCGGGTTCCAGTGCGCTGCCGCGCGGGACGGCAGGCTGGTGCTGGCCTCCGACGACACCGGGCATACCGGCGACCCGCAGACCACCGAGCCGGCGACCTGGGGCGCCGACCCGCGGGCGCGACTGGAGTTCGGGCTGCTGTCCGAGCACCGGCTGCGGCGGGTGGCGGACGCGGTGATGGTCGCGTACTACGGGCACGGGCCGACGTACCGGTACTTCGACGGCTGCTCGACCGGCGGCCGGCAGGGCCTGATGCTGGCGCAGCGGTTCCCGTCCGACTTCGACGGCATCCTGGCCGGCGCACCGGTACACAACCTGGCGCCGCTGGCGCTGCTCAACGCCTGGGTGGTGCTGCGCAACACCGACGCGTCGGGCCGGCAGATCCTCGGCCCGGAAAAGATCCCCGCGCTGCACGAGGCGGTTGTTCGACAGTGCGGCTCGGTCATCGAGGACCCCCGGCGGTGCGGGTTCCAGCCGTCGTCGCTGCGCTGCCCGCGCGGCACGGACCGGCCCGACTGCCTCACGCCCGCCCAGGTGGCTGCAGTTGTGGCGTTCTACCGCGGCCCGAACGGCCTCTACCCGGGCGGCATGCCGTACGGATCTGAGCTGGGCTGGATCGACGAGTTCGTGGTGCGCTCCGGCGCCCCGGTGGACGGCAACACCGCGAGGATCGCGCTCAACTACCTGAGGTACCTCGCGTACCCGCAGAACCCACCGGCCGACTTCCAGCTGACCGATGTGCGGTTCACCCGGGCCACGTTCGAGCGGCTGAACGTGCTGGGGGACGCCATCTACAACGCCACCGACGCGGATCTGTCCGCGTTCCGCGACCAGGGCGGCAAGCTGATCCTCTACCACGGCTGGGCGGACCCGTCCGTCCCCCCGTTCTCGACCGTCGACTACTACGCGGCGGTGCAGCGCCGCGGCGGCAGCGAGTCGTTCACGCGGCTGTACCTGGTGCCGGCCGGCTACCACTGCCTGTTCGGGCCGGAGCCGACCGAGCACCCGTCGGAGGTCGGCATCCCGGAGTTCCTGCAGCCGCTGATGGACTGGGTCGAGCGCGACGTCGCTCCGGGCGACATCGATGTCCTCACCTACGCGCCCAACGAGGAGCCGGACCAGCAGTTCGTCCGCTTCCTCACGGTGGCGCCGTTCGACGCGCTGGCACCGGCGCACGCCGCTCCGGGCAGCCTCAACGCCGACTACCGCTACGTCGGGCACTACTGACCGACCGGCGGTCCGCCGTACCCCAGGGATACGGCGGGCCGCCGGCCGAGTCAGCCGAGCACGAAGCGGGGCTCGCCGTCGGCCGGGAGGTCCAGGCGCGGAGTGATCGGCGTGGCGGCGTCCCGGTCGGCCGCCGCCCGCGCCACCCCGGCCAGGTCGCCGGCCGCCGCCACCTGGGCCAGCGTGACCACCGTCGGCGGCAGCATGGTCAGCTCGCCCGCCTCGGCGCGGGCCAGCGCGTCCGCCGGACGGATCCAGAGGGTGTGGTCGGCCTCGCCGGAGACGTCGCGGGTCCGCTGCCCCGCCGGCAACAGAGCGACGAAGAAGTACGTGTCGAAGCGGCGCGGCTCGAACTCCGGGGTGATCCAGCGGCTCCACGGCAGCAGCAGATCCGACCGCAGCGTGAGCTGACGGTCGGCGAGCAGCGCCGCGAAGCCCAGCCGACGCCCCTCCAGGTCCTGCCGGGCCGCCTCCCAGTCGTCACCGCTGACGTCACCCACCACCGTCGCCGGATCGGGCCCGGCGAGCAGCACGCCGGCCTCCTCGAAGACCTCCCGGGCGGCGGCGCAGACGATCGCCTGGGCGGCGTCCGGGGCCACCCCGAGCCGGTCCGCCCACTCGGTCGGCGTCGGGCCGGCCCAGTCCACGTGCGCCTCCGAGTCGGAGCGGTCGACCCCGCCGCCGGGGAAGGCGTACATCCCGCCGAAGGTCATCGCGGCGACGCGGCGGATGACGTACACCTCGAAGTCGGTGTCGGTCGGACGCAGCAGCAGCACGGTGGCGGCGACGCGCGGCGTCGCCGGGGTGCCGCCCTCGGCCCGGAACCGGCGGGCGTGCTCGACCAGGGCGGCGGGCGCGATGAAGCCGTCACTGTCGATCGTCATGCCGCGAGCCTAGTTCGCCGCCACACCGCGCTGCCGGGCCGCCGCTGACCCACGCTCAGCTCAGTCCCTTTGCTCTGCTTCAGCGGAGGCGACAGAAACGGCCCGTCGGTGTTGCCTGGGCTGAAGCAGAGCAAAGGGGGAACCCGGGGGGTGGCCGGGGCAGCGAGGGGCGGCGTTCGCCCCGCCGGCACAGGGGTTAGCGTTCCGGCATGACTCGTTGGGGCATCCTGGCCACCGGCCACATCGCCAGCCGTTTCGCCGAAGACCTCCGGCTGGTGCCGGACGCCGAACTGGTCGCGGTCGGCTCCCGCTCCGCCGACAGCGCGCAGCGGTTCGCCGACACGTACGGCGCGAAGCGCGCATACGGCTCCTGGGTGGAGCTGGCCGCCGATCCGGAGGTCGACGTGATCTACGTGGCGACCCCGCACGCCGCGCACCACGAGGCGGCGCTGACCTGCCTGACCGCCGGCCGGGCGGTGCTGCTGGAGAAGCCGTTCACCCTCGAACTGGCCACCAGCACCGAGCTGGTGGAAACCGCGCGCGCCGCGGGGGTCTTCCTGATGGAGGCCATGTGGATGAGG
This sequence comes from Micromonospora sp. NPDC049004, assembly GCF_040649315.1. Lineage (NCBI taxonomy): Bacteria > Bacillati > Actinomycetota > Actinomycetes > Micromonosporales > Micromonosporaceae > Micromonospora > Micromonospora sp. NPDC049004. The sequence continues at coordinate 444,574 of NZ_JBEZFG010000005.1, forward strand.
ACGAACCCGCTCATCCTCCGCGCGGTCCAGCTGATCGCCGAGGGCGCCATCGGCACGGTGCGCAACGTCCGGGCCGACTTCGGGGTGGCCGGGCCGTTCCCGCCGGAGCACCGGATGCGCAACCCGGCGCTGGGTGGGGGCGCCCTGCTCGACCTGGGGATCTACCCGATCAGCCTCGCGCACCTGCTGCTGGGCGTGCCGCAGCACATCCGCTCCTGGGCGCACCTGGGCCCGGAGGGGACCGACGAGAACACCGGCATCCTGTTCGGCTACGACAGCGGGGCGGTGGCGACGCTGAGCTGCGGCATGGTCGGGGCGAGCTCGTTGGCCGCCTCGATCACCGGCAGCGCGGGCCGCATCGACCTGCCGGAGCCGTTCTTCCGGCCGGCTTCGCTGACCCTGTACCGGGACGGCTTCGAGCCCGAGACGATCTCCGGTGCGGAGGTCGGCAACGGCTACCAGTACGAGGCGATCGAGGTCCAGCGGTGCCTGGCCGCCGGGCTGACCGAGAGTCCGCTGGTGCCGCACACCACGACGCTCGAGGTGATGACCCTGCTGGACACGGTGCGCGAGCAGATCGGCGTGCGGTACGTCTGAACGGCGAAGGGCCCCTTGCCACGGTGAGACCGTGACGAGGGGCCCTTTCCCGAAGGTCAGCCGAAGAGCGGCCGGATCACCAGGTAGGTGAGGCAGGCGATAAGCGCCGCCGCCGGGAACGTGATGATCCAGGCGATCACGATGTTGCCGGCGACGTTCCAGCGGACCGCGGAGAGGCGCTTGGTGGCGCCCACACCCATGATCGCCGAGGTGATCGTGTGGGTCGTGGAGATCGGCGCCTTCAGCACCAGGGCGTTGAAGTAGAGCACCGCGCTGGCCACCGTCTCGGCGGCGAAGCCCTCCGGAGGCCCGAGGTCGATGATCTTGCGGCCGAGGGTGCGGATGATCCGCCAACCACCGGCGTACGTGCCGAGCGCCAGCATGGTGGCCGACGTCCAGAACACCCAGCCCGGGATGTGCGTCTTGCTCTCCTGGAAACCGCCGGTGTAGAGCGCCAGCACCACGATGCCCATCGTCTTGGCGGCGTCCTGCATGCCGTGGCCGACCGACATGGCCGCCGCCGAAACGGTCTGCGCGTGGCGGAAGCCCCGGTTGAGCTTGCCCGGCTGCCCGTTACGGAACAGCCAGAGGATCGCAAGCATCAGCAGATAACCGAGGGTGAGGCCGACGATCGGCGAGAGCACCATCGGCAGGATGACCTTCTCGCCGATGTTGCCCCACTGCACGATGCCGCCGGCGGACAACAGGGTCGCGCCGACCAGGCCGCCGAAGAGCGCGTGCGAGGACGACGACGGCAGGCCGAAGTACCAGGTGATCAGGTTCCAGGCGATGGCGCCGAGCACCCCGGCGAAGACCACCCCGAGGCTGCTCACCCCGGTGGGCAGCGTGACCAGGCCGTCGCCGACGGTCTTGGCGACCCCGGCACCGAAGTGCGCGCCGATGAAGTTGCCGACCGCGGCGAGGCCGAGGGCGATCCGGGGTGTCAGCGCCCGGGTGGAGACGCTTGTCGCGATCGCGTTGGCAGCGTCGTGGAAGCCGTTGGTGTAGTCGAACGCCAGGGCAACCGCGATCACCGCCAGCACGGCGATGAGTTCAGGGGACACCGGCTCAGGACTCCTTGACGGCGATGGTCTCGACCGTGTTGGCCACGTGCTCGAAGGCGTCGCAGGCGGCCTCCAGCTCGTCGGCGACCTCCTTCATCTTCAGCACCGTCAAAGCGTCGTACTCACCTGAGAAGAGGCGGACGAGCAGCTGCCGGTTGATCCGGTCGCCCTCGTTCTCCAGCCGGTTGCACTCGATCCAGTAGTCCTCGAGATCCTTCATCGACTGCAGCCGGGGCATCGCCTCGGCCGTCAGCTTGGCCTGCTGGTCGAGCACGTTGACCATCTCGTGCAGCTCCCGCGGCAGCGCTGGCAGCTCGGTCAGCCCGTACAGGTACAGCAGGTCGCCGACCGCCTCCAGGTGGTCCATCACGTCGTCGAGCAGCGAGCCGAGCCGGTAGATGTCCTCCCGGTCGAACGGCGTGATGAAGGTCGAGTTGATCTTCTTGTAGAGATCGTGCGTGATCTGGTCGCTGTCGTGCTCGACCTCGGTCAGCCGCTCGCTGACCGACTGCACGTCGACACCGGGCAGAGCCAGCTCGTTCAACAACGCGGTGCCCCGGACCAGGTTCTGCGCGGCCCTGGTGAAGAGCTCGTAGAAGGCGCCCTCGGTGGGGCGGAAGGAAAACTTCACAGCACAGACCTCGTCGCGTCGGTGGAAGGGTGGCGGCGTCCGAAGGCGTCCGCTCGGTGAATGCTAGAAAACGCCAGAACCGCAACTTCGCCGGCCCACCCCTGGCCAGGCCACATTCACCGCTCGTTCACCTGCTGTTCATCTCGGGCGTCCCAACCGTCCCCGCACCCCCAGCGGCCAACCGCTCGCGCTCGCGCGCCACGTCGAAATCGGCAGGCGGATACCCCAGATCGAGCGTGTCGAACGTCTCCCGCAGCAGGTGGGCGACCGCCCAGTCCCGATACCACTTGCGGTCCGCCGGCACCACGAACCACGGCGCGGCGTCCGTGCCGCACCGGCTCAGCGCCTCGGCGTACGCGGCCTGGTAGTCGTCCCACTGCGCGCGGGAGTCGACGTCCGACGGGTTGTACTTCCAGTGCTTGTGCGGATCGGTGAGCCGTTCCAGCAGCCGCTCGCCCTGCTCGGCGTACGAGATGTGCAGCATCACCTTCACGACTGTCACCCCGTCGTCGACGAGCTCCCGCTCGAAGGCGTTGATCTGGTCGTAGCGGGCCCGCCAGATCGGCTCCGGCACCAACGACCCGACCCGGGCGATCAACACGTCCTCGTAGTGTGAGCGGTTGAACATCCCCACGTACCCGGGCGGCGGCAGCGCGCGGCGGATCCGCCACAGGAAGTCGTGCCGCAGCTCCTGCGGCGTCGGCGGACCGAACGAGCGGATGTGCAGACCCAGGGGGTTCATCGCGCCGGCGACCCGCTTGATCGTGCCGTCCTTGCCACCGCAGTCCATCGCCTGGAGCACCAGCAGCACCCGGTGCGCCGGCCGGGCCGACTCCGCCTTGGCCATCGCGAACAGCATCTCCTGCTGCCGGCCCAACTCCTCGCCGACCAGCTCCACCTGGGCACGGGCCCAGGTCTTGCGGTGCTCGCCGATGACGTCCGGCGGCGGCAGGCCGGGCGTGGACCGGGGATCGATGGCGGCGAGATCCACCGGCGCGGTCACCCGCAACAGGTCCCGCACCGACCCGCCGTCCGGCGCCACGACAGCTCCGCTCTGCCCTTGCCGGGGTTCGCTCATCCTCGGATCATCGCCCACCCGCCGGCCATCCGCGCGTCGAGGCCCGCCGACGGCAGCCGCCGACGCCCCCTATCGCGTCGAGGCCGCTCGATGCGCCACCGGCCCGCCGTCACGTCCGGGGCCGCCGGCGCGTCCGGTTGGTTGCAGGATGTACGCCAGGCACGTGGCGCTCGGGGGAGGGTGGTGGGTCGTGCGGGACCTGGCGACGGAGTTCGAGGCCGAGCGGGGCCGGCTGCTCGCGGTGGCCCACCGGATGCTGGGCAGCCGCAGCGAGGCCGAGGACGCGGTGCAGGAGACCTGGCTGCGCTACGCCGGGGCGCTCGCCGACCCGGCCGCCCGCGCCGAGATCCGCGATCTCTCCGCCTGGTTGACCACCACCTGCGCCCGGCTCTGCCTGGACGTGCTGCGCTCGGCGCGGGTCCGCCGCGAGGCGTACCCCGGGCAGTGGCTCCCGGAACCGGTCGTGAGCCCGCTGGACGGCGGGCCGCCCACCGGCGGGTACGCCCCCGACCCCGCCGAACACGCCGTCCGCACCGACCAGGTCGGCACGGCGCTGCGGGTGCTGCTGGAACGCCTCGCGCCCGAACAGCGGCTCGCGTTCGTGCTGCACGACGTGTTCGCGGTGCCGTTCGCGCGGGTGGCGGACGTCCTCGGCACCAGCGAGGTGGCCGCCCGGCAGCTCGCCTCCCGGGCCCGCCGGGCCGTCGCCGCGCCGGACGCGCCCCGGCACACCGCCGACCCGGCCGAGCAGCGACGCGTCCTCGCGGCGTTCGTGGCCGCCACCGAGTCCGGCGAGCTGGATCCGCTGCTGCGGGTGCTCGCGCCGGACGTGGTCCTGATCGGCGACTCAGGCGGGCACTTCCCGACGGCCCGCCGGCCGGTGGTCGGCGCGGACACGGTGGGCCGCTTCACGCTCGGCCTGTTCGGCCGGACCGGGCGGTACGCGCGACGGATGCGGTCCCGCCCGGTGCTCGTCGACGGCGTCCTCGGCCTGCTGCTGGAGACGGCGCACAGCGACGGGCGGCCGATCCGGCTGGTCACCGCGTTCTCGGTCGACGGCGGCCGGATCACCGGCATCTTCAACCAGCTCAACCCGGAGAAGCTGGCCGGCCTGCCGCCGCTGGGCGACGACGACACGTGGCCGCCGCGCTGGTGAGCCCGCGCCGGCTCAGACCACCAGCGCCAGCCATTTGCGGTACGAGGTGGCGAACGGCTCGGTGCCGTCGCCGAGGGCGCCGTACAGCCACTGGGCCGCCGCCTCGGCCTCGACCACCACGTCCTGCGGGTAGCCGAAACGGGCCCGGTGCTCGGCGAACTCGTCCTCGTCGAGCAGCTCCACCAGACCGGTGGCCCGTCGCCGGACCACGTCCAGGTCGAGGTCGATCAGGTGGACGGTGTCGTCGGACTCCCAGCGGGCCGGGGTGGCGATGTCGCAGTAGACCTCGCTGGTCCGTGGCGGCGGGTTGAACATGCACGTCCACCAGGCGTGGTGCGGGACCAGCAGAACGAAGGGGATCTTCTCCACCGACGGCCGGCCGTGGTAGACCGACTCGGTGCCGAAGGGGACGCCCAGCCAGATGCCGAGGTCGTCCTCCGCGAGGCGACGGGCCGGGTAGTCACGGTGCGCGCTGCCGTCGTACTTGCGGTAGATCACTCGGACCACGTCGCTCGGCATGATTCGCACCCTAACCGATACTGCCCACGCGTCGTAGCACGGCCGTAACCGGACGGGGTGGACCAGCGGGGTCGATGGGTGGTCCGCGCCACGCGGGCGGATGGGCACGGTCGGTGTCGGCGGCGGCGGGTACCGTCGCACGGTGACTCCGCCCCGCACCGCCACCGGTTCCGCCACCCCGTCGGCCCGCGGCGGGAGCCGGCGGCGTGGTGCCCGGCCCAGCGGCACGGACCTGCTCGCGGCGGCGGTCGGCGCGGTCCCCGGCGGCACGGCGCGGCCCGGCCAGCAGCAGATGACGACCGCCATCGAGGAGTGCGTGACCAGCGGTGAGCACCTGCTCGTGCAGGCGGGCACCGGCACCGGCAAGTCGCTGGCCTACCTCGCGCCGGCCCTCACCGTGGACGGCCCGGTGGTGGTGTCCACGGCCACCCTGGCCCTGCAGTCCCAGCTCGTCGACCACGACCTGCCCCGGCTGGCCGACGCCGTCGAGCCGCTGCTCGGCCGCCGCCCCACGTTCGCGGTGCTCAAGGGCCGGCACCACTACCTCTGCCTGGCCCGGCTGGACAACTCCACCGCGGACGAGCCGGAGGAGACCCTCTTCGACGCCCCGGCCGCCCGCCCCGGCGGCGGCACGAAGTGGCTCGGCGAGGCGGGCCGGCTGGGAAAGCAGATCGAGCGACTGCGCGACTGGGCCGAGAAGACCGACACCGGCGACCGCGACGAGCTGGACCCGGGCGTCGACGACCAGGCGTGGCGGCTGGTCTCCATGCCGTCGCGGGAGTGCGTGGGCGCGACCCGCTGCCCGTTCGGCGCGGAGTGCTTCGCCGAGGCGTCCCGGGCCCGCGCCCGTGAGGCCGACATCGTGGTGACCAACCACAGCCTCCTGGCGGTCGACATGCTGGCCGACCGGCACATCGTCCCGCCGCACAAGCTGCTCATCGTCGACGAGGCACACGAGCTGGCCGACCGGGTCTCCTCGGCGGCGCAGGCCGAGCTGGTGCCGGAGCTGATCGACCGGACCACCCGGCGGGCCCGTACGCTGCTGCGGCCGGAGACCGCCGACGCGCTCACCGCCGCCGGTGACGCCCTCGCCGTCGGGCTGGCCGAGGCCCCGGCCGGTCGACTCACCGCCGGCCTGCCGACGCCGCTGCGCGAGGCGTGCACGCTGCTCGACGCGGCCACCCGCACCGCCCTGGACGCGATCGGCGAGGTCAAGTCGGACGATCCCGACCCGGTCCGCAAGCAGCAGGCCAAGGCCGCGCTGGACGAGCTCTCCACCACCGCCCAGCGGCTCCTCGAAGAGGCCGACCACGACGTGGCCTGGGTGGAGAAGAACGACAGCGGCAGCCGACGGGCCCTGGTGGTCGCGCCCCTGTCGGTCGCCGGCACCCTCGCCACCCACCTGTACGACGAACGCACCGTCGTGGCCACCTCGGCCACCCTGGCGCTCGGCGGCCGGTTCGACACGGTGGCCCGCGCCCTCGGCCTGGACGCGCCGCCGGTCCCCGCGTCGCCGGCCGCCGCCTCGCTGGCCGCCCGCACCGGCTCGGGCCGCCCGGCCGCCGAGACACCGGGCCGCCGGCTGGCCGATCCCGCCACCATCCCAGCGACCGAGGGGCCGGGCTGGCGCTCGCTGGACGTGGGCTCGCCGTTCGACTACGCCCGGCAGGGCATCCTGTACGTCGCCGCGCACCTGCCCCGGCCCAGCGTCTCCGGGCTGCCGGACGCGGCCGGGGAGGAGCTGCTCGGGCTGGTCGAGGCGCTCGGTGGTCGTACTCTCGGGCTGTTCTCCTCCCGGCGGGCCGCGACGCAGGCGGCGGAGCTGCTGCGCGCGCGGACCGACCTGCCGGTGTTGTTGCAGGGCGAGGAAGCGCTGCCGCTGCTGGTCCGCCGTTTTCGGGAGGAGCGGTCCAGCTGCCTGTTCGGGGTGATGTCGCTCTGGCAGGGGGTGGACGTGCCGGGCGACGCCTGCCAGCTCGTGGTCATCGACCGGCTGCCCTTCCCCCGGCCGGACGAACCCCTCGCGGCGGCCCGCGCCGCTGCCGTGGACGCGGGCGGCGGATCCGGCTTCGCGGCGGTCAGCGTGCCGATCGCGGCGGTCCGGCTGGCGCAGGGAGTGGGCCGGCTGATCCGGGCGACCGGCGACAAGGGAGTCGTCGCGGTGCTCGACTCGCGGCTGGAGACGGCGCGCGGCTACGGGCCGTTCCTGCGCCGTTCGCTGCCCCCGTTCTGGTACACGACCCGCCCCGAGGTAGCCCGCGGCGCCCTGCAACGCCTAGCCACAACCTGACCAAGCACCCCTGTCCCGTCCCCCACCCCCAAGACCGCGCCGATCTTGCAGTTTCTGTCGTCGATATGGGGTGGTACGCCCCTTGTGCGGCGACAGAAACTGCAAGATCGCGGAGAAAGGTCAGGGGGCCTGCGCGGCTACCACCACGGCGTCGGGTGGGGTGTCCGGGACCGTGCGGGCGGCCAGTCGGCGGACCGCGGTGTTCAGCACGGCGATCAGTGGCACCGAGACCAGCGCGCCGGTGATGCCGGCGAGCACCACGCCGGCGGCGATGCCGATGATCACCGCGAGCGGGTGGAGGGCGACCGCCCGCCCCATGATCAGCGGTTGAAGCACGTGCCCCTCGATCTGCTGCACGCCGATCACCGCTCCGAGGATGATCAACGCGGTGACCGGGCCGCTGTCGACAAGCGCCACCAACACCGCCACGCCGCCGGAGAGCGCCGCGCCGACGATCGGGATGAACGCGCCGAGGAACACCAGCGCCGCCAGCGGGAAGGCGAACGGCACGTCGAAGATGACCAGGAAGATGCCGATACCGACCGCGTCGATGAAGGCGACAAGCACCGTCGCGCGGACGTACGCGACGAGGGTCTGCCAGGAGGCGCGGCCGGCGTCGTCGACCTTCCACCGGGCGGCCACCGGCAGCAACCGGACCAGGAACCGCCAGATCCGGTTGCCGTCGCGCAGGAAGAAGAACGTCGCGAAGAGCACCAGGAGCGTGCCGGTCAGCACCTCCGCCAGCGTCGCCGCGGTGCTCAGCGCACCGCTGGTGAACTTCGAGGTGTTGTCGTTGATCCAGGCCTGCGCCTCGTCGATGTAGCGGTCGAGCTGGGTGTCGGAGAGGTGCAGCGGACCCGTCTTCAGCCAGTTCTGGATCTGCCGGACGCCTTCCGACGACTTCTCGCTCAGCTCGGGTACGCCGCGAATGAACTCGTTGACCACCAGCGTCAGCGTGCCGATGACTGCGACCAGGCCGCCGACCAGCACCACCGCCGTCGCCAGCGACCGGGGGAAACGGGCCCGCAACAGCCAGCCCACCGCTGGCGCGAGCAACGCGGAGAGCAGCAGCGCGATGGCCAGCGGAATGATCACGATCTTGATCGTGCCGACGATCCTGAGCAGGGCCCAGGCCACCACACCGATCACGATCAGCCGCCAGCACCACGCGGCGGCGATCCGCAGCCCGTGCGGGACGTCGGCGTCGTCCCGGCTGGCGGTGGAGCTGTGCAGCTCCGCCGCAGCATCCGCGCCGTAGACGGTGGCGCTCGGTGCTGCGGTCGGCCCCGGCACCGCCGGCGACGCCACACCGGCCGCCCCCGACACGTCGCTCAACTCCTCACTCAACGTGCCCTCGTCGACGCGCGTCGACTCCTGTCGTGACTGGTAGGCGCGGCGAAGCCGCCCGCGTACCCGCTCGAAGCGGCTCAAACGCACCTCCTGGCAGAAAACCCGGCCCGCCCACGGCGACAGGTCGGACAGCATACGTCCGTTCCCGACACCGTAGGACAGTTCAGCCACACATTGCCCCGACCATCTCCTGCGTAACCACCGGCCGGCCCCCGTCGGCCACACGGTAGCCTCTGCGGCGTGACCGCCGACAACGATCTCGACGCCGGCCTGCCGATCCGCCTACTGCACGACCGCGTGCTGGTACGCATGGACGGCAGCGAGGGCGAGCGCCGTTCCACCGCGGGCATCGTCATCCCGGCGACCGCCGCGGTCGGCAAGCGCCTCGCGTGGGCCACCGCGGTCGGCGTGGGGCCGAACGTCCGCGCCATCGTCTCCGGCGACCGGGTCCTCTTCGACCCGGACGACCGTTCCGAGGTCGAGCTGCACGGCCGCGGGTACGTGCTGCTGCGGGAGCGCGACGTGCACGCCGTGGCCGCCGAGCGGATCGAGAACGACTCCACAGGTCTCTATCTCTGACGCACCTCCCCTGGCCGGCGGACGCCACCGCGCCGTTTGCCAGCCCGTGGCGCGGGAAGCCAGCCGGCGACCGTGGGCCCTGGGGAGGGACGATGCCGGTATTCGTGAAGAAACTGCTGACCTGGGGCAGCGTCGCGTTCCTGATCTACTTCATGGCGTTCCGCCCGGACGGCGCCGCGCAGATGTTCAAGGCGATCGGGGCCGCGCTGATCGCGATGGCGCAGGGGCTCGGTGACTTCCTCACCACGCTGATGACCTGAGCCCGCCGACCGCCGTCAGGGGTGACCGGGCGGCGGCCACGGCGCCGCGGGGCGCAGACCGTGCCAGTTGGCCGGCGCGTAGCCCATCGGAGGCGGCGGCGGGGCGAGCACCACCGGGATCGGCACGACCGGCTCGTCGGGCGCGTCCACCGGTCGCTGCGTACCGTCCGGGAAGCGCAGGTGGTAACGGCTGCCGTCCCAGACACCCACCGGGGCCTGGGGGTCGCGACCCACGAAGTACGACCGGTACGCGGTGATCGCCTCCAGCAGTTGCCGCTCCTCGGCGAACGTCCGCTCCCGGTCAGCGGGCTTCCGGTCCAGACCACGAAGCGTCCCGTCGCGCAGCAGGGCCAGCCGGGTCGCGGCGAGCTGGTATCCGCGCATCGCCCGCACCCCGGCGTCCCCGGCGACCCGGCGTGCCCAGCTACGGGCGGCATGCCGACGGCCCAGGCTGCTCAGCGCGGCCACCTCGGGCGGGCTCAACCAGCCGGCGCGCACGTAGTCGGGCAGCGTCCGCTCGGTGAGCCGCCCCTCCCAGGCGCGCAGCCACACGGCCAGCCCGACCACGCCGAAGAACACCGGCACCATCAGACCCAGGAAGCCGTACAGCATGATCACGGCCTCGCCGGTGGCCTGGGTCAGCGTCGGCAGCAGGTTCCACGTGCCGTGCAGCATCATCGCCAGCAGCAGGCCGGCGATCGGAGCGAGCACCCGGACCCGCCGGTCGGCCGTCCGGGCGGCGACACCGAGCCCCACACCGGTCATCGAGGTGAAGAGGGGGTGGGCGAACCCGAACAGGAGGATCCGCACGATGAAGATGGCGATCACCTGCTGGGCGCCGGTCGCCGGGCCGTACCGGTCGGCGCCGGCCGCATAGCCGTACCCGCCCAGGTAGAGGATGTTCTCCACCATCGCGAAGCCGACCGCGGAGAGCCCGCAGTAGACCAGGCCGTCGGTGATCCCCGACCACTCCCGCCGCCGGAACACCAGCAGCAGGATCGGGCCGAGCGCCTTGGTCAGCTCCTCGATGAACGGCGCCACCAGCACGCCGGTCAGCGCGTCCGGCAGCCCCCAGTCGGCGAACCGCCCGGCGGCGAACTCGTTCACCTTCAACGAGGCGGCGGTGGAGACGAACGCGCCCCACGCGAAGCAGAAGATCAGGTATTTCAGGGGCTCCGGTTCGTAGCGGTCGAGCCAGAGGAAGCACGCGACGAGCACCGGCACCGGCAGGATCGCGGCGCCCACCCCGACCAGCAGCGCCTGTACGCCCAGCGACTGGCCGAGGGTGATGACCATGAAGACCGCGCACGCCGCGATGAACAGCACCACCCCGGCCAGCACCAGGAACCGCAGCCAGCCGAAGCGGCGCGGCGGGATCCCGGTTGACCCGCCGACGGGCGGGGCCGCCGGCGGGTGCGGCGGCGACGGTAGGGGTGCACCGGGCGGGGTGTCGGCCATGCGGTCAGCGTAGCCATCCGCCGCCGGCTGGTTCGGCCGCATCCACAGCCGCTATGCTGCCGGCAGGTCACGAGCGCCAGCGTCAAGCCCCGGCTTGCTGGCCGGCAACCCTCGTCGAGTTCGCGGTGGGGTGCCCCGGGTGATGACCGGGCCCAGCCCGATCGGCGTGCTGGGCAAGCGCGGACCCCGTCCCGAGGCCACACCCGGGGTCCCTGACCCCGGAGGTTCCGGCGTGTCCGTCACCCTCGTACCCTCGCTGCCCGCCCTGCCCACCGTCGCGCCCCAGCCGTCGGCGGCGCTCGACGTGCTCGGCGTGCCCGGCGAGATCAACCTCGACTACGCGGCCACCGCGCCGTGCGCGCGGGCCGCGGCCGACGCGGTCACCGAACTGCTCCCCTGGTACGCCAGCGTGCACCGCGGCGCGGGAGCGCTGTCGCGGCGCTGCACCCTGGCCTACGAGCGGGCCCGGCAGACGGTAGGCGACTTCTTCGGCGCCCGCGCCGACGACCACGTGATCTTCACCCGGAACACCACCGACGCCCTCAACCTGCTGGCCCGGGCGCTGCCCGCCGGCACGACAGTCGTCACCTTCGCGGGCGAGCACCACGCCAACCTGCTGCCCTGGCCACGCGGCTCGGTACGCCTGCCGGTGCCCGCCGACCCCGCCGGGGCGGTACGCGCTCTCGCCGCCGCCCTCACCGAGCTGCGCCGCGACAGCAACCCCGCGCTGCCGGTGCTGGTCGCCGTGACCGGGGCGAGCAATGTGACAGGCGAGCTGTGGCCGGTCGCCGAGCTGGCCCGGGTGGCCCACCGCCACGGCGCCCGGATCGTCCTCGACGCCGCACAGCTCGCGCCGCACGCCCCGGTCGACAGGGACACGCTCGACGTGGACTACCTGGCCGTGTCCGGTCACAAGCTGTACGCCCCGTTCGGCACGGGCGTGCTCATCGGCCGGGCGGACTGGCTGGATGCCGCCGCGCCGTACCTGGCCGGCGGCGGCGCCACCAGCCACGTCGGGCCGGCCACCCACGACGTGACCTGGGCGAACGGCCCGGCCCGACACGAGGGCGGCACCCCGAACCTGCTGGGCGCGGTGGCCCTGGCGGCGGTGTGCGCGGCGCTTGCCGACGCCGACCGGGTCACGCTTGCCGCCCGCGAGCAGGCGTTGCTGGCCCGGCTGCGCGCCGGCCTCGCCGCCCTGCCGCACGTGGTGGAGCTGCGCACCTTCGGCCCCGACGCGCCCCGGGTCGGCATCGTCTCGTTCGTGGTCGCCGGCCGGGACTCCGCCGCGGTGGCCGCCCGACTGGCCGCCGAACACCGGATCGGCGTACGGGACGGGTTGTTCTGCGCCCACCCGCTGGCCCGGCGGCTGCTCGGCGAGGCCGCCGGGCGTACCGGCCGGCGGGATCTTCCGCCGACCGCGTTGCGCGCCAGCATCGGCCTGGGCAGCACCGCCGCCCAGGTCGACCGCCTACTGGCCGCGCTCGCCGAGCTGGCCTGAGCCTGAGCCGAGCTGGCCTGAGCCTGCGCCTGCGCCGGGCTGAGTCCCTGCCCCGGACGCCCCGCCGCCCCGCGCTCAGCCGACCGGCGGGGCGGTGGGTGGCTTCGGCGCCTCGCCCGGCTCGGCCGGTTCGCCGACCGGCCGTTCCTGCTCCCCGAAGGCCGTCCGGATCCACCGGTTCGCCTCCTCCTGCTCGACCCCGGAGGCCACCAGCAGGTCACTCGCCGTGGTCCGGATCTGGGCGATCACGACACTCCCGGAGAAGCCGACCCCCGCCCCGTACGCCCGGCCGGCCTCGCTGACGGCCCGCAGCGAGCGCTCCCGTGCCTTCTGCGGCTCCTCGCCCGCCGCGAACTCGTGCTTGAGCAGCCGGACCGACTCGGCGAGGTGGCCGATCGCGTCCGGCATCGGATCCGGCACCGGCTCGTCGTCCTCGATCAGGGTGACGGACCGGCGGATCAGCGTGCCGCTGTTACGCATGGCGCGGTCGATCGGATCGGCCGCCTCCGCGTAGTGGATCAGCTCGCCGCGGCGGTGCCAGCGGGCCGGCGACAGGGTGGCCGTCTCCTTCGCGCCCTCGATCGCCTCGGCCAGGGTGGCCAGCTCGTCCTTGTTGTTGCGCAGCCGCTCCAGCGCCCGCTGGATGCCGGCCCGGTCCCGGTCGCGCAGCCCGTCGGCGGTGGCGTCGAGCTGGGCGGCGAGCAGGTCCAGCGCCGGCCGGGCGGCCCGGTTGATCACACGCAGTGGGTTCAGCGGCAACAGGACAGCCGTCACCAGCAGCGCGATGCCGCCGCCGAGGAAGGCGTCGACGAAGCGGGGGATCTCCAGGTTCTGGGTGGACGGGCTCAACGTCACGATCAGCACCGCCGTGGCGGCGGCCTGGATGACGATGGCCACGCTCGCCCCGGCGAAGATGGTGAGCAGGATCGCCACCGTGACCACCAGGCCGAGCTGCCACGCCCCGGTGCCGAGGAAGTAGATCAGGAGGTCGCCGACGAACACCCCGACGCCCACCCCGACGATCAGCTCGACGGTCCGGCGGAACCGCTGCCCGACCGACGCGGCGAGCGTGCCGACCGCGGAGATCGGCGCGAAGACCGGCTGCGGGTTGCCGAGCAACTTGTGCGAGACGAGGTACGCCAGCCCGGCCGCCAACCCGGCCTGGACGGCCAGCCCACCCGCCATCCGCACCCGGTGCAGCCGGTCGTGCAGGGTGGCCCGGCCGCGGTGCCGCAGTTGCTGGGTGGCCTCGGCGATGCGCGCCCCGTCGACGTCCACCAGGCCCTCGCGCAGCGGGGTACGCCGTACCACCGGAGGTTTCTTGTCCCGGGCCACCGCCATGGGCGCGACTACCCGTGGCGGGGGCCCTGAATCCTCTCTCCCGCGTGCGGCGCACGGATGCGGCAGACTCGGGCGGTGGCCGATCTGCTGGACCGGTGGCGGGCGGCGGCCCGTGACGCCGGGGCGAGACCCGACGAGCGCTCCACCCGGGCCGGGGAGGAGCTGCTGGCCCGGTGGCGGGAGCCGCACCGGCAGTACCACACGGTGGCGCACCTGAGCGCCGTCCTCGATGTGGTGGACCGGCACGCCGCGTCGGCCGACCGACCCGACCTGGTCCGGTTGGCCGCCTGGTGCCACGACGCGGTCTACGACCCGCGGGCCCCCGGCGACACCAACGAGCGGGACAGTGCCGCGCTGGCCGGGCACCTGCTCACCGGCCTCGGGGTGCCGGCGCCCGCGGTGGCCGAGGTGCGCCGGTTGGTCCTGCTCACCGCCGGGCACGCCGTGGGCCCTGGCGACCCCGACGGCGCCCTGCTCTGTGACGCGGACCTCGCCGTGCTGGCCGGACCGCCGGCCGCCTACGACAGCTACGCGGCGGCGATCCGGCGGGAGTACGCGCACGTGCCCGATCCGGCCTTCCGGACGGGACGGGCCACCGTGCTCACCGGGCTGCTGGCGCTGCCCGCGCTGTTCCGGCTGCCGCCGCTCGCCGACCGGTGGGAGCAGCCGGCCCGCGACAACCTGCGCCGTGAGCTGGCCGCACTCAGCGGATCGCCGACGAACCCGGCTTGACGAGGTGCTTCGGGCGACGCAGTCCCGCGTCGCGCAGCAACCTGACGAGTTCCCGGCTCGGCACCACCCGGGCCCCGAGCCACACCGCCGCCGCGAACCGGTCGGCCGGGATGTCGTAGTGGTCCCGGTCGAAGCCGCGCCGGGGTGCGCCAAGCGCCTCGGCGAAGGCGTGCAACTCGGCGTAGGAGACGTCGCTGATCAGGTGCGACCAGAGTCGACCGCGCCACGGCCAGGCCGGCCGGTCCAGGTAGAGCATGGTGCCCAAGCTAGCCCGCGTTGATGATCGGTGGTCGGCGACCTAGCCTCGGCGGCATGGCCCCCACCGGACTCCTCGACGACCTGCGCGCCGCCCTGGGCGAGAACGCCGTGCTCACCGACCCGGACCTGCTGCGCCTGCACCAGCGCGACGAGGCCGACCTCTGCGCCGCCGGAGTCCCGGCAGTGGTGACCCGCCCCCGCACCACCGAGCAGGTGGTGGCGGTGATCCGGGCGGCGGCACGGCACGGCGTACCTGTGGTGCCGCAGGGCGCGCGGACCGGGCTGGCCGGCGCGGCGAACGCGGTGGACGGCGCGGTGGTGATCAGCACCGTCGCGATGGACGAGATCCGCGAGATCGACCCGGTGGGCCGTATCGCTGTGGTCCAGCCCGGCGTGGTCAACGCCGCGCTCGCCGCGGCGGTCGCCAGGCAGGGCCTCTGGTACCCGCCGGACCCCGGCTCCTGGGAGTCGTCCACGATCGGCGGCAACGTGGCCACCAACGCCGGCGGCATGTGCTGCGTGAAGTACGGCGTGACCACCGAGTACGTGCTCGGCCTGGAGGTGGTGCTCGCCTCCGGCGAGGTGCTGCGCACCGGGCGGCGTACCGCCAAGGGGGTGGCCGGCTACGACCTGACGCGGCTCTTCGTCGGCTCGGAGGGCACCCTCGGGGTGATCACCGAGGTGACCGTGGCGCTGCGGCCGGCCCCGGCCGACTCGCTGACCCTGGTGGCGGTCTTCGGCTCCACGGCGGCGGCCGGCACGGCGGTGGCCCGGATCGCCGCGCGGGGCCTCACGCCCAGCCTGCTGGAACTGCTGGACCAGACCCACCTGCGGGCGATCGAGGCGTACCAGCCGATGGGGCTGCGGACCGACGCGCAGGCGGTGTTGCTGGCCGCCGCCGACACCGGCGACCGGGCGGGCGACGACCTGGCGGCCCTGGCCGAGGTGTGCGAGGCGGCTGGCGCCGAGGAGGTCTACGCGGCCACCGACGCACTGGAGGCCGCGGCGTTGTTGCAGGCCCGCCGCCTGGCCCACCCGGCGATGGAGAAGTTCGCGGCCGACACCCACCCGGGTGGCAACGGCGGCCTGGTGATCGACGATGTGGCGGTGCCGCGGGGCGCTCTCGCCGAACTGCTGGACGGGGTGGCCCGGATCGCGGCGGACTGCGAGGTGCCGATCGGTGTGGTGGGGCACGCCGGGGACGGCAACATGCACCCGAACATCGTCGTCGACCGGGCCGACCCGGCGAGCGTGGAGCGGGGCCGGCGGGCGTTCGACGAGATCATGCGGCTCGGCCTGGCCCTGGGGGGCACCTGCACAGGCGAGCACGGGGTGGGGCTGCTCAAGCGGGACTGGCTGGCGGCCGAGATCGGCCCGGTCGGCGTCCGGGTGCATCAGGCCATCAAGGCGGCGCTGGACCCGGCCGGCCTGCTCAACCCGGGCAAGGTGCTCTGACGGGCCGCGTCAGCCCTTGACCTCGGCGGGTGTCGCCTGGGTGAGCAGCAACAGGATCTCCCCCGCCACCGTCGGGCGTTCCTCACCCGGGCAGTCCTGCGAGGTGACCAGCCCGGACGAGGTGAGCAGGCTGGACGTCAGCGCGTCGATACAGGTGGTCCGGTAGCGCCGGACCTGGTCGGTCTCCTCGGCGAGCCGGGGGTCGGCGAGCAGGACCTGGAGGCGTTCGGTCTGCTCCGCGGCCAGCCTGCCCCGGGAGGTGACCCCGTCGCCGGCACAGTCGAGGCACTGCCATGAGCCGTCCCGCTCGACGCTCAACGTGCGCAGCGGGGCGTCGGCGCCGAGCCGTTGGATCAGGCTGACCTGGCCCGCGGCGACTGTCGTCGGGATCTCGGGCGCCGGCACACCGGCGGCCGAGCCGGCCGGCGGTTGGGCGACCGGCTTGTCGGCGTCGTCGCCGCCGAACAGCGAACACCCGGCCAGGGCGGCGGCGAGCGCCACGGCAAGAAGGGGGGTGAGGAGACGGGGGCGCGCGCGGTACAGCACGCGCGGAAACCTACCCCACCGTAGGTAGCGTTCGAAACCACCATCCGGGCCGGTATCGATAGTTACCACTCGGTAACGTTACTTTTCGGTCATTGTGGCGTGGGGCGCAGCTCGGCCTGGTCGTCGTCACCCCGGTCCGCCGCGTAACCCCGTACGTCAGGTGCGCCCAGTCGGGCCGCGTCCGCCCCGGCGTCGTCCGGCATCAGTTGGGACTGCCGCTCCGCCTCCACCCGCGCACGGTAGTTCTCGACCTCGCGGGCGCTCCTCGCCGCGTCCCACCCGAGCACCGCGCCCATCAGCTCGGCGGTGTGCTCGGCCGACTCCAGGCCACGGTGGCTGGTCTCGAAGGAGATCCGGGTCCGTCGGGTCAGCACGTCCTCCAGGTGCAGCGCACCCTCGGCCCGCGCCGCGTAGGCGACCTCCGCCGCCAGGTACTCCGGAGCACCGGCCAGCGGGGACGCCAGCAACGGGTCGGCGTCGATCAGCGCCAGCAGGTCGAGCGTGAGGGTGCCGTACCGCTCCAGCAGGTGCTCCACCACGCCCACCGGCACGCCGTGCCGGCGGGCCAGGTCGGCCCGGTCGCGCCACATCGCCGGGTAGCCGTCCGCGCCGAGCAGCGGCAGGTCGGCGGTACGCGACGCGCGGGCGCCACCCAACCGGCGTACGGCCCGGTCGACCACGTCGGACGCCATCACCCGGTACGTCGTGTACTTACCGCCGGCCACCAGCAGCAGCCCGAGCATCGGCTCGAACACTGCGTGCTCGCGGGAGAGCTTCGACGTGGAGTCGGCCTCACCGGCCAGCAACGGCCGCAGCCCGGCGTAGACGCCCTCGATGTCGGCGGTGGTCAACGGCCGGTCCAGCACGGTGTTGACCTGCTCCAACAGATAGTCGATGTCGCTGGCCGAGGCCGCCGGGTGGGATCTGTCCAATCGCCAGTCGGTGTCCGTCGTACCGATGATCCAGTGCCCGCCCCACGGGATGACGAAGAGCACCGACCGTGCCGTACGCAGGATGAGCCCCGTCTCGCCGGTGATCGCCGAGCGGGGCACCACCAGGTGCACCCCCTTCGAGGCGCGCACCCGGACGCCGGGCCGCAGGCCCACGTCGTTGAGCATCCGGGACATGTCGTCGCTCCACACACCGGTGGCGGCAATGACCGTGCGTGCCTGCACCTCGAACTCGGCGTCCGGGGACCCGGCGGGCGCCTCCAGGTCGCGGACCCGGACGCCGGTGACCTCCCGCGCCTGCCGGATCAGCCCGACGGCCCGGGCGCTGCTGACCACTGTGGCGCCGAGGCTGGCCGCGGTGCGGGCCAGGGTGACGACCAGCCGGGCGTCGTCGACCTGCCCGTCGTAGTAGCGGATCGCCCCGGCCAGCGCGTCGGCCCGCAGGCTCGGGAAGATCCGCCGGGCCCCCTCGCGGGTCAGGTGCCGGTGCAGCGGCATGCCCCGGCCACCGCCGAAGAGGCCGGCGAAGGCGTCGTACGTGGCCACGCCCGCGCCGTAGTACGAGCGGCGGAAGATCCGCGCGGGCAGGTCCCGCAGGCCGCGGCCGGCCGGCAGCGGCACCAGGAACGGCACCGGGCGGACCAGGTGCGGCGCGAGCCGGGTCGCCAGCAGGCCCCGCTCGGTCAGCGCCTCGTGGACCAGGTGGAACTCCAACTGCTCCAGGTAGCGCAGCCCACCGTGGATGAGCTTGCTGGATCGGCTCGACGTGCCCGAGGCGAAATCGCGGGCCTCGACGAGGGCCACCTTCAGGCCCCGGGACGCCGCGTCCAGGGCGGCGCCCGCACCTGTCACCCCGCCCCCGATGACCAGCACGTCGAAGCGCTCGGCGCGGAGTCGGCGCAGGTCGGCCGTACGGCGAACCGGCGAGAGCTGCCCGGCGACGGATCGGGAGATGTTGGGGTCACGCACCCATCCACCGTAACCGCCGTGCCGGCCGGTCGGCATTCGCCGCCCGCGCAGCCCGCCTCCTTCCGCGTCGCCCCGCGGAAGATCTTGGACAGTTTCCGTCAGCGGCTGCCGGAAACTGTCCCAGGATCTGCGCGGTTCTTCGATTCGCGACTGCTCGGGGTGGTCGTAGGGTTTCCGGATGCATGGTCAACCTGCGCATCCCGGGCTCGGCGACCGCAACTCCCCGTGGCCGGTGGTCGCGGCCGTGTTCGTCGGCTGCTGGACCGTGGCGGTCACGGTGGCCACCCAGACCGGTGGCTGGCTCACCGATCAGGTGCTGCTCGGCTTCGGACGGGACCGGGTGGGCTGGCTCTGGCCGGTGCTCGGCCTGACCGTCGTCGTGCTGGTGGGCACGCCCGCCCTGCTGCTGGCCGTGCTGCCCCGCTCGACCACGGTCCGGGCCACCGGGCGGGTCTGGCTGGTCGGGGCACTCGTGCTCGGGGTGCTCACGGCGCTGCGCGTCGTGCCGCCGGTGCACCACGAGGCGTACCTCGCCGCGCTGGCCGCCGCCGCATCCCTCAGCGCGCTCACCGTGGCCTGGTCGGCGCGACGATCGTCCGGCTCGAACGTCGGCACCGCGCCGGACGCCACCGCGCCGTGGGCCGGCGACGGTCTCGGCGGTGCGGTGCCGAACGGCGACGCCGCCACAGCTCGGGCCATCGAACGGCCCGAGGCGGGCGTCGACGTCGCCCCGTCGGCTGCCGGGGGCCCCGAGCCGGTCCGGGGACAGCGTGGATCGCGTCGGCCCGGGCCGGTGCCGCTGCTCGCGGTCGCCGCCGGGTTGGCGCTGCTGCTGCCGTGGGCCTGGTTGGGCGCGCTCGGCGGGCTCCTGGAGACCGTCCTCGCGGGCCTGGCGGCCGCCGCGCTGGGCGTGCTGGCGGCGGTGCTGCTGGACGCCACCTTCTGGTCCCGGTTCGCGGTCGGCCGGCCGCCCCGGCCGGCCCGCCTGGTGCTGGTCGGTGGCCTGGTGGCCGGGGTGGCGCTGCTGCTGCTCGCGGCCGGGACGGGCCAGTCCGGCGCGCAGTTGCCCGCCCTGCTGACGCTGCCGCCGACGGGCTTCGCGCTGGCCGCGCTGTACGCCGCGACCTGGCGACCGACCGCCGACCAGACCGCGACCGGCCGCCCCACCGCCGACCCGACCGCGACCGGGCAGCCCACCGCCGGCCCGACCGCGACCTGGCGACCGACGGCCGACCCGGCCGGCGCCGCACGCGCCGGCCGGACGGCGACCGGTTGGCTGGTGGGCCTGGCCGCGTTCGGCCCGCTGGCCTTCACCGACCCGGAAGAGATCAGCCTGCTGCTGATCGGCACCCGGGACGTCCCGTTCTGGGTGGCGGTCGCCGCCGGGGCCGGCCTCGCCGTCGCGGTACTGGTCGCCATCGGGTACGCGGTGCTGCTGGCCCGCCCGACGGCACGCACCCCGAGTCGCCGGGTCGCCGCGCTGGCCGCTGCGGTCCTGCTGGTGACCGTGGGTGTCGTCGACGTCGGGCCCGGCCAACCCGGCCTGTACGGGGAGCGGCTGCTGGTCGTGCTGCGTGAGCAGGCCGACCTGAGCGGCATCCCGGCCGGCGCTCCCGGGCAGGCCGGACGGGACGCCCGGGCGGCGGAGGTCTACCGGCTGCTGGTCACCACCGCCGACCGCAGTCAGGCCGACCTGCGCCGCACGGCGGGGCGGCTACGACTCGACCCGGTGCCGTACTACCTGGTCAATGCGGTCGAGGTGGATGGTGGCCCGGCCGTACGGGCCTGGCTCGCGCGGCGACCCGAGGTGGCTCGGGTGCTGGTCAGTCAGCGCCTGCGGCCGCTGCCGGCCCCGGCCGGGCAGAGCCGGGGCACCGCGCCGGCGCCGACCGGCCCGGAGTGGAACATCCGTCAGCTCGGCGCGGACCGCGTCTGGTCCCAACTGGGGGTGACCGGCAGGGGGATCGTCGTCGGCAGCTCCGATTCCGGCGTGGACGGCGGCCATCCGGCGCTGCGGGCCGGGTTCCGGGGCGGGGACGACTCCTGGTACGACCCGTGGGACGGCACCCGAACGCCGAACGACCAGGGCGGGCACGGCACCCACACGACGGGCAGCGCGGTCGGGCGGGACGGCATCGGGGTGGCCCCGGACGCGCAGTGGGTC
Source organism: Micromonospora sp. NPDC049004 (assembly GCF_040649315.1). Taxonomy (NCBI): domain Bacteria; kingdom Bacillati; phylum Actinomycetota; class Actinomycetes; order Micromonosporales; family Micromonosporaceae; genus Micromonospora; species Micromonospora sp. NPDC049004. The sequence continues at coordinate 465,472 of NZ_JBEZFG010000005.1, forward strand.
GGCTGCGTCAATCTGGACCGCAATCTGGGCAGCCCGGGGCACTACCTGGACTGCCTCCAGTTCATGCTGGCGCCCTTCCCGGCCGGCGGTGATCCGTTCACCGACGGCCGGCCCGAGCGCGCCCCGCAGGTGCTGACCAACTCGTGGGGCTGCCCGGCGATCGAGGGCTGCGACCGGGAGGCCCTGCTCCCGGCCACCACGGCGCTGGACGCCGCCGGGATCTTCGTGGTCGCCGCGGCCGGCAACACCGGCCCGTGGTGCGCGTCGATCGACGACCCGCCCGCTCCGTACGCGAACGTGCTGACCGTGGGCGCGGTGGACGCGAAGCGGCGGGTGGCCGAGTTCTCCTCACGCGGACCGGTGCCGGGCGGCATCGGCAAACCTGACGTGCTGGCGCCCGGGGTGGGCGTGGTGTCGGCCATGCCCGGCGGCGGGTACGCGGCGCTGGACGGCACGTCGATGGCGACCCCGCAGGTGGCGGGAGTGGTAGCGCTCATGTGGTCGGCGAACCCGGCGCTGATCGGGGACCTGACCAGGACCCGGCAGATCCTGCGGGACACCGCGACGCCGGCCGAACCGACGTACCGTTCCGACAACCCCACCGACGCCTGCGGCGGCCCGGCGAACGTCACGGGCGCCGGCCAGGTCGACGCGTACGCAGCCGTTCGCGCCGCCCAGGGGTGAACGAGGGCGGGGCCGGTCACCGCCGGCAGGTGATCTAGGGTCGGCGACCATGGACGCCGAGATCACCGTCGCCGAACTGAGCCCCGACCTCGCGCCCACCGTGGCGCGGCTCTGCGCGCAGGCGCTCGACCTGCCCGAGGACGCGGCCGAGGCGGCAGCCATCGTGGACGTGCTGTGGACCCGGGCCGCCGCCGACCGCGCGGTGGTGGGGCTGGGCGCGTACCGGGGGAACGACCTGGTCGGGGTGCTGCTCTGCTCGGTGTCGCCGACCGAGGCGGGCATCGGGCACGTGGACCTGGTCGCGGTGCTCCCCGACCAGCGCCGCCGGGGGGTGGGTCGCGCGCTGCTGTCGCGCGCCGAGCAGGCACTCGGCCAGCGCGGCGTCACCGAGGTGCTGCTGGCCGGGAACCCGCCGTACTACGCCTGGCCGGGCATCGACGTGCGGTACACGCCGGCGGTGTGCGCCGCCCTGGCGCTCGGCTACCACCAGGACCGGACCGCCTGGAACATGACCGCCGACCTGTCGTACGACGGGTCACCGGCCCTGCGGTCCACGGAGGCCGCGGAGCAACGGCTGGCGGGGCAGGGCATCACGGTACGCCGGGCGGAGCCCGCGGACCTGCCGGCGCTGGCCGCGTTCGCCCGGTCCACCTTCGGTGGCACCTGGGACGGCGAGCTGGCCGGGTCGGTGGGCCGCGCCGGGGCCGGCTGCCACCTCGCGGAGCGGGCGGGTGAGGTGCTGGGCTTCGCCGCCTACGGGTCGTCCCGGCCGAGCTGGTTCGGGCCGATGGGCACCGCGCCCTCCGCCGAGGGTTCGGGCATCGGCGGCGTGCTGCTGCGACGTTGCCTGCGTGACCAGCGCGCGGCGGGGGTGGACCGGGCGCAGATCGGTTGGGTGGGGCCGGTGCCGTTCTACTCCGGCAGCGCGGGTGCCCGGATCGAGCGGGTCTTCTTCCTGTACCGGCGGACCCTACCGGTGACGTGAGAGGGCAAATGGGACATGAATCCATTCGCCCGCATGAGCCATCGACGCCCCTTACCGTTTCGGTAGAGGAGGCAGCCATGACCACGGATGACGACCAGACCGAGGACGGCCCGCCGATCACCTGGAAACCGGTCGGCGAACTGCCCGGCCAACTCCCGTTCGACCGGCTCGACTACGGCGACGCCGAGCAGCTGGCCGAGATGACCACCGACGGCGAACCGCTGGCCGAGGAACCGCAGGAGATGGTGGACGCGCCGATCCAGCTGCTCCCGCCGTACGACCGGGCGCAGAAACGCCGTAACCAGCGCCCGCTACCCACCTGACGACGAACGGGGCGGACCGCGTCAGCGGCCCGCCCCGTTCGGTGTGTCGGAACTGGACTCAGAAGTCCATGTCCCCGCCACCCGGGCCAGCCGGGGCAGCCGGGGTCTTCTCCGGCTTGTCCGCGACGACGGCCTCGGTGGTGAGGAACAGCGCGGCGATCGACGACGCGTTCTGCAGCGCCGAGCGCGTCACCTTGGCCGGGTCGATGATGCCCGCGGCCAGCAGGTCGACGTACTCGCCGTTGGCGGCGTTGAGGCCGTGACCCGCTTCGAGGTTACGGACCTTCTCCACCACGACGCCGCCCTCGAGGCCGGCGTTGACGGCGATCTGCCGCAGCGGGGCGTCCAGCGCCACCTTGACGATGTTGGCACCGGTCGCCTCGTCGCCGACCAGGTCCAGCTTGTCGAAGGCGGTCTTGCCGGCCTGCACCAGCGCGACGCCACCACCCGGGACGATGCCCTCCTCGACGGCCGCCTTCGCGTTGCGAACGGCGTCCTCGATGCGGTGCTTGCGCTCCTTGAGCTCGACCTCGGTGGCCGCGCCGACCTTGATCACCGCAACGCCACCGGCCAGCTTGGCCAGCCGCTCCTGCAGCTTCTCGCGGTCGTAGTCGGAGTCGCTCTTGTCGATCTCGGCCCGGATCTGGTTGACCCGGCCCTGGATCTGCTCGGCGTCACCGGCACCGTCGACGATGGTGGTCTCGTCCTTGGTGACCACGACCTTGCGGGCACGGCCCAGCATGTCGACGCCGACGGCGTCCAGCTTGAGGCCGACCTCCTCGCTGATGACCTGGCCACCGGTGAGGATGGCGATGTCGGCGAGCATGGCCTTGCGGCGGTCACCGAAGCCCGGCGCCTTGACGGCGACCGACTTGAAGGTGCCCCGGACCTTGTTGACGACCAGGGTGGCCAGGGCCTCGCCCTCGATGTCCTCGGCGATGATCAGCAGCGGCTTGCCGCCCTGCATGACCTTCTCCAGGATCGGGAGCAGGTCCTTGACCGACGAGATCTTGCTGTTGACGATCAGGAGGTAGGGGTCGTCGAAGACGGCCTCCATGCGCTCCGGGTCGGTCATGAAGTAGGCCGAGATGTAGCCCTTGTCGAAGCGCATACCCTCGGTGAGCTCCAGCTCCAGCCCGAAGGTGTTGCTCTCCTCGACGGTGATGACGCCTTCCTTGCCGACCTTGTCCATCGCCTCGGCGATGATCTCGCCGACGCTGGAGTCACCAGCGGAGATGGAGGCGGTGGAGGCGATCTGCTCCTTGGTCTCGACGTCCTTGGCGAGCTTGGACAGCTCCTCCGAGACGCTCGCGACCGCGGCCTCGATGCCCCGCTTCAGGGCCATCGGGTTGGCGCCGGCGGCCACGTTGCGCAGGCCCTCGCGAACCAGGGCCTGGGCCAGGACGGTCGCCGTCGTCGTGCCGTCACCGGCGACGTCGTCGGTCTTCTTGGCGACCTCCTTGACCAGCTCGGCGCCGATCTTCTCGTACGGGTCCTCGAGCTCGATCTCCTTGGCGATGCTCACACCATCGTTGGTGATGGTGGGGGCACCCCACTTCTTCTCGAGCACGACGTTGCGGCCCTTGGGGCCGAGGGTCACCTTTACGGCGTCGGCGAGCTGGTTCATGCCCCGCTCGAGGCCGCGGCGAGCCTCTTCGTCGAAAGCGATCATCTTGGCCATACGGCGTTGTCCTCCTGGACACTCACGGGCCACCCGAGATGTGTCCCCCGGATGGGCCGCCTGGTGTACGCACCTTGGGACGTCGCCACCTGGCGACGACGACGTCCTTCGGCCGGGCCGGATAGCCCGCGACGACCGGCCATGTGCCGCCCCGGCGTCTCCACGCCCGGGCAACCTGGCCCCACCGTCCCGACCATTGGCACTCACGGTATGCGAGTGCCAATGACTTGTTTAGCACTCTCACCTGCCGAGTGCAAGCACGATGGACCCGCTCAGCCGAGTTCCGCAGCCAGTGCGGCCCCGTTCACCGGCGCCTCATGGGCGCGTTGCTCGGCGTACGTGATCAGCAGGCCGATCAACTGGGCGAGGTGGGCCGGCAGCGCCAGCACCGCCGTGACACCGATCACCGCCACCACCAGAACCGCGGTGCCCGGGGACGCGAACGGGTCCGTACCGATCCCGGTGGTGCCCACCGACTCCAGGACGCCCGGAACCACGGTGCCGACGATCACAGCCCCGCCCACCAGTGCCACCCGGCCGAGCAGCAGCCCGAGCCGGGCGTGGAACATCCCGAACGACCTGCCGATCGGGTTCTGCCGCTCGAACAGGTAGACCGGACCGGCCATGCTCAACGCGAACGCCAGGTAGATGCTCGGCAGGACGCAGAAGCAGAAGCCGATACCGATGAGCACACTGACCAGCAACGTCCAGCCCCACAGGCCGAGCGCCCGGCGCAGGCCGTACCGCAGCGCCGCGTCGACGCTGGCGGGCTGGCCGGTCGCCTGCTGGGTGATCACCCAACTGCCGGCGGCCCACCCCACGGCCTGCACCAGACCGATCAGCAGACTGCCGCCGACCAGCACGGCGACGAGGGTTACCAGGGTGGCGGCGAAGTTGTCCGGCAGTCCGGCGGCCGGGTCCATCTCGGCCTGCGCCTCCCAGCCGGGCGACGGGTCCAGGCCCAGCGAGACGACGGACAGCACCGCCGCCGGCAGAACCTGCGTGAGCAGCATGATCGGCACCAACTGCCGCCAGCCCCGCCGCAGCGCGCCACCGCACCGCTCGAACCAGGCCCCGACGCCGGCGCCGGGCGGAGTGACCAGGGCGTCGTTCGGGTCGAGCCCGTGACCCGGCGGGTACCAGCCGACCGGCGCCCCCGGATACCACGGCTGCCCACCGTAGGGGCCCGCCCCGGGCGGGTAGCCGCCGGTGGGCGGATAGGCCCAACCCTGCGGCGGCGCACCGGCCGAACCCCAGCCGCTCTGCGCCGGGTCCCAACCGGGCGGCGGCCCGGCCGGCGGACCCCAACCGCCCTGCGCGGTGGGATCCGGCGGACCGGCCTGGGGGGTGGGTCCCGGCGGCATCGCGGGGCCGGGGCCGTGTGCGGGCGGCCCGGGGTCTGCGCCGGAGGCCGGTGACCCGCCCGGAGCCGCGCCGGAGACGGGTGAGGTGGGGTCGGACGGGCCCGGCTCACCCGGCCCGGAGGGCGTGGTGGGTGGGGGCGACTGGTCGGTCATGAACCCTCCTCAGCATCGGCTGGAACGGCTCACGATCTTCCCGGGTGGGCGTCCGCACCGCCAGCCCCGACCGGTCAGCCGATCGGGGGCGATCCGCCAGCGAGGAGGCCGGGAATTCGCTCAGGCGATGACGCGTACGTGTTCCGCCTGCGGGCCCTTCTGCCCCTGGGCGATCTCGAACTCCACCCGCTGGCCGTCGTCCAGCGCCTTGTAGCCGTCCATCTCGATCGCGGAGAAGTGAACGAACACGTCCTGACCGCCGTCGACGGCGATGAAGCCGTAGCCCTTCTCGGCGTTGAACCACTTCACGGAACCCTGTGCCACTGTGCACTTCCCTCACTCTTGCGCAGCGTTGCCTGCCCGGGCGCGCGGCACGGCCGGACGCCCTCGAACCACCGCCTCAGCGATCGACGACGGCCGCTGAAAGGGTGACCGAAATCGCACGCTACACGAGGAGTGACGGCCGCGCACGACCCCAAATCGGGCGTATTCCCGGGCGACCCGACCGGGTCCCGGGACGGGCCGGAACGGGCCCCGGACGTCCGGTCCCGGGGGTCCTCGGCGGCCCGCCAGCGGGGCGGGCCACGCCCCGAGGCAGCTCCGGCCCCTGTGGTAGGCATGCAGGCATGACCACCGATATCGGCTCAGCCGCCGTTCGGCAGGCCGAGATCCACCGGGTCCGGCCGGAGGACGCCGCCCGGATGCGGGCACTGCGCCTGGAGATGCTCGCCGACGCGCCGTTGGCCTTCCTGGAGACCCTGGCCGACGCGGCGGCCCGACCGCACAGCGAGTTCGCCGCGCGGGTGGCGTACACGTCGGTCGGCCCCCACAACGCGCAGTTCGTCGCGGACCCGGGAGGCCGTCTGGTCGGGCACGCCGGTGGCACGGTCGCTCCGAACGACCCGGGGTTGACAGTCATCTACGCCGTGTACGTGACGCCGGCCTGGCGGGGCAGTGGGCTGCTCGGCGAGCTGATCGACGGGGTGGCCGCCTGGTCGCGGGCCTGCGGCCGACCGGAGCTGCTGCTGGAGGTGGTGGTGGGCAACGACCGCGCCTACCGGGCCTACCAGCGGCTGGGCTTCACCGACACCGGCGTGCGGGTCCCCCACCCCACGATCCCCGCGCTGAACGAACTACAGATGCGCCGCCCCGCCTAAAAACAAGAGAACCGCCGCGGAAACAAAGAACCGCCCCGGAGCCAAGACAACCGACCCGGAGCCAGGAGAACCGCCCCGGAAACAAAGAACCCATCCCAAGGCAGAACCCCGGTGATGTCTCCCAAAGCCGGATGCGTGAGCGACAACAGTGCCCACGCCAGGGTTTCCGGGGCAGCCCGCCCCGCGCAGGGATCAAGCCTGACCGCCCGGAGCGGGGCGGGCTGCCCCGGAAACCCCAACCGCAACCACCGGAAACCCCAACCGCAACAATCAGACAGGCCGCCGCGACTGCACGATCCGGAACCGGTTGGCCACGTACGCCCCGTCGGTGAGCGCCGAGTTCGCCGCCGCGTTGGCGCCGCTGCCGTGGAAGTCGGAGAACGCCGCCGACTGGTTCACGAAGACCCCGCCGGTGAGGTTGCAGGACAGATGCACCCCGACCTCGATCGCCACCGCCTCGGTCGCGTCCAGCACGGCCTCGTCGGTCGAGTAGACCCCGGCCGTCAGCGCGCCCTTCTCGCCGACCGTCCGGCGCAGCAACTCCAGGCTGTGCGCGGTGGAGTCGGTGGCGATGGCGAACGAGATCGGCCCGAACCACTCCCGGCCGTACGTCTCGGCGTCGTCCGCGCGCAGCTTCACGATCGTCGGGGTACGCACCACCGCGTCGGCGTACGCCGGGTGGGCCACGGCCCGTGACTCCAGGACCGGCTCACCCACCTTGGTGACCTCGGCCAGCCGCTCCAGCACCCCGTCGTTGACGATGGCGCCGGTCAGCTCGACGCCCCGGGCAGGGTCGGCGGTCAGCTTGCCGACCGCCGCGGCGATCCCGCCGGCCACCTCGTCGAAGCTCTTGTGGCCCTGGTCGGTCTCGATGCCACCGGCGGGGATGAGGATGTTCTGCGAGGTGGTGCACATCTGGCCGCTGTAGAGGGTCAGGGTGAAGCCGAGGTTGCGGCACATGCCGGCGAAGTCGTCGGTGGAGTCGATGACCACCGTGTTCAGTCCGGCCTTCTCGGTGTAGACCGACGCCTGCCGGGCGTGCGTCTCCAGCCAGTCGCCGTACTCGGTGGAGCCGGTGAAGTCGACGATCTTGACGGAGCGGTGCAGGGCCAGGTCGCTGGCGAGCTTCTCGCCGGGCGCCTCGGCTGCCAGCATGATCAGGTTCGGGTCGAAGCCGGCCTCGGCGAGCACCTCCCGGGCGTACTTCACCGTGATGGCCAGGGGCAGCACCGCGCGCGGGTGCGGCTTGACGATCACCGGGTTGCCGGTGACCAGCGAGGCGAACAGCCCGGGGTACGAGTTCCAGGTCGGGAAGGTGTTGCAGCCGATCACCAGCGCCACCCCACGCGGGACCACGTGGAAGGTCTTGGTCATCCGCAGCGGGTCGCCCTTGCCGGCGGCCTTCTCCCAGCCGGCCGTGCCGGGGTGCCGGGTCATCTCGGCGTACGCGTACGCCAGCGCCTCCAGCGCCCGGTCCAGCGCGTGCGCGCCGCCGGCCTGGAAGGCCATCACGAACGCCTGCCCGCTGGTGAACTGCACCGCGTTGGCCAGCTCGAAGATGTTCTTGTGCAGCCGGTCGAGGATCTCCAGGCACACGCCCACGCGGGCCTGCGGGCCGGCGTCGCGCCAGGCCGGCAGCGCGGCGGAGGCGGCGGCGATCAGCTCGTCGGTGCCGGCGTGCGGGTAACGCACCGCCAGCTCGACCCCGAACGGGCTCGTCTCGGTGGCGATCCGCTCGCCGGTGCCCGGCTGGTCGAGCGGAAAATCACCACCCAGGTACGCCTCGAAGGCGGCCTTGCCGTCGGCGGCGGCGGTCTCGCCGTACACGCGGGGGCTGGGGGACTCGGGATAGGCGGACCAGTAGCCCCGCTCCGTGATCGCGGTCAGCGCACGGTTGAGGGTGTCGGCGTGCCTGTCGTACAGGGGATGCGGGGTCTCCGTCATGGCAGCCATCATGCCTGAGTCCGGTCGGCGAGCAGTAGCGCCGATACCCGTCAGAGGGTGAGCTGCCAGTTGTTCCAGGCGTCCACCGGGCGGAAGCCGAGCTGCTCGTTGATCGCCACCATGTAGCTGTTGCTGGCCGCGTTCCAGGTGTCGATGACGCGTACCGCCGGCTCGTGGGTGAGCAGGTGGTGCAGGTTCTCCGCCTTGGCGATCAGGCCCAGGCGGTGCCCACGGTGGGCCGGGTCGACGATGGTGATCTGCTGGAAGGCGTGCCAGTCGGCGGAGGCGCCCACGTCGAGCAGTGTCCAGGCGACCAGCCGACGGGACGCTTCGTGCCGCATCCCGAGGTGGTAGCGCCGCCGGCCCCGGGCGTCCAACGCGCGCTCGTTGCCCCGGATGCGCTCGGCGTCCACCTGTTCCGGCTCCCACTGCACGTCACCCATTGGCGCGTCCATCAACAGCCGGCTGTCCAGGTAGGCGATGTCCGCCACGTACTCCTGCGGCGTGCTGCCCTGCCAGCAGACCGACCGGTAGCCCTCGGCCCGCGGCCCGGCCTCGGCGAGCGCCGCCCGCAGGGCAGGTCGGTCGATGTCGGCGATCTCCAGCCGGCGACGCACCTCGGCCAGGGCGGACTGCGCGCCGGTCGAGGCGGCGAACGCGTCGCCCGCCCCGGAACGGGCCGCACCGCCGGGCAGCGCGCGGACGGTCATCGCGACCACCCGCTTGCGGCCGTGCTCCCGCAGCAGTCGCACCCCGTACTCGTGCAGCGCCCGGCCGACGCCGCGCCGCCGCAGGTCGGGACGCACCGTCAGCTCGGCGGTGGCGTTGTCGGTGTTGTCGAGCTGCGGCAGGTCGAGTTGGAGGTATCCGGCCGGCACCCCGTCCAGCCGGGCCAGTGCCCAGAGCGATCGGGTGCCGGGTGCCGGGGTGTGGAACAGCGCGTCGAAGCGACGCCGGCAGAAGGGCGGGAAGTCCGGTAGGTCGACCTCGTTGGCCGCCGCCCCGACCCGGTACGCCTCGTCGACCGCGGCCCAATCGGCGCCGTCGAACGACGTGATCGTGATGCTCATGCCCGGGAGCCTGACAGCCGTAAAAGCGATGAGGCCAGCGAATATTCGCTGGCCTCATCGGACGTGGTCGGGAGGGACACTCGCACAACGCCTCCGGCGTTGGGTCGCAAGAACTTCAAAAGTCTCCGGCGAAATGCCCTCCCGCACGGAGCATCTTGCGCCGTCCGGTTCCTGCCGTCAAGTCCAGACCGGCGGGTTTTCCATACTCACAGCGAAAACCCAGTTACGGGCAGGTCGCCCGACGCGGCACGGGGGTCAGCCGAGGAGGCCGGCGTCGCGGGCGGCGCGAAGGCTGGGCTTGATGTGGTGGGTCGGGCCGACCTGACTGGCCACCGCGTCGATGGTCTTCAGGCCCTCGCCGGTGTTGAACACGACAGTCTCCGCCGTGGGGTCGAGTCGCCCGGACTCGACCAGCTTGCGCAGCACCGCCGCGGTCACCCCGCCCGCCGTCTCCGCGAAGACGCCCGTGGTGCGGGCCAGGTCGCGGATGCCGGCGCGGATCTCGTCGTCGTCGGCGTACTCCATCCAACCGCCGGTGCGCCGGACCGCCTCCAGGGCGTAGAGGCCGGCTGCCGGGTCGCCGATGTTGAGCGACTTGGCGATGCCGGTGGGCTTGACCGGGGTGATCGTGTCCGTGTCGGCGTGCAGCGCGGCGGCGATCGGGTTGCAGCCGGCCGACTGTGCGCCGAAGACCTTCCAGCCGCCGGCCGGCGCCTCGACCAGGCCGATCTCGACCAGCTCGGAGAACGCCTTGTCAATCTTGGTGAGCAGCTCACCGCTGGCCATCGGGATGACCACCTGGGCCGGGATACGCCAGCCGAGCTGCTCGGCCACCTCGTAACCGAGGGTCTTGGAGCCCTCCGCGTAGTACGGCCGGACGTTCACGTTGACGAACGCCGTGTCCTCGAATTCGTCGGTCTCCACCAGCTCACCGCAGAGCCGGTTGACGTCGTCGTACGAGCCGTCGATGGCGACCAGCTCGCCGCCGTAGACGGCGGTGGTGATGACCTTGCCCTGCTCCAGGTCACTGGGAATGAAGACCACCGAGGGCACACCGGCTCGGGCGGCGTGCGCGGCCACCGAGTTGGCCAGGTTGCCGGTGGACGCGCAGGCGAACCGGGTGAAGCCGAGTGCCTTCGCGGCGGTCAGCGCCACCGAGACGACCCGGTCCTTGAACGAGTGGGTCGGGTTGGCGCTGTCGTCCTTGACCCACAGCGGTGCGGTGATGCCCAGCTCGGCGGCGAGGTGCGGGGCCGCCACCAGCGGGGTCAGCCCCGGGTCGAGGGTGACCCGGGTGGCCGGGTCCTGGCCGGCGGGCAGCAGCGCGGCGTACCGCCAGATGTTGTTCGGGCCCGCCTCGATCTGCTCGCGGGTGACAGTGGCCAGGGCCGCGGTGTCGTAGTCCACTTCGAGGGGGCCGAAACACTCGTAGCAGGCGTGCTGGGCGGCGAGCGGGTAGCGGGCCGAACAGGCGCGACAGACCAGGGCGCGGGCGGGGCTTGCGGAGGTGTCGATGCCGGAGGCGGCGAGCGTCGACGTCATGTCGAGAGTCCTCTCATCTTTCCCCGCATCGCACGGTGCGGCGGGGACGGAATTGGCACCTGCCCCGCCTGTCGCTCAGCGGTGAGCGCGCGGGGTGGTTGCCGGGGCGTCGTCGGGCCGTATCCCTCAGCCCCTCTGGATGAGGTATGCAGTTGTGCCGTCGAGTCTAGGCAACGTTGCCTGTCGCCTCCACCGGGTATCCCAGTGAGTGGGTCAGCGGGCGGCCACCGCCACCGGGTCGACCACCGCGGCCGGGTCGGTGACCGCCGTGGGTTGCGGCAGGGACGACGACCGGGTCCGTGCCCTGGTGGCGAGGTTCGCGGCGACCAGGGCGGCGATGGTGATCGCGGCGCCGACCAGCTCGATGGCCTCGGGCCGGTAGCCGCGGGCGATCTGCACGACGAAGGTGGTCACCGGGACCAGGTTCATGAACAGGGCCGCGTTGGCGGAGCCCAGCCGCTGCACACCTGTGTTCCAGGCCAGCACCGCGACGACGGCGGCGACGATCACGGCGTACGCCAGTTGTGGGGCGACCGCCACGAGGTCGGCGGCGGCCGGCGCGTGCTGCCACCCGACGGCGTCGGCGCCGATGCTCGCGGCCAGCATGGCGGCCGTGCCGGCGAGCGCGGTAAGCGTGGTGAAGCGCAGCGGCGACCAGGCGCCGAACCGGCTGGCGCCGTGGGTGTAGATGCCCCAGCCGAGCACCGCGCCGATCATCATCAGGCCGCCGAGACCGAACTGGCCGAGACCGGCCAGGCTGCCGCGGGTGATCACCAGGCCGACTCCGAGGAGCGCCACCAGGGAGAGAGCCAGCAGAAGCGGCTTCGGTCGTACGCCGTCCCGCGCCCACCGGACCAGCTGGGTGATGACCGGTGTGGTGGCCACGAAGAGGGAGATCTGCTGCGGGGCGGCGTGTTCGAGCGCCAGGTTGGTGAGCAGGTTGAAGCCGGCGAAGCCGACGACGCCGAGCACCACCACCTCGACTCCCCGACCGCCGAGCCGCAGCGCGGCGGCGCCCTCGCGGACCAGCAGGATGGCGACCAGGATGACGGCGGCGAACAGGTAGCGGGCGGTGGTCAGGTTGAGTGGATCGACCCGGCTCAGCGCGCTGGCCAGGATCGGAAACATCGCGCCCCAGGCGAGCACGGCGAGCAGCGGATAGGCGGCGGCGCGGGATCGCATCGTCAGCTCCAATGTTCGAGTATCTTCGAACCAACGACACCGACCATAGGGTGTTGTTCGAAAGTTGTCGAACAAGGGTTACACTGGTCACATGGAGCCGCACGAACCCGACCTGACCGCCGTACCGGTCACCGCCGTGCTTGCCGCACTCGCCGACGACGTGCGGCTACAGATCGTTCGGGCGCTCGCCGAGGGCGGCGAGGCCGCCTGCGGCAGCTTCGACTTCGGCGTCTCCAAGGCGACCCGCAGCCACCACCTGAAGGTGCTACGGGAGGCGGGCCTGACCCGCACCCGGGCCGCCGGCACCAGCCGACTGGTCCGGCTGCGCCGCGACGAGGTGGACCAGCGGTACCCGGGCCTCCTGGACGCGGTCCTCGCCCCGCGCCCTCCGGCCTGACGCCCGCGCCCGCCTGCTCCCGCCTCCGCCTCCGATCGACCCGGCCGACCCCGGCCCGACCCCGACCCCGACCCGACCCGACCCGGTCCCGACCGGGCGCGTCGCCGGAGCCGCCTCGTTGAGGCTCCGGCGACGCGCGGTTTCGGGTGCGGTCAGGCGGAAACCGGGGCGGGGTCGCTCACCGAGGCCGGTGGGGCGTCGGCGCGACGCCGGGCGAGCAGCGCGTCGAGCGCCCAGGGGCCCGAGCCGAGTGCCGCGACCAGCAGGAACGACCAGCAGAAGAGCGCCGACAACTCACCGCCGTTGCGCAGCGGGAGCAGGCCTTCGGGCTGATGGACCACGAAATAGGCGTACGCCATCGAGCCGGAGGCGAGAAGCGCGGCGGGCCGGGTGAAGAGCCCGGCCAGCACCAGCGCGCCGCAGATCAGTTGGATCAGCGCGGCCCACCAGCCCGGCCAGGAGCCGAGCGGGATGGCCGCACCGGTCATGGGGTTGCCGCCGAACAACCCGAAGACCGAGGACAGGCCGTGCAGCATGAACAGCAGGCCGGTCACGATGCGGAACAGGGACAGGGTCGGCCCGCCGAGCCGAGAGACGTTCATGGAGACCTCCATCGAAGGGGACAGATCTCTTCAATGGTGGGCCACGAATGTATCGAAGTTAATAAATTCCTTGCTGGTGGGAAAATCCCCGATCGGAATATATCGCAGTATGGGAGCGCTCCCGCCAGAACGTATCGCCCGCCGGGGGGGGGCCGTACAGCCTGTCGAGCTGCCCCAGCTGTGGGGCGGAGGACCACCGGCGAGGCCGAGCGGATCGCCGGTGGCACCAGCACCTGACCGTAGCGAGCGCGGGGCCGGCCTGCGGCGGAACGCCCGGGTGGGCGAGGATCGGCGGATGATCTCCCTCGGTACGGCAGCACGGCGACGGGTCGTCGCGGCGGTCGCGGCGGCCTTTCTACTCACCGCCTGCACCACCGACGAACATCGGGACGCGGGCGGGGACCCTACGGGCCCGCCACCGCCCAGGCCCGCCACGACCCCGTCGGCGAGCGCCGACCCGGTCCCCGAGTGCCCGGCCTCCGGCGTCCGGATCCGGTCCACCGGCGGGGACGCGGCGATGGGCCTGCGCGCCCTCGGCCTGGAACTGGTCAACTGCGCCGACCGCCCCTACCAGCTCAACGGCTACCCGGTGGTGTGGGTCCTGAACGAGCAGCGCAAGCCGATCATCCTGCGGGTGGTGAACGGCGCGAAGGAGATCACGTCGGGCTTCGATCAGCCGCCGCAGCCGATCACGCTGCACAAGGGCGAGCGGGCCGTCGCCACCGTCCTCTGGCGCAACCTGGTCACCGATCCGACGGTGGTGGCCACCGCCGGGGCGTACCTGACGATCGCGCCCGCCGCCGGTCAGCCGGCCGAGGAGGTCGACCCGCACGGCCCGGTCGACGTGGGCAACACCGGCCGGATCGGCGTGAGCGCCTGGAAGGCGGCTACGACGTGATGTCCTTGCGGGTGAACCGCCAGAACGCCAACCCCCAGAACAGCGTCGCGTAGCTGATCGCCGAGATGCAGCCGCGTACCACGTCGTCCGTCTGCACCGGCGTGGAGAGCAGCCCCAGCCAGGCGGTGCTGAAGTGGGTGGGCAGGAAGTCACGCAGACCGCCCAGCGCGGTGATCTGGTCCAGGATGCTGGACAGGATCCAGAGCAGGACCGCTCCGCCGACCGCGCCGAGCGCGGCGTCCGTCGTCACCGACAGCAGGAACGCCAGGCCGGCCACCACCAGGAGTACGACCGCGAGGTACCCGAGCACTGCCAGCAGCCGGAGCAGCCCCTCGGTCGGCTCCAGCTCGGCGGCGACAGTGCTGCGCAGCGGCGACCAGCCGTAGCGCAGCGTGCCGGCGACCAGGGCGGTGCCGGCCAGCAGCAGCAGGGCCAGCCCCGAGTACGCGAGCGCGACCACCAGCTTCACCGTCAACAGCCGGGCCCGGGGCACCGGGATGGCCAGCAGGTAGCGCAGGCTGCCCCAGCTCGCCTCGCTGGCCACCGTGTCGCCGCAGAACAGCGCGACGACCACGACCAGCAGGAACGACGCCGACACGAAGATCGAGAAGAGGGTGAAGTTGAGCCCGCCGGAGGTGGCCAGGTCGACCAGGCTGGCGAACTCGTTGTTGCCGTTGTCGTCGTCGCCGCCGGAGTTGAACTGGAAGGCGACCAGGATGATCAGCGGCAGCAGCACCATGAACCCGAGCGCCAGCTGGGTCCGCCGCCGGGACGCCTGCCGGCGGAACTCCGCCGCGAAGGGCATCGTGGCCGAGGGGCGGTAGCCCCGGGCCGCACCGGCCGGGTCGGTGACGCCCACCGGCGCCTCGACGGAAGATCCAGCCATCACCGGTCACCACTTCCCCGAGAGTTCTCGCCCACCAGGGCGAGGAACGCGTCCTCCAGGCGTCGCCGGGGCACCACCCGGTCCACCCCGATGCCGGCGCGCACCAGCTCCGCCACCACCTCGCTGCGGGCCGTGCCGTTGGTGTCGACCACCAGCTGCCCGTCGCTCTCCGGCAGCACCCGTACGCCGTGCAGCCGGTCCAGCACCGCCCGCGCCGCCACCGGATCGGTCACGTCGAACAGCACGCTCGGCGACTCGCCGACGATCTCCTGCACCGGCCCGGACGCCACGATCCGGCCCTTGTTCACCACCACGGCGTGCGTGCACGTCTGCTCCACCTCGGCCAGCAGGTGGCTGGAGACCAGCACCGCGCGACCGTCGGTGGCGTAGCGCTGGAGCACCCGGCGCATCTCGGCGATCTGCGGCGGGTCGAGCCCGTCGGTCGGCTCGTCCAGCACCAGCAGCTCGGGAAGGCCGAGCATCGCCTGGGCGATGGCGAGCCGCTGGCGCATGCCGTGGCTGTAATTCTTGATCTTCCGGTGCACCGAGTCGCCCAGCCCGGCGATCTCCAGAGCCGTGTCGAAGTGCGCGTCCTCGGCCGGCCGGCCGGTGGCCTTCCAGTACGCCTTCAGGTTGTCCAGACCGGACAGGTGCGGCAGGAAACCGGGCCCCTCCACCAGCGCGCCGATCCGGGACAGCACCGGCGAGCCGGGCACCAGCCGACGACCGAAGACGTAGATCTCGCCGGCGGTCGGCTGGGTCAGCCCCATCAGCACCCGCAGGGTGGTGGTCTTACCGGCGCCGTTCGGCCCGAGCAGACCCACGACCTGACCGGGGTGCACCTCGAAGTCGACGTTCGACACCGCGACGAAGCCGTCCGCGTACTCCTTGCGCAGCGCGCGTACGGCCAGCGGGGTGTCCGCGTACTCCGGATGCACCGAGCGGTCCTGGCGGCGGTGCCGGCGGCGGACCAGGGCGACGACCACGACGAGCCCGATCACGATGGCGGCGAGCAGGCCGGCGAGCACCCAGCGCCAGATCGTGGCGGCGGTGGGGATCGGCTCGCCGCTGACGGTGGGCAGGCTGACCGCGCCGTCCGCAGCCACCGTGTAGACGGTCGGCGCGGCCGGCGTGGTGTACGCCTGGTCGGAGGTGGCCACCACCAGCCGCAGCCGGTGGCCGGCCTCGACGCGGCGGACGATCCCGGGCAGCGTCACGGTGACCGGGCGGGCGTCCTGCACCCGCTGCGGCAGGCCGGTGAGCCGGATCGGGGCGACCAGGCCGTTCGGCAGGGTGGCCGCGCCGTCGGGGTCGACGTCGTAGAGCTTGACGAAGAGCACCGCCTCCCCGGTCGGCGAGGCGGCCCGCACCGTGACGGTGGGTGCGCCCGCCACGTCCACCGCCTCGGTGAGCGGTGCCGACTCGAACCGGGCGTGCTGGCCGGGCACGTCACCGGCCACCCCGTCCAGCAGCGAGGCGAGCCCGCCCGCGAACGGGATCGAGGAGATGGCGGCCGGGTTGCCGTTCGGCGGGTTCGCGATCGGCTGCGCCGGACCGGTGACCGTCACCTCCCGGCGGGCGTTGCCGCCCAGGCCCGGATAGTCGGCGCGGCGGAAGCCGGTGGCGACCAGGCCCCGGTCGAGCGCGTCGAAGCCGGCGATCCGCGACCAGGTGAAGTCGTCGCCGGGCGCGTCGCCCTCGCCCTTGACGTAGTGGTCGAGCCACTGGACGGTCAGGAACTTCACCCGGTCCGAGTCCGAGCGGGGTCCACTGCCACCGTCGTGGCCGCCGGTGAACCAGGCGACCCGGACCGGGGTGCCGGCGGCGGCGATGCCCTTGGCGTTCGCGTCCGCCTCACCGAGCGGGAAGAGCGTGTCCGCCTCACCCTGCACCAGCAGGGTGGGGGCCTTGATCCGGTCCAGCACGCCCGCCGGGCTGGAGCGGCGCAGCAGGTCCACGGCGGCCTGGTCGGCCTGGCCGGTGGTGGCGATCCGCAGGTACGCGGCGCACACGTCGGCGGCGAACCGCCCGCAGGACGGGTCGGCGGCGCCGGCCGGGGCGCCACCGGGAGCGGTGCCCGGGCCCGCACCCGGGCCCGGGCTGGGCGGGCCGGCCGACGCCGGCGCCTGCTCGGGCTGGGCCGCGGTCGTACCGGAGAGGCCGGCCGGGCCACTGCCCACGTTGCCGCCCCCACCGAAGAAGAGACCCGCCCAGCCCTTCTTGAACACGCCCTCGGTCGGTGCCGCGCCGGTGCTCTCCGGCAGGAACGCCCGGGACAGATCGTTCCAGGTGATCATGGGGACGATAGCGTCCACCCGCCGGTCCTGGGCGGCCAGCAGCAGCGCCAATCCGCCGCCGTACGAGCCGCCGACCACGCCGACCTTCGGGTCACCGGGGGCGTCGGTGCGCACCTCGGGCCGGGCGGCCAGCCAGTCCAGCAGCCGCTCGGCGTCGCGCACCTCGTAGTCCGGGTTGTCCAGGTGGATCTCGCCGCCGCTGCGGCCGAAGCCCCGCGCGGTCCAGGTCAGCACCGCGTAGCCGCGCCCGGCGAACTCCTCCGCGTCCGAGCGCACCGACTCCTTTGTACCGCCGAACCCGTGCGCCAGCAGCACCGCCGGCACCTTCCGGCCGGACGAGGCGTCGTCCGGCAGGTAGAGGGTCGTGTCCAGATTCACCGGCTGGTCGCCGGCTGGTCCGGAGCGGACGGTGAGCATCGCGCTCTCGGTGCGTACGCCCGATCCCTGTGGCCACACCGCCCAGGTCACGGCGGCTGCCAGCAGCACGACGACAGCCACTGCGGCGATCGCGCGGCGGCGGGTGGGCAGGGCACGCCGGAACCACGCGGCCGGCGAGGGCGGTCTCATGCGGCACACGGTACGGGCCGCAGGCTGAGCGTTGGCTGAGATCCGCCGTACGTCCGTCCGGTTGCTCCGATCGGTGATCCACTCCGGTGCGACCGCCCATCCTCCGCCGCGGCCGGGTGAGTTGAGTTCGGATCCCGTGAATTCCGATCTTCCGCGGATATCCCCCTCGATCCCTTCATGTCACACACATCGACGGAACACAGCGTGCTCGGAACCCTGACGAACGGTGACATCGCTCGAACTGACGCAAACCTGACTCACCGGCAACCGGTCGACCCCCACAGGGTTCGGTTAGTTTTCCGGTCCGGTGGACGGGACCTGTCGGCGAGCCCGACGCCGTGCAGTTCCCCCGCCCGACGCCGGAGGAGACACACCATGACAGTCCCCGCGCCGCGGGCCCGTCGACGGACGTCCATGCTGGGCCGGTCGATGCCGTTGCTGCTCATCGTCGCGCTGCTGGCACCGGTGGGGCTGCTCTTCGCATCCACGTGGCGGCACACCGGTGACGACCGGAGCCTTGCCGACTCCGAGCGACTCGGCGTGCAGTACCTGCGCGCCCTGGCCCCGGTCACCGAGGCACTTGTGGAAGCCCAGTCCGCGGCCGTGGCCGGACGCCCCGTTCCCGGCGAGCCGCTGAGCCGCGCGGTCGAGCAGGCCGCCACGGTGGACGCCCGCATCGGCGGGAAACTGCGCAGCCAGGAACGGTGGGCCGGGCTACGGGCCAAGGTGGAGGCGCTGCGCGACCGCAGCCCCGCCGACCCGGAGGCCGCCTACACCGCGTACGGCGAGGTCACCGACCTGCTGCTCGCCCTGCACCGCAAGGTCCGGGAGAGCTCGGGACTGGGCCGTGACCCGGGCGCCGACTCGTTCTTCCTGCAGGACAGCGCCGGTCAGAAGCTGCCCGAGGCGGTGGTGGCCGCCGGCCGGCTCGCCGACCTGGGTGCGCTCGCCACCCGACGGCCGGCCGCCGAACGGCCCCGCAGCCTGATGGAGCTGACCGGCCTGCGGGTGTCCGCCCTGTTGCCCGCGAACGAGGTGGTCGACAACCTGCGCTCCGCCGTGGACAGCTCGGAGAGCACCGACCTGGGCGCCAACGTGCTGACCCCGCTGGACGCCTATCAGCGGTCGGTGGAGGCGCTGGCCCTGTACTCGACCCCGAGCGGCGGGGGCACCGTCGACCAGGGTCAACTGACCGCGGCGGCGCTCAACTCCCGCAACGCCGCGCGCCAGCTCCAACCGGTCATCCTCGGCGAACTGGACGCCCTGCTCACCGAGCGGAGCGACGGGCTGGCCCGGGACCGTTGGCTGGCGGCTGGAGCGGGCGTGGCAGCCTTCCTGCTGCTGGCCTGGCTCGCCTGGATACTGATCGCCGCCGGTCGACGCGCACATCGACGGGCCGCCACGCCGGACGCCGGGAACCCCACCACCCCGCCGCCCGGCGACCCCTGGCAACCGTCGGCCCCGACCGGCCAACCGGCCGAGCTTCGACCGCTGCAACCGGTCGGCGCGGCCCACGAGCCGATCCTCGCGCAGTGGGGGCCGTTCGATGCTTCTCGGTAGGCTCCGGATCCGCGGAAAGCTCGCGCTGCTCGTGGTGATCCCCCTGCTCAGCATGGTCGGCCTCGCGGTGCCCGTGGTGCTGGACCGGGTGGCCGCCGCGCAACGCGCCGCCGACATCACCGAGCAGGTGCGGCTCGCCAGCCGGGTCGGCAGCCTCGTCCAGGACCTGCAACAGGAACGCATCCTGTCGGTCGGCTTCCTCCTGCGCCGGGTCGACCGCTCCGAGGTGATCCGCAAGGCCGCCGACGTGGACGATCGGGTGGCCGACCTGCGTGCCGACGGCGGCGACGCGCTGACCGAGCAGGTCGACCACGCGCTCGACGGGGTGTCCAGGCTCGGCGACCTCCGCAGGGCGGTGCTGGGTCGGTCCGCGAACCCCGGCCAGGTCATGGACGCGTTCGGCCCCGTCAACAAAGAGTTGATCGGATCGCTACGGCTGGTCTTCAACGTGGACACCGAGACGTTGCCCGGCCGCCAGGTGCTCGCCCTCGACGGGCTGCTGCGTGCCGACGAGGGCATCGGCACCTGCGCCACCCTGAGCATCCTGGTCAAGGCGATCGGCACTCCGGACACCACCGCCGGCTACGTGGCGTGCATCGCCGCACTTCAGGTCGACAACGCGCGCTTCCGCAGCCTGATCACTCCGGAGCAGCTCAAGGTGGCCCAGCTCAACGACGCCGCGGTGGCCGCGCGTACCAGCCCCGACTTCCTGATCACCAGCGCACGGGACCCGGCCGGCGCGGTCCGCGACGTGCCGTTGGAGGCGCTCTTCCCGGCCGTCCGCACGATGATCCGGCTCGGCCAGTTCGTCGAGAAGAAGATCGTCGCCGACGTTCTCGCCGAGGTGAAGGCCGACCAGCGGCGGGCGCTTACCGCCGCGTACCTGGTGGGTGCCGCGGCGGCGCTGATCCTGGCGCTTGTGGTGCTGCTCAGCGCGGCGGTCGCGCGCACGGTGGCCCGACCGCTGAGTCAGCTCACCCGCTCCGCCGACCGGGTCGCCCGGGTCGCCGAGGCGGAGTTGGTCCGGGTCACCGACGACGAGACGGAGCACGTCCAGTCCGTCCGGTTGGAACCGGTGGTCGTCCGGTCCAACGACGAGATCGGTGACCTGGCCAAGGCCTTCGACCGGGTGCAGAACACCGCGGCCCAGCTGGTCGAGCGGCAGGTCGCCGGCCGGCGCAACGTGGCGCAGATGTTCGGCCACGTCGGTAGGCGTACGCAGAATCTGGTGAGTCGCCAGCTCGCGCTCATCGACCGGTTGGAGCAACAGGAGGCCGACGCGGGCCGCCTGGAACACCTGTACCGGCTCGACCACATCTCCAGCCGGCTGCGACGCAACGCCGGCAGCCTGGTGGTGCTCTCCGGCTCGGCCGGCGCCGACGCGCACACCGCGCCGGTGCCGCTGGCCGACGTGGTCCGGCTGGCGCTCGGCGAGATCGAGGACTACACCCGCGTCGAGGTGCAGGTGCCGGCCGGCATCGCCGCCGCTCCGGCGGTCGTCGGTGACCTCGTCCTGGCGCTGGCCGAGCTGATGGAGAACGCGACAGTCTTCTCCCCGCCGCACACCCGGGTGCTGGTGGCCGGCGAGACGTCCGGGCGGGGCGCCCGGATCACGGTGGTGGACAACGGCATCGGCATGAGCGAGCAGCGACTGGCCGAGGAGAACGCCCGGCTCACCCGGCGCGAACGTCTCGACCTGGCGCCGACCGAGGTGCTCGGCCTCTTCGTGGTGGGCCGGCTGGCCCGCCGCCACGGCTGGGAGGTGAGCCTCGCCGCCACCGCGGGCGGCGGGGTGACCGCGCAGGTGGAGATCCCGCAGACGTCGCTGGTGCTGCGCCGCGCCGACCGGGCCGGGGCGACTGTCGCCCGGGCGGCCGTGCCGGACCGGGGCCGACGGCCCGCTCTCGACTCCGCCCGCGAAACCCGCACCCGCGCCGCCGTCGCGGCACCTGCCGGATTCGACACGGACCTGCTCAGCCGGGCCACCCGCAGCCTGGAGTCGGGCCAGTCCTGGGACGCGTTCGGCGCTAGGGAAATCGTCGACACCGGCGTTCCCACCGCTACGGCAGCGGGTCCGGCCGCCACGGCACCCGGTCCGGCCGCCGCCCCGGACAGCCCGGCGACGGCGGCGGGTGCGACCGCCAGCCCCCGCATCCGGCAGCGGGTGCCCGGTGCCAGCCTCCCGGCCACCGCCACGCCGGCCCGGCCCGCAGACGCCAGCAGCGCCGACCCGGACGCGGCTCGCGCACTCGTCGAGGCGTTCCAGTCCGGCGTACGCCGGGCCGAGCTGAGCGTCCCGCCGGCCGCCGGCCGCGCCGTCGGGCAGTGGTCGATGCGGACGGCCACCGAGCCGACCACCAGCGCCGGCCCCACGCCGGAGGATCCGGGCGAGACGGTCGACCTGCCGGCCACCCCGGGCGGCCTCGGCCCCACGGTGGCGGACACCGCCGGCCCCGCCCGGATCCGTCCCCGACTGAGCCGTCGGGTGCCCGGCGCCAACCTCACGGTCTCCCCACCCTGCCAGCCGCCCAGCCAGCACCTCGGGGATCCGGCCGAGGTGCGCGACCTCATCACCGAGTTCGAGGCGGGCGTCGCCCGTGCTCTCCGCGAAGTCAGCCCAGACCGTCGGAACGAAGAAGGATCATCACGGTGACCAGCCCCTTCCTGCACGACAACGTCGAACACCAGAGCCAGCCCGGCGCCGTCGGGGACCTCAGTCCCGAGGCGCGCACGTTCAACTGGCTGCTGGACTCCTTCACCTCCAGCACAGCCGGGGTGCTGGAGGCGATCGCGGTCTCCTCGGACGGGCTGCTGATGGCCATGTCGGCGATCAAGGACCGCTCCAACGCGGAGCGGCTGGCCGCAGTGGTCTCCGGCATGACCAGCCTCGCCGGCGGCGCGGCCAGCTGGTACGCGCTCGGCGGCCTGAACCGGGTGATCGTCGACATGGCCGACGGCTACCTGCTGATCAGCGCGATCAGTAGTGGTTCCGTACTCGGCGTCGTCGCCGACCGGTCGGCGAACCTGGGCACCGTCGCGTACGAGATGACGCTCTTCGCCGGTCGGGCCGGTGGTGCGCTGACCCCGCGACTGATCGCCGAGCTGAAGAACGCCGTCCAGCAGTGACCCCCGACGTCGCCGGCGAGGACCCGGACCCGGAGCCCGGGACCCGGATCCGCCCCTACCTGCGCACGCCGCACCCGGGTGGGGGCGGCGTGCCGGCGGCGCCGGAGCCGCAGCAGAGCGGTGGCGGCCCGACAGGTCCGCGCCCGTTCGTGCTCACCTCCGGGCGGGTGGCCGGCGCGGATCCGGCGATCGGGCTGGAGACGCAGGTGACCCTGCGCCCGGACGGCGGCCGGTGGACCGAACCGCCGGTCGGCCTGCTGGCGCCGGAGCTCCAGGCGATCATCGCGCTCTGCGCCGAGCCGATCTCGGTGGCCGAACTCTCCGCCCGGACCCGGCTGCAGTTCGGCGTGACCCGGGTCCTGGTCGGCGACCTGCGGGCCGCCGGGCACCTGGACGTGCACGTCACCGACGCCGACGACGCCCTCGACCCCGACCTCATCCTGCGAGTGATTGATGGACTTCGTGCGATCTCCTGAATGGCCGGGCGTCCCGATCGGAGGGCTCGCCGGCAACAGCGCCACCGCCCGCTACAGCACGGCCCCGGGAACTCCTCCGGCGCTCGGGCGTGCCACGCCCCCGCCGCCGGGCCCACCACCGCCGTACCGGCCGCCGGCGGGCGACGGACCGCCCAACCGGCCACCCGCGGCGCCCCCCGTGCCGGTCAAGATTCTCGTCGCCGGCGGGTTCGGCGTGGGCAAGACCACCACTGTCGGGGCGATCTCCGAGATCGCGCCGCTGACCACCGAGGCCGAGATGACCAGCGCCGGGATCGGCGTGGACGACCCGGGCATACGGTCGACCAAGACCACCACGACCGTGGCGATGGATTTTGGTTGCGTGACCATCGACCGCAGCCTGAAGCTCTACCTGTTCGGCACTCCCGGGCAGGCGCGGTTCGGTTTCATGTGGGACGACCTGGCCCGGGGTGCGCTCGGCGCGCTGGTGGTGGTCGACAGCTCCCGACTGGACGACTGTTTCCCGGCGATCGACTTCTTCGAGCGGGCAGGGTTGCCGTTCGTGGTCGGGGTCAACGCGTTCGACGGACGACTGGCCCTGGAACTCGGCGAGATCCGGTGGGCGCTCGCCATCGGCGATCATGTTCCCCTGGTGCAGTTCGACGCCCGGGACCGGCTCTCGGTACGGGACGCTCTACTGGTCGTCCTGGACCGGGCGTTGGACCGGGCCACCCGGGACAGGAAGGCCTGAGCCGACCGGCTCCGGCCGTGGCGGGAAGGGGTGAGCTGTGAGGGGCGACCTGGACGAGACGCTGGCCCGGTTGGCCCGGCGCGAGGAGGCGCTGCGCCGGCGGGTCACCGATCGGGACGACACCGCGCCACCGCCGGGCCCGACCGCCGGGCAGGGCGCCGCCACGGGTGGGCGCAACGCCGGGCCCGCCCGGCACGATGGTCGCCACGCGGAACCGGAGAGCCCCGGCGACGTCGTCGGGTGGGGTCCGGTCGAGGAGGTGGCCGAGGCCGTCCGCCAGGTCGTCGGCGCCCACCCGGGCCTGGCGGTGACCGTCCGCGTCGAGCACGACGGTCGGACGTACCCGCTGCGGGTCTCCTGGAACGGCCCGGACGTCACGGTCGGCCCGGAACCGCCCGCGGCCCCGGTGCAACCCCCGCCGTCCTGGCCGCTGTCCGGTCGGACGGTTCCGGCGTGGGCACCCGGCCCGGACGGGTTGACCCCGGACCCGGCGGCCCGGCTGGCAGAGCTGATCCGGCGGGATCCGTCGCTGCTGGATGAGCTGGATCCGCGGCGCTGACCGCGCCGACGTGCTGACGGCGGCTACGGTCGGGCGGTGGCCCAACCCGACCTGACCCTGACGGCGAGCCTGCGGCCCGCGGCGCTGGACGCCCGACGGGGCATCGTGCGGCTGCACCCGGAGGCGCTGACCGCGCTGGGGCTGCGCCCCGGCGACCCGGTGCGACTGACGGGCCGCCGGGAGACCGCCGGGATCGTCGCCGCTGCCGGGTCGGGCGCGAGCAGCGCCCTGCTGTACGCCGACGACCTCACGCTGGGCAACCTGGGCCTGCGGGACGGCGCTCCGGTGCGGGTGTCGCCGCTGCCGCTGACCCCGGCGGCCCGGGTCACGTTGACCGGGCCGGTGCAGGTGCTGGCGTCGGTCAGCCCGGAGATGCTCCGGCTCGCCCTGCTCGGCAAGGTGGTCACGGCGGGCGACGACGTGTCGCTGCTGCCGCAGGACGTGCTGCCGGACGCCTCGACGCGCGGCCTCGTCGAGGCGGCCCGGCGCAGCCTCGCCACCACCGTCGGCTTCGCGTGGACCAGCACCCTGCTCACCGTGGTCGCCGTCGAGGAGTCCGCCGGGTCGCTGGTCACCATGGACACGGTGGTCGCCTGGGAGCACGGCCCGGCCACCCACGGCGAGCCCGCCGCGGCCCCGACGGTGGACGCGGCCGGCGACGTGCCGGACGTGGACGAGCTGCCCGGCCTGCGCGCCCAGGCCGAGGAGCTGACCGAACTGTTCGATCTCGGCTTTCACCACCGGGAGGTGCTGGGCCGGCTGGGCACCGCCATCTCGCTGGGCGTGCTGCTCTCCGGTCCGGCCGGTTCCGGGAAGTCGGCGCTGGTCCGGGCCGTCGCCGCCCGGGTGGGCGCGCGCGTCCACCCGCTGTGGGCGCCCGAGGTGGCCGCGTTGACCAACCAGGCGGCGGCCGACCGGCTGCGCGCGGCGGCGACGACGGTTCGGGCCGGCGGACCGGCGGTGCTGCTGGTCACCGATGTGGAGGCGTTGGCACCGGCGGAGGAGCCCGGCCCGGTGGCCACGGTGTTCCGGCAGGTGCTCGCGGAAACCGTCCGGGCGGGTGTCGCAGTGGTCTGCACGACCGGGCGGCCCGAGGCGGTCGACCCGGCGCTGCGCGCACCGGACCTGTTGTCGCTGCGGATCAGCGTTCCGCTGCCCGATCCGGCCCTGCGCCGTGAGCAGCTCACCGTGCTGACCCGGCAGGTGCCGCTCGCCGACGACGTCCGGCTGGACGAGGTGGCCGGGCGTACCCCCGGGTTCGTGGCGGCGGACCTGGCCGCGCTGGTCCGGGAGGCCGGGGTACGCGCCGCGCTGCGGCAGAAGTCCGCGCGGACGCCGACGGTGGCGATGGCCGACTTCACCGCCGCCCTGGAGGTGGTCCGGCCGACGACGATGGCGGCGTCCACCCTGGAGCTGGCGTCGGTGACCCTGGACGACGTCGGCGGTCTGGACGAGGTCAAGCAGACGCTTACCGAGTCGGTGCTGTGGCCGCTGACCTACCCGGACACGTTCGCCCGCCTCGGCGTGCAGCCACCGCGCGGCGTGCTGCTCTACGGCCCACCCGGCTGCGGCAAGACCTACCTGGTCACCGCGCTCGCCGGTTCGGGACGGGCGAACGTGCTCTCGGTGAAGGGCGCGGAGCTGCTCTCCAAGTGGGTGGGCGAGAGCGAACGTGCGGTACGCGAGTTGTTCCGCCGCGCCCGGGAGGCCGCCCCGACGCTGATCTTCCTGGACGAGGTGGACGCGTTGGCGCCGGTACGCGGGCAGGCGACCGACGGGGGCACCACCGATCGGGTGGTCGCCGCGCTGCTCACCGAACTGGACGGGGTGGAGACGCTGCGCAACGTGGTGGTGGTCGGGGCCACGAACCGGCCGGACCTGGTCGACCCCGCGCTGCTGCGACCCGGCCGGTTGGGGCGACTGGTCTACGTGCCGCCGCCGGACGGGCCGGCCCGCGCGGAGATCCTGCGCGCCGCGGCCCGGCACGTGCCGCTGGCGCCCGACGTCGACCTGGCCGCGCTCGGCGCGGAGCTGACCGGCTTCTCGGCGGCGGACTGCGCGGCGGTGGTCCGGGAGGCGGCGCTCGCGGCGATGCGGGAGTCCCTGGCCGCCGCCACGGTCACCGCCGCGCACGTGGCGGCCGCCCGCGAACGGGTCCGGCCGTCGCTCGATGCGGCCCAGGTCGCCTGGCTCGCCGCGTACGCCGCCGGCAGGGACTGAGCGCCGCGCCCAACCTTTTGCCGTACCCGGCGCGTTACCAGAGCGGCACGTTCCTCAGTGGAGAGATCCACTCGACGACAGGCGGTGTTCCTCTTGCGCAGGCTCCTCACTCTTCTCGTCGTCCCTCTGGTGGCCGCGGCCACCCTCACCACTGTCGGCTCGGCGGCGGCGCACCCGACGCCGTCGTTCCCGTCCCGGATCGCCCTGCCGGACGGGTTCAGCCCGGAGGGTCTGACCATCGGTCGGGGCACGACCGTCTACGTCGGTTCGGTCGGCAACGGCGCGGTCTGGCGGGGCGACGTCCGTACCGGGCGCGGCTCGGTGCTCATCCCGGGTGCGCCGGGCCGGGAGAAGGCCGGTCTCAAGCTCGACCCGCAGGGCCGGCTGTGGACCGCCGACTTCTCCTCCGGCGGAGCCAGCGTCCACCACGGCGGCACCGGCGCCCAACTGGCCCACTACCAGTTCACCGACGAGCCGGGCAGCATCGTCAACGACCTCGTGGTCACCAGCCGCGCCGTCTACTTCACCGACTCGGCCCGACCGGCGCTGTACGTCGTACCGCTGCTTCCGGGTGGTCGGCTGCCCGCCGCCGGCGCCGCGCGGGTCCTGCCGCTGCGCGGCCCGGCCGCGACGCCCGACGCGTTCAACAACGGGATCGTGGCGCTGCCCGACGGTGACCTGCTGGTCGCGCAGATGCTGACCGGCCGGCTGGTACGCGTCGACCCGCGCACCGGCGCGAGCCGTGTCTTCGACCTCGGCGGCTACTCGGTGGACCGGGCTGACGGGCTGGTGCTGCGCGGTCACACCCTCTACGTGATCCGCAACCTGACAAACGTCATCGCTGTCGTCGGGCTGAACGCCGACTACACCGTCGGCGTGGTGCGCCGGGAGATCACCGGTCCGGCCCTGCGGTCGCCGGCCACCGGCGACCTGCTCGGCTCGGCGCTGTACGTGGTGAACGGCCGGTTCGACGTCGAACCCGGCCCGGACGTCGACTACGACATCGTCCGTCTCCCGGCCTGATCGAGCGCGGTCGGCGGCGGCCCGTCCGGGTCACCGCCGACCGTCCCGGCCCGGGCCGATCGGGCGCGGGTCAGTCCGGCACGGGTCAGTCCGTGGGGAGGAGCGGGCCGAGCGGGCCGAGGTCCAGGTTCAGGTCCTCCGGGGCCAGACCGAAGTGCTCGCGCAGCCCCGCCATCTGCTCCTCCAGCGCCATCAGGGTGACGCCGATGCGCTCGACCTGCTCCTCGGTGAGGTCACCGAGGTCCACCCGGCGCAGCGCCTGCCGCTCCATCAGCTGGCGCAGCAACTCGACGACGGTGAGCACCAGGCTGGCCAGTCCCCGCTCGACCGAGTCACGGTCCACCGCGATCCGGCGGTCCAACGGCGTGACCCGGGGTGGCCGCCACGACTGCGCGTCGAGCGCGGCGATCAACTCGCCCGCGTCGTCCCGGCCGGTCATCCGACATCCTCAGGTGGCGTCAGCGCGCCGACCGACGCGACGAGCGCCCGCAACGAGATCCGGACCAGGTCGACGTCGGCGATGGACAACGTGATGTCGCCGCTGATCACCACGCCGGTGGCGAGCACCCGGTCGAGGAGGTCGACCAGGGCGACCGGCCGGTAGGCCAGCGGATCGTCCGCGCTGCTCGGCGCGAGAGCGGTGGTCACCGCGACTCCCCGCCAGCGCCGGCGGGCTCCGGCCGTTCCGCCACGAAGGAGTACGCCGGCCACGGCCCGGTCAGCTCCAGCCGCAGGCCCGGATGACGGGAGCCCAACGAGCCGACCAGGTCGGTGAAGCGGGGCAGCGCCGCGGTGTCGACGAGGTACGCCCCGTTGAGCGCCATCGGTGCGGGCACCCCGGAGAGCCGCCGGTCCTGTGGGGCGTGCCGGCGTCCCGCCACGGCCACCTCGCACAGGGCGACGTGCACGGCGTCCGCTGCCGCGCTCGCCACCTGCTGGTGTTCCTCGCGGGCGGTCAACTGGGCACGCCTGCGGCGCAGGTACGCCGTCCCCACCCCACCGCCGCCCACCCCGGCGACGCTGGGCGCGGACGCCCCCGGCACCAGGTAGCCCTTGACGCCCCACTCGCCGCGCCCGGTCAAGCGGGCCAGGGTGGCGGACAGCTCGGCCCGCCGGGCCGCGAGCGACGCGGCGACCCGCCCGTCGTCGGTGTGCACGGTGGCGAGTCGGGCCGGCACCACCGGCCCCTGTCGGGCGAGCGCCTCGACCACTGCATGGTGCGTCCGCGCGGCCCGCTCCAACCAGACCAGGTCCTCCAGGTTGCGGCGCAGCGGCTCCTCGCCGTACTCGTCGAGCGGGGCGGTGCTGACGACCGCGACCAGCCCGGCGGCCGACACCGCGCGGACCGGGACGCCACCCATCCCGGCGACCGTCGCCAGCGCCACCCGGTCGACGTCCCGCACCACGCCGTGCAGCCAGACCCCGGTCACCGCGGCACGCCGCTCGGGAGCCACCTCAGCCGTCGAACTCATCCCACTCCTCCACCTCGGCGTCGCGACGTCGCGCCCGGGCCGCCACCCGGGGCCGCCGCTCCGCCTCGACCTGCTCCGGATCGCGCGGTCCCGGCTCCACCGGAGGGCGGGCACGGGAGCTGAGCCACGGGTCGTGCTCCCACCAGTCGATGCCGATCTGGCGTGCCGTGTCCACCGATGCGATGACCAGCCGCAGCTTCAACGTCAGCAGCTCGATGTCGAGCAGGCTGACCCGGATGTCCCCGGCGATGACGATGCCCCGGTCGAGCACCCGCTCCAGGATGTCGCCCAGGTTGGCCGGCTCGTGGCCGGCGGGCAGCACCTGGCCCGAGTTCTGCACCACCGAGGGCGGCTGCCCAGCGGTCATCTCAGCCCACCTCACCCTTTCCGCGCTGGTAGCGGCGCACCCGCCGATAGCCGAGCAGGTTCCCCTCGATGTCCAACTCCACCTCGTACAGGCCGAGCAGGTCTGTCGAGTTGGGGATCCGGCGTGCCTCCACCACCTCCACCCCGACCAGCCAACCGTCCTCGGTGGGCTCCAGCGACGTGGTCACGGAGGGCTCGCGGCCGGTCAACTCGACGAGCTGCCGCAGGCCCGCACGAGCCGCCTCGGCCGCCGACACGGGCTGCAGGTAATCCTCGTCGGCCGGCTCACGCTCGCGGGCCCTCGCGTCGTCGGTCACGGCGCACTCTCCTCTCCCGGACTGGGCCACGAGATCGTCCGTCAGCGGACGCCGAGCCCTCGGAACGCCGGCCCGCTCCCCCGGTGAGCCGGTCCAGCA
Organism: Micromonospora sp. NPDC049004; assembly: GCF_040649315.1. Lineage (NCBI taxonomy): Bacteria > Bacillati > Actinomycetota > Actinomycetes > Micromonosporales > Micromonosporaceae > Micromonospora > Micromonospora sp. NPDC049004. The sequence goes on from NZ_JBEZFG010000005.1 coordinate 495,152, forward strand.
CCCGCTGCTCGGCGCGGTCGCGTTCCTCGGCGCTGAGTTCGCCGGCCGCCACGGCGGCGTCCAGCTCCTCCAGCTCGCGCCGGACGTTCACGGGGTTCCGCTGACGCGACTCGGCCTCCCGGGCCACCACAGCGACCACTGCGGTCAACCCGCGCACGGGGGCGTACGGCAGGGTCAGCAGCGCCCAGAGCAGGTCCACCGTCAGCCCGCCAACTGGTGGGCGTCGACGAAGTCGTACGGGGCGAGCGGCCCGAGCAGTCGCAGCCGCAGCAGCCCCCGCCGGTCCTGGGCGTACTGCTCCAGCACGTCGATGAGGTCCGCCTCGGTGTCGGTGTCCACCAGCAGCGCCACGTGCCCCGCGTCCATCTCGTGGGTCGGCGGGCGCAGTTGCGTGGTCACCACGTACTCGGCCGTGACGTCGAGCAGCCGCCGGTTCTCCGCCTCACGGCGCAACTCCACAGCCTGGCTGATCAGCTCCCCGAGTCGGATCCGGGGCTCCCTGCTGGCCGCCTCGCCCCGACCCCGTACCTGCTCGGCGAGCCGAGCGGCGTTCGGGTTCTCGTCGAGGACGGCGCGCAGCAACGCCCGCTCGTCGAAGCGGCCCTGCACCACGTACTGCACCCGGCCCTCGAACTCGGCGAGCGCGGCGGCGAACCGGTCGTGGTGCGGCCGGAGCAGGTCGAGCACCGCGTCCGGCCCGGTGACGACGGTGCCGAAGCGCACCGGCAGCACCGGCGCCACGGCCGCCGTCCCGTCGAGCAGCTCCTGGTACGCCCGCAGGTCCGCCGACTGGCCCAGCGGCGCGTCCAGCGGCACCTCGCTGACCAGGGCCGCGAGGTCTCCGTGCCGGATGACAGTCACCTCGCCGGGTGGGTCGCCGACCCCGGCCGCGTCGGGTGTCGCCTCCACGTCCGCCGGCACCAGCCCGTAGATGAACAGTCCCGTGTCGTCCGCCATGTCAGCTCCTCCCGAGGTCCCGCACCGTGCCGGTGGCGTCGTCGGTGACGTCCCGCACGGAGCCCGTGACGTCCCGGACCGAACCGGTGACCTCGCGGACCGCGCCGGTGACGCCACCGACGAGGCCGGCCAATCCCTCGCCCTCGCCCGGGTCGAGGTCGAGCCGGTCGACCGCCTCGGCGAACCGCAGGTACGTCTCGATACTCGCCACGGTCACCCGGGCGTTGATCTCCACGAGGGGAATGCCGATGACCCCGACCGTCACCTGCGCGTCGATCACGATGCCCTTGTCGAGCACCGTCTCCACGACGTCGGCGAGCCCGCCGGCGGCACCCCCCACACGTTCCAGGGCCCCGCCAACGGCGTCACCGCCGGAGGCGAGCGTCACTCCTCCTCCTCCCGGCGGCGGCGTACCACGGGTCGGCGCGGCGGCTCCGATCCCCGGCGCACCGGCGGCCGGGGCCGCTGCGGCTCCTCGCGCGGCTGCGGGCGGCGGGCCCGCTCGGGAGCACGACGACGGGGTGGCGGCGGCGGCTCCTCCTCGTCGGGCTCGTCCGCGTACCCCTCGTCGTAGCCGTCCTCGTACGCCTCGTACTCCTCGTCGTACTCCGGCTCGGCCGGTCGCCGGGGTGGCCGCTGACGCAGTCGCCCGCCGGGCCGGCGGCGCGGCTCCTCCTCGGGCGGCTCCTGGTCGGCGTACTCCTCGTCATCCGGCTCGGTCGGAGCCTGGCCGCGCCCTTCCCGGCCGCGCTCCCGCTGCTCGCGCTGCTCCCGGTCTTCGCGCAGGCCGGTTTCGTGGTCCTTGACCACCTGGGAGTCGCGGATCTCGCCGCGCCAGCCCTGCACCTGGTCCGGGTCGAGCGCCACCTCGGTCATGACGTGCCGGACGAAGTGCTTCAACTCCAGCCGCACCCGCCGGCCCTGGGCCCGCCACAGGTTGCCGGTGTGCTCGAAGAGGCCCTGCGGGTGGTACTCGAGCACCACCAGGATGCGGGTCAGGTCGGGGGTGATCCCGTGGAAGCTGACGGTGCCGTCGACCGAGCCCTTCTCGCCCTTCGAACGCCAGTGGATGAGCCGGTCCGGCACCTGGCGGATGATCGTCGACTCCCACGTCCGGTGCGACCAGAAGACCTGCGCCTTCCAGGTCATCTTCTCGGCCTCGTCGTTCTCCGCCTGCTCGACCTTCTTCATGAAGCTCGGGAAGTCGCCGAACTGCGTCCACTGGTTGTACGCGGCTCGCACCGGGACACCGACCTCGATCGTCTCGACGATGTTGGTGACCTTCTGCTTCTTGCCGCCCTTACCGCCCTTGCCGCCCACGCGGCCGAGAGCCGACATCACCTTCTCCTTACCGCCGGCCACCCCGGCATGCACCATCGCCTTCATCGGTGAGCCGCCCTCGGCCAGCTTCTGCGCGCCGGTGGCGGCGGCGATCAGGCCCGGTCCTCCGCCCTGGCGCGCGTACTCGCTCAGGCGGCCCGTCGCACCGGTGATCCGCTCCGTCACCACGCTCACCGCGCGATCGCCGATCGCCCCGGCCAGGTTGCGCACCTCGTCGGCCAACTGGCCGCGGAGCTTGTCGCCGAGGCCTCCCGGTTTGGTGTCTCCCGCCATGGTCACCGCCCCCGTCGCTGCCCGGCCGCGTCGTTCCGGTCGCTCGTCGCGCCGCGATCGGCGCTCTGGTTGCCGTTGCCGCTCCGACTGCCGTCACCGCCGTTGTCGCCGTCGCTGTTGCCGCTCTGGTTGCCGGTGCGGCGGCGCAGCGCGTCGGCGGAGCCGCGCAGCCGGCCGGTGAGCGCGTCGACGCCGCTGCCGGCCGCGGCGGTCGCGGCGGACCGACCGGCGTTGACCAGCGGCCCGCCCAGCCGGCTCAGGTTGCTCAACTGCGGGGACGACTGGAGGAGGTCGCCACCTCGTTTCAGCAGACCGCCCGGGTCGCGGCTCGCCCGGCCGGCGGCCACCGCCGCGGCCAGGGTCAGGGCGGTACGCAGTTTGCGACGGCGGCCCAGCAGGTAGCCGAAGCCCACCGCCAGCCCGATTCGTGTTCCGGTCTTCATCAGGTCTCCCTCGCTCCCCGGTGGGTCCGGGACCGTCTGCCCGCGCAGGGGCCGGAGAAGGGCTACCGGGGAATAGCGCGCGCCACGCCCTCGATCAGACGTCCCGTATCTGCGGACCCGGCGGGCAGTACCCGGGGGAATTGCCGCGAAACCGCTCCGACAATTTCCGTGAGCGCGGCACCGGAGACATTCGGAAAGACGGCACCCAGCGGCACAGACAGGACTTTCAGGCGCTCTTGAGCAGGGAGGACACCAACGACGACGAAAGAGTGGAGCAGTTTCAGAGAGCGGGAGGCGTCGAATCGAGGCAGATTTCGGCGTGCACCTTTCCGCCGTCCTCACGCAGTTTCGCACCGCATTTTTCGAGAACTGCTACCGCGCCGACATTGTCCGACGTCGTCTCGGCGACCACGGCTCGCATGCCCGCGCGGGCGGCGACGTTGAGCAGTTCCCGCAGGGCCGCCGCGCCGATCCCCTGACCGCGCGCCGACAGGCCGAGCCACATGCCGGTCTCCACCGTGCCCGGCTCGTCACAGCGCGTCATCCGGATCATGCCGACCACCTCGCCGCCGACGAGGATCGCGTACATCTGGGAGCCGGTCGGGCCGTCCAGACCGGCGAAACTCGCCCGGTGGAACTCACGGAACGCCTCCCGGCGGGCGAGCGACCAGCCAGCGGGAGCCTCGACCGGAGGCATCACCTCACCCGGCTCGGCCTCGGCAGCCGCTACGGAGAGCAATGGCTCCAAGTTCTGCTCGTCCACCGGCTCAAGCCGGACCGCACCCGCCACGTGCCGCAGTCTGCCGGCCTCATCGGCCGAAGTCCACCCCATTGGACATCCACTGGCGGTCCGGCTACCCGTACCGGCCGGTCGGCCGGTTAGGGTGTTTCTCCTCACGCTCCGTCGTCATCTGGCCTATGGGGCGACCACCCCGAAGTCGCAGAACACCACCGAGGCGTCGTCGGTGGGCTTGTGCCTTCGCAGCCGGTCGGGATGATCGCGCTCGGCGTCGCGGACCCGGCCCAGCAGCCCGGCTGGCCCCTCGACGCTCAGCAGGTCCAGCAACCCCGCCCAGTCGGTCAGCCCGAACTGCTCGACCGCACTGGACGCGCCGTCGCTGAGCAGCGCGGCCCGGCGCAGGGCAGCCGGACCGCGCCGGGGCGCCGTCCCGGTCACCGCGTGGAAGGCCGCGTCGGGGTCGGCGGCGGCCACCCAGTAGCCGTGGGTGCGGTTCATTCGTTCCCGTTGGACGCCTACCGCGTGCCGGAACCGCGCGACCGGGTCCGCCGCGCCGGCCGGCACGGTCGCGACCGTCTGCCGCAGCTCGGCCATCGCCGTGTCCAGCCGGTCGTCGGTCACCACGCTGACCTGCCCGCCGACGTCCAGCACCAACGGGCTGTCGCAGAGCACCAGGTAGTCCACCTGGTCGCCGCAGTCCCGCAGCAGGCAGACAGTGCTGGACGGGGTGCCCGGATGGTCGAGGTCGCACTGCCCACCGTGGTCGGCGCGGACGGCGAGGATGGCCGCTGCCAGGTTGCTCGTCAGGCGGGCCGCCGGACGGGCCGCCTCGGCCACACCGAGCCGGGCCGCCAGGTGTCGGACGTACCACTCCGGGCCGTGGACGCAGCCGGTGTCGAAGCCGTCCGGCACTGTCGCGCCGTCCAGGACGCCGACCAGCGGGCCGAACTGAAAGACCAGGTCCTCGTTGACCGACCGGCCCGGGGCCGGCGCGGACGCGGAGCGTACCCGCATCATCGGCGCCGGCCCCGTCGCATCAGCGCTGCCGAAGCTGGTCGGCGGACGCATGCGCCTGTCCCTGCACCTGACCGGCGGCCGAGCGACCCTGGTCGCGTACCGCGGACATCCCCTGCTGGGCGCTGGAGCGCACCGACTGGGCCGCCTGCTGCGCGGGCTCCCGCAGGTTGTCCTGCATCTGGTGGCCGACCTGGCTCGCCTGCTCGCGCAGCTCACCCGAGTGCTCGCTCACCATCTCCCTCGCCCGGCCGGCGAGTTGCCGTTCCCGCCCGCTCGGCGGAATCAGCGATGCGGCCAGCAGACCGACGCCGAAGGCGACCAGCCCGGCTGCCAACGGATTGCCCTGCGCCTGCTCGCGGGACTGCTGCCCGAGCGACCGGGTCTCGTCGCGGACGGAGCCGGCGGCGTACGACATCCGCTGGCCGGCCTCCTGCCCGAGGTGATTCGAGCTGCCCATCATCTTCTCCTTCGCTCGGGTGAGAGCGCCGCGAGCCTGCCCGACGCTGTCACCGGCGATCCGACGCGGGTTGACCTTGTCGGCCAGGGCGTCGACGTCACTGCTCAACTCGTTGCGGGTGGTCTCGATCTCCCGCCGGATCCGATCCGGATCACTGGACATGGTGTGCTCTCCCTACCGACTCGGTCACCGGCCCCGCAGGGCGTCCGGCAACTCCCGGGCGGTCTGCTTCGTTCGGGGCAGGACCGCACGTGCCCGCTTCAGCTGGGTCCGCGCGTTGAGGAACAGGCCACCGGCGACGGCGGCCCAGAGGATCGCGACGATCAGCGCCGCCCACCCCTGGTCCATCGCGTTGGAAAGCCCCCACCACACGGCGTACGACACGAAGAGCACGGCGAGGAACCCGGCCAGCCCCGCAGCGCCGAACATACCGCCGGACTTGCCCGCCTGGGTCACCTCCTCGCGCAGCTCGGCCTTGGCCAGTTCGACCTCCTTGCGCACCAGGGTGGACATGTCCCGGGTCACGTCGCCGAGGAGGTCGCCAACCGATGCCTGGGTCCGCTCCTTCTCCGGGGCGCTCACGGTGCCACCCCGCCGGGCAGGTCCGACTGCGGCCGACCGGCGGGCGAGACGTTCTGCGCCCGCGCCGCCCCCACGTACGGCTGCTGTTGACCGGTCTCCGCCGGTGCGCCCTGCGGGGCGGGCTGGGCTGCGCCCTGGGGCGCGGGCTGGGCGCTCGGCGTGCCCGGGCTCCCGCCGTTGCCGGAGGCCGACGCCGTCAGGCCACGGGTGAGCCGTCCGACCAGCAGCCCGGCCACTGCCGCGCCGGCCAGGAAGGTCCCCGGGTGGCGCCGCGCGTAACTGCGCACGTCGTCGAGCACCTCGCCGGGTTCACGCTCGTCGAGCCAGCCCGCGGCCTGCTGGGCGGCGTCAGCCACCCGCCGTACCGCCTGGCCGGCCAGCCCGGAATCACCGTCGCGCTCGGCCATCGACCCCAGTTCACGACCAACGTCGCGCAGGCCCTCGGCGGCCCGCCGCTGCTGCGTCTGTGCCTGCTCTCGAAGCTGTCCGCCGGCCTGGCCGGTCAGCTGCCGGGCCTGTCTGCGCGCCTCGGCGGCCACCTGCCCGCCCTGGTCGGCGGCGGTGTGGGCGACCTGCCCACCGGCCTGCGTGGCCTGGTGGCCGACTCGGGACGCCTCCTGCCGGGCCTGCTGCCCGCTACCGCTCGGTGTGCCGCTCTGGTTCGTTGCCGTCATGCCCCGCTCCCCTCCTGGGTGCTCGGTCGCCTGGCGACCCCGGAACGTCCGTCGCCTACCCGCCGGGCCCGCCGACATGCGAACCGGTCGACGCGCCGACGGGGAAAGACCACCGATCAGGGCCAACGGACCGCATCGGAGGCAGCACGGACGGTAGCGTCAGCAACAGCCATCTCCGGAGTCTCCGGACGACCGGACCCGGCAGGAACGGTGAGTCCGGCGGATCGCGGACGGCGGTGTCCGGACCGCGCAGACCGTCCACAGCGTCAGGGGGATCGCATGTTGAAGCGGTTGCACGAATCGGGGCTCAAGGCGGAACACATGTACATGGCGGGCTTCGCCAGCATCGGCCTGTCGTTCACCAGCTGGTTCCTGTCCAGGCACCTGGAGCGGGCCGGTGTGGCGCGCGCGGACCGGTGGGGCATCTTCATCGGCGAGTGGGCGCCGACCTTCTTCGCCATCGGCAACGGCCTGCAGGGGTACGAGAAGAAGTAGGGCCGGCGGGCTCAGCGACGGCGGTTGCGGGCGCGCGACGAGCGGAGCCGGCGGAGCCGGCCGATCAGTACCGGGTCGGCGGCGAGCGCCGCCGGATTGTCCAGCAGCCCGTTGAGCAGTTGGTAGTACCGGGTGGAGGAGACGCCGAAGGTGTCCCGGACGGCCTGCTCCTTGGCGCCGGCGTGCCGCCACCACTGCTGCTCGAAGGCGAGGATGGCCAGTTCGCGCGCGGTCAGGCCCGCCGGGGGCGCGGCCGGGGCGGTGGCCGTCTCGTCGTCTGCCGCTTCGGTGTCGGCCGGCGGGGCGTCGTCGGTGCTCTCGACGGGCGGTGCCGGGCGGGGGGTCGGGACGCTGGGCGCGACACCGCCGGCCAGCTCGCCCGGACGAGCGTCGGTGGACGGCTCGGGAGCGGTCGGCGCGGCGTCGGCGGGCATGACGTTCAGCCTAGCCAGGGCCGACCACTGTCGCAGCAGCCGGCACGGCCGGCTCCGCACGTCGGAAAACCCGACGGTGGGGCCGGCCGTGCCGTTGACTCCGTGACGTCGATCAGGTGATGTCGCGTCGACGCATCGTCCAGAGCGCCGCGCCGAGGATCACCACGACCCCGATCGAGAACAGTACGGACGACTGCTGCCAGGTGATGTCCATGGTGTCCGGCTTGCACTCCCCCGAGTAGGTGGCGTTGCAGGCATCCCAGTCCTGCAGCGTCACCTTCTTGGTCATCCACGCCAGGGCGTAGGTGGGCAGCAGCCACGCCTCGGCGAACTTCACGCTGGCCATCGACAGCAGAATGCCCAGGCCGAACTGGCCGACCACCATGAGCGCCACGACACCACCGAGGGCCATCGCGGTGTGCCGGCCCAGCGAGGCCAGCGCGAAGCCGATGGTGGTGAGCACGAGCACCAGCGCCACGCCGCGTACCCCGGTCAGGGCGAACGACTGCCAGGCACCCGAGGTCATCTTCTCGGTGCTGCCCCGGAAGCTGGCCACCGCCCAGAACCCGGCGAACCACAGCACCGCGGCGGGCAGCGTCACCGCCAGGATGCCGGTGAGCAGCGCGGCCAGCTTGGTGAGCAGTACGGTGAGCCGCTTCGGCCGCCAGAGCAGCAGGTTCATCATGCCGCCGGTGCTCCACTCGGCGCCGACGAAGGACGCGCCGATGACGAACCCGACCAGGGCGAGGATCGCCGCGAACGGGACCAGTGTCTCGTCGAACGTCTTGCGGAAGTTGAACGTCGAGGGCAGGAACCACTCCGCCTCGATCTGGTCCCGCGACGGCGCCGTGATCACCGAGCAGTCGTCGGGGTAGCGGCCGTCGTTCGGCGTGCCGGCCGTCTTGGCCTGCTCGCAGTTGACCCGCTCCTGCTCGCTCCAGCGGACCTGCTCCTGGTACTGCTGGTCGGCCTGACGCTCGGCCTTGGCGAGCTGACCGGCGTCGATCTTGTGGTTGGTGAAGAAGACACCGACCACTACCGCGGCCAGCACCAGCAGGCCGAGAAGCGTCATGTAGCGGGTGAAGCGCCGCTTGGTCAGCCGGCGCAGCTCCGTCCGAAAGAGGCTCACGCGCCCCACCCTCCCGCGGTGGCGCCGGGCTGACCCGTCCCACCAACCTTCGTGGACTCGTCGACCTGGCGGTGCTGGCCGGGGACCGGCGCGGTGGCGGTCAGTTCGAGGAAGACGCTCTCCAGGTCGACCGCGATCGGGGCCAGCTCGCTGACGTACAGGTTGTGCTCGGCGAGCAGCCGGGTCACGGTGGCCGGCTTGTCGACACCGCTCAGCATCAGGTGGTCCGCGTGCCCGGTGACCCGGATCCCGGCCCGGGTGAGGGCCTCGGTGGCCGTCGGCAGGTCGCTGACCGCCTCCAGGCGGACCCGGACCGCGCCGGACGAGTGCTGGGCGAGCACCTCGTCGACCGGGCCGAAGGCGACCCGTCGGCCGAGCGAGATGATGGTGACCGAGTCGCAGATCAGCTGGATCTCGCCGAGGATGTGGCTGGACAGCAGCACTGTCATCCCGGATTCGGCGAGCGTCCGCATCAGCGTGCGCATCTCCCGGATGCCGCCCGGGTCGAGGCCGTTGGCCGGCTCGTCGAGGATGAGCAGCGTCGGGTTCTTCAGCAGGGCGGACGCGACGGCGAGCCGCTGCTTCATGCCCAGCGAGTACGTCTTGACGCGCTCGCCGGCGCGGTCGCGCAGCCCGACCAGCTCCAGCACCTCGTCGACCCGCGTGGCGGGCACCTCCCCGGCCCCGGCCAGCAGGGACAGCGTGTCCCGGGCCGAGAAGTGCGGGAAGAACTGCGGGCTCTCGACGATCGCGCCGACGTTGCCGGCGACGGTGGGCAGCGCGGCGGGAACCTCGTGCCCGAGCAGCGTCATCCGGCCACCGTCGGGCCGGATCAGGCCGAGCAGCGTACGCAGCGTGGTCGTCTTGCCGGACCCGTTGGGGCCCAGGAAGCCGTGCACCTGCCCCGCGTCGACCCGCATGTCGAAGCCGTCGAGCGCGTTGCGGGTGCCGCGTCGACGACTCTTGTACGTCTTACGTAGACCTTCGATCTCCAGGACAGCTGGCAAGCTGCACCTCCCCCGATGGTGGGCGTGACAGCCGACACCATACGCGGTATGCAGCGCCGCGCAATACCCGGTATGCATCGACACGCCGATCGATGCGTTTCAGCTACGGAGTGTCACCATTCAGGCGCAGACGACCTGCACGCCGGCCGCCCGGAAGGCGTCCACGAGCTCCGGGGCCGCCCCCGAGTCGGTCACCAGCGTCTCGACCCGCTCGACCGGGCAGATGCGGGCGAAGGCGTGACCGCCCAACTTGGACGAGTCCGCGATGATCACGACCCGCTTGGCGCGGGCCACCATCAGGTTGTTCATGGCCGCCTCACCCTCGTGGTGCGCGGCGGCGCCGAGTTGCGGGTCGATCGCGTCCACGCCGAGCAACGCGACATCCAGGGTGACCTCCCGCAGCAGCGCACCGCCCAGCGGGCCGACCAGCTCGAACGACTTCGGCCGCACCACCCCGCCGGCGACCACCACCTTCATCCGCGACCGCACGAGCAGCTCGTTGGCGATGTTCAGCGCGTTGGTCACCACCGTGAGCTGGGCACCCTCGGCGCTGGTGTTCAGGTCCGGTCGTACGGCGAGGGCCCGGGCCACCTCCGTGCTGGTGGTGCCACCGTTGAGGCCGACCACGGTGCCGGGCGTGACGAGCGCCGCGGCGGCGGCGCCGATCCGCTGCTTCTCAGCCGAGTGCTTGGCCGTCTTGTAGCGCAGCGGCAGGTCGTACGAGACACCGTTGGCGACCGCGCCACCCCGGGTCCTGGTGATCATCTGCTGCTGGGCGAGCTGGTCGAAGTCACGTCGGATGGTGGCCTGGGAGACGTCCAGCCGCTCGGCGGCCGCCTCGACGCTGACCCGGCCGTTGTCGGTCAGCATCTCCAGCAGGGCGTTCCATCTGGCGTACCGGTCCACCGCGGGGGCCCTCCCAGCAACTGCACGCTCGGTGATTGATTGCGTGCACACTAGTGCGCGAAACTAGCCTGGCGCAAAAGGCTCATCTGCGCGATCGGCCGGGCGGTTGCCACGACGACCCCGCTTCGCGCAGAATAACGCGCGAAATACGGGTGTAACGAGCCGTATTGCGCAGACAGGTCGGCCCGGCGAGGAGTTTCCCATGGCGTACGTGGACGCGGAGATCGCGAGCCAGCCCGACTGTTGGCGGGAGGCCGCCGAGCTGTCCGGTGCCGTACGCGGCGACCTTCCCCGCCCCGGCGAGCGGGTCGCCGTCGTCGGTTGCGGCACGTCGTGGTTCATGGCGATGGCGTACGCGGCCCGCCGCGAGCAGGCCGGCCAGGGCGAGACCGATGCGTTCCAGGCGTCCGAGTTCCCGGCCGGCCGCCACTACGACCGGCTGATCGCGATCACCCGCTCCGGCACCACCACCGAGGTGCTGGAGCTGCTCGCCGCGCTGCGCGGACGTACACCCACCACAGTCATCGTCGGCGACCCGGCCGCGCCGGCGGTCGACCTGGCCACCGCTGCGGTGACCATGCCGTTCGCCGACGAGCGGTCGGTGGTGCAGACCCGTTTCGCGACGACCGCGCTGGCCCTGCTCCGGGCACACCTCGGCGACCCGGTGACCGCGCTCGCCGCCGACGCCGAGGTGGCGGTGCGCTCCCCGCTGCCGATCGACCCGGCCACCATCGGCCAGGCCACCTTCCTCGGCCGGGGGTGGACGGTCGGCCTCGCCCAGGAGGCCGCGCTGAAGTGCCGCGAGGCGGCCACCTTCTGGGCCGAGGCGTACCCGGCGATGGACTACCGGCACGGCCCCATCTCGATCGCCGCACCGGGGCGGCTCGTGTGGGCGTTCGGCGAGCTGCCCGAGGGGCTGCCCGAGGACGTGGCCGCGACCGGCGCGGCCTTCGTGCACAGCCGTACGCACGGCTGGCGCACGGTGCTCGGCAGCTGGTCCGCCGGTCGTACGCCGGTGGACCCGATGGCCGACCTGATCCTGGCCCAGCGCTTCGCGGTCGCCCTGGCGACCAGCCGGGGCCTCGACCCCGACGCGCCCCGGCACCTCAGCCGGTCCGTGGTGCTGGCATGAGCGCGAGGAGTGAGCCGGGGTTGCGAGCCCCGCAGTCGCGAACCGAGCCTGCGCCGTGAGCGGTGCCGTGAGCGATGACCGGGTGGTCGTGGCGCTGGACGTCGGCGGCACCGGCATGAAGTGCGCCCTGGTCCGACCGGACGGCGTCGTCGTACACACCGAGCGACACCCCACCGACGCCGCGCGCGGCCCGGCCCCCGTGCTCGACACCATCCTCGACGTGGCCGACGGGCTGATCGGCAAGGCCCGAGCCGACGGCCTCACCCCGGTCGCGACAGGCATCGCCGTCCCCGGGGTGGTGGACGAGGCGCGCGGGGTCGCGGTCTGGTCGGCGAACGTGGGCTTCCGGGACGTACCGCTGCGGGACCTGGCCGTGACGCGGCTCGGGCTGCCCACAGCGCTCGGCCACGACGTGCGCGCCGGCGGCCTCGCCGAGGCCCGGCTCGGCGCCGGGCGCGACGCCGACCACGTGCTCTTCGTGGCGATCGGCACCGGCATCGCCGCCGCGTACGTCGTCGACGGCTCGGCCGCCGTCGGCGCGCACGGCGCCGCCGGGGAGATCGGCCACATCCTGGTCCGTCCCGACGGCCCGCGCTGCGGCTGCGGGCGACCCGGTTGCCTGGAGGCGGTCGCCTCGGCGGCCGCGATCGGCCGCCGCTACAGCGAGCTGGCCGGCGACGGCGCGGAGCAGACGCCCGGTGCCGCCGTGACGGCCGCCATGGTGGCCGAGCGGGCGGCCGCCGGTGAGCCCCTCGCCAGCCGGGTCTGGCAGGAGGCGGTCGAGGCCCTCGCCGACGGCCTCGCCACCGGGCAGGCGCTGTTCGACGTGTCGACGATCGTGCTCGGCGGCGGCCTGGCCCAGGCGGGCGACGGCCTTCTCGGCCCACTGCGGGCGGCGCTGCACGAGCGGATGACCTTCCACCGGGAGCCGCGGCTGGTCGCGGCGGCCCTCGGTGACGAGGCGGGCTGCCTCGGCGCCGCCCTGCTCGCGCTGGACGCCGCGGGCGTCCGTGACACGGACGCCGCCCGCGTCCTTGACCATCAGGAGGAGCGATGACCGTACGGGTGAACGGCAAAGTGGTGACCCCGACCGGTGTCATCCGGCAGGGCTGCGTCGAGTGGGACGGCGACCGCATCACGGCCGTGGCCGAGTATCCGTCGGTCCGCGACGGACACTGGATCCTGCCGGGCTTCGTCGACATGCACACCCACGGCGGCGGCGGGCACACCTTCACCACCGGGGACGCCGACCAGGCGCGCGCCGCGGCCGGCTTCCACCTGGCGCACGGCACCACGACGCTGCTGGCCAGCCTGGTCAGCGCGCCCTTTGCGGTGATGCGCTCGGCCACCGAGGCGTTCGCGCCGCTGGTCGACGAGGGCGTGCTGGCGGGCGTCCACTTCGAGGGCCCCTACCTCTCCGCGGCCCGTTGCGGGGCACAGAACCCGGAGTACCTGCGCGACCCGTCGACGGACGAGCTGACCGAGCTGATCGAGTTGGGTCGGGGCGCGATCCGCATGGTCACCCTCGCCCCGGAACGCGACGGCGCGCTGGAGGCGATCAAGCTGCTCACCACCCACCGCGTGGTGGCGGCCGTGGGCCACACCGACGCCACCTACGAGCAGACCGGCGCCGCCATCGCTGCCGGCGCGAGCGTGGGTACGCACCTGTTCAACGGCATGCGGCCCGTGCACCATCGCGAGCCGGGCCCGGTGGTGGCCATGCTCGACGCGCCGACCGTGATCTGTGAACTGGTCGCCGACGGGGTGCACCTGCACGACGGCATCCTGACCTTCACCACCGCGACAGTCGGCCCGGACCGCGCCGCGCTCATCACCGACGCGATGGCCGCCGCGGGAATGGCCGACGGCGAGTACGAGTTGGGCGGTCAGGCCGTCACGGTGACCGACGGGGTGGCCCGACTCGCCCGCGACGGCGCGATCGCCGGCAGCACACTGACCATGGACGCGGCGCTGCGACACGCCGTGCACGCCGGAATCCCGATGGCCGACGCCGCCCGGATGGTGGCCACCACCCCGGCCCGCGCCATCGGCCTGGGCGACCGGGTCGGTGCCCTCCAGGTCGGCCTCCGCGCCGACCTGGTCGTGCTCGACGACGACCTCAACGTGGTGCGGGTGCTGCGCGGCGGCTCCTGGGTGGAGTGACGCGCCTGGGCTGCCCCTCCCGTCGCGCTCGCCGCGCGCTCCCGGACGGGCAACGCCCCTTGCTACTGCACACGCTGTCGAGCTGCCCCATAGGTGGGGCTAGGACCTGGGGCGGCGACTGCCCCATATCTGGGGCAGCTCGACAGGACGCGTCTCCATCCCTGTCGAGGGGCTGGCCGTCCGGGACGTGTCGGACTCAAGGCTCCGGTCGCGACGACCGCAACAGCACCAGAGGGCGACGGGCGGCGACAAGCGGCGGCCAGCACGGCGGCGCCGTGAAGCGGAGGCCGTCTCAGCCCAGGGCGGGGACGTCGACGCCGAGCACGGCCTGTTCGTCGGGGCGGTGCACCAGCACGTCGGACAGGTACGACTGCACTGCGGGCGCCATCCCGACGTCCCGGCCGGCCTGCTCGGAGAGCAGCCACTTGTGCTCGATGATCTGGGCGAACAGCTCCTGCGGCTCCAGCTTGCGGCGCAGGTGCGCGGGCACGGCCCGGACCACCGGCTCGAAGACCTCGGTGAGCCAGCGGTGCGCCGCCTGCTGCTCGTCGGTCAGATCGCTCTCCGCCCGGTACGCGTCCAGGTCGTTGAGCAGCTTGCGGGCCTGGTTCTCCTCGGCGTCGAGACCGGTCAGCCGCAGCAGTCGCCGGGTGTGGTAGCCGGCGTCGACCACCTTCGGTCGCACCAGGTAGCGCCCGTCGTCGATTGTCGACATGGCGACCTCGGCCACGTCGAAGCCCAGCTCGTTGAGCCGGCGGATGCGGCCCTCGATGTCGTGCCGCGCCTCCCGTTCGACCGCCTGCTCGTAGGTGATCTCGTGCCAGAGCCGCTCGTAGCGCTGCACGACCTCCTCGCAGACCACCTCCGGGTCGATGGACTCGTGCAGCAGGCCGGCGGCCTGGAGGTCCAGCGCCTCACCGAAGATGTTCACCCGGGCGATCTCCAGGTCCTCGCCGCGCTGCCCGTTGGAGAGCGAGTTGTGCAGGGCGCCCGTCTCCGCGTCGACCAGGTAGGCGGCGAACGCGCCCGCGTCGCGGCGGAACAGCGTGTTCGACAGCGAGCAGTCGCCCCAGAAGAAGCCGGTCAGGTGCATCCGCACGATCAGGGCGGCGAGCGCGTCGAGCAGCCGGCTCATCGTCTCGGGGCGCAGGGTGTGCGAGAAGAGCGCCCGGTACGGCAGCGAGAACTGCAGATGCCGCGTGATCAGCACCGATTCGAGGGGCTCGCCGTCGTCGGTCTGCCGGTCGGCGACCACCGCCACCGCCTCGACGGACGGGAAGTCGATGCGCTCCAGGGCCCGCAGCAGGTCGTACTCCCGCTCGGCGATCCGCTCGCGGGTCTCCTTGAAGGCGTAGACGTAGTCACCCAGGCGGACAAAGCGGACGATGTGTCGGGAGATGCCCTGGGGCAGGGCCACCAGGTGCTGGGCAGGCCACTCCTCCAGCGGTGTCGACCAGGGCAGGTCGAGCAGCGCCGGGTCCACGAGGGCAGACGTGATCCGCACGGGCACAAGCATGACGGGTCGCCCCCCGCATCCGCCTCACATCGTGGCTCGGCCCACAACGCCGAACACCCCGGCCTCGCGTCGGCCCGGTAGCGTGGTCGCGTGCTCAAACCCACGGCGGTACGACGTGACCTGCGGCTACGGCCCGTCCGCCCGGCCGGTTGGTGGTTCGACGCCCTGCTGCTGGCCGCCCTGGTCGGGTTGACCGTCGCCCTCGTCGCCCACCAGCTCTTCGGGTTGGACCGGGCCGTCGCCGACTGGGCCGAGGCGCACCGGCCGACGGTCGCGTACTGGGTGGCCCGGGTGTTCAACCTGCTCGGCCAGGGCACCCCGCTGACTCTCATCGCCGCCGGGTTGGGCGTGCTGCTGGCCGTCCGGCTGCGGTCGGTGCGGCCGATCCTGCCGCCGGTGGTCGGCTTCGTGCTGACCTACCTGACGATCGGCCCGCTCAAGGTCTGGACCGCCCGGGCGGCACCGAGCGCCAGCGTCAAGGAGCCGTTCCTGCCGCCCGAGCAGACCCTGCCGCTGTTCCACGACGACCTGCCGGTGCGGTTCGCCCAGTCCTACCCGTCCGGGCACGTCGCCAACGCGATCGTCTGGTACGGCGTCATCGCCCTGCTGCTCGCCCCCCTCGCGCGCAGCTTCGGCCGGCACCTGCCGCCCCGGCTGGTCACCGTGATCCGGGTGGTGCCACCGTTGGTGGTCCTCACCACCACCACCTATCTGGGCTGGCACTGGCTGACCGACTCGGTGGCCGGGCTGCTGCTCGGGCTTCTCCTGGACCGGCTGCTGCACCGGGTGCCCTGGGACGATCTGCCACTGGGCGGCCGGCTACGCCACTGGGACCAGCCGTTCACCTCGTACCCCTAGGGTCGAAGCGTGGATCAACTGGCGCGGCGGCTCGGCGTACACGATGCGGTTGTCATCGGGTTGGGCTCGATGCTCGGCGCGGGCGTCTTCGTGGTGTTCGGTCCGGCCGCGGCGGCGGCCGGCGGCGCCGGCCTGCTGCCCGCGCTGGTGCTCGCCAGCTTCATCGCCTTCTGCAACGCGACCAGCTCGGCCCGGTTGGCGGCCCGCTACCCGGAATCCGGTGGCACCTACGTCTACGGCCGGGAACGGCTCGGACCGTTGGCCGGCTTCGTGGCCGGCTGGGGTTTCGTGGTCGGCAAGACGGCGAGCTGCGCGGCGATGGCGTTGACCATCGGGGCGTACCTGTGGCCGGGGCAGGCGCGGTTGGTCGCGGTCGGCGCAGTGGTCGCGGTGACGGCGGTGAACCTGCGCGGCATCGGCAAGACCGCCACCGCCACGAAGGCCCTCGTCGGCGTGGTGCTCGTGGTGCTGACGTTTGTCGCTGTCGTCGGCGTGGTGGGTGGGCCGGTGCATCTGGATCGGCTCGGCGACCCCGGTGGCTCCGGCCGGGGTGTGCTCACCGCCGCCGGGCTGCTGTTCTTCGCCTTCGCGGGCTACGCACGGATCGCCACGCTCGGCGAGGAGGTCCGCGACCCGCAGCGGACCATCCCCCGCGCGGTGCCGCTGGCCCTCGGCGCGGTGCTCGCGATCTACCTGGTGCTGGCCGTGGTGACGCTCGGCGTGCTCGGCGCCGACCGGCTGGCCGGTTCGGCTGCGCCCCTGGTCGACGTGGTGACCGCCGCCGGCCTGCCCGGTCTGGCCTGGGTGGTCCGCGCCGGGGCCACGATCGCCGTCGTCGGGGTGCTGCTGTCCCTCGTCGCCGGGGTCGGCCGGACGACCCTCGCGATGGCCCGCCGCCGCGACCTTCCCAGTGCGCTGGCCGCCGTGCACCAGGTGCACCAGGTGCCGCACCGCGCCGAGCTGGCAGTCGCCGCCGTGGTGATCGTGGTGGTGCTGCTCGGTGACGTCCGCGACGCGATCGGCTTCTCCAGCTGCACGGTGCTCGTCTACTACGCGATCACCAACGCGGCGGCACTCACGCTCGGCCGGGATCGGGATCGGGAGCGGAAACTACCGGTGCAGGTGCTCGCCGGCCTGGGGCTTGTCGGTTGCCTGCTGCTGGCGGTCAACCTGCCGCTCAGCAGCGTCCTCGCCGGGTTCGGGGTGCTCGTCGCGGGCGTCGTCGGGTACGGCCTGCGGCAGCGGAGTCGCTGAGAGGTCCGCCGGGCGCGGCACCGACGACGGGATCGATTCGCCGCCGGGCGCCGACCCGGTCGGCCGGGGAATTGGACCGGTACGGGCGGGCGGGGCGCACTGGGTGGTCAGCCAGTCCAGGCCACGCCGGCGGGCGACCACGGTGAGCCGGTCACCGGCGAAGATCACCTGTCGCGGGTCGAGGTCCCTCCACCAGATCGTCTTCGCCCCACCGGCGGCCGTCCGGGCGATCAGGCGGACCTGCCCGTTCCGGGAGACCGCCTCCAGCGGTGCGCCGTCCAGCTCCGAGCCCGCGGCGACCGGCACCTCGGCGACCGGCAGCGCATGCCTGTCGACCGGGATCGTCGTGATCACCGCGCGTTCGGTGAGCGCGCCGATGAAGGCCGGCGCCGCCAGGTAGGAGACCGATCGGGACACCCCGAGAGCGAAGGTCTCCTCCACCCGTTCGGCGAAGTCACCGTCGAAGAGCCGCAGCACCACCCGCAGGTCGTCGCGGAGATCGCGCGCGGCCAGGGCCGCCTCCAGGTTGGCGACGTCGTCGGTGGACGCCACCACCAACGCCTGGCAGTCGGCCACCGACGCGGCGGCCAGTGTCTCAGGCAGCGCGGCGTCGCCGACGATCAACGGCACCTCCAACTGGCGGGCCAGCGCCCCGCCGCGCGGCTCCGGATCCTTGTCGATCGCCACCACCTCGACGTCGTACTCGCGGAGCTGTGCCATCACCCGTGTGCCGACGTTGCCCAGACCGATCACCACCACGTGCCCGGCGCGAGCCGGTTGCAGCCGGCCGGTGTGCAGGGCCAGCCGGGCGTTGACGATGCCGTCCACGACGACCGCGGTGATCAGCGGGATCAGCGCCAACCCGGCCAGGTTGAGCACCACCTGCATGATCTGCGCGTCGGCCGCCTTGTCGGTGTCCGGGTCGGCACCGCTGAGCGTGGTGACCAACGTCAGGTAGAGCGCCTCCAGCGGTGAGACGTCCTCGGCGCGGGAGATCAGCGCTCCCAGGACCGCGATGACCGCGAGAACCAGCATCACCGCGATGCCGATCTTGCGGGTGGCGAAGCCGCGTACGGCCCTCATCAGCACCGCGATCGGGCGGCGCCGCCGCCGCGCCCGGACCAGCCGCCGGGCGGCGACCTCGGTGCCCGGCGGCTGCCCGGTCACCTCCGCGAGCACCAGGTCGGCAGGGACCCACTCGTCCGGCAGCAACTCCACGCCCTGCTGCTCGGTGAGGTGGGCCAGCGCGCAGACCACGTCCTGCTCCCGCACGTCGGCACGCCGCGCCACCCGCAACGTCTTGTCCCGATGCTGGAAGGAGCTGGGGTCGACCTCGCCGAGCGCGGCGGCCACGAACGCCGGCGCGGCCATCTCGGCGTCGGAGAGCACCTCGACGGGCGCCTTGAGCAGCTTGCGTACGCCGTCGGCGAGAGTGCCGTTGAACATCCGCAGCACCTGGCGCACCCGCTGGTCGACGGCCTGGGCGCAGAGCGCGGCGTGCAGGTTGCCGACGTCGTCCTGGTGCAGCAGGGCCAGACCGGTCGCCCCGGCCAGCCCGGCGGCCTCGAAGGTCGCCACGTCCAGGCGCTCCGAGCGGACCACGCGGACCCCGCGCAGCCCGGCCACGTCCGGCCCGTTGCGGCGGTAGCGCTCCGGCAGCACGACCGTCACCCGGACGCCGCCGGCCGGGAGGTCGGATTCGACCATCGCGCGGGCCACGTAGTAGGCGAGAGCGTCCTGACCGCAGATCACGTAGTGCGGACGCGGGTCACCGGCGGCGCGTAGCCGCCAGTTCCACTCGACCGCCCGTCGCGCCCGGTCCCGCCACGGCTCCGCCATGCCCGGATCGTAACCAGCACGACCACACTGGGCGACCCCGCCCGGATCATCCCGGCCGCGCACGGAGACCAGGCATGTCGACAGGGGCGGCGGGTAGAGCAGCGGGATGCAGACCTTCCTGCCGTACCCGGATTTTCTGGCCAGCGCCCGCGCGCTGGACCAGAAGCGGCTGGGCAAGCAGCGGGTGGAGGCCATCCAGGTGCTGCGCGGGCTCACCTGGCCGGGGTACGGGTGGCGCAACCATCCGGCGGTGAAGATGTGGGCCGGGTACGAGGAGGCGCTCACCCGCTACGGGCTGGACATGTGTGCCGTCTGGACCGAGCCGGGACGCGCCGACACCTGCGCCACCACGCTTACCGTCGACCTTGCCGCCGCCTGCGGGGCCGGCGTCGTCCGCACGCAGGACGAGCTGGCCCGCGCCG
Organism: Micromonospora sp. NPDC049004; assembly: GCF_040649315.1. Taxonomy (NCBI): domain Bacteria; kingdom Bacillati; phylum Actinomycetota; class Actinomycetes; order Micromonosporales; family Micromonosporaceae; genus Micromonospora; species Micromonospora sp. NPDC049004. The sequence goes on from NZ_JBEZFG010000005.1 coordinate 514,790, forward strand.
GTGACCTGCCGCCCTGGCTGGGCCGCGACGACCTGCACCTGAGCCACCGCTCGTCGCTGCTGCGCAAGGACCCGACGCACTACCGCCCGATCTTCGGCGCCGACACCCCCGACGACCTGGAGTACGTCTGGCCCGCGTCCGACCGCGAGCGCCGCTGCCTGCCGTAGGGGAGACTGGGCCCGAAGAGGGAGGTGCGCGTGGCGCTGTCGCGTGTGGTGGGTCGGCTCATCGGCGTACGTCAGCACCAGGTGGACCCGGGTGGAGGTGGCGCCGACCGCGTGCCGCGACCGGTCGCGGCGGTGGTTGTCGGCGGCGGGATCGCCGGCATGTCGGCGGCGGTCGTGCTCGCCGAGCGGGGTGTTGCGGTGACGGTGCTGGAGGCGGCGCCCACGCTGGGCGGGCGGCTCGGCGCGTGGCCCGAAGCGCTCGGCGACGGCGAGCAGCAGAACGAGCACGGGTTCCACGCGTTCTTCCGGCAGTACTACAACTGGCGCTCGATCCTCCGTCGGGTCGATCCCGACCTGGGTTTCCTCAAGCCGATTCCGGGTTACCCGATCCTCAGTGCACGGTGGCCGACCGAGGAGTTCGGCAGGCTGCCGCCCGCGCCGCCGGCGAACCTGCTGGCGCTGCTGCTGCGCAGTCCCAGTCTGCGCCTGGCCGACCTGCGGTCGATGGACCGGGACGCGGCGTTGCCGCTGCTCACCTACGACCCGGTCCGCACCTACGCGGAGTTGGACGACACCACCGCCGACGAGCTGCTGGCCTCGCTACGGCTGCCGGACCGGGCGCGGGCGATGCTGTTCGAGGTCTTCTCGCACTCGTTCTTCAACCACGAGGCGGAGATGTCGGCGGCGGAGATGGTAGCCCAGTTCCACTTCTACCTGCTCGGCAATCCGGAGGGGCTGGCCTTCGACTGCCCCGACGAGGACTACGCGACGGCGATCTGGCAGCCGCTGACGAGGCACGTGGAGAAGCACGGCGGTCGGGTGGTCACCGGCTCCGGCGCCACGGGGGTGCACCGTGACGGCGAGGGTTGGCGGGTGACGACCACCGACGGTGGCAGCCACCCGGCGGCCCACGTGGTGCTCGCGGTGGATCCGCCGGCGCTGGCCGCGCTGGTGGCGGCCTCCCCCGACCTGGTCGGGCGGGCACCGGAGCTGGCGGCGCGGATGCCCCGCTTCGGCACGCCCGGCCCGCCGTACGCGGTGGCGCGGTACTGGTGCGACGGGGACGTGTCGGCCGACCGCGCCGTGTTCAGCGGGGTGTCGCGCCAGCCCACTCTGGACTCGGTGACGCTCTACCACCGGCTGGAGAACGAGTCGCGCCGTTGGGCGCGGCAGACCGGCGGTTCGATAATCGAGCTGCACGCGTACGCCTGTGAGCCCGGCGTGCCGGCCGAGGAGCTGGCCGAGCGGATGCGCCGCGAGCTGGTGGCGCTCTGGCCGGAGGCGGCTGACCTGCGGGTCCGGGAGCTGCGTGCCCGGGTGGAGGCGCAGGCGCCGGCGTTCACGCCGGGCAGCCACGCCTGGCGGCCCGGGGTGCGCACCGAGGCGTCCGGCGTCTATCTGGCCGGTGACGGTATCGCCACGGACTTCCCGAGCGCCCTGATGGAGCGGTCCGCGGCCACCGGGATCATCGCGGCGAACCACATCCTGCGCGCGGAGGGCGCCGCGGCCGAGCCGGTGCGCTCGATCCGGCCCCGGGGCCTGCTGGCCGGGCGGAGCACCCCAAACCGACAAAAACCAACATAAGCGACGCTACGCTGCCGTACGCTCGAATGATCATCCGTCGATCGGCCGGGCGGGAGGGCAGCAGCGATGTCACCACTGCACCGCGCCGGCCCGGCGGACGTCCGGCCGGCCGACGAGACCATCCGGGACGACGCGTACCCGATGCTCCGCGACGAGCGCGCCTGCGTCGTCATCGCGCTGCGGCTGGGCTGGTGGATGGCCGACGCGTACCACCACGGGCAGCACGCCGAACCCGGCCCGACCGTCCCGGCCCACCCACCGGCCAAGCTCTCCAACCTGACCGAGATGTCACTCCCGCGCCGGATGCGGATGTACCTCGACGGCGTGGACGTCGCGCTGGCCCAGATCTCGGCGCTCACCCGGCACACCGGACCGCTGCCGGACACGTCCGCAGCCCGGACCCGGCTGCCCGACCTGGACCGGCTGCCCGAGGCGGAACAGTCGGACACCGCCGACACCGAACCGCTGCTGCTCGCCCTCGACGACCTCAACGTGGACGTGCTGCGCTGGGCGATGGCCACCAACCTCCGCGTCGGGCTCGCCTACCGGCTGGGCCGGTCCCTGGCCGACACGGTCCGGCCCGGCGACGCCGCCCAACTGCTGCGCCGCTTCGACGGCCGGCAGATCCAGATCAGCCGGTGGCTGGACGAGTTGGCCAGCGTGCTGCCGCCGTACTCCGCCGCTGTGGTGCGCCGCTCGCTGGCTGCCTGGGCGGTCGCCGTGGAACGGGCCGGCCGGGGCGATCCGGCCGAACCCGAGCCGGCCGAGCTGAGCCGCGAACTACGCAACCAGGGTGACCTCTGGCGCGGCGTACTCACCGGCGGCCTGCACCCGCGCGACCTGCTCGACGAGGAGGACTACGCGGTGGTCGCCCGGAACCTGATCATCCGGGACCGGCGACTGGTGGCCCAGGCCGCCCGGGGCATCTTCTGGCCGGTGCTGGTGCCCCTGCTGGTGGTGCTCTTCGCGGTGGTCGGGGTGAGCGCCGCCGCCGCGGCCGGTTCGCCGACCACGCGGGCCACCGTCGCTCTGCTCGGGCTGGGCGCCGGGCTGGCCGCCATCTGGCGTTCCGTCTCCGGTCCCGCGCTGGCTGTCGCGGGGGAGGTCAACCGGCCGCTGCTGGACAGCGAACTCACCGCGCGGATGGCCCTGCGGCTGGACCGGCCCCTGGCCAACGCCCGTCGCGCGGCAGGGGTCGCTCCCCCGACCCGGCGCGCTCCACGGACCCGGCGCGCTCCACGGACCCGACGTCAGCGTCGTCCCGCGGAGCCGGGCGGCCCATCGAAATACGTTGCCCCGCTCTCGGGTGCCGACCTACCGTGATCGCGCAAGGTCAACCACCGCCGCGGGAGCCGATCATGACGATGTCGCACGTCACCACCGTGCTGTCGTCGACGCTGCCCGGCGACGGTTGGCGAGCGGAAGGCCCCCGGACGGGCCGGCCCGACTGACGCGTTCCCGTACGCGCCGAGCCGCCCCGTCCGAACGCCGGACCGGGCGGCTCTTCGCTGTCCGTCACCAGCTGAAAGGAGTCCCCGGTGGACGCCGTCCTCGTCATCAACGCCGACCTCGGCCCGTTGCACCGGGTCACCGTTCAGCACGCCGTCCGGATGCTCTGCCGCCGGGTGGCCGAGATCCACGAGGCGGAGCCGGACCAGGTGATCGGCGTCTTCCCGCTGCCCCGGGTGGTGCGACTGGTCCGCTACGTGGTCACCCGGTGGCGGTTCAACTCCGGGCCGGCCTGGTCCCGGGCCGGGGTGCTCCGCCGCGACGAGCGCTGCTGCGCGTACTGCGGCGGGATCGCGTCGACCATCGACCACATCCTGCCGCGCTCACGGGGCGGCCGGAACACCTGGCGAAACACCACCGCCGCCTGCTACGGCTGCAATCAGCGCAAGGGCGACCGCACCCCGGCGGAGGCGGGCATGCCGCTGCGCCGGGAGCCGGTGAACCCCGGCTGGGCGTCGCTGGCGGGGCGGTGACCGACCGGCCGGCGGGAACGGGGGGCCGCGTCGGGGTACGCCCCGGCGCGGCACCCGCCGGCCCCGGTCAGAGAGCCCGTTCCTTGACCTTCGGCACCGGACGGCCGCTCGCGCAGTGCGCACGGATCTCGCTGCTGTGCTCGGTCGAGGTCAGCTCGACCTGGACCTGCTTCGCCGGACCCGGGTCGTAGGGCTCCGCTCGAAAGCCCGACGCGGGCGTCACCGTGACAAGTTCGGCAGATCCCCCGAGGCAGCGGACGGTGACCGTCCCGCCCTGAGCCTGCACCGGGACCAGCACGGGGTCGGTGGGCGTCGGCGTGGGCGTGGGCGTGGGCGTCGGTGTGGGCGGGGTCGGCGCCGGCGTGGACGGTCCGTCCGAACCCGTCGCTGAGCTGGCCCGGGGGACGGCCGGGGTCTTCCGGGCCGACGGGCCGGCGGACGGACGGGTCTCGGACGGTTCGGGCTGTTCGACGGTCTGCGGCAGCCCCACAGTGGTGGTGCCACCCGAGCCGATGCCGGTTCGTGGCACGGTGCCGTCGTGCTGCCGGGTGGCGTAGTCGCCCAGCGAGCCGGCCACCGCCACCGCGGCGATCACCGCGCTGCCGACCGCCAGCACCACCCGGTGCCGACGCCAGAACTGTCGCCGGGAAGCACGGGTCGGGTCGGGGATGACCCCGGCGGGGGGCTCGGGCACGTCGTCGACCGGCGCACCCCCGGTGGCCGCCGAACCGACCCCGGACGCTCCGCCCGGGGCTGGGGCCACATCCGCGGTCGCCGGCCCGGCGGCAGCTCCGAGCAGGATGCGGGCCGCATCGGCGGCCGAGGGCCGGTCGGCGGGATCGCGGGCCAGGCACCAGCGGTAGAGCCGATGGATCTCGGCGGGCACTCCGTCGATCTCGGGCAACGGGTCCGGCTCGACGTGGACGTGGGCGCGGAGCATCGCGGTCTGCGCCTCGGGAGCCCAGGGCAGCCGACCGGTGAGCGTCCGGTGCAGGAGCAGGCCGAGGGCGTACACGTCGCAGGCCGGCAGGACCTCGCCGGCCGCCAGCCGCTCCGGGGCGAGGTAGGCGGGCGTACCGAGCAGCCGACCATCGAAGTCGATCTCGGGGTCGCCGACGGCCGCCGCGATACCGAAGTCGAGCACCTTCGCGCCGGTGGGGGTGAGCATCACGTTGCTCGGTTTCACGTCGCGGTGCACCAGCTCCTGGGCGTGCGCGGCCTCGAGGGCTGAGGCCACCTCCGCGCAGACCCGCAGCGCGGCGCGCGGTGGCAGCGGACCGGCCGCCAACCGTTGTTCGAGGGTGACGCCGTTGAGCAGTTCCAGCACCACGAACGGCACCTGGACGCCGTCGACGACCGACTCACCGAAGTCGTAGACGCTTGTGACGTACGGGTGTGACAACCGGGCTGCCGCCTTGGCCTCGGCCCGGATCCGCTGTCGGGCGTTGACGTCCGAGCCGACGAGCACCTTCACCGCCACGTCCCGTTCGAGCACCTCGTCGTACGCCCGATGGACCGCGGACATGCCGCCGCTGCCGAGGCGCTCCAGGAGCCGGTAGCGGCCCGCAAGCAACCGATCACGCTGCACGACCGACAGCCTGCCGTACCGCACCGGCCCGGCACCACCCGGGATCGAGGTTTCGCAATGAATGGAACTCCGACCGAGGCATGGCCGACCCGGCGCGCGGGGTCCGCGGATACCTGGGCACGTCCTTTGCTCTGCTTCAGCGGAGGCAACACTCACGGGCCGTAAGTGTTGCCTCCGCTGAAGCAGAGCAAAGGGAAGAGAGGGGGTGCTACCGGGCCGAGCCAGCACCGGGATCCAGCGCGGCGGGCGGGCCTACCTCAGCGATGCCTCGGCCGGCGGCGACGACGACGGCGGCGGCGGCGATGGCGGCGATGGCGATGGCGGCGACGCTCAGGCGACCAGTCTCAACGCTCTGTCGGCGCGCGCCAGGCGAAGCGGGGTGTCCTGCGCTCGGCGATGGCCGCGACGCCTTCGCGGGCCTCGCCGCTGTCCGTCACCTTCCGGTGCCACCAGGCGATCCGTGCCGGTCCGGCCCGGTCGTCGACGATCTCCTTGGCGGCGGCGACGCTCAGCGGCGATCGCTGGGCGATCGTGGCGGTGAGGTCGTCCACCCGGGCGGCGAGCCGGTCGCCCGGCAGCACCTCGTCGACGAGGCCGATCCGCAGGGCACGGTCGGCGTCGATCAGCTCGGCGGTGAACAGCAGGTGCTTCGCGGCCGACGGGCCGACCAGCCGGGCCAGCCGCCGCGTCGTCGGTGCCGGGTAGACCAGCCCGAGCCGGGCCGGCGGTACGCCGAAGCGAGCGCCATCCGAGGCGATCCGCAGGTCACAGGCGACCGCGAGTTGAGCGCCACCCCCGACGCAGGCGCCCCGGATCGCCGCGATGGTCGGCTTGGCGAAGCCGGCCAGCCGCTCCTCGGCGGCCACCGCGATGCTGGTGTCACCGGCGTCGAGCAGCTCGGCCAGGTCACCGAGGTCGGCGCCGGCGCAGAAGGCGCCGCCCGCGCCGGTGAGCACCAGGGCACGTACGTCGGGGTCGGGCTCCAGCCGGTCGAGCAGTTCGGGGAGCTGCCGCCACATGGCGGCCGTCATCGCGTTGCGACGGGCCGGGTTGTGGATCACCACGGTCGCCACCGGCCCGGTCACCGCGACGGTCAGTTCCGCGTCCGACACGTTCACCCCGAGTTCCATGCTGCAACGAATCTTGGACAGTTTCCGTCCTGAGCTGACGGCAACTGTCCAAGATTGCCAGAAACACGACGGCGCGGACCCGGCGGCCACCGTTGGGGATGGCCGCCGGGCCCGCGTGCCGGTCAGGTCAGGACACGTTGAGAGCGGTGTCGTCGACCACGAAGGACGTCTGCAACGAGGAGTCCTCGACGCCGGTGAACTTCAGGTTGACGGTCTGGCCGGCGTACGCGGCCAGGGAGAAGGACTTCTGGCTGTAGCCGGTGGCCTTGTTCAGGTTGGAGTAGGTCGCCAGCGTGGCCAGCACCGTCCCGCCCGAGTTGAGCACCTGCACGCGCAGCGTGTCGTACGCCGTGCTCGTGGTGGTCTCGGCCGAGTCGATGTGCAGCCAGAAACTGACCGTGTACGACGAGCAGCCCGCCGGGAGGGCCACCGACTGGGCGAGCGTGTCGGTGTGGCTGGTGCCGTACCCGTTCAGCCATGCCTTGTACGACCCGCCGTGGGCCGCCTGGCTGCTGGAGTTGGTGATCACGCCGGAGCTGGTCGTCCAGCCGGTCGAACCGGACTCGAAGCCCGGGTTGGCCAGCTTCTGGCCCGCCGAGGTGCAGCCGCCCCCGGTGCCGTTCACGGTCAGCGTGTAGGTGGCGCTGCGGGTGACCGCTCCCACGCCGTTGACGGTGACCGAGTAGGTGCCGGGGGGCGTGCTCGCCGAGGTGCTGATGGTGAGGGTGGACGAGCCGCCCGAGGTCACCGAGGCGGGGCTGAACGCGGCGCTCGCCCCGCTGGGCAGGCCGGACGCGGAGAACGTCACGGTCTGCGCCGTACCGCTTGTGGTGGCGGTCGACACGGTGGTGGAGGCCGCGCTGCCCGGGTTCACCGAGCCGGCGGTCGGCGACAGCGACACGGAGAAGTCGTTGCCGGTCGAGCAGTTCGAGTCGCTGCCGGCCACGTTCACGGCCGTCCAGGCGGCCTGCACGGCCTTGTACTCGGTGGAGCAGCTGCCGTACAGGTCGGTCGCGGCCCGCAGGCTGTAGGCGCGGGCGGTGTTCGCCGGGTTGCTGGTGTTGACGTACGACGTGTTGGAGGTGAAGTAGACGTCCAGAGCCCGGTACCAGATCTTCTCCGCCTTGGCGCGGCCGATGCCGGTGACCGCCGGAGCGGAACCGCAGACCGGCGAGGTGCCGTACGAGGTGGCGCCGGTGCCCTCGGCGAGGTTGAAGAAGAAGTGGTTGCCGACGCCGGAGGAGTAGTGCACGTCCTTGCTCTTGGTGCTGGTGGACCAGCAGCTGTCGGACGAGCCGTCCAGCGACGGGTTGTACATGTAGCGCAGCGGGGTGCCGTTGCCGTTGATGTTGATCTTCTCGCCGACCTGGTAGTCGCCCGGGTCGCTCGGCGCGGCGGCGTAGAACTCCATCATGTTGCCGAAGATGTCACTGGTGGACTCGTTGAGGCCACCGGCCTCACCGGAGTAGACCAGGCCAGCGAGCGCCTCGGTGACGCCGTGGCTCATCTCGTGCCCGGCCACGTCCAGCGAGACCAGCGGTCGGGCGTTGCTGGAGCCGTCACCGTAGGTCATCTGGGCGCCGTCCCAGAACGCGTTGACGTAGTTGTTGCCGTAGTGCACGCGGCTGGGCACACCGCTGCCGTTGCCGAAGATGCCGTTGCGGCCGTGCACGTTCTTGAAGTAGTCGAAGGTCTTCGCGGCACCGAAGTGCGCGTCCACGGCGGCCGACTGCCGGTTGGAGTTGGCGCCGGTGCCCCACGCGTTGTCGGCGTCGGTGAAGGTGGTGCAGGTGGAGGTGCCGTTGTTCATGTCGCAGGTGCGGCCGTTGCCGCGCACCGGGTCGATCATCTGGTACGTGCTGCCGGAGAGCGTCGTGTCGATGCTCACCGAGCCGGTGTAGATGCCCTGGCCGCTGCCGGTGACCGACTCGATCTCGTCGAACGAGCCGACGGTCGCGCCGGAGGTGGCGTCGGTGATCACGTGCAGCCGCGACGGCGTCTGCCCGTCCGGCTGCCAGCCGCTGACCACCGTCTCCCAGGCCAGCCGGCCCTTGCCGGAGCTGGCGTCGACGAACAGTTCCGGAGCGCCCACGGCCTCGGCCTTGCCGTTGAACCCGGCGCGGGCCGCCTTCTTCGCCGCGTCCGCGGTGATCCGGGCCGTGGTGGGGACGGTCAGTGGCGCGGCGAGTGCAACCGAACTGCCGGCGTAGGTGCCGTTCGGCGCGGTGTGGATGACGAAGTCACCGCCGTACACCCGAAGCCCCTGGTAGGTGCGGGTGTAGCGGGTGTGCGCCGCACCGGAGGCGTCCACCCGGGTGCTGCGCACCTGGTAGGACTCGGCGCTCGAACCCTGGACGGCGCCGGGGTTCGTCCGCAGGACGGTCGCCGCTCGGGCCGCGGCGGAGGCGTCCGGCGCGGGAGCGGTGGGTGGGGCGGCGTGCGCCGCGGTGGCGACGCAGGTCAGCAGGCCGCTGGTGAGCAGCGCTGCGCTGACGGCCGCGAGGGGTCGTTTCACGTGCCCTCCTGAAAGGAGAAAGGGTGTGACGGGGGTAGTCACGCATGTAGATATAGCGATGTGTTGAGGAAAAGAGAAGCCTTGGACCGCTCCCAGACATTGAGACTGGCCGAACGGATGAGGGCCTTGACAAGGGAACCAACGCCGGCAATGACACGTCCGACGGACATGAGACCCGCCTCGACGACCGGCGTCACGATCGCGCTCCTGGCCGCCCTCCTGGCCGGCTGCACCGGCACCGACCGGGCTGCCGCCCCCACCGACCTGCCCTCGGGCAGCGGCGCGACCGCAGGCCCGGACCTCACGAACATCCCCGCACCGAGCGGCCCAGTCCCGAGCGGCCCCGGGCAGAGCGGCCCGAAAGCCGACGACCGGGCGCGCGTCGCGCTGTTCCGCTCCGGCGGGTTCGCCGGGCGCGGCGACAACATCACCGTCGAGCCGGACGGGCGGTGGACCGTGGTGGACCGGGCCGGCAGCCGTCGTACCGGAAAGCTCGACGCCGCCGACCTCGGCCGGCTACGCGGCCTGGCGGCCGACCCCCGACTGACCACCGAGGCCCGCCGCACGGCCACCGCGTCGAGCTGCGCGGACGCGTTCACCTACCGCCTGAGGATCGGCGCCGTCGAGACCGGGTACGTCGACTGCCCCGCCGATCCCGCGCCGCCGCCGGCGACCCGTGCGCTCGTCGAGCTGCTGCTGCGGGTCACCGGCTGACCGGCGGCTCAGACCAGGTAGTCCGGGGGAAGACCGGTGCCGCGCAGTTCCGCCGGCAGGTGCGCCACGTCGTTGACGGTGATCAGGTTCGGCGGCCCCGCCACGCCGTACCGGATCACTGTCAACCCCGCGTTGTGGTGGTTCAAACCCAGCCACCGCCGCTCCGGCGCGTCGAGGGCATGCCGGACCAGCCAGGCGATCAGGAAGGTGTGCGTCACCACCAGTTCACGAACCGGCTCGCCGTCGGCTGCACCCTCGTCGGCAACCGCCGGGCCGGTGAAGCGCCGCACCGCCGCCGCCGTCACCCGCGGCCCGTCGGCCCGCTCGGCCGTCGAGAACCCGGCCAGGAAATTGGCGTACGCCGACGGCAGCCCGGCCGGGTCCGTGTCGTGCGGGAGGTGGTCGCCGGCCAGCTCCGTGGCGTACACCGGAACGCTTGGCAGTGCCGCGGCGACCACCTCGGCGGTCTGCGCGGCCCTGCGCAACGGCCCGTGGTGTACGGCGGCGAACGGTCGACCCCGCAGCCGCTCACCGAGCAGCGTGGCCTGCCGCCGGCCGCGCTCGGACAGGCCGGAATCCGGCTCGGTCGAGTCCGTGTCGGCATGCCCGGTGAGGTCCTGTTCGGCGTGCCGGGCCAGGTACAGCAACCGCGTTCGCATGCCGTACACCCAAACACACCCGAGGGCGCGGGACCGGCCCGCGCCCTCCGGTTTTCGATCTTGACGTTACGCCCGGGGGAACATCTGGCCGATACGGATCTTGTTGCCGAACGGGTCCCGGATGCCGAAGTCGATCCCGTACGGGCGCTCGGTCGGCTCGTCGGTGATCTCGACGCCCTTCGCCACGAGATCCTCGTGGGTCTTGCGGGCGTCGTCGGTGGTCATGAAGAGGTACCCACCCAGGGCGCCCTTGGTGAGCAGCTCCCGCACCTGCTCGGCAGTCGCCGGGTCGAGCGCCGGCGGGCCCGGCTTCTCCAGCAGGATCTCGCGCTCCGGGTCACCGGGCAGGTTCACCGTCAACCAGCGCATGAAGCCGAGATCCTGATCGGTGTTGACCTCCATACCGAGCTTGTTGACATAAAAGTCCAGCGCCGCGTCCTGGTCGAGGACGTAGATCTGGGAGCGGCTGATCGCGTTCATCGTCATGCCATGACCGTAGAGGGTGGCCCTGACCTGCTGCTTATCCAAAACTGCTGGGACGCGTCCACGCCTTGGTGAAGCAGGACGGCACGTTGCCCGTCGCCGCGCGGCGACGCCGGAAATCCGTGGGGGACTCCCCCACGATCTGCCGGAACGTCCGACTGAACGTGCCCAGGCTGCCGAAGCCGACGGCGTAGCAGATGTCCGTGACGTCCCGGTCCGTCTCCACCAGCAGCGTCATGGCCCGCTCCACCCGGCGGCGTTGCAGGTAGCGGTGTGGCGTCTCGCCGAACGTGGCCCGGAACGTGCGGATGAAATGCGCCTCGGAGACGTGCGCGATCCGGGCCAACGCGGGGATGTCCAGTGGCTCGGCGTACGACCGGTCCATCGCGTCGCGCGCCCGCAGCATCGCCCGGTTGGACTCCTCCACGGCCCGGCTCACCGCAGGCCGCCCGGCGGAAGGACCGACGTCTGCGCCACGTCCTGGTCGCGCAGCTTGGCGTAGACGACCTCGGACGTGAACCCGCCGATGAACCCGATGGCCAGGACGAAGAAGACCAACTGCCGCGCCGCGTCACCGTCGAGCAGGCCCGGGTTCGTGGCGATCTGCGCCGCGACGAACAGCAGGAAGGCGATGACACCGGCGGCCGAGCCCAACGCCGCCGCCCGCAGCCAGCTGCCACCGCCGTCGTACGCGTTACGCACGATCGCACCCCACACCGAGGCGAACAGCGGGGCGGCCACGAGAACCGCGACGTTCTGCCAGCCGCCGGCCGGAGCGGCGTACGCCAGCGGGATCGTGGCGAGGGCGAGCAGCAGGAGGACAAGCGCGGTGACCAGGCCCGCCACCGTACGCCGCCCGGCAGCCCGCTCGGCCTCGCGGGAGGCGCGTTCCTGCTCGGCTCGGCGCTGCACCTGGGCGCAGAGCGCGGTGACGATCGGCTCGGCGGCGCCCGGCTGCCACGGCCTGGCGAGCACCGCCACCTCCTCCTCGGTGGCGACGCCGCGTTCGCCGCTGAGGCGCTGCCAGACCTTCTCCGCGCCTCCACCGAACGCGGCGACCGCCGCCACCGGGATGCGCCGGGACAGACCGATGAGCCCGGCGATGAACGTGGAGCGTTCGCCGCCCACCAGCAGCAACGCGTCGGCCGTCAGCAGCGACCGGTAGAAGCTGACCTCCCAGTCGTCGGTCGACTCGGGCACGACCGTGAACAGCTCCGGGTGCCGCTCGGCCTCCGCGAAGCCCGCGTCCTGCTGGTAGCGACCACGGACCAGGATCGACCCGGGCGTCGCCCGGCCGGAGCTGATGTAGCCGCGCACGACGTCCCGTTCCAGGTATTCCGGATCACCGGAGTACACGACGATGCGGCAGCCCTGGTTGGCGAGTGCCGCGCCCAGTTCCGCCGCCGCGGCGGGAGCGGCTCCCGGGTCGCGTACGGCGGGCGAGTAGGAGCGGTTGACCTGGGCACTGCCGGCGATCGCGACGACCGGGCTCATGCGACTCCTCGACGGTCGGTGATACCCGAACTATAGGAGCGGCCGACCACCGGTGCCCCTGCCGACGGCACCGCCAGTGACCGTGACGAGCATCTGGCACGATCAACCCGCGTGGACCTGAGCGACCTGCAACTGAACCTGAGACAGCTGCTCAACCAGTGGGACCCGATAGGCGTCGCAGAGACCGCTCCGGACGAGTACGACTGCATGCTCGGCCCGTTGCTGGCGAGGTTGAGAGGCGGCGCGGGCCGGTCCGAGATCAGCGAGTTCCTGTGGCACGAGCTTGAGAACCATTTTGGGCTTGATCCCACCTGTCACGAGGTCGAGTCCGCCGCGGATCGACTCGTTGTCTGGTGGGCCACCGCCAGACCGGCTCCCTAGCGACAGCCCCTTGCGGTGTCCCAGTCAACCGACGCGCGAAGCCGACTTATGGCCCTGAGCACCTCGTCCCGATTGCTGGCGGCCTTGAGCCAGTTCGGCAGCCGCGCCACCAGCGTCATGCCACCCGGCTGCGGGCCCCGCTCGCGCAGTCGCGCACCGACGTATTCCTGCAAGAGGTCGAGGTGAGTACGGTTGAGCGCCCAGAGCGTCTTCCCGCCGCAGCACTGGACCGTCAGCCACAACGGCAAGCCGAAAAACGGATCTACCGGACCGCCCCAACACGACTCCCGAGATCCCTGTGGCGACCAGGACGCCGAGTACGCGCACCTCGTGCACGAGAGCCGACGGGGCCACGAGGGCACCCGCTTGTCGGCCGTTGGCCGTGCAGCGTTGATCGCCCGATGCCCGCAACGCGGACAGACGACGTAAATGTCCTCGGCCGCCATCTCGTACAGGCTGACCAACGGATCGCGGAAGCGATCCTGCCCCCCACCCTGCCGCTCGTCCACGACACAAACCATGCCGCACGTTGTCCAGCCGGGCGCGACACCCACGTGCCGGGCTGATCTGCCACGACGGTTCTGAGACCCGACATCGCCGGCAGCCCGGGAGGCTCCAATGAGCCCCGTGCCGCAAGCCGGTCGACTGCCCACCGGGAAGGCGCTGGTGGAAATGGAGCCCCCGGCCGGGATCGAACCGGCGACATCTCGCTTACAAGCTCTGTGCACGTCGTCCACGCTCGTCCGGGAACGGCTGCACGCTCGGAGCTTCGTCCATGCCCGAACTCGTCGGCGTGCTTGCGTCCGGCGTGGTTGCTGTCAGCGTTGCTGTCGACAGCCACTCTGCCGACAGGCATCGAAGGGGTCGAGTAGCCTAGGCTCCGTGACCACCAAGTATCTGACTCCTCGGCTTAGAACCCGCCTACCCAGGCGGGGCAAGTCCTGGGAGTCGCGTTGCTTGAAGTCAGTTCGTCGATCGCTGGTGGAGCTGCACCGTGGGCTCTTGCCGCCCTCGTTCTCGCTCCGTGCGTCCGGTATCTGCTGATCTGGATCATCTCGCTGTGGTCCTTAAGGGCAGACGAAGATGGGCGGAGTTACGCGCTCCGTCTCCTCAAGCTACTTCTTGCTGGCCAGGGCGGACCTGCCACTCGAAGCAGGCAACGGCGTGATGATGCCTAGCGGGTTGCACCCCCCAGAGCCCATGGGTGGCAGCACCAGTTCAATAACTACAGGTAAGCCGGGGCGACTCTCACTGGTCACCCGGTTGGCTACATGAAGTCACCTCAGCAAACGTCGTCGTCGCTGGTCGTACTTGGTCATGCGTATCAGACGGTTGACGGCCTGTTGACGGCCTGGCGGGACCAACTGGCTAGGGCTCCCGACATCGGCGAATGTCGGAGGCAGTCACACCCTTACGGCGGGTTTGGAAAGTGCTGAGCCCTTCTACCCTTCTACTACGCAAGCAGGTCGTAGAAGTGCTCAGACCCCTATCGCCGAGGAAGTGACATATGGGGTGGTTGCCACGCAAGGTGCTCCTTCGGCCAGTCCAAGCCGGCGTGGACTGGCCGATCGATCGGCTCACGAGGCTACGCAACCGCGTGACTTGGAGCCCGGGCTGATGAGTCGCCAGACATCGCCCCTCATCACACCCGCCAACGTCAGAGCGCTGCTCTCGCCGCTGGCGAAGGCGGTGACAGTAGGCGGCATCAGGTGGGCTCCCCTCCGAGGACTCAGCAAGGAGGGCACCGTGAGCGTCCGCACCACCCTGCCGGTCTTGTCCCCGTGCCTGCTGCGTCTCGTGGTGAACCCCCTGGCACCAAGCGAGCCCACGCTCCAGTACTTGGTTGGCGCAGGGCGAGACAAGTTCTCTGCCCGCCGCCTGTGCGTCAACACGGAGCATCGGCCCCTCAGTGGCACGCACAAGCACAAGGTAGAGCCCGGTTCGTCGGATGAGGGCGTCTACCAGCCTGTAGATATTCCTGAAGTTCCGCTTCAACCCAGGGTCGCTCCGGGTACTTACCGTGGGATCCTTGAAGCATTCGCCAACGAGTGCTTCATCGCGATAGCACCCGATTTCACCTGGTCAGAGCCGTGAGGAGGGCAGCGTGGACCCGACAATGACCGTGGGCGCGATCCTACGAACGATCAACGATCAAACCGTCGTACGGCCCTACGGCGATGGTCTCCTAGTAGATCTCCCGCTGACCTACGGTGACGGCGATGCCGTTCGAGTGCTCGTGGAGCCGATGGGCTCCGGCTTCCGCGTGTCAGACCGGGCAGTTGCTGCGACTCAGCTGTCCATGGCGGGCGTGAACGTGGCAACGGGACGACCTGCGGAGGCATTTGCAGAGACCGTGCGCAACGCAGGTTTGAGTGGGCTGAACACCGCCCCGGGAGAGCTTGCGACTTTTGGCACAGCACAGGAGCTCGGGCGCCTCGTCTTGGATGTGGCTCAAGCATCAATGCGGGTAGAGCAACTTCGCTGGCTGGCGGTTCGCCACTCTCTCACTAGGTTCCCAGACCGCGTCGTTGACCGCGTCCGAAGTTGGGCGCAGGACAGTCGCCACGTTCAGCGCGAAGCCCTTGTCTCGTTACGGTCCGGAAGGAAGCGTCAGGTTACGTTGCGGGTGTCCAGCAGGAGTCGCTCAGCCTATATCCAAGCGGTCAGCTCGCGCGATCGCGACCAGGCGGCCGAACACTGCTACTACATCTTCGACCTCTCAGATGTACCGAAGGAGAACCGCATCGCGGCTCTCGACGGTGGCCGTGAGGATTGGCCCAGTGAGATCATCAGCGAGTTGGCGTCCGTAGGAGATGTCGAGTTCTTCGCTGACCCGCTCAGTCTTGAACGTCAACTTGACAAGGTCGTGCCACCGCACCCTGCGTTACAGATGTAGTTGCTAACGATTCATACGAGACCCTCGCCTGTGAATTCTGCGTGCTCCGTTCAAGTGCCGCTGCCTGGCGATTGAAGTGCCCTTGACCCTCAGGCAATAAACGCGGCCTCGTGATCTGGCATGAGGCGAGCGCTGAGCTGCAAAGAGAGTCCTACACCGTCCTCCACAGTACGTGGGCGTCCGTTACGGTCGTCACTCGGTTAGTCACCCATCCGTGACGCCGGGAACGACCTCGTACACATGGCCTCGACATCGCGTAGCCCTTCATCCTCCTCATAGATGCAGGATGCGCAGATGGAAAGGTCCCGATCGCCGAGCCTCGGGTGAGCCTGCGGCACGTGCCCGCACTCGGGACAGGGCCGAACTTCCTCGCTGGTCACGTAGCGATCCTTGCAGGTGTGCGCGCTCAGCTTGGGAATCGCCTTGAATCACGATCCCTGCGCCTGGCGTTGGCTGTTCGTAGAAGCAGGGGTGAACTTGCTGCACTCTGGAACGGACCTCGGCTGACCGGTGTTGACCGTTGCGTCGGACACGGAACGGGCACGGCACGAGCGCCAGCCTGCGTCGGGGTCACCGCTTGCCACTTCGGCCAATCGAACATCCGTGCAGGACTGTCCAAGGTAGCTATAACCTTGAAGTCGCGGCGTATTATTAGCATGAGCCAGGACTTGCGGAATCGCGCACGAACCGGTCGTTCGAGGAAGTCAACTAACGCGCCTTGCAGCCCTAAGGCAAAAAGATATGGAGGGCGGCGGGCAAAGCGTGAGGGGTGACGCATCTTTGATAGGGCGACAGCATCCTCTTTCGCAACCCTCACCCGAAGCTGCATATCCGTGTAGCAATATTCGGCCGCTTCTACATACAGCCTCACAAGCCTCCACGGGAGACGCGCTTTTAGTAATGCCACTCTCGCGTCTTGCAGGCGGACCATCAGTTCGGAAAGCGAATTTTCGACGGTTTCCGGATCCGTGAGAGAACTGGTGCGCGGGCTGGCCGGCAAGAAACGCATCCGCGTCTGCGCCGCTCTGAGGCCCGGCACGATGTCTGATCCGGCGACAGCCACCAAACTCGCGCTGCGCAGCCTCGCCCGACGCTGGCTCGCCCTCCAAGCCGAGATCGACGATCTCGACAGCCACTTGGCCGCCCTCGTCACCGCCACCGCCCCGGATCTGGTCGCGCTGCCTGGCGTCGGAGTCGACACCGCTGGGCAACTCCTCGTCACCGCCGGCGACAACCCTCATCGCCTGCACTCCGAAACGGCTTTCGCCCGGCTCTGCGGCGTCGCCCCCATCCCGGCCAGCTCCGGACGCACCGACCGCCACCGCCTACACCGCGGCGGCGACCGCGACGCCAACCGCGCCCTCTGGCGCATCACCCTCGTCCGCATGCGCTGCCACCAGCCCACCAAGGACTACGTCACCCGCCGGATCAGCGAGGGCAAGACCAAGACCGAGATCATGCACTGCTTGAAACGCTACATCGCCCGAGACGCCTACCGGCTGCTCACGAACTCCGCTTAGCCAACATTGGTCTCGACACCACTGGCCAGATCCGGCACGCTGCACCGGTGGTGATCGACACCACCGGCACGTTCTGGCGCGGCGACGACTTCACCGACCTCGCCGACTACCTCCGCGAGTACCAGCCCGGCGGCTACCCGGTGGCTCGGGTCAAGGAGATGATCTGCCAACAGTGCGACGGCAAGACCTTCACGGTCCTCGCCGACGACGAGAACGGATGCGTACAGACACAGTGTCTGACCTGCGGCGACCACGCCTTGATCGCGGACAGTGCCGACCACTGGCAAGACGCCGACCCTGAGGAATGTGCCTGCCCATGCGGCGGTGAAGCCTTCCAGGCCGCGGTCGGGTTCGCCCTGCGCGCAGACGGTGAAGTCCGGTGGGTCAGCGTCGGGCTCCGATGCACCCAGGATGGCACCCTTGGCGTCTACACCGACTGGAAGATCGACTACTCCCCGACCGGCCACCTGCTGACCGACGCGGCAAGACCCGCGCGCCACCCGCTCTCTTGACAGAAATAGGAGCGTCCACTTCGCCGGCAGCCGTCCGTCCTCGTCGCTGATGCGCGACAGTCACAACTGAGCGTAGTGACGAGTGTGCCTTGCCGACCAGCCCACATAGCGGGCCGAATCTGGTTCGAGAGAGCCGACGGCTAACGTCTTGCGCACTTAGCTACAAAGGCATAGTGATGCGTTAGGGCGTCGCTGCCGGCCTGAGTGTTGCGGAGGGATCTTCTTACGGCTTCCAGTCCAATCGAGAGAGAGCCGGTTCCTAGCGACCCTGCGAGCATTGCCACCTCGGACGCAACGTTCGCTTGACCGATGATAGGCAGGACTGATACCGCACCGATCCCCCCGATAGCGAAGGACGCCAGGTGGGTGCGAAGGCGTGCCATTGAGTTGGTTCGAGCAACCGCCTCCCTAATCCTGGCCGCCCTCTCTTCCATCAGAGCCCGAACTTCCTCGATGCCCTCACCCTTCAAATCGTCAATGCTATTCATTGCGATCATGCGACGGGTTGCAGTGCGGAGATCGCATCGCCACTGTTCAAATGAGTCATCCTGACGAATCCGCACTAGTTGCCGCAGGTCTAGGTCCGCAGTGTCTGGGACAATTTCTTCGAGTAAGGCGGCGAGATGTACTGCCTCTGACCGATCAGCGAGCAGACTCTGGCGGTCGGGGCCGAGCAGCTCTTGAAGTTCCCCGTACTCTGCGTCGTTGTTCGCGAAGACATCGACAGCGCATCCTGAAGCTAGCGAGAAAATAATCCGCTGCCGAAGTTCGTGATTCAGATTGTTTACTGCCGGCTGCCCAACCTTCTCGGCAAATGCATCCAGGAGCCACGGCTCGTAATAGTTGCCATCCGAGCCGATAATTACGACCGTACCGGCCTCAACGAGTTCCTTCAACGACAGAAGAAGGTGGAGCGACGTTAATAGGAGGTCACGACACCACTCAAGCGACTTGCCCCGAATCGATGCCGAAGACAGCATCAGGAGTGGACTGTTGATGACAATTCTGTGAACGTATAGCAGTGCGGTCAGGCCATCGTCGTACGCTAAGGAAAGTTCTCGTCCTCTACTGGTTGCCCGCCAGTGGCTTTGAGGTATGAAATACGAAAGTTCTCCCGGCTGGCGAACTGGCAGAACGTCCGAGTGGGCCCTTAGGTACCAGGCCTCGACAAGCCGAGGGATGATAGATGCGGCGTTTCGAATCGCAGAGTCGATGGAGTCAGGCGACAATTCGTCACCCAGCACGTCTCGCACGATTGATAGGTCGTCACTCAAGTGCTTCACCTCAACTAGTCCAGACGCGCACCATATTTGCATCTTGCATCCATGCAAGTGATAGACCATGGTCTCCGACGGCACGCCAGCATGTGCGCTTAGGGCCACCCCTCGTCTGGTAGCCCACATCTTGACACGGTAGACGAGGCACTCAACTCGGCGAATCCGTGGGTATTGGCGCCGGCCCACTGCCTAGTCTCCCTGGCGCATGTCACTTTCGACTGACGGAGAACTGTCGTGCGTCTCTTGTCCGACGACGTCGTCGGCAGCTGCCGGCCTCGCCTGGTCGGCCACTAGACACGGGATGGTGCACGGGCTGGGTGGCTCCGTACCCTGTCGGCATGGCCGCCCTCGTCGACACCGCCCGGGAAGTTGCACGTCGCCTATTGGAAACGCCGTTGCCCCGTCGATGGAGTCACGTCCAGGCGGTCGCTGCCAAGGCGGACAGGATCAGCGCTGCGATCCCGGCAGAGGATCGCAAGGCGCTTGTAGCGTCGGCGTGGCTGCACGATGTGGGCTACAGCCCTGAGCTGGTCGACACTGGCTTCCACTCGCTCGATGGTGGCCGTTGGTTGCGCCGGGAACAGTTCAACGAGCGCATTGCTGCCCTGGTGGCTCATCACTCCTGCGCTTGGCTGGAGGCCGATGAGCGCGGGCTGGGCGAGGTGCTGGCTGCCGAGTTCCCTCGGGAGGAAACCGCCGCAACCGATGCTCTCTGCTGTGCCGACATGACGACCGGACCAGATGGTCAAGACTTCGAAGTGCTGGACCGGCTGGCAGAGATTCGGTCCCGGTACGGGCCGGAGCACTTGGTGACCCGGTTCATCGGCAGGGCCGAACCGGAGATGGTCGCTGCCGTGCAGCGGACTCAGCGCCGGCTCACCGGCGTCCGTCAGCCGATGTAGGGCTCGGAGCGTTCCTCGTAGCCGTGGCTGATGCGGAGCCGGGTCGACGGGTGGACGTCGAGCGCCGCCAGCTCGTCGCGGGCCACCCACCGGACTTCATGTGACTCGTCGCTCGGGGTTGGCGTACCGCTGATCGGTTCGGCGCGGAAGCAGAGCGAGAACTGCTGCCGCACCTCGCCATCTGAGTACTCGATGATGTGACCGGGGTCGGAGTAGACGCCGACCATCCCGGTCACCTCAACACTGATGCCGGTCTCCTCGCGGGTCTCTCGGACCGCCGTCTCCGCGACGGTTTCGCCGATCTCCTGGCCACCGCCTGGCAGGGACCACAGGCCGTTGTCGGTACGTTGGATGAGCAGCACCTGGCCATGCTCGTCCCGCACGAACGCCTCGCAACAAGGTCGGCAAAGGGCTCTCCGTCGACCAGGTACGGAAGATCCTGGACACCGCGACGGGCCATCGGCTCCATGCGCTCTACGTCGTGGCGGCGACCATGGGCCTTCGTCGAGGTGAGCTGGTCGGCCTCCGTTGGTCGGATCTCGACCTCGACGAAGGCACGCTACGGGTGCAGCAGACCGTGCAGCGAGTCGCCGGACAGCTCCACGTCCAGGACGCCAAGACCGAAGACTCAGAGGCGGTGTTGCCGCTGCCCGAGGTCACCTGGTTGACGCTGCTCGAACACCAGGAGCGGCAGCAGACCGAGCGGGAAGCGCTGGCGGAGGTCTGGGAGGAACACGACCTCGTGTTTCCCTCGGAGCGGGGCACTTCGATGGAGCCCACCAACCTCAGCCGCTCCTTCGCCCGGCTCCGGGAAACCGCCGGACTGCCTGGTGTTCGCCTGCACGACCTACGGCACACCGTGGTTTCGTTGCTGATGGAGCTGGGCGTCCCGCCGCACGTCGTCCAGGCCATCGCCCGGCACGCCGACGTGAAGATCACCCTCAAGGTCTACGCTCACGCCAACCTCGACGCGATGCGTCAGGCACTCGGCAAGCTCGACGGGAAGCTCTCGTGAGTGCCGTTGCTGTCAGCGTTGCTGTCAACCGGCCCGCTTGCGGCAACGCCCATCGGGAAAAGCCTTGTGGATATGGAGCCCCCGGCCGGGATCGAACCGGCGACATCTCGCTTACAAGGCGAGTGCTCTGGCCAGCTGAGCTACAGGGGCGCGTGCGTCGAGGTCAGCATAGCGACTGACGTCCGGATATCCCGCTCGCGAGGGCTCCCGAGCACGGGAAACGTCAACAACCCGACGCCCCACCGCCTTGAGGAGACGTCGATTGATACCTGCCCGTGCCCGAGTGCCCGGAATGCGTGGGCAATGGATCACTTCCGAGGGCCCCTCACCTTGGCAGCGCGGTGAAAGCCGTTTACGGTGCAGTGACACGGACGACACCACGGCCGCCCCCGCGGCCGACCCGCCGTCCGCTGACCGGCACGGGTACGTGCCGGTCGCTCCTTCACTCGGATCGTCCGGCACGTTCCTGCCGGTGAAAGGAAGCGCACCACCATGGCTACGGTCACCTATTCCAAGGCATCCCGGATCTACCCGGGCACCGAGCGTCCCGCCGTCAACGAGCTGAACCTCGAGATCGGCGACGGCGAGTTCCTCGTTCTCGTCGGCCCCTCCGGTTGTGGCAAGTCCACCAGCCTGCGCATGCTCGCCGGCCTGGAGGACGTCGACGCCGGCTCGATCTACATCGACCAGCGCGACGTCACCCACCTGCCCCCGAAGGCCCGCGACATCGCGATGGTCTTCCAGAACTACGCCCTCTACCCGCACATGACGGTGTACGAGAACATGGCGTTCGCCCTCAAGCTGCGCAAGACCTCCAAGTCGGAGATCGACCGGCGGGTCAAGGAGGCGGCCGGGCTGCTCCAGCTGGAGGAGTACCTGAGCCGCAAGCCGAAGGCGCTCTCCGGCGGTCAGCGTCAGCGTGTCGCGATGGGCCGGGCGATCGTCCGCGAGCCGCAGGTCTTCCTCATGGACGAGCCGCTGTCGAACCTCGACGCCAAGCTGCGCGTGCAGACCCGTACCCAGATCGCGTCGCTCCAGGCCAAGCTGGGCGTCACCACGGTCTACGTCACGCACGACCAGGTCGAGGCCATGACCATGGGCCACCGGGTCGCCGTGCTGCTCGACGGTGTGCTCCAGCAGGTGGACACCCCGCGGGCGCTGTACGACACCCCGGCCAACGTGTTCGTCGCCGGCTTCATGGGCTCTCCCGCCATGAACATCAAGACCGTTCCGCTGAACGAGCAGGGCGCCGAGTTCGCCGAGCTGCACATCCCGCTGACCCGCGAGCAGGTCGCTGCGGCCCGCGCCGAGGGTGGCGACGGCAAGGTGACCGTGGGCTTCCGCCCGGAGGACTGCGACCTGGTCAGCCCGACCGAGGGCGGCATGCCGGTCGTCGTCGAGCTGGTCGAGGACCTCGGCTCGGACGCCAACGTCTACGGGCACGCCGCGCTGGGCGGCAACTCGGAGCGCTTCGTCGTCCGCACCGACCGGCGCACCATGCCGAACATGGGCGACACCGTGTTCGTCAAGCCGCGCACCGGCCGCAGCCACGTCTTCCACGCCGCCACCGGCGGCCGGATCTGACGTAACGCCGTACCGGAAAGGGGCGGTCCGCTTCGGCGGGCCGCCCCTTTCGTCGTACCCGGGGAGGGTTTCTCACCCCCAGGTGCCAGCACCAATGTGGCTCCGCGGGGTGACTCGGCAGGGCGGGCCGCGCCCGTAGCGTCGCGGCACGCCCAACCCGAGGAGACGCCGTGTCCGCCACCGTTCACCCGATCACCAGTTCCCGGCTTGGCCGGACGGCCCGCCTGACCGGCCGCAGCCTCGCCTACTGCGCGGCGCTGGTGCCGGTCGCCCTGCTCGCGCTGGTGACCGCCCCGGTGGGTGGCGCCGGTGCGGCCGCCGCGCGGTGGCGCAGGCTCCGCACCGGACTGCTCGGAGCACCCCCGGTGCCCGCGCCCGACCGGCGACCCGGCCCGTTCAGCGTGCTCGGCCACGGGCTGCTCAGCCTGCTGCTCGGCCTCGTGGCCCTGCTGCCGCTCGGTGTTCAACTGCTGATGGTGCTGCGCGGCGTGCTGTACGGCATCGTCGACCGCGGCCCGTACGACCACTCCTGGGGTGGTCCGACCCGGGCCGGCGCGTGGGTGGCGCACTTCCTCGTCGGCCTGCCGATGGCCGCCGCAGCCCTGCTCGCGTTGATCGGCATCGCCGCCGTGCACCAGCGGCTGACCCGACGTCTCGACGGGGAGCGCGCCCCGGGGTGGCTGATTCCGGTCACGCTGCTGATCGCGGTGGCCGGGGCGCTGCTCTTCGTCGCCTGGCTCCACCAGATCTGACGACGAGGCCCCCTCCCGCACACCTGCGGGAAGGGGCCTCGTCGACAGTCGTTACAGCTCGACCGAGCGCCGGCGGGCGACCTCGGCGAGGGTGACCGCGGCGGCCACACTGGCGTTGAGCGACTCCACCTCGGAGATCATCGGGATGCTCACGGTCAGGTCGCAGGTCTCGCCGACCAGCCGGGACAACCCGCGCCCCTCCGAGCCGACCACCACCACCAGCGGCCCGACAGCGGCCTCCAGGTCGTACAGGTCGGTGTCGCCGTCGGCGTCCAGGCCGACCACCATGAAGCCGGCGTCGCGGCACGCCTTCAGCGACCGGGTCAGGTTGGTGACCTGGGCCACCGGCACCCGCGCGGCCGCGCCGGCGCTGGTCCGCCAGGCGGTCGCGGTGATCCCGGCAGCCCGCCGCTCGGGTACGAAGACACCCTGCGCGCCGAACGCGGCGGCCGAACGGATCACCGCGCCCAGGTTGCGCGGGTCGGTGACCCCGTCCAGCGCCACCAGGAGCGGCGCCTGCTGCTCAAGGGCCGCGGCGACCATGTCCTCGAAGGGCTGGTACGCGAAGGGCGGCACCTGCAACCCGACGCCCTGGTGCAGCACGCCGCCGGTCATCCGGTCCATCTCGGCGCGGCTGATCTCCAGGTTGGCGATGCCCCGGTCGGCGGCCGTCCGGATGATCTCGTTGATCCGGTCGTCCATGTCGATGCCCTGGGCGACGTAGAGCGCCGTCGCCGGCACCTGGGCGCGCAGCGCCTCCAGCACCGGGTTGCGCCCGACCAGCAGCTCCGGGGTGTCCTTGGACGGGTTGGACTTGCGACCCGGCGCGACCCGGGGGCCGCTCCGGCCGGCGGTCGGCCGACCACCCCGACCCGCGGCGCCACCCCGACTCGCCGGTACGCCCCGGCCACCGCCCTTGCCCCAGGTGGTGTCCTTGCTGCCCGGCTGGCCGATCTTGGGGACACGCCCCTCCTCGGCCGCCGCCCGGCGCTCCTTGTCCTGCTTCCAGGCGGTGCGCTGCGGCAGCTTCTCGGTGCCCGAGTAACCCTTGTGCCAGGGTCGCTCGTCGGCGGGCAGGGTGCGCCCGCGTCCGGCGAGGGAGTCCTTGTTCTTGCCGCCGGAGCCCTTGGGGGCGCCCGCCTTCGGCGTCAGTCGCCGGCCACGGCGCTGCGAGTTGCCGGCCATCAGTCCTGCTCTCCAATAGTCCAACGGGGGCCCTGGGGGGTGTCCTCGACCGCCACGCCGGCCAGCTTGAGCTGGTCGCGTACCGCATCGGCGGCGGCCCAGTCCTTGCGGCCCCGGGCCTGCGCGCGCTGCTCCAGGGCCAGCGCGATCAGGGAGTCCACCACGGCGCGCAGATCGTTCGAGCTGCCGCCGCCGGTCCAGGCCTCGTCGAAGGGGTCGATGCCGAGGATATCCAGCATCGCCCGTACCGCGGCCAGGGTGGTGCGGACGGTCACATCGTCGCCGGTGCTCAGCGCGGTGTTGCCGTCGCGCAGGTGCTGTTGCAGCACGGCCAGCGCGGCGGAGGTGTTGAGGTCGTCGTCCATGGCCGCGACGAAGCCGGCCGGCAGCTCACCGAGCTGCCCGGGGCCCACCCGCTCGGCGGCCCGCTGCACGAAGCCCTCGATCCGCCGGTACGCGGTGGCCGCGTCGCGCAGCGAGTCCTCCGAGTAGTCGATCACCGAGCGGTAGTGGGCGGCGGCGTAGTAGTAGCGCAGCTCCACCGGCCGCACGCCGAGCGAATCCACGTACGCCAGGTCGAGCGCGTTGCCGGCGGACTTGCCCATCTTGGCTCCGCCGATGCTGAGCAGCCCGTGGTGCACCCAGTAGCGGGCGAACGGCAACCCGGCCGCCTGGGACTGGGCGATCTCGTTCTCGTGGTGCGGGAACGTCAGGTCCAGACCACCGCCGTGGATGTCGAACTCCGGGCCGAGGTAGCGCCAGCACATCGCCGAGCACTCGATGTGCCACCCCGGGCGGCCCAGCCCCCACGGCGACGGCCAGTACGCGTCCGCCGGCTCGTCCGGCTTGGCGCCCTTCCAGAGGGCGAAGTCGCGCGGGTCCCGCTTGCCCCGGTCGGGGGCGTCCCCCGCCGACTGCATCGCGTCCGGCGACTGACCCGACAGCGACCCGTACGCCGGCCAGGACGCCACGTCGAAGTAGACGTCGCCGGAGCCGTCGGTGGCCGGGTACGCGTGCCCGTCCGCGATCAACTTCGTGATCAGCTCGTGCATCTCCGGGATGTGCCCGGTGGCGCGCGGCTCGTAGGTGGGTGCCAGCACGTTCAACGCCCGGTACGACTCGGCGAGGATCAACTCGTTGGCGTACGCGATCGACCAGAACGGCAGACCCCGCTCCCCCGCCTTGACGAGGATCTTGTCGTCGATGTCGGTCAGGTTGCGGATGAACGTGACCTCGTAGCCGGCGGCCAGCAACCAGCGACGCAGCACGTCATAGTCGACGCCGGACCGAAGATGACCGATGTGCGGCGGCGCCTGGAGGGTGAGACCACACAGGTAGACCCCCACCTTGCCGGCTTCCCGCGGGACGAAGTCCCGCACCGATCGGGTGGCGGTGTCATACAGGCGTAGCGTCACCGTACAAGGGTAGCCGTCCGCGCCTGTGCGGGTCCGCCGGTGCCGGGTCGTACGCTGCGTGCTGTGGATGAGACGGCGGGGTCCGGCCGGGCCGGGGAGACGTCCCAGACTCTCGACCGGGGTCTGCGACTGCTGCACCTGGTCGCCGACGCGCCGGCCGGGTTGACAGTCACCGAGGTGGCGACGCGACTCGGCATCGGCCGGGCGGCCGTCTACCGGCTCGTCGGCCCGCTGACGACGCACGGGATGCTGCGCCGCGACAGCGACGGCCGGCTCCGCCTCGGCGCCGGGGTGCTGCACCTGGCCCGACGCGCCCAGCCGCTGCTCGCCGAGGGGGCGCTGCCCGCGCTACGCCGGCTCGCCGAGCAGGCCGGCGCCACGGCACACCTGACAGTGGTGGAGGGCGGCGAGGGCGTCGCCCTGGCCGTGGTCGAGCCGAGCTGGACGTCGTTCCACGTCGCGTACCGGACCGGGGCGCGGCATCCCCTGGACCGAGGTGCCGCGGGTCGGGCGATCCTGGCCGGTCGGGGCGGCGCCGCGGAGCCGGTGAGCAGCAGCGGCGAGCTGCAGTCCGGGGCGTACGGGGTGGCCGCGCCGGTGCTCGGCGTGCCAGGTCTGGAGGCCAGCGTCGGGGTGGTCGCGCTCGCCCCGCTGGACGTCGACCTGATCGGTCCCCAGGTGCTCGCCGCCGCCACAGCCGTCACCGCCGCCCTCCGCTGACCCACCCGACCCTTGATCAACTCCACATCGCCGATATGGCGGCATCGCCAGCCTTGGACAGCGCCATAACGCCGCACTGGTGATGATCTCGCCGTATAACACGTCCATCGGGCTCGTGGCAGTTGTCCACAGGCACCTGCGGGGCGACCATCCGCCGCTGTCCACAGGGGTATCGGCCAGCACCTCGAGCGTCAGACGCTGGCCGCATGCCTCCGCACCCTCACCGGCCTCCTGCCCTTGCCTGGCAGGTGTTTCGTGGCTCCGCAGCGATTCGGCGGGGCTTGATCACCAGACATCAGTTGCGCGGCTCGTCATGGGTCCGACTCCGCCACGACGTGTACGCGGACGCGCGTCTCGAACGCACGCACGAGCTGGCCTGCCGTGCCGCAATCCTTCGGCTGCCGTCGCAGGCGATGATCGCCGGGCCCTCGTCGGCCTACCTGCACGGGATCGAGCATGCCGCCGGGTTCGATGACGACGTGCACGTGCTGCTGCCGAAGGTCGCCCGCGTCGACTCTCAACGCGGCCTTCACGTGCACGTGGTCAAATTCGATTCCGCTGCGACGCCCGGCCCCGCTCTGTCCATCGCACAACGGCCGGCTGTGGCGAGGGACGCCCTGCCCGACGCACGGCCGTCGACGCCACCGCTCCGGCGGACGCCAGCCTCACCGCCGACGCCAGTGTCACGGCGGACACCAGCCTCGCCGCCGACGCCGCTCAACGCACTGCCCGGCGAGCGGGGCGCTGCCGCTCTCCGCCGGACCGATCCGGCATCTGCGGCGTGGGAGACGGCGGTCTGGTTGGACCCGCTGCGTGCGATTGGAATTGTCGACTCGTTGCTCGCGACCGGTCTGACCACCCCGGCGGCGCTGACCGCCGTCGCCACCGCCAATGCCGACCGACCCGGCGGACGACGCGCGTGCTGGATCTTCGACGTCGCCGATGCAGGAGCGCAGTCACCACCCGAGTCGCAGCTACGGGTGCGTCTGATGCTGGGCGGGCTCCCCCGACCGGTCACCCAGCACCCGATCCGGCTGCCCGGCGGGCTGGTGCTCCATCCCGACCTGGCCTGGCCCGAGTTCCGGGTGGCGGTGGAGTACGACGGCCGATGGCACGCCGACCCGGAGCAACTGCACCGCGATCGTCGACGGCTCAACCTTCTCGTCGGTGCGGGGTGGTTGGTGTTGCACGTGACGAGCAGACGGCTCCAGAAGGAGTTCCCCGCCGTGCTCACCGAGGTTCGGTCGGCCCTGATCTCCCGCGGCTGGCGGCGCTGATCGCCACCAACCGTGATCGACTCCAGGTCGCCGAAATGGCTGTATCAGACGGACGGGATACCCCCACCTCCGCGACCTGGAGTCGATCAAGCCCGAGGCCCGGACGCCGACGAGGCCCGGTCGACGAGCGTCGACCGGGCCTCGCGGTGGTGACTTACGGGCGGGCGTTCGGCTTGAGCGGGGTCTTCACCGCCGCGTACGCGTCGACGATTCCGTACCCGTAGAAGCCGTTGAAGTTGACCCCACCGGCGCAGTACGCGTCGTAGGTCTCGTCCCGGCCCTCGTTGCGGTACTGCTGGAGGCGCGGCTCCGGGCAGGCGTGCTCGGCTGCCGTGCGGTAGAGGTGCTGCTCGACCACGTCCGGCGACATGCCGAAGCCACCCCGGCCCTGCGGCTTGCCGTACCGGCTGACGATCAGCGCGGCGACACCGGCGGCGTGCGGGGACGCCATCGAGGTGCCCTGGAGGTAGGTGTAGTAGCCGCACTCACCGTTGGGCTTGCACTGCTTGAAGACGCTCGTGGCGACCCGCGGGTCGATGTTGCCGTTCGCGTCCACCTTCGGGTCCGGGATGGTGGTGGAGATCGGCTCCTCCTGGAGCACCTTCAGCGGGTAGCTGGAGAGGATCCGGTTGCCGGGGGTGTTGTACGTCG
This sequence comes from Micromonospora sp. NPDC049004, assembly GCF_040649315.1. Classification (NCBI taxonomy): domain Bacteria; kingdom Bacillati; phylum Actinomycetota; class Actinomycetes; order Micromonosporales; family Micromonosporaceae; genus Micromonospora; species Micromonospora sp. NPDC049004. The sequence continues at coordinate 543,193 of NZ_JBEZFG010000005.1, forward strand.
GGGTCCCGAACCCGTCCCGGGCCCACCCACCCGGCGCGGCGACGGAGATCTGCTCGGTGCCGTAGTTGGAGAAGTCCGACTTCTTGCCCGACGGACCGACCGACGACACGCCGATCACGTGCGGGCCCTCGGTGGGCAGGTCCCAGCAGCTGTTGTTGTCGATCGGCCGGGGGTACGGGTCGGCGCCGTAGTCCGGGCTCGTGGTGTCCGTACGCGGTGCGCCCAGGTCCTCGTTGCCGTTGCCGAGCGCGCCGACCAGGGTGACGCCCTTATTGTGCGCGAAGATCAGCGCCCGCTTCATCGCCTTGATGATGGCCCGCTGCTCGGCCTGCGCCTGCGCCGAGTCGGCCGGGTTGGCGGTGCAGTTGTAGAGCCACGGGTCGACGTAGAACGACATGTTGACCACGTCGATCCCGGACCGGCCTGCGTAGATCAGGGCGTTGACCACCGGGTTGAGGAAGAAGTAGCCGGAGTCCTGGCCACCCTTGAGCTCGACCAGGGAGACGTTCGGGGCGACACCGGAGAGGCCGAAGCCGTTGGCGGCGGCGCCGATGGTGCCGGCCACGTGGGTGCCGTGCCCGCCGTCGTCGGTGCCGACGGCGTCGAGGCAGCTCGGCACCTCGCACGGCCCGTCCACATCGGTCATGTCGGGTGCGAAGTTGCGCGACAGCGACCAGTTGAAGTTCGGCGCGATGTCCGGGTTGCTGGCGTCGACGCCGGTGTCCAGGACGCCGACGGTGACCCGACGGTCGCCGGGCTCGACCTTGCGGGCCTCGTCGGCCCGGATCATCTTCAGACCCCAGAGCTTCTCGTCGAGCGGGTCCAGCTTGGCACCCTTCTTCCCGGCACCGGCCGCACCGGCAGCGCCGGCCGCGCCAGCTGCGCTCGCAGCACCGGCCGCGCCAGCAGCCTGCTCCTGCTCGACCCGGTCCAGCTTCGGCTTGCGGCCGATGGCCTTCTGCTCGGCCGCGCCGATCAGGCTCGGGGCTGCCGTCGCCCTGGCCGCGAAGTCGGCCCGATCACTGGTGACCTGGAACATGCCGACCTCGTCGGACCGGGACACCACGGTGCCGCCGGCCGCCTGGATGGCGGCGACAGCCGTGTCGGCGGCGAAGCCGTCCTCGGCCACGACAGTGAAGGTGCGGGAGGTGCTCGGCGCGGCGGTGGCCGGTACACCCAGGCCCGCTGCCGTAAGTGCCAGTGTTGCCGCGGTCGCGACGGCACCGGCGGTGAAGCGCTTGCTCACCACATCGGATCCTCTCGTTGAGGGACGTGGCAGCCATCACACAACACCTGCCGGCTTTACGCCAGGTGAACGTCCGTTATGGCGGTGAATCTCTCCTTCATCCGCCCAGCTCGATGCCCACGTCCACCCGGTCGGCCGATCCCGTCGCCAGTTCCGACAGGACCATCGGCAGGTCGGCCAGGGTGGCCACCTCCGCGTCGGGGGTGACCCCGGCCGGGCGGGGCAGCCCGTACCGGTTCAGCCACACCGACCGCAGGCCGGCCCGTCGGGGTGCCACCACGTCGTGCTCCCACGAGTCACCGACGTACACGATCTGCTCGGCGGGGACCCCGGCGGTCGCGACCACCGCCGCGTAGAACTCCGGGGCGGGCTTCTTGGGCAGGCCGTTCTCGTGCGCGTACATCTCGAAGGCGAACTCCCCGGCGAGCCCGCAGCGTTCGGCGCGGCTGTTGCCGTTGGTGGCGAAGCCCAGCGTGTACCGGGTGCGCAGCGCGGCCAGGGCCGGCGGGACGTCCGGGAAGGGTCGGGTGAGGGCGAAACGGCGGGCGAAGAAGAGGGCGGCGATCTCGTCCAGGTGGTCGTCGAGCCCGGCGCGGGCCAGCGACCGGGCCAGCGCGGCGCGGCGGATCTCCAGCACCGGAGCGACGCTCAGCTCGCCGAAGACGGCATCCCAGTCGGACTCCAGCTCGGCGAGCGTCACGTCGGCGGCGTCCGGCGTTCGACGGCGCATCTCGTCGAGGACGGTCACCAGCCCGGCGGTCACCGCCGGCCGCAGGTCCAGCAGGGTCTCGTCGGCGTCGAACACCACTGTGGTCAGCACGGGTACCACTCTCTCACCGGGTGGTTGCCGCCAGCGCGGGCTCACCGGGGGCGGGCGCGGGCGTACCGCGCAGTTCGTCGAGGCGCACCAGGGCGACCCCGGCGATGATCAGCGCGCCGCCGAAGAGCTGCCACGCGGTCGGCAGTTCGTCGAGGAACAGCCAGGCGATCAGCACCGCGAACAGCACCTCGGTCAACCCGACGAACGACGACAGCCGGGGCCCGAGGATGCGGGTGCCGGCGATGCCGGCGAGGTAGGCGATCACGGCGGCGACCAGGGTGAGCCCGACGATGGGCAGCAGCCAGGAGGTGCGGTGCCCGGCGAACGCGACATCGCCGAACGTGGCGCGCAGCGGCAGCAGACCGGTCAGCCCGACGAGGAGCAGCACGGCCGCGCCGACGGCCATCCCGCCGCTGGCCATGGCGACCGAGGGCAGCCGGGGGTCGACCCGTCCGGCGAGCACGAAGTAGCCGGCCAGGCCGAACGCGGCACCCAGCCCCCACAGCACGCCGACCGGGTGGAAGCCGGCGGTGCCGGTGATATCCAGGACGAAGGCCAGCCCGCACAGGGCGGCGGCCGAGCCGGCCACGGTGAGCCGCCGGGGGCGTTGACCGTGCCGCAGCCACATCCAGCCGACGACCAGGATGATGCCCAGGTATTCCAGCAGGAGCGCGATGCCGACCGGCAGGTAACGCACGGCGTTGAAGAAGCACACCTGCGCCAGGGCGACCCCCAGCAGCCCGAACATCACGACCGCCGCGCTGTTGCTGCGCAGCACGTGCCACCTGCCACGCAGGGACAGCACTGCGGGGATCGCCAGCACCAGGGCGGCCACGCCGACCCGCGCGATCACGGCGGCCTCGGCCGACCAGCCGGCTTCGATGAGCGACCGCGCGAAGGTGCCCGAGGTGGCGAACGTGACTGCGGAGAGCAGCGCCAGCGCAGCGCCGGCGGCGGGTCGTGACTGCATCTCGCGCTCCTCGGGGACGACACGGTGTCATGAGCAAACTATCCTTGTGCTCATGACGCTAGGCGGCCACCGTGACAGGAGTCAAGTTGCTATTCGCTCATGACACCGAATGTTCGTTGATCGCCGCCACCGCGTTGGTCAACACCGCGGGCCGCGACGGCGAGCTGCTGCCCGACGTCGCCGCGCTGGACGCCTTCTTCACCCGGCACGCCTACAGCGGGCGCCACGAGCACACCGACGCCGAGCTGCGCGCCGTGCGGCAGTTGCGCCCCCGGCTGCGCCGGATCTGGCACGCCGAACCGCCCGAGGTCGTCGCCATGGTCAACGCCCTGCTGCTGGAACACCGGGCGTTGCCGCAGCTCATCGAGCACGACGACGAGCCGTACCACCTGCACGCCGTGCCCCGCGACGCGCCGCTGGCCACCCGGATGGCGGTGGAGGCGGCGATGGCGATCGCCGACCTGGTCCGCATGGGCGAGCTGAGCCGGTTGCGGATCTGCGAGTACCCGGACTGCGACAACGTCGTCGTCGACCTGTCCCGCAACCGGTCGCGGCGGTTCTGCGAGGCCGGCTGCGGCAACCGGGCCGCCGTGACCGCCTACCGCGCCCGCAGGGCCGCCGGCAGGTCCTGAGGGACGTCGGCCCGCAGCTCGTACTCCACCTCGCCGTGCTCGGTCCCCGGGATCGGGTCGTCGAACTGGAGGTGGAAGGTGCGCACGTGGCGCAGCCCCGCCTTCACCATCACCCGCCGGGACCGCTCGTTGACAGCCATCGTCTGCGCCCACACCCGACGCACACCCACGACGTCCAGGGCGTACCGGACCAACGCCCGCGACCCCTCGGTGGCCAGGCCGCGCCCCCACGTCGCGCGGCGCAGCCGGTAGCCCAACTCGGCCTCGGCGCCGTCCTTTGACGGATCGAGGGCGAACCAGCCCAGGAAGTCACCGGTCTCCCGATCGAGGGCCGCCCACCGACCGAGGCCGGGATGCCTGTCGTACTGGGCGAGCAGCTTCGGCAGGTGCTCGCCCTGAACTGTGGCGCGCGGGGTGGCGACGCCGCCGGTGAGGAAACGCATCACCTCGGGATCGCTGTCCAACTCGACCAACGCGTCCACATCGGCAACGGTCAACCGCCGGAACCGCAGCCGCTCGCTCCCTGGAGGAACCAGGTCGTCGCCATCCATGGCTGGATCATTGCGCCCGCCCGACGACCCCGTCGAGGCCTTTTCCGACCCGCGATCACCGTCGCGCGCCAGGCCGTCGCGTCAGCGCGGGGGCGCGACCACGAAGAGCCGCCAGGAGTACGCGTCGACCACGAGCACGGGCCCGTCCGGGTCCTTGCTGTCTCGCACCCCGACCACGCCCCCAAGGTTCGTAGCCACCTCGACGCAGTTGCCGTCCTGGTTGCTGCGGCTGCTCTTGCGCCACCGAGCGTCCGTCAACTCCACGATTCGGCCACCTCGCTCATCAACTCGATGGAAGCCTGCGGGGGCAGGGCTTCGCCCAAGGTAGCCTCCCAGACCCGCTGCAACCGCGCCAGATCCTGCTCCTGGTCCAGCTCCTGGCCGCGAACCTGGCTGTCCAGGTAGGCCACTTCCGTGCCGTCGGGCAGGGCCGCGAGCGCGAACGGTCCGCCGAGCCCCGGGTACTCCTCGGCGGATCGCGGCACCACGTGCAGCCGGACCCGAGGGTGCCCCGTGGCGATGCTGGCCAGGTGCAGCGCCTGATCGCGCATCACCTTCCGCTCGCCCACCCGCCGCCGCAGCACTGCCTCGTCCAACACGGCCACGATCTGCGGCGCACGTTCGCTGTGCAGGACGTCCTGGCGGTCCATTCGCTCGGTCACTCGGCGTTCGACCTCGTCAGAGGCAAGCAGGCCGCCAGCTTCGAAGACCGCGCGCGCGTATCCCTCGGTCTGGAAGAGCCCCGGTACATACCGGGGCTCGTACCAGCGGACCGTGCGCGCCTGCTCCAGGAGCGCCTGCCAGCCGCGTAGCCACGGCTGGGTCCGGTCCATGCTTACCAGCTCGCTCGACATGCGGGTGAAGAGGCCGCCGGTGTCCAGGGCACGGTCGACGAGTTCCAGGTACTTGCCGGTTGGCGGCTGCTGGCCCAGCTCGACGGCGCTGACCATGGACGGCGAGTAGTTGACCGCCTTGGCCAGCTCGTCCTGACTCCAACCCCGGCGGACGCGCGCCCGGCGCAGCTCGGTGACCAGGAACGCCGCCGCCGTCATCTGCCCATCGGCCATGACCTGCCGCCTCTCCACCCCGTCGACGATCAACTCCAGCCGGCCGCCAGCGGCATCACCACCGGAAACAGGACGGCTGTGACGACCCGGCAAAACCCTTCCGACCGTAGTCGCCCGATCACCAGACTGTGAAGTGCGGCACCGCTCCCCGTCCCCCGGGCCCGGCGGCGTCGCGCGGGACCGCCCGAACCCCCGTGCCGGGCGGTCCCACCCCCAGGCTGGGCGAACTATTCGAGATCTTGGACAGTTTCCGTTAGCCAGGCGGGCTCAACCGGTGGTTGCAACACCGAGTAGCTGGGCCATTTTCTCACCGGGGGTGGCCCAGCCGAGGGTCATGCGGGGGCGGTCGTTGAGT
>NZ_JBEZFG010000006.1:0-119721 GCF_040649315.1 Micromonospora sp. NPDC049004
CGATCTGCTCCCGCTCCAGCGGACTCAACCTCGACGCCATAACCACCCCAACGACGATCACGAAAGGGTGTTGCAACCATCGGTTGAGCCCGCCGCGCGAACGGAAACTGTCCAAGATCTGGAGTTGTCGGCGTCGTCAGCCGGCCTGCCCCAGATCTGGGGCAGCTCGACAGGCGACGCTGGGGAAGGTTGGGTCCCGAGCGCGGCAGCCGTGACCGTGTCAGTCGGCCGCGTGCGGCGGGCGAGCGGGCGGCGGGCGGTGAGCGAGCGCACGGCGGGGCGAACGGCAAGCGAGCGCACGGCCGGGCGAACGGCGAGCCGACCGCGAGCGGGCGACGGGCGGCTAGGCGAGCGGGGGCGGGCAGGGCGGGGCGAGCAGAACGGGCGGGGCGAGCAGAGCGGGCGGGGCGAGCAGGGCAGGGCGAGCAGGGCAGGGCAGGGCGGCGGGCGGAAACGGGTCGCGTGTCCGTGGCGGTCTGGGTGATGATCTCGCGGTGCGGATGCATGCCGACCAGATGGACGTGAGCGCGGACGTTGTTGCCGCGCTGGTGGCCGAACAGTTTCCGCGTTGGCGGGGGCTGTCGGTGCGGCCCCTCCGTTCGGCCGGCACCGTGAACGCCCTGTTCCGGCTCGGCACCGAATTCGTGCTGCGGTTTCCGCTGCGGCCCTCTGCCGACCCCGCGCTGCGCGACGAGCTGCGGCGGGAGCAGGAACACGCCCTGCTGCTCGCCGCGCACCTGCCGATCGCGGTGCCCGAACCGCTCGGCCTCGGTGCGCCGGGCGACGGCTACCCCGGGTCGTGGACGGCGTACCGGTTCATCCCCGGGGAGACGGCCCGGGCCGACCGGATCGACGACCCGGACGTCTTCGCCCGTGACCTGGCCGCCGTCGTGGTCGCCCTGCACGGCATCGACACCGGCGGACGGTCGTGGCCGGGGTCCGGCCGGGGTGGGCCCCTGGCGGACCAGGATGCCGGCGTACGGGCCGCCCTCGCCGTCAGCGGCGAACTCACCGACACCGACGCGCTCGCCGAGGTGTGGGACCGGTGCCGGAGCGCGCGCCGGAACGATCCGGCCGACGTGTGGATCCACGCCGACCTGATGCCGGGCAACCTGCTCGTCCGCGACGGGCGGCTGGTCGCGGTCATCGACCTGGAGTCGGTCACGGTCGGCGACCCCGCGGTGGATCTGATGCCGGCGTGGAACCTGTTGGACCTCGGGCCGCGGGAGACGTACCGGCGGGCGTTGGGCGTGGACGACGCCACCTGGGAGCGGGGGCGCGGCTGGGCCCTGGAGCAGGCGATCAACGCGCTGCCGTACTACGTCGACACCAACCCCGTGATGGCCGGCATCGCCCGGCACACCCTGCGGGCCGTGCTCGACTGAGTCGGGGCGTACCGTCGGCTCGTGGGTGAGGACGACGGCCGCGAGTGGCGGGAGCGGCAGCAGCGCGCGGTGCGGGCGCACGCCGACGCGGACGCGCGGCGGCGGGCCGCCGAACAGGCGCAGGCCGCGGAACTGGTGGCCTGGTTCGTGGCCGAGGCCACCCGGCGCGGGCTGCCGACCACGCGCCTGGTCGCCCGGGGGTACGACGGGCGCGGGCGCTACCGGACCGGGCTGACCGGCTGGTACGTCGACCGGGCCGAGACGCGGGCGGTGGACGTGGCCGGGCGGTTCCACCTGCTGACCGTGCCGGGTGGCCTGCGGGCCCGACTCCTCGGCGTCGATCCGCAGCCCAGCCCGCCGCCGCTGGTGGTGGGGGCGGGTGGCCGCGACGGCGAGTCGATCCCGCTGCGGACCCTGCTCAACCGGCGGCTGACCGACGGGACCGACGAGCCAGGTTCCACCACCAGAGCTGCTGCACCACGAGCGTGAGCAGCCCGGCCACGACGATCGCGCACACGTTGATCACCAACTGGAGGGCCGAGCCGCCGGCCTCGTCCCACACTCCGTAGGCGGCGGCGACCGCCACGTTCGCCGCGGCCGGGACCGTCGTCACCGAGATCAGTACCCCGACGAGGCTGCCCGACTTCTTCGAGGTCAACGAAAGCATGCCGGCCACGCCGGCGAGCAGGCCGACGACCCAGGACAGCGCGTCCGGTCGCCAGATGAAGTCGGTGAGCGGCCGATCGGCGAGCAGCATCTCCTTGCCGACCAGCCCGGCGGCGGTCAGGGCCCAGGTGCTCAGCACGGTCGCCACCATGGCCGCCAGGAAGCCGACCGTCAGGGCCTGCACCGACCGGCCGATCACGCCGAGGCGGCGGCGCAGCAGCGCCACGCAGAGCGCGGCGAGCGGGCCGAACTCGGGGCCGACCACCATCGCGCCCACGATGAGGATCGGCTGGTCCAGCAGTACGCCGATGCCGGCGATCATCGTCGCCACGATGATCAGCACCAGGTAGGTGCCGGACAGCTCGGTCTGCTCGCCGGTCTTGGCGGCGATCTCGTCCCAGACCACCGCGTCGGCGCCACTGCCGGGCGCCTCCTCGGCTGCGCGGTCGGCCGCCGCCGAGATGGTCAGCTCGACATCGTCGGCGGCGATCCCTCCGCGCGCCTCCACGCCGAGGCGCTGAAGGCCCTGGAGCACGTTGTCGGCGCTCTCCCGGACCACGTCGCACTGGATGAGGTCACCGCGGGGCTGCCGGGCGACACCGGGCAGCACCACCAGGTGGGTCACGCCGGGGTCGGCGGCCAGCAGGTCGGCGACCGCCTCCGACTGGTCCTTCGGAGCGATCACCCTCAGATGCAGCCACCCACAGGCTCCCTTCGCGCGTTGAGCCCACCGGTGGGCGCGGCTCGCAGCACTGTAGCCGCCGCTGACGGGGGCTCGACGCGAAGAGTCTTCCGGGACCGACACCCCCACGGCGAGTGGTATATCCCGGAATCGGCCTCGAAAGGCCAAAACGCATGTATGGGAGCTGTGCTGGTGGTACAACCGGTTTGTCAGTTTGGCCCGGCGACGGCGGGAGTCATCCGAGCATGAGCAAGGTCTACCTCTCCCCGCCCGACGTCGGTCAGCTTGAGGAGTCGTACGCGCTTGCCGCCATCCGCTCCGGCTGGGTGGCGCCGCTGGGTCCCGATGTCGACGCCTTCGAGGCCGAGCTGGCCGAGCGGATCGGGACGTCGTACGCCGTTGCCACCAGCTCCGGCACTGCCGCCCTGCACCTGGCGCTGCTGGCGGTCGGCGCCGGCCCCGGGCAGGTGGTCGTCATGCCGACGCTGACCTTCGCGGCCACCGCCAACGCCGCCGTCTACACCGGCGCCGAGCCGATCTTCGTGGACTGCGATCCGATGACCGGCAACATCGACGTGGACCTGCTCGAGTCGCTGCTCGACCGGCTCGACGCCGAGGGGCGGCGGGTCGCGGCGGTCGTGCCGGTGGACATGTTCGGCGTCTGCGCCGACTACGACCGCCTGCTTCCGGTGTGCGCCCGCGCCGGCCATCCGGTCATCGAGGACGCCGCCGAGGCGCTCGGCGCCACCCGCTCCGGCCGGGCCGCCGGGTCGTTCGGCCGCGCCGGGGTGCTGTCCTTCAACGGCAACAAGATCATGACCACGTCGGGCGGCGGCATGCTGCTCACCGACGACGCCGAGCTCGCGGCCCGTGCCCGGTACCTGGCGACCCAGGCACGACAGCCCGTCGCGCACTACGAACACACCGACATCGGCTACAACTACCGGCTGAGCAACGTGCTGGCGGCGATCGGGAGGGCGCAGCTGTCCCGGTTGGACGGCATGATCCGCCGCCGCCACGAGCTGCGCGACAGGTACGCCAAGCTGTTCGCCTCGGTGCCGGGGGTTCGGCTGCTCGGCGACGGAGATCCCGGCGCCAACTGCTGGCTGACCACCATCGTGGTGGAGCCGGAGATCTCCGGGTGGTGGCCCGGGGAACTGGCCGCGCACCTCGCCGCCCAGGACATCGAGACGCGTCCGGTGTGGAAGCCGATGCACCTGCAACCCGTGCACGCCGGGGCGGAGGCGGTGCTCACCGGCGCTGCCGAACGGCTCTTCGCCACCGGCCTCACCCTGCCCAGCGGCTCGGCGATGGCCGAACACGAGGGCGAGCGGGTCCGCCGGGCCATCGACGAGTTCCTGGGCCGCCGGTGACCGACGGATTCGCGGTGACCGGTCCCGGCGCCCCGGCCGCCCTGCTGGACACCTCCTGCCCCGACGTGTACTTCACCGCCGGCTACGGCCGGGCAGCCGCCGAGACCGAATCGGGCAGCTGGCAGACCATCCACGAGTACGACCGACTCATGCTGCCCCACGTACTGCGGTCGGTGAACGACACCGACGCCGACGCCGCGAGCCCGTACGGCTACTCGGGTCTGCACGTCGACGCCGGCTGCACCCCCGCGGACCTGGCCCGCTTCTGGTCCCGTGCGGTCGCCCACTGGCGGGACGCCGGCGTCGTCACGCTCTTCCTGCGCTTCTCGCCGCTGGATCCCGCCTCGGTCGAGGCGGTCCGGGGGCTCGCGTCCGTCGAGTTGACCCGCCGAGCCGACACCGTCACCGTCGACGTGTCGCCGGGGCCGGACGAGGTGTGGGACGGGATGGAGGGCCGATCCCGCACCGCCATCCGCAAGGCCCGCAAGAGTGGTCTGACCGGCACCGTCCGTCCCGCCCGCCAGGAGGACCTGCTTCCCGGTACGCCCTTTCGCCGGCTCTACGAGTCGACAATGATCCGGCTGGGCAGCCAGCCCTGGTACCTGTTCCCGGACCGCTACTACCGCCACCTTGCCGCCGGGCTGGACAAGGCGCTGTCCATCGTGGAGGTACGCGACGCGGACGCCGCCGTGGTGGCGGCCGCCCTCGTGCTGCGGCACCGGGACCGGGCCCACTACCACCTGGCCGGGTCCGACCCGCTCGCCGCGCGCGCCGGCGCCAACAACCTGCTGGTCTGGAGCATCCTGGAGTGGGCTGCGGAACACGGGTGCCGGCTGGTCCACCTGGGCGGCGGCGTCCGAGCCGACGACGGGCTCTTCCAGTTCAAGCGCTCCTTCGGCGGCGCCCGCACCCCGTTCTGGACGGGCTCCGCTGTCATCGTCCCGGCCCGCTACCGGGAGCTGGTCGCCGCGCGGGCCCGACGGCTGGGCCGTACGGCCGAGGACCTGGAGTCCAGCGGCTACTTCCCGGCGTACCGGGCGGGTGTCGCATGAACACGGCGACCCTCGACACGCAACGTCGGATCAAACGGCTCATCGACGTCGTGGTGAGCCTGACCATCCTGGTCGTGCTCTCTCCGGTGCTGGCCCTGGCCGCGGTCCTGATCCGCCGGCAGCTGGGCGCCCCGGTCCTGTTCCGCCAGCAACGGACCGGCCGGGCGGGCCGCCCGTTCACCGTCTACAAGCTGCGCACGATGACCGACGAGCGCGACGCGCACGGCATGCTCCTGCCGGACGGGGAACGGTGCAAGGGCATCGGTCTGCTGCTGCGGCGGGCGAGCATCGACGAGCTGCCCCAGCTGGTGAACGTGCTCAAGGGCGAGCTCAGCCTGGTCGGGCCGCGCCCGCTGCTGCCCCGGTACGACCCGTTCTACACCGAACGGGAACGGCTGCGCTTCGAGGTGCCCCCGGGGATCACCGGGCTGGCGCAGATCCACGGGCGCAACGGGCTGGCCTGGAACGAGCGTCTCGAACTGGACGTCGTCTACGTCACGAACTGGTCGCTCGGGCTGGAGCTGCGGATCATCGCCCGCACCGTCCGCGCGGTCCTCAGCGGTGCCGGCGTCGCGACGGACCCGTCGGCGCAGATGCTGGACCTCGACCGGGAGCGGATGCTGACGTGACAGTCCTGGTGCCGCGGACCGGCATCGTCACCGTCGACGAGCCGACCGATCCGCACCTCGACGGGATCGTGGAGCTGCTCCGCCAGTCCATACCCACCGGGTGCGCGGGTCTGACGCCGTACCACGCAACCGACTTCGCCGCCTTCCTCGGCGCGGCCGTCGCCCCGCCCAGCGATCTCCGTACGGTCGTGCTGCGCTGCGTCCGCGACGCCTCCCGGGTACGCGCGGTCGCCGACTGGCGGGTGCTGGGGCGGCGACTCTTCCTCAACGGCATAGCTGTCGCCGCCGGGCAGCGGGGACGCGGGTGGGGCGGACTGCTGCTCGACGACGGGTACGACCTGGCACGCCACCTCGGGTGCGCCGACCTCGCGCTGGACGTGTCGTTGGGAAACCCACGGGCGCGGCGCCTCTACGAGCGACGCGGCTTCACCGACGAGTCGTACGCACAGTGGACCGAGGTGCGACTCGATGGAGTCGCACCCGATCCCACCGTCCGCCTGCTCGACTGGCCGTCGTTCGCGGCGCACCACTCGGCGTACGGCTTCGGCGATCTTCGGATCGGGTGGGCGACCGGCACGACGAGCGTCCGTGTCGTCGGCGCGTCCCTGCGTCTCGCCGCGGACGCGCCCGGCCCGGGTCTCGCCGCCGCCCTGGCGGAGGTCGTGCCGACCAGCCGCTGCTATCGGATCAGCTCGACCCGCAAAGCCGAGGCCGGGACGGCCGACGGGTTCGCTCATTTTGCCCGGATGTCGCGTCCGGTCGAGCTGCGGGGCTGAGAGCTCCGGAGCTGAGCACAGCGCCCGGCGAGGCAGTACGCGAAAAAGACAACTGATCAATAAATAGGAGGTATCACTACACAAGGCGTAAAAGCCACCGCCGGTCCTGGCGGCCGAACGATTGGGACGAGGACACACATGCCGCGGCACATCGAAGAAGAACGACGCTCGGAACGGGCCGGAGTGCGATGGGGGGCGGTGCCCCGGGCGGCTGTGCTCCTCGGCACGGACGGTGGCGCCTGGATCGTCGGGGTTGTGCTGGCCACCTGGGCGCGGTACGAGTTCGCCCTCACCGCTGGCGAACTGACGCGCGCGGTGACCCTCGGTGGCATCGCGGCGGTCCTGCACACCGGGTTGGTGCCGCTGCGGCGGCTCCGCTCGGGCCGGCACCCCGTCGGCAGCCTCCACGAGGTCCAGCGTGTCGTCGGCACGGCGATCACGATCGCGGGCATCCTGACCGTCGGTCTGTTGCCGCTCGCCGAGCGACCGGTACCCGCCAGCACCCCCCTCATCGGTGGCGCGCTGGCCGTGCTGTTCATGCTCGCCGCGCGGTTCGTCTACCGGCACCGCCACGATCTGGCCATGCGCCCCGACGTCCGCTCGGCGACGCCGGTGCTGCTGTTCGGTATGGGCGACGCGGGCCAGGGCCTGCTGCGGGCCATGCTCGGCGACCCGCGCGGACGGTACCTGCCGGTCGGCGCGCTCGACGACGATCCGGAGAAGCGCGACCTGCGCGTCGGCGGGGTGCGGGTGCTGGGCGGCCGCCACGACGTCGGCGCTGCCGTCCGACGTACCGGAGCCGGTGCCGTGATCTTCTCGGTCGCCAACGCCGACGCCGCCCTGATCCGTCAGATCCGCGAGGCGACCCTCGAGACGGGCGCCGCCTTCAAGGTGCTGCCGCCCGTGCGGGACCTGGTGGACCACCGGATCACCGTCACCGACGTCCGCGACGTGCAGATCAGTGACCTGCTCGGCCGTCGTCAGGTCGTCGCCGACCTGCCGCTGAGCGGCAACAGCCTGACCGGCCTGCGGATCCTCGTCACCGGCGCCGGCGGCTCGATCGGCTCGGAACTCTGCCGACAGGTCATGAAGGCCGACCCGGGTGAGGTGATGATGCTGGACCGCGACGAGACGGCCCTGCACAGCCTCCAGATGTCGCTGGCCGGTCGTGCCCTGCTCGACGGCCCGGAGCTGATCCTCGCCGACCTGCGCGACGACGAGGGCATCCGCCGGATCATCCGCGAACGCCGGCCGGACGTCATCTTCCACGCGGCGGCGCTCAAGCACCTCACCCTGCTCCAGCGGCACCCCGGCGAGGCGGTCAAGACGAACGTCTGGGGCACGCTGTCGGTCCTCGACGCCTGCCGGGACGTGGCCAAGTTCGTGAACATCTCCACGGACAAGGCGGCAAACCCGATCAGTGTCCTCGGTTACTCGAAGCGAATCACCGAGCTGCTGACCGCGCACGCCGCGTCGCGGTTTCCGGGCACGTTCCTCAGCGTCCGGTTCGGCAACGTGTTGAGCAGCCGGGGCTCGGTGGTGACAGCGTTCCAACGGCAGATCGAGGCCGGGAACCCCTTGACCGTCACCCACCCGGACGTGACCCGCTATCTCATGACCCTCCAGGAAGCCGTCCATCTGGTTCTCCAGGCCACGGAGATAGGCCGGGACGGGGAGGCTCTGGTGCTGGACATGGGCGAGCCGGTGCGCATCGCCGACCTCGCCCGGCAGATGGCCGACCATGCCACCAGCAGCGTCCCGATCGTCTACACCGGCCTGCGGCCGGGCGAGAAGCTGCACGAGGACCTGCTCGGGGCCGGCGAGATCGACACCCGGCCGCTGCACCCTCTGGTGTCACACGTGACGGTTCCAACGCTGGACCCGAGGGAGGTGCGCGGGCTCGACCCGTACGCCGAGCCGGCGAAGGTCGTCGAGCAGCTCGCCCTGCTCTGCGCCCAGCCGACGCCGCCGGTGGTGAACGGTCCGCTGGGCGTACCGCTGCAGTCACGCTGACGATTGCCACAGGGCCGGCCACCGCGGTTCGCGGTGACCGGCCCTGTCGCCTGTCCGGCTGATGCTGCCCGGTTCGGCGCCGGCTGGTTCGGCGCCGGCGGGGTCAGCGGCGGATGCCCGCCCAGTCGTGGTGCCGGCGGACTGTGGAGAGGATGAAGTCGACGACCCGCCGGGAGGTGTCCGGCACCTGGTAGTCCACCGGGCAGGGGACCCCCTGCGCGGCGACCTGGGCCACTGTCACCTCGACCGCCTCGACCACGCCCTGCGGGTCGAGACCGGTCATGATGATGCCGCCGGCGTCGAGCGCCTCCGGGCGTTCGATCGACTCGCGCAGCGTCACCGCCGGGAAGCCGAGGATGGCGGACTCCTCGCTGACGGTCCCGCTGTCCGACAGGGTGCAGTACGCCCTGGTCTGCAGGTGCACGTAGTCGAGCAGGCCGAACGGCTCGTGGAAGGCGATGCCGTCCAGCGTGGTGGCGTCCGGGGCCAGCGCCTCCAGCCGCTTGCGGGTCCGCGGGTGCGTGGAGACCAGCACCGGCAAGCCCCACCTGTCGCGCACCGCGACCAGGCAGTCCAGCAGCCGGCGGAGCCGGTCGGGGCGGTCCACGTTCTCCTCGCGGTGCGCGCTGACCAGGAAGTACCCGCCCGGTTCCAGCTCCAACTGCCGCAGGATCGTCGAGCTGGCGATCGACGCCCGGTAGTGCTCCAGCACCTCCCGCATCGGCGAGCCGGTGTGCAGGATGCGGCGCGGGTGCAGGCCCTCGGCGAGCAGATTGCGCCTGGCGTGTTCGGTGTAGACCAGGTTGAAGTCCGCCACGTGGTCGACCAGCCGACGGTTGGTCTCCTCCGGCACGTTCAGGTCGAAGCAGCGGTTTCCCGCCTCCATGTGGTACACCGGCACCCGCATCCGCCGCGCCATCAGCGCGGCGATGCAACTGTTGGTGTCGCCCAGCACCAGCAGCGCGTCCGGCCGCAGCTCGGCGATCGCCTGCTCCATGCCGACCAGCACGCCCCCGAGGACCCGGCCGAGCGACGAGGTGTCGACCTCCAGGAACCGGTCGGGCTGGCGCAGCCGCAGCTCGGTGAAGAACACGTCGGACAACGTCGGGTCCCAGTTCTGCCCGGTGTGGACCAGAACGTGGTCGACCGTGTCGTCGAGCCGGGCGAGCACCCGCGACAGCCGAATGATCTCCGGTCGAGTGCCGACCACAGTCATGATCCTGGTCATGCCCGTCCTCTCTGCGCAGCCACCTTGGTCAGGATGTCCTCGAACTGGTCGACGCCCACCCGCAGCGACATCCGCTCCTGGTAGACGTGTCGGGCCCGGCTACCCATCTCACGCCGGACGTCGCTGGGCAGGTCGGCCGCCGCCACGAACTGGTCGGCGAGCGCCCGCCAGTCCTCCGGCGGGCAGACCAGACCCAGCCCGGCCGAGCGGACGAGGGCGGCGGTGTCGCCGCCCGCCGCGGCGATCACCGGCATGCCGCAGGCCAACGCCGCTTGGAGCTTCGACGGGACGGCGGCCCGCAGGGCGGGCACGTCACGCAGACACACCAGCTGCCAGTCCGCGGCCGCGGACAGCTGGGCCATCTGATCGGGCGGGTGCCTGCCGATGAACCGCACGTTGTCGGCGCCCAGCTCGGCCGCCAGCCGACGGGCCGCGTCCTCGCCCGCGCCGGAACCGACAAGCACCAGGTCCAACCGGTCCCGGGCAGCGGCCGCCGCCCGGATGGCCGTGCCCAGGCCCTGCAGCAGCCCGAGGTTGCCGGCGAACATCACCGTGCACCGCCCCCGATGACCCAGCACCGCACGAGCCTCGGCGGTGACCGGCACCGGCCGGAACAGGGCGTCGTCGGTCCAGTTCCAGACCACGCGCACCCGGTCCGGGTCGGCGCCTCCCGCCACCACCCGCTCGGCCATCGTCGGCGAGATCACCACGATGGTGTCCGCCAACCGGTACGTCGCCCGCATCAGGGCCCCGACTGCCCCGTCCAGGGAGCGACCGGCCCGGCCGGTGGGCGCCATGCCGGAGTGCGTCACCGAGTCGGGCCACAGATCCTGCACGTGCAGGACCATCGGTGTCCGCCGGGTGGCACGCAGCAGCGCCGCGGCGGCGACGGCCGTGGGTGGCGGGTGGTAGACGTACGTGACGTCGACGTCGGCGAGCCACCGCGCCCCGGGCACCGCGCTGCTGGCGCCGAAGGACAGCAGGCTCAACGCCCGCCGCAGGGCGGAGGCGTCATGACTCGGATAGGCCGGCACCCGCCGGACCGCCACCGGCCCGTCGGTTTCGCGGTGCCCCCAGCGCTGCCGCCAGCCGGGGTAGATCCGGCCGTACGGGTAGCTGGGAAAGGTGGTGAGCACCCGCACCTGGTGGCCCCGATCGGCGAGCCCGGTGGCCAGGTTGCCGGGGATGAACGCCCCCTCGGGGGGATACCACTGGCTGATCAGGCCAACCTTCACCCGCCGACCGCCACCGGTGCCGTCCGGGTCGCCTCCACCGGCTCGGGCCAGGTGTCCGGTCGGTCCGGGTCGAACAGCTCGTTGGTCCAGAACATCGTCACCAGGTCGTCCGAGCCGGTGTTGACCAGCTTGTGCGCCCACATCGTGGGCATGTCCACCAGCACCGGCTCGTCGCCGCTGACCGGGAACCGCAGCACCTCGGTGTCATCGACCCGGCGCAGACTGATCTCGGCCGAGCCGCGCAGCACCACGAACCGTTCCACCTTCGCCAGGTGGAAGTGCTCACCGCGGGTGATGCCGGGGCGGGTGGTGGAGCAGAACGTCTGCCCGGCGCCGCCGTGCGCCTTGACCGTCTCGACCAGCTCGCCCCGGGCGTCGGCCCGGCGCGGCAGCGCGAGCGGGTAGTGCGCCGGGAAGCAGTGTGACCGGTAGGTGTTGAACAGCCGCACGTCGTGCCGGCCCACCAGGGATGGGAACTCCCCGGTCCGGTAGGTCGCGGCCATGCCGGTGAGCAGGCTGGCCAGAGCCTGCACGCCGATCCGCACCGGCGGCATGGCCGGATCCCACGAGCCGCCCGCCGGCACGCCGACGAGCCGGGCGGCCGCGTCGGTGACGTGCACGAGGCTCAGCTCGCGGTCGGCGTGCACCTCCGGCCGGCCACCCTCGGCGAGCACCCGGCAGAACGTCGCCACTGCCGAGTTGTAGTACGGACGCCCGTGCTCGCCGTACAGGTTCGGCAGCAGCACGTCGTCGACCTCGATGCCGGTGGCCGCCAGCACCCGCGCGGCGGTGGCCTTGGCGTCGCCGTACGGGGTGCCGTTGCCGGCCTGCACCGAATTCGCGTAGACCACCCGGGCGGGCGGATTCGCACAACGCTTGAGGCCCTCGGCGAGCTGCGCGGCGAGGTGGACGTTCCCGGCCGCGACATCGGCCGGCTCGCCCCGGTTGACGCCGGCCAGGTGCAGCACGCGGTCGACCCCGGCCACCTTCGCGGCGACCACGTCGGGATCGGTGAGGTCGGCCCGGGTGAGCACTACCGGTTCGGGCCAGTCCAACGCCCGCAGCAGCACGCGCACGTGCCAGCCGAGGAACCCGCCGGCGCCGGTGACGGCGAGCCTCAGCACGCCAGCACCGGATCCCGCAGCGCCAGCTCCGCGCGTACCTCGGGCAGCGTCTTCAACAGCGCGATGATCTCGGGTACGCCGAGCTGCGGCGCGTTGGCCGAGTTGAAGTCCTCGCTCGGCCCCTCGCTGAGGTCACCCTCGGAGACGTACAGCGCGTAGTTGAGGTCGCGGGCGTCCAGCGGCACCCGGAGGAAGTCGCCGAAGTCCTCGGCCTGGGCGAGTTCCTCCCTGCTGGCCAGCGTCTCGGCGTGCTTCTCTCCGTGCCGCACGCCGATCACGTCGAGCTTGGCGGGCACGTCGAAGAGGTGGCAGACCGCCTCGGCCAGGTCGCCGACGGTGCAGGCGGCGGCCTTGCGGATGAAGATGTCGCCGGGCCGACCGTGGTGGAAGGCGTGCTCGACCAGCTCGACCGAGTCGGCGAGCGACATCAGGAACCGGGTCATCCCGGCGTCGGTCACGGTGGGCGCACGACCGGCCTTGATCTGCTCGATGAACAGGGGGATCACCGACCCCCGCGAGTACATGACGTTGCCGTAGCGCACGCAGGAGACGGTGGTGCTGCTGTTTGGGTTGTTCCGGGCGTGCGCCTGGGCGACCTTCTCCATGAGGGCCTTGCTCATGCCCATCGCGTTGACCGGCTGGACGGCCTTGTCCGTGCTGAGCACGACTACCGATCCGACGCCGTTGCGCTCGGCGGCCTCGATGACGTTGGCGCTGCCCAGCACGTTGGTCCGTACGGCCTCCAGCGGGAAGAACTCACACGACGGCACCTGCTTGAGGGCGGCGGCGTGAAAGACGTAGTCGATGCCCCGGCTGGCCTTGAGCACCGAGTCGTAGTCGCGCACGTCGCCGACGTAGTAGCGAACCCGTTCGTCGCCGAACAACCGACGCATGGCGTCCTGCTTGGCTTCGTCCCGGCTGAGCACCCGGACCTCACCGGCGCCACGGTCGAGGAGCCGGCGCACCATGGTCTGGCCGAAGGAACCCGTACCGCCGGTGATGAGAACGCGGCGTCCGGTGGTCGAGAAAGTCACAGCTTGCTCTCCGTCTCGCTCTGGCAGAGGTCCACATGCCGGTGGGCACGTCAGCCGGGCCGCCGGTCACACATCGGGCAACGAGCCCAAGCGGCCACGGAAACGCCCAAAGTTCGCATTAGTGAGTGCCGACCGTGAAGCTCCCCGGAGAGGTCGAGCTGTCCGACTCGTGAGGCCGATGTCGGTAGAAAATCGTGAAAGTCCGAATCGCCACGATAGAAACTGGTAGGACTCATTCAGCGTCTTCCACGCGCATCTGCCGAAGCCTTGGCGCATCGCCCCTGCCGGTACCTGCCGTCGCACGTCGAGACCCCCGCCCCGCCCTAGGAGCAACATGCCTGACCGCAGCCCAGAGCACACGCCGGCGCACGGCTTGGTACACCTGGGTGAACCCTGCACGCCGCAGGAAAAGACCGACGTCAAGGCACTGGTCGCCGTCGAAGCGAGGTTCGTCAGGACACCGGATGGGGCGATCTGGACGCGAGAAGGACCCGCCTACGGCTTCTTCACCCGCTACCTGTCTGCCTTCGACGAGGTGGTGGTACTCGCCCGCGTCGCGGACGTGGCATCCGTGGCCCCCGGCTCCCATCGGGTTGACGGACACCGGGTGACGGTGCGGCCTGTCCCCCACTACCTCGGGCCCTGGCAGTACCTTCGGCGCCGGCGCGCTGTCGTTCGCGCCTTGCGTGCGGCAGACGATCCACATGCCGTCCTCATACTTCGCGCGCCCACGGTACTGGGATCGCTGCTTGCCACCACGCGTGACCGCTCGGGCCTCCCCTACGCAGTCGAGGTGATGGCGGACCCCTTCACGGTTTACGCGCCGGGAGTGGTCAACCACCCACTACGCCCCTTGTTGAGACGGCGATACACGAACATGCTCCGGCGCCAGTGCCGGGCCGCGACAGGTGTTTCGTATGTGACCGAGCGGTACCTGCAGTTGCGGTACCCGCCGGGCCCACACGCCGTCACCGCCGCGTACTCAAGCGTGGAAATGCCGCCCGATGCCTACGTGGCCGCACCGCCCCTGCCTCGGCACCGCGACGAGTACGTCATCGTCTCCGTCGGGTCGCTGGAAATGCTGTACAAGGGCATCGACACCTTGATCAGGGCACTCTCCCGGCTGCTCGCGGCCGGGCTGCCGGTGCGCTGTGTCCATATCGGAACCGGCCGACAACAGGCTCACCTGGAACGGCTCGCCACGCAACTCGGCGTGCGGGACAAGATTCAATTCCTCGGATCCGTGCCCGCAGGCGAGCAGGTACGCCAACACGTTGACGCGGCCGACGTGTTCGCCTTGCCGTCGCGGACCGAAGGTCTCCCCAAAGCGCTGGTCGAGGCAATGGCTCGCGGACTGCCTGCCATCGGATCCTCGGTGGGCGGCATCCCGGAACTGCTCGCCGAGGAGGACATCGTGCCTCCAGATGACCCTGCTACCTTGGCGGATGCGATAGGGCGACTACTGAACGATCCCGCACGGCGGGCCCAAGCTTCGGCTCGAAACCTGACACGCGCCCGGGACTTCTCCCAGGCCACGCTCGATCGACGACGCAATGACTTCTATCGGGCTGTGCGGGAAGCCGCCGCCGAGCAGGACTGCGAGATGGAGCGAATCTTGCACCAGAGATCGCGTCGTGACGGTTCGGCCTCGACAGCGCTTGAGGGAGAAGCAGTTCGATGAGCAGCTTCACGACGTCGTTCAGCCCCAGCAGCCCTGCCCGCTCAGGCCCAGGCCAAGGCCCAGGCCGACCACCCCACCTCTCTGCTCCGCGTCACGCGTCGGACAGATTCCGAAATGGCGCTCGGTACGCCCCGAACCCAGCCGGGAAACTGCTGAGCAGAGACGTTCCGGGCCTGGCGTTGATGTGCGCCGCAGCCTTCATGGCGGCCTGGTCGCCGAAGCTGGCCAACACCTACGGAGGCGCACTGGCGGTGGCCGCCGTCCTGCTGAGTTCACATCTCCCACGATTTCGTCTTCCCGACGTGCTTGCGGGTCTCACCGCCGTGTGGGCACTTGGCAGCGCGCTGCTCGACACAGTTGACCCTCCAGCCACCCGTTGGCTTGCCTACATGTACGCATCGGCATGTCTGGTCTTCATCGCGGCGCGGCACATCATCAGGAACAAGTCGTATTTCATCACGGTGGCCTACGCGCACCTGGCCGGCTGCGTCGCCACGTGTTTCACGTTGATCACCGGGGCGCGGGGCAATGCCGACCAGCGCGACGCGATCCTCGACTACAACGTTCGGTACGGCGTGGACGGCATCAACATCAACTACACCGCGTACAGTCTGGCGACCGGGGCGGTGCTCGCAGTCGTCCTACTACACGTCGGCCCCCGCTCGCGGGCGATGCGGGCGGTGCTCGTCGTCACCCTTCTGGCGTTGGCATACGGCGTTCTACTGACGGGTTCCAAAGGCGCCACGCTCGGGCTCGTACTGGGCGCGGCGATCCTCGCTCTGTCCCGCATCACGTCGAAGTTCGCCTGGACGATGACGCGCGTCTGCGTTCCGGTGTTGATCCTGCTGCTTCCGTTCACCGCTGCCAGCCTCTTCAGCTCGACGGCGCAACGGCTCGACGGTCTCTTCGGCCGTGAGACCGGCGACCTGTCCGGCAGGCTCGAAGTGTGGCCGGTCGCCATATCGGCGTGGATGGAGCATCCGTTCGCGGGCCTCGGTCCTGGCGTCTTCCGACTTGAGAATCCCTACCAGATCGGCCCGCACAATCTCCTCCTCACCGTCGGTACCGATCTCGGTCTGATCGGCGTTCTCCTCTACGGGTCGACCATGATCGCAGCCCTGACCTACGCCGCCCGAAACGCCGGTCACACCGGTCGAGTGCTCGCCGGTCTCTTCGCGACGAGTCTGCTGCCGATCTGGCTGAGCGGGCACTGGGAGTACGCACAAGGCGCCTGGCTGGTGTTGGCGCTTCTCTCCGTCGTCGGGATTGCCTCGAACGCGCACCTGCAGAATGGCGGGCGTCATCGATCGACGGAACTCCGGGACGAGTTCGGGGGCGTCAGCCGTCCTCTGGCTTACGGGATACGACCTGCCAGGCCGGTGCGGTGACCGGCCGTACCAATGGTCACGGTCGAGCCGTCTCCAGAAGCACGGAAAGCTGCGGAGCGTAGCCGCGGTAATCGAACGACTCCAGCGCCTGCGCCCTGGCAGCCCCTCGCATGGCATCCCGCTGGGCCGGGGCCAACTCCAGCGCGGCGTGTAAGACGTCGGCCAGTTCCGTTTCGGACCAGCCGTCACAGACCAAGCCCTCGACGCCGTGACGCAGATAGTCACCAAGGTCACTGGTCAGATTAGCGATCACCGGTGTGCCGTTGGCGAGGCTTTCGCAGAACTTCGTCGGAAAACCAGCCTGCGCGAACCGCTCCGGCCGACGCAGAATCACGCTGAAGTCGGCTTCCCTCAGTGCCTGCGGCATCTCCTGCTGAGCGAGCCGACCCCGCACGTCGACGCCCTTCGGGAGCCGCTCAAGCCCCGCAAGGTCCCGCACCTGCGTCGCCGTGGGGCCGTAGATGTGCAGTTCGATCGCGGCCCCCTGTCGCTCGAGCCGGTCGACCGCACGGACCATCGTGCCCAGCAGGTCCTTGCGACCTGGAGTGCCGAAGTAGACCAGGGACAGGTCGGCCGCCTGACGCCGTACGGCGGGACCGACCCGCAGGGTACGCACGTCGAGCGTTGGCGGTACGCGTACCACGTTCGTGCCGAGCCCGCGGTAGTAGTCCTCAAGATAGGAGCTGATCGCGACGATGCCGGCACAACGCGGATAGAAGTAGCGCATCGCGGATTCCGAGCTCAGATGCAACGGGCCGAGGAAACCGCCGCGCAGGTGCCGAGGGTCGTACCATTCCACGACGTCGGCCAACAGCGGAACCCGGTTACGCCGGCACCAGCGGCGTAAGTGGAGCATGTACTGCGCGGCACCGCCGTAGACCATCACGTGCGACGGTCGCGTCGGCTGGGCGTCCAACCAGTCGACCGTGCGCCGCCCGAGCCGTACAGCAAAGTGGGCGGCCCTGGCCAGCAGCGAGCCTCCGACGGAGGCTGTCTCCCCGAGCCCGAGATAGGAGACGGAACCTGGCCCGTCGACGCCCTCCAACGTGCTGATGGCTTGAGGGCCATCCTCGCCGCTCGCTACCACAACGTGGTACCCGGAGCTGGCGAGTGAGCTGGCGATGCCGACGACACGCCGGGAGCCCGGCTGCCCCCAGGGAAACTGGAACGGACCGACGTACGCCAACCAGTCTCGGTGGCGGACCATGGACTCATCCATTGCTGCGCTCCCGCTCACTCAGCTCCGCGACAGCGCCCGCGTCGGTCCTGCTGGCCTCGGCCAGGAACTCGGCGAAGCGCTTGCTGAGCGTCTCCCGGCGGTGGTGCCGGCGGGCGTACCCCAGGCCGTTGCTGCCCCAGGTGTGGCGCAGACCCGCATCTCGGAGTAGCCGCAGAGCACGCGTCATCGGCTCCGACCCTTCAGCTCCCACCACGACACCAGCCCGCGCCTCGGCAATGTGTCGCATGGATGCGAGTTCCTCGGGGCCGAAGCCGAGGATCGGGCGCCCGGCCGCGAGGTACTGCGGGATCTTCGTGGACAGCGACAGTCGGGTGTAGCGCCGGTGGCCGGGCGCAAACGACTCGACGTGTACGAGGACATCCGCGGCCTTGAGAATCTTGGGCACTTCGTCGCTGTGCAGCCAACGGTCAAGGTGGACGGATCGGCTTCCGGTGAACGCCTCGCGGAACTGCGCGAGGTCGCGCTCCGGTGCATAGACGGTGAGCCGCAGCGGCGGTAGGTCGCTGGCGAACTGGTCCAGTGCCTCGGCGATCCGCGCCAGCGGCCGCCATCGGCCCAGATGCAGCCCACCGACGTAGACCAGTTCCAGCGGCTGCGAGGAGGGGCGCGAGCTGTCCTGGGCCGAGCCGTCGGCGAAGTCGGCGTCATCCACACAGTTGGCGAAGGCGCCAAAGGGAATGCCGTACTGCCGTTGGTACTCCTCGGCCATGGGCAGGCTGATACACATGCCGCGCGGTGCTCTTCGCACCGCCGCGCGAAGCGTACGCAGCAACGATGCCCGGGCCAGCCCGAACAACTCCCCCGAGCCGTAGTTGGTCGTCGGCCAGTCGTCCATGAAGTGCGGTACGAGGGGCACGCCCACAGATCGGGCGATCTTCGTGGCGAGCCTGTTCACACGGACGCTGCCCAACAGTGAGTAGACCAGATCGGGCTGGTGTCGGCGCAGCCACGGTGCCAGATCGTCCGGAAACCGGCAGGGGGTCAGGTCAGCCGCAGCGCGCAGCTGCGCGACGAGGCGAGACGTGGGACCTCGGTTGGCCGCCAGCGCCCCTGGTGCTCCCAGCGTGGCTCGCGATCCGCCGGAGGCGGCGAGCATCGAACGCAGAGCGTGGTCGACCGGATAGTTCCGTAGCCCGAAGTGGTAGAACGACGTGCACACGTCAGTGGTGCGTGGTGCGTCGACGGTGTGCACCTGCGCGAGCCGATCGGCCGGCCACCCCTGAAAGAGGTTGGAGAGCGTGATCCCCTCATTCGTCGAACGGCTGAACGGTTTCGCCCCCACCACCAGAACTCGTGGGTGACCATCATCGAGTCTCAAGCGCAACCTCACGTTCGGTCGACTGCGGTTCGGACATCGTCAGCGCCCTGCGGTAGCCGTAGATGGCGGCCGGCAGCACCGTGATCAAATACGCGGCCACGGCCACGTAGGGCAGCGCGGTGATTCCCCACAGGGTCGCGGCCCACCACTTCCCGATCAGCGAGAGAACCAGGTAGGCCACCCACCCGAGCAGTTGCGGGCGAACGACTCCCATCGCGTTCTGCACCATGAACCGGGGCGAGATGCCCGCGAGCAGCACCCACCACAGCGCCAGACCGCCGAGGAGCCACCGGTCCCCGCCAAACGGAACGGAGAGCCAGGCAGCGAAGAACGGCCCTCCGACGATCACCAGGACCACCGAGGGCACGAGAGTTATGGCAGTGGAGATCAACGTCATCCGGCGTACCGTCCGGTAAACCCATGCCAGATCGTGTCGGGCAAGGGCTTCGCCGTTCGCCGGCCAGAGCGGCACGTTCACCAGGCCGACCAGCATTCCGGCCTGAGCCAGCACCTTGGCCGGCACGGCGTACGCAGTGACCTGCTCCAGGCCCAGGGTCTGCGCGATGATCAAGGTATCCGCGTTGTTGGCCGCCGACATCACCACGGTCAGCACGAAGAACATTCCACTGAGCCGGAGCAGCCTTCGGGCGAGGGTCCGGTCCACCTGACTGAGCCGCGGACAGATCTCCGGTATCCGATGCCCGTAGACCCACACGGAATTCGCCAGGTTCGCGAGAAGCGGACCGATGACCGCCGCTCCGACCACGATGACGGGCGGCTGCTTCGTCCAAACCGCCGACAACACAAGCGGCAGGGCCAGCACAGCGCCCGCCGCTTGCCACATGTTGCTGATGGAGACCTGCTGGAAGGCGTACTGAACGCGGATGATCAACGACAGCGGAATGTTCAGCACCACGGCGGTCAAGCCGACCAGCACCATGCCGCGGACGTCTGCCGGGCTCATGTTGCCCGGCAGACCGAGCAGGGAAGCCCACGGCACCACCGGCGCCATCAGCCAGAGCAGCACGCACAGCATCACCGCCAGCGGCACCAGGAGGAAGTACGCGCTGGACAGGTACCGGCGGGCACCCTCGCTGTCGCCCGCACCGTGGCACAACGTCAGCTTCGTCATCAAGCCGTTACCCAGGCCGAGGTCGGCGAACGCGGCCATCCCGGCCAGCGCCAGCACGGCAGCCCACAGGCCGTAGCGCTCCGGGCCCAGGTAGGACAGGGTGACGGGAATCAGGAGCAGCGGCACCACGACGCCAAGGGCCCGGCCAGCAACGGCAGTGGCTATCCCGGCCGCGAGGCGACGGCTACGTTCAGCACCCTGCCGATCGTCAGAGGATGAAGCGTCGGCCCGCTGAGGGCTCCCGTTCTGCGAGACGTCGGGGGCGAGGGTTCCCTGGGGTGCGCGATGCATGTCGGATGTCAGTGTGCGGCCAAGACGCGCTCAGACATCCAGGCGACGGTCGCCTCCAGCCCTTCCCGCATCGAGTAGCGACGCAGGGAGGGGAACAGCTCGCGCAGTCGGCTGGAATCTGCCTGCGAGTCACGGACGTCTCCCGGGCGGGCCGGTTCGTGCACCCGGTCAAGCGGGCGTCCCAGCACGGATTCCAGCTCTGCTACCAGTTCGAGGAGGGAGACACGCGCTCCGAAGGCCAGGTTCACCGCATCGGGCGCGGAGACTCGTCGGACGATCGCGTCCATGATGGTGGAAGTGACGCTACCGACGTAGGTGAAGTCACGAGTTTGCCCGCCGTCGCCGTGAATCCGCAGGGGCTGGCCCGCCAGAGCCGCGGATACGAACTTCGGCACCACGGCGGCGTACGCGTGGTGCGCGGCCTGCCGCGGACCGAAGACGTTGAAGAAGCGGAACGCCAGGACCGCGTGGCCATAGCAGGAGGAGTGGGCGAGGGCGTATGCCTCCGTCGCCAGCTTGGACACCGCGTACGGGCTCACCGGCATCGGCCGGAGCGTCTCCTGACGGGGCAGGATCGGGTTGGCGCCGTAGACCGACGACGAGGAGGCGACGATGACGTGCGGGACGTCATGCCGTCGTACCGCCTCCAGCACCATCAAGGTGCCCGTCGCGTTGGCGTGATGGCTGGCAAGAGGGTTGTCGATGGACCTCGGGACGGACCCCAACGCACCGAGGTGCACCACACAGTCCGCGCCGGTCAGCGCCTCATCGAGGACCTTCGTATCGAGGACCGTGCCGCGCAGCAACCGGACTGGTAGATCAGCGAGATTGTCCACCGATCCGGTCGAGAGGTCGTCCACCGCAATCAGCTCGTCCATCAGCGGGTTGTCGACGAGCTCCCGGAGGAGGTTGGCACCGATGAATCCCGCGCCCCCCGTGACGATTACCTTCAAGACGTTCTCCTCGCTCACCTTGCGGCCACGGCGACCGGGAGCGGCCGAGTCCGTCTCCTTCAAGCAACGAACAGGATTCGCGCAGGTCACGGCAGGTGAGTCGGGCAACTGGGCTCGGCCAGCAGACGGCGAGGACCGGCGGCACCGGCATTGCGCCACGCCCGTCAGTGGGTCGCGATGCCGTAGATCTTCTTGATCGCCTCGGCCTTGGCCTGAGCTGGCAGGTGCCCGATCCGCAGGGATTTCTCCTGAAGTCGAGCGAGGTACTCGTCTGTGGTGCGGATGGGCCGAGCCGGCACACCCACGGCCACGGTGTTGTCGGGGATGTCGGTGGTGACAACTGCTCCGGCTCCGATCACGCATCGGTCTCCGATGGCGACGCCCGGCATGATGAGCGACCGCATCCCGATGTAGACGTCGTCACCAACTGTGATCGGAGCGGTCCACTCCAGGTCCGGGCACTCCTTTCGCAGGATCAGCGTCCCGCCGTCATGCGTGACGAACTGCACGCCGGCCGTGACGTGAACATTGTTCCCAAGGGTGATCAGCCAGGGTTCGGAGCCGAACATGCCCAGGCTCATGCCATAGAACGTCACCCGCCCCCTCATGTTGACGCCGACCATCCGGGCGTAGGCCTGCGGGTCACGGGCCGCGACCCATCGACCCCGGATCAGCCTGACGGCGGCACGAAACTGGCTGCGCACGGCTCTCCTCAACTCGAAAAACCCACCTGAACACCAGCCGCAACGATCCCCGACCTGGGCAGAGACGGGCAAATGCCGTTATTCATGCTTAAGCGGACACCAGCGCAGGCTTCCCGGCCGCCAGCGCCACCCTGGCCGTCGACGGGCAGCAGTACGGCCACTCCCGCGCCGACGCCGCTGACCGTCACGTCAGGCAGCCGCATCGACACGTTCAGCGACCTCGCACCCATCGACCTATTGACACCGGTCACGCCGCACCGAAGGCTCGCGCCTACAGGTCCTTCACCCAAGGAGGCGCGATGAGACCGAGACGACTGGCGATCGCCGGCGTGGTCACCCTGCTCGGCGCCGTGGCGCTGGCTCCGCCGGCGAGCGCGCGGCCACCATCGGATCCGGGTGCCCGGGAGGGCCTGGAGGTGTACGTCGGCACTGTCGACGCGAAGCAGCGCGACCTGCTGCGCGAGGCCGGGGTGGACCTCGGTCACGACGCCACTGCGGACTCCACCGGCCGCACCGCCGTCGAGACGGTCCTCACTCCCCGGCAGGCGAAACGGCTGACCGACCGGGGCGTACCCCTGCGGGTGAAGAAGGTCCGCGGCAAGGACGCCTCGCAGGCGCTGCGGGAGCAGTCGGCGGCGGGCTGGTCGGCGTTTCGCCCGTACAGCGAGCCGGGTGGCCTGCGCGACGAGCTCAGCGCCACGGCGGCGCGGTTCCCGAAGCTGACCAAGTTGGAGACCATCGGCAGGACCCAGCAGGGTAAGCCGATCCTCGCCGTCAAGGTGACCAGGGACGCGAGGAAGGTCCGCGACGGTCAGCGACCGGCGGTGCTCTACGCCGGCGCCCAGCACGCCCGCGAGTGGATCACGCCGGAGATGACCCGCCGGCTGATGCACCACGTGCTCGACAGCTACGGCACGAACCGGGAGATCACCCGCCTGCTCGACACGACCGAGCTGTGGTTCCTGCCGGTGGCCAACCCGGACGGCTACGACTACACCTTCACCCCCGGCAACCGGCTGTGGCGCAAGAACCTGCGCGACAACGACGGCGACGGCCAGATCGGCCCCGGCGACGGCGTCGACCTCAACCGCAACTTCGCCTACAAGTGGGGGTACGACAACGAGGGCTCCTCGCCCGACGCCAACAGCGAGACCTACCGGGGCCCGCGCCCGGCCTCGGAGCCGGAGACGAAGGCGCTGGACGGGCTGCTGCGGCGGGTCGGCTTCGAGTTCTTCGTCAACTACCACTCGGCGGCCCAACTGCTGCTCTACGGCGTCGGCTGGCAGGTGAGCACGCCGACACCCGACGACGTGATCTACCAGGCGATGGCCGGTGACGACGCCCACCCGGCCGTTCCCGGCTACGACCCGGACATCTCCGCCGAGCTGTACACCACCAACGGCGACACCGACAGCCACGCCACCGTCCGGTACGGCACGTTGGGCTTCACCCCGGAGATGTCGACCTGTGACTCCGCAGCGAACGTCGACCCGGACGACCAGTGGCGCCCGGAGGACTGCGTCAGCGACTTCATCTTCCCCGACGACGAGACGCTGATCGCCGGCGAGGTGAGCAAGAACCTGCCGTTCGCGCTGGCCGTGGCGAAGTCCGCGGCCGACCCGGACGACCCGGTGTCGGTGGTGGGCCGCAGCACCCCGGACTTCGTGGTGGACGCCTTCGACACCTCGTACGGGCGCACCCAGCAGGTCGCCTCGATCACCCGCCGCGCCCTGAAGAACGTGCGGATGCACTACGTCGTCAACGGTGGCCGACCGAAGACCGTCGGGGTCCGCGAGTGGCGCGGCGGCGAGCGGTACGGCGACACCAACGACGACTACTACGCCGAACTGCGCGGCACGGTCACCGGCACGAAGCCCGGCGACCGGGTGGAGGTCTGGTTCACCGGCGTCAAGCAACGCGCCGGGGTGGTGGCCAGCGAACACTTCACCTACCGGGTGCACACCGACATCGGCGGTGACGTACTCGTCCTCGCCATGGAGGACGTCACCGGGTTGAGCCCGACGCAGACCGGCACCACAGCGAAGTACGCCGACGAGGTCGCCGCGTCGCTGACCGCCGCCGGGCGCAGCAGCGACGTGTACGACTTCGACGCCATGCGGCGCGCGGCCCCGCACCCGCTCGGTGTGCTGTCGCACTACAAGACGGTGGTCTGGGAGACCGGCGACGACGTCATCCTGCGCTCGCCCGGCCAGGTGGCCGGCACTGCGGCCAAGGCGGCGCTGGACACCGAGCTGGCCGTGCGGGACTACCTCAACGAGGGCGGCAAGCTGCTCGTCAGCGGCCAGTACGCCCTCTACGCCCAGGGCGCCAACGGATCGTACGTCTACCACCCGGACGCGCCGCCGGAGTGCACCGACGGCGACGATCCCACCTGCCTGCCGCTGCTGAACGACTTCCAGCAGTACTGGCTGGGCGCCCACACCTACGTCAGCGACGGCGGCACCGGCACGGACGGTCCGTTCCCGATCCACGGCTCCGAGGGGGCGTTCGCCGGCTTCGACGGCACCCTCAACGCGGCGGGTTCGGCGGGCAACCAGGAACACACGGCCTCGTTCCTGACCACGTCGAGTTTCCTGCCGGTCGACCAGTTCCCCCAGTTCGCCAGCTCCGCGCCGGTGGACTGGGTCCGCCCGGGGTCGGCGCCGTTCGACCCGCGCACCGGTGACTGGTACCTGTGGAGCGGGCAGGCCGACGAGTCGTACAAGCGCCTCACCCGCACGGTGGACCTCTCGGGGGCCACCAGCGGTGAGTTGCGGTTCGCCGCCTCGTACGACATCGAAGCGAACTGGGACTTCATGATCGTCGAGGCGCACGAGGTGGGCAGCGACGACTGGACGACCCTGCCCGACGCCAACGGGCACACCGGCCGGGAGACCGGGGAGAGCTGCGAGTCGGGTTGGCAGACCCTGCACCCGTTCCTGGGGCACTACCAGGGCGCGGACTGCTCGGCCACCGGCAGCACCGGGGAGTGGCACGCGGTCACCGGCGCGTCCGGCGGCTGGCAGGACTTCTCGATCGACCTGTCGGCGTACGCCGGCAAGCAGGTCGAGGTGTCGATCTCGTACGTCTCGGACTGGGGTACCCAGGGCCTGGGTGTCTTCCTGGACGACGCCCGGGTGCTCGTCGACGGGGCCACGGTCACCGAGACCTCGTTCGAGTCCACCGACCTGGGTGGTTGGGCGGTGGCCGGGCCGCCCGCGGGTTCCGGGGGCAACACCACCGACTGGTCCCGCAGCCAGCAGGCGTTCGAGGAGGGGTCGGTGGTGGTCACCACGGACACCGTGTACCTCGGCTTCGGGCTGGAGGGTCTGCCGCCGGCGGCCCGCAACGACCTGGTCGCCCGCTCGCTCACCCACCTGACCGGCCGGCCGCGCCGCTGACGCCACGACGGGGCGCCGGCGGTCCGTGGACCGCCGGCGCACCTTCCCCGGTACGCCGGACGCGTCCGACGCCGGTGTGGTGAGCTGTACGGGTGTCGGGTCTGGGACTGGTACTGCACCCCACCCGGGATGTCACCGAGGTGGTCGGGATCATCGAACGGTGGGCTACGCGCCACCACAAGTCGCTCTACGTGCGCGCCCAGGACAAGCACCGCGTGCCGGCCAACGTCGAGCCCCTGCCGGAGGACGAGGTCGCCGTCCGCGCCGACGCCTTGATCAGCATCGGCGGCGACGGCACCATGCTGGGCGCGCTGCGCTCCGCCATCCGCGATCCGAAGCCGGTGCTCGGCGTGCACCTGGGCCGGCTCGGTTTTCTCGTCGAGATCGAGCCGCCGGCGCTGCCCGAGGCGCTGAGCCGGCTGCTGTCGAAGGACTTCACGATCGAGTCGCACGCCTGCCTGGCCTGCGACGTGTGTGGCGACGACGTGGTGGCGTTCAACGACATCGCGCTGGTCCGGCGGCCCGGCTCGGGCTTCGTCACCGCCACCCTGGCCATCGACGGGCAGGAGTACGGCTACTACCGGGCCGACGCCGTGGTGGTGAGCACGCCGATCGGCTCCACGGCGTACAGCTATGCCGCCGGCGGTCCGCTGATCTCCCCGGCGGCGGACGCGGTGGTCGTCACCCCGTCGGCGCCGATGGCCGGCATCTCCCGCTCGGTGGTGCTCTCCGGGGACGAGAAGATCCGGCTGGAGCTGGAGCCGCACTCGTCGGCAGTCGTGGTGGAGATGGACGGGCTGGTGTTCCGGGACGCGGCGGACGAGGGCGCGGTGGACATCAGCTACCGGCGCAACGCGGGGCTGGTGGTGCGCTTCGACCCGCTGCGGTACCAGGAACGCAACCAGTTGAAGATGAGCCTGCTCGACCTGCCGTTCCTTCCCGAACAGCTCAAGGCACTACTCCCGAAGGAACTCCAGAACCCCAACGAAAACGAAATCCCCCCACGCTGCTAACCAACCCCACCCACCCCACCCGGGCGCGGGCCGGGGTGGGGTGGGGTGGGTGGGTCAGGCTTGGGACAGGGCCTGGTCTACCAGGGTTTTGGCTTCTTCCTGGATCTTCTTCAGGTGGTCGGGGCCCTGGAAGGACTCGGCGTAGATCTTGTAGACGTCTTCAGTGCCCGAGGGCCTCGCGGCGAACCAGCCGGACTCGGTGCTCACCTTGAGGCCGCCGATCGGGGCGTTGTTGCCCGGGGCGGTGGTCAGGGTCGCGGTGATCGGCTCACCGGCCAG
This sequence comes from Micromonospora sp. NPDC049004, assembly GCF_040649315.1. NCBI lineage: Bacteria > Bacillati > Actinomycetota > Actinomycetes > Micromonosporales > Micromonosporaceae > Micromonospora > Micromonospora sp. NPDC049004. Next base: position 26,598 of record NZ_JBEZFG010000006.1, read on the forward strand.
CTCGGTGGCGTCGACCTGATCTGGGGAGAGCTTGGCGAGCACGGCCTTCTGCTCCCGGGTGGCCGGGGCGTCGATCCGGGCGTACGCGGGCGCACCGAACCGCTCGGCCAGCTCCGCCCAGTGCTCGCTCGGGCTGCGCCCGGTGGTGGCCAGGATCTCGGAGGCGAGCAGGCAGAGCAGGATCCCGTCCTTGTCGGTGGTCCAGGTGGAGCCGTCGCGGCGCAGGAACGACGCCCCGGCGCTCTCCTCACCGCCGAAGCCGACCGAACCGTCGAGCAGGCCGGGCACGAACCACTTGAAACCGACCGGCACCTCCAGCAGCGGCCGGCCCAGGTCGGCGGCCACCCGGTCGATCATCGAGGAGGAGACCAGGGTCTTGCCCACCGCGGCGGCCGGACCCCAGTCGGCGCGGGTCCGGAACAGGTGCCCGATCGCCACCGCCAGGAAGTGGTTGGGATTCATCAGGCCGGCGTCGGGGGTGACGATGCCGTGCCGGTCGGCGTCGGCGTCGTTGCCCGTGGAGATCTGGTAGTCGGCGCGGGCGGCGATCAGGGACGCCATCGCGTTCGGCGAAGAGCAGTCCATCCGGATCTTGCCGTCCCCGTCGAGGGTCATGAACCGCCAGGTCGGATCGACCGTCGGGTTGACCACCGTCAGGTCCAGCCGGTGCCGCTCGGCGATCTCGCCCCAGTACGCCACGCTGGCCCCGCCCAGCGGGTCGGCGCCGATCCGGATGCCGGCGTCGCGGATCGCGTCGATGTCGATCGCCGCCGGCAGGTCGTCGACGTAGTTGGCGAGGAAGTCGTACTCCCCGGTGGTGTCGGCGGCCCGGGCCCGCGCGTAGGTGATCCGGCGGACCTCCTTGAGCCCGGCGGCGAGGATCGCGTTGGCGCGGTCCTGGATCCAGCGAGTGACGTCGGTGTCGGCCGGCCCGCCGTTGGTGGGGTTGTACTTGAAGCCGCCGTCGTCGGGCGGGTTGTGCGACGGGGTGATGACGATGCCGTCGGCGAGCCCGCTGGTGCGACCCCGATTGTGGGTGAGGATCGCGTGCGACAGCGCCGGCGTGGGGGTGTACCCGTCGCGGTTGTCGACAAGCACGGTGACCCCGTTGGCGGCGAGCACCTCGAGGGCGTCCACGGCGGCCGGCGCGGAGAGCGCGTGCGTGTCCCGGGCCAGGAACAGCGGGCCGTCGAGGCCCTGCTCCCGCCGGTAGTCGCAGAGCGCCTGGGTGACCGCGAGGATGTGGTCGGAGTTGAACGCGTTGCGCAGGCTGGAGCCCCGGTGGCCGGAGGTGCCGAAGGACACCTGCTGCGCCGGGTCCGCGGGGTCCGGATGCTCGGCGTAGTAGGCGGTCACCAGGCGCGGCACGTCGACCAGGTCGGCGGGCTCGGCGGGCTGGCCGGCACGGGGATGGGTCACGGGGGTCTACCTCCTTGATAGTGCGACTGTCACGGCTCGACCCGCTGGCCCTTGCCGATCACCACGATGCCGTTGTCGGAAACGGTGTAGCGCTGCCGGTCCTTCTCCAGGTCGACGCCGATCTCGGCGCCCTCGGGGACGAACACGTTCTTGTCCAGGATGGCCCGGCGCACCACCGCGTGCCGGCCGATCTCGACACCCTCCATCAGCACCGAGCCCTCGACGTGCGCCCAGGAGTGCACCCGCACCTTCGGCGACACGATCGAGTTCTCCACCAGCGAGCCGGAGATCACCACACCCGGCGAGACCATCGAGCCGACCGCGCGGCCGACCCGCTCACCCCACTGGTGGACGAACTTCGCCGGCGGCCACGGCGGCTGCTCCGTGTAGATCGGCCACTCGAAGTTGTAGAGGTTGAACACCGGGTGCACGTTGATCAGATCCATGTGCGCGTCGTAGAACGAGTCGAGCGTCCCCACGTCGCGCCAGTAGCCACGGTCCCGGTCGGTGCTGCCCGGCACCTCGTTGTCGCGGAAGTCGTAGACGTTCGCCTCGCCCCGCTCGACGAGCATCGGGATGATGCTGCCGCCCATGTCGTGCTTGCTGGACTTGTCGGCCGCGTCCCGCTCGACCGCCTCGCACAGGGCGCGGGTGGTGAAGACGTAGTTGCCCATCGAGGCGTAGATCTCGTCGGGCGCGTCCGGCAGGCCAACCGCGTCGGTGGGCTTCTCGCGGAACGCACGGATCTTCCGGCCGTCCTCGCCTACCTCGATGACACCGAACTGGTCGGCCATCGAGAGGGGCTGCCGGATGCCGGCGACGGTCACCGCCGCGCCGGAGGCGATGTGGTCCTCCACCATCTGCCGCGGGTCCATCCGGTAGATGTGGTCGGCGCCGAAGACGATCACGTAGTCGGGCTGCTCGTCGTTGATGAGGTTGAAGCTCTGGTAGATGGCGTCGGCCGAGCCGGCGAACCACCACGGGCCACGACGCTGCTGCGCGGGCACCGGGGTGACGTAGTTGCCGAGCAGCGTGGACATCCGCCAAGTCTTGGTGATGTGTCGGTCGAGGGAGTGGGACTTGTACTGGGTCAGCACGACGATCTTGAGATAGCCGGCGTTGGCCAGGTTGGAGAGGACGAAGTCGACCATGCGGTACATCCCGCCGAACGGGACGGCCGGCTTGGCCCGGTCCGTGGTGAGTGGCATCAGGCGCTTGCCCTCCCCACCCGCCAGGACGATCGCGAGCACCTTGGCAGCCATGCCCCGACGCTATCCACCCGCGTCGGACTTCACCACTCGTACGGGGAGTCTTCTGCACTAGGGTGCGGGGTCATGACGGAACCCACCCCGCTGCGCGTCGATCTGCTCACCCGCGAGTACCCACCGGAGGTCTACGGCGGCGCGGGTGTGCACGTCGAGTACCTGGCCCGGGAGTTGCGCCACCTCACCGACGTACGCGTGCACTGCTTCGGCCTGCCGCGCACCGAGCCGGGCGTCACGGCGTACACCGATCCGCCCGGCCTGACCGGCGCGAACGCCGCGCTGCGGACGATGGGTGTGGATCTGGAGATGGCCGCCGGCGCCGCCGGCACCGACGTGGTGCACAGCCACACGTGGTACGCGAACATGGCCGGGCACACCGCGAAGCTGCTGCACGGGGTGCCGCACGTGCTGACCGCGCACAGCCTGGAACCGCTGCGGCCGTGGAAGGCCGAGCAGCTCGGCGGCGGTTACACGCTCTCCTCCTGGATCGAGCGCACCGCGATGGAGGCCGCCGACGCGGTGATCGCGGTCAGTGCGGGAATGCGCAACGACGTGCTCGCCGCCTACCCGCAGGTCGACCCGGACCGGGTCCGGGTGGTCTACAACGGCATCGACACCGTGCAGTACGCGCCGGACTCCGGCACCGACGTGCTGGAGCGGCTCGGCATCGACCCCACGCTGCCCAGCGTGGTGTACGTGGGCAGGATCACCCGGCAGAAGGGCCTGCCGTATCTGTTGCGGGCGGCCCGGGAACTGCCGGCCGACACCCAGCTCGTGCTGCTCGCCGGCGCACCCGACACGGCCGAGATCGCCGCCGAGGTCCAGGAGCTGGTCGCCGAGCTGCGGGCCAACCGCTCCGGCGTGGTCTGGGTGGCCGAGATGCTGCCCAAGCCCGAGGTGATCCAGGTGCTCACCCACGCGACAGTCTTCGTCTGCCCCTCGGTGTACGAGCCGATGGGCATCGTCAACCTGGAGGCGATGGCCTGCGAGACGGCGGTGGTGGCGACCGCTACCGGCGGCATCCCCGAGGTGGTGGCCGACGGCGAGACGGGCCTGCTGGTGCCGATCGAGCAGGCCACCGACGGGTCGGGGACGCCGCTGAAGCCGGAGACGTTCGTCGCGGACCTGGCGGCGGCGATCAACACGCTGCTCGCCGACCCGGCGCGTACCGAGCGGTTCGGCCTGGCCGGTCGGCGGCGCGCGGTGGAGCACTTCTCCTGGGACGCGATAGCCCGGCAGACCCTCGACGTGTACCGCTCGGTGCTGGGGGCCTGACAGCGCCCAGCCCGTCGACGATGCCCGGCCGATCTAGATCGCCGTTCCGGGTGGGGACTTGAGCAACGACGTCGCCTCAGCAGGGTGACCACCGTGCCCGTTGCGGAGCGCGCTCGCCGCTATGCGGATGAGGTCGATGTTGACCCCGGCGGCGCCGCTCGGGTCGTCCACCTTCAGCTTCACGTCGAGGCTCACCACCGTCTCGCCCCAGCCCTGTGCCTCGATGTTGAGGTGCGCCACCTTCTGTGATCCCAGGTGCGGCAGATAGCCGAGCGGGGCCACCTCGACCCGGTCGGCGTCCGGCAGGGCGTTGAGCTTGGACTGCTTCTTGGTGCTGGGGTTCTCGACCAGGTTGCGGAAGTCCTCGGTGCCGCCCAGGTTGACCTGGTAGGAGCTGACGAGCGTGAGGCCCCGTTCCCGGAGCAACCGCAGCAGCGCGTTGTGCACCACCGAGGTGCCGAACTGGCTGGCCAGGTCGTCTCCGAGCAGCGGCAGGCCGGCCGCCTCGAACCCGCTCATCACGTCCGGATCGCGGGAGATCGGGTCGGCGGTGGTGTTGATGAAGGCGACACCTGCGGTACGCGCCGCCTCGGCGTACGCCCGGGCGGTCTCCGGTCGGCCACTCGGCGCCGAGTAGAGCAGCACCTCCGCCCCGGCCAGTGCCGCCGCCACCCGGTCCACCCCGGCCGAGTCGACGAGTCCCTCGGTGACGGCGACACCCGCCTCGGGCAGGTCGCAGTCGAGTCGGGGGAAGTTGTTGGGCGGCAGGAAGATCGCCTCGGTCAGATCCCGGCCGATCTTCTCCCGGGAGGTGGCGAAGGCCGCGACGAACTCGATGTCGCCCACCGCGAGCCCGTCGACGATCGGCCTGCGGACACCCACCAGACTGCCGCTGTGGCGGTGGAGAGCGATTCCCTGCACCAGCGCGGAGGTGTTGTTGCCGACGCCCACGACCGCGACCTTCACCTTTTCGATCATGGCCGGAGGCTACGGCACCTGCGCGCACACCGTGGTGCGGTGATCCGCTCCGGCCAGCCCGGCGACGGGCCTCGATCGTTGTCAGTTGAGCAATTCGACGCGCCGAGGGTGCTGCTGCTGAGGTGCCAACGATCCGGGCGGGGCGCGGGGTAGGTCCCGCGACACGCCCTGGAACACCTGGGCATCCGATGTCATCGCGCAGAAGGGCACCTGGCGGGCTTGGCCGCGCGCGAGCCGATCTCGCACAGTAGGTTGGCGGGGTGACAGGACGGTTCCCGATCGAAGACGTCTCCCCCGTCGTCTCGTGCGGGCGGTACCCGGCCAAGGCAGTCGTCGACGAGCCGGTTCCGGTGTCGGCGCGCGCCTACCGGGAGGGGCACGACGCGCTGGGCTGCAACGTGGTGTGGAGCGGCCCGGACGGCGAGCAACGGCCGTTCACCCGGATGCGCCCCGGCGAGCCCGGCCAGGACCGCTGGCACGCCACGATCCGCCCGGACGCCGTCGGCTCCTGGACCTTCTCCGTCGAGGCGTTCGGAGACCCGTACCTGACCTGGCAGAACGCGGTGACCAAGAAGATCGCCGCCGGGCAGGGGCCGGAGGACCTGGCCAACGACCTGGCCGAGGGCGCACGTGTGCTGGCCGCCGCCCGCGAGCTGGTGCCGGCCGCCGACCGGGCCCGCCTCGCCGACGCGCTCACCGCCCTCGTGGACACCGGCCTTCCGTTGCCGCAGCGCGTCGACCCGGCGCTGGCCCTGGCCGACCTGCTCTGGGAGCACCCGGTGCGGGAGCTGGTGACCGCCGGTGAGGCGTACACCCTGTGGGTTGACCGCAAGCGGGCCCTCTTCTCGGCCTGGTACGAGTTCTTCCCGCGCTCCGAAGGAGCGGCGGGTGGGCGCTCCGGCACCTTCGCCACCGCGACCGAGCGGCTGCCGGGTGTGGCCGCGATGGGCTTCGACGTGCTCTACCTGCCGCCGATCCACCCGATCGGCCGGGTCAACCGCAAGGGCCGCAACAACGCGCTCACCGCCGGACCGACCGACGTGGGCTCGCCGTGGGCGATCGGCGCCGCCGAGGGCGGCCACGACACGATCCACCCCGACCTGGGTACGCCGGCAGACTTCCGCGCCTTCATCGAGGCGGCCGCGGCGCAGGGCCTGGAGGTGGCGATGGACCTGGCGTTGCAGTGCGCGCCGGACCACCCCTGGGTGACCGAGCACCCGGAGTGGTTCACCACCCGGGCCGACGGCAGCATCGCGTACGCGGAGAACCCGCCGAAGAAGTACCAGGACATCTACCCGGTCAACTTCGACAACGACCCGGAGGGCATCCGCGCCGAGGTGCTGCGGGTGGTGCTGCACTGGGTTAGCGAGGGCATCCGGATCTTCCGGGTGGACAACCCGCACACCAAGCCGTTCGACTTCTGGCACTGGCTCATCGCCGAGGTGAAGGCTGTCGACCCGGACGTGCTGTTCCTCGCCGAGGCGTTCACCCGGCCGGCCATCATGCACGGGCTCGGCAAGATCGGCTTCACGCAGTCGTACACCTATTTCACCTGGCGCACGACGGCCGCCGAGATGCGGGAGTACTGCGAGGAGCTTGTCGCGTCGGCCGACCACATGCGGCCGAACTTCTGGCCGAACACGCCGGACATCCTGCACTCCTCGTTGCAGCATGGCGGCCCGCCGATGTTCAAGATCCGGGCGGTGCTGGCCGCGCTGCTCTCCCCCTCCTGGGGCCTGTACGCGGGCTACGAACTGTTCGAGCACGTGGCCCGCCCGGGCGCCGAGGAGTACCTGGACAACGAGAAGTACGAGCTGCGCCCCCGCGACTGGGCCGCCGCCGAGGCGCAGGGCCGCTCGCTGGCGCCGTTCCTGGCCACCCTCAACCGGGTACGCCGGGACAACCCGGCTCTGCACCAGCTGCGCAACCTGCGCTTCCACGAGATCGACAACCCGGCGCTGCTGTGCTGGTCGAAGCACGACCCGGACACCGGCAACACCGTCATCGTGATCTGCTCGTTCGACCCACGTGTGGTGCAGTGGGGCAACACGACGCTCGACATGCCGGAGCTGGGGTTCGACTGGCACGAGCGGTTCACCGTGTACGACGAGCTGACCGGCACCAGCTACGACTGGGGTCAGCGCAACGCGGTACGCCTCGACCCGTACCTGCAACCGGCGCACGTGCTGACCGTCCGCCGCCCGGTCGCGCCCACCGCGCCGGCCCCTGCCGCCGTCGAACCGGCGGACCTCACCGTCACCGACGTCCCGGACGACCTGTCCGGCGGCACCGCCCCGACGACCCCGGCCCCGACCGCGGGCGCTGACACGACGGCCGGCGCTGACACGACGGGCGCTGGCTCGACGGCCGACGCCTCGACGACCGGCGCGGGCCCGACGACCGGCGCGGGCCTGACGACCGGCGCTGGGACGGCGGCGCGTTCGTCCGCTCCCCGCCCGTCCGGCCCCCGCCCGGCCCCTCCCCGCTCGGCCGGGGGTCGCTCGGCGAAGCCCCGCCCGCCCGCCTCCGCACCGACCGACGCCGCCCCGAAGGACGACCGATGGACCAGCTGATCACCGGCGTGACGCACGACCCGCACGCGCTGCTCGGCGCGCACCCCGCCGACGGGTGGACGACGATCCGCACGCTGCGCCGGGGCGCGGGCGACGTGCTGCTCCTCATCGGCGACGAGCGGCACCCGATGAAGCGCGTGCACGACGTGGGCGTCTTCGAGAGCCACGTCGAGGGCACCGTGCTCGACTACCGGGTGGAGGTCGACGGCACCGTCCACGACGATCCGTACCGCTACCCGCCCACCCTCGGCGAGCTGGACCTGCACCTCATCGGTGAGGGCCGGCACGAGCGGCTGTGGGACGCGCTCGGCGCGCGCGTCTTCGACGAGGGCGTGGCGTTCAGCGTGTGGGCGCCCAGCGCCCGGGGCGTGCGGGTGGTCGGCGACTTCACCGGCTGGGGTCCGGACGACGGCTGGCCGATGCGGTCGCTCGGCTCCAGCGGCGTGTGGGAGCTGTTCGTCCCCAACGCCCGGGTCGGCGCCCGCTACAAGTACCGGGTCCTCGGCGCCGACGGGCAGTGGCGGGACAAGGCCGACCCCCTGGCCGCGTACGCCGAGGTGCCGCCGGCCACCGCGTCCGTGGTGCACCACTCGACGTACCGGTGGAACGACGCGGACTGGCTGGCCCGCCGGGCCGAGCGGCAGCCGCACCAGGAGCCCATGAGCGTGTACGAGGTGCACCTCGGCTCGTGGCGGCCCGGCCTGGGTTATCGCGAACTGGCCGAGCAGCTCACCGCGTACGTCACCGAGCTGGGCTTCACGCACGTCGAGTTCCTGCCCGTGATGGAGCACCCGTTCGGCGGCTCCTGGGGCTACCAGGTGACCGGCTACTACGCGCCGACGTCCCGCTTCGGTGACCCGGATGAGTTCCGCCACCTCGTCGACGCCCTGCACGCCGCCGGCATCGGCGTGATCCTCGACTGGGTGCCCGCGCACTTCCCCAAGGACGAGTGGGCCCTCGCCCGCTTCGACGGCACCCCGCTCTACGAGCACGCCGACCCGCGCCGGGGCGAACACCCCGACTGGGGCACGTACGTGTTCGACTACGGCCGCAGCGAGGTGCGCAACTTCCTGGTCGCCAACGCGCTCTACTGGTGCGACCAGTTCCACGTCGACGGGCTGCGGGTCGACGCGGTCGCGTCGATGCTCTACCTGGACTACTCCCGCGACGAGGGCCAGTGGGCCCCCAACCAGTACGGCGGTCGGGAGAACCTGGAGGCCATCGCGCTCATGCAGGAGGTGAACGCGACGGTCTACAAGCACCACGCCGGGGTCGTGATGATCGCCGAGGAGTCGACCGCCTGGCCGGGCGTCACCCGGCCCACCGCCGAGGGCGGGCTGGGCTTCGGGTTCAAGTGGAACATGGGCTGGATGCACGACACCCTGCTCTACACCTCGAAGGACCCGATCTACCGCCAGCACCACCACCACCAGCTCACGTTCTCCCTCGCGTACGCCTGGAGCGAGAACTACGTGCTGCCGATCAGCCACGACGAGGTCGTGCACGGCAAGGGCTCACTGGCCGGCAAGATGCCCGGCGACACCTGGCAGCGGCTGGCCAACGTACGGGCGCTGCTCGCGTACATGTGGGCGCACCCGGGCAAGCAACTCCTGTTCATGGGCTCCGAGCTGGCCGACGACCGGGAGTGGAGCGAGGAACGCGGCCTCGACTGGTACCTACTCCACGACCCGGCCCGCGCCGGGGTGCAGCGGCTCGTCGGTGACATCAACCGCGTCTACCGGGACACCCCGGCGCTCTGGGCACAGGACACCGAGCCCGCCGGGTTCCGCTGGATCGCCGGCGACGACGTCGCCAACAACACCGTGTCCTTCGTCCGGATCGCCCCGGACGGCTCGACGCTTGTGTGCGTGGCGAACTTCTCCGCCCAGCCGCTGCACGACTACCGGATCGGGTTGCCGGCCGGCGGAACGTGGACCGAGGTGCTCAACACCGACGCGCACCACTACGGCGGGTCGGGCGTGGGCAACCTGGGTGCGGTGCACGCCGAGGACGTGCCGTGGCACGGGATGGTGGCGTCGGCGGCACTCCAGGTCCCACCGCTGGGCGTCATTTGGCTCCGCCAGGGCTGAATCTAGCGCTTCGGTTGTGACAGCGACTGCCAATAGCGCCCCCTTGTGCCCTGCCGCGCGGCAGGACACAAGGGGGCGCAACCTATTTCTTGCCGCCTTTGCTAGCGCGGCTCGGCGGAATGGCCAGGAGATCCGTCACGAACATCTGGCTAAAACGTGTCTGACGTTCGATCGGCCCCCTGCCCAGTGGATTGGCAGAGAAGTACGCAGCCTGAATAGCGAGCGCCGGGATCGCGACCAGCACGGATGTAAGGAATACCAACACGGCCGGCGCGATCACCGCCACCATCGTCGGACGACTGATCAAGTGGTTGGCCCACAGGACCTGCGTCAGAACCAGCACGGTAGCCGACAGAAGCACCGCTCGCCCAGCCCATACCAGCAGGCGGTAGGACTTTCGTCCTCTCGCCTCAGCCATGATGTCGCTCAAGGCCTAACTCCTCATCCAAGTAGACCTGTCAGATCGGACCAATCAAACCAGCGGCCCGAAGCCGTTTTTGAGCCGCCCTCCGTATAGCCGCCGCCGACGCCCACTCCGGCGCTCGCGCCGACGCTGTGGACCGGCTGCCCGTACTTACCGGTGCCAGCCGTGAAGGACACGCTGCCGGAGGTCTCGGCGCCGGCGCCGGCCTGCCAATACTGGGACACGCCGGGCTGATCGTCGATGTTCCCGTCGGAAGCCACAGAGCCCACACCTCCGAACACTCCAAAGTTGGGCCCGATGTCGATGCTCTTCGTGTAGGTCCAACCCACGCCCTGGCGATCGAAAGCCACACACCCCGTGACCCCACCGCCCAGAATGCCCGCGAAACTTCCCGTCAGGCAAATTCCTTCCATTTTAACATTCGCGATCAGCGGCTCTTCGGCCGTACAGTCCGTCGGCTTCGCCGCCCAACAACCAATCGGGCCAGAATCGGGGGTGCCCGCCAGACGCTGGGACACGTCCGGGTTCGGGTCCTGCCCAGGCCCCGGCTTCGGCTTCTCGCGCCGCGGCGGAACATGCTTGTCAACGATCTTTGCTTTAGTGGAGGACTTGTGGTTCGCCTTCCCCCAAGCCTTGTTCTTCGCAGTTCCACAGCCACCGGGACAACCGCCAGCGCCGCGGCCATCGCCCTTCTTCAGAGGCCGGGGGTCGTAGCCGTAGCAGTCGAAGTGCCGACAGTCTTCCGGGATCAGACCGGTCGGATCGCTCGACGTGACCGGCGTGTTGTTGGAGTAGGAGTAGCCGTTCCACTGCTGCGGCTGCCCGGCTGCCTGCAGTGGGTCAACGGAGGTGAATTTGCCGATCGCGGGATCGTAGGATCGGGCACCGACGGTCGTGAGTCCGGTCGGGCTCATCGGCTTGTTCAGGAAACCGCGGTTGTCGGGTGCGGCGACGGCAGCACCTCGGGCACCGCCGTACGGGGTGTACTGCCGCCAGGTCGGGTTCTGGGCGGTGCTGTCGAGGTAGAGCGACGGGGTGCCCTGGTGGTCGGCGATGGCGAAGGTGTACGCCGTGCCGCTGCCGGTGCGGATGCAGCTACCGCCGCCAGGAAGGGCGTAGTAGCGGCTGCCGGTGACGACACTGGTGGCGGTGTTGAGGGTGAGTTGCTGCCCGGGTAGGTACAGGGTGTTCTTGCCCGGCTCCTTCTGCAGTAGCAGGTTGCCGTCGGCGTCGTAGATGAAGCTGTTGTTGCCGCTCGTGCCACCGGTGACGTCGGCGAGCTTGCCAGCGTCGTCCCAGGTGAGGGTCTGGTTGCCCTGGGCGGCGTTGCGACCGGTGGTGTTGCCGGCGTTGTCGTAGGTGTACGACGTGGTGCCGGTTGCTCCGCCGGTCGTGGTGGTCGAGGTCAGGGTGTGGGGCTTGTTCTGACCGTTGCCGTTGTAGGTGTAGGTGGTCTTGGTGTCGGTACCGCCGGTCAGGCTGTGCTCGGTCTGCTGGGTGCGGTTGCCGATCAGGTCGATCTGCCAGCTGGTCCAGTAGGCGCTACCCGCGCCGATGCTGTTGCCGACCATTGACTTGTTGGCGTCGGTGGGCGTTGCGGCGCAGGCGTCGGTGCCGGTCCAGGCTTCGGTGAGGCGGGCCAGGCCGTCGTAGCCGTAGCACTGCGTCTCCGCCGGGGTGGTGGCACCCAGCCGCTTGCTGATCTTGCGGGTGATGTTGCCGACCAGGTCGTACTTGTACTCCTGCTCGTCGACATTCGACGGGGTTGCCGTCGAACGGGTGACGAGCTGGTTGGTCAGCCGGCTGGTGTGCGGGTCGTAGGTGTTGGTGACATACGCCAGGTTGGTGTTCATGCCGAGGGTCTGCTGGTTGGCCCGGCCGTAGGCGTCGTAGCTGACGCTCTGGCTGTAGCCGGCCAACCCGCCGAGGGTGGTGGGCAGGTCCATGACCCCGGTGTAGCCGTGCAGCACGGTCTCCGAGGGCAGGCCACCCTTGGAGGGGTAGGTGTCGCTCAGGGGCAGGCCCAGCGTCGAGGAGTAGGTGTGCCCGAACACGTACGACCCGCCGAGGGCGCCCTCGGTGTCGGGGATGGTGACCGTCGTGCCCAGCGAGCTGCCGAAGACGTTGAACGCCTTCTGCTGCGTGGTGTACGCCTGTCCACCCCGGTAGGCGATGGTGGTGGTCAGCTTCCCGAGCGCGTTGGTGACGCCCGCGACGTTGTTGCTGTTGTCGTACACCCATGCCGCGCGCTGGTTCGCCGACGACTGGTTCGCCACGGCGGACGCGTACTCGCCGGTCTTGCGGCCGAGGACGTCGTAGGTGAACGACAGGGTCTTACCGCGGCCGTCGGTGGACTGCTCGAGGTTGCCGTTGGCGTCGTAGCTCATGCTGCTGGCGCCGGCGTCCGGGTCAGACTTCGCCACGACCTGACCGAGCAGGTTGTACGTCGAGGTCCACACGTTGTTGCTGGCGTCGGTGAGCGTCGACTGGTTGCCGTGCTCGTCGTAGCCGTACTTGCTGACCGTCGCGGTGCCACCGGTCACGGTGAACGTGCCGGTGAAGGTGTCCGCTGGCGTGGTCACCGTCGGACGAACGCTGTACTCCTGCAACTCCTTCTTCCGACCGATCGCGTCGGTCAGGGTGGCGGAGACGACGCCCCCGGTGGGCGGAACGACTGTGGTGCGATCGCCGCCGTGCACGGTGGTCGTCGTCGACACCGTGACGCCGTTCTTGGCCGACGTCACGATGACCGCTCGGCCCAGACCGTCGTAGGTGGTGAAGGTCTGATTCGGCACCTGCTTGCTCAGGTCCGCCGCCGACACCGGCGTACTGACCGTCGGCAACGACCCGTCGTCCCACCAGCCGTTGTACGACGCGCGGGTCCACCCGTGCGTGTCGTAGAACGTATCAGTGATCATCCGGCCGCCCGTCGGCGTGACCGACTGGGTCTGCCGCGGCCGCAGCAGGGCATCGAGGATGGTGACCGACTTTTGATAGCCGTTGGAGTTGTTCAGGGTCTCCGCGGTGGTGGCGGACACCCCGGTCTTCGACACCGTGTAGCTGAACTTGTGATTCGCACCGAGGCTGGTGGCCCGCGAGTTCAGCCATACCGACGTCGCGCGACCGATCGCGTCGTACTGCTGGGTGGTGATGATGCCGTTGGCGTCGGTGCTGATCAGCGGGATGCCGCGCTTCGTGTCGAGCGTGACGGACCCACCGTGCCCCGCGGCGTTCGTGCTGGAGGTGGCGGTGACCAGTTTGGCGGCGTTCATGGTGTAGCCGCTGCTTGTCTTGTTGCCCTTGGCGTCGTAGGAGTCGGTGACCCGGCCGTAGCTGTCGTAGGTCGACCGTTCGGTGGTCTGCCAGACGTACGCGCCGGAGGTGTAGTCCTTGGCGGCCTGGGTGAGGGTGACGTCGCCCTTGGACGGGGCGGTCGTCTGAGGGAAGGTGGTGGCGAAGGTCTGGTCGTCGTAGAAACTGCGTTCGGCCTTTACCACCTGGGCGGGGCGGTTGACCGTCCCGGGGGCGGTCAGGGTGTTGACGCTGCCGGGCACCGAGGCGGGGCTGCCCTGGGTGAAGCCGCCACAGGCCACCGACACGGTTTCGGTCTGGCTGACCAGGCCGGCGAGGTTCTTGCTGGTGTTGGTCGGGGCGTAGGTGTAGGTGGTGCACTGGTTGTACGCCGCGTCGATCGGCACCGTGTAGGTGTAGGTGTTCTTCAGCTCACCGAAGGTGGCGCTGGTGATGTTCGCGTCGTAGCTGTTGTCGGTTCCGGTGTTGCGCCAGGTCACCGAGCCGCCGCTGGTGACGGCTTGGCGGGTGTACGTCTTAATCGGTGCGACCCACTGCGCCGTCAACGCCGACAGTCCCGTGCGCGAGCGCGTGGCGGTGGCCCCGGAGACCCAGTAGGAGGTGATGGTGGAGGAGTCGACGCGACCGTTCTCGCCGAGGTACTTCGTGCTCTCCAGTTCCTTGCCGGCGAGTTCGTCGACGTCCTCGTGCTTGCCGCCGACCGAGTCGGTCAGGTTCAGCACGGTGGTGTTGTTGTTCTTGGACATGCCGCGGTAGTAGACGGTCTCGGCCTGGGTGCGGCGGTCGTTGACGCCGTCGCCGGTGAACGTCTGGACCTTGCCGTAGCCGCGGAACTGGCCGTAGCTGCGGTACTTGGCCTTGACGACCTCGTTCTCGTCGTAGTGCCAGGCCGCGCCGTCCAGGTACTTGTAGCTGGTCGACAGGGCCGCCGCGCCGCCGGTCGGGTCGGTGGACGTGACGCGGGTGACGGCGTACTTGTTGAACCAGTCCTTGAACGGGTTCACGTAGCCGTCCGGGGTCCAGTAGACCGGGTAGCACGACTTCGTGTTCGTCGCCGGGTCGGTGGTGACCGGGGCGGTACACGGCACGGGCAGCTCGTAGGACGGAGAGATGACCGAACCGGTCTCGGTGGTGATCGTGGCGATGCGCTGCCGGTAGAACGATGGCAGCCCGCCGGTGATGTCGACCCGGTTGGGCAGCTTGATGCCGGTGAACGACACCGATGGCAACGTGATCGCCGCCGTGGAGCCGCCGGCGCTGGTGTCGTGACCGGTACGCGCGATCGAGGTCAGCCACAACGTCGGCGACGTGCCGTCACCGGTCGCCGGCATGCTGTGCGACAGGGCGTAGGAGTCGACCTTCTCGTACTGGCTGGTGGCCGTGTTGTACTGCTGGGCCTCGATCGAGGTCAGGCGCACCGTGGAGAAGAACGACGGGCTCCAGTCGTCACAGTCGGTTCCCGAGGCGCAGATCAGGTCGAACGGCACGTCGGGCCAGTTCGCCTTGTTCGTCGAGTTCAACGGCTGACACGTCCCCGACAGGCAGCGGTCGCCGGTGTTGAAGACCACCCGGTTCGCCACCGTGCCGTACGCGCCGCCGTCGGTGAAGCCGTAGTCGATGCGTGCCAGGTTGCTGTCCCGGATGTAGGACACGTCCGAGGCGCCCTTGTTGCGGCCGTAGAAGTTCGTAGCCTGGTTGTAGTAGTACGCCATCGCGTTACCGTGGGTGTCGGTGACGTAGTCCAGGTTCCACCGGTACGCCATGGTGCACACCGACGACGAGAATCCCGCCGAGTTGTAACACGGGTCGCCCGAGTGCGGCGAGTACACCGGCGAGTGGTCCACCGACTTCGTCTCCGCCTTGCCCGAGGCCCAGCCCGGCAGCCGGTTGCGGCCGAACTCGTAGCTCGTGCCGTCGCGCAGCGTCACCCGCCAGTAGTCGGTGTTGTATGTCCCCGAACCGTTGTTGGAATTCTCGACGTGGGTGACGACCTCACCGTTGTCCGACTCCGGCTTCCACACATTCTTGGACGCGTCCCACACCAGGGCCGTCGACGAACCATTCAACGACAGCGTCAGCATCGGGCCGTCGTAACAGCGGTCCGGCGTCTTCACCGGCGACGCGCTGCCACCCGGATCGTCCATGCACGACGCAAACGTCTGCTCCACGAACGAGCGCGGCGTCGACCAGCCGTCACCCACCCACGACGCCTGCGCGTTCGTCGACGCCGTCTGCCCGTCCACGCTGCCCGAGTCGTACGACAACGCCACCGTCGGCACCAGATCCGACGCCGCCGGCGGCACGGTCACCGGATACGAGTACGTGAACGAACCCGTGCTACCCCCGCCGGTCCAGGAACCCGACGGCTTCAGGTCCGTGGCCGCGTACGTGCCGCCCTTGCCGCCCTCCTCGCCGGCCGCGGCAACCGCCGCCAACACGGTCATGCCGCCGACCGCCTGCGCCCGCGCGTCCGTCGCCATCGGCACCTCCGCCGACACCGACTTCTCCGCGGCGTCGTTCGTCGACGCCAACGGCGTCGCCACCCGACACTCGCTGCGGGTCGGCGTCGTCAGGACACACGATGGTAGGCGTACCAGCCGCAGTCGCGAACCGTAGTTGCCGCCGAACGCCTCGGCGAACCCCGCGTAGTCCACACCCACCCGCACGGCGCCTGAGGACACGTCCGGAGCCACCGAAAGCAGCACGCCGTCCACGCCGGCAGCTTCGGCCGCCTTGCGGTCGGCGACCTTCACCGCCAGGCTGCGCGGACCAGCCTTCTCCCTGACCGGCTGAACCCACACCGGCGCATCCGCCACGCGCACCTTCGCCGCAGCCGCGCCCCGCGCCCCAGCAAGCGGTGCGGCCGGCAGGTCGACCTTCGCCGACACGGCCTTCGGCCACGCCGTACGCGTCGGCCGGTACGTCGACTTCGCGTCATCAGGCGGCGTGACGAACTTCGTCGGCAACGGCTTCACACCCTTGACCGACTGGCCCGGCGATGTCGCCGGCGCCTTCGCCACCTCCGGACCCTTGGGCTTCGCTACCGCGGGCGAACCCGACAACAGGCTGGCCGCGACCGCCGCGGCCGCGACAGTCGCAACCAGACGTCTGGGACGTTTGAGCAGGCGGGATCCCCCGTGGACGGCCATGCTGACCTCACCTCTGCGCGATGGAATGAGAGGCCACACAGAGTGATCGATCATGCACCCCCGTGGCGCGAACAATGTTTCATGTCCAACCATCCCGCTAGGTCACGAAACGATAACGATGATCAGCTTCCGATGCCATCAAACCCATCTCAGTGAGTGCCAAAAGGACAGCACCGAGTGACCAGAGACGTTTCCCGTAGGCCGCCGCGACTGCTTCACTGTGGCCGCTCGATCGGATGCGTCCGCGCGTTCACGTCACTCACGGGGAGTACGTCACATGATCAGAGGACGACTGCGCCTACGCGCTGTCGCATCGGGTGCGGTGGCCGCCGTCGCTATCGCCACGGCCACGGCCCCGCTCACGACACCGGCCGCCGCTGCCGCCCCCGCCCCGCCGAAACCCGCTGCCGCCCCGGCCGCACCGCTCGGGGTCGACGCGGCCCTGGCCCACGCCAAGCAAACCGACAAGCAGGTCGAAGCGACCGCCGCCACCACCTCGACGGAGAAACTGACCGCCCTTCCCAACGGCCAGATCCTGCTCAGCCAAAGCGCCGTGCCGACCCGCAAACGCGTGGGCACCGACTGGAAGCAGCTCGATCCCACCCTCTACCGACGGGCCGACGGTGCCGTCACCGCGATCACCACCACACACGACATCACGCTGTCCGGCAGTGGCAGCGGCCCGATGGCCCACCTGGTCAGCGGCGACCGTTCACTGACCCTGACCGCCCCCGTCGCCCTGCCCGCGCCCACGCTCGCCGGGCCGACCGCGACGTACGCCAACGTCCTGCCCGGTGTGGACCTGACCGTGACGGTCAACGCACAGGGCGGGTTCTCCCACGTCTTCGTGGTCAAGGATGCCAAAGCCGCGGCGAACCCGAAGCTGGCCAACCTCGAACTGGCCACCACCGCCACAGGCTTCACCCTCGACGCTGACGCCGCCGGAAACATCAGCGGTCGGGACCGTACCGGCGACGCCGTCATCACCGCACCCGCACCCGTCATGTGGGACTCCTCCGCGCGGAGCACGGGCGGACCAACCGCGCGCAGCGGCGCCGCTTCCACGACCGCAGCACCCGGCCGGGCCGCTCGCACCGCCGCCATCGGCGTCTCCATTGCCCCCGGCAAGCTCGGTCTGAGGCCCGACCGCACGCTCCTCACCGATACCGCGACCGTCTACCCCGTCTACATCGACCCGAGCTTCAACTGGAGCGTCACCGGACCGAGGATGTCCGGCTGGGCCAGCATCTCCTACCAGCACCAGTCCTCGAACTACTGGAACAACACCCCCGACCCCATCGGCCGGATGCAGGTCGGCAACTCCGGTGAGCAGCGCTCGAACACGCTGATCAACTTCCCGGTGCCCTACGGCACCCTCGCGGGCGCGGAGATCAACGACGCCACCTTCAAGATCACCAACACCCGGTCCTGGAGCTGCACCAAGAAGACAGTCAACGTCTACGCCCCCGCGGCGACGCTGAGCAAGTCCAACGCCACCTGGAACTACTGGGAAGGCCAGAGCAAGAGCCCCCTCGCCGCCTCGCAAAGCTTCGCCTACGGCTACAGCGGCTGCAACGCCGCAGGCGTGTCCTTCGACATCACCGGCCAGATCAAAACCGACGTCACCAACAAGAGAGCCACCCGCACCCTGTGGATGGTCGCCGCCAACGAGGCCAGCGACGCCCAGAGCTGGAAAGAGTTCCTGGAAACCAGCCCCACGCTCGAAATCCGCTACAACCACAAACCCAACAAGCCGACCGGTATGACCACCTCACCGCGTACCGCCTGTGCCGGTGGATCGACGATCGGTGACAACCCGGTCTACCTCTACGCCCCGGTCTCCGACCCCGACGGTGGCACCCTCGGAGTGAGCTTCAAGCTCTGGAAGACCTCCGACTCCGCGCAGACCGCCCTGGCATCGTCCAACCCGAACCTGCTGACCTACTCGTCGGGCAGCACGGGCGTGCTGGTCGTGCCGGTTGCCACGCTGCGCGCCGCCGCTGGCGGCGCCATCACCAACTTCTCCTGGAAGGTCCAGGCGACCGACTTCGGGGCGTCCAGCGACTGGTCGGCGACCTGCAGCTTCACCTTCGACCCCACCCGGACCGGCGCTCCGGACATCAGCCGGCCGCAGGGACAGTCGAAGATCGGCGAAGAGGTCAGCTTCGCCATCACACCGCCGAGTACCGGCACCCAGCCGGCCAGCTACAGCTACCAGCTCAACGGCCTGCCCCCGGTCACCGTCTCCGCCACGGCCGGTGCAGCCACCGTCATCACGACGCCGACCCGGTTCACCAACACGCTGGCGGTGACCAGCCTCTCGGCGGGTGGCAACTTCGGCGAGACCGCCACCGTGGCCTTCAACGCCAATCCCGCCGACACGGCGGCTGACGCGGACCTCACCGGTGACGGTGTCGCCGACCTGCTGACCGTCGGCGCGCGCAACGGGCTGCCCTCCGGCCTCTGGCTCGGCACGGGCATGAACAGCGGCGCGGTGCGCACCACGGTGAACGACCTCGGAGCGCGGGGTAACGGGGTCACCGGCGACGAGAACCCGTCCGACTTCAACGACGGCCAGGCGATCTCCGGCCACTTCTTCGGCACCGGGTTCCAGGACGTCCTCGTCTACTACACCGCTGGCGCCAACGCCGGCAACGGAACCGTCCTGCGCGGCAGCGGCGACGGCTCGGTCATCGAGCCCTACGACAACCAGGTGAGCGTCTCGGGTGAGCTGCTGGTCGACGGCAACGGCAACGCCCCGCTCCAGTTGGCCAACGCCGGCGACTCCCGCGGCACCGGAAGCACCATTCCCGACCTGATCGGCACCAGCGGCGACGCCACGAACGGGTACTTCCTCAACTACTACCCCGTGGCCTCCGCGCCCGGCGGCTACTCCTACGGCGGCAGCACCACGACCCTGACCCCGGCCGGCGGCGTGGACTGGAACAACTGGACCATCACCACCGCCCAGCTCAGCAGCGGCACCGCGATGTTCCTCTGGAACAGCAGCACCGGCGCCCTGCACCTCTGGACCAACCTGGCCTACAACCAGGACACCACCCAGCTCACCTACACGCCGTACACGCTCTCGACCAACTGGAACCGCAACGCCGCACTGAACCTGCAGGCCGCCGACGCCAACTCCGACGGGACCCCCGACCTGTGGACCGTCGGTGGCAACGGCCTGACCACCGCGTACCTGGTTACTGGCCTCGGCACCACGCCCACCATCGCCACCCAGCAGGCGCAGGGCCTGGTCACCGCGAAGCACACCTGGCCGCTCAACGGCGGTGCGGCCGGAGAGACCGCGGCGACCGCTGTCGACATCTCCGGCGGCAGCACCCTCACCGGCACCGGCAACGCGAAATGGCACGAGGGTGACCTCTTCAGCCCGGACCTGCGGCTCAACAGCGATGCCACCGGCACGGGCGTGGACGCCAGCGGCACCGGCAGCCTGGTCAGCGCCGCCAGTCCCGTTCTGATCGACACCACCAAGTCGTTCAGCGTCGCCGCCTGGGTGAAACCCACCACCGCCGGCAAGATCATCCTCTCCGAGGAGGGGGCACGATCCGCCCGCTTCATCCTCTGGCAGGAGCAGAGCGACAACACCTGGCGGTTCGGGATGGCCCGCTCCGACAGCGACGCCTGGTCGTACGACCAGGCCAAGAGCGCTCCCAACGCGCAGCTCGGCGTGTGGACGCACCTGGTGGCGACCTACAACGCCACCACGAGCACGATGGCCCTGTACGTCAACAACAACCTGGCCGGCACCGCGCAGCACGCTGCCGCCGTGTCCTGGCCGAGCACCGGGCGCTTCGTGATCGGCCACTACCGCTACCAGGGCGCGCCGAGCTCGTACTACTCGGGCCAGATCAGCAACGTGCAGCACTGGGACCGCGCCCTCAACCCCGCCGAGGCCAGCGCGCCGGGCAACTACGCCCAGCAGGTCATCGCGCCCAACATCCGCGACGTCACCGGTGACGGCCGGACCGACATGCTCATCATGCAGAGCAACGGCGACGTGCTGCTGCGCCGCGGGACGAACCTGGACGGCACGCTGACGTTCGACGCCGGCATCGTGGTGTGCGGCAAATGCGGCGGCTACGACTCGTTCAACATCGCCGACGCCAACAACGACGGCAAGGTCGACCTGTTCATGCGCCAGAAGAGCACCGGCGACATGTACGTCTACCCGAACACCGTCGCCGTCGGAGACCCGATCTGGACCACCCGCCAGCTGGTCTGTGGCGGCTGCTTCAACTTCGGCGTATCCGATCTCGGCGACGTCAACCGGGACGGCAAGACCGACCTCTTCATCCGGGAGAACAGCACCGGCGACATGTACGCGTACCTCGGCAACGGACCCACTGGCGGCGCGATCACCTGGAGTAACCGGGTGCTGCTCTGTAGCTCCTGCGGCGGGTACGACAACGTGAGCGTCGAGGACGCGACAAACGACGGCAAGGTCGACCTGATCATGCGCAACAGCGGGACCGGCGACATGTGGGTCTACCCCAACACCGCCGCCAACGGAACCCCCACCTGGGGTCCCCGCATCCTGATCTGCGGCATCTGCCGTGACTTCGACATGAGCAGCCTCGGCGACGTCACCAACGACGGGAAGGTCGACCTAATGGTCCGGCGCCGGAGCAACGGCACCATGACCCTCTACCCGGGCAACGGCGCCATCGGCACCGTCACCTGGGGCTCACCCTCGTTGATGTAGTACGCGACGAGAACCCCCGGGTGCCGCAAAAGTCGCGGTGCCCGGGGGTTTCGTGTATGTGTCGTGCGGTCAGACCAGGCCGGCGTCGCGGAGCAACTGCCACAGGCCGGCGCCGTCGGGCGCGGACAGCCACTTCTGCCCCACCGGCCCCGACGAGGGGCGGCCGGCCGGGGCGGGCAGGCTACCGGCCAGCACCGACTGCGTCGGGGACAGCCTGCGGATCGCCACCCCGGCGACGTTCTCCGGGTGGGCGGCGGCGAACTCGCGGTAGATCTCCTGGTCGTGCTGGCCGTCGTCGCCAACCAGCAGCCAGCGCACGTCGGGGAACTCCTTGGCCAGCCGGGCCAGGGTGGAGCGCTTGTGCTCCATGCCGCTGCGGAACCAGCGGTCGGCGGTCGGACCCCAGTCGGTGAGCAGCAGCGGCCCGGCCGGGTAGAGGTGCCGGGACAGGAACCGGGTGAGCGTCGGCGCCACGTTCCACGCGCCCGTGGACAGGTAGAAGACCGGGGCGCCGGGATGCGCGGTGACCAGCCGCTCGTAGAGCACCGCCATGCCGGGCACGGCGGCGCGGGCGTGCTCGTCGAGGACGAACGTGTTCCACGCGGCGAGCAGCGGCCGGGGCAGCGCCGTCACCATCACCGTGTCGTCGATGTCGGAGAGGATGCCGAACTTCACGTCCGGGTCGATGATGCGTACCGGCGCGTCGACCGGCTCGGCGTCGGGCACGCTGAGCCGGACGGTGCCCCACCCGGGCGGCAGGTCGGCCTCGACGAGCGTGTCGACGAAGCCGCTGCGGTCGGCCTGGGCCTCGTGCCGCACCCCGCCGGCCTCGATCTGCACGGTGACGTGCTTGGCGGGCAGCGTGGTGAAGCTGCGCCAACCACGGACCTTGTCCAGCCGGCCCCGCTGGCGGGTGTCCGGACGTCCCAGCAGCACCCGGCACATCACCCGCACCCAACCCGGACGGCCGTAACCGGTGTACGCGACGATGTTCATCCGCCAGCCGGTGCGCCGCAGCCGGCGCTCCACGAGCTGGTGCACGGCGTCCTCGATCCGCGCGGCCCGGTGCAGGTTCGGCACGGCCAGTTGGCCGGCGGGAGTGGGTGGCACGCGCCAACCCTGCCACACGTCGACGGACACGGCCACGCGAGCCGGTCCGGACTGCGCCGAACCACCCCGACCAGCCCGTGGTCCGTGAAACACTCCGGTCGGGACGACGACGGGGGCGTGGTCGTGTCGCATCCAGAGCAGCACCGCGGGCGGTGGCGTCCGCGACTCGACCGGCCGGCGCTCGTCGCGCTGGTGTTCGGTCTCGTCGGCGTCGGGTACCGGCTGGTCCTCACGCTGTACACCGTGCCGGTGTCGAACAGCGACGAGGCGACCTTCGGCCTGGCCGCCCTGCACATCGCGCAGGGCCGGGAACGCCCCATCTTCCTCTACGGCCAGCACTACATGGGCATGCTGGAGTCGTACCTGGCCGCGCCGCTGCTCGCCGTGGCCGGGCCGAGCTGGCCGGTGCTGCGGCTGCCGATGCTCGCCCTGTACGCGATCTTCCTCTACCTCGTGTACCGGCTCACCCGCCGGCTCTACACGCCGTGGTTCGCCGTCCTCGTCGTCGGCCTGCTGGCGCTGGGACCGGAGCGGGTGGTGCGCGACCAGCTCACAGTGGTCGGCGGCCGGCCGGAGGTGAAGCCGGCGGTGCTGCTGATGCTGCTGATCACGGTGGGGCTGGCCGCCGGGACGGTGCGCCACCGTCGACTCGCCGTCGCGCTGTTCGGGCTGCTGGCCGGGCTGGCCGCCTGGTCGGACTGGCTGATCCTGCCGTACCTGGCGGTCGCCGCGGTGGCCCTGCTCTGGGCGGTGCGGCGGGAGCTGCTCGGCTGGTCCGGGCTGCTGCTGGTGGCGGGCTTCGTGGTCGGGATCGCGCCGATGCTCGTCGACAACCTGCGCGCCGGGCCGGGTGAGGACTCGCTGACGGTGTTCCGGGAGGTCAGCACGAAAGCCGGCCCGATGCCGCAGTGGTCCGACCGGATCTCCGGCGGCCTGCTGGAGGGGGTGCCGTTGGCGCACGGGCTGTGCCCGGTCGACGGTTGCGGCAGGTGGCAGCAGTGGTTCGGGCTGCTCTATCCGGTGCTGCTGGTGGCCGCCGCCGCGCTCGCGGTGCTCGCGTACCGCCGGGCCGCCCGCACGACGAGCGGCACGCAGGGCGCCGTCGCAGCGAGCGGCACGCAGGGCGCGGGGCCCGGCACGCGGGTCGGCGGCACGCCACGTGGCGCGCGGGTCGGGGCCGTGGTGCAGCTCGCGCTTGTCGTCGGCGCGGCGTTGACCCTGCTGTCGTACGTGCGCAGCCCGCTCGCCGCGACGAGTCCCCTGGACAACGCCCGCTACCTGTCGGTGCTGCAACTGTCGCTGCCGGCGGTGCTCTGGCCGCTCTGGGTGGCAGCGGTCGCCTGCTGGCGGGGCACCGTCGGCGCGCTGGGTCGGCTGGCCGGCGCGCTCGCCACCGCCGTGCTGGCGGCGCTGGCCGCGACGGCGCTGGTGGTCACCGTGCTCTTCGCGACCACAGGCGTCGCCGCGTCGCGGACCGAGGAGCGTCAGGCCCGGGAACTGGCCGCCGCGCTGCGCGCCGACGGGCCGCACGAGGTGTACGGAGACTACTGGACCTGCAACCGGCTGATCTTCAACACCGATGAGACGGTGATCTGCGGTGTGCTCGACGGGGACCTGTCCCCCGGGCAGAACCGCTACCGCCCGTACTGGCGGCAGGTCGGCCGGGCCGCCCGACCGGGTTACGTGGTCCAGGTCGACTCGCCGATGGACCGGCGGCTGCGCCGGCTGCTCGCCGACCGGCCCGACGCCGCACCGGTACGCGAGGTGGGTGGCTATCGCGTGTACCACCCCGACACCCCGGTGCGGCCCTGGCGGTAACGGCGGGTCGTACGCTGGCCGGGCCGCCGTCGCACGTGTTCGAGGAGACCCGATGCTCATCCTGCTGCCGCCCTCGGAGGGCAAGGCCGACGCCGGCACCGGACGGCGGTGGGCCCCCGACAAGCTCTCGCTGCCGGAGCTGAACCCGGCCCGCGAGCGGGTGCTCGACGCGCTCGTGGCGCTCAGCGCGGGGCCGGACGAGCAGGCCGCGCTGGCCGCGCTCGGGCTCAGCGACGGCCAGCGCGGCGAGCTGCGCCGCAACGCCCGGCTGCGTACGGCGGCCACCGCGCCGGCCGAGCGGCTCTACACCGGGGTGCTCTACGAGGCGCTGGAGCTGGCCACGCTCCCGTCGGCGGCGCTGCGGGCGGCCCGCCGGTCGATCCTGATCAGTTCCGGGCTGTGGGGGGCGGTGCGTCTCGCCGACCGGATCCCGCCGTACCGCTGCCCGATCGGCGCCCGCCTGCCGGGCGTCGGGGCGCTGTCCGCGTACTGGCGAAAGGAGCTGGCGCCGGTCCTGGCCGGCGCGGCCGGTCGGGGCCCGGTGCTCGACCTGCGCTCGGGCGCGTACGCCGCCACCTGGACGCCGCGCGGCGCGCTGGCCGAGCGGACGGTGACCGTGCGGGTGCTGCACGAGCGGGAGGTCGACGGCGTGCCGGTCCGCTCGGTCGTGAGCCACTTCAACAAGGCGACCAAGGGGCGGCTGGTGCGTGACCTGCTGGTCGCCGGGGCCCGACCGCGTACCGCCGCGGAGCTGATCGGCACGCTGCGGGAGCTGAAGCACACAGTGGTGGCCGAGCCCGCCGCTCCCGGCCGGGTTCGGCAGGTGGACCTGGTGGTCACCGACCTGTAGCGGCGCGGGAGCCGCAAGTTTTCCTCAAGGCTGGGCGGGATGCGTTCCGCAACGGCCGCGCAGGGGCCACGGTAGGGGAACCCAGACTCCGACAAGGGAGCCTTCAGTTGGCCCGCGATCCCGCCCTGCTCGACCGGCCCCGTTCGCCGGCGACGCCACCCCCGCTGGACTGGCTGACCCTGGGCGACGCGTTCGAGGCCGCCTGTCTGCTGCGCTGCACGGCACCGCCGTCCGCTGCCCGCTCGGGCGCGGCGCCGCCGTCGCACGCGCCGAGCGTCGAGTTCAACCGGGAGGACGCCGCCCAGCGGATGCGGCAGTTGCTCGCCCGTCTCGACATCCCGGTCACCCAGGAGGTGGCCGTCGGCGGCCTGCGCCGCCGCTACGAGCTGCATCGGCTCTGGGTGCCGCCGGAGCACCGCGGCGCGTACGCCCGGATGGTGGACGCCGGTTGGTGGCAGGGGCGACGGGAGCTGCTGGGTGGTCCCGTGCCGGGCGCCTCGCCGGCCCGCCGCCGGTGGATGTCCCGGCTCGCGGCGGCGGCGTGGCGTTCGGCGCTGCTGGCCGGCGGGCGACACGTACGGCGGCACATCCTCGGTGTACGGCTCACCGACCGGGAGTTGGCCGCCGTGCTGATCCGCAGCGCGGCAGTGCTCGACGTGCCGGCGGTGCTCCGCCCGGGCACCGGCTGTTTCCTGGTCAGCGTGGCCGACGGGCCGGACCGGGAGCGCATCCTGCGCAGCGCGTCGATGGAACCGGCCCGCGACGCGGTGCTGGAGCCAGCCCGCCGTCCGGCCTGCTGAGCGACGCCGGCGCCGCAGCCACCGGCGGCACTGACGGGTACGGGCTTGCGCGCGTCCGCCGGAGCGCGGCACAGTGCACCGCGTGAGTCGTACCTCGTCCCCTCGGGCCGGTCGACGCCGCGCGGGGGCGGCGGCGCTGGCGCTGGTCGCGGCCCTGGCCGTCGCCGGCTGCCGGGACGACCCGGGCACGCCGGTCGAGATCCGGATCGCCACCGGCAGCCCCACCGCCGTCTACTACGCGTTCGGACAGTCCCTCGCGACAATCCTCAACCGGGAACTGCCCGGGGTCCAGGCCAGCGTGGTGATCACCGCAGCCTCGGCGGAGAACGTACGCCTGGTCGGCTCCGGTGCTGCCGAGCTGGGCTTCACCCAGGCCGACGTGCTGCCCACCACCCCGGCGCAGAGCCCGTCGGTGGATGCGGTGGCCCGGGTGTACGACGACCAGCTGCACCTGGTCACCACCGACGGCGGGCCGGTCCGCACGATCGGCGACCTGCGCGGCCGACGGGTCTCCGTGGGTGCGCCCGGCTCCGGCACCGAGATCACCGCCACCCGGCTGCTGGAGGTGGCCCAGCTCGGTGGCGACACGGTACGCCGGGAGCGGCTCGGCCTGGACGACTCGGTCGCGGCCCTGCGCTCGGGGCGTATCGACGCGTTCTTCTTCTCGGGGGGTCTGCCGGTGCGGGGCATCGAGGAGCTGGCCGGGCGCAGCGCCACCCGGATCGTGGACCTCGGTGAGTGGACGGAGCCGCTGCGCGCCCGCTACGGCCAGGTCTACGTCTCCCGGGACATCCCCCGCTCGGTGTACGGCATGAACCCGGTGACCACCGTCGCCGACCCGAACTACCTGATCGTGCGGGCCGACCTGCCGGAGCCGCTGGTGCGCGAGGTGACCCGGCTGCTGATGGAGCGGCGGGCCGAGCTGGGCGCGGCGCATCCGGCGGCGGGACGGATGAGCCCCCGCTCGGCGATCGCCACCGCGCCGCTGCCGCTGCACCCCGGCGCCGCCGCCTGGTACCGGGCCGCCAAGCCCTGACCGTCGCCGGAGGCCGCCCCGCACCCGGCTCGGGCCGCTAGCGCGCCGGGGCGGGCCGCAGGTCGGCGGCCGTGTCCTCGTCCGCCGGCTCCCCCGCCGGCTCGGGCTCCGGCGCCGGGAACCACAGGCCGGCGACCAGCCCGCGCGGGTGCGCCGGCCGCATGGTGAGCCGCCCGTCGGAGGCGTCCACCAGCACGGCAGCGATGGTCAGGCCGAGCCCGGCGCCGTCGACGTTCTGTGCGTCCGGCGCTCGCCAGAACCGCTCGGTGGCCTGGCCGAGCTGACTCTCGGTCATCCCCGGGCCGGTGTCGCGCACCTCCAGCGCCACCCCGTCGGCACGGCGGGCCACTGTCACCGTCACCGCCCCGCCGGCCCCGCTGAACTTCACCGCGTTGTCGATCAGCGCGTCCAGCGCCTGGTCGACGGCTGTCGGCACGGTCCGCGCGTACGCCGGGGCGTCGCTCGTGGCCAGCCGCAGCGCGACCGACCGGTGCCGGGCCAGGGGCGCCCACGCGGCCACCCGGGACGCGGCGACGGCGGCGGCGTCCACGGTGACGCGCTCGTTCTCCTCCCGTTCGGCGCGGGCCAGGGTGAGCAGCGCGTCGAGCACCAGCGCCAACCGGTCGGTCTCCTCCAACGCCAACTGGTGCTCGAAGCGCCCGTCCGCGTCGGTGAGGCTGGGACCCAGCTCCTCCACCCGCAGCCGCAGCGCGGTGAGCGGGTTGCGCAGCTGGTGACTGGCGTGTGCGACGAACGCGCGCTGTCGGTCCATCACGTCCGAGACCACGTCGGCCATGTGGTTGAAGCTGGCGGCGAGTCGGCGCAGCTCCGGCGGGCCGAGCCGGTGCTGCACGCGCGCGCCCCGGTCGCCCTCGGCGATCTCGTGGGTGACCGCGTCCAGCTCGGTCACCGGGCGCAGCACCCACCCGGCCAGCCCGAACGCGGTGAGCACGCAGGCCAGCACGACGAGCAGGCCGGCCATGGTGAGCAGCAGCCACCAGGTGCTCACGGCCCGGCGGATCTCGCCGGCCGGGGTCACGATCACCACCGCGCCGAGGACTTCACCGCCGTCGTTGATGGGCACCGCCACCACCACAGGCCCCGCCGACCACGGCCAGACCGACTCGGGCGCGCTGGCCTGCTGGCCGGACAGGGCGACGTCCAGCACCGTGGCGGTCCCCGTGGACTGCCAGCTCGCCGAGTCGACGACGATGCCCCGGTCCCGGTCGACGACCGCCGCGCCGATCCCGTACAGCTCGTCGTAGCTGCGCAGCTCCGCCCCGATCGGGCCGGGCTCGCCGCCGCGCAACGTCGGCCCGGCCAGCGAGGCGAACCGGGTGGCGTCGGCGAGCCGGTCGGCGCGCACCCGCTCGGTCTCCCGGCTGGCCAGGGTGACGGCGAGCGGGCTCTCCAACGCGATGAGGACGAGCACCATCAGCAGCAGATAACTGATCACCAGTCGACGGCGCACGGCGGCCCCTCACGCATCGCGCAGCCGGTAGCCGACCCCGCGGACGGTCTCCACCAGGCGCGCGTCGCCCAGCTTGCCGCGCAACGACCCGACGTGCACCTCGACCGTGTGCCGGTCGGCCCAGGTGGTGCCCCAGGCGTCGAGCAGGATGCGGTCGCGGGGCACCGCCACCCCCGGCTGGCGGGCCAGCGACAGCAGCACGTCGAACTCCTTGCGGGTCAGCGCGACCGCGCGCCCCGCGACCGTCACCGTGCGGGCCGCCACGTCGATGCGTACCGCCCCCGCCTCGATCAGGTGCCGCTCGGGCGCCGTGTGCGCGGCCCGGCGCAGCACCGCCTCGATCCGGGCCTGCAACTCCACCATCGAGAACGGTTTGACCACGTAGTCGTCCGCGCCGAGGCGCAGCCCGAGCACCCGGTCGCGTTCCTCACCCCGCGCGGTCACCGCGATGATGCCGAGCTGGCTGCTGCGCCGGCGCAGCTCCCGACACACGTCGGTGCCGTCCCCGTCGGGCAGGGTGAGGTCGAGCAGCACCAGGTCGCAGGGGGCGGCGGAGAGCGCCGCGGCGACGGTCGCCGCGTGCTCGACCTCGTAGCCGCGGCGGGTCAGGGCGGAGGAGAGCGCGGCGGCCACCCGGCGGTCGTCCTCCACCAGCAGGATCCGCACCGTGCCCCCATCCGTCGCAGCCGTCCTGCGAATGGTGGCAGAAGCAGGCCGCGAGCGGGAAGGCCGCCTCCCGGTCGGGTCGGCTACAGACCGAAGACGTCGTCGGCGACCGCGTCGCGGACGCCGTCGGCGAAGCCCCGGAATCCGGGGTCGTCGTGCCGGGCCGGCACGCTTGTGACGTTGACCCCGCTGGCCTGGGTGACGGCGTCGACCAGGGGCGGGAAGTCGATCTCGGCGTCGTCGAAGGCGTCGTCGTCCGCCTCGGCCAGGTTGATCACATGCTGTACGTCGTCGGACGGGGTGTCCGGGTCCCCGGCCCACTCACCGCCGGCCCGGTAGCACTCGTCGTACAACCCGCGCTGGGTGTCGGTCCAGTCGTCGTCGTAGCTCGCCATCGTCCATCCCTTCACGGGCCGCTCCACCTGAGCATGCCGGGCCGCGACCGAGGACGGCGGCGGTACGGCCGAAACGCCCACCGGGCCGACGTAGGCTGCGGAGATGATCTACAAGCTGCTGCCCACGACCGAGTGGGACGACGCCCGGGCCGCCGGCACCTTCACCGGCTCGGCGGTGGACCGGCAGGACGGTTTCATCCACCTCTCCGCCGGCGACCAGGTGGTGGAGACCGCCCGGAGGCACTTCACCGGCGTCACCGGCCTCACCCTGCTCAGCGTCGAGGAGGAGCGACTGGGCGACGCGCTGCGCTGGGAGCCGTCCCGCGGCGGGCAACTCTTCCCCCACCTGTACGGGTCGCTGCCCGTTGCGGCGGTGGTGACGGCGCAGGCGTTGCCGGTGGACACCCCGGCCGCCGAGGCGGTGGCGGCGCTGCTCGGCTGAGCGGTCGATATGCTACGCCGAGTCCCGCGCCCCGACGACACGTTCCGTGCCCGGGGCAGCGTGGCAGCCCCGATCCGCGCGCCCGGTGCCCGGTCTCCGGCCCGAGGCGGCGCGGGTCACCGACGGCGCCCGGCGCCCTGCGACCCATGCGAGTTGAAGGATGACTGACAGCACCTCACCGGCCCCCTCGGTCTTCGTCCACCCCACCGCCGACGTCGAGGACGGCGCCCAGGTCGGCGACGGCACGAAGGTCTGGCACCTGGCCCACATCCGATCGTCGGCCCAGGTGGGTGCGGGCTGCGTGATCGGGCGCAACGTGTACGTCGACGCCACCGTGACGGTCGGCGACCGCGTGAAGATCCAGAACAACGTCTCCGTCTACCAGGGTGTCACGCTGGAGGACGAGGTCTTCGTCGGCCCGTGTGCGGTCTTCACCAACGACTTCCGGCCGCGGGCGCAGAATCCGGACTGGACGATCACGCCGACCCTGGTCCGGCGGGGCGCCTCCATCGGCGCGAACGCGACCCTGGTCTGCGGCATCGAGGTCGGCGAGTACGCGATGATCGCCGCTGGCTCGGTCGTCACCCGGGACGTGGCACCGTACCAGCTGGTGGCCGGCAACCCGGCCCGACCGAAGGGCTGGGTCGACGAGAAGGGCGAGGTCATCTCCCGGGACGTGACGAACCCGCCGCATCGGGGTTGACCGGCACCGGTTGCCGGTGAGCGGAGCGCCGCTCACCGGCGACCGGGCGCAGTTCAGGCGCAGAGACGCTCGATCTCCGCGCGGAAACGATCCATCGGGTTAGGCTCGTCCGGGCCGAGCAGGTACTCCTTCAGCTCACGCCGAGCCTCGGTCATTGGGTCGTCGCCAGCTCGGGCGAGGTCGAGGATCTTCCCCAGCTCACCGCAGTCGGCGGAGAGCAGGTACGCCGCCCGGGACGTGGGGTACGAGCTACGGAATTCGTCCTCCGGCAGGCCCGCCGGGTTGGCCACCACGTACGGCCGTTGGCTCTGCACGAAGTCGGAGACCACACTGGACACGTCGCTGATCAGCAGGTCGGTGACGGTGAAGCAGTCGAACAGGGCCGGCACCCGGCCGGTGACGACCAGGTGGGCGTCGCCGTCCAGCGAGTTCACGTCCACCTCGCCGCCGGCGGCCCGGATCAGGTCGATGATCCGGTCGTTGGCCGCCCGGGCCTTGTTCCAGCGGGTGCCGGTCAGCGGGTGCGGCTTGTAGATCAGGCGCACGTTCGCGGCGAGCACGCCCGACACGATCCGCTCCCCCATCGCCACCAGCGACGTGTGGTACGGATCGTCGTCCAGCCACCCCTCCCAGGTGGGGGCGTACAGCACGGTGAACCGACGGTCGGTCGCGCCGGAGCCGAAGGTCGGCACCCCGGCCAACTGCGGCCGGCCCACCTCGACGATGTTCTGGTCGAGCACGCCCACACCGGCCTGCGCGTACCGCTCCCGTCCGGCTCGACCGGCCACCCACACCTCGTCGTACACCTTGCTGTAGGGATTGACGCTGGCCTGCTTGTCGCTGTCGCCGTGCCCGACGAACACGTGCCGGACCCCGGGCTCACGGATCATGTGGATGTTGGCGCCCACGTTCGCCGCGTAGAGCGCCACCCGGACGGGGCTGAAATCGAGGTTCATGAAGTCGACCCCGGCGGGCACGCAGATCACCGGCAGCCGGGTGTCGGCCAGCGCCTCGAACGCGTCCTCGGCGCGCAGCAGCACGACCGCGCGGCGGCCCACCGCCTCCACCGGGGCGAGCCACATGTTGGCCTGGTAGACGTCCTTGGCGGGGCCGGCGAAGTAGAGCACCACCTCCGGACGCTCCCGGGCCAGCCAGTCGTGCACGGCAGGCAGCACCCCGGGGGTACGGCCGCGCCCCCGCAGCAGGGTGGACGCCAGCACGGCCGCGGCGACGAGCCCGATGGCCAGGGTGACCAGACCGGTCACCAGCACGGGCGTGATCCGGTCGACCAGCGCGGCCGCCACGGCCGCCGGCAGCAGCAGGAAGTTGAGCACCGGCATCCGCAGGCCCACGATGCGTTCGGCCCAGGCCGGCGGGATCGGCACCCGGCGTACCGCGCCGAAATCGATGTTGCGGGTGAACGCCGGCGTCGCGGCCCGGCCGTCGACGACCCGGTTCACCACGATGGTGCCGACGGCCACGGCCCAGAGCGCGGCCGGTAGCAGCATGATCCCGATCGTGGCGGCCACCCCGGGGCGGACGGTGCTGACGACCAGCAGGACCACCGAGAAGTCGCGGACGAGCCACCGCCCGACCGGCTCGATACCTGCCTTCTCCAGCAGCACGGCTGTGGCGGCGAACCGGTTGGCGAGGGCGAACTCACCCGCTGTCGCGACCAACGCGGCGACCACGAACGGAATCACCCAGCCCAGGGCGCCGGCCAGAACCATGATCCCGTAGCCCAGCAGGGTCACGCCGGCGATGGCGACACCCTGTTGGCTCCGTATTCTGCTGAACAACGACACACTCCCTGTCTGCTCGCCTGTGTTGGCGCGTTCGATACCGGCCGCCGCGACCCTAAACGGGGCAAGTGATACAAGTATCGCCGGGGCGTCTCGTTGGTGAACGGGCGGGAGAGGCGACTCACAGCGGTGCGCGCGGGGGTGGCGCACCGCACCGCTGAGCACGGACTTCAGCACGGCGAGTCAGGTGCGGACGCACAACGGGCCCCGGCCGCGGAACGGTCGGGGCCCGGAGCGGACGGGTGAGGATCAGCCGCCGATGACCACCCGGCGGACGCCGGCCCAGCGGGCCGGATCGGTGACCCGCCGACCATCCACCAGAACGGTCACGCCCGGCAGGTCGGCCGGGGCGAGGCTGCGGTACTCCGCGTGGTCTGCCTGGATGACCGCGGCACCGAGCGGCTCACCGTCGTAGGCCGGCAGGCCGTGCGCCACCAACTCCTCGTTGGTGTACATCGGGTCCGAGACGTACGGCTTGGCGCCCCGCTGGCGCAGCGCCTCGACGGTCGGGAAGACGCCGGAGAAGGCGGTCTCCTTGACCCCACCCCGGTAGGCGGCCCCCAGCACCAGCACGCCCACGTCGGTCAGGTCCCCGTACGCGGCGGCGAGCAGGTCCACCGCGTACTCCGGCATGGCCGCGTTGGCCTCCCGGGCCGAGCGGACGACGGTGGCGGCCGGGTCGTTCCAGAGGTACATCCGCGGGTAGATCGGGATGCAGTGCCCACCGACAGCGATGCCCGGCGAGTGGATGTGGCTGTACGGCTGGGTGTTGCACGCCTCGATGACCTTGGTGACGTCGACGCCCACGGTGTCGGCGAAGCGGGCGAACTGGTTCGCCAGGCCGATGTTGACGTCCCGGTAGGTCGTCTCGGCGAGCTTGGCCAGCTCGGACGCCTCGGCCGAGCCCAGGTCCCACACCCCGTTCGGACGCTCCAGGTCGGGGCGCTCGTCGAAGTCGAGGACCGCCTCGTAGAAGCGCACGCCGTGCGCGGCGGACGCCTCGTCGACGCCACCGACCAGCTTCGGGTAGCGGCGCAGGTCGGCGAAGACCCGCCCGGTGAGCACCCGCTCCGGGCTGAAGACCAGGTGGAAGTCCGTGCCGACGGTGAGACCGGAGCCTTCCTGGAGCATCGACGCCCAACGGCTGCGGGTGGTGCCGACCGGCAGGGTGGTCTCGTAGCTCACCAGGGTGCCCGGCTTGAGGCCGCGGGCGATGGCCCGGGTGGCGTCGTCCATCCAACCGAAGTCCGGTACGCCATCGGCATCCACGAAGAGCGGCACCACCACGACGACTGCCTCGGAGTCGGCGACCGCGGCGGCGGTGTCGGTGGTGGCCGACAGCAGCCCGGCGGCCACCGCCTCCTTCAGCTTCACGTCCAGGTCGGCCTCGCCGGGGAACGGCACGGCACCATCGTTGACGAGCTGGACGACCCGCTCGGAAACGTCGGCACCGATCACCCGGTGCCCCTTCGAGGCGAACTGCACGGCGAGCGGAAGGCCGATCTTTCCGAGCGCGACGACGCAGATGTTCATGAAACTACTTTCCTCCAGAGGGCCAGATTCGGCGCAGACGGGCAAGGAACCGACCGGTGGTCACCGGCGTGATCGCGACGATCACCTGGCCCTTGTGGTTCGTGGTCGGCGTGACGAGGTGCAACCGGACGCCGCGGCGGGTGAGCAGGCGGGGCGCGGCGACCCGGCGGTCGGTCCGCAACGGCGCGGAGCCGACCCCCGCCGGGGTGCTCACCTCGGCGCGTACCGTCTCCCGTCCGCCGTTGAGCGGCACGGCCGCGAGCAGCCGGTCCACCGCGAAGGCCGTCCGTACGACGGTACCGGGCGCACCGGCGGTGACGGATGTCACGCCGGCCACCTCCCCGGCACTGATCCGCAGTGCCTCGGCGGGCAGGTCGGCCAGCTCCGCCCAGCGGCTCTGCGCGGTGACCACCAGGGATCGGGCGCCTGCGGCGTCCCGTCCCCAGGCCAGTCGGGTCGCGGTGAGCGTGGCCAGCACCTTCGCAGAGGCGTCGGTCATGTCGTACCACTCGTCCGGGTAGCCGAACGACGGGTCACGGAAGCCGACATAGTGGGCGTACCAGCGGCCATCCTCGGTGCTGATGTCGGGTGGCGTCTTCTCGGCCTGCTGCCGGATCAGCTCACGCAACCGGTCCAGCGTGGCGTCGCGGGCGACGACCAGCCGCAGCCGCAGGTCGGGGGCCAACCGGGCCAGGATGTCGTCGGTGAGGTACCCCTCGACCAACTTGCGGATCCGGTCGTGGACGCGCTCCTGGAGGTCGGCGCCGAGGTCGAGCAGTTCCGTCTGGAGGAGCTTCGCCACCTCCCAGCTGAAGTGACGCAGCAGCACCGCGTCGCGCCGCGGCCCGGGCTCGAGCAGGCCGGCGACGAAGCCGACCAGCTCCTCGGCGCAGCGCAGCCGCTCCTCGAAGCGGCTGGCGTAGGTGATGTTCTGCGCGTTGTGCCGCTTGACCGCGTAGTAGTACTCGTAGTCGCCGAGGACGGAGACCTTGTTCGCGCGGACGCAGGCCTCCAGTGTGAACGGCTGGTCGCTGCCCATCGGCATGTCGGTGCGAAAGCGCAGCCCGTGCCGTTCGATCAGATCCCGCCGGAACAGCTTGGTGTTCGACAGCGACCAGGGCAGTGCACTGTCGACGAGATCGATCTGCTCCCGGGTCTCGGCGTAGACGGCCTGGTGCACGTAGCGCTTGTTGGTGCCGACCATCCGCCCGAGCACCACGTCGGAGCCCCACCGGTCGGCGGCGTCCACCAGACGTTCCAGGGCCTCCGGGCCGAGGTGATCGTCGGAGCCGAGGAAGAAGACGTACCGCCCGCGGGCGTGGTCCAGGGCGCGGTTGCTCGGCACCGCCGGGCCGCCGGAGTTGGCCTGGCGCAGCACCCGGACCGTCTCCGGGTACCGCTTCGCGTAGCGGTCCAACTCGGCGCCGCTGCGGTCGGTGGAGCCGTCGTCGACCGCGACGACTTCGAGCCGGTCCAGCCCGATGGTCTGCCCGACCAGCGAATCCAGGCAGGTCGTCAGGTACGGCATGGTGTTGTAGACGGCGATCACCACCGTCACGTCGGGTTGGCTCACGCCCCGACCTCCACCACTGTCTGCTCGGCACCGGTGTCGCGGGCGGACGTCGGGCGCGCGGGCGCGGTGGGCAACAGCCGGGAGTAGACGTTGTCCAGCACCTCTGCCTGCGCCTCCCAGGTCCAGCCGGCCAGCAACCCGGGCCGGTCGTACGCGGCACGGTAGCTCGCCGGATCGGCGAGCACCGCGGTGACCGCCCGGACGAAGTCGGCCACGTTCTCGGCCTCGAACACCTCGCCCTGCCCGGTCTCGCGGACAGTCTCCGCCATCGTCCGCACATCGGAGACGACCAGCGGCAGCCGAGCGTGTGAATACTCGAAGAACTTGGTGATCAGGGCGATCTCGTGGTTCGGCCAGTGCTGGATCGGGATCACCCCGACCTGCGCGCCCGACAGGAACGGCACCACCTGGTGATGCGGCACGTACGGCAGCACGTGCACCCGCTGCGCCACCCCGAGTTCCTCGGCGCGGCGCAGGAGGCCCTTGACGTACGCCGACTGGGGCTTGTTGACCACGAAGGCGACGTGCGCCTCGGGCAGCCGCGGCAGTGCCTCGACCATCACCCCGAGCCCGCGCTTGGCCGCGGCCACCCCGCTGTAGACCAGCAGCGGCGTGCCCGGGCCGATCCCGCAGAGCGCCCGGATGTCCGGTACCGGCTCGGCCGAGCCCGCCGGCTGGGTCTCCAGCGTCGGCGCGTTGAGCACCACGGCGGGACGCTCCGCCAGCCCGTGCTCGCGCTGCAACAGGTCGGCCAGGCCGCCGGAGACGGTCATGGTGGCGTCCGCGTACGGCACGAACTCCCGCTCGTGGGCGACGTTCCCCGGCAGCCACCGGGCGTTGTCGCGCCACGGCTGCACGCCGGGCAGGTATTCGTGGGCGTCCCACAGCAGTGCGATCCGGCGCCCCTTGGCGGCGGCCCGGATCTTGGCGCGGGCCCCGACGCCGATCATCCGGAAGTCGTTGGCGTGGATGAGGTCCGGTGCCAGCTCGTCGACCACCGGACCGTAGGCCAGTTCGTAGTCCCACAGGCCCGGCTCCAGGCGGCGCCACGCGCCGCCGCCGCGCAGCCGCTGCCAGAAGAGCGTGTACGCCCGGTCCCAGGGGCTGGTCAGCTTACGGCCACGACGGGCCCGGGTCAGCTCCCGGTTGCGCAGCGACACCCAGCGACGGACCAGGCCGGAGAACTTCTCCTCGAACCGCAGCGTCGGCCAGGCCAGCGACGGGACGCGACCGCCGTCGCGGGCCGCCAGCGTCAGAGCCGCGCGGCGGACCTGCAGGTCGGCACGCCAGGCCTTCACGGCCTGGGCACGATGGGCGCCGATCCCGCTCGGCGGGTAGGCAAGCGGCGCACGCAGCAGTGCACGTCGGAATTCGTGTCGGCGCTTGGCCAGCGGCTCCGGCATCGGGATCAGCCGAACCTCGGCGGCACCGAGGCGCCAGCTCTGCGACTGCCCCCCGGCCGGCGCCCGGCCGAGCAGGACGACGTCCCAGCCGGCGTCGGCCGCGGACCGAGCCGCCTTCTGTACCCGCGAGTCGCCGATGACCCCGTTGTCCACCAGCATGACTACCCGTCCCCGGGTGGCCACCGCTGCGGTCGCGCCGTCAGATCCCATTCCTGCCCGTTTCCGTGTCAGCCAGCACCGCGCCCGCGGGACCCGAGCGAGTCTACGACACGTCAGGCGTGGTACCGGCCCGCGCGGCGCTCGGTGTCCGCGCCGAGCCGCGTCGGTTGCTAACCTGCACTCTGGATCGACCACCGGTGACCGCCGCGCCAGGCGAGGCCCTGCCCGGGTCCGGTCATCTCCAGTTCCCCGGACAACCCACCCGATCGACCCGGATCGGCGCAGACAGGACCAGACATGGACGTGGTGACGACCGGCGAGCGCCGGCCGCCGACGACGGACTCGAGCCCTGACGAGATCCCGTCGGCCCCCGACAGCCGGGCCCGCCGGCTGCTCGCCAGCGCCCGATACGCGCTGCCCGCGCTCGGTGCCTACGCCGCGGTACGCGTTCTCGGCGGGCTGACCCTCTACCTCTGGGCCTCCCCCAGCCGCAGCACCGAGGGCCTGCTCACCAGAGCCGACGGCAACTGGTACCTCGCGATCGCGCAGCACGGTTATGACGGCTATCAGCGGCTGCAGAGCAACATGGCCTTCTTTCCGCTCTATCCCGGCCTGACCGCCGCTCTGGAGCCGCTCACCCCGCTCGATTTCCGCAAGACCGCACTCGCGCTGGCCTGGATCGCGGCGCTCGCCGCCGCCTGGGGGCTGTTTGCCATCGGGAACCTGCTGCACGGTCGGCGGGTCGGGATCATGCTCGCGGTGCTCTGGGGACTGCTGCCGCACAGCATTGTGCAGACGATGTCGTACAGCGAGGGCCTGTTCACCGCGCTGGCCGCCTGGACCCTGTACGCCCTGCTGCGCGAGCGCTGGCTCACCGCGGGCGTGCTCTGCCTCTTCGCGGGGTTGACCCGGCCGACGGCATCGTCACTGATCGCGGTGGTCGGGCTCGCCGCGCTCATCGCCGCCTTCCGCCGGCGGGACGGCTGGCGTCCCTGGGTCGCCATGGTGCTCGCGCCCGCTGGCTGGGTTGGCTACCTGGCCTGGGTCGGTGTGCAGACCGGCCGGCCCGACGGCTGGTTCCACATCCAGGACGCCGGCTGGGGGACCACCTTCGACTTCGGGGTCGACACCCTGGAGAGGGGCCGGATGGTGCTCATGGGGGCATCGCCCCTGGAGTTGTACACCGTCACGCTGGTCGCGGTGCTGGCGATCACGCTCTTCGTGCTGAGCCTGCTCGACCGGCAGCCGTGGCAATTGCTGCTCTACAGCGGCCTGCTGCTGGTCACCACGCTCGGTGCCGCGGGCTACTACCATTCCAAGGCACGTTTCCTGTTGCCGGCATTCCCGCTGCTGATCCCGGTGGCGGTCGCGTTCGCGAAGGCCGCACGGGCACGAGCGATCGCCATACTGACTCTGCTGGCCCTCATGTCCGCTTACTTCGGCGGCTATCTGCTGATCGTCTGGCGCAGTTCGCCGTAGGCGGCGCGAGGGCGTCGGCGGCCTCACGCATGGGACGGCGTTATTGTGGTTTCCGCGCTCTGTCCGACGGTCGTCCGACCTCGTCGCCGGCCGGCCGGGCCACCTGACCATTTCCACCCTGGCCCCGACGCGGCCCTCTCCCACTCCCCAGGATCGGAATCGATGAACAACGGGCGAACTCTCTGGGACTCGTTGAAACTCCCCCGGCCGCGACGGTCCGGAACCCGACCGCACCTGGTCTACCTCGCGATCGGTTTCCCGCCGGCGGCCAAGAGCTGCGCCTACCGGATGCGGGAGACGGCGAACCAGTTCGCCGCCGCGGGTTGGGACGTGACCGCTGTCACCATCGCGGACGAGGCGTGGGAGCGGGAGCACGGCCTCGACCACACCCTCTCCCAGGGGGTGGACCCCAGCGTCCGGGTGGTGAAGCTGCCGCTGTTCCGGGACGACCTGGAGACCGACATCCGCTCGTTCACCGAGCAGCGTGCCCTGGCTCACAAGGACTACCTTGCCGAACTGCGCAAGCAGGACCTCAAGGTCTTCCCCGAGGCAGTCTTCGGCGGATGGCGTCCCACGCTGGAGAAGGCCCTGCTCCAGATCCACCGGGAGCGGCACGTCGACCTGCTGGTGACCACCTGCGCCCCGTACGTCAACCTGGCCGCGACCTGGAAGCTGTGGGAGACCCGCAGGGTTCCGTACGTGGTGGACTTCCGCGACGGTTGGTCCGTCGACGTGATCAACAACGGTGAGGCGTTCGCCCGGGAGTCGACCTCCGGGCAGTGGGAGCTCAAGCTGCTCACCGACGCCGTGGCCATCTGGAACGTGAACGAGCCGATCTCCCGCTGGTATCGGGAGCGCTACCCCGAGCTGGCGCACAAGATGCGGATCGTGCGCAACGGCTACGACGCGGCCAGCATCCCGGCCCAGGTGCGTCCCGCCCCGCCGGACCGGCCGCTGACCTTCGGCTACCTCGGCGCGCTGACCCTGCCCGTGCCGCTGCTGGACGCCGTCCTTCAGGGCTGGCGGACGGCGCGCGCGGAGGATCCCGCGCTGGCCGACGCCCGCTTCGAGGTGCGGGGCCACATCGGCTCCGCGTGGGCGCGCGGTGACAACGCGCACGCCGAACTACTCAGGGCCGCCGCCGTCGACGGCGTGCTGGTCGGCGGCTCGGTGCCCAAGGCCGAGGTGGTCGACCTCTACTCACGCTGGGACGCGGTGGTGCTCATGGTGACCGGCGGCCGCTACATGACCTCCGGCAAGGTGTACGAATACATGGCGACCGGCCTACCGGTGGTCTCCGCCCACGAGGCCGACCACGACGCCTCCACTGTGCTGTCCACGTACCCGCTCTGGACCGGCGCGGTCGGGCTGGACCCGGCCGAGTTGGCGAGCGCCT
Organism: Micromonospora sp. NPDC049004; assembly: GCF_040649315.1. Lineage (NCBI taxonomy): Bacteria > Bacillati > Actinomycetota > Actinomycetes > Micromonosporales > Micromonosporaceae > Micromonospora > Micromonospora sp. NPDC049004. Next base: position 66,445 of record NZ_JBEZFG010000006.1, read on the forward strand.
TCCGGCGGGCCGCCGCGATGGCCCGTACCGCCGACGTGGCGGAGCGGGAGAAGGCCCGCGCCGAGGCGCGGCAGTACGCCCGCGAGGAGCAGCTCATCCCCGCCGTCCGTGAGGTCACCCAGCTGGTGCTGGGCGCCGGCGGACCGACCGTCCCGCAATCCTCCCCCGCCGGCGCACGCGTCCTGGCCCGAGAAGGTAGGTCATGATCGAGGTCCTGATGGTTATGGGCACCGTCCCCGGACGGGTGGCGGTCCTGACCGACGCGCTCGAGCAGTTCCGCGCCAAGGGCGTCACCGTGCGGGTGGCCACGACCTTTGACCCGGTGGAGAACATCCCGGCAGCCACCGAGCTGGCCGAGGTGCACCAGCTGCCCACCTCGGCGGAGCTGGGTCCGCGGTTCGCCCGGATGGCCAAACGGGCGAACCCGGCCCGGCGCCCGTGGCTGCGCGCCCAGCGCGACCCGTGGGTCCGCCGACACGCCAAGCGGGCCGACGTCCTGGTTGCCCTGGACCCGCGAGCCCTGCACACCGTCTGGCAGCTCGCCCAGCGGCACCGACGGACCGACGCCGTCTACGGCATCGCCCCGGCGCTGCGGGCCGTGGAAAAGCGGTCCGCCGACCCGGCACGTTACCGCCGTGCCCGGCTCAGCACCGCCGGCCCCGCCCCGGCCGTGCTGGCGAGCGCCACCCGCAGCCAGACAGTCGACCTGGCGATGCGGGTGTTCGAGATGAGCACCGGCAAGAGGGCCATGAAGCTCGGCCCGGTGCGCTGGTTCTGGCAGGGGGCCGTCACGGCGCCCGGTCTGCCGGAACGGCACCGGGGCAAGATCGCCGGGCGAGTCACCGGCACCATGCTCAAGTCCGGGCACGCCGCCAGCGCGAAGCGGCTGGCATTGGCGGCCAAGGGTCGAGTGAAGAGCCCGACGACCAGGGGGCAGTTCCTCGGCCCGATCGTCGACGCGGAGCTGAGCCAGGGCAAGGTGCCCGAAGACCTGATGACCGTGGTGCGGGGCGAGCTCAAGCTCGCGGACGGCTTCCTCAAGACGCGGAACCCGGGCAAGGCCGCGCCGCACGTGCTGCGCGCCTTCAACCTGATGTTCCACCGGATCGTGCAGTTCGACGGCACCAGCTCTCCACTGGCCGAGGACCCGGCGAAGTTCCTCGCCCCGCTGCACAACAGCGAGGCCGGCCGAGCGATGGCGACTCCGCGCGGCCGGCAGAGCCCGGCGGCTTTTCCGCCGGCCGGCCGGCCGCACCGGATGCTCTTCTTCACCGGGTTGAACGACAACTTTCTCGGGCCGATCCTCGACCGCTACGAGGCGATGCCCGGGGTTGAGGTCCGCCGGCTGAACCTGCGGGAGGAGTCGATCCTCCCGGTGCTCAGCGATGGGCGCACGAACGTGGTGCAGCACCTGCTCGCCGGCAGCTCCAAGCGGGCCGAGGAGGTCCAGGAAGCCTGGGGTCCCCACCTCGAGTGGGCGGACACGGTCTTTGTGGACTGGTGCAACCTCGGGGCCGCGACGCTGACGATGATCGACCCGGGCACGACCCGGGTGGTGGTCCGCCTGCACAGCTTCGAGGCGTTCAGCTGGTGGCCGCACCTGACCGACTGGTCCCGGGTGGACGACCTGGTCTTCGTCTCCGAGCACCTCCGCGACCTGGCGCTGGCCGCGGTGCCGCGGCTGGGCGCCCCGCAGGGGCCCCGGACCCACATGATCAACAATGCGATGGAGCTGCACCGGTACGTGACGCCCAAAATCTCTGCCGACAGCCGGTTCACTCTCGGGCTGGTCGGTTTGAGTTCGCTGGCCAAGGACCCGCGCTGGGCCCTGGCGGTGCTACGGGAGCTGCGCCGACGGGACGAGCGGTACCGCCTCAAGCTGATCGGCGACGCCCTCAACCCGGAGCTCAGCCCGGCGATCAAGGCGTACGTCCGGGAACTCGACGCCGAACTGGCCGAGCTGGAGTCGTCCGGCGCCGTCGTGCGGACCGGCCGCACCGACGACGTCCCCGGCGCGCTCACCGACGTCGGGGTCATCCTCAGCACCTCGCTGCGGGAGAGCTTCCACTGCGCGCTCGTCGAGGGCGCGGCCAGCGGCGCTGTGCCGGTGGTACGCGACTGGCCGTTCTTCGCCGGCCGCCGGCACAGCGCCCGGACCCTCTTCCCCAGCGACTGGGTGGTCGGTACGCCGGAAGAGGCGGCCGAGCGGATCCTGGCCCTCACCGCGTCCGAGGAGGTCTGGCGCGAGGCGGGCCGGGCGGCCTCGGCGCACGTGCTGAGCACCTGGGACTGGTCGGTCACGCAGAAGGACTTCGACCGGCTGCTGCTGGAGCCGCCGGCCACGGCCGACTGACCGGCGGATCAGGAAGAATGATTCGGCCGTCAGCCCCGGCGGGGAGCCGCTTGAACGGCGCCAACCCGCGTCTCGGGTGGCACCCTCCGTTCGTCGTTACCGTCGCAGACCCTCGAGGAGTCAGGTAGTGAAGGTCGTCAGCATCGTCGGCGCCCGTCCGCAGTTGGTGAAGCTGGCACCGATCGCCGCGGCGTTCGCGGCGGAGGGCTGTGAGCACGTGATCGTGCACACCGGCCAGCACTACAACGCGGATCTGTCCGACGTGTTCTTCTCCGGCCTCGGCATCCCCGACCCGGACGTGCACCTGGGCATCGGCTCCGGCAGCCACGGCGTGCAGACGGGCCGGACGCTGGCCGCGCTCGACCCGGTGCTGGCCGCCGAGCGGCCGGACTGGGTCCTGGTCTACGGCGACACCAACTCGACCCTGGCCGGCACCCTGTCGGCGGTCAAGCAGCACCTACCGGTCGCCCACCTCGAGGCCGGACTGCGCTCGTTCAACCGCCGGATGCCCGAGGAACACAACCGGGTACTGACCGACCACGCCGCGGACCTGCTGCTCGCCCCCACCGAGGAGGCGATGCGGCACCTGGCGTCGGAGGGTCTGGCTCCCCGATCGGTCCTGGTCGGGGACGTGATGGTGGACGTCTGCCTGCGGGTCCGGGAGGACGTGACGCGCGCGAGCCAGCCCCGGCCGCCGTTGCCCGAGGGAATCGACCCGGAGCAGCCGTACCTGCTGGCCACCCTGCACCGCGCCGAGAACACCGACGACCCGCAGCGGCTCGCCGCACTGCTCGACGCGCTGGCCGACCTGCCGGTGCCGGTGGCGCTGCTCGCCCACCCGCGGCTGGTGGCACGCGCCGAGGAGCACGGCCTGAAGCTCTCCCGGGGCTCCCTGCACGCCGGCCGGCCACTGCCGTACGGCGCCATGGTCGCCGCGGTGCTCGGCTCCGTCGGGGTGGTCACCGACTCGGGCGGTCTGCAGAAGGAGGCCTACCTGCTGGACCGCCCCTGCACGACGCTGCGCACCGAGACGGAGTGGGTGGAGACCCTCGAAGGCGGCTGGAACGCGCTGGTCCCCGACCCGCGCGAACTGGGTGCGCAGTGGGCGACCACCGCGACCCGCCCGGCCCCGCAAGCCCGGCGGGGAACCCCGTACGGCGACGGCCGGGCCGCCCACCGGGTCGCCGAGACGCTGCGGCGTCACCTGGCATGATGGCGCATCTCCTCCTCACGATCGGGTACCAGCGATGAGCAATCGAGTTGCACCCCTTCCCCGGTCCGGCGGCGGGCAGCGACCGCACGCCATCTACCTGGCGATCGGGTTCCCGCCCGCGGCGAAGAGCAGCGCATACCGACTGCGCGAGACGGCGAACCAGTTCGTCGCCATGGGCTGGGACATCACCGTCATCACCATCTGCCAGGAAGCCTGGGAACGCGAGTACGGCCTGGACCACACCCTTTCCGAGAAGGTCGATCCCCGGGTCAAGGTGATCGAGCTGCCGCTGATGCGGGAGGACCTGGAGACCGACATCCGCGCCTTCTCCGAAGAACGGTCGATCGACCCGGTGGGGTGGATCAGCCGGCTCCGCAAGCGCGAGCAGAAGATCTTCCCTGAGCGGGACTTCGGCGGCTGGCGCTACGAGTTGGAGAAGGCGGTGGTCCAGCAGCACCGCCAGCACCCCGCGGACCTGCTCATCTCCTCCTGCGCCCCGTACGTGAACCTCGCGGCGACCTGGAAGCTGTGGGAGGAGTACCGGGTTCCCTACGCGGTCGACTTCCGCGACGGCTGGTCGCTGGACGTGATCGGTGGCGGCGAGGCCTTCACCCGCGACTCGGTCTCCGGGCGTTGGGAGTCCAAGGTCCTCGAGCACGCCCTCGCGGTCTGGTGCGTGAACGACCCCATCGCCGGCTTCTACCGTGAGCGTTACCCGCACCTGGCCGACCGGGTGCACGTCGTGCGCAACGGCTACGACGAGGACAGCCTCCCCGATGTCAGCGGCCGGTCACCGGATCCGAACGCGGGGCTGACCTTCGGCTACCTCGGCTCGGTCAACTTCACCCCGGCCTTTTTGGAGTCGGTGCTCGACGGGTGGCGGATCGCCCGGCGCAACGATCCGGTCCTGGCCCGCTCCCGATTCGAGGTGCGCGGCCACATCGGCGCCGGCCCGATACGCGAGGCCAACCGGCACATGGACCTGCTCAAAGAGGCTGCCGTCGACAATGTCAGCTTCGGCGGCCCGGTACCGAAGTCGGACCTGGCAGCGACGTACGGCTCCTGGGACGCCCTGGTGCTGATGCTGGTCGGTGGGCGCTTCGTCACCTCCGGCAAGGTGTACGAGTTCATGGCCACCGGGCTGCCGGTGCTCTCCGCCCACGACGTCGACCACGACGCGACGAACATCCTGGCCGGACATCCACTCTGGACGGGCGCGGTGGGTCTGGACCCGCACCGGCTGGCGGACCTGTTCTCGGAGGCGGCGCGAATGGCCCTGAAGGCCACTGACGAGGATCGGGCCGCGGCACGCCAGCTCGCTCGCCGGTTCGCCCGGCCCGCCGTGCTCGCTCCGGCCGTGCGACACCTCACCGAACTCGTCCGGCCGACGCCGGCCGGCGTTCGCGTTCCCACCCCGGCCGCGACCGCTTCGACCGGAGATGTCCAACCGTGACCGCCGTGCTCATCGTGGCCACCGCCGCGCCGATGCAGCCGGCCGTCCTCGTCGAGGCGCTGGAGCGCTTCCGGAGCAAGGGTGCCACCGTCACGGTGGCCTGCTTCTTCGACGGCGAGGAGTTGGGGATCGACCCGACGCTGGCAGAGGTTCGCACGTTCGTCGTACCGGCCGAGAAGTGGGACGTCCGGTTCCGCAAGGCTCTCGGGCGGGCAGCGGCCAACCGGAAGATCTGGCTGCACGCTCGACGCAGCACCTGGCTGCGGCAGCAATACCGCCGAGCCGACCTGCTGGTCGCTCTCGACGCCCGCGCGGTGCACACGGTCTGGCAGATGGCGCAGCGCAACACCCGGGCCGGCGCGTACCACGGGCTCGTGCCCGCGCAGAAGGCCCTCGCCGCCAACCGCAGCGAGCCGGTCGGGAAGCGGCTGGAGCGCCGTGTCTCCGCCGCTGCCGGCATCGGTGCGCGCGGGGCCCGCAGCGCCGCGGAGCAGACCATCCGGACCGCCCTCAACAAGGCCACCGGTAGGCGGGTGATGAGCAACCCGGCAGGGGCCTGGCTCTGGACCCGGGCCGTGGCGGCGCCCCGCATCCCGGACCGGCTCCGCAGCAAGCTCGCCGTCCGCCTGCACGACAGCGCGGTCCGGGCCGGTCGCCCAGCCGCCGGCGGCCGGGCCGCGTCGGCAGCCGTACAGCGGATCAGCAGCCTCGCCACCCGCGCGGACGTGCTGACCAAGGCAGCGAAGGCGGAGCTGGCGCTCGGCCACCAGCCGAGCGGCCTGCACGACGCGATCCGGGCCCAGCTCGCGTTGGCGGACGACCTGCTGCCGCGCGACACCAAGCGGGCCGCGGCGGCCATCTCCATGGCCTGGAGCCTGTCGTCCAACCGGGTGCTGCACTTCGATCGACTCACCTCGCCGATGAGCACGGACCCGGGAGCCTTCATGGCACCCTTTCGGGCCAGCACCGCAGCGCGAAAGCTGTCCCAACCGCGCGGGCGACGCACCCCGGCCGCCCCGGCGCCGACCGACCGCCCGCTGCGACTGCTCGTGACGACGTTGATCAACGACAACTTCCTGTCGGAGATTCTGGAGCGCTACCGGGCCATGCCGAACGTGGAGGTCCGATTCCTGGACCTCCACGAGGATGAGGTGACCCGCCCGCTCGCGCTCAGCGGCAGCACCGTCATGGAACACCTGCTGGCCGGTGACTCGTCCTACGGCGCCAAGATCGAGGAGTGGCTCCGGCCGCACCTCGACTGGGCGGACACCGTCTTCGTCGACTGGTGCCAAGCCGCCGCGGTGCTCTTCACCCTGCACGACCCGGGCAGCACCCGGATCATCGTCCGGCTGCACAGCTTCGAGGCGTTCAACTTCTGGCCACACCTGGTGGACTTCTCCCGGGTCGACGACGTCGTCTTCGTCTCCGACCATCTGCGCGACCTCGCCACCGCCGTGCTGCCGCAGCTCACCGATGGGCCCCGCCTCCGGGTCATCGACAATGCGATGGACCTGCAGCGCTACCCACGGTCGAAGCCGGCCGACGCCCGGTTCAACCTCGGCATGGTCGGGTTCAGCTCGGTGGCCAAGGACCCGCGGTGGACGATCGAGGTGCTGCGGAAGCTGCGCGAGCGGGACGAGCGGTACCGGCTGACGCTGATCGGCAGCAACTTCAACGACCGGACCAGCAAGCCCGCCAAGGACTACGGCAAGCTGCTCACCCAGGACCTGGCGGAGTTGGAGCCGCTGGGGGCGGTGCGGCGCTACGGGCAGACCGACGACGTCCCGGCCGCACTGCAGGAGGTCGGCGTCATCGTGAGTTCCTCGGTGCGCGAGAGTTTCCACTGCGGCCTGGTGGAGGGCGCCGCGAGCGGGGCGGTGCCGGTGGTGCGTGACTGGCCGTTCTTCGCCGGCAAGCCACACGGCGCCCGAACCCTCTTTCCGGCCGACTGGGTGGCCGAGAGCCCGGCTGAGGCGGCGGAACGGATATTCGCCGCCACCGCCACCGAGGAGCAGTGGCGGGAGATCGGCCAGGCTGCGGCGGAACACGCGCTGAAGACCTGGGACTGGAGCGTCACCCAGTCCGGCTTCGACCGGCTGCTGCTCGACGACTGAGCCGCCGGCGAGGCGGAACAGCAGGTACCGAAAGGGGGGGGGCTTGGCCGACTGGCCAAGCCCCCCTTTCGGTCAACTCACGGGCAGTGAGGAGCGCTGCGCCACGGTCGACGGGGCGGTCGTGCGCTGCGCCGGGGCCTTCGGGCGGTCCGGCAGCAGACGGGTGTAGACCTCGTCCATCACCCGCGCCTGCGCCTCCCAGGTCCACTGGTCGAGCACGCCCGGCCGGTCGTACGCCGCCCGGTACCGCTGCGGGTCGGCCAGCACCTCCCGCACGGCACGCAGGTAGTCGTCCAGATCCTCGGCCCGGAAGACCTCGCCCTGGCCGATGGCCCGCGTCGCTTCGGCCATGGCCTTGACGTCGCTGATAACCATCGGTATCCGGCCGTGCGCGTACTCGAAGAACTTGGTGATCAGCGCCAACTCGTGGTTGGGCTTGTGGTGGATCGGGATGACGCCGAGGTCGGCCGGGGCCACGAACGCGGAGACCTGCCAGTGCGGCACGTACGGCAGCAGATGCACCCGGTCGGCCACCCCCAACTCGGCGGCGAGTTCCTCCAGCTCGTACATGATCGGGTGCTTGCCGTTGAGGGGCACCGACACGAGCGCGACGTGCGCGTCGGGCATCCGGGTCAGGCCTCGGATCATGATGTCGACGCCGCGGGATGGGTTGATGCCACCGCAGTAGACCAACAATGGCGTACCCGCGTCGATCCCGCACAGCGCCCGGATGTCGGGAACCGGCGACGCCCGCTGCTCCGGGGTGAGCTCGGCGGGCGGAGCGTTCAGCACCACCGCCGGCTGCTCGGGCAGGTCGTGCGTCTCCCGAAGCAGATCGGCCAGGGTCGAGGAGACGGTCATGACGCTGTCGGCGTACGGGGCGTGCTCGCGGACGTAGGCAATCTGAGCCGGCAGCCAGCGGAGATTTGTGGGCCGACCGATGATGCCGGGCACGAACTCGTGCGCGTCCCAGACCAGCTTGACGTCCCGCCCGGCGGCGCGGGCGCGCATCGTCGCGCGCGCGCCCACGCCGAGCATCCGGAAGTCGTGCGCGTGGATCAGATCGGGCTGCAGCTTGTCCACAACCGGCCCGAAGGCCAGTTCGAAGTCCCACAGCTCCGGGTCCAGGCGGCGCCACGCCCGGTCACCGTGCAGGCGCTGCCAGAGCCGCAGCGCGGCCCGGTCCAGCAGGGCGTTCGGGTCCTGCTGGCGCTCCTGGAGGCGCTGCGACTCGCGGGTCCGAAGCTTGACCCACCGGAACTTCGCCTTGTTGAGGAAGTACGGCACGGCCAGGCGGGCCTTGCCGGCCAGCTCCACCCAGCGCGGCCCTCCCGCACGACGGGCGACCTTGATCTCGGCCAGCCGGAAGTTGAGGTCGTTGCGGCGTGCCTTGAGCACGTTCAGGTGCCGCTTCGCGACAAGTCCCGGCTTGTACGCCAGCGGGCGGCGCAGCAGCGCGCGGCGGTGGGTGATCGGATGTGGAATCCGCCGCGCCACCCGGATCAGCCGGACCTCGGCCTCGCCGATCCGCCAGGTCTCCTCGGTGTTGCTGCCCTTGAGGATGCCGACGAGGATCACCTCCCAGCCGGCCTCGGCGGCCGACCGGGCGGCCTTCTGCACGCGGGAGTCACCGTGGACCCCGTTGTCGACAAGCATCACCACCCGCCCGCGGGTCGGCCGGGCATCGGTATCCGGGACAGCTTGCATCGGGTGCCTTCTCCTTGTTCAAAGTCCTGCACGGGCGCGGATCAGCGGTCGCCGGTCGCCGCGGTGACGACCGGCGTCGATCACCGGAGGAAAGAGTCGAAGACCTGCGCGGTGCGCCGGCCGTCGTGGTGTTCGCGGACATAACGGAGACCCTCCGCAGCGAGGGCCGCCGCCCCGGCACGGTCGTCGAGCAGCGACTCGATCGTCTTGACGAGCGTGGTGGGCGTGGAGTTTGCGATCGGCGGCTGGACGCCGGCCGCGCGGTGCGCGCTCTCGCTGAGATACGCCACCACCACCTTGCCGGCGGCCATCCCCTCGCAGGAGAACGTGCAGTAGCTGCCCATCACGAGTTGGTCGACGATGATGTCGGCGTCGTGCACCTGCCGGCGCATCTCGCTGTAGGGCAGTCCCTCCACCAGCCGTAGCTCGATCCGTCCCTGGTCATGCAGCTCCTGCAAGCGGGGCAGCAGCCGGTCAGTGCCCTTGGTCCAGCGACTCGACGGCGCGTGCAGCACCACCGGGCGGGGCCGTTCGAGCACCGTGCGGTCACAGGCCCACGCGTCGACGTCCACTACCAGCGGCGCCCAGGTCGCGAACGGCACGTCGTCCAGCAGGTCGGGGGTGGTCACGAAGATCGGCAGGCCGCTCTCCTCGGCGGTGCGCCGGTTTCGCTCGGCCACCGTGGTGAGCCGCTCGCGCAGTTCGGAGTCCGCGTCCCGGAACGCGGACTCGGCATGCCGCTTAAGGTGCGCGCCCGGATGGCGGATCTCGCTGCCGTGCGCCAGCAACGCGACCTTGAGCCGGGCCCGGCGCAGCGCGGGCAGGTCAGCGGAGATGTCGTCGCCGTTGCCCCGGCCGAGCACCGGGCGGAACGCGTCCACGATCAGGTGCGTGTACCAGCCGAGCACCCGGCGTGCCTGCTCCGTCTGCACGTCGAGCCGGTGCTCGCCCGGGTAGTTCAGGTAGCGGTCGGCCGGATAGCGATAGGTGGCCGGCGGCTTGGCCATCACCAGTTCGATGCCGACGTCCGCCCGCGCGGCGGTGATCGCCACCGCCAGGGCGGAAAGTTGCCCGGCGTAGTTGGCAGTGCCCAGTCCCAACCGGACCGGACCGGCGCCGAGCGCCCGCCAGGGGCCCGGGGTGCCAGCCTCGATCGGCGCGACCGGCGGCTCGTCCGGTGCCGGCGGCTCGTCGCCGCGCTGCCGGGCCCGCTCCACCGCCTTCGTGAAGGAGGGCAGCGAGCCGGGCGCGAAGAAGTCGCCGGCCCGGTGCCGGGCCAGGTGCTCGCGGGCCGCCCGGCTGTCCGCGGCGACGACGCGCAGCCCGGCGGCGAGGTAGGTGTCGAGCAGCGCGAGACCGGCGTCCGGCTCGAACCCGAACACGGCCACGTCCGCCGACGCGAGGAACGCCGCCGTCATCGTGCTCGGGCGCGGCACCTCGTGGATCCGCCGCCGGGCCTTGCCGGCCTGGCGGATCAGGTCCTCGGTGGCCGCCCGCTCGGCCTCGCCGCGGACCAGCGCCAGGTGGAACTCGGGCAACCGGGCCATGGCGCGTACCACGCCGGCCAGCGCCCGGTCACCGGCGACCCCGCCCGCGTGCACCAGCAGCGGCGTACCAGCGGGAAGCTCACAGAGCTCGCGTACCGAAGGGGTCTGGAAGGGCCGCGTGCCTTCGGCGGCACGGCGGAGCGCGATACGCAATCGTCGGGGAACCCGCCGCCGCACCGCCGAGACCACCCGCCGAGCCGGCGCCGGGCTCATCGCAGTGCAGGCTCCGCGTCGCTGCCGCCGGGCACGACCGACACGACCTTGCCGTCGGCGGCCGACTCCAGCAGCGCCGCCGCTACCTGCACGGTACGCAGACCCTGCCGCAGGGTGACGATGTCGCTCTCCTTGCCCTCGACCGCGTCCCGGAACCGCTCGTGCTCGACGAGCAGCGGCTCCCGCTTCGGGATGGCGAAGCGGACCATGTCGCCCTCGGCCACGCCACGGAAGGCGCGCAGCGCCTCCCACTCGGTGTCGATGGCGGCGTTGGCGTAGAAGGTGAGGTCGGCGGTGAGCGTGTCGGCGACGAAGCAGCCCTTGTCACCGGTGATCACTGTGGACCGCTCCTTGAGCGGGCTCAGCCAGTTGACCAGGTGGTTGACCATCGTGCCGTCGGAGAGCTGGCCGACAACGGCGACCATGTCCTCGTGCAGCCGGCCACTACGGGAGACCGTTCGCGCCGAGACCGATGCGTACTCCTGAGCGGTCACCCACGCGGTCAGATCAATGTCGTGGGTGGCCAGGTCCATCACCACGCCGACGTCGGCGATCCGGTGCGGGAACGGGCCCTGGCGCCGGGTGACGACCTGGAAGACCTCGCCCAGCTCACCGGCCTCCAGCCGGGTACGCAGGCTCTGCAGCGCCGGGTTGTAGCGCTCGATGTGACCGACGCCGGCGACCAGACCTGCGGACTCGAACGCCTCGACCAGCCGGGTGGCCGTCTCGACCGACTGGGCCAGCGGCTTCTCGATCAGCGCGCACACCCCGTTGGCTGCCAGCTCCAGGCCGACCCGTTCGTGCAGCGCGGTCGGACAGGCGACCACCGCGTAGTCGACGCCCATCGCCAGCAGGTCACCGAGCTCGGGGACCACCGGGGCCCGGAGCGTACCGGTGACGTCGCCGGCGGGATCGACGACACCGACCAGCTCGACACCGTCCAGGTTGGAGAGCACCCGGGCGTGGTTGCGACCCATCGCACCGAGACCGATCAGGCCGGCGCGCAGCTTGCTCCGCTCCTTCATCGGGCACCCCCGGCGAGGTTCGCGCCTTCGGCGATCCGGTCGAGCTCGACCTGGGTCAGCGACGGGTGCACCGGCAGTGAGATCACCTCGGCGGCGGCCCGCTCGGTCTCCGGCAGCTCCCACGGGCCGGGCTTGCCGTCCTCGTTGAGGTAGGGCTTGAGCCGGTGGATCGGCGTCGGGTAGTAGACGGCGTTGCCGATACCCAGCTCGGTCAGGCGCTGCTGGGTGGCGTCCCGGTCGCCCCGCGCGCGCACCGTGTACTGGTGGTAGACGTGCCGGGCGCCGTCGGCCACCGGCGGGGTGACCAGGCCGGTGATGGTGGAGTCGAGGAACTTCGCGTTCGCGCGACGCTGCTCGGTCCACTCGCCGAGCTGGGTCAGTTGCACGCGACCGATGGCCGCCGCCACGTCGGTCATCCGCATGTTGGCGCCCACGATCTCGTTGGCGTAGCGCTGCTCCATGCCCTGGTTGCGCAGCAGCCGCAGGGTGCGGGCGAGCCCGGCGTCCCCGGTGCTGATCATGCCGCCCTCCAGGGAGTGCATGTTCTTGGTGGGGTAGAAGCTGAAGCAGCCGGCGGTGCCGAAGGCGCCGACCGGGGTGCCGTGCAGGCTTGCCCCGTGCGCCTGGGCGGCATCCTCGACGACGGCGAGGCCGTGCTGCTCGGCGATCGCCATGATCCGGTCCATCGCGGCGGGGTGGCCGTAGAGGTGCACCGGCATGATCGCGACGGTGCGCGGGGTGATCGCCGCGGCGACCGCCTCCGGGTCGACGCAGAAGCTGCCCGCCTCGATGTCGACGAAGACCGGCTCAGCACCCACCAGTCGGACGGCGTTGCCGCTGGCCGCGAAGGAGAACGAGGGCACGATGACCTCGTCGCCGGGGCCGAACCCGAGCGCCATCAGGGTCAGCTGGAGCGCCGAGGTGCCGGAGTTGACGGCGACGCAGTGCCGACCGTCGACGAGCTCGCCGAACTCCTCCTCGAACGCCGCCACCTCGGGCCCCTGCACCACCTTTCCGCTGCGCAGCACCCGCACAGCCGCCTCGATCTCAGCTTCACCGATGATCGGACGTGCCGGTGGGATGAAGTCTGGGTTCTGCCCAGCCATGGGGGGTCCTCCTGGGTCTAGACGGTGCAGGCGGGGGTTCGGTTGGCGATACTAGCCCGTCGAGGTATGCGGCGACTCGTACGGGCGCGAGCTTCACGTGCCGGCCTGCTCGGGTGGGCTCGGTCACTGGGCGGGCATTGCGGGGGGCCCACTCTCCACCAAACCAGCACATGTTATCCGCAACGCGGCCACGATCGCGTTAGCCATGTTCGTCAGCTCGGTGGTGTCCAGCGGCGAGCGGGAGATCGCGAGCCGCCAGTAGATCGGGCCGATGATCAGATCGATCGCCGCCGACGGGTCGGTGCCGGCCGGCAACTCTCCCCGGTCGACCGCCTGGCCGACGACCATGTCCCCGATCCGGACCTGGTAGTCGCGCAGCGCCCGCTGCAGGGTCTCCGCGATCTGCGGGTTGCGCGCCGCCTCGGCCAGCAGGTCCGGAATGATCTGCGAGGCCAGCGGGTGGCCAAGGGCCCCCGAGGCGACCATGAGCAGCAGCTGGACGTCGCCCTGCAGGCTGCCGGTGTCGAGCAGCGGCAGCCTTTTCCCGGCGACCGCGGTCACCATGTCGAGCACCAGCTCCAGTTTCGAACGCCACCGCCGATAGATCGCCGTCTTGCTGACACCTGCCCGTCGGGCGACCGCCTCGACGGAGAACCGGCCGTAGCCGGTCTGCGCGAGTTCCTGCATGACGGCTCGGCGGATGGCCGTGGTGATGTCGTCGCGAAGAACGGCCGCACCGGCGGGAGCACGCCTCTTCTCGGTCGTCACGTGGGACAATGTAGCGCAACGACGCTACGGTTGCGTCCTGACGTGTTTTCCACTACCTTCCACGCAGCAGCGGAGCGGCCTCCCGATACCGGCCACGCTAGATTTCATCGCCGCGACACATCCTCATTGCTCCCCATCAGCACGAAAGATCGGAGCGCCTCACCATGGCCAACACCGCGGTGGCCGACCTCGAATCCGGGCTGACCCGCGCCCAACTCGCGCAGCGGTACGGGCTGAAGGTCGCCGGGGAACCTCCGTCCCTGGGCGCGTACGCCCGCCAACTGTGGTCGTATCGACACTTCATGTCCGCGTACTCGCGGGCGAAGGTCGCGTCGTCGTTCAGCAACACGCAACTTGGCCAGCTGTGGCAGGTGCTGACCCCGCTCACCAACGCGGCGGTCTACTACCTGATCTTCGGCGTGATCGTGGCGCAGGACCGGCACGTGCCGAACTTCATCGCCTACCTCTGCACCGGCATCTTCATCTTCACGTTCACCCAGAGCGCGGCGCTGCAGGGCACCAGCGCGATCACGGGCAACCTGGGGTTGATCCGCGCGCTGCACTTCCCGCGCGCCGCCCTGCCGATCACGGTCACCCTGGTGCAGTTCCAGCAGCTGCTCATGTCGATGTTGGTGCTGGCCGCGATCGTGCTGGCCACCGGCGAGCCGATCACCTTCCGCTGGCTGCTGATCGCGCCAACGCTGCTCCTCCAGGCGATCTTCAACATCGGGCTGACCATGATCATGGCCCGGATCGGCTCGAAGGTCACCGACCTGAAGCAGGTCATGCCCTTCGTGATGCGGGCCTGGCTCTACGGCTCCGGCGTGCTCTACAGCGTCACGCTCTTCGCGGAGCGGCTTCCCGGCTGGGCGGCGACCGCGCTGGAGTCCAACCCGATCCTGGTCTACATCGAGCTGGCCCGGTACTCACTGCTCGAATCGGCGTACCCCGCTCACATCGCGTCCTCGCCGACTCGGCTGTGGCTCCTCGCCGCGGCCTGGGCAGCCGCCGTCGGCTTCGGCGGGTTCGTTTACTTCTGGCGCGGAGAGAAGGAGTACGGCCGTGGCTGAGCAGACCCTGCCCGCGGTGGACGCCACCGTGGTGGACACGGGGCGCGTGCCCACCGTCGTGGTGGACGACGTGCACGTGATCTACAAGATCCACAAGGGCGCCACCGGCACCACCAGCCCGGTCTCCGCCCTCAAGCGCATCGTGTCCCGCACCAACGCGCCGAACATCCGCGAGGTGCACGCGGTCAAGGGCGTGAGCTTCACCGCGTACCAGGGTGAGGCCATCGGGCTGATCGGCAGCAACGGCTCGGGCAAATCGACCCTGCTGCGGGCCATCGCCGGGCTGCTCCCCCCGGCCCGGGGCGCGGTCTACACGCTCGGCCAGCCCTCGCTGCTGGGCGTGAACGCGGCCCTGCTCAACGACCTCTCCGGCGAGCGCAACGTGGTGCTCGGCTGCCTGGCCATGGGCATGCCGCCGGAGGAGGTGAAGCGGCTGGCCCCGGAGATCATCGAGTTCTCCGGGATCAACGAACGGGGCGACTTCGCCTCGTTGCCGATGCGCACCTACTCCTCCGGCATGGGCGCCCGGCTGCGCTTCGCCATCTCCTCGGCCAAGAAGCACGACGTGCTGCTCATCGACGAGGCGCTCGCTACCGGCGACCGCAAGTTCCGGGGCCGCAGCGAAGAGCGGGTCCGCGAACTGCGCGACAGCGCCGGCACCGTCTTCCTGGTGAGCCACTCGATCGGCTCGATCCGGGACACCTGCGAGCGGACCATCTGGCTGGAGGGTGGCGTCCTGAAGATGGACGGCCCGACCGACGAGGTCTGCAACGCGTACGAAGCGAAGTAGACAGGTCGACGACCGCATCGGTCGGGCGCACACTCGCCCGGTCGGTGCGGTCAGTCGTAGGCGCTAAGGTTTCCGGAGCGTCGCCCACAGCTCATATCTCGTCATCGACGCACAAAACACCCTTTCGGTGGAAGTGAGGACCGGCAGAATGACTCAGGATCACAGCCCCGCACCGGGTGCCACGCCGGCGAGCCCGGCACTCTGGCGCCCCTCGCGGACAGTGGCGGTGATCCTCGCCGGGGGTACGGGGACACGACTCGGACTCGGCATCCCCAAGCAGCTGCTGAAGATCGCCGGTAAGCCGATCATCGAGCACACGCTGGCCATCTTCGAGGCCGCGCCGGAGATCGACGAGATCATCGTGCTGATGGCGACCGGGCACGTCCCCGACGCCCAGCAGATCGTCGACAAGGCCGGCTTCCGCAAGGTGACCAAGGTGATCGAGGGCGGCGACACCCGCAACGCCACCACCCGCATCGCCCTCGACGCGGTCGGCGACGGCGGCGTCAACATCCTCTTCCACGACGCGGTGCGGCCCCTGGTCAGCGGCCGGATCGTCCGCGAGTGCGTGAACGCGCTCTGGAGCTACTCCGCGGTCGACGTGGCCATCCCGTCGGCGGACACGATCATCCAGGTCGACGAGAACGACTGCATCACCGACATCCCGGTCCGCTCCGCACTGCGCCGCGGCCAGACCCCGCAGGCGTTCCGCTCCCCCACCATCCGCGAGGCGTACCGGATCGCCGAGGGCGACCCGAACTTCGCCGCCACCGACGACTGCGGTGTGGTGCTGCGCTACCTGCCCGGCACGCCGATCAAGGTGATCGACGGTTCGGACGAGAACATCAAGGTCACCCACCCGGTCGACGTGCACCTGGCGGACAAGCTCTTCCAGCTCGCCGCGGCGCAGGCGCCCCGGCTGACCGACCACCGCAGCTACAGCGAGGAGCTGACCGGCCGCACCATCGTCGTGTTCGGCGGCAGCTACGGCATCGGCCACGAGCTGACCGAGCTGGCCCGTCGCTACGGCGCCCAGGTCTTCCCGTTCAGCCGTTCCACCACCGGCACCCACGTGGAGCGGGCCGGGGACGTCGAGGCCGCGCTGACGACCGCCTTCGAGGCCACCGGCCGGATCGACCACGTGGTGGTGACCGCCGGCATCCTGGAGAAGGGCGCCCTCGCCGACATGGACGAGGAGACGATGGACCGGCTGTTGCAGGTCAACTTCGTCGGCCCGGTGACCATCGCCCGCCAGGCCCTGCCGTACCTGCAGCAGACCAAGGGCCAGCTGCTGCTCTACACGTCCAGCTCCTACACCCGGGGACGGGCCCGCTACGCGCTCTACTCGTCCACCAAGGCCGCCCTGGTCAACCTCACCCAGGCGCTCGCCGACGAATGGGCCGACCTTGGCGTACGCGTCAACTGCATCAACCCGGAGCGGACCGCCACCCCGATGCGGACGCGGGCCTTCGGCGAGGAGCCGGAGCACACCCTGCTCGCCGCGGAGGCCGTCGCCCAGTCGTCACTGGACGTGCTGATCTCGGCGCTCACCGGGCAGGTCATCGACGTGCGCCGGGCGCCGGGCGAAGCGGCACAGGCTGTGCCGGCCCAGAGGCCGCGGCTGGCCGACGAGACCAACGCCGCCTCGGCGACTGTCGGCTGACGGCCGAGCACTGCTGACCGGGACGATGGTGAACGGAGCGACATGCGTGGTGACCTGGTCCGAAAACTGATCGCACGGTGCCTGAGCATCGGGCTGGCCGTGCTGGCCTTCCTGGTCGTGGCGCTGACCGGGGCGACCGGTTGGGGGCTGGCGCTGGCGGTCGCCGCCCTCGTCGCCACCGCCGCCGAGCGACGGATCCGCAAGGGCGCGGACACCGCCGCCGAGACGACACTGATCGCCGCCGCCGTCCTGGTCGGCTACGCCCGACGGCTGGACGGTGGGTTCGACCCCGCGCTGGCCGCCGCCGCGCTGGTGCTGCTCGGGCTGGTGCTGCTGGTGGGCCCGCTGCGGCACGCCGGCAACCAGGAGATCCAGGCGGCCAACCTGCCGGTGCGGTCCTGGACGACGCTGATCGCCACGCACCTCGGCGACGCGCTGCTCGCGCTCCTCGCCGTGGTGGCGCTGGCCGCCGCGGCGACCATGCCGGCCCTGGTCGCTCTCGCGGCGGCCCTGCTGGTCGGCGCCGGCGCCGGCACGATCGCGCTGGGTCTGGCCCGGCGCCGGTTCCGGCCGCCGGCAGGCGGCGGGGCGGTGGGCCGGGCGTTGCGCCGGCACCAGCCGGAGTTCCTGCTCTACTTCTCCGCGCCTCCCGGCTCGGAGTACCAGGTCACCATGTGGCTGCCGTACCTGGAGCGGATCGGCCGGCCGTTCATGGTCGTGCTGAGGGAGCCGGAGTTCCTGGCCCCGATCGCCGCAGCCACCGATGCGCCAGTGGTCTACTGCCCCACCCTGAGGGCGATGGACGAGGCGCTGGCGCCGAGCCTGCGGGTGGCGTTCTACGTCAACCACGGTGCGAAGAACAGCCACTGCATCCGCTTCACCCAGCTCACCCACATTCAGCTCCACCACGGCGACAGCGACAAGGCGCCGAGCGCCAACCCGGTGTCGGGAATCTTCGACCGGATCTTCGTGGCCGGCCCGGCCGCAATCGACAGGTACGCCCGGGCCGGGGTGCAGATCCCGGCGGAGAAGTTCGTGATAGTGGGCCGCCCGCAGGTCGAGTCGATCAGCGTACGCCCGGAGCCCCTGGCTGCCGAGGCACCCCGCACGGTGCTCTACACCCCGACCTGGACGGGACACCACGCGGACGCGGACTACTGCTCGCTGCCGGTGGCCGAACCGATGCTGCGCAAGCTGCTCGACCGGGGCGCGACGGTCATCCTGCGCGCTCACCCGTACACCACGCAGAACCCGGCATCGGCGCGGCAGCTGGGTCGGCTCACCGAGCTGCTCGCGGCGGACCGGGCGCGGACCGGCCGGCCGCACGTCTGGGGCGCCGCCGGCCGCGACCTGAGCCTGGTGGACTGCGTGAACCGCTCCGACGCGCTGATCTCCGATGTCTCCGGGGTGATCTCGGACTACCTCTACTCCGGCAAGCCCTTCGCGGTGACCGACATGAGCGGCGAGGGTGACCGGTTCACCGAGCGGTTCCCGCTGGCCGGCGCGGGCTACGTGCTGCACCGGGACATGACGAACCTGGACGAGGTGCTGGGCCAGCTGCTCGGCGCCGATCCGATGGCACCGGGGCGCTGGGCGACCCGGCGGCGCTACCTCGGTGACTTCCCGGCCGAGTCGTACGCCGACGCGTTCCTGGACGCCGCCCGGCGCGAGCTGGAGCCGGACTGGAGCCCGCCGCCTCCCGGACGGCCGGTCGAGCCGGACCTGGTGCCGGTCTCCCCCACCACCTGAGCCGCCGGGCCGGCTCGCCTCCCACACGCTGCTCCGCAGCGACGGCGGCACGCTCGCCGCGTGCGGGCGTCGGCCGGACGGTGGCCTAGTATCGCGAGGCCTGGAGGTGAAGATGTGCCGCCTCCCGGAACATTGCCGGACGATCTCCGGGGTCGGACGCCACCGCCGCCGGACGAGAGGTGGAGCCACCGATGCATCAGCGGATCCTGCTGCGCGCCCGCAAGGGCCCGTTCCACGTCCTCAGCGCCGAGGAGACGTACGAGCGGGACTGGATCGGTAAGAACACCGGCAATCTGGTCTTCAGCCACGCCGCGCACAAGCTCCTGGCCACCTCCGCGGCTGAGATCACCCCGTCGCGCTTCCGGGCGGACCCACGCGATGCCGACGAGATCAACGAGAAGTACGACGTCTTCGTGATACCACTGGCCAACGCGTTCCGCCATGACTACGCAAAGCAGCTGACGTCGATGACTCGGCTGATCGAACGGCTGAAGATCCCGGTGGTGGTGCTCGGAGTCGGGGCGCAGACCGACGTGGACGGCGACCTGGAGCAGCTCCGCCCGATCGACGAGCCGGTCAGCGCATTCTGCCGGGCGGTGCTCGACCGCTCGCACAGCATCGGCGTACGCGGCGAGATCACCGAGAACTACCTCCGCAAGCTGGGTTTTTCGGCTGTCGAGCAGATCGGCTGCCCGTCGATGTTCCTGCACGGCGACAGCCTGCGCATCGAGAAGACGAAGGCGACCCTGGGCGTCGACGACCGGCTCGCGTTCGTCATCTCGCCGTACGTCAAGGCGCTGGCCCCCCTCGTCCTGCACCACCACCGGCGCTACCCGAACCTGCGCTACGTGGCACAGGACCTCTACACCCTCGGCACCCTGCTCTACGGCGACGCGCCGCAGCTGCGGGGAATGACCGCCGACATGCCGATCCACACCTCGCACCCGCTCTTCGTCGAGGACAAGGTGCGGATGTTCATGGACCCGTGGCCCTGGATGGAGTATCTCTCCGGGTTCGACTTCGCCTTCGGCACCCGGATCCACGGCACCATCACGGCGCTGATCTCGGGCATCCCCGGCTATCTGCTGGCGCACGACTCGCGCACCCTGGAGCTGGCCCGATACTTCGACATCCCGCACCGGTTGTTGCGCGATGTGCCGGCCGACGTCGACGCTGCCCAGCTCTATGCGGAAGCCGACTACACGGCCCTGAACGACGGCCACAAGGAGCGCTTCGAGCGGATCACCGCGTTCCTCGCCAAGCACGACCTCGGCCTCTCGTTCGCCGACGGAGACAGCGCGATCCGCTTCGACGAGCAGGTCCGTCAGACCGTCTACCCCCCTGCGGTCCGGCCGGTCTCCGCCTACTCTCCCGAGGAGTTGCTGACGCGCATCCAGTGGCTGCGGGACGAAACCCGGACGCTCCAGGAAAAGGTCAGGACCCTCCACGCGAAGTCGCTGCGCGAGCGGATCAAGCAGGCCGTCGCCGGCCGGGTCCGTCGGACGCTCGGAGCCAGGTGACCAGCCACCGCATCCAGCTCACCCACGTTGGTACGGGTCGAGCAGCGCCAGCACGGCCGCCGGGTCCTGCACGTGTGCGTTGTGGCCGAGACCGGGCAGCGTGGCGACAGGTACGCCGTACGCCTTGAGCTGCTCGTCGGTGACCATCGGGTCGTGTTCCCCGCGGGCCAGCACCACCGGCACGTCGGTCGCCGCCAGCAACGCGGCCAGGTCGGGCTCGCCGACGCCGAAGGCTGTCGGGTCCATGGCGAGGCGCCACCGGCCGTCGACCTGACGCAACCCGGCGTCCACCATCGGATGATCCGGCGGGACCAGGCCGCCCAACCCGGAGACGCGCAGGTAGCGGCGGGCCGCCTCGGTGCGGCTGGCGAACCAGCTCACCGGGTATGCGGCGAGCTCAGCGGCGCGGGCCAGCTCAGCGGGCGACCAGAGCGCCTTGATGCCGAGCCCGACCACCGCGTCCACAGGTGTCCCTGCGGCGCGGGCGGCCAGCGCCAGGCCGACCACCCCACCCAGCGAGTGCCCGAGCACGACGAGCCGGTCGTCGGGGGCGAGGCCGGCGGCGATCCGGGCGGCGAAACCAGCAAAGGAGTACGACGGCAACGGGGCCGACCAGCCGTGGCCGGCGAGGTCCGGTGCGAGCCACCGCCCCGGCCAGTGCTGCTCCAGCAACGGCGCCCACGGCAGCCAGACGTCTCCGGTTGCCCCCATCCCGTGCAGCAGCAGCAGGACGGGCCGGCGACCGGTGCGGCCACCCGATTCATCCACCACGGCCGCAGTCTGCCACGGTTCGCGGCCGGGTACGAGAGTCGTCGATGGCGGCTGCCGGAATGCGGCCGCGGGCGCCGGCCCCTTGTGGGGGACGACGCCCGCGGCGGTCTACGTGCCTGGGTCAGGCGGAGTACCCCCGGGTGGCCATCCAGTTGGCAAGGTCGATCGTGGTGATCCAGTAGGACGGGTCGGCCGGGTTCGCCGAGTCGGCGATCCGCACGGTCCGGCCGTTGTCCTTGTACCCCACGACAGCGACGTAGTGACCGCCGCCGTAGGAGTGCCAGCCGCCGTCGGTGTCGGTGGCGTCGCCGACGACGTTGGCCACCACGCCCCGGCCGTCGGTGATGGCCTTGACCACATCGGCCTGGAGCCGGTCCATCTGGGCCGGGCTGGGCGTGCCGGCGAACATCCGGGTCCGGTACGGGGAGCCCTTCACCTCGGCGTTGAGCGCTCGGGTGGTGTCCTCAGCCGAGTTGGTGCCCATCTCGGTGGTGCCCAGCTCGGCACCGAGTTCCTCCTGGGTGCGGTCGATGCCGGTGGCGCTGAGCGCGTTGCGGGTGGCCGCGGGGCCGCAGTTGTAGTACGTGTTCTGCGCCTCGTAGTCGTAGTCGAGCACCTTGGTCGCGGGCGGCTTCGGCGGCTGCGGCTTACGGGTCAGATCCGGGTTGGCGCTGGCCTTGGCGGCGGGCGACGCGGCGCTGGTGGCCGGGGCGGCGGTCGTCGGCGCGGCGCTGGGGGACGCGTCGCGCGCGTCGCCGAGGGGAACGGCGGTGTCACTGCGCATCTCGGCGACAGTGGTCGCGGTGCGGTGGTTGGCCGGCGCGTCGTCGGCGCCGGTGAGCAGGGCGCCGGTGGTCGTGGCGATCACGAGGGCCGCGGCGGAGGTGGCGACGATCTGGTACCGGCGCTCGGTCGCCAGGCGACGGAGCTGACGCTGCATGGTGTGCTTCACGGGGTCCTCCACGGATCGGGGGAGAGCGGCACACCCACGGGCCGGACCGGTATCCGGGCAGGCGCCAGCGCGCGGACAGTGGTCCGCGGATGGTGAACCGCTCAGGGAAACGCCCGGCGGGACCGGGCGGGAAAGGCGATGACCCGGGGGTCAGCTCACCGTCACTGGACGGATGAGCGGGGGCACCGCTGCGCCGTGGAGGCGTGGGAACAACCGAGGGGTGGAAAGGTGCTGCACGGGTTTGGAACTCCTTCCGACACCGCCTACCGGGTTAGCTGACGGATTCGGGCGGGAAGATCGCCCTACCGCGGGCCGTGGCTCGCGGATTCACCCCAGACTTACTGATGGGTCCCCGGTTCGTTAATCACGATTGAGCGGGTCGGCGCGGCGTCGCCTGTTGCGATCGGTTACCGCACCGGACGGGACGACACTACTGGCCTGTTCGCAGCCTGCCAAGCCAGGTTCGCCTGCGTAAACCCGATTCGGTGCAGCAATTTCTGCGCGTATTGCCGATGATGTGACTCGATGGGACAACCGGTTACGGAGACGCCTACGGGCGACAACCGGACAGGCCGCCGATAACGCGCCACAATCACGGGAAATATCGAGCACAACGCGTCGGACGCCCGAATTCCGAACGACGTGACCGGGCTCACGTAACGGATCAGGCTCAACTCGCGCTAGCCGGGCGCCACCGTGCCACGGGGGCGGGACGGGACGCCCCGCTCGCCCCGGGTCGGGCGAGGGCCGGGCTGGGCCGCAGCCGCGCCGTTGCCGCGTACGCCTCCTCGGCAAGGGTGCGCGCCGACTCGGCGGCCAGTTCCGCGTCCCGCCAGGCGGCCCGCTCCGCGGTGGCGGCGGCCCGGTAGTCGGCCAGTCTCGCGTCCCGGATCGCCCGGCTGAGCAGCACCTCCTGCTCGGCCGGGTGCCGCCGGGAATCCCAGCCGCGCCGGTGGGCGAACACGTCACTGAGCTGCGCCATGGTCAGATCGCCCCGCCAGTACGCCGCCATCGCCGCACGGTGCAGGTAGCGCTCCCGGCAGGCGTACTCGGCGGGTGTCCGCGGGGTGCGCGGAGTGGGCAGCGCGCCAGAGCCGACGAAGCGGCGGGCGGCGGTGTCCGCCTCGTCGTACCTCAGCCAGGCCCGCTCCACGTGTTCCTGAGCGGTGAGCCAGGCATCGCGTCGCCGCCGGGCCGTCCTGGCGGCGCCGGTCGCGGCGACGGCCACCTCCTCGGCGTACCGGCGCAGGTCGTCGGCTTCGGCCGCGGCCACCTCGCGGGCGGTCGGCGCGGCCGGGACCGGGTCGTCCGCGGGGCGGTCCCCCAGGCGGGCGACCAGCACGGCGAGTACGCCCAGTGCCAGCAGGAACAGGGTCGACCAGATGGCGGCGGCCTGCGGCACCTCGGTCACGAACTGGTAGAAGACGGCAGTCTCCACGGTCGGCTCCTCGGGGAGAGCAAAGCGGGGGAGCCCCGGCGACGTGGCCACGGCGGGCCACGGATCGGCGGGGTCGGAGCAGGCGGATCGACAGGGCGCGACGACGGGACGCGTGTCCCGGTGACTCAGCGCCGGGGCGGACCCCGGGGAGCCCAGCTCCGCGAAGCGTCGACGAGAGGCAGCCGGTCGGACCCGGCCGCGGACACCGGCAGCACGCCGGTCGCGGCGGTGCCCTGGTCGACGGGCGGTGCCGGTTGCGCGTCGAACGACCCGGCCGGGACGAACTCCTCGGCGGCACTCGCACCGAGCGCCGAGGCCGGGTGCACGGCAGCCTCTGGCACGGCGCTCAGGGGTGGCACGGCGCTCACCGGTGGCACGGCGGCCGAGGACGGGCTCGCGCCGACCGCCAGGGTCGCGACCGCGGCGAGGCTGGTCAGCACCCGCGTAGCCCAGCGCGCCACCCACCACAGCGGACAGGTGAGCGCGACCGGAAGCACGTCCCCAACGCTACTGCCGGGCCGGCCCTGACGCACCGACCACGGGCGTGTCGGCGCACGCCGCGCCGACCCTGCTGACCAGGGTGGACGGTGTCAGCGCGAGTCGACGTACGGTGATCGGCTGTCGGTCTGGTCGGTCCCGCCGGGCCCGGCCTGAGTCCCGACAGCATCGGGGTGGTGGGCGTCGTCCCCGGCAGCCGGGGTGACGGCCGTGCGTTGTCCGGGCACGCGCGGGCGGGCCGTACGACGCGGCGCGAGTCGGCGCATCATCGGCGTCTCGACGAAGCGGTGCAGCACCCCGGCGAGGACCAGGTTCGCGAGCAGGAAGCCCAGCACCGCGACGGGGCCACGCCAGCCCTGGAAGCCGGTCCCCCAGTCACCGCTGAAGCGCAGCACGCTCGTCATCACCAGCACATGCACCAGGTAGAAGGCGAACGAGACCTCGCCGAGCCAGACCAGCGGCCGAGACCGCCACGGGGAACGCTTACCCCGGACGTCCGCGTCCGCGGCGGCAGTGATCACCAGCAGGTACGCCACCGCGAGCAGCGTGGTCCACAGCTCGGCGCGAATCCACTCTGCCGCTGCCACCCAGGTGGCCAGGAAGATCACGCTGGCTGCGGTCAGCCCCGGGCCCCGCCAGAGGCCACGGCGCATCAGCTCGGCCGCCAACGCGCCCATCCAGAACTCCAGCGACCGTACGGGCGGGAAGACCTGGGTGAACCACCACCGGCTCACCTCCGGCACCAACTGCTGCGCCGGCCAGAGCGCGAGGATCAGCAACGCCAGCGCGACGATCAGCGCCCAGAGCAGCTTCGGCCGGGCACGGCGCAGCAGTGGCAGCACCAGCGGCAGACACAGGTAGAAGAAGAACTCGCAGGACAGCGACCAGCTCACGGTGTTGATGCTGTAGAACCAGCCCGGCCGGGGGTCCCAGGCCTGCAACAGCAGCAGGTTCTCCAGCGCTGCCGCCGGCAGGACCGCGTCGGCGAACCACCAGGCGACCAGCAGCGCCGCCCCCCACAGCACAAGGTGGTTCGGGTAGATCTTGGCAACCCGTCGCCGCCAGAAGGTCCGCCGGGACTCGCCCTCGCGGGCCGACCAGACCAGCACGAAACCGCTCAGGATGAAGAAGAACTGCACCCCGGACAGGCCCAGGGTGAACAGCGCGTCGACCACGGCCTTGTAGTCCGGCTCCGCGATGATCCGCATGGTCCCGACGTGGAAGCCGAAGACCAGCAACGCGGCGATCCAGCGCAGCCCGGTCAGCGAGGGCAGCCGGGCCGGCGCGGGGGTGGGCCGGGCAGCCGTCGCCGCGGCGGCACTCGTCATGCCGGGATCCCGAGGCTCGGCAGGGTCACCAGCACGTGCGTGTCCTCCTCGGTGCGACATCGGACGGCGACGCCCGCGACGGCCCGGCAGGGGCCCGTACCCGGGGTACCCTACCCGGGGCACTCCCGGTGAACCGGACGCGTTCTGCCCCTGCAACGCGCAGAGGATGGGCCCGGGCCGCCCTGGTGGCGGACGGGCCGCCCGGGCGACCGCGGCGCGGACCCTGCACGGGCTGCTCAGCTAGCCGAGCGCCGCGCGTCGCTGGCCGCGCGGGGCCTGGTCCACAGTCGACGGCCGGGGTGTCCGACGCCGTACGGCCGCCCGCGACCAACGGCTGGCGCCGCCGCCTGCGCCACGCCGTCCAGCGACTCTCGCCTATGCTCTACTCATGATCGACGCGGTTGTCTTTGACGTCGGCGGAACCATTCTTGACGAGTCCCGCGAGTTCGCGAGCTGGGCGGACTGGTTCGGCGTTCCACGGCACACGCTCTCGGCGGTCCTCGGTGCCGTAATCGCTCGCGGCCTGGACTGGCAGGAGACGTTCCGGGCCTTCCGGCCCGATTTCGACCTCGCGGTCGAGCTGGAACGCCGAGCCGCCGCCGGCAAACCGGAGTGGTTCGGCGAAGAGGACCTCTACGCCGATGCGCGTGGGTGCCTCGCCGCACTCAAGGAGCAGGGCTTGTTCGTGGGGCTGGCCGGCAACCAACCAGCCCACGCCGAAGCGCTCCTGCACGCCCTCGACCTTCCCGTGGACATGATCGGCACATCGACCGGTTGGGGCGTGGCGAAACCGTCACCGGCCTTCTTCGAACGCGTCATCCACGCCGCCGGCGGCGACCCGTCGTCGATCCTCTACGTCGGCGACCGGCCCGACAACGACGTACGCCCGGCTGCGGAGGCGGGCATGAAGACCTGCCTGATCCGACGCGGCCCCTGGGGGCACATCCTCGACCTGCCAGCCGTCGCCGAGCGGTGCCTGTTCCGCATCGACTCGCTGGACGCCCTTCCGGCTCTGGTGGCGAAGCACAACGCGAGCCACGCAACCCCCTCCTCCGGCGACCGCGGCCGCGCGGGCGGCAGCAGGTTGTAGCTAGCACGGGTGTACGAAAGTGCTGCTAGGGTGGCCGCATGACGCAGGCCGCCTACCAGCCGTCGATGCTCGATCTGACCGACGCGGAGCCGACCCTGGGGCCACTGCCCGGCCCGCTCCGGCGGCATCACCTGAGTCGGGGCGCCTGGGTCGACCATCTCCCCGGCTGGGTGCACGGTTCCGACGCGGTCCTCGACACCCTGCTCACCGAGGTGCCATGGCGGGCCGAGCGACGCACCATGTACGACAGCGAGGTCGACGTGCCCCGCCTGCTCTGCTGGTACGGCGGCGACCGGCAACTGCCGCACCCCGTGCTCACCACGGCACGAGCCGAGCTGACCCGGCACTACGCCCCCGAGTTGGGTGAGCCGTTCGTCACCGCCGGCATGTGCCTCTACCGCTCCGGCCGGGACAGCGTCGCCTGGCACGGTGACACCATCGGCCGTTCCGCGCACAGCGACACCATTGTCGCGATCGTCTCGTTCGGGTCACCCCGGCCGCTGCTGCTGCGCCCGCGCGGAGGTGGTGGCGACAGCCTGCGTTTCCCGGTGGGCCACGGCGACCTCATCGTCATGGGCGGCTCCTGCCAACGCACCTGGGAACACGCCATTCCCAAGACCACCCGCCCGGTAGGCCCCCGGGTAAGCGTCCAGTTCCGCCCGTTCAACGTCGCCTAACCCCCACCCCCACCCCACCCGGTTGATCATGAAATTATTGCCGCCGGCATCGGCGTGTCGCGGCAATAACTTCATGATCGACGAGCGCAGGTGGGTGGGGTTGGGGTTAGCACTCCAACGTCACTTGATCTGCCGGCTGGCTTACTCGGCTAGCTCATGAAGAAGATCATGGCCGCGAGGCTTGCCCCCATGGCCAGGTGCTCCCAACGGAGCAGGTCCGTGATCGGTCGATTGCGCAGCCGGACGAGTGCGGCCGCCATCCAGCAGAGGTAAGCCGCCGTGGCGGCGCGTAGCAACACGAGCGCCGCGTCATGGCCGGTGACGATGCCGTGGTCCATCCGGGGCCCGGCGGCCATGTGGTGGATAGCCATCGACCCGCCGTGTTGATGCATCAGCACGGCGAGCGCCATGAGCACGGCCCCGGCCGTACGGTGCCACTCCACCTCCAGGCCGCGCTCGGTCGGACCGCTGGTGACGAGTGCCACCGCGAAGGCGAGGAGCAGCAGCGCGCCCGCGTACTGCACAACCGGTGCGGCGTCGAGGGTCACCGCGACCATGACAGCCACCATCGCACCCGCGAGCATCCGGGCCCTGCGGGACGCGCCCGCCCGCGGCACGACGCAGCAGCAGGCCGATACCGCGGCCGACCCGAGCATGATCATCTCGAGCGTCAGGACGTCACCGCCGGCGTAACGCCGGGGCGTGACCATTGGGCGGTGGGGCGGCCGTCGAGCCGCCACGGGTGACCACTGACCCGCGGCCAACCTTGGGGTGAGTTTTCCCAGTTCTCTTGCCGGCCGTAGACGGTGAGGTCCAAGGCGTGGTAGCTGGTCGTCAACGCCTCCACGCCCCGCCCGGTGGTCCAGTAGGTTTCGTAGACCTGGTCGCCGTCGCGCAGGTAGCAGGCGATGAACCCGAATTCGCGACCGTCGGCCAGAGCCGGGTCGGAGTCTTTCGCCGAATACCAGGGGAACGGGTAGCCCATGAACTCCGCGAACGGGGCACTTTCGTCGTAGGGGCCCTGGCAGAACACGGCGTAGGTGACGTCCCGGGCATGCAGGTAGTCCAGCGTCTGCATGTGACAGGTCGAGAAGGTGCACCCCTCACACTGCTCCCCGTGCGGTTTGCCGTCGTGCCACATGTGGAAGTAGGCGATGAGCATCCGGCGGCCCTCGAAAACCTCCACCAGCGGGGTGTCCCCGCCGGGGCCCTGGACCGTCACCGTCGGCATCAAGGTCATCGGCAGCTGACGACGAGCGGCTGCGATCGCGTCTCCTTCGCGGGTATGGGCCTTCTCCCGGACCAGCAGTTCGTTGCGCTCGCGCAGCCAGGTCTCCCGGTCGACGACCGGGGGCGTGGCTGCGCTGGACGCGGGGGTTGGCGTCATGGCTGTCTCCTTCGCGGGTGGGGATTGGTCACAGGTACAGACGACCGAGTCGGCGATCGTCATCGGTGACCGATGACGGATGGGGTCCGCGGTCGTCAGTACGGTTGTGCGGACCAATCAGCCCCGGGGAGATCACATGTCCGACTCGCCTGACGAGCAGGCGGTCTGGCTGCAGCGCGCCTTCGACGAGCACCGGCGCGAGCTACACGTGCACTGCTACCGCCTCGCAGGGAACGTCACCGACGCGGACGACCTGGTGCAGGAGGCCTTCCTGCGTGCCTGGCGGGCTCGCGACCGCTTCGAGGGTCGGGCGTCGGCGCGCACCTGGTTCTACCGGATCGCCACGAACGTCTTCCTCGACAGCCGCAAGGCGGCCGGTCACCGGACCGTTCCGTATGGTGACCCGCTGGAGTGGTCCACCGAGCTCGGTCCCTATCCAGACGCCCTGTTGGCCGACGATCCGCAGACCGGTCTCGCCGCCCGGGAGACCGTCGAGCTGGCCCTGATCGCAGCGCTCATGTACCTGCCGCCGCGGCAGCGGGCGGCCTTCGTGCTGCGCGACGTCTACGGCTGGACGCCGCAGGAGATCGCCGGCGCGCTCGACACCGCCGTAGCGGCCGTCAACAGCCTCCTCCAGCGGGCCCGCCACACCCTCCGGCGGCGCGCTCCGTCGGACCCACAGGACTGGCGCCGCCCGCAGCTCACCAGCGAGGACGAAGAGATCCTGCGCCGCTACGCCGACGCGAAGGACCCGGAGACGGTCCGGGCACTGCTCGCCGAGGACGTACGGATCACGATGCCGCCCGAGCCGCCGGTCGTCGGGATCGACGCGGCCGCGGAGTTCCTCGGCCGACCGCTCGACTGGCGCACCTTCCCCACCTCGGCCAACGGGCGCCCGGCACTGATCAACTATCTCCGCCGGCCCGGCAGCCCGCACTACGAGGCGCTGGTCGTCGACGTACTCCGGATCGAGAACGGGAAGATCGTAGAGAGCAACGCCTTCATCGGTGCCCGTCACGTCGCCGCCTTCAGCATGCCCGCCACGCTCGAGCCCTAGACGAGTAAGTCTCAAGCTAAGTGGCCGAGCCTGCGCTGGTAGTGGGATCGCCGGGCTCGGGCGTGGGATGTTCGTCGCCAGGTTGACCAGTGCAGGGTGTGCGCTGGGGGTAGCGGCAGGCCGAGGACGAAGGCGTTGAGGAGTCGGCGGATCTCGGCGACGGTCAACGCGATGATCTCCGGGTCGGGGTCGGTCTGCTGCACTCATGCCCGCGCCACGCCCAACGCCGAAGCCAAGTGACGTTGGAGTATCAGTCGCGTTCGATGAGGTGGCCCACCACCGTTGGGCCGAGCATTACCGCGAAGCCGCTGCCGTCACGGCGTGGGTCCGCTGCGGGCAGTTCCACCGGTTCGCCGGTGCCGGTCGCGCCGACCGGGCGCGGTCCGACCCAGGCGACCGCCACGTCGGTCTCGTCCTTGAGGAAGCGGTGCGCGCGGACGCCGCCGGTCGCCCGGCCCTTCGCGGGGTACGCCTTGAACGGCGTCACCTTGACCGTCGCCCCGGTGGACGTGACGACCATCGGCTCGCCGTGCCCCGCGTCGTCGGTGCGGACCGCGCCGAAGAACACCACCCGGGCCCCGGCCGGCAGGTTGATGCCTGCCATCCCGCCGCCCTTGAGGCCCTGCGGGCGCACCAGCCCGGCGGCGAAACGCAGCAACGACGCCTCCGAGGTGACGAAGGTCAGCGTCTCGGCGCCGTCGGTCAGCCAGGTCGCCCCGACCACCTCGTCACCGTCGCGCAGGCCGATCACGTCGAACTCGTCGGAGCGCACCGGCCACTCCGGCGCGCACACCTTCACCACGCCGTGGCGGGTGCCCAGCGCCAGCCCGGGTGACGTGTCCGCCGCACCGCCGAGCGGCGCCAGACCGACCACGGTCTCCCCCGCCTCCAGCGGCACCAGCTCGGCGGCGGACATGCCGCCCCGCAGCGACACGGTGCCGGCCTGCTCGGGCAGCACCGGCAGCGGCAGTACGTCGATCTTGAACGCGCGACCCGCGCTGGTGACCAGCAGCACCCGACCACGGGCGGTGGAGTGCACGATCGCGCGTACCGTGTCGTGCTTGACCCGGCCGTTGCGCCGGCGCCCCTCGGCGCTCTCCTCCGACTCGGCCGCGGTCCGGGCGACCAGCCCGGTCGCGGAGAGGATGACCTGGCACGGGTCGTCGGCGACCTCCAGCGGACCGGCCGGCGCGGACGCGGCCAGCACCTCCTTGAGGTCACCGTCGACGAGCGTCGTCCGCCGTTCGGTGCCGAACTGCTTGACCACGGCCGCCAGCTCGTCGGAGACCAGCTTCTTGAGCACCCGCTCGTCGTCGAGGATCGTGGACAGCTCGGTGATCTCGGCTCGCAGCCGCTCCTGCTCGGCCTCCAGCTCGATCCGGTCGAACTTGGTCAGGCGGCGCAGCGGAGTGTCCAGGATGTAGGTCGCCTGGATGTCGGAGAGGCCGAACTGACTCATCAGAGCGTCCTTGGCCGCCTGCGCGTCGTCGCTGCCCCGGATCAACCGGACCACCCGGTCGATGTCCAACAGAGCGATCAGCAGGCCGTCGACCAGGTGCAGCCGCTCCTGGCGCTTACGGCGGCGGTACGAGCTGCGCCGGGTGACCACGTCGTACCGGTGGGCCAGGAAGACCTCCAGCAGCGCCTTCAACCCGAGGGTACGAGGCTGGCCGTCGACCAGCACCAGGTTGTTGACACCGAAGGACTGCTCCAGCGGGGTCAACCGGTAGAGGTCGGCGAGCAGCGCCTGCGGGTTGACCCCCACCTTGCACTCGACGACCAACCGGGTGCCGCTCTCCCGGTCGGTGAGGTCCTTGACGTCCGCGATGCCGGTCAGCCGCTTGGTCTTGGTCACCTCGTTGGTGATCGCCGCGATGACCTTTTCCGCGCCGACGCCGTACGGCAGCTCGACGACGGTGATCGCCTGGCGGCCCCGGCTGCCCTCGAGCGGGCCGATCTCCACCCGGCCGCGCATGCGCACCACGCCGCGCCCCGTCTCGTACGCCCGGCGCACCTCGTCGAGGCCGAGCAGCACGCCACCGGTGGGCAGGTCGGGGCCGGGAACGAACTCCATGAGCTTGTCCAGGGTGGCGTCCGGGTGGTTGATCAGCCAGCGGGCCGCCGAGACCACCTCGGCCAGGTTGTGCGGGATCATGTTGGTGGCCATCCCGACCGCGATCCCGGACGCGCCGTTGACCAGCAGGTTGGGAAAGGCCGCCGGCAGCACTGTCGGCTGGGTCAGCGAGCCGTCGTAGTTGGGCTCGACGTCGACGGTGTCCTCGCCCAGCTCACCGACGAGCAGCATGGCCTCGCGCGACATCCGGGCCTCGGTGTAGCGCGCGGCGGCCGGGCCGTCGTCGGGGGAGCCGAAGTTGCCGTGCCCGTCGATGAGCGGCACGTTGAGCGAGAAGTCCTGCGCGAGGCGGACCATCGCGTCGTAGATCGCCGTGTCGCCGTGCGGGTGGTACTTACCCATGCAGTTGTGAACGACATAGCCCTCGGCGACGAACGCGTGCTCATCACTGTCGACCTGGATGTCGTACGTGACGTCAGGCGAAACCGCCTCAACCGACGTGACCCGCAGGAACGAACTGCCGACCAACGCGTCGAGCCGAGCAGCGAGCGGTGAGCCAAGGCGGTGGAGTTTGTGGATCCAACCGTCTCGTACCGCACGCTCCAACTGGAACGACCGATCCGCGAGCGGAACGCGATTGCGGTCCTTGCCATACCGCACTTTCGGGCCACCGCGCGCCGAGAGCGAGTCACGGAACGCCTGCCCGTCCTGGTCCCGGAACCACCCGCCGCCCTGGTGCGCTGCCGTGAACTCCGCGATGACCGGACCGTACGGCAACCGGTCGTTGCCCTGCTTGCCGCTGTACCCGTAGCCGATCTCGGCAACCCGCTGCAAGCCGTCGTGCTTGTATCCGGTCCGCACCCATGGCAGCAACAACCGGGCAAGGTCAGTGGCGTCCCGACCGCTGACCGAGAGACCAAAGAGCGGGTTACCCGCTGAGGAGCGACCGCTCGTCCAGTGGTGTCCGTGCAGCCCCAAGTCGGCGAGCATGGCGTAGATCTGCCGCACCAGCACCTCGCTCGTGCTGACGAAGACGATCTCCCTGAACCGCTTACGGACGTAGCCGTCCCCGTCGAAGAAGCCGGCGAGGAACGGCACCCACGCCGACCGGCTCGCGATAATGTCGCCCGGCACGTGCTTGTCACGGCTGAGCGGACGTGTGGCCTCCAGCAGCCCCTCGTGCCGGCTGAAGGTCAGAATGTGCTGGTCGCGATGGAGAGGGTTGCGCGCCTCGCGCTTACCTCGGGAAACGTTCACTCCACTGGCGATCGCCCAGCCGTGAGCGACATCCAGCGGCTCGACGTCGCACATGTGGATGCGGACCCGGCCGTCCGCTTCACGAGACCGATGAGCAGGGAAGCCCTCAGCCACCAGCAGCCCGCGCACATAGTCGTAGACGTCACCGGCAGGCGTCGACACCGCATTGCGGCGACTGCCGTACGCCAATGCCAGTCGCCCCGGGAGATCCCGGGCCTCCGCCCATTGAACCGAAAGGTCATCGGCGACCACGCGGAAGCGCTGGCCCGGCGTGACGAGCATCGTGTGCCCGTTGCTCCAGGTCACGCGCACGAGTTCGGAGGTCGGGTTCCGATAAACGGCAGTCACCGGCACGGAGGCTCCGTCGCCGTCCAGCACGAGGTCCCCGACCTCGATCTCCTCGATGGCCCGCAATCCGTCAGGCGTAGAGACAAGGGTGCCGGCAACGAAGCAGTCGCCCACAATTCGGGCAGACTTCACGTGCCCGCGGTCCGGGCGGTAGCCCTGCTCGTACATCGACCAGAGGATGCGCCGGTGCACGGGCTTGAGGCCGTCGCGCGCGTCCGGCAGGGCGCGGGAGTGGATGACCGAGAACGCGTACTCCAGGTAGGAGTCGGAGACCTCGGTGACCAGCGGGTTGTCGAAGACCCGTGCGCCGGCCTGGT
Organism: Micromonospora sp. NPDC049004; assembly: GCF_040649315.1. NCBI lineage: Bacteria > Bacillati > Actinomycetota > Actinomycetes > Micromonosporales > Micromonosporaceae > Micromonospora > Micromonospora sp. NPDC049004. The sequence goes on from NZ_JBEZFG010000006.1 coordinate 99,930, forward strand.
CGAACGAGGAGAGGTCGACCTTGTTTTCCTTACGGCGTGCCATGACTCAGCTTTCCCCTCGGACGGCAGCGGTGCTCATGCCGTCGCTCCGCTCCGCTGCGCGACGCCCTGAGGCACCATCGCGCTGTTCCGATTATTCGCTCGCTGCCGCTCGCTCATGCGTCGATCGCATCGCGGTCGACGCGGTCGGCCGAGTCGATGAGCCAGTTTCGGCGCGGCTCGACCTTCTCCCCCATCAGCAGTTCGAGGATGCGCTCGGCGGCGTCCACGTCGTCCAGGGTGATCCGGCGGACGGCGCGGGTGGCGGGGTTCATCGTGGTGTCCCACAGCTCGTCGGCGTCCATCTCACCGAGGCCCTTGAAACGCGGGATGGGCGTGACGATCTGCTTGCCGGCCTTCTCCAGCTTGCGGACCGTCGCCTCCATCTCGGCCTGCGTGTAGGTGTAGACCGTCTGCGGACTGCGCCCCTTGGTAGTGATCTTGTGCAGGGGCGGCATGGCGGCGTAGAGCCGACCGGCCTCGATCAACGGCCGCATGTACCGGGCGAAGAGGGTGATCAGCAGCGTCCGGATGTGAGCGCCGTCCACGTCGGCGTCGGCCATGATCAGCACCCGGCCGTAGCGCAGCGCGGCGAGGTCGAACGTCCGCCCCGAGCCGGCACCGAGCACCTGGACGATGGCGGCGCACTCGGCATTGTCCAGAACCTGCTGGAGGTTGGCCTTCTGCACGTTGAGGATCTTGCCCCGGATCGGCAGCAGCGCCTGATACTCCGACGAGCGGGCCATGCGGCTCGTGCCGAGGGCGCTGTCACCCTCCACGATGAACAACTCGCTGCGGTCGATCCCGGTGGCGCGGCAGTCGACAAGCTTCGGCGGCATGGACGCGCCCTCCAGGGCGGTCTTGCGCCGGGCGGCGTCCTTCTGCTGCTTCTGGGTCAGCCGCACCCGCGCCGCGTCGACGATCTTCTGCAGGACGACGCGCGCCTCGGCCTTGGTGCGCCGGTCCTCCAGCCAAGCCTTGATGTGCGCGTCGACCAGGGTCTGGATGACCTTGGTGATGCCGGTGGTGGACAGCTCGTCCTTGGTCTGCGAGGTGAACTGCGGCTCGGGGATCCGCACGTGCACCACTGCGGTCATCCCCTCCAGGACGTCGTCCAGGGTGGGCGGCTCCTCCTTGGCCTTGAGCAGGCCGCGGGTGCTGCGGACGGCGTCGGCGAGGGTGCGGACGAGCGCCCGCTCGAAACCCTTGCGGTGGGTGCCGCCGTGGGCGTTGCGGATGGTGTTGGTGAAGCACTCGACGGTGCGCTCGTAGCCGGTGCCCCACCGGAACGCCACCTCGACCTCGGCGCGACGCTGCACGTTGGACTGCATGACGCCGTTGGCGTCGGCGGCGTTCTCCCGGTACGTCCCCTCGCCGTTGACCAGGAGCATGCCGGACACCGGCCGGTCGCCGGCCGGTGCGAGGAACTCGACCATGTCGCTGAGCCCGTTGGGGTAGTGGAACCGCTCCTCGGCGGGAGCCTCCCCGGTCAGGTCACGCAGCAGGTAGGTCACGCCCGGGACCAGGAACGCGGTGTTGCGCAACTTCATCCGTACGGCGTCGACGTCGAGCGCCGCACCGGTCTCGAAGTAGCGGGCGTCGTGCCACCAGCGGATCGAGGTGCCGGTGCGCTGGCCACGCTTCATCGCGCCGATCACCTGCAGGCCGGGGCCGGCGGTGAAGGGCGCCTCCGGCCCGTCACCGTCGAAGATCCCCGGAACGCCGTGCCGGAACGACATCGCGTGGACCTTGCCGGCTCGGCGGACGGTCACGTCGAAGCGGCGGGACAGCGCGTTGACCGCCGAGGCGCCGACGCCGTGCAGGCCGCCGGAGGTCTTGTAGCCGGAGCCGCCGAACTTGCCGCCGGCGTGCAGGCGGGTCAGCACCAGCTCGACGCCGGAGATGCCGGACTTCGCGTGCACGTCGGTGGGGATGCCGCGACCGTCGTCGTCGACCTGCACCGAGCCGTCGGCGTGCAGGATCACCTCGACGGTGGTGGCGTGGCCGGCGACACCCTCGTCGGTGGAGTTGTCGAGGATCTCGTTGACGAGGTGACCCACGCCACGGCTGTCGGTGGAACCGATGTACATGCCGGGCCGCTTGCGGACGGCGTCCAGCCCCTCAAGGTGGGTGAGGTCATCGGCCCCGTACAGGGTGTCAGGCTCTGCGGTCAACTGGTCGTACTCCCCGGTCTCGGCGGTGTGGTGCCGCGTCCGAACTGTCAGTCGGCCGGCGCGCGCCGCAGCGAGCCTAACCGGCAGATGCGACACGACGACGGCACCCCGCAGTCGAGGCCCGCATCCTCGTTCCGGATGCGGGCCTCGACACGGTGTGGTGTTGTCCGGTTTCGACGCCTCAGTCGCGCCGTGACCGGTTGGTGATCGGCCGCCCTACGGCGCCGGCACCTGGATAACAAGCGAGCTGTAGCCGACGTTCCCGACGCTGTCGACCGCGGCGACGTACAGCGTGTTGGTGCCGTAGGCCGGCGTGGCCAGGGTCACCGAGACGGTCTTGCCCGTCCAGCCGAGGCTGGTGCCGGCCTCCGCCTCCTCGGTGGGCGGACCGCTCCAGCCGTAGCGGAAACTGACCACGTCCAGGTCCGGCGAGCGCAGCTTGTAGGTGTAGAGCTGCCCGGGCGGGGCCGGGTTGGTGACCGCGTCGACGCTCACCGTGGGCGGCTGGTTGTCGATGGTGAACTCGCACCACGCCGACCACGGGCTGAGCACGTAGCCGTCGTCGCTGCGGGTCCGGAAGGCGTACGACTTTCCATCGGCCGTGCCGGTCACCGCTGCCGTGGTGGACCGGCCGCCGGCCGTGACGGTCGAGCCCGTCGGCGGCGTCATCCGGGGCGTGGCGCTGTCGTAGACGCCCGAGGCGGGAATCTCCAGCAGCTCGTACGCCGTCTGGAGGACCTGGCCGGAGTCCGCGTCGGGGAAGACGGCGGAGAGGGCCGGCGGGGTGGCCAGGGTGACCCGGTCGCCCGTGACGCAGGCCGCGCCACCCGCCTGGAGGGCGGTGGGCTGGGTGGGCGCCGTGTCGTAGTCGACAAGCAGGCGTGCCGTGCTCGGGTAGAACTTCTTCCACCGGTCCAGCGTGCTCTCGCCGGTCCCGGACGAGTCGCTGCACGCGCAGAGGCCATAGGTGATCGACGTCTGGTGGGCGGCCGCCGCGCTGCTGAGACCGGCGGCGACGCTGCCGGCGAAGTTCACGGTCATGTCCGGCTGCGGCGAGTCGGCGCAGCCTGTTCCCCCGTTGGCATGTGAGCTGGCAGAGGCCCGCAGCGTGGTCAGGGCCGGCGCCCAGGCGGTGCGGGGGGTGCTGGCGATCGCGCCCGACTGGTAGAGGTAGGTCGGAGTGTTGGTGCAGGACCAGGAGTGGTCCAGTTTCATTTGCACGTACGCCGATTGGATGATCTTGCCGCTGAGATTCCCGATCGGAAACTCGAAGTAGGAGCGGTAGGTGACCCCGGACGCGGAGTCCTTCCCGACCCGGGCGGACGTGGTGTCGCTGTTGGTCGAGTTGTTGCTCGTCGCGTACGCCCAGCGGGAGGCGGTGGCGGACCACGAAGGGTCGATGAACACGGGGAAGGTCACCTTCGCCGGGTCCAGCAGGCCCGCTGACGGGCGCAGCACGAGGTCACCCGCCGCGTCGACGTCGGTCGCTACCGGGGCGGTACGGGCGGCCACACCGGGACCGGCCGGAGACGAGGCCGCCGCACGAGCCGCACCGGCGGAGCCGGAGGAGTCCCACATCTCGGCGGTGGCGGCGCGGGCCACCTCGGCACCTCCGGCGAGGGCCCGCAGCGAGCCGTCGGCCTCCCGCCGGACCCGCGCGTCACCGCCGAGGTCGAAACGGATCTCCCGCAGCGCCGGGTTCGCCGCGGCCTGCGGCGTCTTCACCACCAGGACGTGGGTGAAGCCGGTGTGGGTGGCCGTGAGCACCAGGTCCACACCGGGCAGCACCTCGGCGTAGGTCGCGGCGTCCCCGGAGACGGTCGGCGCGGGCAGCCCGCCCGGCCAGCCCAGCGTCATGGACTTCGCGCCGTTGGTCAGGGTGGCCGCGGGACCGTGCCCGCCGGATGAGAACACCAGGTCGGCCGGAGAGACCGCCGGCCGGAGACCCGTGGCAGCACGCTGCAGCGACAGGTCGACGTCGGACCAGGATCCGTCGCTCTGGCGGACCCGCTGTGGAACGGCGGCGGTCTCGGCCACGAAGCCCCCGCCCGGCTTGGCGAAGACCTGGGTCAGCTCGGTGCGAGCGGAGAGGACCTCCACCCGCTGGCCCGTACGCGTGGCAGTGGTGGTCGCCTGGGCGGCCTCCCGGCCGGCCGGGGCGACGCCCGTCGTCACCGTCGCCGGCGCGGCCGACGAGGGTGCGGCGAGCAGGGTGACGCCGATGGACGCCGCGATCCCGGCGGCGAGCAGGCGACGCGTGGACGGTCGGTGATGAGTGGACGGGTTCTGAATGTGGACAGCATGCATGGAGCGGCCAGTGGCCACCGCAACCCCCGTGGATGTAAGACAGCCAGACGGGGGGAACTTTAGAGAGCGGTATCGGGCACTGTCCACGTCTGTCACATCCGGTGAGCACAAAAGGAACGAGGTGCCGTATACGCGAACGGCGCGGGCCCCGACCGGGACTGTCGGTGACAGCGCGACGAACCAGCCGAGGTCAGCCCTCACCGCGAACGGCCCGGCACGGCGGTGATCACGGGACTACGTGGACACCGGGTTGGGCCCGGCGCAGCCCCGCGCGTACCGGGCGTGTGTGTCTTTCATCGAACGGTTCCGTTACGGGCCATTGACGCCCGTTGCACATGGGTGATCTGATCGCGCTCTCAGAGAATCTTTCATCTTTCGATGGATGGGAGCCCCATGCCCAGATTCCGCCGTACCGCGCTCGCCGCGGCACTCACGATCGTCACGGCCGCACTGTCGACCGCTGTCGCGCTGCCCGCCCCCGCGACCGCCGCGCTGCCCACCGCCGCCGTGGCGCTCGGCGACAGCTTCATCAGCGGCGAGGGCGCGGGGGCGTACACCCCGGTGGTCGACGCCAACGGGGTCGCGCAGGGCTTCCCCGGCTGGACCGCGCCCAACAACAACGCGTACTTCTGCCACCGGTCGGCGAACGCCTCGCTCCACCAGGCGAACCTGCCGGGCATCCAGAACCGGTTCAACCTGGCCTGCTCCGGCGGCCAGCCACACGACATCGCCACCGCCTCCGGCGCGCGGGCCAACGGCCGGACCGTGGCCGCCCAGCTCGACCAGCTGCGCGCCGTCGCGCAGACCCAGGACATCGACCTCGTGCTGATCGGTCTGGGTTCCAACAACAGCTCGTTCACCTTCGGCAGCGTCGCCGAGACGTGCGCCAACCGGTTCATCGCCGACGCCTGGACCGGCTGGTGGGAGTTCTGGGCCTACCTGAACGGGCCGGTGGAGCAGAAGCCGTGCAGCGACGCCGACCTGGCCACCGCCGCGCAGCTCAGCGCCGCGACCGCGGAGACGACAGCAGCCGTACGCCAGATCCTGACCACCCTCGACCAGGTGGACGCGGACGGCCAGCACCGGGTGGTGTTCCAGGACTACACCAACCCGCTGCCGCTGGACCTGAACCCGGTGTACTACGAGGAGGACGGCCGGGACGACACCCGGGACAAGTTCCGTGACCTCGGCGCCGAGCGGTACGCGGCCGGCTGCCCGATCCACCGGGCCAGCCTCGCCCCCGGGCACCGCTTCTCGCAGGGCCTGGGCGGCATCGTGAAGTCCACCCGGGACACCCTGGCCGCCGAGTTCCCGGGCGACGACCTGGTCTACCTCAACGTGCAGCGGGCCTTCGACGGCGCGCGGCTGTGCGAGTCGGCGTCCAGCCCGACCGGCGCGCTGGCCACGCCCATCCGGCTCCAGGACGGCGCGACCGGCACGTTCGTGACCAGCCTCGCCGGCAAGGACAAGATCGCCATTCAGCGGATCGCCAACACCTGCGTCAGCTACTTCCAGACCTGCCAGGAGTCGTGGCACCCGAACGCCACCGGGCACCAGGTGCTCGGCCGGTGCCTCGCCGGCGCGGCCGTCACCGCCGCCCGCGCGGTGTCGTGTGTCCGCGCCGGAGACGGGACGATCTCCGTCTCCTGACCTGTCGCGCCACCGGAGGCCCCGCCACCCGGCGGGGCCTCCGTCGCGTCCGAACCGCCTCGGCTACCCGCCGGTAACGCCGGGCCGTACGCTGAGCCGGTGAACGGGGACCCGGAGTACGTGCAGGAGTTCGTCGACGTCGACGGCGCTCGGCTCGGTGTGCAGGTCTATCCCGAGCCGGCCGGCCCGCCCGGCGCTCCCGTGGTGGTGATCTGGCCCGCGATGGGGGTCCGCGCCCGCTACTACCGGCCGTTCGCCGCCGCGCTGCGCTCCGCCGGCCTGGCCGTGATCGTCGCGGATCTGCGGGGCACCGGAGCGAGCACGCCCGCGCCGAGCCGCGCCGACCGGCACGGCTACACCGAGCTGGCCAGCGACATCGGCGCCGTCCTGGCCGCCCTCAAGCCGCGGCTCGACGGGCGTACCCGGGTGCTGCTCGGCCACTCCCTCGGCGGGCAGGCCGCCCTGCTGCACCTCGCCCGCCACGGCGGCGACGCGGTGGACGCTCTGGCCCTGGTCGCGGTGGGCATCCCGTACTGGCGCACCTATCCGGGTCGCCGAGGGCTCGGCGTTCTGCCGTACACGCAGGGCATCGCCGCCACCGCGGCGCTGCTCGGCGTCTGGCCCGGGTGGGGCTTCGGCGGTCGGCAGGCGCGCGGCGTGATCCGCGACTGGGCACACACCGCGCGAACCGGCCTTTTTCCCCGCCTCGACGGCACGGACACCGAAGCGGCGGTACGCGCGGTACGCACACCCGTGCTGGCGATCAGCGTGGACGACGACCAGTACACCCCGCACGAGACGATGGACCACCTCTGCGCGAAGCTCACGGCCGCACCGGTGACCCGCGAGCGGTACACGGTGGCGGACGCCGGGGCGCCGCTGGACCACTTCACCTGGGTCCGCGCCGGCACACCACTGGCCGGGCGGATCGCCCGTTTCGCCGCGGACCTGCCGCCCCGCTGAGCCGTACCGGCTGCTCGGGGCGGCCCGCCCCGCTCACTCCTGCGGGTCCAGCGGCACCAGCTCGTCGTCGCGTTCCACCTGGATCTGCGCGTGGTCCTTGCGCGGCGCGACCTCCGCGGTGTTCCGGTGCGGATCGTTGTCCGGGTGCATGAGCACCGCGTCGGTCTTGGGGGTCTTCTCGCGGACCTCATCCGGCTGCGACATCGCGTTCCCCTCCTTCGTCGGCGTCGGACGGATCTACCCGCCACCACGCGGACGACTCCTCCCGGAGGCGATCTCCGACCGCGACGCCCGTACGTCCCCGTCGTGTCGAGGCGACGGGGATCGGCCGACAGGCGACGGGGTTAGCCGCCCGGGCGGCGGGTAAGCCGCATCGCCCGACACGGCGGAAGGGGATCACATGTCCGAACGACACACCGCACTGCGCTCGATGCACGATCTGGGTCTGGCGGCCTGGTTCGGCGGCTCCCTCATGGGTGCCTTCGGCGTCAACGGCGCAGCGGCGAAAATCAACGACTCGACCCAGCGACTGCCGGTCGCCTCGGCCGGCTGGTCGAAGTGGACGCCGGTCAACGCGGCCGCGATCGGCGCGCACCTGGCCGGCGCGGTCGGCGAACTGGTCACGGAGAGCCCACGGGTGGCGGCCCAACGCGGGGTCGGCCGGGCCAGCGCCATCAAGACGGCGCTGACGATCGGCGCGCTCGCGGTCACCGGCTACAGCCGGTTGGTCGGCATGCGGTTGGAGAAGGCGGGCGGTCCGCCGGTGAGCGGCGCCACGGAGCCCAACCACCAGACGCCGGCCAGCGTCGCCTCCTCGCAGCGGCAGATGAAGCTGCTCCAGTGGGCGATTCCGGCGCTGACGGGATCACTTGTCGTCGTCACCGCGTACATGGGTGAGCAGCAGAAGCCCGGTCAGGTGCTGCGCGGGATCCTCAACCGCACCGGCGGGATCCGCAGTGCGCCGATGAGCATGGCCAAGATGGGCATGGGCATGGGCAAGCGACAGATGGCCATGTCCGGACGCTGAGCGTCGGGCCGGCCGGCTTCCCGCCGGACCGTCGACGGCGGGACGCCGGCCGGCCCTGCGCGCCCGCCACGCTCCACGGCGTGCCGAGCGGGCAGGACCGGCCCGGAGACGGGCATTCCGTCCGTCGGTAGTAGCGGCGGACCGACGAGCGAGGTGGCCATGACGGCACACGAGGGACGCAGCAGTGGCGGTGGCGATCGGCCGGAACCGGAGGCGGTCAACCCGTGGGGCACCGGCGACGGCTTCGACGCCGACGCGCCGTGGGGCACCGACGACGACTCGCCGATGGACGAGGGCAGCGAGGAGACAGCGGTGCCCGAGGGACGGCGCGGTGAGCGGCGCGCGGGCGCCCCGGCTGGCCGTAGCGGTCCGGCCGGTCGGCACGGCTTCGGTTCGGTCGAACCCACCCGTACGACGATGGCCGGGCCGGGTGCGCCGCCGGATCCGGCGCCCAGCGGTCGGAGCTTCCCCGACGACGCGGACATCAACGAGCGGTCCGAGGACGCGCTGCGCAGCCGGGGCCGACGCTCCTGATCAACCGACGCTGCCCGCGTGCCCGCTCCGAACGGGGTGCACGCGGGCAGCAGTGGCGTCAGCCGGTCGACGTGGCCCGTGCCGCGACGGGGTGACCGTCGGCCGGTCCACGGGGCCCGGGCGGCACCCGCGGATCGGCCAGCATGGTCTCGGCGAGCAGCTGCGCCAGCCGGGTGGCGTCGCGCTGGGCCTGCCCGGCGCAGCAGTTGTTGAACAGCACGTGCAGGTCGTCGACGTCGCTGGCCAGCTCGGCCAGCCGCACGGCCCAGTCCCGCAGCTCCGACTCGTCGTACGCGTAGCGGAACTTGTCCTGCTTGTCACCGTCGCCCCACGCGTCGCTGTGGCCGTGGAAGCGGACGATCGCGGGCTCCGCCGTGCGCGTCAGGATCGGCGGCACCGACGACGGATGCCCCTGCGGCATGTCGACGCAGACCAGGGACAGGTCGTACGCGCGCAGCAGGTCCAGGGTCGCGGCGGCGGCGTCGCCGTCGAACCAGGAGGCGTGCCGCAGCTCCACCGCCACCCGCCACGGCCGGCACCGCTGCGCCAGCTCCACGATGCGACGCTCGGCGGCCGCCCCGCGCGCCAACCACGGCGGGAACTGCAGCAACACCACGCCCAGCTTGCCGGCCGCCGCGATCGGGTCCAGCGCCGCCCGGAAACGGGCCCACAGCTCGTCGTACGTCTGCTCGGGCAGATCGCGACGGCGGACCCGGCTCGGGCCGGCGGCCGGCCGCAGATCCCGGGGCAGTACGGCGACCGGCGTCGGGTGGCCGGTGAAGAGGCTGAACGCCTTGACGTTGAAGGTGAAGTCGTCGGGCGTCGCGTCGACCCAGCCCTGTGTCGTCTCCGGCGCCGGAACGGCGTAGTAGGACGTGTCCACTTCGACCAGCGGGAACCGCCCCGCGTAGAAGGCCAGCCGGCTGGCCGGCGTGTTGGCCGAGCGCGGATACCAGCCGGAGCGCAGCAACGTCTGGTCCGCCCAGGACGACGTGCCCACCTTGATCACACCCATGTCGTTCAGTGGACAGTCCCGCGGCCCGATCGGCAACCGCTGACGGCCGGCGCTCTCGTCGTGTCCGACCCCGAAGTGTCGGTACCCGCTCCTAGGCTGGCGCCCGACCGACCTCGACGGAAAGGGCACACCATGACCAGCACCGCGCAGCTCACCGGGGAACGGGCCGACCTGCTGCAGACGCTGCGCCGGCACCGGGGCTTCCTCCTGCACACCGTCGACGGTCTGACCGACGAGCAGGCCGCCGCGCGCAGCACCGTGAGCGAGCTCTGCCCGGGCGGGCTCATCAAGCACGTCGCCGGCACCGAGGAGCGGTGGATGCGGTTCGCCGTGGGTGGCGCGGAGGCCATGCAGCGCGAGGAGATCGACTGGGTCGGCCAGTTCCGGATGGCGCCGGGCGAGACCCTGGCCGGGCTGGTCGAGCGGTTCCAGGCGGTGGCCGCCCACACCGACGAGCTGATCGCCACCCTCGATCTGGACGCGGCCCACCCGCTGCCGCAGGCGCCCTGGTTCGAGCCGGGTGCGAGCTGGACGGTCCGGCGGGTGCTGCTGCACCTCATCGCCGAGACGTCGCAGCACGCGGGTCACGCCGACATCCTGCGTGAGGCGATCGACGGGTCGAAGACCATGGGCTGAGCCCCGCCCCGGCCCTCGGCGCCTCGCCTCGTGCCGTCACCACCGGTCCCCTGCTCCGGGCGCGGATGTGACATCGCCCGCGGGGTCGGCGCTGAGGGACACGAGATGAACGCGGACCGGATGGACCAGGAAACCGCCGAGCGGCTGCTCGGCGGTTTCCCCGTCGACCCGTCGACCGGCACGCGTCCGGTCGTGCTGCTCCTGACGGCGGTGCGCGCCGCGCCGCGTCCCGACGAGCTGGCCGGACTGAGCCTCGCCGTGCAGGCTTTCCGCAACGCCCAGGCACACCACCGGCGCCCCGCCCCGGCCCATGTGTCCCCGTCGCCCGATCAGGACGCCGACGGTGCGACAGGCCGGAGCGACGGTCGCTGAGTCACGATCGCCGTCGGGTCCGCGGGCGGGCCCCCGGGTGGGTGGAACGGTCACCGGCGTACGCGTCGGTGTGCCCCCACCGGCCGGGAATGTCGAGCAGCTCGACACCGCCGAAGCCGGTGGGCAGGGCGGGATTCACCAGCAGGTCCTCCCCGGTGGGCCGCAGGCCCAACAGGGTGCCCAGCAACATCAGCAGCGCGCCGGAGGACCACGACTGGGGACGACCGGCCGAGGGCAACTGGACCGGATACTTCGTCAGGCTCCGCTCGTAACCGGCGATCAGCTCCGGCACCGCTCCGCCCAGCGTCTGCGCCATGTCGAAGATGCCGGCCGCGATGCGGGCCGCGTGCGTGTCGAAGCGGTAGTGCCGCAGGCCGGCGGCGATCAGGGCGTTGTCCGACGGCCAGACCGCCCCCAGGTGCGAGCCCACCGGGTTGTACGGCCGCTGGCCGGTGGCGAACGTCCGCACCCCCCAGCCGTTGAACAGCCGAGGCCCGAGCAGGTGCTCGGCGATAGCCTCGGCGCGATCGTCCGCGACGATCCCGCTCCACAGCAGGTGCCCCATGTTGGACGCCAGCGCGTCGACCTGCTCGCCGTACGGGTCCAGCGCCAACGCGTAGTACTCCCGGTGCGGCAGCCAGAAGTCCCTGTTGAACCGCTCCTTGAGCGCCGTCGCCTCCCGATCGAGCCGGTCGGCGTACTCGGGGTCGCCCCAGAACGTGCGGGCCAGCCGGGCGCCGCGCCGCTTCGCGTCGTACGCGTAGCCCTGCACCTCACAGGTGGCGCGGGGAAAGGCGGGCAACCGCCCGTGCGCGTCGGCGATCGCGTCCGGGGAGTCCTTCCAGGACTGGTTCACCACGCCGTGCCGCTCGTTACGGCTCTGGTAGCGCACGTAGCCGTCACCTGTCATGTCGCCGTACTCGTCGATCCAGTCCAACGCCCGCCGGGCCGGGTGGCGCAGCTCGCGCACCAGCTCCGCGTCGCCGGACCAGCGCTCGTACTCGTCGAGCAGGACCACGAACAGCGGGGTGGTGTCGGCCGCGCCGTAGTCCAGCGCGCTGCGCCGCTCGCCGAACGCGGCCAACTCGCCGTAGCGCAGCTGGACCAGGATCTTGCCCGGCTCCTCGTCGTGGTCGTCGTCGAGTTGGCCACCCTGCAACAGCGCCAGCATTCGCAGCGTCGCGCGGGCCAGCTCGGGGGTGAACGCCAGGCTCTGCAGGCAGGTGATGATGCTGTCCCGCCCGCACAGTCCCATCGCCCACGGCAGGCCGCCGACCGGCACCGGGTCGGTGTACGCGAGCGGCTCGTACCGCAGCGCCGCCAGGGCGGCCAGGGCGCCCTGGTACGTCTCCTCCAGGCCGGCCCGTTCGGCCACCAACTGCGGGGCCCGGGCCAGCCACGCGGTCAGGTCGTCACCCATTCCCCGCCGCAGGACCTGCTGGTGCGACTCCAGGTCGGCGCGCATGTCCCGGTCGCCCTCGCCCTGCATCGTCATGCTGGCGTGCAGGGTGGTCTCCCACGCCCCCTCGGGCGGGACGCTGATCCGGAAGGTGAATCCCCCCTCGTCGACCTCGGCGGGGGCGGTGCTGCGCACGGTGGTGACGCGGCCGAACCGCTCCCGCTCGTAGCGCAGCACGAGCGCCGCACGGTCGGTGTCGGCCGCGATCCGGACGGCGCGCGGTCGGGGCTGTGCGACGTCGGCGATCTCGGCGATGTCGGTGAAGTCGGCGCCGACCTCCATCCGCACGGTGAAGTCGGCGGGCTTCGGCGAGTGGTTGAGCACGGTGATCTGCTCGTGGAAGCAGTCGTGCACCGAGCGGTGCCGGATGATCGACACGTCGGCGTCCACGTAGTGGCTCGCCGCGCCGGGCACCAGGAAGAACCGGGTCTCGAAGTACGTCATGTCGTCGCGGGAGAGCGCGTTGAGGCGTTCCCCGTCGACCGTGAGCACCCAGCGGGACAGGAAACGGGTGTCGAACGAGAAGAGCCCGACCGGCGCCTGCGGATCGACCTCCATGTCGCCCTGGGCGTCGCTGATGGCGAACACGTTGCCGGCGATCACATGAACCTGCTCCTGCCTCATCGCGCCTTGTCCTGTCCCGCGAGGGCCGCCCGGCCCAGCGCACGGGGATGCCGCGCGTCGGCCGGGCCGGGGAAGATCCGCCGCAGCAGCATCAGCAGCGCCATGTCGCCGCGCACGGTCAGCTCGTTGCGCAGCAGCGCCTCGGCGAGGTGCAGCTGACCGCTGGCCAGCTGGTCGAAGACCGCCCGGTCGGCGCGGACCAGCAGGTCGGCGTCGTCGGCCGACCGGGTCACCTGGACGTGCTGGTCGGCGACGGTCAGGTACCAGTGATCGGTGCAGCCCTCGCCGCGCATGTCGAGCCGCAGCGTCCCGGCGGTGGTCTCGGCCAGGTCGGGGCGCCGGCTGCCGTCCAGGTCCTGCAGGAACCGCGCCGCCGTCGTGTCCATCAGGTCACCTCTCGCATCCGGTCAGGATCACCCGGCGCGGGGTGAGCGGGAGTCACCCGAAGCGGGTGAACCGGGGGACGCGGGTCAGTCGGCCTCGACGAGGCCGCGGACGTAGGCGGCCTGCCCGGCGTGTTGCAGGTCGTCGTCGGCGATGCTGACCAGCCGCACGCCGAGAGTGACCGGCGGGTCCCACGACTCGTCGACGACGCGGTCCAGGTCCGCCGGGCGCAGCCCGGCCAGGAACGTTCCGGTACGCGCCGCAACCGCCCCGTAGTAGTCGATCAGCGCCTGGGCGCTCTCCGGCCGCACCTTAGCCACCTGCGCGGGCGTGTGGCCGTAGCCGGTGTTGTGCGGGTCGGCGGCGAGCCCGAACCGCCCCGCCCAGTCCCCGCTCTCCCAGATCTGCTCGGCGTCGAGCAGGTCGGCGACGTGGTGGTCCTGGACGCGGGTCAGGTGCCAGACCAGCCACCCGACCGGGTTGGCGCCCTCGCCGGGCGCCCGGCGCAGCTGCTCCGGGGAGAGGCCGTCGACCGCCGCGCGGACGAGGTCGGGCAGCCGGTCGTACGTCTCGGTCAGCAGGTCACTCACGTCCACTGGGCACGCCTCCTGGTCGGTTTCCGATCACGGTACCGCCGGACACCGACAGCCGGACCTCGGCCGCTACGGTGATCACGTGGTCGCGGCGCTGGAGCTGTATCTGGACCCGGATGCCACCCGGCGGATCCGGGTGCTGTGGGACGCGTTGGAGGCCGAGGGCGTGCAGAGCATGCGCTCGCTGCTGGAGCAGCGGCACCGCCCGCACGTCTCGCTCGCGGTCGCGCCCCGCTTCGATCCCGACCAGGTCGCGGAGGCGCTGCGCGGCACCGTCGTGGCGGCTCCCCTACGACTCGACTTCCAACACGCGGGGCAGTTCGTCGGGCGGGTGCTCTGGCTCGGCCCGGCGCCCACGCCGGAGCTGCTGGCGCACCACCGGTTGGTGCACGGCCGGCTCGCCGCCGCCGGCATCACCCTGGTCGAGCACTACCAGCCCGGGCGCTGGGTGCCGCACTGCACGCTGTCCATGCGGGTGCCGAACTCGCTGATGGCCGCCGCGGTGCGTCGCTGCCTGGAGGTGCTGCCGCTGGCGGCGACAGTGGTCGGCGCGGCCCTCACCGACCACGCCCGCGGCATCGCCCACCCGCTGTCCTAGCCGTCCTGGCCGTCCTTGCGGTCGACGCTCCGGCGCGCGGACACCGTCGCCGCCACCGCCGCCGCGAGCGCGATGGATGCTCCGGCCACCAGCAGCAGGCGCGGACCGAGTGGGGCGAGCGCACCGGCCAGCCCGGTCCCGAGCGAGCCGGCGGCCACCTTCAGGGCCGCCGTCGACACGAACACCTGCGTCCGCACGGCGTCCGGCGCGTACGCCGAACGGGCGGCCAGGGTTGCCGCGAAGAGCGGCGCGGTCGCCGCCCCGGCCAGGGCGAACGCGACGACCGCGAGCCCGAAGCTGGGCACTGCCGCGCAGAGCCCGATCCCCACCGCGCCGAGCGCCGCCCACCGGACGGTGAGTCGTTCCGGGTCACCGGTCAGCGGAAACGCGGTGACCAGGAGCGCGCCGGCGAGGTTTCCACCGCCGTACGCGGCGGCCAGCAGCGCGCCGGAGACCGCCTCCCGGTCGAGGTCCGCCGCGAGCGCGACGGCGAGCACCGACACCGCTCCGCCGGTGAGCGCGGCGAGCGAGGTGACCCCGGTGACCCGGCGCAGCGGTCCGGGACCGAGCAGCGCCCGCAGCGCGCCACGGGCGGCGGGCGTCGTCCGCGCCGGCCCCCGCCGGGCGGGTGCGCGTGCCGGCAGCGTCCCCACCAGGGCTGCCGCGAGCAGGGTGGCGGCACCCAACCCGACCAGGGCCGGCCGAGGCCCGGCCAGGGCGGCGAGGGCAGCCACGGCGGCCGGACCGGCGCTGCCACCGACCCCGTACGTCACCGTGTCCCACCCCTGACCGCGACGTTGCGCGCGCTCGTCCGGGTCGAGCAGTCCGGCGAGCCGGCTGCTCAGTCCGCCGGTCAGCAGCGGCCCGCAGGCCCCGGCAACGACCAGCAACGCGGCCGGCACACCCACCGGCACCCGGCCGAGCAGCAGCGCGGCCGTCGAGACCGCTACGGCGTACGTGACGAAGCCGGCCGCCAACCGGCCCCGGCCGTCCGGCGCCCGGTCCAGCCAGCGACCCATGAGCGGCCCGAGCAGGTGCGGCGCGGTCAGGCACGCGGCCAGCAGTCCGCCGAGCAGCGCCGGCCGGGCCGCCCCGACCTGCGACACGGTGGCCAGCAGCACCACGCCCACTGTCGCGCCGGCGTCCGCGCCACGGGCGAGCGTCGCGGCGACGAGGTAGCGGGGCAGGGCTCCACGTCCGGTGGTGACCTGCACGGCGGTGTCGAGGGATCCGCTCACCCGTACCTCGCTACCCACTCCGCCACTCGATGCACCATCGAGGCGAGATGTCCGGTTTGGCGGGCGACAGTCGGGAAACCGAAAACAGGGGGTGCGGATGTGGCCGGGCGTGGGATGGTTCGACGTGGATGCCGTACCCGTGGTGACCCGCGCGAGCGGGCCGCCCGGCCGGGGGCGCGGGCGCACACCGCGCCGCCCGCGGCGGCTTCGACGAGGAGAGGCAGGGCCCATGCAGGCTCAGCGCAGGCCACCGCGCACGGAGCGGAGCCAGACCAGCCACGACCGGACCGGCGGCGGGATGACCGGGGCGGCCACGCCCCTGACCATCTGGGCCGCCGCCGTGCTGCTCGGTCGCATCGGCGCCGGTGACGACGACAGCGAGGACGAGCGGCACATCCTGCGCGGCATCGAGTGAGCCCGGCGCCCCGCCGCTAGAGCCAGCCGCGCCGCTTGAAGACCAGGTAGAGGGTTCCGCAGACCAGCAGCATCAGCAGCAGCGCGAACAGGTAGCCGAAGCGCCAGTTCAGCTCCGGCATGTGGACGAAGTTCATGCCGTACACGGTGCCGATGAGCGTGGGCGCGAACAGGATCGCGGCCCACGAGGAGACCTTCTTCAGCTCCTCGTTCTGCGCGTAGCTGGCCGCGGTCAGGCTGCGCATCTCCTCGTTCTGCTGCTGTGAGACGAGGGTGGCGTTGACGGTGAGGATGTTCTGCAGCAGGTGCCGGAACCCGTCCACCCGCTCGACCACCTGGGTGAGGTGGTCGGTCACGTCACGCAGGTAGCGGAGCAGTTCCTCGTCCGTGCCGTAGCTGCCGGCGCCGGTGGCCAACGCGTCGAGCATGGTGAGCAGCGGCCGGGCGGCCCGCTGGAACTCGATGACCTCCCGGCTGAGCCCGTAGATGCGCCGGCTGGCGTTCGGGTCACCCCCGAAGACCTGGGTCTCGATCTCGTCGATGTCGTTCTCCAACCCGGCGACCACCGGCGCGTACCCGTCGACGACCTGGTCGAGGATCGCGTACAGGACCGCCTCGGGCCCCTGGGCCAGCATCGGCGCGTCGGCCTCCATCCGCCGCCGCACCGCGGCCAGGTCGGGCACCTCGCCGTGGCGGACCGTCACCACGAAACCGGGCCCGATGAACAGGTGCAGCTCGGAGAACTCGACCTCCTCCCGCAGGTCGTCGTAGCGGGCGGCACGCAGCACCACGAACAGCGTGTGCCCGTACCGCTCCAGCTTGGGTCGCTGGTGGGCGTTGATCGCGTCCTCCACCGCCAGGTCGTGCAGGCGGAACTCGCGCGCCAGCGAGGAGATCTGGTCGATGTCGGGCCGGTACAACCCGATCCAGGCCATCGCGTCGTCCTGCTCCTGGAGGCAGGAGTACGTCTCGGCGAGGCCCGCCGGCGAGGCGAACCGGTGTCCCCGGATGTAGACCGCACTGTCCACCATGCCACCGGCGGGCGGGGGTGGTGCCGGCGGTGGCGGCACGCCGACGCGGGTCTCGTGCTCGTCGAGCTGACGGCCGAAGCCACCACCCGGGCGGAAGCGACGGCCGCCGACCATGACCCGCTCCTTCCCCGGTGGCATCCGATCCGGCGGCCTCCCGGCCCGACCGGGCGGTTCGGTGCGGGGCGCCGGAGGCGCTGCATCCCCTCTGCCCCCGGGCCGAAACCCTCCGACTCGCCGGCCGCCCCCACCGGGGACGGGCGGGTTCGGCGTACCCAGGGACGGGCGCGTGCGACCGGGCGGATACTCGCGGTGACCATGGGCGGAGGACGGGGGAAGCGCCGGTGCAGGGCGACAGGCGCGGTGGGCGGCTGCGCGGCTGGCTGCTCGACGGCGGTACGGAGCGGGCCGCGCGGCATTCCGGCCCGGGCGGGCGCCCGCCCGAGGATCGGCACCACCCGTGGTGGAAGGTCATGTGCCTGACCGGTGTCGACTACTTCTCGACGCTGGGCTACCAGCCGGGCATCGCGGCGCTGGCGGCCGGCGCACTGTCGCCGGTGGCGACGCTGGTGCTGGTGCTGGTGACGCTGCTGGGCGCGCTGCCGGTGTACCGACGGGTGGCTGTCGAGAGCCCGCACGGTGAGGGTTCGATCGCGATGCTCGTACGCCTGCTGAGCTACTGGCCGGGCAAGCTGTTCGTGCTGGTGCTGCTCGGTTTCGCGGCCACCGACTTCATCATCACCATCACCCTCTCGGCGGCGGACGCGACAGCCCACATCGACGAGAACCCGTTCTGGCCGAGCGGGCTCAAGGGACACGAGGTGCTCCTCACGCTGCTGCTGGTGGCACTGCTGGGCGCGGTGTTCCTCAAGGGATTCGGCGAGGCCATCGGGATCGCCGTCGTCCTGGTGGCGGTCTACCTGGGGCTGAACGCGGTGGTGATCGCCGACGCGCTGTGGCGGGTGGTGACCCATCCGAGCGCGGTCGGAGACTGGACGAACGCGCTGAGCACCGGGCACGGCGATCCCCTGCTGGTGGTCGGGTTGTCCCTGCTGGTGTTCCCGAAGCTCGCGTTGGGCCTGTCCGGTTTCGAGACCGGGGTGGCCGTGATGCCGCACATCCGGGGGGATCGCGCGGACTCGGAGGACCGGCCGTTGGGCCGGATCCGGGGAGCGCGGCGGCTGCTCACCACCGCCGCCGCGACGATGAGCGTCTTCCTGATCACCAGCAGCGTGACCACCACCGTGCTGATCCCGCCGGAGGCGTTCCAGCCGGGCGGGCCGGCGAACGGCCGGGCGTTGGCCTACCTGGCGCACCAGCACCTCGGCGGCGTGTTCGGCACCGTCTACGACCTGTCGACGATCGGGATCCTGTGGTTCGCGGGCGCGTCGGCGATGGCCGGGTTGCTCAATCTCGTACCCCGTTATCTGCCGCGGTACGGCATGGCCCCGACCTGGGCGCGGGCGGTCCGGCCGCTGGTGCTGGTCTTCACCACCGTGGCGTTCGTGATCACGGTGGTCTTCTCCGCGAGCGTGGACGCGCAGGGCGGCGCGTACGCCACCGGGGTCCTGGTGTTGATCACCTCGGCGGCGACGGCGGTGACCCTCGCGGCGCGACGACGGCGCCAGCGGGGGCGGACGTACGCCTTCGGGACCATCGCGTTGATCTTCGTCTACACCACTGTGGCGAACGTCGTGGAACGCCCCGACGGCGTCAAGATCGCCTCCTGTTTCATCGGCGGGATGATCCTGGTGTCGGTGCTGTCCCGGCTCATGCGGGCCTACGAGCTGCGCGTCGACCACGTCGAGCTGGACCCGACCGCCGCCCGGATGATCGACGAGCGGGCCACCCGTCGGATCCGCCTCATCGCGCACGAGCCGGAGCGCCGCGACCCGGCCGAGTACCGCGCAAAGCTGGCACAGACCATGGCGGACAACGACTTCCCCGACGACAGCGACGTCATCTTCGTCGAGGTCCACGTCACCGACCCGTCGGACTTCGAGACCGAGCTGCCGGTGCGCGGCAGCGTGGCGCACGACAGCTACCCGGTGCTCAGCCTGACCGGCTCGTCGGTGCCCACCGCGCTCGCCGCCCTGCTGCTGGAGATCCGCGACCGGAGCCGGCGACGGCCACACATCTACTTCGAGTGGAGCGAGGGTGGCCCGGGTCGCAACCTCCTGCGCTACCTGGCGTTCGGGCAGGGCGCCATCGCCTCGGTCACCCGGGAGATCCTGCGTCGCCAGGAGCCCGACCCGCGCCGCCGGCCGCACGTGCACGCCGGTTGACCTGCCGGTCGAACCGTCGCGGACGGTGAGCGTGGTCATAACGGCTGGACGGTCCACCGGTCGGAGCTGCTAGCCTCGGCGCAGGTCATGAGTGCCAGCGCGAAGCCCCGGCTCGCTGGCCGGCAACCCTCCTCCGCGGTGGGGTGCCCCGGGTGAAGACCAGGCACCGGCAGGACGCCGGCGCAAGCGTGGCCTGGCACCCAGGTCAGCAACAGACCCGGGAGACCGTATGCGCATCATCCTCAGCCCCACGCCACCGGCCGGTCGGCTCATGCCGACCCTGACCCGGCGTCGCCACGTGGACCTGATGCGAATGCGCAGCGCAGCGTGTACCGCCACCTGACGCGCTGACCCCTCCCCTCCCCGGGCGCCCTCGCCCACCCCACTCGACCCTCGCGTCGATCATGAAGTTGTTGCCCGTCCGACCGGCGTGTCGGGGCAACAACTTCATG
>NZ_JBEZFG010000006.1:119731-204116 GCF_040649315.1 Micromonospora sp. NPDC049004
GCGCTTCTTTAATTTTGTTGGGCCCCGCCCCCCCGGGGTGGCGGTTAAACAATTTCACCCTCGACCGGGTCAATGCACCCTTTTGGAGACACCCGTGCGATCTTTTTCTGTCCTGAGCCGTGTGGTTGCCGTTGGGGCGGCCCTTCTGGTTGCCGGCGGGTTGGCCGCGTGCGGTGGCGACGACTCGTCGGGCGCCGCCGGCAACCCGTACGGGCTGGCGCAGGCCGGCGTGCTGCGGGCCGGCACGCTCACCGACGCCCCGCCGAACGTGTACCTCAAGGACGGTAAGTTCACCGGCTTCGACAACGACCTGCTGACCGCCGTGGCCGGCAAGCTCGGCCTGACTGTCGAGTTCGTCGGCACCGACTTCTCCGCGCTGCTCTCCCAGGTCAACAACCACAAGTTCGACGTCGGCAGCTCCTCGATCACGATCACCGAGGCGCGCAAGAAGACAGTCGACTTCGGCAACGGCTACGACTTCGGCTACTTCGGGCTGGACGTGCCGGCCGGCTCGCCGATCACCGGGTTCGACCAGCTCGCCGGCAAGCGGGTCGTGGTGGTCCAGGGCACCGTCCAGGACGACTACGCCACCGGCAAGCAGCTCGACCCGGTGCGGGTGCCGGACTACAACGGCGCGATCAACCAGCTCAAGGCGGGCACCGCCGACGCGTGGATCGCCCCGGCGGAGATCGGCGAGAAGTCGGCCGCCGACAGCAAGGGAAAGATCACCGTGGCGGCCAAGCAGCTCAGCCCGGCGCCCACCGCGTACGCCGTGGCCAAGGGCAACGACAAGCTGCGCGAGGCGCTGAACAAGGGCCTCGACGAGGTGATCGCCGACGGCACCTGGAGCCGGTTGCAGGCCCAGTACTACCCGGGCCGCCCCATCCCGGCGGACTTCACCCCGGGCAGCGGCACCGTGGCGGCGCCGTCCGCGTCCGCCGTGCCGTCGGCGTCGGCGTCGGCTGCGTCCTGAACCGGTGACGAGCGAGCAGGGCGGTAGGAGAGGCGACCGATGGATCCGTTGAGCACCCTGTGGGAGACCTTCTTCGACGCCGACGCGATGCGCGAGGCGCTGCCCGAGATGCTGACCGTCGGGCTGCCCAACACGCTGATCCTGGCGGTCTCCGCCGCCCTGCTCGGCACGGTGTTCGGCCTGCTGCTGGCCGTGGCCGGCATCTCGCGCAGTCGATGGCTGCGCTGGCCGGCGCGCGTCTACACCGACGTCTTCCGCGGGCTGCCGGCCGCGGCGACGATCCTGCTGATCGGCGTCGGGCTGGCACCGCTCGGCATGCGGGTCTGGGGACCGGACCCGTACCCGCTGGGCGTCCTCGCGCTGTCGCTGATCGCGGCGGCGTACATCGGGGAGATCTTCCGCTCCGGCATCCAGTCGGTGGAGGCGGCCCAGTTGGAGGGCGCGCGGGCGCTCGGCTTCTCCTGGGCCGACGCGATGCGGCTGGTGATCATCCCGCAGGGCATCCGGCGGGTGCTGCCCGCCTGGGTCAACCAGCTCATCGCGCTGATCAAGGACTCCAGCCTGGTCTACTTCCTCGGCCTGGTGGCCAGCCAGCGGGAGCTGTTCCGCATCGGGCAGGACTACGCGGCCACCACCGGCAACGAGTCCGCGTTGCTGCTCGCCGGGCTCTTCTACCTGGCGTTGACCGTCCCGCTGACGCACGTCGTCAACTGGATCGACAGACGGCTGCGCAACGGCCGGCCGGCCACCGCACCCGCCGACGACGAGGACGACGACTACCCGGTGCTGGCCGGGGCCCCGGAAGGAGACCGGCGATGACCACCACCGCGACCACCACCTCGGTGAGCCTCCAGGCGCGCGACGTCCACCTGGCCTTCGGGCCGAACCGCGTGCTGCGCGGCGTCGACCTGAGCGTGCAGCGGGGTGGGACGGCCTGCGTGATCGGGCCGTCCGGGTCGGGCAAGTCCACTCTGCTGCGTACCCTCAACCGGCTCATCGAGCCCGACCGGGGCGACGTGCTGCTGGACGGGCGCAGCGTGCTGCGCGACGACCCGGACGCGCTGCGCCAGCGGGTGGGCATGGTGTTCCAGCAGTTCAACCTCTTCCCGCACATGAGCGTGCTGCGCAACGTCACCCTGGCTCTGCGGCGGCTGCGCAAGCTCGGCGAGGACGAGGCGGTGGCGGTCGCCCGCGACCAGTTGGAGCTGGTGGGGCTCGCCGGCAAGGCCGATGCCCGGCCGGCGCAGCTCTCCGGTGGCCAGCAGCAGCGGGTGGCGATCGCCCGTGCGCTGGCGCTGCGGCCCGAGGTGATGCTCTTCGACGAGGCCACCTCGGCGCTCGACCCGGAACTGGTCAAGGGGGTGCTCGGGGTGATGACCGACCTGTCCGCCGCCGGAATGACCATGGTGGTGGTCACCCACGAGATGGGCTTCGCCCGGCACGTCGCCGACACCGTCGCCTTCATGGACCGGGGTGTGGTGCTGGAGGCCGGCCCGCCGGAGAGGATCTTCGAGGGGGCCGAGCATCCCCGGCTCCGCCGCTTCCTCGCCCAGGTGCTCTGAGACGGCCGCTCAGCCGGCCTGGATGCGCAGGTGCAGCGCGAACGCCTTCAGGTCGCCGAGCAGCTCCAGGATGGCGTTGCGGTACGCGACCGACGCCCACAGGTGCAGCTCCTCGTCGTCCAGCCCGCCGAACGCCAGCGAGAGCGCCTTGCGCCGGCGCCGGTCGAGCACCTTGTGCGGGCGGGCGAGCAGGTCGCCCTCCCGGCGCAGCGCCTGAAGGTAGGCGGCCACCGCCTCCTGGTAGTGCCGCCCGGCGACCCGCTCCAGCAGGGTGAACTCGAAGACGTTCAACGCCGCCTCGGAATCCCAGTACGCGGCGTCGCGCACCGGCGCGCTCGCGAAGTGCCGGCCCATGGCGTGCCGGGCCTCGTAGAGCAGCAGCACGCCCCGGCCGGTGGTGCTCAGCGGTCGGCGGGGCGATGGCAGGCGCAGCGTGCGCACCGGCGCCGCGGCGGTCAGATCCACCGCGCCGGCGTACGTCGGCATGCGGTGCGTTCCCGACGTCGGCTCCGGCAGCAGGCAGGCCCGCTCCTGGTAGGGCAGCTGGCCACCGGTGGGCACGGCGCGCACCGTCGCGGCGTGCAGCTCGGCCAGGGGCCGGTCGTCCGGGCCCTGGCCCGGCGGCAGGGTGAGCACGAGACCGTTGACGCCGGGCACCGGCACGCCCAGCACGCAGGAGGTGCGCAGGAACGCCCAGGTCGCCGCCGCCTCGCGGATGCCGCTCGCCACCGCCTGCGCGTCGGCCCGCCAGTCCTGGGCGATCCGCAGCCGCTGCGCCAGGTCGGCGGTCGCGGCGTCGTCGTGCGGGTACAGCTCCCGGACGGCCCGGGGCAGCGACCCGAGGCGCAGCTCAAGCGGGTCGCCGGTGGGTCGGGGCACGGCGTGCCTCGGGCAGTCGGCGGCGGAGTGCGGGTCACCGTCGACCGCGTGGCAGTCCCCCAGCCAGCTCGCGCCGGGTGGGTCGGCCGGACGGGCGAACGCGAGGTGGGGCAGCCGGCCGGTGCGCAGCACCGTCTCGTACTGGGGGCCGGTGCGCGCGGCGCGCAGCACGTCGAGTGGCAGCATCGGCGCCAGCGCCACCACCGCATCGAGGACGACGCAGTGCGGGCAGGCGTCGCGGACCTGGTAGCGGCGGAGGTGGTCCACGCCGGGCTGCTCCCACTGGACCCCGATGACGGCGTCGTCCTGCGCCATCAGGTAGAGGAACTGGGTGGCGACGCGTTCGCGGGTGACCGCCACCAGCTCGTCGAGGAACTCCCGCTCGGTGACCGTCCGCAGGTCGGTTTCGCTCCCTCCGGTGGTCATGGGCACCCCCTCGCGGGCCTAACGCATCGACGGACGCCGAACCGGTTTTTACCGTACCCCCCGACGACGTGCCCGAACGTCCCGCACGCGCGGGGGCGGTGTCACCAATCCGTCAGGCCGCCGGCGCCGGCCGGTGTCACTCGCTGGGCCCCCGCCCCAGCAGCCGGATCTCCTCGTTGTCCAGGGCGGCCTGGAGCTCCTGGAGCACCAGGTCGTCGATCTCCCGGTTGTCGCGCAGCCGGGTCAGCTCCCGCCGCTTGTGGGCGAGGACGCCGAGGCGCAGGCGCTGGTCCAGCCGGCGTTCCTCGGCGGTACGCCCACCGCTGTCGTTGAAGTCCTCCAGGTGCCGCTGGTACTCGGCCTGCAGCCGGCTCACCGTCTCCCCCTCGACGCCGATCTCGGCGGCGACCCGGGGCAGCGCCTCCAGGCCGGCCTGGGTGGCGCGCTGGCGGGCCTGCCGGGCCTCGTCGACGCGTTCGGGGTCGCCGGTCAGCCCCGCCCAGCGCACCACCAGCGGCAGGGTGGTGCCCTGCACGAGCATGATCAGGACGATGACCAGCGCGGTGACGAAGATGATCAGGTCGCGCTCGGCCACCGGTGTGCCGGCGGCCGTCATCGTCGGAACTGCCAGCGCGGCGGCGAGCGACACGGCGCCCCGGAAACCGGCCCAGCCGGCCACGGTCCCCACCCGCCAGTCGGACGCCGGCTGGTCGTGATCCATCATCCGGCGGCGGCGCAGCTTCGCCGACTCGGCCGTCAGGTAGACGAACAGCAGCCGGGTGGCGACGACGACCGGGGTGACCACCAGCACGATCGCCAGTGCCCGGCCCGGCGAGGTGCTGGAGATGCCCCGCACCGCGCGGGGGATCTGCGTGCCGAGCAGCACGAACAGGCCACCGTTGATGAGGAACGTGGACAGGTCCCAGAACGCGTACGCCAGCACCCGGGACCGGGCGCGGATCACCCGTGGACCGGCGTACGCCAGCACCAGGCCGGCCACCACGACGGCCAGCACACCGCTGGCGTGCACCGAGTCGGCGAGGAGGAACGCCGCGAACGGCGTCAGCACACTCAGCGCCCCCTCGCGCAGCGGGTCGTCGAGCCGCTTGCGGATCAGCACCACGGCGGTGCCCACCAGCAGGCCGGCGACCACTCCACCGACGCCGGCCCCGACGAACTCCTCGCCGATGCCCAGCACCCCCGGCCTCTCGCTCTGGGTGAGCAGGCCGACGGCCACCGCGAAGATCACCAGGGCGCTGCCGTCGTTGATCAGGCTCTCCGCGTGCAGGGTGGTGAGCAGCTTGCGGGGCAGGCGCTTGGCCAGGCCGGTGACCGCGGCGGCGTCGGTCGGCGCGAGGACCGCGCCGAGCACCCAGGCGGCCGCGGGGTTCACGCCGAACGCCTGCGCGGTCAGGGACACCGTGACCATGGTGAGCACCACGAGCACCACGGCGAGCAGCCCGATCACCGGCAGGTTGGCCCGGATCTCGCGCAGGCTGATGGTGAGACTCTCCCGGTAGAGGATCGCGGGCAGGAAGATCAACAGCACCAGGTCCGGCTCCAGGGTCACCTCGGACAGCGGCGGCGCCAGCCCGAGCAGCACCCCGAACCCGATCAGCAACACCGGTGGCGCCACCCGGTACCGGCCGCCGAGGGTGGTGCCGACCAGGACGGTGACGCCCAGCACCACGATCAGGACGAGCACCTGCACGGCGTACCCCCTCGATCCCCGGCCGACGACGAACGCCGGTTGTTCCATCTGATCGCACCCCGGTTGCCGGTTCCACAGGAACGGGCAAGTCGCCGGGCGCGGGGCACGCGCCCGGCCGGGTCAGCTCGGGTCGGCGGTACGGAGGCGCGCGGTGAGCAGGCGGGCGGTACGACGGTGTCGGGCGGCTTCCTCGTCGCGGCCGAGGGCGGTGGCCAGGTCGGCGAGGTGCCCGGCGACCGGGCCGACGGTGAGCACCCCGCTGCCGGCGGCCAGTTCGCCGGCCGCCGGGCCGAGCGCGGCGGCGACGCGCTCCATGGTGGGCCGGTCGCCGACGGCGAGGGCGGCCCGGGCGGTGAGGCACAGCCGTACCTCCCGCAGCAGGTCGTGCGGCCCGTCCGGGAGGGCCCGCAGGGCCGCCCCGGCGGCGTCGCGGTCCCCCTCGGCCGCGAGCAGCAGCGGGCGGACCCACGGCTCGTGCGGTCCCCAGTCCAGGCCGGCCCAGTCCTCGTCGTCCGGCCCGGGAATCGGCGGCTGGCCCGTCGGCCACCCGCCGCCCGTTCGGCGGGCGCCTGTCGGCGTGTGGGCCAGCGGGTCGGCGCTGACGGCGTCGGCCAGGCGCAGACCGAGCAGGGCGAGTGGCAGCAGTCCGTGGGCGAAGCCCGGCATGGCGTCGGCGGGGAGCCGTTCGGCTGCCGCCCGGTACGCGGTCGCCGCCGCCTCCCGGTCGCCGTCCAACGCCCGGCGCAGCGCGGCGTACCAGCCGGTGAAGACGCCGACCAGCGGCAGCTCGTACCGCTGGGCGAGGCGGTCGGCGGCGCGGGCGTGCTGGTCCGCGCCGGTCCGGTCGGCTCGCGCGCAGCACGACTGGACTCCGATGAGGTGACCCAGCACCTCGAAGGTCACCAACTGGCGCGCGGCGGCCACGTCGATTAGTTCCGCGCCGATCCGGGCCCGTTCGGCGGCCAGCCCGACGCGGTGGAACGCGTGCATGAACCGCGCGTTCAGCGCGAAGGCGAGCAACCCGGGGTTGGCGACGGTCCGGGCGATCCGTTCGGCCTCGGCGGCGGCCTGGCTGCCCCGCTCACCTGTGGTGCCGCGCAGCTCCAGCGCGAGCGTGCTCAGCAGCCGGCTGCGCTGCGCCGAGCCGGTCGGGCCGAGGCCGGTCAGGGCGTTCTCGGCGGCACGGACGATCCGCGCCGAGAGCCTGTCGTCGTCGTTGCGGGTCCAGATGGCGGGCACGTCGAAACCGGCCAGCACCTCCGCCGTCAGCCGGGGGTCACCGACCGCCTCGGCGTCGGCGATCGCCTCGGCGCGGTGGCCGCGCGCCTCGGCCAACCGGCCGGTCACCGCCAGAGCCCGCCCCAGGCCCAGCACCGCGTTCAACCGTTCGCGCCGCTCGGTCCCCCCGGCCCGGTCGTACGCGTCGACGACCTGCGCCCACAGCCGGGCCGCCTCGTGCGGGTTGCCGGCGCGTTCGGCCTGCTCGGCGGCGGTCCGGGCGTAGCCCGCGGCCCGGTGGGCGGCGGCGGGGCCGCCGGCGCGCAGCAGGTGGTGGGCGATCGTGGCGGGGTCGACGGGCTGGCGCCGCTGCAACGCCTCGGCCACGGCGACGTGCCAGGCCGCGCGACGCGCCGCGGACAGGTCCGCGTAGAGGGTGTCGCGGACGAGGATGTGGGTGAACCGCAGTCGCCCGTCGGGCTCCCGCTCGGTCAGGAACCCGGCCTGCAACGCGCGGTCCACGGCGTCCAGCAGCTCCGCCGGGTCGCCGGTCAGCGCGCCGAGCAGCGCGGGGTCGACGTCCCGGCCGAGCACCGCCGCCTGCCGCAGCACGGTGCGGGTCGGCGGGGGCAGCTGTGCGAGGCGGTGCCGGATGACGTCACGCACCCCGGGCGGCACCGCCGCCAGCGCCGCGCCGCCCGCACCGGCGTACAGCTGGGCCAGCTCGCGGACGAAGAACGGGTTGCCGCCGCTGCGGTGATGGATCAGCCCGACGGTGGGCGGGTCCAGCTCCCGTGCGGCGAGGGTGCGGGCCAGCTCGCCGGTCGCCTCGGGAGACAGGCCGCCGAGATACACGCGCACCGGTTCGAGCGCGGCGGCCCGGGCCAGGGCTGCGGTCAGCTCCGGGCTGATCTCGGTGGCCCGGTAGGTGCCCAGGACCAGCACCGGCCCGGTGGCCGGCTGCGGCCCGGTGACCAGGGCGGTGAGCAGGTCCAGCGTGTCGCCGTCGGCGCGGTGCAGGTCGTCCAGGACCAGCAGGACGGGCCCTCGGCCGGCGGCGGCGGAGACCACCGACGCCACCGCGCGGTGCCGTCGGAACCGGGCCACGGCGGGGTCACCCGCGCCACCGGTCCCGGCCGTCGCGCCGCCGTCGTCCACCGGCTCACCCGCCCCCGGCGGCTCAGCAGCCCCGGACGGCCCGGTGAGCGTGTCGGTGATCTGGGTCCACGGCCAGGCGGCCGGGGCGCCCTCGTACTCGGGACTGCGGCCCCACGCCGTGCTCCAGTCCTCGGCGGCGAGCTGTCGGGTCAACGCCTCGGCCACTGCGGTCTTGCCGGCGCCCGGCTCCCCACTGAGCAGGGCGAGCGTGGGCCGGCCGGACCGGGTGGCGACCTGGGCGGCGTGCCGCAGCCGCTCCAGCTCCACGTCCCGCCCGACGAACGGTCGGCGCGGCGCCGTTTTCGACCCACCGTCCCGAACGGGTCCGGCCCGGTCCGGGACGGCCACGGCGGGGGCTCGGGTCAGGTGTGGCGCCTGGGCCAGGATGTCGGCCTCCAGCCGGCGCAGCTCGGGCCCCGGGTCCAGACCCAGCTCAGCCACCAGGACGGCACGGGCCTCGCGCAGCGCGGCCAGCGCCTCGCCCTGGCGGCCGGCGCGGTACCGGGCCAGCGCGAGCAGCCGCCAGGCGTCCTCCCGCAGCGGATGGCTGGCGAGGTGGGCGGGCAGGTCGGTGGCGACCTCGTCCGGACGATCCAGCGCGAGCAGCGCCTCGGCCCGCCGCTCCACGGCGAGCATCCGCAGTTCGTTCAACCGGTTGGTCTCCGCGGCGGCCCAGAGCGCGCCCGCGGCGTCCGCGTACGCGGGGCCCCGCCACAGCCCGAGCGCCGCGTCCAGCGCGGTCAGTGCCGGCGCGGGCAGGTCCCCGGTCAGCAGCTGTCCCGCCTCGCCGACGGCCGCCTCGAAGCGGTAGGCGTCCACCGATTCCGGGCTGGCCCGTAGCGCGTACCCCGGGGGTTCGGTGACCAGGAGGCGGGGTGGCTGCCGGGGTGGCCGGTCGGGCTCCAAGGCCCGGCGCAGATCGGCGACGAAGGTGCGGATCGCGCCCACCGCGCCGTCCGGTGGGACCTCCCACAGGTCGTCGACGAGGCGTTCCACCGGCACCATGCGGCCGTGGGCGATCAGCAACCGGGCCAGCACCAGGCGCTGCCGGTGTCCCCGCAGCGGGACCGGGCCGCCCGCGCTGGTGGCGGTCACCGGGCCGAGCACGCCGAACGTCACCTCCACCGGTGGCGTCGGTTGCCTGGTCATGGCACCAATCTAGGCGGCCGTGCCGGCGCGCACTGATCCGGCGCTGACCGTCCGCTGATCACTGCCGGGCAGCCTCGATGACGTACGACGGCGACGGGCGTCCCGCCCGCCGGCCCCGCTCATCAGGAAGGTTTCCCGTGCAGCCGAGGATCAAGGGATTCGACTACCAGCGCGTCACCGTCGCCGACGGCGTGACGCTCACCGCCGCCGTGGGTGGTTCCGGGCCACCGATCGTGCTGTTGCACGGTTTCCCGCAGACCCACCTCATGTGGCGGCACGTGGCGGCCGACCTGGCCGCCGACCACACGGTCATCTGCCCCGACCTGCGCGGCTACGGCGACAGCGACAAGCCCGTGGACGACGACGGCACGGCGTACGCCAAGCGGACCATGGCCGCCGACGTCGTGGCGCTGGCCGGCGCGCTCGGTCATGGGCGCTTCGCCCTGGCCGGGCACGACCGGGGCGCCCTGGTCGCGTTCCGCGCCGGCCTGGACCACCCGGAGGCGATCAGCCAGCTCGCCCTGCTCGACGTGGTGCCCACCCTGGACACGTGGGACGTGCTGCACGGCGTCAGCGCCGCGGTCGCCTTCCACCTGTACCTCATGGCGCAGCCGCCGGGCCTGCCCGAGGAGCTGATCGGCGCCAGCCCGGACGCGTTCTTCGGTCACTTCCTCGACGTCTGGACCCGCGACCCGGACGCGCTGCCGGGCGAGGTGCGTGCGGCTTACCTGCGGGCGTCCCGCAACGCGGTCACCCCGATCGTCGCCGACTACCGGGCTTCGGCCGGCATCGATGTCGCTCACGACACGGCCGACCGGGCGGCCGGCAACCTGCTGCGGATGCCGGTGACGGTGCTCCAGCAGGACTGGGGCGCCGCGCTCGGCTACGACGCGGCGGGGGTGTGGCGGGCCTGGGCTCCGAACCTGGAGCACCAGACGGTCAACTGCGGCCACTTCATGGCGGAGGAGGCGCCGGCGGTGGTGGTCCGGGCGCTGCGCGATCTGCTCCTGCGGTGATCCGCCGGAGCGGACGACCACCTTACCGACGGTAAGATATCCGACACTCTCCGTCCCGACCGCGCGGGGTCGCCGGCATTCCGGCGGCCCCTCGCGCGGAGGCGGCCAACCAGCTCCGCACAACAGCTCTGACCTGCGGAAAGGCGACGTTACACCAGGTGGACGAGAACCGGTCACCGGTGCTACACAGGCAGATACCGGCAGCCAACGACGGCGAGTCGCCCATCGACCGTCCCCAAGACCGCAGCCCGCGAACCGGTTCGTACGCGCGACCTGACACGACGTCGGCCGGTGGCGGGACAACGGTCCCGGTCTCGACCAAGGAGTCGCCGTGGGACATCCCCGCTCCCGGGCCAAGAGCCAGCCGTTCGAGGTGGCCGCCCTGGTCACGACGCCCATCTGTGGATTCCTGCTGCTCGTGCTCGACATCCGATCACCGTCGGTCCAACTGTCCATGCCGGAGCCCATCCAGCTCGGCTGGGAGGTCGCACTGATCGTGGTCGGCGTGGGCGGCCTGCTGGGCATCCTGTGGCCCGGTCGACTCTCCACCGGCCTCGGCATCGAGTTCGCGGCCGTGCTGGTGCTCGGCACCATCACCGGCATGTACACGGTGGCACTGGTGGCGGTGACCGGTCCGCAGGGCCTCGTGGCGGCCTCGTTGGTCAGTGCCCTGCCGCTGGGCGCCTTCTGGCGGGCCGCCCTGATCGCCGTCGACCTGCGCTGCCTGGCCTACGGCCACCAGTGCGAGGCTCACCGACGGGTCGTCGGAGGTGTCACGTGATCTCTGCACCAACACCCGAAGCGCCGCACTGGGTTCAGGTGCTGCTCAGTCTGCTCGGCGTCCTCGGCGGTACGACAGGTCTGGCCGCCATCGCCACTGTCGTGTCGCAGCGGGGCAAGTTCAAGGCCGACGCCGCCGACACGCTCACGGAAGCCGCCCTGACACTCGTGCAACCCCTGCAGATGCGGATCACCGAGTTGGAGGGCGAGGCGATCAGCGCGCGATCGGAGCTGGGGCTGCTGCGCGAGCAGGTCAACCAGTTGCAGTTCGTCGTCCGGGTGCTGACCCGCACGCTCGACCGGTGGCGGACCGCCGTGCACGCCCCCGACGCCACCCTGCGCAAGATCCGTGCGGTGGTCGCGGAGTCCGAGCGACTGTCCGAGGACCGGTGAAGGGTTTCGCTGACGACTCATTCGCCGTCCGTGGGGCGCAGCCGGCCGATGAGCTCGCGTACCGCCGCCCGGAACTCGGGGTCGGACTCGCCCGGGTGATGCCCGCGCACCGGTGGCGGCCGGCGCTGCCCCGGTGACGGCAGCAGGCCCTGCGGGTCACGCAGCCGCCGATCGACGCGGCCGGCCGGATCGGCCGCTTCCGGCGGCGGATCGCCGGGCCGGTGCGCCGCGAAGATCCAACCGCCGACCGGGTCGGTGTCCCGCCAGAGGTTGAGCCACCGCCACCCGACCCGCTCCCCCACCTCGCGCAGCGTCTTGTCGTCGAGGTAGGCCGGGAAGAGCCGGGCGTAGAGGCGGCCCAGCGGCGAGCCGTAGGTGAGCAGAGCGACGCGCCGACGCGCGGCCGGGGGCAGCCGCAGCACCGCGAGGGCCAGCAACGCCGAGCCGTGGCTGTGCCCGCACAGCAGCACCCCGGCGTGCCGCTCGGTCAGCTGGACGATCCGGTCGGTCAGCTCCGGCACCGCCCGGTCGGCGTAGCTCGGGGGCGCGAACGGGTGGGCGGCCCGGGGCCAGAAGGTGCCCAGGTCCCACAGGATCCCGACGTACCGGCGGAACCACGCCGTCCGGTAGGCGAAGACACCACCCAGCAGCAACGCGAGGAGCACCGCGGCGAGGAGGTAGGTGCCTCCCGCGAGCCCCATCCCGACGATCCCGGCCGGCAGCCCGAGAGACTGCCGCGCCAGCTCGTCCGGTTCACGCCCGAACTGTCCGAGCAGACTGGTGGCCAGCCCGACCACCGCGAGAGCCGCGTACGTGGCCGCCAGCAGGCCCAGCCACTCGGTGAACCGCGCCCGGGCCACGGTCTTCGTGACCCGCCGCACCTGTCCGGCCGCCTCCGGCGGCGGCGCGGGAAAGTCGCGGGCGGTGATCGCCACCGCCGCGCGGCGACGGCGGTGCCGCGACAGGACTGTCAACGCCCCACACAGCAGCACCGCGGCGGCCACGTGCAGGAAGAAGGCAAGCAGCGTCCAGCGGTACGGCAGCGGCGGCCCCCCGTCGCCGCGGTAGCCACCGAGCAGGATCCCCGTCAGGTAGACGAGACCGGCGGAGAGCGCGCCGGCCAGACCGACCGCGATGGCCGCGATGAGCGCCGCGCCCAGCCCTCGCGGCAGCCTGGACCGACCGCGGTGCCACAGCACCACGCCGCTGAGCACCACCAGCAGGACCATCTGGCCGAGCAGGGCGCCACCGGCGATCGCGTCGTAGCCAGGGAGCCCGCCCGAGGACGGCCAGCCGCGCTCGTCGCTCCCGACGGCCACGAGGGTCGCCACGGTCAGACCCGCCGCCAGCACGCCCGTGGCGCGGGCGGTCACCGTGGCCGTCCGCGCTGTCGCGGCCCGGTCGATCAGCCCCGGGGCGGCGAGCAGGCCCACACAGACCACCAGGACGGCCGCGCTGAGCGTCACCAGCAGCGTCGTCACGGGCGTCGCGCCGCCACCGCGACGGGCCACGAGGAGCAGGACGTCGAGGACGGCGAGCGCGGCGGCGACGTGGATCGCCCGCAGCCGCACCACCAGCGGCTCCACCGCCCACAGTGGGTTGCCGGCCGGGCCGGGGCGACGGGTTCCCAGCAGTCGCAGGAACGCGACGGCAAGGATCGGCAGCAGCGCCAGCACGGCGAGCCGCTGCCCGACAGGTCGGTCGTCGAGCCCGGCCAGGGTGTCGAAGGGCGCGCGACACGCCACCGCACCGAGACACCGCCAGGCGAGCAGGTCGAGGGCGACCCCGGCGATGGACACCACGTACACCACTGTGAGGTTCAGCGCGAGGAGCCGGCACAGCACGGTGACCCCGGCGGCGCCGCTGCCGGTGGGCCGCATCCACACCGCCGCGTTGCTGAGCATGAACGGCAGCAGGAAGACCATGCCGAGCGTCCGGGCCACAGTGCCCGAGGGCAGGTCACCCCAGCGGTACGCCTCGAGCGTCACCCCGGTCGGGTCGGCGTCGTCGGACCCGTCGCGGCGGTGAAAGCCGCCGCAGGCGTCGCCCGCGACCTGGCGTACCCGCTCCGCGCCCAGGATGACCGAGGGTTTCGCCCCCGACACGCCGTGCACCCGCAACTCCACCACGTCGTCGCGTCGCGGTTGGTCGCCGTGCTGCGGCATCGCTGCGGCTACCCGTGCCGTGGCCGGCGGGCGGCGGCACCGTCGGCGACGAGGTTCGCGGCCACCTCCCAGAGCCGCTCGGCGTTGTCCGCGTCGACCGCGTACGCCGCCACGCCGCTGTAGTCGGCGGGCCGCTCGGTCCGGACCGGGGCCTCGGCACAGTCCTCGAAGTACCGACCGCCCACGCCGTCGAGCAGCGGGGACGCGGCGAGCAGCACCGAGGTGGCGGCACCCTGCTGCGGGGTCTTCTGCCGCTCCTTCGGCGTCCGCAGCCCGCCCGTGTGCTTCTGCAGCCCGGTGGCGATGGCGCCGGGGTTCAACGCGTTGGCGTGGATGTTCTCACCGGACCAGCGGCGGTCGGCCTCGACGGCGAGCAGGGCCTCGGCGCTCTTGGACTGCCCGTACGCCAGCAGGGGGTCGTACGGGCGGAACGCGAAGTGCAGGTCGTCGAAGACCACCGGCGAGAAGAGGTTGCCGCTGGAGCTGACCGACACGACCCGGGCGCCACCGGCGGCGGCGAGGGCGTCGTGCAGGCCGACGGTCAGCGCGTAGTGCCCCATGAAGTTGGTGGCGAACTGCATCTCCCAGCCCTCGGCGGTGCGCTCCAGCTCCGGCAGCGCCATGATCCCCGCGTTGTTGATCAGAATGTGCAGTGGCCCGTCCCAGCCGGCGACGAACCGGCCTACCGAATCCTGGTCGGCCACGTCCAGCTCGCGGACGGTGACCCGGTCCGCGCCGATGCTGGCCGCGATGTCCCGGGCGGCCTCCTCGCCGGCCGTGACCCGACGGACCGCGAGCACCACCTCGGCGCCGGCGGCGGCCAGCGAACGGGCGGTCTCGATGCCGATCCCGGCGGCGCCGCCGGTGATGACGGCCCGCTTGCCGCTCAGGTCGACTCCGGCGAGCACCTCGTCGGCGGTCGAGGCGAAACCGAAGGGCGTCGTGATTCGCTCGGTCATCTCTGTCCCATCTCTCGCTGCACGCTTACGTGACCCACTGTCACCCGGCCGGCGGGCGATATCCGGGTTACCGGTTTTCCTGGTAGTGGCAGGACCAGGTTGGGCGGCGGCGAGCGCTCCTACGATGAGCTGGTGAGCGCGGCCGGCCCGCTGGGCGAGTACCTGCGTGCCCGGCGTGAGCTGATCCGGCCGGGTGACGTCGGGTTGCCCGCACACGGCCGCCGGCGGGTGCCCGGCCTCCGGCGCGAGGAGGTGGCCCTGCTGGCCGGCATCAGCGCGGACTACTACCTGCGGTTGGAGCAGGGCCGGGACCGCAGTCCGTCGGCCCAGGTGCTCGAGGCGCTGGCCCGGGCACTGCTGCTGGACGCCGAGGCCACGGCGCACCTGCACCGCCTCGGCGGGCACGCGCCGACCGGCCGACCGGCACGACGCCCGGAGCGGGTGCCGGTGGGCATCCGCCAGTTGGTGGGTTCGTGGGCGCAAACGCCCGCCTTCGTGCACGGCCGGCACCTGGACGTGCTCTTCGCCAACCCGATGGCGACCGCCCTGGCGCCGATCTACCGGGTCGGGGTGAACCTGCCGCGCGCGGTGTTTCTGGGCCCGGACGTGCCGGCGCTCTATCCGGCGCCGGAGGCGGTCGCCGCCAGCGCGGTGGCCGGCCTGCGCGCACAGGTGGGGGCCGAGGTGGACGATCCGCGGCTCACCGAACTGGTCGCGGAGTTGACGACGGGCAGCGAGCTGTTCCGGCGGTTGTGGGCGCGTCACGATGTCACAGTCCGCGCCGGGGGCGGGCTCCGGGCGTTCCACCATCCGCGGGTGGGCGAGTTGGAGCTGCGCTACGAGAAGCTCACGATCAGCGGCACCACCCAGTCGCTTGTCGTCTACCACGCCGAGCCGGGCAGCGCGTCCGCCCGGGCCCTCGCCCGGCTCGGGACCGCCGTCTCGGCGGAGGCGGCCAGATAGCACCGGCCGTCGCAGCTACCGGCTGGCCGCCCGCTCGGCGACCACCACCGAGATGCCGTCGAGGACGCGTTGCAGGCCGAACTCGAAGGCGTACTCCGGGCCGTACGCCCCGCCGTGCTGCTGGCCGGCAGCGGTGCCGACCCGGGACGCGGTGGGGTAGCTGTCGGCCGTCAGGAACGTCTCCAGCCAGGGCGCGTGCGACTGCCACCACTGACCGTCGGTCATGCCGGTCTCCCGCTCCAGGTCGACCACCTCGGACGCGGCGCGCGCGGAACTCTTCACGTGCCCCAGGACGAGGGTGAGCACCGCGTCCATCTCGATGTCGGTGAGCCCGATGTCGGCGACCGCGCCGAGTTCGTGGTCGTACTTGGCCACCAGGTGCGGGCCGAGCACCGGGCGGGTCGTCTCGGCCCGCAGCATCCACGGGTGGCGCTGGTAGAGCGCCAGGTTGTCGTGGGCGATCCGCTCCAACCGGGCCCGCCAGTCGCCCTCGACCGCGGAACGCGGCATCTCGCCGTACGCGGTGTCGATCATGACGGCGACGAGTTCGGCCTTGCCCGGCACGTAGGTGTAGACGGACATGGTGCCGACACCCAACGCCTCACCGACCCGGCGCATGGTCAACGCGTCCAGGCCCTCGGCGTCGGCGATGTCGATCGCGGCCCGCACGATCCGGTCGACGCTGAGGCCCTGCCCGGCGCTGCGGCTGGTCGGTTCCCGGGTGCGCCAGAGGATGGCCAGGCTGCGGGCCGGGTCCGCGGTCGCCTTGCGCTCACTCGCCATGGTGCGGCCATCCTAACAACGCGGTCGTACGGCGTACGTCGACCGCGCGGCGGTGCCGGCGAGGCCCCTTCGCGACCGCGCCGGCACCGACCCGTCAGGGCTTCAGCACTACCTTCTCGCAGTCGTCCTGCTTGTTCTTGAACAGGTCGAAGCCGCGCGCCGCGTCCTGGAGCGGCAGGGTGTGGGTGATCACCCGGGTGGGGTCCAGCTCGCCGTTCTCGACGTGGCGCAGCAGCGGCTTCATGTAGCGCTGGACGTGGC
This sequence comes from Micromonospora sp. NPDC049004, assembly GCF_040649315.1. Classification (NCBI taxonomy): domain Bacteria; kingdom Bacillati; phylum Actinomycetota; class Actinomycetes; order Micromonosporales; family Micromonosporaceae; genus Micromonospora; species Micromonospora sp. NPDC049004. The sequence continues at coordinate 136,128 of NZ_JBEZFG010000006.1, forward strand.
ACTGGCCGGTGCGCAGGGTCAGCGACCGGTTCATCCACGCGCCGGAGGGGAACTTGTCGAGCAAGCCCCCGTACACGCCGATGACCGACACGGTGCCACCGCTGCGGCAGGACAGGATCGCCTGGCGCAACGCGTGCGGCCGCTCGGTCTCCGACCGCACGGCCTGCTTCACCCGGTCGTACGCGTGCAGGTGCGCGCTGCCGTGGCTGGCCTCCATGCCGACGGCGTCGATGCACTTGTCCGGCCCGCGTCCGCCGGTCAGCTCCAACAGCCGGGAGCGGACGTCCACCTCCTCGAAGTTGATCGTGGTGTGCCCAGCCTGCTCGGCCATCCGCAGGCGGTACGGCTCCTTGTCGATCGCGATGACAGTTGCCGCGCCGAGCAGGCGGGCACTGTCCATCGCGAACTGCCCGACCGGGCCGGCGCCCCACACGGCGACGACGTCGCTGGGCTGGATGTCGCACATCTCGGCGCCCATGTAGCCGGTCGGCAGGATATCGGACAGGAACAGCACCTGCTCGTCGGTCAGGTCCGACTCGATCTTCAGCGGCCCCACGTCGGCGAACGGCACCCGCACGTACTCGGACTGGCCGCCGGCGAACCCGCCGGTCAGGTGGGAGTAGCCGAAGATGCCGGCGACCGGGTGGCCGAACATCTTCTCCGCGATCCCGGCGTTGGGGTTGCTGTTCTCGCAGCACGACCACAGCTCGGCGGCGCACGCCGCGCACGCGCCACAGGCGATCGGGAACGGCACCACGACCCGGTCGCCGACCCGCAGCCGACCCGGGTCGACGCCGGCGCCGACCTCCACCACCTCGCCCATGAACTCGTGGCCCAGCACGTCACCGTCCTGCATGGTCGGCACGTACCCGTCGACCAGGTGCAGGTCGGACCCGCAGATCGCGGTCGAGGTGACCTTCACGATCGCGTCGCGCCGGTTCAGGATGCTCGGGTCCGGCACATCGCGGACCTCGACCTTGTTCCGGCCGGCCCAGGTGTTCGCCCTCATGCCGCCTCCCCCTTCGCCAGTTCGTCGCTCGACAGCGGCTGCGCCGGCCGCTGCGGGAACTCCCGGCGGGCGCGCTTGCCCCACGGTGCGCCGTCCGAGCGCATCACCTCGCCGGTCTCCATGACCTGCTTGAGTCGGCGCAGGTCGTCGTCGAGCTGCTGGTGCGGCTCCTCGCCGAAGTACCGGGCGACGGCCTGGCCGAGCTTGCCGCCCGGGATGTCGTACACGAGCAGCACGTGCACCTCGGTGCTCACGCCGTCGGGCGCCGGCACGAACCACACCTTGCCGGTGTTCGGCACGTCGGCCTCGCCGGTGGACCGCCAGCCGATGCGCTCGTCGGGCACCTCGTCGGTGATCTCCGCGTCCCACTCGACGCTACGGTCGAACGGCGCGCTTGCCGTCCAGTGACTCGTACGCTCCCCGGTGGCGCGCACCTCCTGCAGATGGGCCATGAACGTCGGCAGGTTCTCCAGACGACGCCAGAAGGCGTACACGTCGGACACCGGCCGGCGGATGGTCGTGGTAGCCAGCAGATCCATGGGTTCCCTCCCCTCTCAGGGCCACCACGTACCCCGACAGTCACGTCCTGCACATGACGCGGGAAGAAATCGCCCACGAGATGGGGCGTACGGAGATCAGAGTCCTTCGCGGTCGTCGCTCAGCGCCGGCCCGGCGGCGGCCGGCACGAGGTGGCGCACCTCCGGGGCGCCGTCGGTCAGCTCCCGGGCCCGTGCCTCGGCCTCGCGGTCCTCACCCGTCAACCGGCCACCGTGCTGGCGCAGGTGCTCGTCCCAGGACGGCACCAGGTACACCTCGACGAACCGGTCCGTCGTCTCGGCCGGTCGGAACAGCCCCCAGCGCATCGCGCCGGTGCGCTGGCGGGCGCCGCGCACCACGTCCATGGCCGCGAGGAACGGACCCGTGCGCTCCGGCCGGACCGTGTACTGCACCGTCACCAGCACCGGTCCCACGCCCGGGTCCGGCTCGTGCGCAAGATGCAGCTGCGGCCAGTAGGCCGACGGTTCGCGGTTCACCGAGCGCAGGTCCGGCAGCGGCCAGATCCGGCTCGTCACGGTCCCGACGAACATCAACGCCGCCGCCGCGAGGTAGGCGACGACCAGTCCGCCCATGTCGGCCACCAGACCCCACACGAGGGCGCCGACGGCCTGCCCGCCGGCGAAACACACCTGGTAGACGGCGAGCCCCCGGGCCCGTACCCAGCTCGGCAGGAAGAGCTGCATCTCGGCGTTGACGTTGGCCAGCACCGTCACCCAGGCCATCCCGGCCGGCAGCAGGGCGAGCAGCACCAGCGGCACCACCCGTACGGTGCCGACCACCGCCAGCGCGACTGTGAACAGCGCGCCGGCGACCAGCAGGAGCTGGTTGGCCGACAGCCGGGTGCGGATCACGGCCAGCAGCACACCGCCGGCGATGGCGCCCACCCCGAGGGCGGCCAGCAGCAACCCGTACCCGCCGGAGCCCAGATCGAGCCGCCGGGCCGCCACCAGCGGCAGCAGCGCCCACAGCGCGCTGGCCGGGATCACGAAGACCAGCGCGCGGCGCAGCAGCCGGCGCACGATCGGCGAGTGGCGTACGTAGCGGCTGCCGGCCCGCAGCGCGGCGGTGAACCGCTCGGGCACCTCGACGGCGCGTGCGGTGCCCGGCCGCCAGCGCCACAGCGCGGCCGCGAAGATGGCGAACGCCACCGCGTTGAGCCCGAAGACCGGGGCGACGCCGGTCCGGGCGATCAGCACACCGGCCACCGCCGGCCCCACCGCCCGCGCCACGTTCACGCTGATCGACCCGAGCGCCGACGCCGACCGCAGCTGCTCCTGCGGCACCAGCTCCGGGATCACCGCCGACCAGGCCGGCAGGGTGAGCGCCTGCCCGACCCCGAACGCGAAGGTGAGGGTGAGCAGCAGGGCCGGCGGCATCCGGTCGGTCAGGGTGAGCAGGGTCAACGCCACCGCCACCGCCACCAGGAACAGCTGCACGGCGATCAGCAGGTGCCGGCGGTCGAAGCTGTCGGCCAGCACCCCGGCGGGCAGCGCCAGCAGCAGAACCGGCAGCAGGCTGGCGGTCTGCACCAGCGCCACCAGCGTGGAGGCGTTGGAGTGGTGGATCAGCAGCCACTGCGCGCCGACGGTCTGCATCCAGGTGCCGATGTTCGCGGCGAGCAGGGCCAGCCAGAGATTGCGGTAGACGGCGCCGCGCAGGGGCGCCCACGCGGAGGCCGGACGGTCCCCCGGTCCGGCTGCCGCCGTCACCACCGCCCGTCCGCGCGCAACACGCGCTCGCCGGAGACGTAGAGGTCGTCGGGTTGCAGCAGCAGGAGCCGGACGACCTCGGTGGCGACCTGCTCGGGCAGGGCGTACACCTCGTCGAGGAACTCCGCGCCGACGCGTTCCTGCAAGCGGGTCGGCATCGGCCCGGGGTGCAACTGCATCACCTTGACGCGGTTGCTGTGCTGGGCCTGGGCCAGTGACTCGACGAGGCTGCTGCCGTAGCTCTTGGTCGCCCGGTAGACCGGGATGCCGGGCCGGGGCGCCGCGAGCGCCATCGCGCCGATGTAGACCACGTTTCCGTAGTCCTGCCGGTGCAGGTGCTCCAGCGCCTCCCGCAGCAGGTACGTCGTACCCAGGACGTTGATCTCCACGGCCCGCCGGATGTGGTCCACGGACAGGTCCCCGAGGTCACCGCCCGCCCACATCGACGCGCACGCCGCCACCCCGTCGACGGTGCCGTAGCGCCCCACCACCTCGGCGAACGCGTCCCGGACCTGCTCGTGGGAGGAGACGTCGCAGACCGCGCCGTCGCACCGCAGCTCGTCGGTAGTCGCGGCGACCTCGGCCGGCACGTCGCCGAACACCACGACCCGGTGCTCGTCGACGAGCAGCCGGGCCACCGCAAGGCCCAGCCCGCTGGTACCGCCGACCACCACGAAGGTTCTGGCACCCAATGTCTCTCCAGCCGCCGCCACCGGTGTCACACAAATCGCGTGACGGCGCGTTCTTCCCGTTTCCGGACCCCGCACACCCGCTCGGCCGGTAGTGCTGGGCATACCCCGCAAAGGGGATCTGGACGGCTGGGGCGCCCGCTGACCGGCGATTAGCGTCTGCGGCATGACCTCGGAACACCCCCGCCACCTGGCCGCGACGCTGCGCCGACGCGACTGGTTGATCTCCGCCTGGCCCTGGCGCGCGCTGGCCTACCTGGTGAGCACCGTGCCGATCGCCGGCGTGCTCAGCGTCGGACTGCTCGTCATCGGCGCACCCCTTCTGGCCGCCGCCAACGCGCTGCGACTGCACGACAGGCCGCCGGAGATACCGCTGATGCTGTTCCTGGCCGTCGGCAGCCTCACCCTGGTGGCCCTCGCGCCGATCGTGAGCTTCCCGGTGGCCGCCGTCGAACGGTGGCGGCTCAGCCTCGTGGACGGCCGACCGCTGCCCGCGTCACCGTGGCCGGGCCTCGCCGCCCGCTACCGCACGGCGGCCGGCTGGCGGGAGGTCGCGTACCTCTTCTGGCTGGGCGGTTTCGTGCCTGTCGCGTACTGGGTGTTCCTGGTGCTGGTGCTGCTCGACATCGGGATGGTCACCAGCCCCTGGCTGGCCGGGGACTCCGACCCGGTCGTGATCTGGCGGCCGATCGAGAGCACCGGCCAAGCCATCCCGTACGCGGTCGTGGGAGTGCTGCTCCTCCCGGTGCTCTGTTACGGGGTCGGGCTGCTCGCCGCCGGTCAGGCCGCCGTGGCGCGGTGGGCGCTGGGCTCGCCGGTCGACGCGGCGGCGCTGCGTGAGGTCGCCCGCTCCCGCACCCGGCTGGTCGGCGCGTACGAGGCGGAACGGCGCCGCATCGAGCGGGACCTGCACGACGGCGCGCAGCCCCGGCTGACCAGCCTCACCCTGCAACTGGGCCTGGCCCGGCTGGACGTACCCGAGGACTCCCCCGCCGCCCGGCCGCTCGCCGTGGCGCACGACCAGGCGCGCGGGCTGATGGTGATGTTGCGGCAGTTGGTGCACGGCATCCGGCCGCAGAGCCTCACCGACCTCGGTCTCGCCGGGGCCGTACGCGAGCTGGCCGACGCGGCGCCCGTCGCGGTCACCGTGCACGCCGACGTCGACGGGGCGCTGCCGGAGATCGTCGAGACCACCGCGTACTTCGTGGTGTCGGAGGCGTTGAGCAACGTGGCCCGGCACGCCGGGGCGACCCGCGCCGAGGTGCGCCTGTCCCGGGCCGGCGGTGACCTGGTGGTCGAGGTGTCCGACGACGGGCGCGGCGGCGCCGACCCGGCCCGGGGCACCGGCCTGACCGGTCTCGCCGACCGGGTCGCCGCCGCCGACGGGCGGCTGCTGCTGGCCAGCCCGCCCGGCGGGCCTACGCTGGTCCGGGTGGAGCTGCCATGTCGCCGCTGACCCGGGTGGTGCTCGCCGAGGACGAGGTGCTGCTGCGCGAGGGCCTGGTCGCGCTGCTGACCCGCTTCGACTTCACGGTGTGCGCCGCCGTCGGGTCCGCGCCGGACCTGCTGGAGGCGGCCCGCACCCACCAACCCGATCTGGTGCTCACCGACATCCGGATGCCACCCGGTCGGCGGGACGACGGGCTGCGGGCGGCCGTCGCGCTGCGCGCCGAGCGTCCCGGCCTGCCGGTGGTGGTCCTGAGCCAGTTCGTGCAGACGGGGTACGCGGCGGCGCTGCTGGACAGCGGCGACGGCCAGCGGGTCGGCTACCTGCTCAAGGACCGGGTGGCCGAGGTGACCGAGTTCGTCGACACGCTGCGCCGGGTCACCGGCGGCGGCACCGCCATCGACCCGGACGTGGTGCGGCAACTGCTGCACCGCCCCCGCGACCCGCTCGCCGCGCTCTCCGGCCGGGAGCGGGAGGTGCTGGCGCTGCTGGCCGAGGGCCGCTCCAACGCCTCGATCGCCGGCCGGCTGCACGTCACCGAGGCGGCCGTCGGAAAGCACGTCGGCAACATCCTGCTCAAGCTCGACCTGCCACCCAGCGACGACACCAACCGCCGGGTGCTCGCCGTGCTCACCTATCTGCGCGCCGACCCGGTGGGCTGAGGGACGCCGGGCCCGGACCAGGCCCGACCGCGCGCGGCGTAGATTCGAGCACCGGCACCGCCGCCGGTCCAGGGCGCGGGCCAGGAGATGGGAGTACGGCATGGCGGAGGCGCTGCGGGTCGGTCTGCTCGGGTACGGGTTGGCGGGTCGGGTGTTCCACGCGCCGCTGATCGCCGCGACACCCGGGCTGCGGCTGGACGCCATCGTGACGCGCGATCCGCAACGGCGCGAGCAGGCGCACCAGCACTTCCCGGACGCCCGCCTGGTCGACGACGCCGACGAGCTGTGGCGTACACCCGAGGATCTGGACCTGGTCGTGGTCGCGACGCCGAACCGGCAGCACGTGCCGATGGCGCGGGCGGCCCTCGCGGCCGGCCTGCCGGTCGTCGTCGACAAGCCCCTGGCTCCCACCGCCGCCGACGCCCGGGCGCTGGTCGAGGAGGCCGACCGTCTCGGCGTTCCGCTGACGGTGTTCCAGAATCGGCGCTGGGACGGCGACTTCCTGACCGCCCGCGGGCTCGTCGAGCGGGGCGAGCTGGGGCGGGTGCTGCGCTTCGAGTCCCGGTTCGAGCGGTTCCGCCCGGCGATCAAGCCGGGCTGGCGGGAGCTCGCCGGCACCGAGGAGGCCGGCGGCGCCCTGTTCGATCTGGGCGCGCACCTCATCGACCAGGCCGTGCAGCTCTTCGGCGCGGTCGATCGGGTCTACGCCGAGGTCGACCGCCGCCGCGCGGGCGCCGAGGTCGACGACGACGCGTTCGTGGCGCTGACCCACGCCAACGGCGTGCACTCGCACCTGTGGATGGGGGCGATCACCGCCCAGCTCGGCCCGCGCCTGCGGGTGCTGGGCGACCGGGCCGGCTACACGACCTACGGGCTGGACGTGCAGGAAGCGGCGCTGCACGACGGCGGCCGACCCGACCAGCCCGGCTGGGGCGAGGTCCCGCCGGAGCGGTACGGCCTGCTCGGCGTCGACGGTGACCTGCGTCCGACGCCTACCCTGCCCGGGGCGTACCAGAGCTTCTACGCCCAGGTGGCGGCGGCGCTGCGCGACGGCACGCCGATGCCGGTGGACCCGCGCGACTCGGTCGCCACTGTCGAGCTGATCGAGCTGGCGCACCGGTCGGCCGCCGAAGGCGTGGTGCTGCCGGTCCCGACGGCCTGAGAAAACCGGTGGAGTGGCGGCGCTCGCGCCGTTAGCGTCCTGCCTCAACCTGTCGTCGAGGCGAGGACGTCCCGTTGTACACCCTGTGAGACCTCCCGAGCGCTGATACGCGCGTCGCGCCTGTGCGCCGCGCTCCTTTTTGCTGCGGACTTCTCACTGAAACCGGTGTACCTCTGTGCTCTCACAATGGGCCGTCGTGCCCACCTGCCTGCCCATCATTCGCCGCCGCTGCCACGTGTGCGCGTCCCCGCACCTCCGGCCGAGCGGCAAATTCCGCGTCAACGCCAACAACAAGCTCATCGACATCTGGCTCCTCGCGCTCTGCGTCGGGTGCGGGGACACGGTGAAGCTCACGGTCCTGGAACGGACGACGGTCCGCACCATCCGACCTGAGCTGCTCGACCGGTTGCACGACAACGACAGTCGCCTGATCGCCGAACTGCTTCAGGAGCCGGGCGTGCAGCGTCGCAACCGGTTCGTCCTGGACTGGGACGGCCGCTGGCGTCTCGACACCAACGGATCGGCGCACCTGGACCGCGAGATGGTCGACGTCTCGGTCCGCTTCGGCGCACGAATCCCGGTCCGGCCCGCGCGACTGATCGCCGAGGGCTTCGGTCTCTCCCGAGCCGAGGTCGACAGGCTGAGCGAGGAAGGGAAGATCGTTTCGGCGGTCCGCCTGAGCGGCAAGCTCTCCGGCGACTTCACCTTCACGTTCAAGCGCTGAGCCCGTCCCGGAGCACGGGGCCTGTCCGGTTTTCGAGTGCCGGACAGGCCCTACTCCGGTTCCTGCTCGGAGGGGGCGTCGTCCGGCACGCGGGCGTCGTCGTCGGTCAGCGCGTCGTCCGACGAGGCGGCGAGGTCGGCGAGCCGGCGCTCGGCCTCCCGGATCTCCTCGTCGAGCCTGGGGTTCTCCTCGTCGGGACCCTGCGACATGGGCGACCTCCATCGGGCGCGGACCGCCCCCGTGTACCCGGCCTGCCGCGGGGAACACGGAAAGCGCTCGGCGGACCCGGCCACCGGCCGCTCCACTCCGGCGGTGGTGCACGCGCGGGGCGGCGCTGGTCAGGCTGGCAACTCTTCTGCGACCCACAGGCCGCGGCCCTGAAGACCCACCACGAGACCACGGGTCTGCAGAACGATGACCGCCCTCTGGACCGTGGTCACGCTGACGTCGTAGATAGCGGAGAGTTCGTTGTAGGTGGGCAACCGCTCACCCGGTGCGTACTCCCCGCTTCTGATGCGTGCGGCGAGGTCCTCGGCCATTTCGCGGTATCCGCTGGTTGGTATGGGCATGTGAAGGTTCCTTCGTTCGGCACCTTCCATCGGATCCGCGACAACTGTCCCCAGCTCGATTGGGCGTCGGCATTCGTAGCAGACGTCGCCTCGGTCATGTTCCAGAAGCAGTGACCCACGAGCCGGACCGCCATCGCCGACAGCTACCGGGGGACGCGCTGACGGTCGGGGGGTGAGTCGAACACCGGGCGGGCCGGGGAGCGCACCGGGCGGGAGCCCAGGAGCGTTGCCGGCCCGGCCCGGTGCCGGATCAGCGCTGCTTCAGCTCGCGCCAGGATGGGTGCGTACCGCGCCAGGCGTCGGCGAGGATGGCCGCCGAGGCCCGGCTGGGGCACTGCTGCACCCGCTCACGACCCGACGCCCCACCGATCTGGGCGCGGACCTCCCAACCCTGCCCGTCAGTACGGATATACACGTCCCGGCGCCCGCGCGGGGTCGTGTCACCGTTCCACCAGTGTTCCTCCACCTTCATTCGCCGACCGTATAGCAATTTTCGTGCTGGGGGTACGGCGCAGGTGAGCATATACCGCATTAATAGCCGCAACTCAGACACAGTTCCACCTGTGCGGGCGACGGGGAGGAACCGCATCGGCGATTCCTCCCCGTCCTGAGCGATGAATCAGGCCCCCGTCACATACCGCTGAGCACGCCAGCCAGGGTGCTGGCCAACTTGTCCTGCCCAGAGGGACTGGGATGCGGCGACCCACCCTCTGCGGTGATCTGGATGTCACCCGGAGTGAACGGCGGCGCGAACGCCACTCGCACGGCCGGGTCGAACGGGACCCCGAGCTGGATGGCCCAGTTGAGGTCGCTGATCACACCCCGCACGGTGCCCACCCAGAGCGGATCGATGAGCGGTTGCAGCGTCGACACCGGCGCCGAGGGCAGGTAGGACTGCAATCCGGTGGGCAGCAGCGACTTGAGCTTGGCCCAGCCGTACTGGCCGACGTCGATGTTCGCCGGGGTGATGTCGTAGTACAGCATCCACACCACCTTGTCCGCGCCGGCGCCCAGCAGGGAGTTGACGATGGTGGTGGCGTCTGCGGTGATGCCGGCGTACTGCGCGGGGCCGTTGTAACGCGGCACCCCGATGTTGATGTAGTAGTCCTCGCCGACCGGCAGGTCGAGCCAGAAGTTGCAACCACCGCCGTTGGTGACGATGCCCTGCTTGCCGCCGACGGCCGCCCACTCGAAGCGGAACACGCCGTACGGGTCCAGGGCCTCTGCCGCGAACTCCAGGCCCCGGCACATGCCCAGCCGGGTCAGGACGGTGGTCCAGTTGGTGTTGTTCACCCCACCGGTGGTGGCGTGGTACGCGTTGTGCCCGTCCGCCTTGGCCTTGGCGATGCGCGCGGTGGCGAGGCCGAGCGGGCTGGCCACGCGCCCCCATCCGTTGCCGCAGGCGTCGGGGCCGGCGCGACCGGCGATGATGTCGCCGGTGCCGTACCCGGTGCGCGCGTAGTTGTCGTAGTCGACGATGCTGCCGTCCATGTCGAAGTAGCGCCGGCCGTAGCTGTAGACGCCGTTGTTGCCGGGCATCCCCCGGTCGTCGAACGAGGTCATCGGACAGCCGGGCCCCACGCCGAAGCCGAACTGGTGGTGCGACGAGCTGATCGAGTCCCCGGTGAGGGTCAGGACGGTGTCGTCCTCGACGGTCTGCACCTCCCGGCAGCGGATACGGTCCTTGTTCGCGTCCACCAGTGTGGGGTTGCCGTTGACCTGCGGGCAGCCGGTCGGCGGCGGGGGCGGCGGCGAGGTCGGCCCGCCGGTGGGCCAGGGCGGCCCGTCGGTCGGGTCGGGCGGGTTGCTGGGTGACGTCGAGCCGCTGGGTGAGGCGCTGCCCGACGGCGACGAGCTACCCGAGGGCGATGCGCTACCCGACGGAGACGCGCTACCCGAGGGCGACGAACTGCCCGAGGGAGACGCGCTACCCGACGGGGAGGAACTACCCGACGGAGACGCGCTACCCGAGGGCGATGCGCTACCGGACGGAGACGCGCTCCCCGAGGGCGACGCGCTACCCGACGGGGATGAGCTGCCCGAGGGCGACGCGCTACCCGAGGGCGACGCGCTGCCCGACGGGGATGAGCTGCCCGACGGGGACGCGCTCCCGGAGGGGGACGCGCTGCCCGAGGGGCAGGGCGAGCCGGTGGGCGACGCCGTTGAGGAGGGTGAACCGGTGGGCGACGCCGTCGAGGTGGGGGCGGTGGCGGTCGCGGCGGGAGCCCGCTGCGCGACAGGCTGGGCCGTCACCGGCGGCCGGGTCTGCCGGGTCGGTGTCGCCGACGTCGAGGCCGACGGCGAACCACTCGGGTCCGGGCAGTCGGCGGCGGCAGCCGCGTTCTGGGTACGGATCTGCGCGAGCCGCGCCTCGACCTCCACCGGAAGTTTCCCGCCCGGCTTGACGCACGGATCGAGCAGCCAGGTCGTGCCCTCCAGCTGGCGGGTGCAGGGGGGCGCGTCGTACGAGACCGCGGCGGGTGTGGCGCTCACCGGGGTGGGCGAGGCGCCGCCGGCTGCCGGAGCGACGACCGCGGTGACCATGGCGACCGCCACCGCCACCGTGGCGGCGAACAGAACATTGTGGACGTGGAACGACCTGGTGGGTCGCTGTCCTGGTGGTCCGCTTGGATCCAGTTGGCTCATGCCGTCCTCCAGGGACTGAGTGCACCGGTAGGTGTGTTACCGCACGGTAGAAAGGTGTGCGGTAACCCGGTAGATCAGTCGCCCTTACCTACTGTCGAGGCTGGATCGCTCGCGGTGACCCGCCGCCCGTACGTCCGGCCGCTCGTGGCCGAGCACGACTGCCAGCTCCCGGCGGTTGCGCACGCCCAGTTTGGTGAAGACGCGGGCCAGGTTGTTGTTGACGGTGTTGACCGACAACCCGAGTCGGTCGGCGATGCTGCGGCTGGACAGGTCGACCGCGAGCAACGCGACGTCCCGTTCGCGGCGGGTCAGCGTCGCCTGCTCCGCGCCCGGAGCGGTCGCGGCGAGCAGTGGTGTGCGGACGCCGTGGCAGGCACGGGCCAGCGTCGCCGCTCGCTGCGCCACCGCCAGCCGGGGTCGACCACTGCGGGCGTACGCCCGGGCGGCGGCGCCCAGCGCCTCGGCGGCGAGCAGGGTGTGGCCGCGGGCGACGAGGTCGTCCACGGCCGCCTCCAGGGTCGGTCCGTCGTCGCGGAGCAGACCGTCGGCAGCGGTGGCGAGGGTCGACGCGAGCCCGCCGAGCTGGTCCGCGAGGGCGGTCAGCCGGTCCCGCACCGGCTCCGGTGCGCCCAGCCGCGCGCACTCGTAGAGCGCCACCGCCTCGATCGTGGGCTGTTCGCTGCCCCGGGCCAGGTCGGCGGCATTCCGGGCGGTGCGGATGGCGGCGGTGAGATCCCCCTCGGCCACCTGCACCCAGGCGCGGTTCAGTTCCACCCACGGGTGGAAGATCCGGTTCGCGGTCCGCTCCCGCGCGTCCGCCGCGGCCAGCCAGCGGCGGGCGCCGGGCAGGTCGCCGGCCAGGGCCCGGACGCCGGCCAGCTCGGCCCAGTACGTCCGCACCAGGTGGTACTGGTCGTTCTCCTCGACCAGGGCGACGGCCTCGCGCAGGTCGGCTTCCGCGCCGTCGAGCTGCCCCTGCGACTTGGCGATGATCCCCCGGAACCCGGCCCACACGGCGACCATCCCCCGCGCGTCGCTGGCCACCGCCGCGCGGTAGCCCTCGTCGGCCAGCTCGACGGCACCGGCCAGCTCGCCGGCGGCGTACCGGGCGTAGCAGAGCCCCAGCCCGACCTGTGCCTCGTTCCAGGGCAGGTGCTCGGGCTCGGCGGCGAGCACCGCCCGGCCCTTGTGGGCCAGCTCCGCCGCGAGTCCGAGCCGGCCGAGCATCCCGGCCGCCGAGGCGGCGCCCATCGTCGCCCAACTGGCCGCCCGCACGCCGGTGTCGGCCCGGGCCAGCACGGCCTGGCCCACCGCCAGCGCCGCCTCGCAGCGGCCGTCGTAGAACAGCACCCACGACCGGGTGGCCGCGGCCAGGTCGTACCCGGGCGAGCCCGCCGGCACCATCCGCAGCGTCTCGTGCGCCTCGTCGATCCGGTCCAGACCCCAGTAGAGCAGCCCGGCTCGGGTGATCGCCCAGATTGCGAGGTGTTTGCTGCCCGGCGGCGGCGCCGGTGGCAGCATGTCGAACGCCTCCTGGCTGCGCGCCTGGTACTGCAGCACCCGGGCCAGCAGCCACTGCGCCTCCCAGCCCTGCCCGGCGTCGTACGCCGTGCGGGCCAGCCGCTCGGCCAGGTCGATGTCGAACCGGTCGATGGCCTGCCGCGCGGCGGCCAGCGCGATGCCCGGATGCCGGACGCTGCCCGAGCGCAGTTGCCACACGCCGGCGACCAGCGCGTCGTCGCGGCGGCGCAGCGGCATGCTCGCCAGCACGTCGGCGAGCTGCCCGAAGACGGTGCGCGACCGGCTGGCGGGCATGCTCGCGCGCAGCGCCTCGCCGTAGAGCGGATGGGCCATCCGCAGCGCGGTCCGCGCGCCGGAGCGCTCCGCGACCACCATGCCGCTGCGCTCGGCCGCCTCGATGGCAGCCGGATCGACGAACCGTTCCAGCAGGGCGAGCGAGAGCGGTTCACCACAGGCGACCACCTCCAGCACCTGACGGGCGGCCGGTTCCAGGGCGCGCTGCCGGGCGCTGACCAGCTCGGCCAGCCGAGGGCTGCCCGACGCGGTGCCGCGCCACCGCCAGACGCCTCGCGACTCCCGCAGCCCGCCGGTGTCCAGCGCATCGGCGAGCAGCTCCCGCAGCAGCAGCGGGTTGCCGTCGGCGAGCTGGCGCAGCCGGCGGCGGCTGAGCGCGTCGAGCGGGCCCGGCGCCGCCTCGTCGAGCAGGTGGTCCACGGCGGTGGCGGGCAGGGGGCGTACCTCCAGCCGCCGGCCCGAGCCGGTCCACAGTGAGGTGAGAGCGTCGGAGAGTGGTTCACCCGCGCGGACCGTCGCCACCGCCACCGCCAAGCCGTGTACGGCAAGTTGGTGCAGCAGCCCGGCGGACGGCTCGTCGAGCAGGTGCGCGTCGTCGATGCCGATCATGACGGGGCGGCCGGCGCTGCGGCGGGCGAAGTCGCGCTCCACCGTGACGACCAGGCCCATCGGGTCGACGCGCGGACGCTTGGGCGCGGGAATGAGGTGCGAGACCGCCCCGAACGGGATGGAGCGGGCCGCGCCGGTCGCGGAGACCCAGTGACACTCCACGCCGTTCTCGGCGGCCCGCGCCAGCGCCTCGCGCAACAGCCGCGTCTTGCCCACCCCGGCGTCGCCGACCAGCACCAGGCCGGGCGCCCGCGCCGACACGACGTCCTCGATGGTCTTCAGCTCGTCGTCGCGGCCGACGAGTGTCCATTCGCCACGTCCCGACATGCCGACCGTCACCTCGCCCTCGGGGCAGCCCTGCCGTCCACCCTATGGGCAGTCCCGGCACTTCCGCTCGACAGCTGTCGATGGCCGGCGGGGGCCTTACCGGAGGCGGTCGCTTACCCCTGGGCGGTGAGCAGGTAGTCGTCGGCCTCCGGGCTCCACCGCAGGTCGACCGCGCCGCTGGTGGCGGCGGCCTTGCAGAACTGCAGGAAGCTGCGGTAGCCGAGCTTCTTCTCGCTGAAGTCGGGGCGGGCCCGGCGCAGCTGGTTCTTCAGACCGGAGAGCGCGACCGGATTCCCGGCGCTGCCGAGCTCGCCCACCACGCCCCGGAGCAGCCCGAAGGCGACCTCCCGGTCGCCGTGCTCGGGCAGGGACACCTCGGGGTCGCCCTTCGCGGGCCCCTCGGCCAGGTCGATCACGTTGTGCTCGGCGAGGTGGCGCAGCAGCTCACCGAAGGTACGGAAGCCGTAGTCGGACTCGCTGAACGTCGGGTCCTTGCGCAGCAGGGTGCGCTTGAGCCGGGAGGCGGTCACCTCGCCACTCGCGCTGCCCTGCAACCCGGCCACCGTCTGGGCCACCTGTACGGCGAGGGCGTCCACGTCCCGGCCGGGCTCCTCACCCGCTGGCCGCCCCTCGGCCTCCTGCTCGTGTTCCTGTTCGCGCTGCTGTTCCGGCTCGGGCGGACGCTGGTCGGGGCCGGGTTGCCGGGTCGGGCGACCGCGCCGGCTGCGGGTGGGCGGGATGTCCACACCCTCCAGCCGGTCGTAGTAGAGGAACTCGTCGCATGCCGGGGGCAGCAGCGCCGACGTGGACCCCTCGACCCCGACGCCGATGACCCGCTTGTTCAGTTCGCGGAGCTTGTGGACCAGGGGTGTGAAGTCGCTGTCGCCGCTGCAGATGACGAAGGTGGAGATGTAGTCGCGCTCGAACGCCAGCTCGATCGCGTCGACGGCCATCTTGATGTCGGCGGCGTTCTTGCGGGACGCGCCCATGCGCTGCGGGATCTCGATGAGCTCGACGTGGGACCGGGTGAGCATCCGGCGGTCCTCGTCGAAGTACGACCAGTCGGCGTACGCCCGGCGCACCACGACCCGCCCCCGCTCGGCCAGCGCGTCGGCGATCGGCCGGAAGTCGAAGTCCGCGCCGCCACGGTGGTCGCGGGCCCCCAACGCCAGGTTCTCGTAGTCGAGGAACAGTGCGATCCGGTCTTCTTGATCCACGCGGCTCAGCCTACGCCGGCCGGGGTGGTCAGGGCGCACGCGACGCGCGACACCTCAACTCGCCAACCGTCCATTTCTTGCGGCCTTATAGTCGACTCTTTTCAATCTTCGATTGTTGTCTTGCAGTGCGATGTGCGGTGCTGCATCATGACGATCAATGTCGGGCGTCCGGGGGTACGCCGGGCGGACCTCCACCACCACCCACCAGGAGGGTCACCGATGTTTCGCAGCATCCTGCCGGCACGGGGACGCCCGGGCCGCCCGGTCGCCACCGCCGTCGCGTTCGCGACCGGCCTCGCCGTGCTGGTCGCCGGGCCCACAGTGGCCGCCGCCGGCCCACCCGGCTCGTCCGGCGCACAGCCGGTCGTCACCCGGGCGGCGCTCGACCCGGCGCTGGTCGCCGGACGCGGGGCCGACGTCGACTTCGTCGAACAGGAGGCCGAGAACGCCCGGACCAACGGCGAGGTCATCGGCCCCGACCGGTCCGCCTACACGCTGCCCGCCGAGGCGTCCGGCCGCCGCGCCGTCCGGCTCACCCCCGGCGAGTACGTCGAGTTCGTCCTGCCCAGCGCGGCGAACGGGATCACCGTTCGGTACAGCATCCCGGACGCGCCCGCCGGCGGCGGGATCACCGCGCCGCTGCGGGTGGCCGTCAACGGCAGGAACGTCCACACCATGACGCTGACCTCGCAGTACTCGTGGCTCTACAACCAGTACCCGTTCACCAACGACCCGCAGGCCGGGCTGCTGCACCCGGACTGGTGGATCACCGAGTGCCAGTGCGTGCCGTCGGCCACCACGCCGTACCCGAGCATCAGCACGCCGTTCCGGCCCACCCACTTCTACGACGAACAGCGGCTGCTGCTCGGGCGCACCTACCGGGCCGGCGACACGGTCCGGCTCACCGCGCCGGCCGGCAGCGCCGCCGCGTGGACGGTCATCGACCTGCTCGACTCCGAACTGGTCGCACCGCCGCGCGTACGGCTGCTCGCCGCGAACGTGCTGGCGTTCGGCGCCGACCCCACCGGTCGCCGGGACTCCGCCGACGCCCTGGACAAGGCCGTCGCCTTCGCCCGGCGTACCCACCTGAAGGTCTACGTCCCGCCGGGGACGTACCAGGTCAACCGGCACATCATCGTCGACGACGTGACCATCGAGGGTGCGGGCAACTGGTACACGGTCTTCAAGGGCCGCGAGGTGGCCCTGTCCACGCCCGCGCCGGACGGCTCGGTGCACACCGGCGTCGGCTTCTACGGCCGCGACGCCGCCGACGGTGGCAGCCGGAACGTGCATCTCTCCGGCTTCGGCATCGAGGGCGACGTACGCGAGCGCATCGACACCGACCAGGTCAACGCGATCGGCGGTGCGATGAGTGACTCCACGATCGACGGGCTGCACCTGCGGCACACCAAGGCGGGTCTGTGGTTCGACGGGCCGATGCGCAACGTCCGCGTCACCAACACCATCGTCGTCGACCAGATCGCCGACGCGCTCAACTTCCACACCGGCGTGACCGACTCCCTCGTCGCGCACACCTTCGTGCGCAACACGGGTGACGACGGCCTGGCGATGTGGTCGGAGAAGACGGCAAACGCCCGCAACACGTTCGACCACAACACCGTGCAGTCACCGACGCTCGCCAACGGCATTGCCATCTACGGCGGCACCGACGCCACCGTCTCCAACAACCTCGTCGCCGACCCGGTCCGCGAGGGCAGCGGGCTGCACGCCGGGGCGCGCTTCGGCGCGGAGCCGTTCGCCGGCTACCTGCGGTTCACCGCCAACACCACAGCCCGCGCCGGGACGTACGAGCTGAACTGGAACATCGGGCTCGGCGCCATCTGGATGTTCGCGCTGGACCGCAGCATCGACGCGAACGTCGAGGTGACCGGCGACGCGTACCTGGACAGCACCTACAACGCGATCATGCTGGTCAGCGACTGGCCGGTGAAGGACCTCTACTCGATCACGAACGTGCGCTTCCGCGACGTCCGGGTCGACGGCACCGGCACGTCGGTGCTCAGCGCCCGCTCGGCCGGATCGGCCTCGTTCGCCAACGTGGACGCCCGCAACGTGGGAGCGGTGGGCGTGAACAACTGCGGGTCGTTCCACTTCACCCCCGCCGGGTCGGAATTCACCCTCACCGACCTGGGCGGCAACGACGGCGGCTGGCTCGCCCCGTGGCTGCTGCCCAACACCATCACCTGCGACGACCGGCCGCCGGTGGCACCACCGCCGCCTCCGGCCCAGTGGTGAACGCGGTGGGCGGCCCGATCGGTCGGGCCGCCCACCGCAGTCACCGCCTCCGGGCGTACGCCAGCGGCACGGTCGTCGGCTGCCCGTCCCAGGCGCCACTCAGGACGGCGCCCTGCGCCCCGACCGCCCCGGCGGCCGGCCGGCGGACCACGACCAGCTCCACCGCGTCGGTGACGATGACCGTGTCGACGTCGTCGACGACCTGCCGGACGGCGCCGATCGCCGGCACCGCCCCACCGTCGCCGCTGACGTCGATCGCCATCGTCGGCGGTCGCACCTCGCGCCGGCCGTCGACCTCGAAGTACTGCTCCGCCTGCCCGGCGCCGGCCAGGATGGCGTGGGTCAGCGCCGCCGCGTAGACCGGGTCGGCGCAGCCGTCGTACACCCACCGGCGGCCGAGCGCCGAGTGGTCGGTCGTGCCGACCAGCCACTCGTCGGCGTCGCGCAGGGGCTCGGCGCGGTAGGTGAGCGGGACCTGGTGGACCGGGGAGTCACCGGCGGCGACCAGTATGGTCTCGATGCCGACCTCGCCGGCCGGGTCGTCGAAGCGGTACGCCCCCCGACTCACGACGTCGACGCCGGCCGGCCCCTGCCACCACTGTCGGTCGGGCAGCCAGGTCGTCAGCAGTTCGAGCTTGGTGGGGCGCAGTGTCGCCCGGTGCAGCAGTGCCATGCTTCAGGAGCCTAGTCAGAGCCCCGCGCACGGGTTGCCGCCCACCGTGCAGCCCTCCGGCTCCCTGGCCTTCGGCCGACTGTCGCGGACGTCGAACCGGATCGTCCGCGAACCGCCGGCGGGCACGGCCAGGCCGCTGAAGGTGATGGCCTGCCCGTCCTGACGCCAGTCCGCTCCCTCGACGTCGTCGACGCTGCTGCCCTCGGCGAGGGTTACCACCACCACCCACTGCTCCGCGGGCGCGGGGCCCGGGTTGTCGACCACCACCTCCCCCGTGTAGCCGAACAGCCGGCTCGAGTCGGTGTCGTAGCGGGCCGCCAGCGGCGGTGGGGGCGGTGGCACCGCCGCAGTCGGCGTACGCGACGGCGTCGCCGACGGGGTGCGGCTCGGACGGGCGGTGGTCGGCGTGACGCTGCGCGACGGTCGCGCCGACGGTGTCACAGTCGGCTGCGCGGTCGGCGCCGCCGCCGCCATGCTCGGCGGCGTCGTCGGCGTGGGCGTCGAGGTGGGAGTCGGCGCGGCGGAGTGCTCCGGCTCCCCCGGCAGCGTCAGCCACGCCGCCAGCCCTGCCGCCAGCACGACCGCGGCCAGTCCGGCGACCGCCGCACGACGGCGACGCCGGGACGGCGCCGGGCCGGACGCGCCGAGCACCGGCAGCTCGGTGGTCATCCCCGCGACGCCACGCCGCAGATCGACCTGCTGGAACGCGAGCCAGTCGAGGATGGCCGGCAGGCGCACGGTCAACGCCTGCCGGAGCTGCTGTTCGCGTGGCCCGTGCTGCTCGTCCGACCACGAACCGTGGGTCGGGACCTCCCGCACGGTCAACCGGCTGCCCTGCTTGGTGGCGGTGACGGCGCAGGTCAGCTCCGTGAGCCGACCGGCCTCGTCGCAGCGCAACACCAGCAGCTCCGGCACCCGCCGCTCGGTCACCTCGACCTCGACGTCGGTGTCGAAGCCGGGCAGGCCGGCCGTGTGCAGCAGCAGCCGGTCCGGCACCCCCTCCACCATGTCCGCCTCGGCGAACCAGCGGCCGAGCAGCTCCCGATCCGTCAGAGCGAGCCAGACCCGGTCGGGTGGGTGGGACAGGTCGACGTCCGCGCCGATCTCGATCACGGCGAGACTCTAACGGGTTGCGCGTCCGGGCCGTTCCGCCCGCCCGGACCGACGACAGGTCGCCTGGTCAGCCCCAGCGGGTCGCCCGTTGCGCCGCCACTGTCAGCGCGGCCCGGGCAGCGGCGCTGACCTCGACGACCAGCTCGGCCGCCGGTACGTCCCGGGCGAGCGGGTGCGCCTGCCCGGCCCACAGGTTCACCACCGAGGCGTCGCCGTCGCGCCGGGCGGCGGCGAGCAGCGGACGGGTCAGGTGCAGCACCTGCGGGTAGCCGGCCGGCGCGACGGCGTCGTGCGTACGCAGGAAGTCGTTGACCACGCCGCGGGCCCGCTTGCCGGTGTAGGCCCGGGTCAACGCGGTCGGCGCGGCGCTGGCCACCGCCGCGCGGTGCAGGGGTGAGCTGCCCGCCTCCGGGCAGCGCAGGAACATGGTGCCGAGTTGGGCGGCCTGCGCCCCGGCGGCCAGCGCCGCCGCCAGGGCGGGGCCGTCGGCGATGCCACCGGCGGCCACCAACGGCCGGTCACACCGCGCCGCGGCCAGCCGGAGCAGCGGCAAGAGCGCGTAGTCGTCGTCGTCCGGCATCCCGCCCCGGTGCCCACCGGCCTCGGTGCCCTGCACCACGACGGCGTCCACGCCCAGCTCGGCGGCGGCCGTGGCGGCGGCCGGGCCGGTGACAGTGGCCCACACCTCGGTGCCGCGCTCCCGCAGGGCGGCCACCACGGCGCGGTCGGGCAGCCCGAACGCGAAGGACACCACCGGGACCGGGTCCGCGAGAAGCGCGGCCAGCTTCTGCGGGTACGCGTCGTCGCCGCCCACCGGCTCGCCCAACCGCACCCCGAAGCGGTCGGCCTGCGGGGCGAGCCGCCGCGCGTACTCCCCGACGGCGGCCTCGTCGACCGTGTCGTCACCGGGCAGGAAGACGTTGACCCCGAACGGCCGGTCGGTACGCGCGCGCACCTCGGCGATGTCGGCTACCAGCCGCGCGGTGTCGATCATGCCGGCGGCCAGGAAGCCCAGCCCGCCGACGGCGGATACGGCCGACACGAGGGCCGGGGTGGACGGGCCGCCGGCCATCGGCGCGGCGACGATCGGGTGGCGCAGCTCGGACAGCACGGACATCCGCCCATCCTGCCGCAGCGCGCCGGCCCTGCGGCTCGCGACGCGACGCCCGCCCGCACACCGTGGCGCGCACGCCGCCGTCGGTCAGCGTCGGTCGGTGTGCCGCCGCCACAGCACCCCGGCCACGGCGAACAGTGCCAGCAGCGTCCCGGCGCCGGCGGCCAGCGGCCAGGCCCGACCGCCCCCGATGCCGGCCGCCTGTGCCGCCGGGCGGGCCGGCGGGGACGACGGTGGCGCCGCCGTGGTGGACTCCGCCGGGTGCGGGGCGGCGGCCGTCGCCGTCGGGGCCGGATACCGCAGGATCGTCGGGCGGCTGCCGGCCGGCTGGTCGGCGGACTCGGAGACGGTGAGCAGGGACCGGCCGTCGCGGCTGTAGGTGACCGACTCGCCCTGCGGCTCGTCGGGCAGCGGCATGACCCGTGGGGTGCCGCCGGTCAGCGCGGCGACCACGTCACCGCCGGTCACGTCGTACTCGAACGCGTCGGCGTAGGTCCGCAGCACCACCCGGCGGCCGTCCGGCGCGTTCGCCGCCCCGGTGACGACGCCCCGCCCGAGGAACGAGAACGGGTTGCTGGTGGTGCTGGACGGGAGGACCACCCGGCCGACCGAGGCCAGCGGCGTGGTGGCCCCCGGCTTCAGCGCGGTGGTCGGCGAGTACAGCACGACGGTGCCGCTGCCGCCCTTCGTGATGATCAACGGCCGGCCGGCCGCGTCGAGCAGCAGCGCCTCGGCGTCGTGCGGATTGTCCGGGTATTTCATCCGGTACAGCACCGGCTGGTCCGCCCCCGGCGCGAGCCGCCACAGCGCGATCGTCTCGCGGTTGCG
Source organism: Micromonospora sp. NPDC049004 (assembly GCF_040649315.1). Lineage (NCBI taxonomy): Bacteria > Bacillati > Actinomycetota > Actinomycetes > Micromonosporales > Micromonosporaceae > Micromonospora > Micromonospora sp. NPDC049004. Next base: position 157,255 of record NZ_JBEZFG010000006.1, read on the forward strand.
GTCGTTGTCACCGGTGTCGGCCACCCAGATGGTGCCGTCCCGGCCGAGGGCCAGGTCCTCGGTGTCGCGGGGCCGGGAGGGGTAGCTGACCGTCCGCTCCACCGCGCAGCGCCGGTCCAGGAAGAAGATCCGGAGGCGGGCCTCGTCGTCGGCGCCGTCGTTGACCACGACGTACCCGTCGTCGGTGGCGACCATCCCGGAGATCTCGGTGAGCCGGTCGTCGCGGACCTGGCACACGCTCACCCCGGCCGACGCCGCGCCGGCGACCGCCGGACCCGGCGACTGCACCGCGGCCAGCGGCACCGCGCCGGCGACGAGAGCCGCCAGTGTCGCCGCCGCGCCGGCGTACCGCCCCCGGTCCACCCAGCCGCGTACCCGCATCGCCCGCCTCCTCGCCGCGGCCGTGGCCCGGCCGCCCCGCCCATCCTGGCCGATCGCGACCAGCGGCGGCGACGATCCGCGCGGACCCGACGACATCCGCGCGGCCGACCGGGCGCAAAGGATCGGGCGCCGGTCCACCGGGGCACGAGGTGGACCGGCGCCGGACCGCTACCTCGTGGACCAGCGCTGCGCGCCGCCGCCGTTGCAGGTCCAGAGCTGGACGGCTGTCGCGTTGGCCGTGCCGGCCGATGCCACATCGACGCACTTGCCGACGCTGGTCAGCATGATCGCCCCGTCGGATCGGAAGGTGAACCGTTGGGCGGCGCCGCCGTTGCAGGTCCAGATCTGCACCCTGGTGCCGTCGGCGCTCGCGCCGCCCGGCACGTCCAGGCAGCGGTCACCGTAGACCCGCAGCTCCCCGGCGGCGGTGCGGGTCCAACGCTGGTTGGCGGCGCCGTGGCAGTCCCAGATGATGACCGGGGCGCCGGCGGTGGTGCTGGCGCCGGAGACGTCCAGGCAACGCCCGGAGTTGGGGTTGACCAGGCCGACCGGGGTGCCGACCGGCGGAGCGCCCGGTGGGACGAGGCTGCCCGGCACCGAGCGCAGCGCGTCGTACCAGCGGGCGGCCATCTTGTCGTACCCGCCGGCGTTGGGGTGGACGCCGTCGGCGAGATCGGCCGTGCTCAACGCCTCGTGCATGTCGACCAGGTGCACCCGGCTGCCCTTCTGCGCCACGATCCCGGGGATGGCCGCGTTGTACGTCCGCACCCGGGCCTCCAGATTCGGGTCGGACTCCGGGACGATGGTGGCGACGAAGAGTTCGGCCTCGGGCGCGGTCGCCCTGATCTTGTCGATCAGCGCGGAGAGCCGGGCCGGCGCGTTGGCCAGGTCGTAGTTCTGGTTCATGTCGTTGGTGCCGATGTGCAACAGGACCGTCCGCGGGTCGGTGGCACGCAACCAGGTCACGATGTTGGCGTCGAGCTGGTCGATGCGCCAGCCCGAGTGGCCCTCGTGGTCGTGGTCGCCGAGGCTGGCCGGCCCGTTGAACTGCGAGCCGACGAAGTCGACCGTGTAGCCGCCGCCGGCCAACCGCTGCCACAGGTTGACGCGGTACCCACCGGGCACGTTGAAGCCGTCGGTGATCGAGTCGCCGAGCGGCAGCACGCGTACCCCGCCGTTCGACTCGGCCTGGGCGGGTGCGACCTGGGCCAGCGCCAGTACGGCACCCAGTGCGAGCCCGAAGGCCGCGGCGGCGGCCCGTCGTGCGTTCCCTCGCATGGTTGATCCCTCTCCTCGTGGGTCGTTCGGGATCGTCGTGGCACGCCGTACGCCCAACGGCGACCACATCCGAACCGATCCATCGATGATCGACTATCAGCCAGGTGTGCCGGACCCGGCCCGGCACGGCCACGAGCCGAACGCCGTGGTGGCTGCGCCGAACGGTTTCCGGGGACCGGCGCCGCCACCGGACCTGTCGTACCCGTAGTCCATGATCGTGTCGTCGTAGCGGCACCGGCACCGGCCGGCGTGCGCACCATCCTGGATTCTTCTCGATGTGGGAGGCCGTGACGTGACGAACGCCGACGGAGCCGACTGGCGGCGGCGCAGCGTGGTGGCGGTGGTGCCGCCGGCCCGCCCCCGCAAGCTGGCCAAGGTGCCCTTCGTCGAGCTTGCCGACGGGCGGTTGCAGGGCGTGGTCTCCAGCGGATCGGACGTCGAGCGGGTCTACGTCTCGTCGGTCGCCGCCGGCACCCACGCCTACCAGTGCAGCACCAACAACAACCGGCCCTGCGGCGGCCTGCGCGGCATCCCGTGCAAGCACCTGCACGCGCTCGCCGACGAGGCCGTCCTGCAGTACGGCGTCGACCGGGTGGCCCGCTACCTGCGGGTCGACGTCGGCGACGGGGTGGCCGACGGCAGCGGGCTGCTGTCCCGGCTCGACGGCCAGCCCGAGCCGGCCTCGGCGGCGGTGGTGTTCAGCCGCTTCCTGCGCCACCTGGCCTACCTGGAGCTGCCCGTCAGCACTGTCGCGCTGCCCGAGCTGCACTGGTTCCCGGCCACCGGGGCGGGCCGCTGATGCGCGGGGCCCAGGTCGCGCGCCTGCACGCGGTCCCGGCCGGGTTGAGCGACGCGCTCGACGTGGTCGCGGGCTTCGACGACGCCCTCGCCGACGGCTTCGGTCGGATCGGCGAACGGGGCGCCGCGGCGCTCGCCGCGCTCGCCGACGCGCTGGCCGGCACCCCACTGGGTGACCCGGTGACCGCAGCGATCGACGCGGTCACCGCCGGGTCGGTCGCCCCGGAGCACCTCGCCGCGCTCGCCGGGGCGCGCTCGGCGCTGCTCGGCGCGGCACACGACGCCCTGCTCGGGCAGCTCGACGAGGCGGTGGGCCGCACCCGGTCGCCGTGGACGACGCCGACCAGCAGGCCCGCCGAGACGCCGCCCGCGCTCGCCGGAGCGCGGGCGTGGTGGCACGAGGTGGCGGTCACCGGCTGGCGCGGCGTCGACCACGAGCTGCTCTCCGCAGCCGCCGGGGTCGTTGAGGCCAGCCTGGCCGTTCCGGAGCTGCGCCGGATCGCGGTGCTGCTCGACGGTCTCGCGGCGGAGCTGCGGGCCTGCGTGCCGGTCGCCACCATGGCGCAGGTGCCGGCCCGCCGCTGGGCCGACCTGTGGGCCCGGGGCGTCCTGCTCACCGAGGGCGCACCGTCGACCGGCGAGGCGACGGCGGTCTCCGGGCGGCTGTTGCCGCTCGGTGTGGACGTGCACAGTCACGACACCGCCGTGCAGGTCCAGCTGCACGGCGTCCTGGAGCCGGCGGACGGCGGGCCGGCGCTGCTGGTCCGCACGGCGGTCGCCGCCGCGAAGGTCGACACGATCGTCGGGCCGGCGATCTGGCGGCTGCTGTCGGCACACCCGCTGCTGCTCACCGCGCTGGCCGAGCGGCGGGCGCTGGTCGTGACCGACCTGCCGCTGCGCGGCGGCGACCTGGGCTGGGTCGACGACCGGGTCCAGCTCGACGAGCCCGCCGACCCGTTCGCCACCGCCCGCGTGCGGTTGCCCGCCGCGAGCACGACCGCTACCAACCCGCTCGACCGGCACCCGACGGGCATCGCCGAGCCGGTGCTCGTCGAGGGCCCCGCGAGCCGCGACGAGGACGGCACGCTCGGCATCGAGGTGGACGGCGAACGGGTGGCGCTCGCCGTCGACCGGCTTCCCGCCGCCGGCCCGCTGACCGCCGCCCTGGTCGCCGCCGCGTCGGCCTGCCTGGGCCTCCTGCGCTGGGACGACGGCCGCTGGCTGCTCCAGCCGCTGGCGGTCCGGGCCACCGTGAAGCGGCGGACGGTGCAGGCACACAACGGCGACTGGGCCTGCGGCGTCACCGATCCGAAGGTCGCCAAGGAGGACGCCCGGGCGGGCGATGCCGTGGCCGTGCTGCGCGAGCGCGCGGGACGGTTGCTGCGCCGATGACCGCGCCGATCCCCACCGGCGGTTACGCCGACGCCAACCGCCGTCAGGTCCTCTACTGGCGGCTGCTGTCCCGCCTCTTCGACCGCGACGAGCAGCCCGGCCTGGAGTCGGCGAGCGTGGCAGTTGTCGACGACCTCGGGCTGCCTGCCGCCCTGCTGGACCCGTCGGTCTCGGTGGACACCATCGTGCAGCGCTTCCCGGCGCTCGCGGCGGAGCTGCGCGGCCTGCTCACCTCCGCCGACGCCCCGCCGGACGCCGGCGAAGCGCGGCCTTCCGCCAGCGAAGCCCCGGCCGCCGCCGAGGCGCACGCCGCCGCCGGTCCGGATACCGCCGGGCCGGAGGGCGCCGAGGCGCACGCCGCCGAGCCGGAGGGCGCCGGGCCGGGTGGGTCGGAGGACGACAGCGCGACCTACCGGCCGGGTGCGGCCGAGGTGCGCCGGGCGGCGCTGGTGTCGAAGGTGCTGCTGAACGTGTTCGCCACCGGCTCCGGTCCGGTCAGCGCCACCCAACTGGCCCGCTGGCAGTCCGACGCCGGCTGGTTCGAGCAGGCCCTCGGGTGCGAGCCCGGGGAGCTGCGCCGCCAGGGCGGCGGGCTGGGCGGCACCCTGGCCGGGCTGGAGGGTGACCTGGTCCGGCGGATGCACCTGCGGGAGGTGCTCGCCGATCCCGCGCTGGCCAGCCAGCTGACCCCGAGCATGTCGCTGATCGAGCAGTTGCTGCGCGACAAGGCCAACCTGTCCGGGGTGGCGCTGGCCAACGCGAAGGCGCTGATCCGGCGCTTCGTCGACGAGGTCGCCGAGGTGCTCCGCACGCAGGTGCAACAGACAAGTGTCGGCGCACTGGACCGGTCGGTGCCGCCCAAGCGGGTGTTCCGCAACCTGGACCTCGACCGGACCATCTGGCAGAACCTGACCAACTGGAGCCCGGACGACGAGCGGCTCTACGTCGACCGGCTCTACTACCGGCACACCGCGCGGCGTACGACGCCGTCCCGGCTCATCGTCGTTGTCGACCAGTCCGGTTCGATGGTCGACGCGATGGTCAACTGCACGATCCTCGCCTCGATCTTCGCCGGGCTGCCGAAGGTCGACGTGCACCTCGTCGCGTACGACACCCGGGCACTGGACCTCACCCCGTGGGTGCACGACCCGTTCGAGGTGCTGCTGCGTACCCAGTTGGGCGGCGGCACCGACGGCACGGCGGCGCTGACGCTGGCCCGGCCCAAGATCGCCGAGCCGAAGAACACGGTGCTGGTGTGGATCTCCGACTTCTACGAGGTCAACCACCAGGCGGTGTTCGACGGGCTCCAGGCCGTACACCGTTCCGGCGTCAAGGTCATTCCGGTCGGCTCGGTCAGCAGCTCCGGGCAGCAGAGCGTCAACCCCTGGTTCCGGCAACGCTTGAAGGACCAGGGCACCCCGGTCATCTCCGGTCACATCCGCAAGCTCGTCGTCGAGCTGAAGAACTTCCTCACCTAGGAGAGCAACCCCTCATGTCCGAGATGCTGCGCGCCCCCGCCGAGGTCACGTACGCCGACGAGCTGGATTTCCTGGAGTCGGTCGACACCGGCCCGAAGCCGTTCTCGTGGCGCCTGAGCCCGCGCATGGTCCGGCTGTTCGTCCTCGGCTCGGAGCGGGCCGACGGCCTGTCCCGCGAGATCCCGCAGAAGTGGTTCGGCGACCGCAGTTTCGTCGAACGGGCCATCGTCACCCTCGCCTCGGACCGGGGCCTGCTGCTGATCGGCGATCCCGGCACCGGCAAGAGCTGGCTGGCCGAGCTGCTGGCCGCCGCGATCTGCCGCAACTCGACACTCGTCGTGCAGGGCACCGCGGGCACGACGGAGGACCACATCAAGTATTCGTGGAACGTCTCCATGGTGATCGCCAAGGGCCAGTCCCGCGAGTCGATGATCCCCTCACCGATCATGACGGCGATGGAACGTGGCGTGGTCGGGCGTTTCGAGGAGTTGACCCGCTCCACCAGCGACGTGCAGGACGCCCTGATCTCGATCCTGTCCGAGAAGTACGTCGCCATCCCCGAACTGGACCAGGACAACATCGTCTTCGCCCAACCCGGCTTCTCGATCATCGCGACCGCCAACAGCCGCGACCGGGGCGTCAACGACCTCTCCTCGGCACTCAAGCGGCGGTTCAACTTCGTGCGGATCCCGGTGGTGACCAACAAGCGCAGCGAGGCGGAGATCGTCCGGTTCCGCACCGAGGAGCTGCTACGCCGGCACCGCATCGAGTTGGACGTCCCGCCGACCCTCCTGGACATCCTGTTGCAGAGTTTCGCCGACCTGCGCGCCGGTGCGGCCGCCGCGACCAGCGACGACGAGAAGTTGGAGTCGGCGCTGTCCACCGCCGAGCAGATCGGTGTGCTGGAGGACGCCATCCTGCACAGCCAGTTCTTCGGCGACCGTACGCTGCGCGCGGCGACGCTCGCCGGGTCGCTGGTCGGGTCGCTGGCCCGGCGCAGTCCGGAGGACCTGGCGATCCTCAACAAGTACCTGCACGGTGTGGTGGAGCCCCGGGCCCGCAAGGACGACGACGGGTGGGCGGGCTTCCTCGACGGCGGTCGTCAGGCGATCGCGTCCCTGTCGTGACCGCGCCCACCGTCGCCGGCCCGTTCGGCGCGCTCCGCGAGCAGCTCAGCGACGCGGCGGCAGCGTTCGCGGGCTCCGCCGACGCGCTCGGCGCGATCCTCGCCGGCATGGTCGACGACGTCGACCGGGCACTCGGCGAGCGGCTGGAGATCTTCCCGGTCTGCCACCACTCACCGGCCTCCGCGCTGGCCATGGTGCGCCGGTTGCGGGCCAAGCAGCCCCGGGTGATCTATTTGGAGCTGTGCGAGGATCTCCAGCCGCTGCTCGGGGAGCTGCGCAACTGCCGTCTGCCCGTCGCGGTGCAGGCGTTCGCGTCGGAGCTGTCCGGCTTTCCCGCCGACTGGGGGCCGCTCAGTGTCGTCGCGCCCGTCACCGAGGCGTCGGCGGAATACCAGGCCATCGCGTACGCGCTGGAGACCCCCGGCGTGGAGTTGGTGCTGGTGGACCGCTCCACCGACCACGTCTTCCAGTGGTCGCCGCGCGATCGACCGAGCGACGGGGGCGGCACGGCCGGGGCTACCGACGGGGGTGGCACGGCCGGTCCGACCGCCACCGGCGAGGAGTCCGGGCTGCACGGTGACGCCGTCGGGGTGGAGATCGGCGACCTGCGGCCGCGGTTCGCGGAGCTGGAGGCGTACCTGCTGCACCACGGCAAGGTGCGGCACTGGTCGGAGTGGTGGGACCAGTACGTGGAACGCCCGCTTGCCGACGCCGACCACGACACCTACCGGCAGGTGATGGTGCTGATCGGCAGCCTGTTCCGGCGGCTGCGCCCGGCCGGCGAGGATCGGCTGGACCGCGACGAGGATCGCGAGCGGTACATGTGGACGAGGATGCGCCAGCACCTCGCCACCTCCGGCGTCGATCCGGCCGACTGCCTCTACGTCTGCGGCGCGTTCCACGCCGCCAGCCGGGTCGAGCAGTTCGGGCTGGGCTCCGCCGCGCCCGACTTCGAGATCACCCCGCGCACCGACACCCGCTGGCGGTACGGGCTGATCCCGTCCAGCCATTCCGCGATCGAGGCCCAGTTCGGGCTGGCACCGGGCTCGGTGTCGATCGCCGCGGCGACCTGGACGAAGGCGGTGAGCCGGCACAAACTGTCCCCGTACCGGCTGGACGGCCAGCGCACCGAAACCAGCCGGGGGCGGCGGGGCCGGGCACCGACGGCGCCCGTCCCCACCGGGCCGGTCAGTGACCGGCTCACCGGCTTCCTCGCCGCGGCGCCCGACCTGGACGGCCTGGACGAGGCGGAGCTGCGCGGCTGGTGCGTGGACATCGTCCGACTGGCCCGGCGCAACGGATACCTGGCCAGCACCGCCGACGCGATCGCCGTCTTCGAGACCTCGGTCCTGCTGGCCGGCATGCGCAACCGGGCCCGGCCCACCCCGTATGACTTCGCCGACGCCGCGGTCACCTGCATCGAGAAGGACGTGGTGCCCGGCCGGCGCGACGTCCGGCGGCTCTGCGAGATCCTGCTGGGCGGCGACCGGATCGGTCAGGTCGGCTACGACGCCCTCCCGCCGCTGGCCCGCGACGTGCTCGATCGGCTCCAGCCCCTCGGCCTGGCCCTGGAGAAGCGGACGGTGCAGCGGGCGTTGCTGGATCTGGCCGCCCAGCCGGAGCTGGGCCGCTGCTCGGACCTGCTGTGGATCCTGCGGCACCTGCTGCCCCCGGCCGCGGTCCGCCCGATCATGGGCGAGCGGCGGCTCGGGCACCGCTCGGTCCAGGAGAGCTGGGACCTGGCGCTCGGCCGCCACCAGCGGGCGCTGATCGAGCTGGGCTACGAGGGCGTGACGGTCGAGCAGGTCCTGGAGCAGCGACTGCGGCGTGCGGTACGCGGCCCCGACGCCACCGCCGCGGGTGCGCTGGCCGCGGTCGAGGACGCCATCCGGTTGCTCGACAGCCCTCGCCTGGTGGACGAGTTGGGGGCGCGCGCGGTGGACCTGCTCGCCGCCGAGCGCACCGTCGACGACGCCCCGGACGTGCTGCGCCGCATCCGGCGCCTGCTGGCCCACTACCGGGCCACCGCGCCGACCCTCCCGAGCTGGTGCGCGGCCTTCGTGACCACCGGGTACGCGCACTACTGCACCCTGCTGCCGACCGCCATCACCGCCGAGGAGACGGGCGTCCGGCAGGTCGGCGCGATGCTCGGCTTCCTGTTCTCGATGGAGGGCCTGGCGCTGTCGCTGGGCTGCGACCGCTCTCAGCTGGAGCTGGCGGTCGGGCAGTCGCACCCGACGGCGCCGGCGAAGGTCGCCCTGCTCTGGGCGGCCCGACACCAGCTCGGCCTGCTGCCGCTTGCCGAGTTGCGGGCCCGGTGTGCCGAGCTGCTGGCCAACCCGCTGGTGGTGCCGGCCTTCCCGCAGTATCTGGCGGGCTTCGTGCACGCGCTGGAGCCGGTGCCCACGCTGGCGCCGTTCGTCGTCGAGACGATGTCGACCGCCTTTGCCCGGCTGCCCGATCCGGTGCTGCTGCCGTGGCTGCCGACCCTGATCACGACGCTGCGGGACCAGGGGCCGGAGCTGGTCCCGTTGCTGATCCGCGAGGCGGGGCGGACCTTTCCGGAGGCGCTGCCGGAGCTGGATTCCTGGGTGCCCCCGTGGGTGGCGCCTCCGTCCCCCGCGCCTCCGTCCGCGGTGCCAGCAGCCGCCGTCTCCGTGCCGCGGCGGCGCGTGGGCGTGCTGCTCGCCGCCCACCCGGAGGCGGTCGACGCGGTCGCCGCCCTGCTCGGTCACGACGGCCGGTGGCAGCCGATGCCCGACCCGCCCGTCGACCGGTCCGGATCGTCCGCCCTGCTGACCGGGCATCCCGAGACCGCTGCCGCGGTGTCCGTTCTCCTGGGGGTGTGACCGCCTCCCGGCGCATGCCACGGCTGAGGCGTGGATGGCGGGGCGAGGCGTGAGTGCCGCGACGGCGGGTAGGCAGCGGCCCGGCGGCCTGTCGACACCCGCCGGGTGGAGGCTCCGATGAGCACGTACCGGGATGAACAGGGCGCAACGATTCCTCCTCCGGAGGCGGACGCCCTTGAGCAACGACAGGACGCGTTCGACGTCGGCCCGCCGGACCGGGTGTCTGGTGACGTCGACCCGGAGGCGGCCGAGGCGGACCTTGCCGAGCAGGGCGCCTTCCCGGCGGGCACGCTCGAGGAGGTGACGTCGCTACCGGCCGACGCCAACGCGGCGGACGCCCTCGAACAGCGCCAGGACATCCCGGCCCGCGACGAGGGTCGTCGCACCTGACCCTTCCCGTTCCCGTCCAGGTAGCCGCCCCCGCCACAGCCGGCCCGAGACGGCGTTGCCGGTGATGCCTGTGGGTCATCAAGATGACTCACAGGCATCACGCTCGCAGGAGTGCCCGGACCCAGGCGGCCGGCCCGCTCAGCCGGCGACGACCTGCCACAGCAGGAACGCGTTGAGCGCGACGACCAAAACGGCGACCAGGGCCGCGGCGGCGGTGGTGAGCGGGTGGTTGACCAGGTTGCCCATGAGGTCGCGGCGGCGGGTGAAGGCGACCACCGGGATCAGCGCGAACGGGATGCCGAAGCTGAGGATGACCTGCGACAGTACCAGGGCGCGGGTGGGGTCGAGGCCGATGGCGAGCACGGCCAGCGCGGGTGCCAGGGTAACCAGCCGACGCAGCAGCAGCGGCACCCGGCGGCGCAGGAAGCCCTGCATGATCACCTCACCGGCGTAGGTGCCGACGCTCGTGGAGGCGAGCCCGGAGACGAGCAGCGCGACCGCGAACCCGAACGCGGCGGCGGTGCCGATGCTCTGACCGAGGCCGGCGTGCACCCCCTGGAGGCTGTCGGCCCCCACCGGACCGCCGCCCCGGAAGCTGGCCGCGGCGATCAGCAGCATGGCGAGGTTGACCGCGCCGGCCGCCGTCAGGGCCAGCAGCACGTCGGTGCGCTGGCCACGAAAGAGGGTCCGACGCTCGACGTCGTCGGTCGCGGGGATGCGGTCGCGGGTCAGCGCGGAGTGCACGTAGATGACGTGCGGCATGACTGTGGCGCCGAGGATGCCGGCGGCCAGCAGCACGCTGTCGGTGCCCTGGAGTCGGGGCGCCAGGCCGGCCAGGGCGGAGCCCGGATCGGCGCCGGCGGCGAGCAGGTTGGCCGCGAAGGCCAGGACGATGACGCCGAGCAGCACGGCGATGGCGATCTCGAACGCGCGGAATCCGCGCGAGCGCAGGGCGAGCACGACGAAGGCGGCGGCTCCGATGATGAGCCCGCCGGGCAGCAGCGGGATGCCGAAGAGGAGGTACAGGGCGACCGCGCCGCCGATCACCTCGGCCAGGTCGGTGGCCATCGCGACGAGTTCGGCCTGCACCCACATCATCCCGTTCACCGGGCGGGGCAGGCGCTCGCGGCACAACTCGGGCAGGCTACGGCCGGTGGCCAGGCCCAGCTTGGCGGTGAGGGTCTGCACCAGCATGGCCATCAGGTTGGCCACGACCACTACCCAGACGAGCAGGTAGCCGTAGCGGGCGCCGGCAGCCGAGTTGGTGGCGAAGTTGCCCGGGTCGACGTACGCGACGGCGGCGACGAACGCCGGGCCGAGCAGGATCAGCCGCCCGCGTACGCGACCCCGGGCGCGGGCGACCTGCAACGGCGTCGCCCTCGTCGTCGTGAGTTCGTTGGTGACCACCGAGCACCTCCCCCTTGCGCACGGATCGCGTGCCTGTTCCCTTCCCGGCCGGTTGGCCCGTCGGTGCCAATCGCTGGCCCCGCGGTGACAGGTGGGTCAGCCGCTTGACAGGGGTCCCGCGTCCCACCAAGCTGTCTATTAGTCCTACTGTCGTAGGACAACAGGAAGGATCATCACGAGTGATCGAGTTCGTGCTGGACAGCCGGTCGAAGGTGAACACCTACATGCAGCTCGTGCAGCAGGTGAAGCAGGCGCTGCGCGTCGGTCTGCTCGCACCCGGGGACCAGCTGCCGAAGGTCCGGGACGTCGCCCAGTCACTGGCGATCAACCCGAACACGGTGCTGAAGGCGTACCGGGAGCTGGAGATCGAGGGCCTGGTCGGCGGCCGACCGGGGGTGGGCACGTTCGTCCAGCGCACCCTCGCCGGCGCGTCCCTGCCCAATCAGGCCGAGCTGCGCGACGACCTCGTGGCGTGGCTGCACCGGGCACAGGCAGCCGGTCTGACGGCCGAGGACGTCGTCGCCCTGGTGGAGACCACGCTGCGCGCCACCCTCACCGACGACACCCCACAGAAGGAACCCGCGTGAGCGGTACGAGAGGACAGAGGATGGAGATGGTCTTGGAGGCCGACCGGCTGGGCAAGCGGTACGGCAGAACGTGGGCGTTACGGGACTGTTCGCTGCACCTTCCCGCCGGCCGGATCGCCGCGCTGGTCGGGCCCAACGGCGCGGGCAAGAGCACGTTGCTGCACCTGGCCGTCGGGCTGCTCAAGCCCGACGAGGGCGCGGTGCGGGTGTTCGGCAGGTCGCCGTACGGCGACACGGACGGGCTGGCCGACATCGGGTTCGTCGCCCAGGACACCCCGCTGTACCGGGACTTCACCGCCGCCGAGCTGGTCATCGCCGGCGGCAAGCTGAACGGGCGGTGGGACGCGGCGCTGGCCCGGACCCGGTTGGCGCAGCTCGGGATACCGCCCGACAAGCCGGTCGGCAAACTCTCCGGCGGCCAACGGGCCCAGGTGGCGCTCGCCCTGGCGCTGGCCAAGCAACCCCGGCTGCTGCTGCTCGACGAGCCGGTGGCCAGCCTCGATCCGCTGGCCCGGCGGGAGTTCCTCCAGTCGCTGATGGGCAGTGTCGCGGACTCGGGGACCACGGTTCTGCTCTCCTCGCACCTGCTGGCCGACCTGGAGCGGGTCTGCGACTACCTGATCGTGCTCAACGCCGCCCAGGTGCAGCTCACTGGCTCGGTCGACGACCTGGTGGCCGCGCACCGGCAGCTCGTCGGCCCGCGGCACGACGGCGGTCCGATCGGCGGCGTCGCGCACGTGGTCCGGGCCAGCCACACCGACCGGCAGTCCACGCTGCTGGTGCGTACCGACGGCCCGGTCACCGACCCCGGCTGGACGGTGCGCGACGTCAGCCTGGAGGACATCGTCCTGGCCTACCTGGCCGACGGCGTCGCGCAGACCAGTCACAGCGAGTGGGGGGTGGCGGCATGATCTGGCTGACCTGGCGGCAACACCGCAAGCTGGCGTTCTACACCCTCCTGGGGTTCCTGGTGCTCGCCGCCGTGCTGGTGCCGATCGGCCTGTCGATGCGGCACACCTTCGCCGACCTCGGGCTTGCGGGTTGCCTTCGTCCGTCCGAGCTCAGCGAGGCTGCCGCGCAGACCTGCGACGTGGGACTGCGCCGTTTCACCGACCGGTACGACAGTTTGAACCTGGTGGCGGTGCTGCTGATCACCCTGCCGGTGCTGGTCGGCCTGTTCTGGGGCGCACCGCTGGTGGCTCGCGAGGTGGAGCAGGGTACGCACCGGTTCGTCTGGACCCAGGGCGTCGGCCGCGCCCGCTGGGCGCTGGTGAAGTTCGGGCTGGTCGGCGGCGCCGTCGTGCTCCTCGCGGCCGGCTACGGACTGGGCGTGTCGTGGTGGGTCGACCCGCTCACCAAGGCCGCGCACGAGGGTCGACTCGGTGTGATCGTCTTCGACCTGCAGGGCATCGTGCCGATCGGCTACACCCTCTTCGCCGTGGCGCTCGGCATCTTCGCCGGCACCATCTTCAAGCGGATGCTGCCCGCCATGGGCATCACCCTGGCCGGGTTCATCGGCGTACGGGCGGCGGTGGAGATCCTGGCCCGACCGCACTACCAGCCCGCCCGCACCCAGACCTTCCCGATCGAGGGGCCCGGGATTCCGGAGGGAGACCGGGGCAACTGGGTGCTCGCCGTGGGAATCCGCAACGCGGACGGAACGATGGCGGCGGAGAACACCCGGATCCAGTGCCCGCCCGGTGGCAAGGGCCCGACCGGCCAGACCTGCGGCGCCGAGCTGGGCCTGGGACCGGGCGCGTACAACTGGGAGCTGTACCAGCCGGCGGACCGGTTCTGGTTGTTCCAGGGCATCGAGACGGGCATCTTCGTCGCCCTCGCCGTGCTCCTGCTCTACCTCGCCGTGCGTCGGGTCCGCCGGATCGCGTAGCCCGGACGGGTGACGGTCGAGTCGATCGTTGGCTGCTGAGCCGCACGACACGCGGATGGTCGTGCTGCTCAGCCGCCAAACGATCACGGATTACGCCGACTGGCCGGCGACACCGACGTTGAGCGGATCGGCCAACAGCTTGTCGAAGGCCAACTCGGCGGCGCCGATCAGGACGGCGTCGCGGCCGAGCGCCGCCGCGCGCAGCCGCAGGTGCTCGCGGGAGGCCGGCAGCGGCATGGCGTCCAGCCGCCGACGCACCGTGTCCGCGCCGGCGATGAAGATGTCGCGCAGCGAGCCACCGAAGACCACGGCGTCGGGATTGACCACGTTCACCAGGTTGGCGACGCCGAAGCCGAGCCAGTCGGCGACCTGTTCGACGGCCTGGCGGGCGGCCGGATCGCCGTCCGCCGCCGCGCGCAGCACCTCGGTCACGGCGGCGCGGTCGTCAGGGTCGCGCCCGGCGTGGCGCAGCAGCGCGGCTTCACCGATCTCGGTCTCCCAGCAGCCACGAGAGCCGCAGCCGCAGGGCAGCCCGTTCGGGTTGACGACCATGTGCCCGACCTTGCCGCTGTGACCCCGGTGGCCGATCATCAGGCGGCCACCGACGACGATGCCGGCGCTGATGCCCAGGTCTCCGTGCAGGTAGATGAGGTCGTCGATGCCGGGAGCCACGCCCCGGATGTGTTCGGCCAGGCCCGCGATGTCGGCGAGGTCGCCGGCCACGAACCCCGGGCCGGCGGTGAGTTCGGCCTCCAGCGCCACGCTGAGGCCCTCGTCGACGCCGACGATCCGGAGTCGGCCGTCCGCGTCGCGGGTGGTGTCGGTAACCGCTACCGCTCCCCCGACCAGCAGCGCGCCGGGGGCGACGCCCTGTTCCATGTCGCGAACGAGATCGGCCAGTGGGCCGACGGCGTCGACCGCCGACATGCCGCTGGGACGGGCGACCTCGCGCCGGTCGAGGATGCGGCCGCCGAGGCCGACCCGCGCGGCGCGCAGCCGGTCCGCGTCGATGCTGAGCGCGTGCGCGTAGACCCGCTCGGAGCGGGGGCTGACCACCAGGGAGGGGCGGCCGGCCCGTCGGGCGGTGGTCGGCACCTCCTCGGTGACGAGGCCGCTGGCGGTCAGGTCGGCGGCGAGCGCGCCGATGGTGCTGCGGTTGAGGCCGAGGCGGCTGGTCAGCTCGGCCCGCGACGTCGGCCCGTGCAGGTGCACGTAGCGCAGCACGGCGCCGAGGTTCTGCCGCCGGATCTCCTCCTGGCTCGCACCGGGGAGCGGGGGCAGCAGCGGGGAATCAGGGTTACGGCCGGCGCCGGCTGGCCTGGACCGCACGGGTGTCTCCACGGTCAGACCTCCTTAAGGATCGGTGCCGGGTGGCGAGGAGGCACGGACGACGATGGGTCCCGGAAGAGGAGATCCCGGGACCCATCGGCGTTGCTGCCTACCGTGTGGTGATTACTTGGTGAGCGGCGCGAGCTTCGGGTCGTTCGCGTACGCCTCGGCCGCGTTCGCCTTGGTGACGGCGACCGGCGGGAGCAGGAACGTGTCCACGACCTTGCTGCCGTTGTTGTAGGACTTGGTGTCGTTCACCTGCGGGGTGTTACCGGCCTGGAGAGCCTTGACCATGTTGATGGTCTCCTTCACCAGGTTGCGGGTGTCCTTGTTGATCGTCATGTACTGCTCGCCAGCGACGATCGACTTGACCGACTCCACCTCGGAGTCCTGGCCGGTGACGACCGGGATCGGCTTGCCGGCACCCTTGACCGAGGTCAGGATGGCGCGGGCCAGCGTGTCGTTCGGGGACAGGACGCCGTCCAGCGTCTTGCCGCCGTAGGTGGAGGTCAGCAGCTGGTCCATGCGGGCCTGCGCACCCTCGGCCTTCCAGCCCTGGATGGCGGTCTGCTTGACGTCCTTCTGACCCGAGGCGACGACGACGGTGCCCTTGTCGATCTCCGGCTTGAGCACGCTCATCGCGCCGTCGAAGAAGACACCGGCGTTGTTGTCGTCCGGCGAGCCGGAGAACAGCTCGATGTTGTACGGGCCGTTCGGCTTCTTGGCCTTCATGCCGTCCAGCAGGGCCTGGCCCTGGAGCTGGCCGACCTTGAAGTTGTCGAACGCGACGTAGTAGTCGAGGTCCGGCGTGTTCTTGATCAGACGGTCGTAGGCGATGACCTTCACGCCGGCCTGGTGCGCCGCGGCGACCTGGGTCGACAGCTGCGCGGCGTCGGTCGCGCCGATGACGATGACCTTCGCGCCCTTGGTCACCATGGCGGTGATCTGGGCCTGCTGGTCGGCAACGGTGGTCGACGCGCCGGCGTACTGCACGTCACCCTGGAAACCGGCCTCCTTGAGACCGTTGGTGAACAGGTCACCGGCGAGAACCCAGTTCTCGGAGGTCTTGGCCGGCAGGGCGACACCGATCAGGGAGTTCGCCGCGAAGCCCTTGGCCTCGCCACCGGAGCTACCGGAGTCGCCGTCGCGGCCGGAGCCGCAGCCAGCGAGGGCCAGCATGGCGGCGGCGCTGACCGCGACCACCGACGTGCCGAAGAATTTACGCATGGTGAGGACTTGCCTTTCTGGAAGGTGGAACCGGGTGGAGAGAGTCGGTGGCCGTCAGCCGGACACCGCTGCCGTGGCGGGCTTGCGCTCCGCGTCCGGCGGTGAGGCGGGTGGGGCGGAGTCGTCGCGGCGGAACGGCCGCATCAGGCTCCCGATGATGGAGAAGCGCCCCTGGCTCTTGTTGTAGACGTCGATGGCGACGGCCAGCAGCAGGACCAGGCCCTTGATGATCTGGACGCGGTCGGTGCCGACGCCCATCAACTGCAGGCCGTTGTTGAGCACGGCCATGACGAGACCACCGACGATCGAGCCGCTGATGGTGCCGATGCCGCCGGCGACCGCCGCGCCACCGATGAACACCGCGGCGATGGCGTCCAACTCCCAGCCGTTGCCGTCCTGCGGTCCGGAAGCCGCCGACCGGGCCACGAAGATCATGCCGGCCAGCGCGGCCAGGACGGACATGTTCATCATGACGAAGAAGTTGACCCGCTTGAGCTTCACGCCGGACAGCTCGGCCGCCCGGGAGTTGCCGCCCACCGCGTAGATGTGCCGGCCACCGGCCGTGTTGCGGGTGTAGAAGGAGTACGCGATCACGAGTACCAGCAGGATGATCCCGGAGATCGGGAAGCTGGTGCCGACGCGACCGCTGGCGAAGCGCAGCGACGCGAAGGCGATGACCCCGACCATGATGGCCATCCGCAGGATCGAGATCCACATCGGCGCCGGGTCGGCGTCCATCTCCCGACGGGTCTTGCGGGCCTGGAGCTCGCGCCACACCACAGCCACCGCCGCGGCCAGACCCAGTAGCAGCGTCGCGTTGTTGTAGCCGGTGTTCGGGCCGAACTCCGGCAGGAAGCCGGCGCCGATCTCCCGGAAGCCCTCGGGCACCGGAATGCTCTGCGCGTTACCGATGAACTGGTTGCCGCCGCGGAACAGCAGCATGCCGGCCAGGGTGACGATGAACGCCGGCACCCCGATGTACGCCACCCAGAAGCCCTGCCAGGCGCCGATCGCCGCGCCGATCACGAGACCGAACAGGATGGCGGCAGGCCAGGGCAGGTTCCACTCGGCCATCGACTTGGCGACCAGGATGCCCGCGAAGGCGGCGACGGAGCCGACCGAGAGGTCGATGTGCCCGGCCACGATCACCATGAGCATGCCGATGGCCAGGATCAGAATGTACGAGTTCTGCTGGAACAGCGCGATCAGGTTGTCCGACCGCAGGGTGAGGCCGTCGGTCAGGATCTGGAACAGGACGACGATCGCCACCAGGGTGAAGATCATCCCGAACTGGCGCGCGTTGGAGGTGGTACCTCCGAACAAATTCTTCTGAAGGTCCTTCAATCGGCTCATCGTGTGGCCATCTTCTTCGTCGAGGTCATCTGCTTCATGAGGTTTTCCGGGGTGGCGTCCGCCCGGGCGATCTCACCCGTGATGGCGCCTTCGAACACGGTGTAGATGCGGTCGCAGAGCCCGATCAGCTCAGGCAGCTCCGAGGAGATGACGACGACGCCCTTCCCCTGGTCGGCGAGCCGCTGGATGATGCCGTAGATCTCGTACTTGGCGCCCACGTCGATACCGCGCGTCGGCTCGTCGAGGATCAGCAGGTCCGGGTCGGTGAACATCCACTTCGCCAGGACGACCTTCTGCTGGTTGCCGCCGGAGAGCTTGGAGACGCTCTCGTCGACAGTCGGGGCCTTGGTCCGCAACTCCTTGCGGTACGCCTCGGCCGCCTGGTATTCCTCGACCTCGTTCAGGACGCCGCGGTGCGAGATCTTGGACAGCTTGGCGGCGACGGTCGACGCCTTGATGTCGTCGAGCAGGTTGAGGCCGATCGCCTTGCGGTCCTCGCTGACGTACGCGAGCCCGTTGTCGATCGCGTCCGCGACCGACTTCAGGACGATCTCCTTGCCGTCCTTGATGATCGTGCCCGACTCGTACACCCCGTAGGAGCGGCCGAAGACACTCATCGCGAGTTCCGTGCGGCCCGCGCCCATGAGGCCGGCGAAGCCGACGATCTCGCCGCGGCGCACCACGAAGCTCTCGTTCTTGCAGACCTGGCGCTCGGCGGAGATCGGGTGCCGGACGTTCCAGTTGCGGACCTCGAAGAAGACCTCGCCGATCTTCGGGGTGTGGTCCGGGAACCGGCTGCCCAGCTCGCGGCCGACCATGCCCCGCACGATCCGGTCCTCGTCGACCCCGTCCGCCTTGACGTCGAGGGTCTCCACGGTCCGGCCGTCGCGCAGGATGGTGATCTGGTCGGCGATCGCCTCGATCTCGTTCAGCTTGTGCGAGATCATGATCGAGGTGATGCCGCGCGAACGGAACCCGCGCAGCAGGTCCAGCAGGTGCTTGGAGTCCGCCTCGTTCAGCGCCGCCGTCGGCTCGTCCAGGATGAGCAGCTTCACGTCCTTGGCGAACGCCTTGGCGATCTCCACGAGCTGCTGCTTGCCGACACCGATGTCCTTGATCAGGGTGTCCGGGTCCTCCTGGAGGCCGACCCGGGCCATCAGGTCCAGCGCCATCCGGTTCGCGGCCTTCCAGTCGATCGCGCCGTGCTTGCGCGGCTCGTTGCCGAGGAAGATGTTCTCGGCGATCGACATGCCCGGGATGAGCGCGAGCTCCTGGTGGATGATCACGATTCCGGCGTTCTCACTGGCCCGGATGTCGGAGAACCTGCTCTCCGACCCCTGGTAGATGATCTGGCCGTCGTAGCTTCCGTACGGGTAGACCCCGCTGAGGACCTTCATCAGCGTGGACTTGCCCGCACCGTTCTCGCCGCAGATGGCATGGATCTCGCCGGCGCGAACCACCAGGTTGACGTCGGAGAGGGCCTTGACTCCGGGGAACTCCTTGGTGATGGAGCGCATCTCAAGGAGGGTGGGCACGTCGTTCATCGCTCGTACCACCTCGCCAACGTCATCGTTGCCTCCGGAAGGTTGAACCTTCACTTGGTTTTGTTGTTGACGGCAACGTATTGCGGCGAACAGGCCATCCGCAAGGCGAGGGCCTGTTGAAAATGTAACAATCCGGCAATATCGACGTTGCAGAGTATTCGCCCGTCACAGCCGCCCCCGCAGCCTCTCCCGGCACGATGACCTGTCGGTGGCAACGTTGTCAAATGCGGAGCCACTCCATGATCAATTTTGATCGCTGCCATCAGGCCCGCCACCAGGCACGATCCACGGCGGCGGGACGAGGGACAGCCTACCCACGAGTACGTAACTATCGGCGGATCTTGATCAGGCCGCACCGCCGGCACGGTGCCGAGGACGCGACGACCGGTCTCGGTCGACTGTGTGACCCACGCCTCCCCGGACCCGACGGATCGACGGAGGCGATCTCGTCGATCGCACCACCAGGAGAGGGATCAACGCCTGGACGTCCCTTACGTGCCGGATCGGGCCCGAACGGACGGACGCGCCGGCCGGTCAACTCGGGCGCAGCACCGCCTTGATCACCCCGTTCTCCCGCCGGTCGAAGCTGCGGTACAGCTCCGGCGCGTCGGCGAGGGCGCCGTGATGGGTCACGATCACGCTGGGCCGGGCGCGACCGGCGACGACCAGGTCGCGCAGCAGAACCGTGTAGCGGCGGTCGTGCGTACGGCCGAACCGGACCTCGACGCCCTTGCTGAACAACGTCCCCCAGGGTGCGACCAGATCCTCGTGGGCGCTCGCGCCGGGGCGGGGATGCAGGTCCTTGTCCGGGTAGACGCCGGCGACCGCGATCGAGCCGGCGGGGTTGACCAGCCGGGCCGCGTCCGCGATCACCTGGTCCGGGCGCTCCTGGTCGGGGTGCACGCGGTCGCGCGCCTGGAACCCGACCGCGTCGATGACCCGGTCGATCCCGCCCAGCTTCTCCTCGCCGAGCGGCAGACCGGCCCGCGCGCGGTCGGCGCAGATCTGCTCGACCGGGTCGCCGCGGCGGAAGTCGACCGGAACGGCCCCGATCTCACCGGCCTTGTCGAGTCGGGCGTCGACACCGTCGACGCAGTACACGACCCGCGCACCCCGCAACAGCGCCGAGTACGCGCCGAGCAGGCCGATGGTGCCGGCGCCGAACACGGCAACTGTGTCGCCGGCCTGGACCCCGGCGAGGGTGGCCGCGGCGTGCCAACCGGTGACGAACGCGTCGGCGAGCAGCACGAAGTCGTCCTCGTACGCGTCACCCGGCTCCCCCGGCACCGGCACGCAGTTCGCGTCGGCCCACGGCACGCGCAGCAGGTCGGCCTGGGCGCCCCGGTACGGGCCCATCCCGGCGTAGCCGTACGCGGCGCCCGGCCCCTCGGCCCGGGCCCGCAGGCAGGCCGCCGACAGCCCGCGGGCGCACATCACGCAGGTGCCGCAGAACAGGTGGGTGGGGATCACCACGCGGGTGCCCGGACGCACGGTCTGCACCGCCGAGCCGACCTCCTGCACCACACCCAGCGGTTCGTGGCCGAGCACCAGCCCGGGGTCGGCGCCCGTGCGCCCGTCGTACATGTGCAGGTCGGTGCCGCACAGCGCGCTGGAGGTGATCCGCACGAGCGCGTCGGTCTCCGCCTCCAGCGTCGCGTCGGGCACCTCCCGCACCTCGACGGTCCGGACGTCCGCGTAGACGACGGCTCTCATCCCGACTCCCCTTCCGCTGCTGGAATGTCGGTCTTCCCCCGGCCGGGTCGTTCATGCCGAAGCGACGTCGGGCGGCCGGTGGGCCGGTCAGCCCATCGACCGGACCCGGTCGGCCTCGATGGTGAGGATGATCCGGACCTGGTCGCGACCGCCGAACCACGGGTACGACCCGCCGAGGTAGCGCTGCGCCAGCCGCTCGATGTGCTCGGCCGCGCCCTCGGTGCTCACGTCGACCACCCGACCCCGGACCTCGTGGTAGCGGCCCGGCTTGTCCGGGTCGGAGATCGCCACGGCGACCCGGGGGTCCCGACGGACGTTGCGCGTCTTCTGGTGCGTCTCCACCGTGTTGATCAAAAGGTGGGTGCCGTCGGTGTCCACCCACGTCTGGGTGAGCTGCGGCGAGCCGTCCGGCATCAGTGTCGTCAGGTAGCAGGTGCTCGGAGCGCGCAGCAGCGCGAGCAGGTCGTCGGGCAGGTTCACGGGTGTCCCTTTGTCCGGTGGCGCCCAACCCGGCGTTGGTCGCTTCGCAACAGTCGCACGTCGTGATCGACGGCCGGGGCGGGACCCCGCACCGACGTAGCATCGGCGAGGCACGATGTCAGGCGCACACGTCACCGAGCGGATCGGGCATCCTCGACATGACGACCGAGCAGACCGCCGCACCACCGCGTACCGGCGTCGCCATCGTGGCCGACGGCCTGGGCCAGAGTGTCCGAGATGGACGCCGGATCCTGGACGACATCTCCCTGGCCGTCGCGCCGGGCGAGCTGGTCGCGATCATCGGGGCCAGCGGCGCCGGCAAGACCACCCTGCTGGAGACGCTGGCCGGGGTCCGCCGACCGGCTGCGGGCACCGTGGCGTACGACGGCAGCAGCGCCGCGCCGGGCGCGGTCGGCTTCGTCCCGCAGGACGACATCATCCATCGCGAGCTACCGCTGGCCCGCACCCTGCACTACGCGGCCCGGCTACGCCTGCCCTCCGGGACCGGCCCGGCCGAGGCGGCTCGCCGGGTCGCGGCGGTGCTCGCCGACCTGCGGCTCACCGAGCGGGCCGACGTGCCGGTGGGCCGCCTCAGCGGCGGTGAGCGCAAGCGCGCCAGCATCGCCGTCGAGCTGCTGACCCGACCCGGCGTGTTCCTTCTCGACGAACCCACCTCCGGGCTGGATCCGGCGATCGCCGTGGAACTGCTCCGGGTACTGCGTACCCTCGCCGACGCCGGGACCACTGTCGTGCTCACCACCCACCAGATCACCGACGTGGACCGGTGCGACCGCGTCGTCGTGCTGACCCGCCAGGGCCGCCTGGCCTACGCCGGCACGCCCGCCGCCGCCCGGGAGTTCTTCGGCCTGCGGTCCCTGGCCGAGGTGCACCTGCGGCTCGACGAGGAGTCCGATCCGGCCGGGTGGCCGGATCGCTTCGCCGCGTACCGCGACACCGGCCGGGCCGCGGACACGGACCCGGCCGGCCCGCCCATCGTCGGGGCCGAGCCGAGGGCGATGGACGGCGCGGGCGGTACGGACCACCCGGGCCGGACGGCCCGGCGGGTCGGTCGGCTCCGCCAGTTCGCGCTCCTCGCCGCCCGCAACGCGGAGATCGTCGTCCGCAACCGGCTGACGCTGGCGATCCTGCTCGGCTCACCCCTCATGGTGCTCGGCATGTTCGCGCTGCTGTTCCGCCCCGGCGCCTTCGACCCGACGAACCCCCGCCCGACCGTCACCGTGATGATCCTGTTCTGGATCGCATTCGGCGGTTTCTTCTTCGGGTTGACCTACGGGCTGCTCCAGATCTGCACGGAGCTGCCGATCCTGCGTCGGGAGCGGCTCGCCGGCGTCCGGCTGCTCCCGTACCTGCTGGCGAAGGTGGCGGTGCTGCTGCCGCTGCTCGCCCTGGTGGATCTGGCCCTGCTCGGGGTGCTGCGCGCCATGGACCGGCTGCCTCCGGTCGACGGCGGCGCCTTCGCCGCCCTGTACGCGACCCTGCTGCTCTCCTCGGCGGCCGCGCTCGCGCTCGGTCTGCTCTGCTCGGCGGCCGTCTCCGACCCGGCCCAGGCGACGCTCCTGCTGCCGATGCTGTGCTTCCCGCAGGTGCTGTTCGTCGGTGCGATCCTGCCGGTGCCGGCCATGGCGGCCGGGGGCCGGTGGCTCAGCTACGCGATGTCGAACCGGTGGGCGTTCGAGGGGCTGGGGCACACCGCCGGGGTCGAGCGGCTGTGGCGCGACGGTGGCTCACCGCTCGGCCCGCCGCTGCTGCAGACGTACGGCGACAGCTTCTCTCGACCGATCTGGGTCGACTGGCTGGTGCTCGGCGGGTTCGTGCTGCTCTTCCTCGCCGCCGCGTGGGCGGTCCTGGTGCGCCGGGAGGCCCGCCGTGCGTCCTGAACACGCCCCCTACCCCGAACCGGCGGCGCTGCCCGGGTACGCCGAGACCGCCCGGATCGACGAGCTGCGCGCCACCGAGTACCAGCACCTCGACCGGCACGGGCAGGTCTACCTCGACTACGCCGGCGCCGGGGTGACCGCGCAGGCTCAGGTGCGGGCGCACCACGACCGGCTGCTGGCGAGCCTCTACGGCAACCCGCACTCGGAGAGCCCCACCAGCGCGGCGGCCGGGTCCCTGGTGGAGTCGACCCGGCAGGCGGTGCTCGACTTCTTCCACGCCGACCCGGCCGAGTACGCGGTGGTGTTCACGCCTAACGCCAGCGGCGCCTGTCGACTGGTCGGCGAGGCGTACGACTTCGGTCCTACCGCGCCGTTCGCGCTGACCTGGGACAACCACAACTCGGTAAACGGCATCCGGGAGTACGCCCGGGCGGCCGACGCGCCGGTGCGGTACGTGCCGCTGAGCGGGCCGGAGCTGCGGATCGCAGAGGCTGACCTGGTGACGGTGCTCGACGCCGGACGGCGGGGCCGGTCCGGCCGCCGTGGACTGTTCGCGTACCCGGCGCAGAGCAACTTCTCCGGTGTGCAGCACCCGTTGAGCTGGGTGGAGCTGGCCCACCGGCACGGCTACGACGTTCTGCTGGACGCCGCCGCGTTCGCCGCGACGAATCGGCTGGATCTGCGTGCCGTCCGACCCGACTTCGTCTGCCTGAGCTGGTACAAGCTCTTCGGCTACCCGACCGGCGTCGGCGCGTTGCTGGCCCGCCGCGACGCGTTGGCCCGGCTGCGCCGGCCGTGGTTCGCCGGCGGCACCATCCGTGCGGTGAGCGTGCAGGGCGACTGGCACCGCTCGATGGACGACGAGTCGGCGTTCGAGGACGGCACGCTCAACTTCCTGAGCATCCCGGATGTCGAGTTCGGGCTGCGGTGGCTCGACTCGATAGGCGTGGACCTCGTGCACACCCGGGTCGGCCTGCTCACCGAGTGGCTGCTGGGTCGCCTGTCCGCGCTACGGCACCGCACCGGCGAACCGTTGGTGCGGGTGTACGGGCCGACGACGGGCGTGGGCCGGGGCGGCACCGTGACGTTCAACGTCCTACGCCCGGACGGATCTCCGGTGGACGAGCGGCTGGTAGCGCGGGAGTCCGCCGCGGCCGGCTTCTCGCTGCGGACCGGCTGCTTCTGCAACCCGGGGGCGGGCGAGGGCGCGTTCGAGATCAGCGGGCCCGCGTTGCGGCGCGGGCTGCTCGCGCGGGTCGACACGATCGACGAGTACCTTGGCGCGCTGCGGTTGCCGACCGGCGGCGCGGTCCGGGTCTCGTTCGGCCTGGCCTCCAACGCCTCCGACGCGCAACGCCTCCTCGCCTTCGTCGAGGCGTCCTACCTCGACCGGGACGTCAGCGCGGAGCCACCGCTGCCTCCCCGCCTGCGCTGCTGACGCGCCCCGGGGTCAGACGGCCTGCGGCACCGACGCCGGGCGGTGCTTGATCTCCTCCATGAACGCGAAGCGGGCGGTCAGCTCGGCAAGCGTCAGCCCGGCCCGCCAGGCCGAGGCCACCTGGGCGACCTGGAGGAGGTCCATGCAGTCACCGCGCGCGAGCACCTCACCCGCGGACCGGACGTCGATCATGAAGTATCGGGCCTGCGAACCCAGCCCGATGCAGACCACGCCCTGATCGGAGTGCAGCTCCGCGCAGGTGAATTGGGCCCGCCCCTGCTCGGGGGCGGTCACCCGCCCGATGTCGAGCTGGTGGCGGGCAGCGGTCTCGATGAGCGCGGGGGCGAGGCCACCCCGCTCGACCAGGTCCGGGTAGAGGCGCACACCCAGCGCCGTCGACGCGTCGCTCATGACTGACTCCCACTTCCTTGTGACAGAGACCAGCAGCACGCAGGTTACGGGGAGGTTTCCTGCGGACCTCGTCATCCTGTCCCGCGTGGACGCTCCACGGCAATAGGAAGGCTCGATTCGACAGCTATCGAGGGGTGCGATCCGCCGGGTAACGGACCCGCCGTCACATTGGAAACACTCTTGACAGTAACCCGTTAAATCGACATGCTTCGTCATAGAGAGCGCTCTCTGTCTCTCCGGCGCCGCCCCCTCCGCCACCTGAACCGAGGAGCCTCCCGTGTTCACAGCCCGTCCCGCACCCCGCCTGCGGCCCCTCGCCCTCGCGGCGGTCGCCCTCGTCACCACCCTCGCCTCCCTCACCCTCCCGGGGCAGTCCGACCGGGCCGAGGCCGCCATCGGCCCGATCACCTGGCAGGACGAGTTCAACGCCCCCGCCGGCACACCTGTCGACCAGAGCAGATGGCGCTTCGACATCGGCGGTGGCGGCTGGGGCAACAACGAGCGGCAGTACTACACCAACAGCACCAGCAACGCGGTGCACGACGGCCAGGGCAACCTCGTCATCACCGCCCGCCGGGAGAACCCGGCCAACTACCAGTGCCACTACGGTCGCTGCGAGTACACCTCGGCCCGACTGCTGAGCGCGGCGACCTTCACCCAGACGTACGGCCGCTTCGAGGCCCGCATCAAGATTCCGCGCGGCCAGGGCATCTGGCCGGCGTTCTGGATGCTCGGCACCGGCGGCGGATGGCCCGACGCCGGCGAGATCGACGTCATGGAGAACATCGGCCGGGAGCCGAACACCGTCTACGGCACGGTGCACGGGCCCGGCTACTCCGGCAGCGGCGGCATCACCGGCAGCCGGACGATCGGCAGCCCGCTCGCCGACGGCTTCCACGACTACCGGGTGGACTGGGAGCCGAACGCGATCACCTGGTACCTGGACGGGGTGCAGTACCACCGGGTCGATCCCGCCCGGCTCGGCGGGAACCGGTGGGTGTTCGACCACCCGTTCTTCATGATCCTCAACGTGGCGGTCGGCGGTAACTGGCCCGGCTACCCGGACGGCTCCACGCAGTTCCCGCAGCAGATGCTTGTCGACTACGTCCGGGTGTCGAGCTACACCTCCGGCGGCGGCGACCCGGCGCCCGGCACCACCCGGATCAGGGGGGCGCAGAGCGGGCGCTGCATCGACATCCCGAGCGCCAACCCGGTCGACGGCGCCAAGCTGCAGATCTGGGACTGCAACACGACCGCGGCGCAGGCGTGGACGTTCGCCTCCGACGGCACCGTCCGCGCGATGGGCAAGTGCATGGACCCGGCCTGGGCCGGCACCGCCAACGGCACCGAGGTCAACCTGGTCAGCTGCAACGGCAATCCGGCCCAGCGCTTCACGCTCAACGGCGCGGGCGACCTGGTCAATCTCAGCGCCAACAAGTGCGTGGACGTGCGGGAGGCCAACCCCAACAACGGCGGCAAGCTGCACCTGTGGGACTGCCTCGGCGCGGCCAACCAGAAGTGGTCCCGCTTCTGACGAGGCCGGCACGAGCGGTGGGTCGTCCGGGAACCGCTCCGGACGGCCCACCGCCGCGCGCGACAGCACCGTTCACCGGCCCGGCCTGATTCGGTCGATGGACCGGGCAGGCGCATCCCGACCGCTATGTTCGTTTTAATCCGAATATAGCCGTTACGGGAGTGAGCCCATGTCGCACCACCTTGACACCCCCCTCGCCGCCCAGGGCGGCCAGCTCTACATCGACGACCTGTACGTCTTCAACGGCGACCGCGCCACCGTGTTCGTCATGGACGTCAACAGCTCGGTGACCAGGGCCGACATCAAGCGCGGCTTCCACGCCGAGGCCCGCTACGAGTTCAAGATTCACTTCAACGGCTCGGACCTGGAGGAGCTGACCTACCGATTCGCCTTCGGCGAGCCGGACGGCAACGCCACGCAGACCCTGGAGCTGTACGAACTCACCGGCGCGGACGCCCGCGACGACGCCGCCATGGGAACCCCCATCGCCCAGGGCAGGACCGGCGAGGTGACGACCGGGCAGCGCGTCCGGATCTGGGCGGGCCGGATCACCGACCCGTTCTACATCGACCTCGACGAGCTCGCCACGGTCAACGGCGCGGTCAAGAACGGCGCACGGGTGGACCGCTCGGCGTGGCGGGCGGACCAGGCCAAGAACAGCTTCGCCGGCACCACCGTCGAGTCGATAGTCCTGGAGGTCTCGCACGACGAGCCGCTGCTGCGCGAGGGCACCGAGATCGGCGTCTGGTGCCGGACCCTGCTGGCCACCGACGCGGGCGGGTGGCGGCAGATCAACCGTGCGGGCCACCCCATGATGTGGCCCGTCTTCTGGCCCCACGACACCGACTTCTCCGACCCGGCGAACTTCCGGCACCCCAGCCAGGACCTGTCCGAGGACGGGGAGGAGATCGCCAAGGCCGTCGCCGGGGTCGTCGCGGCGAACGGCACCGCGCCGGACCCGCAGGCGTACGGCTGGAGCGTCGCCCGGGTGCTCTACCCCGATGTGCTGTCGTACACGGTCGGCACGGCAGCGAACTACGGCTTCGCGGTCCACAACGGCCGCACCATGGCCGACAACGCGCCCGAGGTGATGTTCTCCCTGGTCCTCAACACCGGCACCACCTCGGGCCTCACGCCCGAGGTCACGAAGGCCGCCCGCGCCGACACGTTCCCGTACGTGGTGCCGGCCTGACCGCGACAAAAGGCCAGGTCACAGGCGTGGCCCGGGTGATGTTGAGGCTTTTGCCGGTTTTCGGGGTTTTTGCGTAGATACGCTCTGAACCGCATCCCATGGGCGATTCAGGACGAAGGAGACTTGATGCGCAGGAAACTTCTGGCGGGCGTGGCCGGCATTGCCGCCGCCCTCGCTCTCGCAGCGCCGGCCGCCGCCGACACGACCGGCGAAACGGTCGTCACCCTCACCGTCGACGCCGCCGGCGGCCTCTCGATCACGGTGCCCGCGACGGCGAACATCGGGCACGGCGTGGAAGGCTCGAGCGTCTCCGGTCAGCTCGGGCCGGTCACGGTGCTGGACCAGCGGGGGTCGCTCACCCCCAACTGGACCGCCACCGTCATCTCCACCGACTTCGTCACCGGTGGCGGCACCTCGGGAGAGACGATCCCGAACATCAACGTCCAGTACTGGTCGGGCCCCGCAACGGCCACGGCCGGCGGCGGCACCTTCACGCCCGGTCAGCCAACCTCGGCCCAGCAGGTGATCATCAACGTCCCGCGGACGGCGATGACCCACACCGGCGGCACGGGCAACAACTTCGCCACCTGGAACCCGACGCTGGTGGTGAACGTACCGGTCGGCACCGTCCAGGGTGTCTACACCGGGACGGTGACACATTCGGTGTTCTGAGCCGCTCGGCCGGCTGGCGCTGCTGGCCTCGGTCGCCCTCGTGGCGCTCGGGGTTCCGGCGGCGCCAGCCGCTGCCGTGCGGGAGCACCGACAGGATCCCGCCGACGACGCCGCGATCAGCATTCGCATGCTGGACATTCCCGCGAGTCGGGCGCAGGACCCCCGCGCACAGGTCTACATCGTGGACCACCTGAAGCCGGGGACGACCATCGAACGCCGGGTCGAGGTGCAGAACACCTCGGACGAGACGCAGAAGATCGAGTTCTACTCCGGCGGGGCGTCGATCGAGAACAACGCCTTCACCGTGCCCGACGGCCGCACGGGCAACGAGCTCAGTGGCTGGGTCCGACTGGAAACCGCCAGGATGGAGCTGGACCCGGGCGAACGCCGGCCGGTCGGGGTCGAGATCGCCGTGCCGAGGAAGGCGTCCGAGGGCGAACGGTACGCCGCGATCTGGGCGCAGGTCACCAGCGCGAAGGAACGCACCGGCAATGTCACCCAGATCCACCGGGTGGGCATCCGGGTCTACCTCGACATCGGCCCGGGCGGTGAGCCGCCGACGGACTTCCGCATCGGCGCGCTCGCCGCGGAGCCCGGTATCGGGAAGTTTCCGGTGGTCACCGCGCAGGTCACCAACACCGGTCGCCGCGCCCTGGACATGACCGGGACCCTGACGCTGAGCAAGGCGGCGGTCCGGGCCGGGCCGTTCAAGGTGACCAACGGCGTGACGATCCTGCCCGGCGAGACCGGCCAGGTCCGGATCGACGTGAATCAGGACCTCCCCGCGGGGACCTGGGACGTGCGGGCACAGCTCGCCAGCGGCACTGTGGAACGCACCGCGACCGGGACGATCGTCCTGCCCGTCGCGGCGCCGATGGCCGTCTCGACGTCCGCGGGGCCCGGCCTGCTGCCGTACGCGGGCGGCGGGATCGCACTGCTGGTGCTGATCACCGTCGGTGGTTGGTATCTCGTGCGCCGGCAACGGACCCGCCTGGCCTGAGGTCCCCACCCTCCGGCGACTGCCCGGCCCTTCCCTCTGGAGGAAGCGGCCGGGCAGCGTCGTTGCGCCGGTCGCTGGCCCCTGGTGGCGGCGGCGCCCGGTGCTAGATGACCGAGTGCGTCACGACCGCCGTGTAGTCGCCGACCACCAGCCCGGGCGGGAGCGCAACCAGCAGCGTCGGGTTCCAGGTGGCGGAGTTCGGGTCGCCGCTTCGGCCGGACCACCCGGCGGCCGTACGCGGGGTGTCCAGCACCGCGCCGGGCTGCGGGAGGAAGGTTCCGTCGCCGGTGGTGGCGAGGGCCGCACCGGAGGCGTACGTGACGCTGCTGTTCGGGATGGTCTCGCCACCCGAGCCGGACCCCGTGGTGAAGTTCGTGGTCGAGACGACGCTTACCCACCGTCCGGAGAAGGGACCGCGGTCGTCGGTCACGGTCACCGGGCCGAGCTGGCCCGAGACGCCTGTCGCGTCCGAGGTGACGGTGCCGAGCGGGGAGATCGCCGGGACGCTGATGGAGAGCCCGCCGAGCGGGTTGATGACCAGGTCGACAGGTCGGGTGGCGGACTGGTTGTCCGAGTCGGTCACCCGCACCGTGAACGGGAACGTCCCGGACGCGGTGGGCGTGCCGGAGAGCAGACCGCTGAACGGGTCGAGGGTCAGCCCGGCGGGCAGGCTCC
The DNA here is from genome assembly GCF_040649315.1 of Micromonospora sp. NPDC049004. Classification (NCBI taxonomy): domain Bacteria; kingdom Bacillati; phylum Actinomycetota; class Actinomycetes; order Micromonosporales; family Micromonosporaceae; genus Micromonospora; species Micromonospora sp. NPDC049004. Next base: position 187,296 of record NZ_JBEZFG010000006.1, read on the forward strand.
CGGCGCTCACCGACCAGACGAAGGGGCTCGTTCCGCCGGCCACGGTGAGCTGGTACTGGTACGGCACGTACGCCTTTCCGGGTGGCGGCGGCGCGAAGGTCAGCGTCGGCGGCGGGTTGACCGTCACCGCCGCGGACGCTGCCGACTGCCCGCCGGTGCCCGCCGCGTTGATCGCGGCCACCCGGAAGGTGTACGTCGCGCCGCCGGTCAGTCCGGTGACGGTCTGGGTCGTGGCGGTCCCGGTGAAGGTCTGCGGCGTCTGCGCCACACCGTTGAGGTACGGCGTGACCGTGTAACCGGTGATCGGCGAACCGCCGTTGGCCGGGGTCGTCCAGCTCAGCGTGGCTGCGGTGGTCCCCGCGGTGACCGAGGTGATCGTCGGTGCGCCCGGCAGGGTGTACGGGACGACCGCCGCCGAGGCCGGACTGGCCGCGCCGGTGCCGTACGCGTTCACCGCCGTCACGCGAAAGGCGTACGAGGAGCCGGCGGTCAGCCCGGTCAGGGTGCGGCTGGTGGTGGAGGCGTCGAAGGTGAGGGTCGGCTGGGTGACGCCGTCCCGGATCGGGGTGATCAGGTAGGTCGTGATCGGGCTTCCGTTGCTCGCCGGCGCGGTCCAGCTGACGGTGGCGCTGGTGATGCCCGCGACCGCAGTGGGCGTGGCGGGCGTGCCGGGTGCGGACGCGTAGACGTAGCTGGCCGATCCCGCCGAGCCGCGGGTGAGGACGCTGACGGTGACCGTGGCGGCGCTGGAGCGGGCGGGCATGGAGGAGATGCCGAGTGTGCCGTCGGAGTTCACGGTGAAGCAGCCGGCGGCCGGGCCGGACGTGCACGGCAGCAGCAGCACCGCCGTACCGGCCTGCTGTTCGGCGGCCGTGCCGATGGTGATCGCGGTCGCTGCGGTGAGGCCGCTTCCGCCGACGGTGACCGCGATGCCCCCGGCGATCGAGCTCTGCGCCGGGGTGACGGTCACGCCGCTCGGTGCGGTGGCCGGCGCGACGGGCGTGGTGGCGGAGGAGTAGCCCGGGTTGGCGTCGATCGAGGACGAGGTCGCCACCGTGGCGGTCTGGATCAGCGCCGGCGTCACCCCGGTTCCGGTCACGGTCGCGACAACTGTGATCGGCGGCAGCGAGGTCCCGCCGGGGAACGGGCCGTTGCTGTTGGTGCAGCTGATGGTCTGCCCGGATGGTGCGCCGCAGACCCAGCCGGAGCCGAACGCCCCGCGCGGCACGACACCTGTGGGCACGGTCTGGGTGACCGAGATCGGCGCCGTCTCGGTGGCCCCGGCGTCGACCCCAGCGGTGATCGAGTAGGTGACGGGATCGCCGGGCTGCGGGCTCGGGCCGACCGCGCTGGTCTGCGACACGTTCAGGTCCGGCACCGGGTTGAAGGTGACCGCGCGGGCGTTGTCGAGCTCGTGGAAGTCGGTGACCGAGCCGGTCGAGCCCACCCAGCCGAAGGCGAGTTGCCGGGGAAAGCCGCTGGCGTTGAGCCAGGTCGGCGACGGGTACAGGCTCGGCGACACGACCGGGAGGCTCCCGGCCAGCGTCCGCGCCGATCCTCCGACCGGCGTGAACCGCACCCGGTACTCACCGGCCGGCACGGTGATCCCGGTGTCGGTCGTGTACGGGGACGAGGTCGTGTTGGCGACCACCTCGACCGGCACCACCGAGGCGGCGCGGGTGGTGGCACGCAGCGTCAGCGGGGGCGACGAGGTGGTGGTGGCGGTGCTGTTGATCGCGCAGTAGCCGACACCGTTACGGCCCGGCCCGCGGATCACGACCTGGCCGGGCACCCGATTGTTGGTGGTGGAGATGTACGGCGGATTCGTGCAGCCGGAGCCCTGGTAGAGGCTGTTGCTGAAGTTGCCGAAGACGTCCAGCCCGACGCCCAGGTAGCCGTTGGACAGACCCACCGAGGCGCCGTTGAACGCCGCCGAGTAGCCGAGGGATCCGCCCGGCTGGCCGATGACCGCCGGGGACAGCGGGTTGGCCGGATCGACGGCGGCCAGCGCGAACGCCATGCCGTCCGCTCCCGGGCTGGAGCCGCCGTACTGGTAGGTGTTGAACGAGACGTGCAGGCCCTGCGAGGTGGGCACGCTCACCGCGCCGAACACCCCGCCCTGGCGGGTGGCCGTGGCCGGGGTGAGGCGCAGCTTGCCCGCGCCCTGCGGGTCGGTGGACGTGGTGCAGCTCAGCAGGGGGCCGTTTGTCGAGTTGCCGGCCGCGCTCAGGCAGGCGGTGTTGGTCGCGGTGGGGGTGGGGACGCCCGGCACCGTCACGGGGCCGATGCCGTTCGCGGTGTTGTTGTGGAACGGTTGGTCGAACAGGACCGACCCGACCGCCCACGCGGAAGGCGGTGCGAGCGCGAGGGTTCCCGCGGTGACGGCGACCACCAGAGCCGCAGCGCTCACGGGACGACGCCGCCGACCCCGAAACGTCATGTCCACTCCCAGCTTTCACTTCAGCCCCGAAGTGGACTATATCCCCCCAAATCCCCCACCCTCGGTGGACGGCGATAAAGCTGGAGTGGACGCGCGCACAGACGGACCGACCTCCTCGGTCATGCCGAAGAGGTCGGTCCGCAGGCGGTGCGGCGGTCAGCCCGGGATCTCCCGCGGGTCGCGGCTGCGCGGGTACGTGTTCTTCTCACCGATCGTGCCGTCCTGCTTCTTGATCACATGCTCGACGCCCCGGTCGGCTGCCATGTCGCGCCCCTGCGCCTGCGCGTCGGCCTTGGAGTCGTGCGTGCTGCTGGCCCGGTCGTTACCCTCCGGACGGTTCTTCCACTGCCCGTCTTCCTGGTACGTGTCGACGTCACCCTTGGCCATCGCCAACTCCTCCCCTGCGTCTGAACTGTCACCAGGATCAGTGCCCCGAGCCGTGCCCGGTAAACCGCGCTCCTCAGGAGACGGTCGGGCAGTTGTCGCTCACCCGCCGGAGTATCTGTTCGCGTTCGTCCGTGGTGATGCCCGACGGCGTGCCGCCGAAGTGGGTCTCGACCTTGTCCCAGCCGCGTCGCTGCTCGTAGTGCAGGTGCGGAGCGCCGGAGTCCCCCGTACTGCCGAGCCGTCCGATCTGCTCACCCTGGGCGACCTTCTGCCCGACCTTGACCAGTGGCGGTTCGAGCATGTGCAGGTACTGCGTCTCCCACTTGCCGCCGTGATCGATCTTCACCCAGTAGCCACCACCGCGACCGCGCGGGCCTTGCGGATTCTCCGGCGTACGCCCACCCAGCGAACCGTTGATGCCCGCCACGGTGACCGTGCCGCCGTAGGACGCGAGCACCGGACGCCCCCACGCCTCGCCCTCGGTGGGGAACAGGTCGACGTCGAAGTCGTCGTGCCCGGGGTAGGTGCTGAGCTGCCACGTCTCGCCGCAGGCGACCGGCATCTGAAAGAGCGGGCGGGGACCGGCCGGGCGCAGCAGCGGCACGACCACCACGGCGACGCCGGCCACGGCAGCCACGACGACGAGCGCGAGAAGCACGGGGATCACCCGTCGGCGGGTGCGGCGGTGGCTGCGGGCTGGAGTGGGGCGGCCGGTCGTCACCGGCCCGAGCATGGCAGACGCCGGCAACGCTCCGGCCATGGGTGGCCCCGCTTCGCGTTGCAGTCGAATCGTAAAAGCGTTATCGTCTTTGCAATGCACTTGCATTGGAACCATTGCGGGAGGCGACCATGACCGACACCAGGACGCCGACCAGCGCGAGAGTGGGACCGCTGGTGCGCCGGGCGGCCGTGGCCGAGGCCGCGATGTGGCGCAGCCTCTACCTGTGGGCACGGCGCCGTCCACTGCCGTTGGGGCCCGGCGACGAGCCGTTCGGCTACCTCGTCGTGGTCAAGCCGATCCTCGGCATCTTCATCGCCCTGTCGGTGGTCGAGATCCCGATCTTCGACCTGATCGTCACCCACGTGGTGCCGTGGCGGCCGGCCCGCTGGATCGTGCTCGGCCTGGGCGTCTGGGGCGTGCTCTGGATGCTCGGCCTCTGGGCCGGCATGACCATCCATCCCCACGTCGTGGGTGACACCGGTCTGCGGGTGCGGGTCAACTCGGGCATCGACATCTGGATCCCCTGGACGGACGTCGAGGCGCTGCGCAAGCGCCACCGCTCACTGCCGTCCAGCAGGTCCGTCCAGATCGAGCAGGAGGGTGACCGCCGCGTCCTGCACCTCTCGGTCGGCAGCCAGACGAGCATCGACGTCCTGCTACGCCGGCCGACGACGTTCGACCTGCCCACGGGCCGGTCGGCGCCGATGGACGAGCTACGGCTGTACGCCGACGACCCCGACGGACTGCTGCGCAGCGCCCGAGGCACACCCGCGGGCGACACCGCCCGCCACTAGCGTCGTCGGGGTGTGCCAACGACCCACTGTGAAACGATCGAGGTCATGCCCAGGAAGGTCGATCACCAGCAGCGACGCACCCTCATCGCGGACGCGTTGATGCGGGTCGCCGCCGATCAGGGCCTGGAGGCGGTCAGCCTGCGCCACGTGGCCACCGAGGCGGGCGTCTCCGCCGGGATGGTGCAGCACTACTTCCGCACCAAGGACGAGATGATGACGTTCGCGTTGAGCGTGGTCCGCGAGCGCAGTCAGGTCCGGGTCACCGAGGCGGTGGCGGGCCTGGGCGAGAACCCGTCCCCCCGGCTGCTGCTGCGCACGATGATCGCCGCGCTCCTGCCGCTCGACGAGCACACCCGCGACGACGGTCGGGTGGCGCTCGCGTTCCTCGCGTACACGGCGGTGCGACCGTTGGCCGCGGCCAGCCTCCGCGCGGACACCGCGCAGCTCGCCGCGTTCATCGCCAGCGTCCTGCCCAGCAACGACGCGGCCGCGGCGGCCGGCCTGCTGGCGCTGATGGAGGGGCTGGGCGTGTACCTGCTCGGTGGCCAGTACACCGCCGAGCAGGCCCTGGACGCTCTGGACGCCCACCTGGACCTGCTCTTCGGCGCACCGACCACCTCCTGAGCGACGACGCCGCTACCTCAACAACGCGGCACGTTCGGGATGTACCCGTCGTAGCCGGTGAGCAGGTACGCGTCGGACACGTAGCGGTTGGTGCCGATCCGGTCCCAGACGGAGGTGGTGCCGTACGGGCCGGTGACCGTGCTGCCGACGGCCTGGCAGTAGACGGACACGGTGGCGCCGTCGGCGACCGAGCCGACGACCGGATAGCTGGCGCCCGGGCCGGAGCGCACGTTCAGGGTGCTCGCGCTGGTGGTCACCGTGCCCGAGCCGATGCCGGTGATCCCGTTCACCAACTGCAGGTAGTAGCTGTCCCGACTCTCGGCCAGGGGCCTGGCCGCCCTGCGCGGGGCCACTGTCGGCACTGTGCTCCAGGGCGCCGAACGCAACCTGCTGCCCTACCTGTCGCTGTCCCGCAACATCTGGTTGGCGCAGCGACCCGTGGCACGCCTCAGCAGACGCCGACTCGACCCGCCGGAGGCGATCCTGGAGCTGGTCGGTCTCGCCGGCGCCGGCGCGCGGCGGGTGAGCGACCTGACCCCGGGGCAGCGCCAGCGGGCCGCTCTGGCGCAGGGGCTCGCCGCCGGGCCCGGCCTGCTCCTGGTCGACGAGCCGACGAGTCAGCTCGACGTGGCCGGTCGCGACGACGTGCTCGCGGCGCTGGCCACGGTCAACGCCGAGCGGGGCACCACAGTGGTGGTGGTGACCCATGACGGCGAGGTGGGTGCCCGGCTGGGCCGAGCGGTCACCATCCGCGACGGCCGGGTCGGCGCCGAGGGGCGTGACGGCCGTGACTTCGCAGTGGTGGCAGGTGACGGCACGATCCAGTTGCCGCCCGAGACCTGGGCGGCCTTCCCGGCCGGGACGTTGTTCGAGGTCGACCAGACCGATCAGTCGATCACTCTGCGCGCGGTGGCCGCCCCGTCGTCCCCCGGCGGAGACGACGGGGCGGCCAGCGCCGGCGGCAAGCCCGACCAGGCCCTCTGAACGGACCGGGTCCGGCTCAGTTCACCCGGGCGGCGGCCCGCGCCTTGCGCTGGCGCAGTTCGTCGGCGGTCATCAGCCAGGTCGAGTTCGTCGCCCCGAGACCGAGGAGCACCTGGTCGAAGCCGTTGCCGTCGTTGTCGTCGGTGTAACAGAGACTCACCTCGCCCCACGGGGATGCCGCGACGGCCAGGTGTTCCTGCCGGCCCGTCGTGGTCTGGCTCAGCGCCTGCGCCGGCAGCCGACTCGCGGATGTGCCGTCGGGGTTGAGGCCGCGCGCCCAGACGTCCGGGTTGGCGCCGGACACCGTCCAGCCCACCACGACGTTGTCCTCGTCGTCGATGCCGACGCCCGGCGCGACGGCCCCGGTCCCGGTGGACACCTGGACCTCGCCGTGGCGGGCGGTGCCGGCAGCGGTGAACGAGCGCGCCCACACGCCCCGGGTGCCGGTGTGGTCCGACTCCCAGCCGACGGTGAAGTCACCGGCGAACGTCGCCGCTACCGACGCCCGCTGCTGCTGCCCGCCGCTCTGCGCGTTGGCCGTGCGCCGGGACAGCACCACAGCGCCGTTCGACCGGGCCAGCCGGGTCAACCCGATGTTGTACGAGCCGTTGGCGTCGGCGTCCTCGTCCCAGACCACAAGCGCCTCGCCGGAGGCGGACACCGCCACGTCGGGGCGGTGGTGTGTGCCGGTCGTCTGCGAGGCCGTCACCTCGTACGCCCTGGTGGTGGCGGCGGTGAAACCGGCGGCCTTGACGGTGGCTCCAGCGGTGCCCTGCACGTCCTCCCAGACGACCGTGAAGCCGACGCCTCCGGTGGTGGGGGCGCCATCGGGGTCGAGGGCCACCTTCGGCCAGATCTGCTGCCCGGCGTCGCTGGCGTTGGCCTGCCCCGACCCGAGGATCGCGCCGGCCGGTGACACCACCCGGTACTGGATGTTGTAGACGCCGTTGCCGTCGCCGTCGGCGGCCCAGACGACCACGGCGTTGCCCCGGTCGTCGATGCCGACGTCCGGGCTGATGTGCCGCCAGGCGGCCCCGCTGGTGCCGCCGGCGGAGAGCTTCAGCTCGTAGCCGGGCGTGCCGTCGCGGAACAGGCGCACGTAGATCTCGCTGTGGGTGTCGTCCTCGGGGGCGGTGCTGTCCCGGTCGTCCTCCCAGGCGACAGCGACCTGACCGTTGCGGTTCATGGCGATGGCGGGCAGGTCCTGGTCGCCGCTCGCCACGCTGTTGGCGGTGGTCCAGGTGATCGCCTCGGCGGTCATGGCGGTCGGGGCGGGCACCACGACGGTCGGGGCCAGCAGGGACGCAGCGAGCAGGGTCGTGAGTGCGGTCATGGGGTGCTCCTTCTACCCGGCCTGCAGGCCGGGCTGGCCGTCGAGGATGACGAACGAGCGCACCGTCGACGCCGGCGCGTCGTGCTCGGTCACCGTGTTGACCGCCCGGAAGTCCGCGCGGACCTGACTGCGTCCGATCGTGGTACGGACGTAGCCGCGCCGGTCGGAGTAGAACTTGAGGTGAGGGTTGGTCGCCGCGTTCGGGATGGTCGTGCTGCCGGTGCCGTTGCCGGTCGAGGTGATCGACGTGCAGACCAGTTCGGTGCCGATCGTGGCCGACGACGGGTTGGCGTAGTCGGCCTTCAGCTCGTTGGCCCAGGACCTGTGCACGTCTCCGGTGAGCACGAGCGGGTTGCGCACCCCACGCTGCTGCCAACCGGTCTGGATGCGGCTGCGGGAGGCCCGGTAACCGTCCCAGGCGTCCATGCTCGCGGCCCCGCTCGCCTCGAACTGGCGGGCGAAGAACACCTGCTGGCCGAGGATGTCCCAGGTGCCGTAGTGCTGGGCCAGCCCGTCGAGCAGCCACGCTTCCTGGGTCGCGCCGGTCAGCGACCGGGAGGTCAGGTCGGCGTCAGTGCAGACCTTCCAGCCGTCACCGCAGGCCTGGTCGTCGCGGAACTGCCGGGTGTCGAGCATGTGGAAGGTGGCGAGCTGCCCCCAGCGGACGCGGCGGTAGAGCGGGATGCTGTTGCCGCTCGGCGCGGAGGCCGGCCGCAGCGGCATGTTCTCGTAGTAGGCCCGGTACGCGGCGGTGCGCCGGGCGGTCCACTGGGCCTCGGTCAGCGTCGGGCTGCTGTCGGCGCGGACCATGTTCGCGTAGTTGTTCTCGACCTCGTGGTCGTCCGGCACGACGAGCCAGGGCGCGGCAGCGTGCGCCGCCTGCAGGTCCGGGTCGGACTTGTAGAGGGCGTACCGGCGGCGGTAGTCGGCCAGCGACACGATCTCCGCGCCGACGTGCTGGCGTACCGCTGCGGTGTTGACGCCGCCCTCGTAGATGTAGTCGCCGAGGTGCAGGATCAGACCCGGGTTCTCCTCGGCCATCCGCCGGTAGGCGGTGTAGTAGCCGGCCTCGTAGTGGGCGCAGGACGCGAACGCCAGGACCAGGTCGCGGCCGAAGGTGCCCGGGGCCGGTGCCGTCCGCGTACGTCCTACCGGGGAGATCTGCCCCTGGGCCCGGAACCGGTAGTAGTAGTCGGAGTCGGCGGCGAGGCCGCCCGCGACGACGTGCACCGAGTGGGCGTCGGCGTAGCGGGCGACCACCGAGCCGGACGCGACAAGTGACGAGAAGCGGTCCGTCGTGGACACCTGCCACTCGACAGTCACGTCGGCGTTGGCCATGCCGCCCTGCCCGTCGGCGTTGAGCGGCGAGGATGCCAGCCGGGTCCACAGGACCACGCTGTCGGGGGCCGGATCACCTGACGCCACACCGAGTTTGAAGGGGTACGGCACCGCGGCGCGGGCACCCTGCCCGGGTGTCACCGCGACGCCGGCGACTGCGAGTCCACTGAGGATGAATATGCGACGGCTCAGCCCTGTCATGGTCAATACCCTCGGGGCCGTCGATGAATGGCGAAGGCTGCGGCGTGGAAGCCGACGTGACGGGACGTTTACCGCGGCATGGCGGTCAGGTGTCCTGGCCGCCCGAGGTTCGCGGCCGGACCGTCAGGTCAGCGGCGACGGCGACTCGGCGCCGGGGATGAGCAGCCTCGGCGTACCGGAACCGTCGGCCGGGACGCTGAACACGTCGGGACGACCGTCGCTCTGGCGCAGTGTGTAGGCCACCGTGGCGTCGTCGAGCCAGGCCGCCTGATCGTCGACGCTTGTGGTCTCCGCCGTCGCGGTGACCCGTCCGGACGCCAGGTCGAGGACGGACAGCCGCCAGCCCTTCGTCGGGTCGGCGTCGATCGCCTCCTTGAAGGCGATCCGGGTGCCGTCGGGCGACAGCGACGGACACTCCACGTTCGTCCGCATCGTCTCGACGGTCCGGGCGGCCACGTCGCCGCGCACGAGATACCGCTTACCGCCGGTGGCCATCGTCGCGTAGAAGTGGTTGTCGTCGGCGGTGAAGGTGACACCCCAGTAGTTGACGTCGGGGCTGCGGTAGCCGCGGCCGTCCCGCGTGATCGCGAACTCCTCCAGCGACGTCACGGTGGCGCCGGTGACGGTGTCGAGGATGCCGGTGCGGGTGGAGAAGCCACTCGCCGTGTAGGAGTCGCCCCCGACGAACGTCGTCCAGGAGACCATCCGGCCGGAGGCCGAGACCCGGGCCCGGTTGGGCAGGCCGGGCACGCTGAGCGTCCGCTTCTGGCGCAGCGCCGCGTCGAGCACCACGACCTGGTACGACCACGCGGTCTCCGGCCGCAGGCAGACGCCGGTGCCGGCGGCCGCGTACACCCGCAGGCATTCCAGACCCGAGACGGTACGCGGCCCGGCGGGATCGGCGGTCGCGACGCTGGAGACGTACCGGTCGGTGATGGCCAGCAGGTGCGGGCCCGGCGCCAGGGTGACCGCCTGGTCCCCGGCGGCGGCCGGCGGTGGGGTCCGGGCCGGCTCGGCGGCGATGGCGGCGTAGCCGGCCGCCACGCTGGCCAACAGGACCGCGCTGGCGGCCACCACCCCGAGCTTGGCCCGGGTCGACATCGCGCTCATGGGGACACCTTCCGAGGAGCGGGGCGGAACGGGGAGGCCAGCAGAAGGACGGTGCCGACCAGGACGCCGACGACTGCCACCGCCGCCACCCGAACCGCCGTCTGCGGCCCCCACGCCTGCCAGGCCAGCCCGAAGAGGACCGACGAGACGAGGTACGCCAGCGCCTGCCCGGTCTGGACCAGGGCGATCCCGGTGGTCCGCAGCCGTGGTGGAAGCACCGGCCCGGCGAGCGCGATGAGCACGCCGTCGGTGGCCGCGTAGAACGCGCCGTACAGCGCGAGTGTCAGCGCGAGCGCCGGCCAGCCGTGCGCCGGCCCGGACAGCAGCAGGTAGGTCGCGCCGAGGGCCACGTAGCCGCCCACCACCACCGGCAACCGCCCGATCCGGTCGGCGAGCACACCGAGCGGCGCGGCGAGCACCAGGTAGGCCAGGCTGGTGCCCACGGCCAGCAGCGGGAACCACCGCAGACCAAGGTCCTCCCGGCGCTGGAGCACCAGGTAGACGAAACCGTCGCCGATGGTGGCCAGGCCGAGCATGGTCGCGGCCAGCAGCAGCCGACGGGTGGGCCGGCTGCGCAGCAGGCCGAACGCCTCGCGGACCGAGACCCGGGGTTCGTCCGGCCCGTCGGCCGCCGTGCCGGTCGGTCGCTCCCGGACGAACAGCACGAGTACGACGACGGCCAGGGCGGCGACGCAGAAGCTGGTGACGAAGACCGCGTCGTACGACTGCCCGACGACCAGCAGGACGGCGAACGCGGCGAGCGGCCCGAGGAACGCCCCGACGCTGTCCATCGCCCGGTGCACCCCGAACGCACGGCCCAGGGCCTCGGGCGGGGTGGAGAGCGTGATGAGCGCGTCGCGGGGCGCGCTGCGCACACCCTTGCCGAGCCGGTCGACGGTGATGACGGCGCCGATCGCTGGCACCGACCGGCCGGCGAGCAGCAGGCCGAGCTTGGCGACGGCGGAGAGCGCGTAGCCGACGCCGGCGACCAGTTTGCGCCGGCGGAACCGGTCGGCGACGAAGCCGCCGACGACCCGCAGCAGCGCGGTGGCGCCCGTGTGGACCCCGTCGAGCACGCCGAAGGCCACCGGGCTGAGTTGCAGGCCCAGCACCAGGTAGAGCGGGAGGACGGCGGCCACCATCTCGGCCGAGATGTCGGTGATCAGGCTGACCGTGCCGAGCGCGACCACGTTGCCGCTGACCAGCGCGAGCCGGCGGCGTCGTGGCCCGGCGTCGGGCGGGTCGCTGACCGGCCGGGAGACGGACGACAGGTACACGCGCATCTCCTCTGATCGTGGGCGACGGTCAGCCATCGTGACGATCCGATCGGGGGCGTCACAAGGGACCGCGAGGGGCGGACAGGCATGCGGCGGGTGAACATCGGACAAACATCGAGGTGTTTCGCTGCCTGAGCGTACTGTTCACCTGGCGGCAGTCCGCCGGTTCATCGACCTTCCTACATTCCTTGCGCTTTCCACCCGCAACGAAGGGGTCCTGGATGGACATTCGAATCGCCCGCCCACCGGTCACGATCGGGACGGTCGCGGTGCTCGTCGCCGCCACCGCCGCCGTCGTCCTGACCGGCTCGGGCACGGCCTCCGCGGCGAGCGTGACGTTCACGCCGGTCGCCGACACCTACGTCCAGAGCGACACGGCGTCCACCAACTACGGCACGTCCACGCAGGTCGTGGTCGACAACTCACCAGCACGGCGGATGTTCCTGCGCTTCACGGTGAGCGGTGTCAGCGGCACGGTGACCAGCGCCAAGCTGCGGCTGCGCACGATCAGCGGCAACAGCGGTAGCGACGCCGGCGGCACGTTCCGGACGATGTCCAACACCACCTGGTCGGAGACCGGCACGACCTGGAGCAACCAGCCGACGATCGACGGCGCCACCCTCTCCTCGCTCGGCGCGGTCGCCGGCAACACCTGGTACGAGGTCGACGTCACCTCCGCGGTCACCGGCAACGGCACCTTCAGCTTCGGCGCGACCTCGACCAGCGGCGACGGCGCCTACTACGACACGCGCGAGAGTGGAGGCGACGCCCCGCAGCTGGTGGTCACGACCGGCACCACGACACCTCCGTCGGGCGATCCGGTCCTCGTCGGGGCCGGTGACATCGCCACCTCCGGCTCCGGTGACACCGCCACGGCGGCGCTGCTCGACGGCATCTCCGGCACCGTCTTCACGACCGGCGACAACGTCTACGACAGCGGCACCGCGTCCCAGTTCGCCAGCTACTACGAGCCCACCTGGGGCCGGCACAAGGCGCGCACCCGCCCGTCACCGGGCAACCACGACTACAACACGTCCGGCGCGACCGGCTACTACAACTACTTCGGCACGTCCGCCGGCCCGAGCGGTCGCGGGTACTACTCCTTCGACCTCGGCAACTGGCACATCGTGTCGCTGAACTCGAACATCAGCATGTCGGCCGGGTCGACGCAAGAGCAGTGGCTGCGCGCCGACCTGGCGGCCAGCAGCAAGCCGTGCACGTTGGCGTACTGGCATCACCCGCTGTTCACGTCCAGCTCCAACCACGCGCCGTCGACCTCGACGCGCCCGCTGTACCAGGCGCTCTACGACTACAACGCCGACGTCGTGGTCTGGGGCCACAACCACGTGTACGAGCGGTTCGGCCCGATGAACCCGTCCGGTGGCTACGACGCCAGCCGAGGGATGCGCAGCTTCGTGGCCGGGATGGGCGGCGCCGACCACTACGGCTTCGGCACCATCCAGCCCAACAGCGAGGCCCGCAACAGCTCGGCGTTCGGGGTCCTGAAGTTCACCCTGCACTCCGGCAGCTACGACTGGCAGTTCGTGCCGGTCGCTGGGCAGAGTTACAACGACAGCGGCACGGGCACCTGCCACTGACCGTGTGATCCCGCCGCACCGGTACCCGGTGCGGCGGGACCACCCCGCGCATCGGCGCCCGCGACACGGCAGCACCACGGCAGGCGGCACGACGGCAGGCGGCATCGCGACCGCCCAGGGTTAAGTGTTGTTGCCTGTCGAGCTGCCCCAGATATGGGCCAACCAGCCCAACCCCCGCCCGGCGCGGAAGTCGTTATGCCGGTCGAATGCGTGGACCACGCGCAACCGCCAGCAGCGCAGGCCCCCGCCCCTCGCCAGCAGCACGGACCACTGCCCCCTCGCCCGCAGCACGCACTGGGCTCCTCGCCAACCGCACAGCCAGCCGCAGACGAAGGACAGCCCAGCACGACACCTCGCCAATGCAGATCTTGGACAGTTTCCGTTCTCTCATAACGGAAACTGTCCAAGATCTGCCGCGCGGACAGCCCGACGACCCCGTCCGCCTCCGGGGACGGCCCGTCCATCAACGGCGAAAGAGCGGCGTGAACGTAAGGCCGTCGTCACCCAGCACGCCCCTCGTCACCCGCACGGGCCGTTGCCCACCCACACGGCCGTTACCAGCGACACGGCCGCCGTCAGACAGGACGACATTGCCACCGACACAACCGCTGCCACCAACGGCCGCCACCAGGACGGCTGCTACCACCGACACAACCGCTGCCCCGACACGGCCGTCGCCACCAGGACGGCCTTGCTACCGACACGGCGGTCGTCACCAGGATGGGTGTTGCCACCGGCACGACCCTTGCCCCCGACACGGCCGTCGTCACCGACGTGTCGCGAGCCCTGTTGCGCGCCGGGAGTGCCGCCCCACATCTGGGGCAGCTCGACAGGGCTTGAGCAAGGTGGGGCCGACTCCGGCCAGTGGGTTGGACAACGGCGCGGGCCTCCCCGACGACGACGCGGCGCGGGCTTGTCTGGGTGCCGCAGCGTGAAGTCGAGGCGGGCCAGGTGGCCGAACGAGGCACCGCCGGTCACCCGCACGGGACGAGCGCAGCGCGCCGCCGAACGCACCGCACCGCAGCGCGCCGCTGAACTCACCGCACCGCTGAACGACGTGTGCCCCTGCCCGTTGGACGGGAGGGGCACACGTACGCGGTGTCGGGTCAGCGGGCCGTGCCGGCGCGACGCTTGTTGTAGACGTCGAACGCGACGGCGACGAGCAGGACGAGCCCCTTCACCACCGACTGCGTCGACTGGTCGATGCCCATCAGCTGCATGCCGTTGCTCATCACCGCCATGATCAGACCACCGACCATGGCCCCGACCACGGTGCCCACGCCACCGGTGACGGCCGCGCCACCGATGAACGCGGCGGCGATCGCGTCCAGCTCGAACATGTTGCCGGCCGCGGGCTGCGCACCGTTGGACCGCGACGAGTAGATGACGCCTGCCACCGCCGCGAGGAAGCCCATGTTGACGAACATCCAGAAGTTGACGGTGCGGACCTTCACACCCGACAGCGCCGCGGCCGAGAGGTTGCCGCCGATCGCGTAGACCTGGCGGCCGAAGACCGTACGCCGGGTGAGCAGGCCGTAGACCAGCACCAGCACGGCCAGGATGATCAGTACGATCGGCAGTCCTCGGGCGTGCGCCAACTGCCAGGCGAAGTACATGAGGACCGCGCCCACCAGGACGACCCGTGCGACGAACAGCGGGAACGACTCGACCGGCTGCTGGTAGCGGATGCGCGCCAGGCGGGTGCGGAAGCCGCTCACCGCGTACCCGGCCACGGCGAGGGCGCCGATGAGCAGCGTGAACGCGTCGAAGCCCTGACCGCCGAGCAGCCCGTTGAGGAAGCCCGCCGCGACCTTCTGGTATTCGGCCGGGAAGGGCGACAGCGAGATGTTGTCGAGCACCTGCAGCGTGAGGCCCCGGAAGAGCAGCATGCCGGCCAGGGTCACGATGAAGGCCGGGATGCCGGCGTACGCCACCCAGAACCCGTGCCAGGCGCCGACCGCGACACCGACGGCCAGTGCCGCCGCGATGCCCACCCACCATGGGTGACCCTGCTGGATCACCAGGACGGCGGAGACCGCGCCGGTCAGCGCGACCACCGAGCCCACCGACAGGTCGATGTGCCCGCCGATGATGAGGATGACCATCCCGATCGCGAGCACCAGGATGTACGAGTACTGCAGGACGATGTTGGTGATGTTGCCGGGACTCAGCAGCACCCCGTCGGTCAGGAGTGCGAAGAGCGCGACGATGACGACCAGGGCGACGTAGATCCCGCTCTGCCGAAGGTTGTTCAACACCAGCGCCCGCAGGTCGCTCGTCCCACTGTGCAGGGCGGCGGCGGGTGTGCTGTCCGGGGGCGTCGGGCGCTCCGTCGAAGGGGTTTTGATGCTGGTCATCCGACGAGCTCCTTGTCCTTGGTCATCAGCTCCATGAGGCTTTCCTGGGTCGCCTCGCCGACCGGCTTCTCGCCGGTGATCCGGCCAGCGGCGAGGGTGTAGATGCGGTCGCACATGCCGAGCAGCTCCGGCAGCTCGGACGAGATCACGATCACCGCCTTACCCGCGGCCACCAACCGGTTGATGATCGTGTAGATCTCGTACTTGGCGCCGACGTCGATGCCGCGGGTGGGCTCGTCCAGGATCAGCACATCCGGGTCGGTGAACAGCCACTTCGACAGCACGACCTTCTGCTGGTTGCCTCCGGAGAGCTTGCCGACCACCGCCATGACGCTTGGCGTTCGGATGTTCATCTCCTTGCGGCTGGCCTCGGCAACCTTGATCTCCTCGTTGCCGTTCACCCAGCCCAGGTTGGCCAGCTTGTCCAGGGCCGCGGCCGAGACGTTGCGCCGGACGTCGTCGATGAGGTTGAGGCCGTAGCGCTTGCGGTCCTCGGTGACGTACGCGATGCCGTTGTCGATGGCCTCCGCGACGGTACGGGCGTTGACCTCCCGCCCGCGGACGAAGAGCTTGCCGTGGATGTCGCGGCCGTAGGAGCGGCCGAAGACGCTCATCGCCAGCTCCGTCCGGCCGGCGCCCATCAGCCCCGCGATGCCGACGACCTCACCGGCGCGCACCGACAGGCTGACGCCCTCGACGACCATCCGCTCCTGGGTCGGGTGCCGCACCGACCAGTCCTCGATCCGCAGCACCTCCTCCCCGGGCGATGAGACGCGATCGGGGTAGAAGCTCTCGATGTCGCGCCCGACCATGCCCCGGATGATGCGCTGCTGACTCACGTCGTCAGCGCGCATGTCCAGGGTCTCCACCGTGCGGCCGTCGCGGATGACCGTGGTCGAGTCGGCGATCGCGGTGATCTCGTTGAGCTTGTGCGAGATCATGATGCAGGTGATGCCCTGCTCCTTGAGCTGCCGCAACAGGCCGAGCAGGTGCGCCGAGTCGACGTCGTTGAGGGCGGCCGTCGGCTCGTCCAGGATGAGCAGGCGCACCTTCTTCGACAGCGCCTTGGCGATCTCCACCAGCTGCTGCTTGCCGACGCCGAGCTGGATGACCGGGGTGACCGGGTTCTCGTGCAGCCCGACCGACGCCAGCAGCTCGGCCGCCTCGGCGTTGGCCTTGTTCCAGTCGATGAGCCCGCCACGACCACGCCGCTCGTTACCGAGGAAGAGATTCTCGGCGATCGACAGGTAGGGCACCAGGGCGAGTTCCTGGTGGATGATGACGATGCCGTTGGCCTCGCTGTCCCGGATGCCCCGGAACTGCATCGGCTTGCCGTCGAACAGGATCTCCCCGTCGTACGAGCCGGAGGGGTGGACGCCGGACAGCACCTTCATCAGGGTGGACTTGCCGGCGCCGTTCTCACCGCAGATGGCGTGGATCTCTCCCCGGCGCACCGCGAGGCTGACGTCCTCCAGCGCGGTCACCCCGGGGAACGTCTTCGTGATTCCACGCATCTCGAGGATGGTGTCGTCCATGGTCACTGTCCTCTGTCGGGTCTGGACGCGGTCCATCACGGCGTCGGGGGCGGGGGGGGTGGCCCCCGCCCCCCCCCGGGGCGTTAATAATTTGCAGAGGAGGGGGGCCCGCCAAACACCGC
>NZ_JBEZFG010000006.1:204126-531664 GCF_040649315.1 Micromonospora sp. NPDC049004
TTCCTCTGCTCGGGGTGGTGTGGGTCGCGGTCCATCCGGGGGGGCGGCCGGGGGGTGGCCCCCCCCCCCCCGACGGGGTGACTTACTTCTTGGCCTGACCGGCGGCGACCTCTTCCGCCGTCCAGTAGCCGGAGTCGATCAGCGTCGCCTTGATGTCGTCCTTGTAGACGGTCGCGATCGGCAGCAGGTAGGCCGGAACGACCTTGACGCCGTTGTTGTACGTCTGCGTGTCGTTCGCCTGCGGCTGCTTCTTCTGCAGGAACGCCTCGGCGGCGTTCACGGCCTGGTCGGCGAGCAGGCGGGTGTCCTTGAAGACCGTCGAGTTCTGCACGCCGTCGTTGATCAGCTTGATCGAGGCGATCTCCGCGTCCTGGCCGGTCACGACAGGCAGCTTCTTGGCGCCGCTACCGTAGCCGGCGTTCTGCAGGGCGGTGATGATGCCCCGGGAGATGCCGTCGTACGGCGACAGCACGCCGTCGACCTTCGAGCCGTCGTTGTAGCTGGAGGTCAGCAGGTTCTCCATCCGCTTCTGGGCGGTCTCCTGCTGCCACCGCAGGGTCGCCACCTGCTCGGGGGTGGTCTGCTTGGACTTCACCTTCAGCGTGCCGGCGTCGACGTACGGCTTCAGCGTGTCCATCGCACCGCCGAAGAAGTACTGCGTGTTGTTGTCGTCGAGCGAGCCGGCGAAGAGCTCGATGTTGAACGGGCCCTTGGCGGTGCCCTTCGAGCCGTCCTTGTTCAGCAGGCCGAGACCGACCAGCAGCGCGGTGCCCTGGGCGACGCCAACCTTGTAGTTGTCGAAGCTGACGTAGAAGTCGACGTCCTTGCTGCCACGGATCAGCCGGTCGTAGGAGATGACCGGGATCTTCGCGGCCGCGGCGGCCTGCAGCTGGCTGCTGAGGGCGGTGCCGTCGATCGCCGCGATGACCAGGACGTCGGCGCCCTGGGTGATCATCTGGTCGACCTGCTGCGACTGGGTGGGGATGTCGTCGCCCGCGTACTGCAGGTCGACCTTGTAGCCCTTCGCCTCCAGCTTGGACTTCACCGCGTTGCCGTCGGCGATCCACCGCTCGGAGGTCTGCGTCGGCATCGAGACACCGATCGTCAGGTCCCCCGGCTTCTTGTCGCTGGTGTCGCCGCCGCTGCCGGCACCTCCACCACTGCACGCCGCCAGGCTCAGCGCCAGCGCCGCACTACCGAGAGCAACCAGGAATTTCCTGCTCACGGGCTTCTCCTCTCCCGATTCCCCCCGCTGACCGCCGGGGCCACCTGTCACCTTTCGGGTAGTGTTAGCGCTCACATAGGGCACGTCAACACTTGATCCGAAATACCGGTGTCACGGTCTCGTAACGGAGGCTTCGCCGCCGACGTCACCTCCCGTAACCCGGGCGGCGATCGATCGACGGCCGCCAGTACGTGCTCCGGAACGGCCTGCGCGTGGACCGCCCGCCGAGCACGCGCCGGCAGGACCGACGGCGAGGCCGGCTGGTGGACCGTCCGCCGAGCACACGACGGCAGGACCGACGAGGCCGCCGGTTGGTGATCGACGCACGCCGGCCGCGACGGCGAAGCGGTAAGCCGCGCGGAGGCCTCCGAGGCGTACGACACTGGGCGCCCCCTCAGTGGCGCGGCGGGGCGACGCTGTCGCGGGCGACAAGCGTCGGGGCGATGGTCTGCCGCAGGGCACCCCCACCGATGCCCGACTCGATCTGGGTCAGCAACATCTGCAGGCTCGCCCGGGCCACCGCGTCGAAGTCCGGTCGTACGGTCGTCAGCGGCGGAATGAAGTACGCGGCCTCCGGCACGTCGTCGAAACCAACGACGCTGATCTCGGTCGGCACCCGCCGCCCGAACTCGTGCAGGGCCCGCAGCACGCCCAGAGCGAGGTGGTCGTTGGCCGTGAAGATCGCGGTCACCTCCGGCATCCGGGCAAGCATCTGCCCGCACCGGTAGCCGGACGACGCTGACCAGTCCCCGTGCATCAGGGGCGGTGGGTCGATCCCCGCGGCCAGGAGCGCCGCCCGCCAGCCCTCGATCCGGCCGGCGCTGTCGAACCAGTCGGACGGCCCCGAGACGTGCCACACGGTGCGGTGTCCGGCGTCGAGGAGATGCTGGGTCGCCGCCCGCGCGCCAGCCACCTGGTCGACGGTCACCAACGGCACCGGCCGGTGCGGATCGCCGTCGACGGTGACCAGTGGAACGTCCTTGGGCAGCCGTTCCAGGGCCTCGCCGGCCGACTCGACGGGCGCGATGACGACGATGCCGGCCACCCGGTGCGCCAGGTGCCGTTCGACAGCGGCGGAGATGGAGCGGTGGTCGAGGTTGCGGACGCTGCCCACGCTGACCGCGAAGCCCTCCTCCGCGGCCGTCTGCTCCAGGGCGGCCAGCAGCGACGCCGGGCCGTAAAGGGTCGTGTTCTGTGCCACCACGCCGATGACCTGGGACCGGCCGGTCACCAGTGCGCGCGCGGCGCCGTTGGGGCGGTAGCCGAGTTCGGCGATCGCCGCCCGCACCCGCAAGCGGGTCTGCTCACGCACGTTGGGGTGCCCGTTGAGCACCCGAGACACCGTCTGGTGGGAGACACCGGCCAGACGAGCGACATCTGTCATCGCGGGACCGTGCACGGCCATTTCACTCCCCCCGCCTGCAACCCGACCCGCGGCCCGTCGACGTTGACTGGAGCGGCCCGGCCCGATCCCCCTCGCTCAGCCACCACGCCGGTGCTGAATCGCAGGTGACCAGCGCTGGATCGCCGACAGTCTACGCCAGGCACCGCCTCGAACACGGAACGGCTGAGCGGCGAACGACACGGCGTGTGCCAGGTCGGGCGGCCAGCGCCACGCGCCGCGCCTGCCGGGCACCCCGACCCGGGCCGGCCACAGCGGACCGCCGCCCCGCTCCGCGCTCCTGGACAGAGCGCGGAACAGGGCGGCGGCGGGCCGGAGCCGGGGACGTGGACACCTTCCGCGGTGGGATCAGTGGTCCGTTCGCGTCACCCGTGGATTACTGGTTGTGTGACCGGCGTCACGGTGTCGTCAGGTCGAATCGGCGCACGGTGACCGCGCCACCGAGCGCCTGGGTGGCGTGGTTGAAGATGGCGAACCGGTAGCCCATGAAGAACTGCCAGTTGTTCGCCAGGGTCAGGGCGTTGCCGAAGGACGTGAAGTTGACCCCGTCGGTGCTGTACGAGAAGCGGGCCTGCCGGCCGGACCCGGGTCTGATGTCGGCGTTGGCCCGCAACCAGATCCGGCCACCGGAGACTGCGGTGCTCGCCACCTCGCTGCCGGTGCTTGTGGTGTTCCAGCTGTCGTCCATCGTCAGCCCGTTCTGCATGACCAGGCGGGTGGATCCGTTGTCCCGTCGGACCCCGATCCAGGCCGACGAGTTGCGCAGCACCGCCAGGCCGGTGCGATCACCGTCGCGCATGGTGGAGTAGTCCAGCTCGATGGTGGCGGTCGACGTGGGTCCCTGGATCCGGTGGGTCAGCGTGTTGCGCGCCTTGTACAGGTCGCCGGTCACGGTGGCGGTCTGCAGGTTCAGCCCGTTGTTGACCGACCACTTGCTGTTGTCGGGGTTGTGGTTCCACTCCCACTGCGGGCCGAGGGTGGTGCCGGCGAACGTGTCGGTGCCGGTGAGTGGCTTCACCGCCCGGGGCGCGGCGGGCAGGTTCGGCTTCGGGTACGAGCTGCCCCACGCGCCGTTGACGGTCTGCAGGACCGGCCAGCCGTCGCCGGTCCAGGTGATCGGCGCCATGGCGGGCATCCGGCCACCGGGGTACGCGTCGACGAACGCCATGTAGTACCAGTCGCCGTTCTGGGTCTGCACCAGTCCGCCCTGGTGCGGCACGCCGCCACCGGAGATCGGGCCGGGCAGGTTGAGCAGCACCTGACGCTGCTCGTAGGGGCCGAACGGGCCGTTTGTCGACTTCAGCACGTACTGGCCGTTGGCCGGCCGGGTGAGCCAGATGTAGTAGGCGCCGTTGCGCTTGTAGAAGCGCGCGCCCTCCAGCGTCCCGATGCTCGACGGCGTGCTGTAGACCTGCTGGCTGCGGACCTGCGTCTTCCCGTCGGCGGACAGCTGCGCGACGCTGATGTTGGTGTTGCCGTACGCGACGTACATGGTGTCGTTGTCGTCGATCAGCATGCCGGCGTCGTAGTAGCAGTTGGGGATGGTGGTGAGCTTGCTCCACGTCGAGTCGACGGCGGACGCGGTGTAGATGTGGGTCTGCGCGAAGTCGATGCACCCGGCCCAGTAGAACGTCTTGTTGCTCGGCCGGTAGTTCAACGTCGAGGCCCAGATCCCGTCGACGTACGCGTTACCACCGCTCATGTCGTACTTCGAGCCGAAGTCCAACCGGGGTACGGAGTGCCCGGCGTACTCCCAGTTCACCAGGTCGTACGAGCGCAGCACCGGAGCGCCCGGCGAGTAGTGCATGGTGGACGCCGACATGTAGTAGACGTTGTCGACCCGGATGATGTCGACGTCGGCGAAGTCCTGCCAGACCACCGGGTTCGAGTAGGTGCCGTTCGACGGGGGCGGCGTGGTGGGCGGCGGCGTGGTCGGGTTGCCCCCGCCGTCGACGCGCACGAGCTGCCACTGCTGGTTGGTGCCGTTCCAGTCGTCGTACTGCACGATGTTGCCACCATCGGCGGTCGACGCGCCCTGCACCTCCATCGCCTTGTTGCTGTTGCGGTTGATCAACCGCACATAGCCGCTGTCCGAGTCGGCCAGCCGGAACTGCTGGTTGGTGCCGTTGTTGTCGGACCACTGCACGATCGCCCCGCCGTTGGCAGTCGAGCGGCCGGAGACGTCCAGCACCTTGCCCGACAACCGCGACTTGACCCGGTAGTAACCACCTCCGGAGTCCACGAACTGCCACTGCTGCTGGTTCCCGTTGTTACGCGTCCACTGCGTGATCCGCGCACCGTCGTTCGTGGCCAGGTTGTACACGTCCACAGCCTTGCCGCTGTTGCGGTTGACCAACACGTACCACGCGCTGGTGTCCACAGTCGCCGCTGACGCGGGCGCGGCGGCCACCGCCGCGGCCGCGCCACCGACCACAAGTGTCATCGCGGCGACGGCGAGTCTCGACAGCCACCCGCGCCGACCTGGCGCACCCCGGGGAACCCGACCGATGGAAAGCATGATCCTCCTCTGCTGACGCGAACCGTGCGGTCTGGGTCGGCGTCCGCGGCACCGGGCGGGGCACCGAGCTGACCACGCCCGGCCATGTGATCGCTAACACCGATCGTCCGACCGTCGCGGCGACGAGGTGCCGAAACCGCGGGGTAGGACGCGCGCGCGGCCGGACCAGCCAACGACATCGACCATCTTGGCTATAGACTGTGAGCGATAACATGCTGTTAGTCAAGCCGTAACACAGCCGCCTCGTGCCCGCCGGCGCACACGCGAACGGGTGGCCCACCCCCGCCCGCAGGCAGGAATGGACCACCCGTTGTCAGGGCGCTCCGAGGGCGCGGATCAGAAGCCGCGGGCCAGCCGGTAGTAGGCCTGGTTCCAGCGGATCTCGTCGGCGAAGCGGCGCGGCTCGGTGTCGGCGTCGATGACGACGAGCTCGGTCCGGCTCATCTCGGCCAGGTCATGCAGCTCCTCGGTGCCCACCGCCTGCGACAGCACGGTGTGGTGGGGGGCGCCGGCGGTGATCCACGCCTCGGCCGAGACCGGCAGGTCCGGTCGCGGCCGCCAGACGGCGCGGGCGACCGGCAGCCGGCGCAGCGGCTGCGGCGGCGTCACGACGTCGATCTCGTTGGCCACGAGCCGGAACCGCTCCCCCATGTCGGCCAGCCCCAGCACCACCGCCGGGCCGGGCGCGGCGTCGAACACGAGCCGCACCGGGTCCTCCCGCCCGCCGATGCTCAGCGGGTGGATCTCCACGTCGGGCACGTCGGACGCGATGGTGGGGCAGACCTCGAGCATGTGGGCGCCCAGCACCAGCTCCCGACCCGGAGTCAGGTCGTAGGTGTAGTCCTCCATGAAGGACGTGCCGCCCTCGACCCCCACCGACATCGCCTTGAGGGTGTGCAGCAGGACGGACGTCTTCCAGTCGCCCTCGCCGCCGAAGCCGTAGCCGTCGGCCATCAGCCGCTGCACGGCGATGCCGGGCAGCTGACGCAGACCACCGAGGTCCTCGAAGTTCGTGGTGAACGCCCGGAACCCGCCGGCGTCCAGGAACGCGCGCATGCCGAGTTCCAGACGGGCCGCGTAGCGCAGCGAGTCGTGCCGCTCACCCCCGGGAAGCAGCTCGGCGCCGACGCGGTAGCTGTCGCCGTACTCCTTGACCAGCTCGTCGACGTCGGCGTCGGCGACCTCACCGACCACCTGGACCAGGTCGTTGACGCCGTAGGTGTTGACCGACACCCCGAAGCGCAGCTCCGCCTCGACCTTGTCGCCCTCGGTCACCGCGACGTCGCGCATGTTGTCGCCGAAGCGGGCCAGCCGCAGCGACCGCATCGCCGACCAGCCGAGCGCCGCGCGGGCCCAGGCCCCGACCCGGCTGGTCACCCGCGGGTCGCTCACGTGCCCGGCGACGGTCTTGCGGGCCACCCCGAGCCGGGTCTGGATGTACCCGAACTCACGGTCGCCGTGGGCGGCCTGGTTCAGGTTCATGAAGTCCATGTCGATGTCGTCCCACGGCAGCAGGACGTTCGCCTGGGTGTGCAGGTGCAGCAGCGGCGTCTGCAGGGCGTCCAGACCGGAGATCCACATCTTCGCCGGTGAGAACGTGTGCATCCACGCGATGACCCCGATGGCCCCCTGGGCGGCGGCGTCCCGGCAGACCCGCAGGATCTCACCGCTGTTGGTCAGGACGGGCTTCCAGACCACCCGGGCGGGAATCTGCGGCGAGTCGTCGAGCGCGGCCGCGATCTGGCGAGACTGCTCGGCGACCTGCCGGAGCGTCTCCTCGCCGTACATGCCTTGGCTGCCGGTGAGGAACCAGATCTCGGGTTGGGTTTGTGGTGCCATGGGGTTGCCTTCCACGAGAGGAACTGTCACTTGTAACGGATTCCGATGAGGCGCTGCAGGAGGATGAACGCGAAGAGCAGACCGCCGATCACGATCTTGGTCCACCAGGAGTTGAGACTCCCGTCGAACGTGATGAGGGTCTGGATCACACCCAGCACCAGCACGCCCAGCACCGTGCCGAAGACGTAACCCGAGCCACCGGTGAGCACGGTGCCTCCGATCACGACGGCGGCGATGACGTCCAACTCCATGCCGACGGCGATCAGCGGGGCGCCCGAGAGGGTGTAGAAGGACAGCAGGATGCCGCCGATCGCGGAGCACAGGCCGCTGATCGTGTAGACGGCGATCCGGGTCCGCCCCAACGGCAGGCCCATCAGCAGCGCCGACTGCGGGTTACCGCCGATCGCGTACACGTTGCGCCCCAACCGGGTGTAGGCCAGCACGTACGCGGCGACGAGCACCACGGCGAAGGCGATCAACACGCTGATCGAGACGAAGTTGCCCCGAGGATCCCCGATCCGCTCCTGCGACATCCTGGTCCAGAACCCGTCGGTGATCGGGATGGACGAGCCGGAGATGAACGTGCACATGCCGCGGGCGAAGAACATCCCGGCGAGCGTGACGATGAACGGCTGGATGTCGAAGAAGTGGATGGCGCACCCCATCAACAGGCCGAGCGTCGGGCCGATGAGCAGGGCGATGACGAGCACGAGCGCCGCGGGCAGGCCCTTTTGCAACAGGTCCGCCGACACCATCGCCGTCATGGCGACGACGGAGCCCACCGACAGGTCGATGCCACCGGTGAGGATCACGAAGGTCATCCCCACCGCGACGACGAGCAGGAAGCCGTTGTCGATGAAGACGTTGAAGATGACCTGCACGTTCGAGAACGCCGTGTACTGGGACACGCCGATGCCGTACATCACCAGGAGCAGGGCGAGCGTGGCCAGCACCGGCACCTGCCGCCGAGGCAGCCGGAACCGGGTACGGCGGGGGACGGTGAGCGATCCGGTGGTCATGCCGGCACCTGCTCCTTCGGCTTGTCGGCGACGGGGCGCGGCGGCGGGGCGCTTCGTCTGCGCCGGCTGAACTTGGCACGGAACGCCGGCGCCTGGATCAGGCAGACGGCGATGACGACCACCGCTTTGAACAGCAGCGACGTCTGCGGCGAGATGTTCATGGCGTACACCGTGGTGGTCAGGGTCTGGATGATCAGCGCCCCGAGGATCGTGCCGCTCAGGAAGAACCGGCCGCCGGCGAGGGACGTGCCACCGATGACGACCGCGAGGATGGCGTCCAACTCCACCCAGAGGCCGACGGCGTTGCCGTCGGCGCTGGAGACGTTGGCCGTCATCATGAAGCCGGCGATCGCCGCGCAGACGGCGCTGACGACGTACGCGAGGAAGATGACCCGGCCGGAGCGGATGCCGGCGAGTCGGCTCGCCTCCGCGTTGCCGCCCACCGACTCGATGATCATGCCGAGTGCGGTACGGCGGGTGAACGCGGCGACGAGCAGCGCCGCGGCGAGGGCGATGAAGATGGCCAGCGGCAGGGTCAGCAGGTGACCCAGCCCGATCCCCCGGAACGGCCCCGAGTTGATGGTAATGATCTGCCCCTGGGTGATCAGCTGGGCGAGGCCCCGGCCGGCCACCATCAGGATCAGGGTGGCGATGATCGGTTGGATTCCGATCACGGCCACCAGCACCCCGTTCCAGACGCCGAGCACGAGCGCGACCCCCAACGCCATCGCGAGGGCGGTCAGCACCACTGTGAGGCTGTTCTGGTCGGGCTGCTTGCTGATGTACATGCAGGCCATCGCGCCGCTGATCGCGCACACCGAGCCGACCGACAGGTCGATGCCGCCGGTCGAGATGACCAGGGTCATGCCCAGCGCGACGAGGATCAGCGGGGCGCTCAACCGCAGGATGTCGATCGGCGAGCCGTACAGGTGCCCGTCCTTGAGCTCGATGGACAGGAACCCGGGCCGGTAGATCGTGTTCGCGGCGAGCATGACGACCAGCACGGCGATGGGCCAGAACAGCCGGTGACCGATCATCGTCCGATAGCGGCCCATGGTGTCGTTCATCGGTCCACCTCCTCCCGGTGAGATCCACTCGCGATCGTCTGCATGATGCGCTCGGCGTCGAGGCCCTCGTCGTTGGCGAGCTGCGCGACCATCTGCCGGTCGCGCATGACCGCCACCTTGTGGCTGAGGCGCAGCACCTCCTCCAGCTCGGCGGAGATGAACAGCACCGCCATTCCGCCGTCGGACAACTGCGTCACGAGCCGCTGGATCTCGGTCTTCGCGCCGATGTCGATGCCCCGGGTCGGCTCGTCCAGGATCAGCAGCCGTGGCTCGGTGATCAGCCACCGGGCCAGGAGCACCTTCTGCTGGTTGCCGCCGGAGAGGTTGCGGACCGGCACCTCCGGGTCCGCCGGACGGATGTTGAGGGCCTTGACGTACTTGTCGACCAGCTCGTCCTGCCGGCGGCGCGGGATGGGCCGCAGCCAGCCACGGGCGGCCTGCATGGCGAGGATGATGTTCTCGCGGACCGACAGCTCGGGAACGATGCCCTCGGCTCGGCGGTTCTCCGAACAGAAGCCGACGCCCTGGTCGATGGCCTGCGCGGGGGTACGCAGGCTGCTCGACGTGCCGTCGATCGCGACCTGCCCGCCGTCGGCCCGGTCGGCGCCGAAGAACAGCCGCGCCACCTCGGTACGCCCGGAGCCCAGCAGACCGGCCAGGCCCACCACCTCGCCGGCGTGGATGGTCAGGCTGAACGGCGCGACCGCGCCCGCCCGGCCGAGGTTCGACACCGCCACCAGCGGGGTGCCCTCCTCCAGGGCGGCCAGGTCCCGCCGGGAGTGCTCCTCGATGCCTTCGAGGACGTCGAGTTCCTTGCCGATCATCTTCTCGACGAGACTGAGCTGGGGCAGCTCGGCGGTCGGGTACTCGCCGACGAGGCCGCCGTTGCGCAGCACGGTGATGCGGTCGGCGATCTCGTAGACCTGGTCGAGGAAGTGGGTCACGAACAGGATCGCGATGCCCTCGTCGCGCAGTTGCCGCATGATGCGGAACAGTTGCGCGACCTCACCCGCGTCGAGGCTGGACGTCGGCTCGTCCAGGATCAGCACCCGGGCCTGGATGTCGATCGCACGGGCGATCGCGACCATCTGCTGGATCGCGAGGGAGTACGAGCCCAGCGGCGCGCTGACGTCGAGGTCGAGGTCGAGGCGGGCCAGGAGCGCGCGGGCGCGTCGGCGGACCTCACCCCAGCGGACGGCGCCGAGAAGCCGCGGCTCGCGGCCGATGAAGATGTTCTCCGCCACCGAGAGGTTGGTGCAGAGATTGACCTCCTGGTAGACGGTGCTCACGCCGGCCGCCGTCGCCTGCATCGGGCCGGTGAAGGACACCGGCTCACCGTGGAGGGTGATCGCGCCCTCGTCGGTGTCGTAGACGCCCGTCAGCACCTTGATGAGGGTCGACTTGCCGGCGCCGTTCTCGCCCATCAGGGCGTGCACCTCGCCGGGGAAGAGCCGGAAGTTGACGTCGTGGAGTGCGCGCACCCCGGGAAAGGACTTGCTGATCCCGGTCATCGTCAGGACCGGACGGCTATCCGTCATCCCATCAGACCTCTTCTGGGGGTTGTCGACGCGGAAGGGCCGCTGCGCTCCCACCGCGCCCGCCCGGCCGCCCCTGCGGGAGGCTCGGGCGGGCGTGGCGCGGGTCATCGCGGGTCATGCCCGGTCCGTTCGGGTTGGTAAGGCGACGCGGCGGGGCCGCCACGCGAGCGCGGCGACCCCCCTCGCGTCGATCAGTACTTGCGGGTGGGCAGAGCCTCCTTGGCCTGCTCCTGCGTGAAGGTGGTCTCCTCGGTCTCGATCCGAGGCGGCACCGTCTCGCCCGCCTTGACCTTCTTGGCCAGGTCCATCAGCTGTGGGCCGAGCAGCGGGCTGCACTCCGCGATGAAGTTGAACTTCCCGTCGGCGAGGGCCTGCATGCCGTCCTTGACTGCGTCGACAGTGATGATGGTGATGTCCTTGCCGGGCACCTTGCCGGCCGCGGTGATGGCCTCGAGCGCGCCCAGACCCATGTCGTCGTTGTGCGCGAACAGCACGTCGATCTTCGGGTTGGCCTTGAGGAACTGCTCCATGACCTGCTTGCCGCCCGCCCGGGTGAAGTCACCCGGCTGGGAAGCGATGATCTTCAGGTTCGGGTTGGCGGCGATCGCCTCGCCGAAGCCCTTCTTGCGGTCGTTGGCCGGAGCGGCACCGGTGTTGCCCTGCAGCTCGACGATGTTCACCGGGCCGGTCGCGCCCTTCTTCTGCTCGACCAGCCACTCACCGGCGAGCCGGCCCTCCTTGACGAAGTCCGAGCCGAGGAACGTCTTGTACAGGCTCTTGTCGGCCGAGTCGACCGAGCGGTCGGTCAGGATGACCGGAATGCCGGCGTCCTTGGCCTCCTTGAGCACGGTGTCCCACCCGGACTCCACAACCGGCGAGAAGGCGATGACGTCGACCTTCTGCTGGATGTAGTTGCGGATCGCCTTGATCTGGTTTTCCTGCTTCTGCTGCGCGTCGTCGAACTTCAGCTCGATGCCGGCCGCGGCGGCGGACTCCTTGATCGAGGTGGTGTTCGCGGTACGCCACCCGCTCTCCGCACCGACCTGGGAGAAGCCCATCGTGATCTTGCCGTCGTCCTTGGACCCGCCGCCGCCGGTGTCGCTGTTGCCGCAGGCCGCCACGCCGCCGACGAGCAGTACGCTGGCGAGGACCGCGATAGCGCGCTGCGTTCGCATCTTTCTCATCAGTTCTCCTTGGCTGGGTGTGGTGGGACCGCGTGAGCCGCCGAGGAGCAGAAGGTGGCGTACGCGGGTGGTGCGTGCTGGTGCGTCGGTGGAGCAGACCGGCGGGCCCGGGTGGCCGATGGAGACGGTCAGGGACCTGCCGGTGCGACTGGTTGTTGGCCGTAGACGTTCTGGTAGCGGTGGTAGAGAGCGTCGATGTCGGCCTGCGCGATCGGCACCGGCTGCCCGAGCGTCCGCGCCAGGTACGCGGTGCGGGCCACGTCCTCGCACATGACCGCGGCCTTGACCGCTGCCCGGGCGTCCCGCCCGATGGAGAAGACGCCGTGGTTGCGCATCAGCACCGCGGGAGAGCGGTGCCCGGCGAGGGTGGCGACGATGCCCTTGCCGATGTCGTCGCCACCAATCAGCGCGAACGGGCCCAGCGGGATCTCCCCGCCGAACTCGTCGGCCTGCGCCGTGAGGTGGCAGGGGATCGCCTCGCCGCAGGCGGCCCAGGCGCTGGCGTACGAGCTGTGCGTGTGCACGACCCCGCCGACCTCGGGCATGGCGCGGTAGACGTAGGCGTGGGCGGCCGTGTCGCTGGACGGGGCGAGGTCCCCCTCGACGAGAACACCGTCGAGGTCGCAGACCACCATGGTGTCGGCCGTGAGGTCGTCGTAGCCCACCCCGCTCGGCTTGATCACCATGAGGTCCTGACCGGGGACCCGTGCCGAGACGTTGCCGGACGTCCAGGCGACCAGGTTGTAGCGCGTCAGCTCGCTGTGCAGACGGGCGACGACCTCGCGCAACTCGCCGATCTGCCGACTCACCTCTGCGTTCATGCGACGACCTCCAGCGGGGCCTCGTGCGTGGCCGCGACGGCCTCGACCGCCGCGTTGCGGATCGCCCGCAGGCGGAGCATGACGTCGTTGCCGCCCCGGCCGAAGTGGTCGTGCAGGGCCCGGTACTCGGCGTACAGGGCGTCGTAGGCGCGCGCCCGGTCGGGATCGGGCGTGTAGACGGCCTCGTGCACGCGCCCCATCGCCTGCGACGCCTCGTGGATCGACGGGTACGCCCCGGCCGCGACGGCGGCGTGGATGGCCGACCCGAGCGCCGGCCCCTGCGCGGACGCGATGATGTTCAGCGGTCGCTTGGTCACGTCGGCGTAGATCTGCATCAGGAGCTTGTTGTTGGTGAGACCGCCGGCGATCACCAGGTCGTTCACCGGAACCCCGGCCTCGACGAACGCGTCGATGATCATCCTGGTGCCGTACGCGGTGGACTCCAGCAGCGCCCGGTAGATGTCCTGCGGCCGGGTGGCCAGGGTCATCCCGACGATCATCCCGCTGAGGTCGTGGTTGACCAGCAGCGAGCGGTTGCCGTTCCACCAGTCCAGCGCGACCAGGCCGTGTGCGCCGACCGGCTGGCTGGCGGCAAGCTCGGTGAGGCGTTCGTGCGAGTCGAGGCCGGCGGGGGCGCCGTGCTCGACGAACCAGCCGAAGATGTCGCCGACGCCGCTCTGCCCGGCCTCGTAGCCCCAGGCGCCGGGGCTGATGCCACCGTCCACGACACCGCACATGCCGGCCACCTCGGCGACCTCCGCGCCGTTGACGACGTGGCAGGTCGAGGTGCCCATGATGGCGACCAGCCGACCGGGCTCCACCGCCTGCGCGGACGCCGCGGTGACGTGCGCGTCGACGTTGCCGACGGCCACCGCGATCCCCTCGGGCAGGCCGGTCCAGGCCGAGGCGCGGGCGGTGAGCGTGCCGGCGCGGGCGCCGAGGGGCAGCAGCGGGCCGTCGAGCTTGGCCACGAAGTCGCCGAAGTCGGGGTTGAGCGCGGTCAGGAAGCTCTCGGACGGGTACTGCCCGTCCTGCAGGATGCCCTTGTAGCCAGCGGTGCAGACGTTACGGGTCTCGGTGCCGCTGAGCTGCCAGACGATCCAGTCGGCGGCCTCGATGAACCGCTCGGCCCGGTGGTAGATCTCCGGGTCCTCCTCCAGGATCTGCAGACCCTTGGCGTACTGCCACTCGGCGGAGATCTTGCCGCCGTACCTGCCGATCCACGGCTCGGCCCGCTCGTGGGCCAGCGCGTTGATCCGGTCGGCGTGCGGCTGCGCCGCGTGGTGCTTCCACAGCTTGACCCAGGAGTGCGGCCGGTCGCGCAGCTCGGGAACCTCGCAGAGCGGGGTGCCGTGGGCGTCGGTCGGCAGCACGGTGCAGGCGGTGAAGTCGATGCCGATGCCCACCACCGCTGCGGGGTCCACCCCTGCGGCGGACACCGCCGCCGGGACGGCGTAGCGCAGCACGTCGCGGTAGTCGTCCGGATTCTGCAGCGCCCAGTCCGGGGGCAGTTGTCGACCTCCGGGCAGCGTCTCGCTGATGACCGCGTCGCCGTACTCGTGCACCGCGGTCCCCAACTCGGCACCGTCAGAAACCCGGACCACGAGGGCCCGCCCGGAGAGAGTGCCGAAATCGACACCCACGACGTAGCTTTCGGCAGCTCCGTCCACACGCTCCATGTTCACCTCCACCGTTAACGGGGATAGTGTTAACGCTCACATCCAGCGCCGTCAAGACATCTAGCTGCAACAGCTCCGTAACGGAACGCGGAGGCCGCGCCCAGTCGGGCGGGTAGCTACCGGATTGGTGCAAAGGCCGCGATTGCGTCTCCAGGCCGGTTGGCGCAGCCCTGCAAGAGCGACGTCTGGACGGCAGCCGGCCGAAACCTCCTCGCCCGCACCGCGACCCGACGCCGCATCGGCCGACAGTCGGCCCGGCGCCTCCCCCACCCGCCAGGACGACAGCGACACCCCTTACCACCGCGCCCCGGCGGGACGCTCCGATCGCGACGGTGGCGTGACCATCGGCGATGTCAGCGATAACATCGCGGCGGCCGCCGCCCTCGCATGATCAGATCTATGATCCGCGCCGCAGCCGCCGCCGAGCCCCTGAGCGCGCGATCCGGTCGCCGACGTGCACCTCCCGCGCCCGGCCCCGGACTCGTGTTATCGATAACATTCGACGTTTCGCGACCGCCGCCCGCACGATCTCGATCCAGCTCCGGAGTCGGCGATGTCGCGGTATCCGGTCGGCCGGACACCGCGACATCGTCGAACCGGGGTCGATCATGCGCCCCGGTCCGGCCCCGCAGGGCCGGACCGGGGCGGGTCGGGCGGATCGGGCGCGCGGGCCCGTCGGGTCAGGCGGTCCGGCCGCGGTTGTAGAGCGCCTTGGCCCAGAGGAAGGAGGCCACCGTGATGACTGCGCACCAGGCGACCGCGAGGATCCCGTTGCTGCCGATTCCGCTGCCGAGCAGGAGGCCCCGAAGCGTCTCCATGACCGGCGTGAAGGGTTGGTAGTCGGCGAAGAGGCGCACCGCCGTCGGCATCGAGTCGGTGGGGACGAACCCGCTGCCGAGGAACGGCAGGAGCATCAGCGGCATGGGCACGTTGCTGGCCGCCTCGACGCTCTTCGTCGCCAGTCCGAGGGCGACCGTCAGCCAGGTGACCGCGAAAGTGATCATGGTGAGGACGCCGATCGCGGCGAGCCACTCGACGGCACCGGCGGTGGGACGGAACCCGACGAGCAACGCGACACCGGTGACGGCCGCGAGGCTGAGCATCGTCTGGAGCACGCTGCCCACGACGTGGCCGGTGAGGACCGACGGTCGGAAGATCGCCATCGTACGGAAGCGGGCGATGATGCCCTCGGCCATGTCCATGGCGACGGAGATGGCGGTGCCCTGCGCCGCGCTGGCCACCGTGATGAGCAGGATGCCCGGGGTGACGTAGTTGGCGTAGTCGGCGCGGCCGCCCAAGGGCCCGAGGCCGGCGCCGAGCGTGCCGCCGAAGACGTAGACGAAGAGCAGCAGGAGGATGACGGGTAGACCGATGAGCATGAGGGTCAGCGACGGGTAGCGCCGCATGTGCAGGAGGTTGCGCCGCAGCATGGTGTTCGAGTCGCGCAGGGCGAGGTTGAGGGTGCTCATCGCGCGGAAGCCCTTTCGTGGCCGGACCGCCCGGCCCGGGTGTCGGGTCGGCCGGTGAGGGCGAGGAAGACGTCGTCGAGGTCGGGGGTGTGCACGGAGAGGCCGGCCACGGTGATCGCGTCGCGGTCGAGGTGGTCCAGGACCGACCGCAACGAGCCGACCCCGCCGTCGCTCGGCACCTGGAGGGTGAGCGCGGCGTCGTCCCGGGTGGCCGCCGCGAACGTACGGGCCGCCGAGTCGAGCCCTTCCTGGTCGGCGAACGACAACACGACGTGGCCGCCCGGGATGAGCCGCTTGAGTTCGTGCGGGGTGCCCTCGGCGATCAGCCGGCCGTGGTCGAGGAACGCGACGCGGTCGGCGAGCTGATCGGCCTCCTCCAGGTACTGGGTCGTCAGCAGGATGGTGACGCCCTCGGCGGCGAGGGCCCGGATGATGTGCCACATGGCGCGGCGGCTGCGCGGGTCGAGGCCTGTCGTCGGCTCGTCGAGGAAGATGACGCGGGGGTCGCCGACCAGGGTCATCGCGAGGTCGAGCCGACGGCGCATACCGCCGGAGTACGTCGAGGCCGGCTTGTCCGCCACCTCGGTCAGGTCGAACCGCGCGAGCAGGTCGGCGATCCGCCGGCGCCCCTCTGCCCGGTCCAGGTGGCACAGGTCGGCCATCAGGTTCAGGTTCTCCCGACCGGTGAGCAGGTTGTCCACTGCGGAGAACTGGCCGGTCACGCCGATCAGCTCACGGACCGCGTCGGGCTCCCGGGTGACGTCGTGGCCGAGGACGCGGGCGTGGCCGCCGTCCGCCCGCAGCAGGGTGGAGAGGATCTGCACGGTGGTGGTCTTGCCGGCGCCGTTCGGGCCGAGCAGCGCGTAGATCGTTCCCTCGGTGATCATCAGGTCGATGCCGTCGAGCACGACCTTGTCACCGTAGGACTTCCGGAGTTCGGTGGTGACGATCGCGGGTTTCCTGCTGCTGGTCATGGTCTCCTCATTTGTGGTGGGGGGTCGCGGAGGATCAGGCACGGCGGATCGTGATGTCGCCGTAGGAGGTGTTCGCGCGGATCTCGACCGTCTCGTCGGTCTCGGCCGGGCTGTCGGTCGACTCGAGCGCGTTGTGCACGCGCCCGTGCCGGGAGCTGACGTCGAGCCAGGCGGCGGTGCCCCTCCGGACACCGACCTCGATCGCGCCGTACGAGGTGTGGGACTCGATCGACCCGCGGACGACCTCGCCGAGCCGGACGTTGCCGTACGCGGTGCGTGCCGTCACCGAGGCCGTCGACGCGTCCACGGCGATGTCCCCGTACGCGGTGTTGACGCGGACGTCACCGCCGCTGCGGCCGATCCAGCAGTCGCCGGAGGAGTTTTTGATCTCCGCGGTGCCGTCGACCGCGCCGAGGCGCACCTTTCCGGAGGAGGCCTTCACCCGGGCGGAACCGGTGACCCGCTCCACCGCGACCTCGCCGTGGCTGCTGTCGATCTCCAGCGGCCCGGTCTCCTCGAGTCGGATGCCGCTGCCGGTCTTGATGCGGCACTCGCCGAGCCGCCCCTCACCGCGAAACGCGGCCCACGCCGACTCGGCATGCAGCCGTGACCCGCTCGGCACCTCGATGAGGACGTCGACCGAGGGCCCGGAGCCGAAGCCGTACCGGCGCCAGCTCTTCGGCACCCTGATCCGCAGGAGCCCGGCGGCGTACTCGACGGTGGTCTGCTCCGCGGCGCTCACGTCGGCCTTGCTCGACGGGTCGCGGGGGCGCACCTGCACCACCGTGTCGGTGCGGTCGGTCGCGGCGATCCAGGCGTCCCCGACGGGCAGCTCGACCTGGACGGAAATCGGTTCTGGTGTCTCGAAAACAGGCATGGTGGTCTCCCGAGAGGTGCGTGGCGAAGGCGAGCGGAAGCAGAGAGGGGGCGCGGCGGTCAGCGCGCCCAGCCGGTGACGTGCTGGCCGGGCCGGGGTGGTTCCAACCGGCGCGGTGGCTGGCGATCCGTGCCGCCGGCCGCGACGGCGGCGGCGACGGCGCGCACCAGCCAGGCGTTGACGGACAGCCCGGCCCGGCTGGCGGCCCCGTCGACGCTGGCCTTGAGATGGTCGGGGAGGCGGAGGTTGATCCGGGACGTGCCGCCCTCGTCGCCCTCGGGCGGGAGCAGCGGCGCCGGCGCCGGGGACGGTTCGCTGACGGCATCCGCGCTGTCCGCCGGCGGGCTCGCTGGCGTCACCACGAAATTGGGCTCCCGCCCCCGCAGCCGGACGTGCACCGACCCGGGGGCGAGATCGCGGGTGATCTCGTCGGCCGCGTCGGACAGCGCCTCGAGCAGCGTGAGGTGGGTCGCCGCCTCCAGTTGAGTGAAGAGCCGCTCGGCCAGCATCCGACCCTCCGGGTCGACGCCCTCGGCGGCCACAGCGAACTCGTTGCGCAGGTTCTCGACGTACGGCCTCAGGTCCATGGCACCATCATGGCACCACTTTGGCTCAGGATGCAACAGCGATGGCTCAGATTGCTGCCACGAGGGTCATCGTCGATCGCCGGCGAGACGCTCCGACCCCCCGAACGCACGCCGGACCAGCCGGTTCGCGACCTCCTGCGTCAGCCCGGTGGCGACCAGCAGGTCGCTGACGGTCGTCCGGACCTGCGCCACCACGACGGCACCGGAGAAACCAACGCCCTCCCGGTAGGCGTCACCGGCGACGCAGACCGCCCACAGGGCCCGCTCCCGCGCCTGGGTGGGTTCCTCACCGGCGGCGAACTGCCGCTTGAGCACGCGTACCGCCTCGGCGAGGTCGGCGACGGCCTCCGGCAGCGCTCCCGGGATCGGCTCGCCGTCGTCGATCACGGTCACCGCGCGGCGGATCAGCGTGCCGGCGTTGCGCATCGCCCGGTCGATCGGTTCGGCCGCCTGGGCGTACCGGCCCACCGGCCCGTGCCGCTCATGCCAGTGCGCCGGCGACAGGGTGCTGGCCTCCCGGGCACCCTGGGTCGCCTCGATGAGCGCCCGCAGCTCGTCCTTGTTCTCCCGCAGCTTCGTGCGGGCGGCCAGCGCACGGGCGATGTCGCGGTCGGCCAGCGCGCCGGCGGTGGCGTCGAGCTGGGCACTGAGCAGGTCCAACGCCGGGCGCGCGGCACGGTTGAGCACCCGCAGCGGGCTCAACGGCAGAAGAACGGCGGTGACCAGCAGCGCCACCGCTCCCCCGACGAGAGCGTCCACGAAGCGGGGAATCTCCAGGTCCCGCACGGACGGGCTCAACGTGGCGATGAGCACCGCCGTCGCCCCGGCCTGGATCACCACCGCCGCGCTCCCGGCGAGGAACAACGCGACGAGGATCGCGAGCACGACGATCAGGGCGAGTTGCCACCACCCGGTGCCGGTGACCGTGAGCAGCAGGTCGCCGACCAGCACCCCCACGGTGACGCCGATGATCAATTCGACGGTGCGACGCAGCCGTTGCCCGACCGACGCGGCAAGGGTCGAGACCGCCGAGATCGGCGCGAACACCGGCTGCGAGACGTGCAGCACCTGATGCGCCACCACCCAGGACAGCGCCGCGGCCAGACCGGCCTGCAGAGCGAGGCCGCCGATGCCCCGAACCCGCCGCGAGCGCTCCCGCAGCGTGCCCCAGAGACGGGCGCGGAGCCGGGCGACGGTCGTCGCCGCAGCGGCGTCCGCTTGCGCGCCGGAACGCGCCGCGGCACCCCTGTCCGCGGCGGGCGGGCCGGCAGCGACCATGGCGGCGGCTACCCCGCCGCACCCCGATCAATCCTGGCCGTCGGGCGCGGTAACGCGCGAGCGCGCCGCGCCCGACGGCGGTCGCGCTCAGCGCGAGCAGAGCACCTTCTCGGCGTACGCCCAGAGCCGGTCCGCGGCGTCCGGGTCGACCGCGTGGTCCGCGACCCCTCCGGTGGCGTCCGGGCCACCGGGCACCACCTCCACCTCCTGGTTGTCGACGAAGTACCGGCCGCCGATGCCGTCCAGCAGGGGTGAGGCGGCGAGCAGGACTGTGGTCGCCGCTCCCTGGGCGGGCGTCTTGTAGTAGTCCGGCACGACGAGGTTGCCCGCCTCGTCCATCGCGCCGAGCGCGCGCATCATGTCGTCGTCCAGGTGACGTTGCAGGTTGGTGTGGATGTACCCGGGGTTGAGGGCGTTGGCCGTGATCCCGTCCTTGGCCCACCGGCGGGTGATGCCGACCGCGAGCAGGACGTCCGCGGTCTTCGACTGCCCGTACGCCGACCACGGGTCGTACGGGCGCCGCTCGAACTGGGGGTCCTCGACGTCGAACGGGGCGCCCAGGTGCGCACCGGAGCTGACCACCACGACCCGGGCCGCCCCTGCGGCACGCAGGTTGTCGTGCAGACCGACCGCGAGCGCGAAGTGACCCAGGTAGTTGGTCGCGAGCTGGAGTTCCCAACCCTGCGCGGAGAGCTGCCGGGTCGCGAGCGCCATGATTCCGGCGTTGGCTACCAGCGCGTCGAGCGGGCCCCGCCAGGCCGCGACGAAGGCGTCGACCGACGCCAGATCGGCGAGGTCGAGCGCTGCCGACCGGACGACGCCCCGGGTGGCGTCGGTGGCGAACTCCTCGACGAGCCCGGCGGCCCGCCGCGGGTCACGGACCGCGACGGTGACCTCGGCGCCGGCGCCGGCCAGGGCGCGAACCGTCTCGACACCGAGGCCGGATGCGCCGCCGGTGACGATCATCCGGCGCCCGGTGAGGTCCACGCCGTCGAGGATCTCGGCGGCGGTGGTACGGGCGGTGAACGACGTGGTGAGGCGTGGGTTCGCTGTCATGTCAGCCAGACTAGAAACCTTGCACTGGACTGCCTATAGTCTAGGATCCGCGATACTTTAGTGATCGTCCAGGACGGTGCTGATGGATCCCCTTGAGGACGTACTGGCGTTGCTCGGTGCGACAAGCCACGTCTCCGCCGGCCTCGTCGCCGGAGGGCGCTGGGCGGTCCGGTTCGACCCACCGGCCGGCGCCAAGTTCAACGCCGTCCGGCGCGGCCACTGCTTCCTGCTCGTCGACGGCCAGCCGGAGCCGATCGGCCTCGCCGAGGGCGACTGCTACCTGCTGACCCGGCCGGTGGCCTACACGCTCTTCAGTGACCCCGACGCACCGGTCCAGCCGGCGTACCCGATCTTCGCAGCCGCTGGCGACGGCGTGGCGCACGCGGGCGACGGCGACGACATGTTCCTCATCGGCGGCGCGTTCTCCCTGGGCGACCGGGGTCGAAGTCTCCTGCTGGACAGCCTTCCGCCGATCATCCACGTGCCCGCCGACACCCCCGCGGCGGCCACCATCAGGTGGGCGCTCGACGAGATCGACAGCGAGTTGCGGCAGCCTCGGCTCGGCTCGCGGCTCGTCGCCGAACACCTGGCGCTCGTCCTGCTGATCCAGGTCCTGCGGCTGCACCTGGCCCGCGATCCGCAGCACACGTCCGGCTGGCTGGCCGGGCTCGCCGACCCGGTGGTCGCCCCCGCGCTGCGGGCGATGCACGGGCGACCCGCGCAGTCGTGGACGGTGGACGAGATCGCCCGCGTCGCCGCCGTCTCCCGCTCCACGCTCGCCGCCCGCTTCCGGCAGGTCGTCGGCGTCGGCCCGTTGGAGTACCTCACGCGCTGGCGGATCGAACTCGCGGCGGACCGGATCCGCCGCGGCTCGGACACCGTCGCCGCCATCGCCCTGGCCGTCGGGTACGGCTCGGAGAGCGCCCTCAGCGTGGCCTTCAAGCGTGTCACAGGCGTCTCGCCACGGACCTACCGCAGGCAGATGGCCGGGAGCAGCCCGACCGGGTAGGCGAACCGGCAGCGCCGCGAGCGGCCCACGCACCGCGGATGTCGCCGGTGCGATTGGGCGCGTCCGGGCGGGGTAGACCCCGGTCTGCCACGCGGGTGGTGGGGCCCGCCCGCGGCTGGATCGCCGGCACCGGGCGGCCGGACGCCTCGGGGGGCGATGGCGGATGGATCAGCGCGGGTGAGCGAGCCCGACACCTTCGGCGACATCGTGGAACTGCGGGTGCACGGCGTCTCCGGCGCGAGCACCGAGCAGGTTCTCGGCCTGGAGCGGACGGTGCAGGTCGCCGGCGACCGCATGGGCGGCTTCGTCCGCGTCCGCCCCCACTGGTCGACGCCCGAGGCGCGAGGGGTGACGCTGGAGGCGTACCGCTGGGGTGATCTGCCCTCCGGCACGGTGGCCCGCTCCCTGGCGCTGGTGCTCCTGCTGCCGTTCCTGCTGGTCAACGTGGCGATCTGGATGCGCCCGGCGAACCCCCGCTCGGAGGCGATGGTCAAGTCCCTGTGCCGGGTGCTGGCGCTGACGCTCACCGCGTTGTACGTGCTCGCCATCGCCGGCGTCGCCCTCGACCTCGTCGCGTGGCACTGCCTGAACTCGCCCCGCTGCCTGGCCGGTCGCAGCTGGTTGTCCTGGTCCAGCGGCCAGCCCGTCGGGCGACGCCTGGCGGTGTTCGCGCTGGTGCCGGCCGTCGCGATCGCAGTGGTCTGGCGTCTCAGCAACCGTCCCGGGCGGTCGTTCGAGGCGTTTCGCGGGCCCGACGAGGAGTTCTCCGGGCATCGGCTCAGCACTGTCGGCACGTGGGCGTCCGAACCGCTGGTCGGACGGCTCCGGTCCATTCACGTCGCCGCCGCGTTCGGGACGCTGAGCCTGGTCCTGCTCGCCGCCCGCGCCGCACAAGGCGCGTCGATCGCCACTGTCGCGTTGGCGGTGACCACCGGCGTGCTCCTGGCGGCCTGCGTGGTGCTGCTCTGCACGCCACAGGTGATCGACAGGTCCCCCACCGACCGGCGGCTCGACGCGATCACCACCACCCTCCGGACGACCGCGATCATCCTGACCGTCGTGGTCGTGGCCCATGCGCTGACCAGCCCCGCCGCCTGGAGCGAGGTGGATGCCCTGCCCGGCTACGACGCCACCCTGATCTGGCTG
Organism: Micromonospora sp. NPDC049004; assembly: GCF_040649315.1. NCBI lineage: Bacteria > Bacillati > Actinomycetota > Actinomycetes > Micromonosporales > Micromonosporaceae > Micromonospora > Micromonospora sp. NPDC049004. The sequence continues at coordinate 226,815 of NZ_JBEZFG010000006.1, forward strand.
TTCTCCGCCCAGACGGCACTGCTGGCCGCGCTCGGTGTCGTCCTGCTCTGGCGGCGCCGGGGCAGCCCCCTGTTCGGCCTGGGAGCGCTGGTCATCGCGGCCACGGCGATCAGCGCGGCGGTGGCGTACTCCGCCGAGCTCGTCTACCGGGTGGCGGACTACCTCGACCGCGACCTGCCGACCGGGGAGGGCATCGCGACCGGCCCACCTCGGGCGTACACCTGGGCGACCTTCGGTTTTCTCCGCACCGTGGTGGTCACGGCGCTCGTCGCCGGCCTGGTCGTCCTGGTCTCCCGCCCCGGCCGCCGCCGCGCGGCGGCGGCGATCGTCGCGCGCGACTACCCGGACGCGCCGGCGGAGGCCGGGCCGCGGCTGCGCCAGGTCCGCGACGCGCTCGCCCGAGCCAGACTCACCGAACGCCTGGTGCTGCTGGCCGTGGTCTTCGGGTGTCTCGCCGGGATCGGCTCCGCCACCACGACCCTCGATCTGCTGGGGCTGTTTCCGGGCGACGTCGTCGAGCGGTACGCGCGGTTGCCGTCCGACGCGATCACCTTCGGCATCGCGTTCGCCAGCTGGGCGAAGGCGGCGGCCATCGTCGGGCTGATCCTCGGCGGAGTCTTCGCCTACCGCACCGCGGGGTTCCGGCGGCACGTCGGCGTCATCTGGGACCTCGGGACCTTCTGGCCCCGGGCCGCCCACCCGTTCGCGCCGCCCTGCTATGCCGAGCGGGCCGTGCCGGAGCTGACCCGACGCATCACCTACCTGGTCGAGCGCGGCAACGCCGTGCTGCTCGCCGGGCACAGCCACGGCTCGGTCCTGCTCGCCGCGGCAGTCCTCCAGTTGCCGCCCGGGATCGGCAACCGGATCGCGCTGCTCACGTACGGGTCACCGCTGCGCCGGCTGTACGCGCGGCTCTTTCCCGCGTACATCGACGACGCGGTGCTGCGCGAGATCGGCAACCGGGTCGGCTGGCGGTGGGTGAACCTGTGGCGCGACACCGACCCGATCGGCGGGCGCGTCTTCCCCGACCGGGGGTCACCGGCGTCCGAGGGTGACCCGGCCGCCGCGGTGGACCGGCGGGAGCGCGATCCCAGCGACGTGGTGACCCCGCCGGGCGACAGCGTTCCGCCACCGATCAAGGGGCACTGGCCGTCCGAGGCCGACGAGCGGTACGTCGAGGCGGTACGGGAGTTGGCGCAGCGCCTGCGGCACGCGCCGCGCGAGTGACACGAGCCGTCACCGCGCCACCAGAGGGCTGGTTATCGCGCCGCCTGGGCACGCCAGTCGTCCAGGCGTGTCCCGGGGATGCGGGCGCCGTCGGCGGGGACGAGTGAGCGCTCGCTGAGCGTCGCGCCGAAGTACCGGGCCGCGGGGTCGCTCACCACGGTGCGGGAGTCGTGGCGGGCGGCGAGGACCGACCGGCCCAGCTCGTCGAGGCGGAACTGCTCGGGGCCGGCGATCTCGACAGTGCCGTTCAGCGGTGCGCCGACCGCGACCGCGGTCACCTCCGTCGCGACGTCGTCCGCTGCCATCGGCTGGATGAGCACCGGCGCCAGCCGTACCGTGTCACCGTCCGTGGCGGCGTCGACGATGCCCTGGACGAACTCGAAGAACTGGGTCGCGTGGATCACCGAGTACGGCAGCCCGGACGCGGCGACGAGCTTCTCCTGGGCGACCTTCGCCCGCATGTACCCACCCTCGGGGAGCCGGTCGGAGCCCACGATGGAGAGCACGACGTAGTGCCGCACCCCGGCCGTCGCGGCGGCGGCGAGGAGGTTGCGCGTCGAGGTCTTGAAGAACTCCCGCACGGCGGTGTCCTCGAACGACGGGGAGTTCGACACGTCGACGACGACATCGGCACCGTCGAGCGCTTCGGCCACCCCCTCGCCGGTCAGCGTGTTCACGCCGGTCTTCGGTGACGCGGCCACCGCCTCGTAGCCCTGCCCAGCGAGGTTCCGGACGACCTTGGAGCCGATCAGGCCACTCCCGCCGATGACGACGATCTTCATGATCGGACCACTTCCCGTCTGGGGCGACGTGCGGAATCGCAGGACAGAATCAGCCTACGGAGCGCGCCTCACCGGCGCGGTTGACATCGCCGCTCATGATTGTGGTCGCTGCCCGCGAATCCCGGAGGTAGACGTGGCCGCTGTGTCCCACCCGGTGTTCGCCCGGGTCTACGAGCGGCTCAGCATCGCCATGGACCGCGCCGGCACCGCCGCGTTCCGCCGCGACCTGGTGGCCGGCCTGACCGGCCGGGTGCTCGAGGTCGGCGCCGGCAACGGCCGCATGTTCACCCACTACCCCCCGACCGTGACCGAGGTCGTCGCGGTTGAGCCGGAACGCCGCCTGCGTGCCGCCGCCGTCCGGGCCGCCCCGGCCGCGCCCGTGCCGATCACGGTCGTGGACGGCGTGGCCGAGGCGTTGCCCGCCGCCGACGGCGAATTCGACGCGGTGGTTGTCGCGTTGGTGCTGTGCACCGTTCCCGACCAGGCCGCCGCGCTCGCCGAGATCCACCGCGTGCTGCGCCCCGCCGGGCAGCTGCGCTTCTTCGAGCACGTCGCCGCCGAGGAGTCCGGTCGCCTCCGTCGGGTCCAGCGATTCTCCGACGCCACGCTCTGGCCGAAACTGTTCGCCGGCTGCCACACCGGTCGCGACACCACGGCCGCCATCGAGGCGGCCGGGTTCACCATCGACGAACTGCGTCGCTTCCGGTTCCCGGCCGGCAGTTCCGGCCCTTCCTCGCCGTGCGTTCTGGGCGGGGCGATCCGGCCGTAAGCGGGCTGCACGGCGGGTCGAGGACCGCCTGACCTGATGTGAAGTCGACTTCCCGCTACCCCACTTTTCTTCCTTATTGCCCCATTTGGTGGGCAAACATCCCGATCGCATGATGTGGTGGTCAGCGCACTCGGCCTGTTCCAGCCGGCCGGATCGAGCAGGACGCGCGACGCCTCCTGCGAGTTTTCTGCACGGAGGTTGATCTTGACAGCACAACCCATTCGTCGGTGGCGATGGGCGGTCCTGCCGGCCCTCGGGGCTTCCGCGGCCGTCGCCGTCGCCGCCAGCCTGCTTCTCTTCAGCTCGACCGCCGCCAACGCGGCGGATGCGCCGGTGGGGTTGGGTACGGCCGGAAACTTCTCCGTCCTGGCGGGAGCCGAACCGACAAACACCGGCCCGAGCTTCCTCGCCCAGAGCCTCGGCAGGTTCCCCGGCAACACCGCATCGGGCTTCGGGACCGCGACAATCGGTGGCGAGGTCCACCTTGGCGACGCGGTGGCGCTGCAGGCCCAGAGCGACCTGACCATCGCCTACAACGACGCCGCCGGCCGGACGCCGTTCACCAACCTGCCCGCGGAACTCGGCGGCAACACTCTCAATCCGGGCGTCTATCGGATCGGGGCCGCGCAGCTGACCGGGGCGCTGACCCTCAATGGTCAGGCCGATCCGGCGGCCGTGTTCATCTTCCAGGTCGACTCGTCTCTGACGACGGCGTCGAACAGCAGCGTCGTCCTCATCAACGGAGCGTCGGCCTGCAACGTGTTCTGGCAGATCGGCAGCTCGGCGACGATCGGCACGGGCACGACCTTCGTGGGCACCATCATGGCCCAGGCGTCGATCACGATGGCCACAGGCGCGACGCTGCAGGGCCGCGCGTTGGCGCGGACCGCCGCCGTCACCCTCGACACCAACACCATCACCGCTCCGGTCTGCGCCGGGCCGACCGGACCTCCGGGGCCGACCGGACCTCCCGGACCGACCGGCCCCGCCGGGCCCACCGGCCCGGCCGGTCCCTCCGGCCCACCCGGCAGTCCCGGAGCCCCTGGCAGCCCCGGCGCACCCGGCAGTCCGGGAGCACCGGGCAGCCCCGGCGCACCCGGCAGCCCCGGCGCACCCGGCAGCCCCGGCGCACCCGGCAGCCCCGGCGCACCGGGCAGCCCCGGAGCCCCCGGCGCACCCGGCAGCCCCGGGGCACCTGGCGCACCCGGCAGTCCCGGAGCCCCTGGAGCACCTGGTGCACCCGGTAGTCCCGGAGCACCTGGCAGCCCCGGAGCACCTGGCGCACCCGGCAGCCCTGGAGCACCCGGCGCACCTGGCAGCCCCGGCGCACCGGGCAGCCCTGGCGAAAACATCCTGCCGGTCACCGGCAGCGGCGTGGTGCCTGCCCTGACGGGCGTCGGAGGCGTCCTGGTCAGCCTGGGCGTGCTGGCGTTCTTCCTCGCCAGCCGCCGACGACTGCACGAATCCTGATCGACGGGCCCGGCCGGTGTGACCTGCCGGCCGGGCCTCGATCGGCGTCGGTAGCTCCGCGCCAGGGCGCCCGGCCGCCACGTCGGGCGCCCTCGTCGACCCGGAGCCGTGGTCCGTCCAGCCGGCCCGCCTGGGGCTTCACACCGAACCGGCGCTCATCGAGGTGGCAGGGAAGCCAGCCAGTCGTCCAGGGCCGCCGGGCTCGCGAACAGCAGCACCGGCGGCCCGGTCGGATCGGCCTGCCAGGCCCGCATCCGCCGCCGCGCCCGGCCGAACGCGCCGACGTGCCAGAGCAGGATCGAGTCGCGGGACAGCACACTGCCGAGAGATTCGCGGTTCCCGTTGCAGATCACCTCGCCCGTGCCCAGGCGGCGCAGCGTACGGCGCAGCAACCGCCCGAACGAGCGCCACCGGGGGTAGTCCAGGGCCACCACCAGGTCGGCGCGCGCCAGCGGCACGTCCCGCCATCCGTGGTACGCCCCGTCGAGGATCCAGCTGTCCCGACGGCAGATCTCCTCGATCCGGCTGCGCTGCTGGGCGACGGGCACCTCGACCCACCCCGGCAGCCACAGCAGGTCGTCCACCGGATACCACGGCACCCCGAGACGCTGCGCCAACCGGGCGGCGAGAGTGGACTTGCCCGCGCCGTACACCCCGTAGATCAGGATGCGACGCGGTGCGGTCATCGCGGAAGCGTACGCGGCGGTGTCCAGCGGGCTTCACCAGATGCTGGCGAGACGGGCCGGCCCGTCTGGCCAGCAGGGCCCGCCGATAATCGCTTGCCGCAGTCGGCGGGGCGCGGCCAGAGTGGTGCCCATGACGTACTGACGGACACCACCTGAGCACCGCGCCGAGGCCGCTTTGCGCCGCCCGGTGCCGTACCGCCGTCCGTCCCCTTGCGATTCAGCGAGAAGTGAGCGTCGTTGTCTGAGCACCACTCCCCTCGGGAGTCTTCGTACCCGTCCGCCCCGGCCACCGTCACCGTGTTCGCGTCGCCCGCGAGTTGGATCGAGTCCGCCGCGCTCGACCAGTGCCGGCAGGTGGCCGCCCTCGACGGCATGGTCCACGTTGCCGGCATGCCGGACCTGCACCCGGGCAAGGGCGCCCCCATCGGCGCGGCCATGGCGTCGACAGTCCTGTACCCGTTCCTGGTGGGCTCGGACATCGGTTGCGGCATCGCGGTGTTCCCCATTCGACTCCGACGCGTCGTACCCGAGCGACTGGCCGCCCGGTTCCCCGACCTCGACCACGCGCTGGACCCCGACCGGGACGCCGACGACCCGGCCTGGGCCGTCGTCGGGGGCGAGGTTCCCGCCGGTCACCGGGACGGTCTCGGCACGGTCGGTCGCGGTAACCACTTCGTCGAGCTGGCTCGCGTCGACACCGTCTTCGCACCCGAGCACGCGCACCGTCTCGGGCTGGCCACCGGTGACCTCGTCCTCGTCGTGCACAGCGGCTCGCGGGGCCTGGGTGAGCGGATCCTGCGCACGCACACCGAGACGCACGGGGCCGGCCCCGCACCCGACCCGGCCGCGTACCTGGCCCGACACGACGAGGCGGTGCGCTGGGGCTCGCTCAACCGGCGGCTGCTGGCCGCCCGGGTGGCGTACGCCCTGGGCGCCGAGCCGACCGAGCCGGTCGTCGACCAGTGCCACAACCTGGTCGAGGTGCGCGACGGCGTCTACCTGCACCGCAAGGGAGCGGCGCCCGGTGACGGCCGCGACGTGCTCGTCGCCGGTACGCGCGGCACCGCGTCGTACCTGGTGGCCGCCCACGCCGGGGCGGACGCCAACCACTCGGTGGCGCACGGGGCGGGTCGGAAGATGTCCCGCGCCGACGCGCTGCGCCGGGGCCGGGCCAAGCACACGGTCGAGGAGCTGCGGCGTACCCCGGTGGGTTCGCTTGTGGTGTGTGGCGACCGCCAGTTGCTCTTCGAGGAGGCGCCCACGGCGTACAAGCGGATCGAGCAGGTGATCGGCGATCTCGTCGAGCACCGGCTCGCCACGCCGGTGGCCACCACGATCCCCCTGGTCACCTACAAGACGCCGGACGTCGGGGCCGGGCCGAGGTCGGACCGGCGCGACAAGCGTCGCGGGCGGGGTCGGTCGTGAGCGCGCACCTGCTGCTGTCCGCCGGCCGTGGCCCGCGGGAGTGCGCGTGGGCGCTGGCCCACCTGTTGCGCCGCCTGGAGGGTGAGGCCACCCGGCGGGGCGTGACGGTCCAGCGGGTCGACGCGGTGTCCGGTGACCGGCCCGGCACCTACCGGTCGGTGCTGATCCGGCTGTCCGGCGCCGACGTCGAGGCGTTCGCCGCCTCCTGGACGGGGACGCTGTGCTGGCAGGCGCCCAGCCCCTACCGGAGCGGCGCGGGTCGCAAGAACTGGTACGTGACAGCCCAACCGCCGCCGAGCGACGCGCCGACGACGACGTTCACCGAGGCCGACGTCGACATCGTCGGGTGCCGCACCGGCGGTCCCGGCGGCCAGCACCGGAACAAGGCCAGCACCGCGGTACGCGCCACCCACCGACCCTCGGGCCTGGTCGTGGTGGTGGACGACGAACGGCAGTTCAGTCTGAACCGGCGCATCGCCCTCGATCTGCTGCGCCAGCGCGTCGAGCGCGGCGACGAGGCGGCCCGCCGCGCGGTCACGACCGCTCGTTGGCGCATCCACGACGACCTCGTGCGGGGCGACCCGACCCGCGTCGAACGCCCGTAGGCCGGCGGCTCAGACCTCCAGGACCGCGTCGGCGAAGGCCCGGGGCGCCTCCTGGGGCAGGTTGTGCCCGATCCCGCCGCCGACGGTCCGGTGCTCGTACCGGCCGGTGAACTGCTTGCCGTAGACACCCGGGTCCAGGTGGGGAGCGCCGTTGGCGTCACCCTCCAGCGTGATGCTGGGCACCGTGATCTTCGGCTTGCCGGCCAGGCGCTTCTCGACCTCGTCGTACTGCGGTTCGCCGTCGGCCAGCGCCAGCCGCCACCGGTAGTTGTGGATCACGACGTCGACGTGGTCGGGGTTGTCGAACGCGGCGGCGCTGCGCTCGAAGGTCGCGTCGTCGAACGCCCACCTTGGCGATGCCGTCTGCCAGATCAGCCGGGCGAAGTCGCGGCGGTTGCGGTCGTACCCCTGCCGGCCGCGCTCGGTGGCGAAGTAGTACTGGTACCACCAGGAGAACTCGGCCCTGGGCGGCAGCGGCGTCCGGCCCGACTCCTGGCCGTCGATCAGGTAGCCGCTGACCGACACCAGACCGGAGCAGCGCTCCGGCCACAACGCGGCCACGACATCTGCCGTACGCGCGCCCCAGTCGAACCCGGCCAGCTTCGCGCTGTCGATGCCCAGGGCGTCCATGAGGGCGATGAGGTCGAGCCCCATCGCGGCCGGCTCGCCGTTGCGGACGGCGTCGTCGGATCGGAAGCGTGTGGTGCCGTAACCCCGCAGGTACGGCACGACGACCCGGTGGCCGGCGTCGGTGAGCAGCGGTACGACGTCGACGAAGCTGTGGATGTCGTACGGCCAGCCGTGCAGGAGGATCACCGGGGCCCCGTCGGCCGGGCCGGCGTCCACGTATCCGACGTTCAGGACCCCGGCGTCGACCTGTCGCACGTCATCGAACAGGGCCATGGAACCGGTCCCCTTCCTCGGCTGATTCCCGCTGTCGAAACGCGGCTCCGGACCAGCGGCCCAGCCCCGAAATCGTAGGAATCCGCGAGCCGACCGACAGCGAGTTGCGCAAGAACGGCAGGGCCGGCGCGCGGATCACTAGAATGCGTGCGCGAACACGACACGCTCCGTGTGGTCGCCACGCTGGTCGTAGGGTGGTGCCATGGCTGAGCGATCCCTGACCCTGATGGCGGTGCACGCGCACCCCGACGACGAGGCGACGAGCACCGGTGGCGTCCTCGCCCGGTACGCGGCCGAAGGTGTCACCACGGTCCTCGTGACCTGCACCGACGGGCGATGCGGCGACGGCCCCGGCGGGGTCAAACCCGGTGAGCCCGGCCACGACCCGGCCGCCGTCGTGGCGATGCGTCAGGCCGAACTGGAGGCCAGCGCGGCCACGTTGAAGGTCACGCACCTGGAGACGCTCGGCTACGCCGACTCCGGGATGATGGGCTGGACGACGAACGACCAGCCCGGCTCCTTCTGGACGACGCCGGTGGCCGAGGCCGCGGAGCGGCTCGCCGACCTGATCCGCCGCTACCAGCCGGACGTCATCGTGACCTACGACGAGAACGGCTTCTACGGCCACCCGGACCACATCCAGGCGCACCGCATCACCATGGCCGCCGTCGCGCAGACCGACGTCCCCGCGAAGGTCTACTGGACCACCGTGCCGCGGACGGCGTTCGCGGAGTTCGGCCGGATCATGAAGGATCTCGGCATCGAGTGGGACGACCCGGACCCGTCGTCGGGTCAGCCTGAGCTGGGGCTGCCCGACGACGAGATCACCACCTGGGTCGACACCCGGAGCTACGGCGCGCAGAAGTTCGAGGCCCTGGCCGCGCACGCCAGCCAGACCGAGAACATCTTCTTCCTCCAACTGGGCCAGGAGCGGTTCACCGAGCTGATGGGCACCGAGACCTTCGTCCGGGTACGGGACACCACCGACGCGCCGGTGCCCGAGGACGACCTCTTCGCCGGCCTGCGCTGACGCGTACCCACACCCGGCGGCGGGGCCCGCTACCGTTGCCGGGTGCGGGTGGTGGTGGCGGAAGACCTGATGTTGTTGCGGGACGGGCTGATCCGGCTGTTGGAGGCCCACGGCTTCGAGGTGGTCGCCGCCGTGGGCACCGGGCCGGATCTGCTGACCGAACTCGTCACGCGGCGCCCCGACGTGGCAGTCGTCGACGTGCGGCTGCCACCGTCGTACACCGATGAGGGTCTGCGGGCCGCGCTCGCGGCGCGGGCCGAGGTGCCGGGACTGCCGGTGCTGGTGCTCTCGGCCTACGTGGAGCGGCTGTACGCGCGGGAACTGCTCGCCGACGGCCACGGCGGGATCGGCTACCTGCTCAAGGACCGGGTGTCCGACCTCGACGAGTTCGTCGCCGCGGTCCGCCGGGTCGCCGCGGGCGGCACCGCGCTCGACCCCACAGTGGTGGCCAAGCTGCTCGACAGCCGGGCGCGGGTGCTGCCCCTGGACCGGTTGACCCCCCGCGAGCGGGAGGTGCTCGGCCAGATGGCGCAGGGCCGGTCCAACGCCGCCATCGGCGCCGCCCTGTTCATCACGGAGAAGGCCGTCGCCAAGCACACCAACAGCATCTTCGCCAAGCTCGGGTTGCAGTCGTCCGAGGACGACAACCGGCGCGTCCTGGCCGTCCTCGCCTACCTCGACGCATAGGGGTACTGGTACCACCACGGGAGGGGTTCCAGGCTCCTCGAAAGGCGTCGCGCCAGCGGCGAGCCTGAGACCATGACCGCAACCATTGGCACGACGGCCCTTCAACCGGGCCCCGTCCCCCGCTCCGACCGCGCCCTCGCCCCCGACCTCGCCCGCGGGGCCATGCTGCTGTTCATCGCGCTCGCGAACGCCGCGAACGCCGCGTTCGCCGGCCAGCCCGGCCTGGACGGCACGCCGCACGGCGCGCAACGCGTCGTCAACGCCGTGCTGGCGATGTTCGTCGACAGCCGCGCCTACCCGGTCTTCGCCGTCATGTTCGGGTACGGCCTCGTGCAGATCGCCCGACGACAGGGCGCGAACGGACGGCGGATCCTGCTGCGGCGCAACGCCGCCCTGATCGTCTTCGGCCTCTGTCACGCGACGCTGCTGTACTTCGGGGACTTCCTCGGCGCGTACGGCATCGTCGGTATCGTCGCCACCCTGTTGTTGCTGCGCCGCGGCGACCGGTTCCACCGCGTCGTGCTGTGGCTCTGGGGCATCCAGACCGCGTACGCAGTGGTCCTGGCGGTGACCGCGCTCGTCGGCGCGCGCGGCGGCGACGCCGTCCTGGCCAACACGCCGAACCCGTCGCTGGCCGCCTCGTCGTACGGGCAGTCCATCCTCGACCGTCTCGCCGAGTGGCCCGTCCACACCGCCACCGTGCTCCCGTTCATCGTCATCGTGTGGCTGGGCATCTGGGCGGCCCGGCACCGCATCCTGGAGAACCCCGCCGCGCACCGCGTGCTGCTGCGCCGCGTCGCCGTCGGCTGCCTCGGCATCTCCGTCGTCGGCGCGCTCCCGTACGCGCTCATCGCCGCTGGTGCCGTGCACGTCGACGCCGCTACGGTCGAGGCCATGGCACTCGTCCACGCCGTGAGCGGCGAGTACGGCGGGCCCGGCTACGTGGCGTTGTTCGGCCTGCTGGCGCTGCGACTCGACCGCGCCCGCCGCGGCCCTGCCCTGCTCGCCCCGGTGATCGCGCTCGGGCAACGGTCGCTGAGCGGATACCTGTTGCAGTCCGCGGTGTGGCTGGCGGTGTTCGCGCCGTGGGCGATGCACCTGGAGGGCACGTACGCCGCCGCCGGCGTGGCGGTCGTCACCTGGCTGGTCTCGCTGGCCGCCGCCTGGGCTCTGAGCGTCACCGGTCGCCGGGGGCCGGCGGAGACGCTGCTGCGACGGATCACCTACCGCACCACCCGCCGATGACCGCCACCATCCGCAGGACCGTGGCCGGGGCGCTCTGCGTCGCGGCCACGGTCGCCTGGTTGGTCACCGGCCGGGGCGTGTTCTGGCCCCGATGGGTGTACTTCGGGGTCGGCATGATCCTGCTCGGCCGGCTCCTGCTGCGGCGGGCACTGCGGGTGCCGCCGGGCCGGCGTCTCTGGCTCGCCCTCGACGCCGCCGCCTGCACCCTGATCGGGTGCGCCGACCTCAGCGTCTGGGTGCTCACCGGCGGCGGCTACTTCTGGCCGGCCTGGACACTGCTCGGCCTGGTGACGATCGTCGGGCTGCACGCCTGGGTGGTCAGTCGCCCTCCCGGCGCCCGCGAGCGGGAGCTCACCGAGCGGGTCGCCACCCTGACCCGTTCCCGCCGCAGCGCCGTGGACCAGCAGGCCGCCGAGCTGAAGCGGATCGAGCGCGACCTGCACGACGGGGCCCAGGCCCGTCTGGTGTCCCTGTCGCTGGCCCTCGGCCTGGCCGGGGACCTGCTGCGCCGCGACGTCGACGGCGCCGCGCAGCTGCTGGCAGAGGCCCGCGCCACGGCGACCGCCGCCCTCGACGACCTTCGCACCGTCACCCAGAGCATCCATCCGGCGGTGCTCGCCGACCGTGGCCTCGGTGACGCCGTCCGTGCCCTCGCGCTCGACCTCGCCGTGCCCGTCACCGTCACCGGCGACCCACCCGCGCAGCTCCCGCCGGCGGTGCAGACCGCGGCGTACTTCGCGGTCGCCGAAGCCCTTGCCAACGTGGCGAAACACAGCGCCGCCACCGCGGCGACGGTGACCTTCGACCGGGCCGGCGACATGCTACGGATCCACGTCGACGACGACGGTTCCGGTGGCGCGGACCCGGGCCGCGGCACCGGCCTGCGCGGCATCGTGGGTCGCCTCGACGCCATCGACGCCCGCCTGTCGGTGGACAGCCCGGTCGGCGGCCCGACCCGGGTCACCGTCACGATCCCGATCGAGCCGGGCTGACAGCGGTACGCCTCAGGACGTCGCGGTCGACTGCCCGCTGCGGCTGTCCGGCCGTACGCCCTGGCCCGGGCGGTCGGTCAGCACCCGGGGGCCGGCCTCGGTGACCGCGACGGTGTGCTCGGAGTGGGCCGAGCGCGAGCCGTCCGCGGAGCGGATCGTCCAGCCGTCCTGATCAAATTTGATCTTGCCGGTGCTGCGGCAGAACCACGGCTCGATCGCGAGCGTCAGGCCGGGCTTGAGCTTCATGCCCCGCCCGGGTCGCCCGTTGTTGGGCACGTGCGGGGCCTCGTGCATGGTGCGGCCGATGCCGTGCCCACCGAACTCGTCGTTGACCTGGTAGCCGTAGCGGTGGGCTACCTGGCCGATGGCGGCGGAGATGTCGCCGAGCTGGTTGCCCGGCCGCGCGGCGTCGATGCCGGCCGCCAGCGCGACCTCGGTGGCCTCGATCAGCTTCAAATCCTCCGGGTCGGGGGTGCCGACGACGAAGGACAGCGCGGAGTCGGCAGCCCAGCCGTCGATCCCGACCGCCATGTCGATGCTCAGCAGGTCACCGTCGCGCAGGACGTAGTCGTGCGGCAGACCGTGCAGCACGGCGTCGTTGACCGAGAGGCACAGGACGTTGCGGAACGGGCCGCGACCGAACGACGGCGTGTAGTCCCAGTAGCAGGAGTCGGCGCCCCGCTCCCTGATCCGGCGGCGCGCGTGGTGCTCCAGGTCCAGCAGGTTGACCCCTGTCGCGGCCACGGCGCGCAACTCGGCCAGCAGCTCGCCGACGAACTGGCCGGTCACCGCCATTCGATCGACTTCCGCTGCGGTTTTCAGCTCGATCACGATCAACCCTTCCCTCTCTGGTGCGGTATATTTATACCACGCTGGCCGGGGCTGCCGGCGGGTCGACATTGCCGGTCCGTGCGGGCGCATCTATCCTGCTCACATGGTCCGCCCACCCCTCACCCCGGAACAGATCGCCGCGGGGCAACGCCTCGGAGCGGCTCTCCGGGTCGCACGGGGCAGCCGCAGCCTCGTCGAGGTGGCCCTGGCGGCCGGCATCTCACCGGAGACGCTGCGCAAGATCGAGGTGGGCCGGCTCCCGGCGCCCGCGTTCGGCACAGTGGTCTGCCTCAGCGAGGTCCTCGGCGTCGCACTCAGCGACCTGGCCGAGGTGTGGCTGGCCGACCTGCGCGTCCGCGAGGCGTCCTGAGCGCTCGGTCGACGACCACTGGGCAGCCGCCCGTGGTTCGACCGGTCTGCGTCCAGTCGGATATCCGCGATCGCCTGACGACCAACCGATCCATCCTGCCCACCTGGTTCCCCCGCACCCTGTGCCAGATCGGTGCGGAGCAGCGCTTCGAGTCGTAGCCTTCAGGCCATGATCTTCATTACCGCCAAGTTCCGGGTGCTGCCCGAGCATGCCGACCAGTGGCCGCAGATCGCCGCCGCGTTCACCGACGCGACCCGCGCCGAGCCGGGCTGCCTGTGGTTCGACTGGTCCCGCAGCCTGGACGACCCGACCGAGTACGTCCTGGTCGAGGCCTTCCGCGACGACGAGGCAGGCGCGGCGCACGTCCAGTCGGCCCACTTCCGGGCCGCGCAGGAGACGCTGCCGCCGCACCTGGCCGAGACGCCGCGCATCGTCAACGCCACGGTCCCGCAGCAGGACTGGTCGCTGCTCGGCGAGATGGCCGTACCCGAGGCCCACTGACCGCCTGCCGACGCCGGCCGGGGCCACTCCCGCCGGATCCGCTCGGCTCTCCTCGCCCGACCCGGGCCGGTTGCTCCACTGGGGACTGTCGGATATCCGCGATCGCCAACGCCGGCCCGGGCGGAGGATGTCGCACATCGATCTCGTCACTAAGGTCCACCGTGACAAGCGCCTGCCGGGGAAGGCGGTGATCGATGCGTTGCGTCACCTGTGGGGCCGACACCGATGCGGCGCTCCCCACCTGCCAACGGTGCGGTTCGGCCCTGCCCGGCGCCGCCGCGCCGCAGCCGGAGCCTCCGCCTCACGCGTCCTCCGTCGCGACCGAACCTCCCAACGCGACACCCGTCGCGGACGAACCTCCCAACGCGACACCCGTTGAGGCCGAGTCCTCCAACGCGACACCGGTCGAGGCCTCGTCGTGGGGAGCGTCGCCAGTCGTCGGCGGTGCCTCGGGCGCGCTGTCGGGGGCTGCCGTGTCGCCCCCGCTGTGGGATCTGCTCGTGTGCGCGGTGCTGTTCGCCGGCTGGGTGCTGGTGCTCCTGCTCATCGCGCTCGCCAGGGGCGCCGAGGACCCGTCCGAGGTGCCGGGTCGACTGGCCCTGTGGCACTACGTGCTCGCCGCCCTCGCCGTCGCCATCTACCTGTTGACGGCCGTCCGGGGCGTACCCGAGTCACCTGGGCACCTGTGGGCGCGCGCGGCCCGTGGTGACGGGCGTGACGGTGACCTGCGGCGAGGGCTCCAGCTTCTGGTGCCCACGCTCGTGGTGACAGTCGCGGTGGCGCTCGTCGCGGGCCTGACAGTGCCGCTGCCCGACGCCGTCTCCGAGGCGACGTCCACCTCGGTGACCCCGACCGCCGAGGACGAGGTGCCCACCGGGACGCCGCCGACGCCCGACCCGGTCCCGACGACGTTCGGCCCGGAGACACCGACACCGACGGTGAGCGACGATCCGGACGCCCGACGGCGTACGCAGGCGGAGGCGGTGGACGCGCTGCTGTCGGAGTCGATCGCCTCGCGCGGCGACCTGGCCACCGCCATCGCGGCAGTGGGTGAGTGCCGCGACCTGAACCGCTCGCTCGGCCTGTTGGACGGCGTGACACGCCAACGCCGCGCCCAGCGCGACCAGGCCGGGGCACTGACCGTCGACGCGCTCACCGACGGCCCGGCGATGCGCTCCCACTTGGTCTCCGCCTTCACGTACGCCGGGGACGCGGACGCGGCCTACGCCGCCTGGACGCGGCGCTCCATCAACTCCGGCTGCTCGCTCGACGCCAACTGGCGACGGGGCAACCAGCTCTCCGAGCAGTCCCAGAAGGCCAAGAACGAGTTTCTGCGCCGGTGGAACCCGATCGCCGTCTCCTGCGGGCTGCCCACCCGCACCAGCAAGGAAATCTAGGGAGCCCGGAGATGACGACGTGACGGTGACCGAGGCGGCACAGACCGACCACTTCGATTTCCCGTCGTACCAGATGCCACCGCGGCTGTCCGACACCACGCGGCACCTGTGCGGCGCGGCCTACCTCGACCAGGACTACGCCGAGACGGTGATCAGAGAGGTGATCGAGGACGAGCGGCGTGCCGTCGCGCCCTCGTTCGGCTTCGATCTCAACGCGGTCGTCCGACACTGCTTCCGGGCACAGCGCCGCTACCTGATCCGCGACAGCCTCCTGTTCGGGCTGCTCGTCATCGGTGTGCTGACCTCGATCACCGCCACGGTGGGCTGGGTGGTGCTCGGGCTCATCGTGCTGCTGGCCCGGTCCCGGGAGTTGCGCGAGCTGTCCCTGCCGGTCCGCTTCCTGTTGTTCGGCACGCTGATCACCATCGTGCTGTGCACCGGCGGCCTGTCGCTCGTGCTGCCCCTGCTGAGTGTGTCCACCGGCCTTCAGATCTTCATCGGCTCCCTACTGGGCACCGGCTCCGACCTCAGTGTCGACTCACTGGTCGAGACGCTGCAGCTCAGGGCGGCAGCCGGCGTCTTCGGCTTCCTGGCCTGGCTGCCCCTCCTGCTCGGTGTCGCCACGCTCGTCGTCCTCGTCCGGTTCGAGCGCACCACCCACCGGATCCTGACCGGCGAGCTGGGCCCCGGCAGGCCACCGGTCCTGCCGACCCTGCCCAACGAACGGGTGGCCCGCCGACTCGACCTGGTGGCCCGCGCCCAGTACGGCAACATCACCGTCCAGGAGCGGGATCCCTTTCTGGGCTGCGGTGCGGCCGAGCACGGCTGGTCGTACGCCATCCCGGTGCGGCCCGCCCCCGGCCGGGCCGCCGGCCACGACGGCGGCCCGGAGGCCCCACCGATCGACCAGGCGGAGCTGGGGCCCGCGCTGACCGCGCACGTCCGGGCGGCGGTCCGGCGGATGCGGGAGGATCCACTCCCCCGCGCCGTCCGGGTGCCGGGGCTCTCCCTGGTGCCGCACATCGTCGCCGACGGGGTACGCCGGCAGGGTGACCCGCTGCTCGACCCGGCGACCGGGATGCCGCGCAGCCGCGCCTCGGAAGAGGTGATCGACGTGATCGTCCGGCATCCACAGGGTGGCCTGCGCTACTACGACCGGATCGTCGTCAGCGGCGCCGGCAAGCCCCTGCACACCGCGGACGGACGACTCGTGCTGCCCGAGCAGAGCCTCGGCATCGACATCTCCGCGTTCGTGCACGTCGCCGTCGAGGGTGGGTTGCTCTACGTCGAGTTCGTCACCACGGTGATGCCACCCATCAAGGGCCGGTACGCGCTTGTCGATCGGCTGCAACCCGAGCAGTCGATGGTCCGGATCGTGCGTGACGTGCTGGCCAACATGGTGACCGACTCGGTGCTCAGCGGCTGGCGCCTCGTCAAGCGGCTGCGGCACGATCGAGGCATGAAGACCCGGATGGACGACGCGTTCGCCGCGAGCGAGCAGTTCCGGACGCACGACTACGGTGCCCGGGTCAGTGTGCGTCAGCTCGTCGCCGAGCGGAACGCGGTCAAGCACCTGCAACTGCTCGACGAGTGGAAGTACACCAAGCTCCTGGAGCGGGCCGTGTTGGAGGCGGTCGTGTCGTTCCTGAGCGAGCGTGGCCTGGACACCGGCAATCTGGTGCAGCGCGCGTCCGAGGTCCAGAACATCTTCGGCAACGTCAACACCATCTTCGGCGGGCAGCAGGCGTTCGACAGCTCCAATGTGACATTCGAACAGCACAACTAGGAGGCCCTCGATGGCGGACCCGGATCAGCCAGCCCGGTCGATCGTGTTCCACAACACGATCCATGGTGGTATGCAGGCGATCGGCAGCGACCATTTCACGATGGTCCAGCACAACGGGCCCAACGACCTCGCCGAGCGGTTCGACGCGCTGCTGCGCACCCTGAAGGAGCATGTCAGCGACTTCAAGGACCCGGATCGCGCCGGCCACGAGGTGGCCGCGATCGAGGTCGCCCGCGAGCAACGGCAGCGGGATCCGAAGCCGGTGCTGACGTCGTTGGAGACACTTGCCGCGCTGGCCACGGTCGGCGGCACGCTGGCCGAGGCGGTCCGGGCCGCCATCGACATCGTCTCTCAGCACTGGCCGCTCTGACCGGTGGAGACTTTCCCGGGCCGTGAGCGGGCCCGGTGGCGGGTGCGACGCGCACTCCCGGGAGGGTCCGCAGGTCCTCGGCGAACCCCTGGGTGAGTCACGCTGCTGTTAGCGCCAACACCGTCGGTCCGACCGTGCGCGCGGCGGAATGTGGACCCCGCCGACCAGGAGCAGCCGGGCAAGATACGAACGGTCGTCTATGGACATGCCATCCTGTTAACGCTAACGTAGCCGACGACCGTCGATATCTGAGCGTAATCCGACCGTCACGAAGGGCCTGTTATCGCAGGTCCCGGCTGTGCGGTCGACATCGTTCGCGGCGTGGGCGGGTGGAGCGTGGCCGGCACGGGACGGCCCGAGATCACCACCGGGCGACTCGCGCCGAGGGCCGGACGATTCCAGGCCACGGCCACTTCATCGATCACCGCCGCGTCCCCGGGCAGGGCCGCGGGCGGTGGCCGGCAACCGTATCGCCACGTACCGAACCGCCTGTCCCGCCGACCGCGCCGTCGTGACGGCTCTCCCGGCGCAGCACGGCCCCGGTGTCGTCGTACGCGGCCGCAGACCGGGCCACGCCCGCCGTCCCCCTGCTCAGAGTCCGGGCCCGAGCAGGGGGAACGGGCCGGCCCCCGCACATCGTCAATCTCTCACCGATGAGGAGAGCACGTGCGACTCAGACAACCCCAACACCGGCGGCCTGCGCTCATCGCCGCCGCCGCCACACTCGTGCTCGTCGGCGCCGCCCTCACCCAGACCGGCGCCTCGGCGGCCGCCGCCGGATGCCAGGTCACCTACTCGGTCAGCTCCCAGTGGCAGGGTGGCTTCGGCGCCAACGTCACCATCACCAACCTGGGCGACGCCGTCAACGGATGGCGACTGACCTGGACCTTCGCCGCCGGCCAGGCCGTCACCCAACTGTGGAACGGCAGCTACACGCAGGCGGGCAGCGAGGTCACCGTCACCAATGCCCCCTACAACGCCAGCATTCCCACCAACGGCAGCACGAGCTTCGGCTTCAACGGCAGTTGGACCGGCAGCAACCCCGAGCCGGCGTCCTTCGCCCTGAACGGCACCACCTGCACGGGAGGGGTGAGCCCGACGACCCCGCCGCCCACCACGCCACCACCCACGACGCCGCCGCCCACGACGCCACCGCCGACCACCCCGCCGCCCACCACCCCACCGCCGACCACGCCGCCGCCGAGCACGACGCTGCCCTGTGACATCTACACGGCCGGTGGCACACCCTGCATCGCGGCGCACAGCACCACCCGCGCCCTGTACGCCTCCTACAACGGCTCGCTCTACCAGGTACGCCGATCCTCGGACAACAGCACCCGCAACATCGGCGTGCTGTCGCCCGGTGGGCGGGCCAACGCCGCCAGCCAGGACAGCTTCTGCGCGAACACCACCTGCGTCATCACGATCATCTACGACCAGTCCGGACGTGGTAACAATCTCGGTTACCAGGGTGCCGGCGGCGTCGGTGGCGCCGTCCAGCCGGCGGTCGCGAACAAGGAGTCGGTGACGGTCGGCGGCGACAAGGTCTACTCGCTCTACATCCCCGGCAGGAGCAGCTACTGGCGCGACGGTCACCTGACCGGGGTGCCGACCGGCGCCGCCCCCGAGGGCATGTACATGGTCACCAGTGGCACCCACGTCAACAGCGGCTGCTGCTTCGACTACGGCAACAGCGAGACCACCCGCCGGGCCGACGGCGCGGGCGCGATGGACGCGATCTACTTCGGCACCAGTTGCTGGTTCGGCGGCTGCTCCGGCTCCGGCCCCTGGGTGCAGGCCGACCTGGAGTACGGCCTCTACCCCGGCGGCAGCAGCTCCTGGAACAGCAACCAGCGGGCCTTCACCAGCAAGTTCGTCACCGCCACCCTGAAGAACAACGGCACCTCACGCTTCGCCATCAAGGGCAGCAACGCCCAGTCCGGCGGCCTCTACACCCTCTATGACGGGTCGCTGCCACGCGGGTACAGCCCGATGAGGAAGCAGGGCGCGATCATCCTCGGCAGCGGTGGGGACTGCTGCATCGACAACACCAACCAGAGCGTCGGCACCTTCTACGAGGGGGCGATGGTCGCCGGCTACCCGTCCGACGCGACCGAGAACGCGGTGCAGGCGAACATCACCGCCGCCGGCTACCGCTGAGATCCCGCGGCCGCCACCTCCGCCTCGGCGGGTGTGGCGGCCGCGACCAGGTCCGCTACGCCGCGTGGCCCGACTCGGGGAAGCTCCCGAATCGGGCCACGCGTGGGTTCAGGCCGCGCGTCGCGCACGCGCCCATCCGTCACGACCGACCGGATCGGGTACGCCCGGGGCCGGCTCGCGCGGGCTCTGCGCCGTACCGCCGTTGTCGCGGGCGAGGGTGTCGCGCAGCGTGCGGCCCTGCGAGATGTTGAGGACGTTGTCGGTGGTGCCGTGCGGGGCGCAACGGTCGACCGATCGGTCCCCGGGCGGTGCTCCGGCCGGGGTGAGCCCGCGCGGCGACGCCGAGCGACGGCAGGCATCATGTCGGCGTGAACTCAACCCTGGCCGCCCTGCTCGGCTCCGCCATCACCGCCTTCGCATCGCTGTCCGTGGTGTGGGTGCACAGCCGGATCAAGCGGCGGCAGCGGGAGCGCGCCGAGCTTCAGCGGGCGTACGTCCTGGTTCTGTCCGGCGCCCTACGCCTCGCCCACAAGGCCGAGGCGTTGCGGCAGACCAGGTACTGGCGATCGGGCCTTCCGGAGGCGGGTAACGAGCTGCTCGGAGGGCACAAGCCGCTGGGGCCGATGGGGCTGCACGACTGGCTGGCCCGGGACATGGTCACTGTGGAGGCCGCCTGGTCGGAGATCTGGACCCGCGCGGACCAGGACGGTATCGCGCTGGCCAACGGGCTCATGACCGCGTTCAACGCGGTGCTGGCCGCCGCGCTGCGGGCCAGCGGAACGGAGCCGTTCGAGGCGTCCGACGAGATGACGATCGCCAGCCGCCGCCTCGGCGAGGCACGTCGGCAGCTCGCCCTGCACGCCCGCCGGGTCGCCAAACTGGGCCCGCGCGACGTCGACCTGTTCACCGAGCGCGAGTACGGCGTACCGGTGGGCTGAAATCTCGTGGCCGTGTCGCAGCTGGTTTCGCCGCCCACAGAGCGATTGGAGACGCCGCGTGGACTCCACGGTGCTGCATTCGATGGCGCGTCGCTACCTGGAGGCGCGCTACCTGTCGCTGCAAGCCGAGTACCGCACACTGCCCGACTCCGGTCGCCAGCCCGACGGTTATCACCACACGGTGGATGCGCGGCGGATCTTTCCCCGTTATCAGGTGGTGGAGGCCATCCTCGTTGACGTCGAACGACTCGACCCCGACCGCCTTCCCAGCCTCGACGATGTCGCCGGAGTGCTGCTGGCTGCCGCATACGGCGCGCACTCCGATTTCACCACGTCGCCGACGGACGACGTGGCGGCGCAGGCAATCGCCGATGAGCGCCGGCTGTTCGCCGCGCAGGTCCCGCGGTGGAGAGGGCAGCCGGACCTGCGCGGCGACCCGCTCCCGTACCGCCGGGTTCTGACGACCGGGGAGTCGTCGGCCTGGCGCACGTCGCTACAGAAGCGCTGGGGTGTACGCGACGACTGTTGGCACCCCTTGGTGAGCGATGAAGTCCCAACCGATGTCCTGGTGCTGACCGGTGAGTCGATGTGGGAGCACGACGGGGTCGACCAGGTCCGCCGGGCACTGCTGAACCTGCGACGGCGGCGTGTTGTCGAGATTCGCGAGTGGGGCCCCGACCACATCCTCGACCTCGAGATCTTCGCCCCGCGTTACACAGGCGCCGAGGGCCTGTGGACCGACGAGCAGCACGACTGGGTCGCCTACGCGTCGCACGAGGGGACCGTCGCGTTCGGCGGCGTGCTCGCGACAGGTCTGTTCCGCTCATGGGCCGACGTCGGTGAATGGCGGTGGCCCGGGTGGCCGCAACGCCTCACCGAGTGAGTTGCGCGTCTGCCGGGGCCTTGTCGTAGCCACGCACGAGCCGGGGTCTTGTCGTAGCCACGCACGCGTCGGGCCACCCGTGGCCCCTCCGGGACGGGCCGCTCGACGGGCGTGGGCAGGAGGAGGTGGACGACCCCGAGCATCAGTGCCGCCACCACACCGTCGAGCCAGTAGTGGTTGCCGGTGGCCACGACGACCAGCAGGGTGACGAGCGGGTGGGCCAGCCACAGCCACCGCAGGCGTCCGCGGGTCACCGCGACGAGGGCCACGGCCACGGCCAGCGCCCACCCGACGTGCAGGGACGGCATGGCCGCGTACTGGTTGCTGAGGGTGTCGGTGTCGGGTGGACCGTAGACGGTGGGCCCGAACCGGCGGCCGGTGTCCACCAGGCCCGTGAGCGCGGTCAGCCGGGGTGGCGCGAGCGGGACCAGGAGGTGCAGGGCCAGAGCCGCCGCGGTGAGACAGGCGAGCACGCGACGCGTCCACAGGTAGTGCGCCGGGTGTCGGAGGTACAGCCAGATGAGGGTGATCACCGTGGCGGGGAAGTGCACGTACGCGTAGTAACCGTTGGCCAGGTGCGCCACCAGGTCGTTCGCGAGCAGCGGATGCTGGACGGCACCCTCGTCGGGCAGGTGGAACAGCCGCTCGAGGTGCCAGATCGACTCGCCGTTGGCCAGCGCGGTCGACACCCGACCGGCCACCGCCATCCGCGCCAGCTTGTAGAGCAGGAACAGCGTGGCGACCAGCAGCAGCTCGCGCGCCGCGCGGCGTGCCGGAGTGGCCCGCCGGCCGGGTGCCACCGGCTGCGGCACCACCAGTTCGGCGATATCCACAGGCGCCTCGATTCAGTCACTGTCGCCGGGTGAAATGGGGCCGCCACCGTCTGGAGACGGTGGCGGCCCGCTGCGGGTCGGACGTCAGCGCCGGTCGGGCGCCCCCTTCGGCGCGGGGTCGACAAAGGCCTGGTCGAACGCGGGCGCCCCGTCGACCGCGTCGGCGCCGAGCGCCGTCGTCGTGGCGGCGTCCGGCAGGTCGAGGCTGGTCCGCAGGGTCACCGGCCGGAGCAGGAGCGCGGCGATGACACCGACCACCCCGATGGCGGCCGAGATGAGGAAGATGTGCCCGGTGGCGTCGCCGTACGCGGCCCGCACGATGTGCTGGATCCCGTCGGGCAGCGCGGTGATGTTGAGGTTGCTGTCGCCGCCGGCGCCGGAGGCGGGGATCCCGGCGGCGGTCAGGTCACGCGTGATCTGGTCGGTGACCCTATGGGCCAGGACGGCGCCGAGCACCGAGACACCGATGGTGCCGCCGAGCGACCGGAAGAACGCGACGCTGGAGCTGGCCGCGCCGATGTCCTTGAGGGCCACCGTGTTCTGGACGGCGAGGACGAGGTTCTGCATGGTCATGCCGACGCCGGTGCCGACGATGAACATGGCGACGCCGACCAGGACGAGCGACGTCTCGTGGTCGATGGTGCCGAGCAGCGCGAACCCAGCGACCAGGATGATCGAACCGGCGACGATGTACGGCTTGATCCGTCCGGTCTTGGTGATCAGCCGGCCGGCGACGATCGAGGAGCCGAGGACACCGGCCATCATCGGGATGGTCAGCAGACCGGCCTCGGTCGGGCTGTAGCCGCGGCCGATCTGGAAGTACTGGCCGAGGAAGACCGCGCCGCCGAACATGGCCATGCCGACCGCGAGGCTGCCGAGGATGGCCAGCGCGGTGGTGTGCTGGCGCACGATGCCGAGCGGGACCACCGGCTCGGCCGCCCGCGACTCCACCCAGACCGCGAGGGCCAGCAGGAGGACTGCGCCGCCCACCATGACCCCGGTCTGCCAGGAGACCCACGCGAACGAGCCGTCGACGAAGGAGATCCAGATCAGCAGAACGCTCACGCCGGCGGCGATCAGGGTGGCGCCCAGGTAGTCGATCTTGACATTCTCCCGCCGCAGCGTCGGCAGGTGCAGGGTCGCCTGGAGCAGGATCAGCGCGATGACGGCGACCGGCACGCCCACGAAGAAGCACCAGCGCCAGCCCAGCCAGGACGTGTCGACGATGAGGCCGCCGAGCAGCGGGCCGCCGACGGTCGCGACAGCCATGACGCCGCCCAGATAGCCGTTGTAGCGGCCCCGCTCACGCGGCGGGATCATGGCGGCGATCGCCACCTGGACGAGGGCCTGCAGGCCGCCGACCCCGATGCCCTGGAACGCGCGGGCCGCGATGAGCTGTCCCGCGCTCTGCGAGAAGCCGGCGATGACCGAGCCCAGCAGGAAGACCACGATGGCGACCTGGATGAGGAGCTTCTTGTTGAACAGGTCAGCCAGCTTGCCCCAGATCGGGGTCGTGGCGGTCGCGGTGAGCAGGGTCGCGGTGACCACCCAGGTGTACTGGTTCTGGGAGCCGTTCAACGACCCGATGATCTTGGGAAGCGCGGTCGAGACGACCGTACTGCTCAACATCGCGACGAAGAGCACCAGCAGCAGACCGCTGAGCGCCTCGAGCGTCTGCCGATGGGTCATCGGCTCGGTGCCGGCCGTGGTGGTGGGTGCGCTCATCGCGCGGCCTCCAGCTTGTCGTGGGTGACGAGGGCGACGCCGAACAGGGCTGCGCGGGCTCACGAACCCGACATTTGCGCACCTGACTTGGTTGCCTCACGCAAGCATCTACCGATCTTGCCTAGTCGGCAAGTTTGCACATTGAGAAGCCGGTCACTCGACGTACGCTGAGCGCGATGGACGAGATCACCGGCCTACGGGAGCGCAAGAAGGCGGCCACCCGCCTCGCCCTGCACGAGTCAGCCCTGCGCCTCGCGGCCGAGCAGGGCCCCGACTGCGTGACCATCGAGGCGATCGCCGACGCCGCGAACGTCTCCCGACGGACGTTCTCGAACTACTTCTCCAGCAAGGAGGAGGCGCTCTTTCACGGCGACACGGTGCGCCTGCGGCGGCTGTTGCAGCTGGTGTGCGAGCGGCCGAACACCGAGCCGCCGTGGACCGCGCTGAGCCGGGCGGCCGAGAACGTCACCAGGGAATCATCAGATGATCGCGACGGCGGCTGGCTGACCCGACGCCGGCAGCTGCGCGGGCACCCCGGCCTGGCGGCATACCAGGTGGCGGCGTACACGGCGGTCGAGCGCGAGCTGGCGGCGGAGCTCGCACACCGGCTCAGCGGCACGGCGGTGGAGCTGCGCTCCCGTCTGCTGACCGCGACGTTCCTGGCCGCCCTGCGCGTCGCCATCCAGCACTGGATCGACCATCCCGGCCACGATCTGCTGGAGATCGTTCGAACCGCGCTCGCCGAGGTCGCTCCCCCGACCGCCGCCGCACCGGCGGACGACTCGACGACCTGACGCCACGCGCACCGACCGCCGCCCTGCGCGCCCCGCGGCGCAACGACGGCGGGCCCCGTCGCGCCGGCCGCCACCGCTGGCGGCGGTGGTGGCCGGCGGACGAGGCCCGCCGTCGACGGGTCAGCGGTACCCGGCGGTCACCACGTTGGCCTGCACCGCGTTCTCGGTCGCGTCGGACGGATAACCCGCCACCATCGCGCCCTCGTAGAAGGTGCCGGCGCTCAGGTTCGCGCCCCCGTCCGGCTTGCAGCAGTCACCGCCACTGCCCAGGATGATCGCGCCCTGCTTCTTCATGGGGCTGTATCCCGACGGGAGCGAGCCGTCCCACAGCGTGTAGAGGCTGCCGGACTGGGCGTCGCTGCCCTTCATGGCGAAGCGGGACGTGCCGTTGTTCTTGAGCGTCGCCGTGACGAACTTGCTGGTGAACGCCCGCTGGTTCGGGTTCCACGAGCTGCTGCCACCGGGGAACAGGCCCCACTCCAGGTCGGCCTGCACCCAGGGACCGCTGCCGGAGCAACCGCCGAACCAGCACTGCTTACCGAAGTTGATGGCGTCCATCGCGCCGGCGGCGTCGGCCTTGCGCGTCGTCTCGCTGTTGCCGTAGTCGAAGCAGCAGCCGCTGTTGACATGGGTCCCGCTGGTCACCATGTACATGCCCTCGGGCGCCGAGCCGGTCGGCACGCCGGTCAGGTGCCCGTCGCGCCAGTAGCTGTTGCCGGGGTTGATGTAGAGCGAGTACGCCTTGGCGCCACCGACGGTCAGGGACTCCGTGGTCGCGGTCGCCGGCTTGCTCTGCGGCGAGCCCGGAACCACGCTGGAGCCCTGGTACCAGAGGTCGTTCCCGCGCCCGGACTGATCGAAGACGACGGTGATCACGCAGGTCGTGCCGGAGCAGAACGAGTCCTGCGTCGCCGCGTTGGCGGTGCCGCCCGTGCCGGTCAGGCCGATGTTGCGGGTGGTGTTGTCCGACGAGCGCCGGACCTGGTAGAGGTTGCCGGCGTACGTCGCGTAGAGGGCTCGCGTCGTGCTGTGGGCCGCCACGCACGGGGTGCCGCCGGAGGCGTAGATGTCGCACGGGCGCGCGCCGCTCGGCGGCGGGGTGGTGGTCGGCGGGGTTGTGGTGGGCGGGGTGGTCGGCGAGGTCCACTGTTGGTTGGCGCCGCCGTTGCAGGCCCAGAGGATCAGTTTGGTGCCGTTCGCGGTGGCCGCGCCGTTGGCGTCCAGGCACAGCCCGGACTGCACACCGGTGATGGTGCCGTTGCTGTTGACGTTCCACTGCTGGTTGGTCTGGCCGTTGCAGTCCCAGATGATCGCCTGCGTGCCGTTGGTGGTGCCGCGGCCGGAGGCGTCCAGGCACTTGTTGCCGTACACCGTGAGCTGCTTGCTCGACGTCCAGGTCCAGGTCTGCCCCGCCGCGCCGTTGCAGTCCCACAGTTGGGTCTGGGTGCCGTTGGTGGTGCCGGAGTTGGGGACCTCGACGCATCGACCGGACGGGACGCCGACGATGGTGGTGCTCTGCCCGGGTGCGATGGCGGCGGCCAGCCGCGCGGCGGCGGCCTCGGCGGAGGAGGATCCGGCACCGGCCGCCGCACCGACGGTGACGAGGACGAGGACGCCGGCCAGTGCGCTGGCCAGGACGGCCAGGCGCGGGAGGCGACGTCTCGGGATGGGATCGTGGGCCATGCCGGGCCCGGCGGGGGACGGGGTTCGCACGAGGTGGCTCCTCGGAGTCGTGACAGCGTGGAAGTGCCGACGCCGCGGGTGGTGGTGGCGGGGGCAGCCGAATCGATTCGCGGCAATCGTAGGATCAATTTTCGATGAGTGTCAATGTAAGCCCGCTCGGCGGGAGTCCGGCGGTGGCCGTCCGTGCCGACGGCCGCCGCCGGACCTCTTCCGCGACGCCTACCGCCCCCAGATCCGCCAGGTCTGGTTCAGCGGACTGCCCTGGCCGACCGGGTTACAGGTCCACTGCAGGACCGTCGCGCGGGCCGCCGTGGAGACCCCGTTGACGTCGACACACTTGCCGCTGTGCCGGGCGACGAGCTGGTAGTCGTGCGAGTCGTTACCGGAGTAGGTCACCTTCCGGAGGGTGAACTGCTGGTTGAGCCCGTTCTGGCAGGTCCACTGGTGCACTGCGGCGCCGTTGGCGGTGGAGACGCCGCTGACGTCCAGGCACTTGCCGCTCTGCTGGTTGACCACCGTGTACGTGTCGGCCACGCCGGCGACCGGCCGGAAGTTCCAGAGCTGCTGGTCACCGCCCTCGCAGTAGAACTGCTGCTGGACGTTGCCGTCGGCGGTGCTCAGGCCGGTATTGTCCAGGCACTGCTGCGAGTGCTGGGCCACCGCCACCGACTGGAAGCCCACTTCCGAGGGCGGCAGCAGGGTCACCGTGTACGTGTCGTTCTGGTTGGCGTACGGCAGGGTCACCGTGGCGTTGTTGTTGGACACGGTGACGACGCTGTTCGAGACCGTGACCGGCCCCTGCACCGCGCCACCGTTGTTGTACGGGATGCGCTGCGTGAGCACCCGCACCTGGTTGTTCTGCACCACGCCACTCGTCGTGTCGAGGCGTTGCAGGTTGACGGCCAGGTTCCCGGTCGTACGACCGCCACCGACCAGCACCTTCGCCACGCCGCTCGCCTTCGTGGCGTACGCGTCGTAGGACTGACTGCCGGTCACCGAGACGATCTGGCCGCCCTGGGAGGCGTAGTAGCGGTAGACCCACCACTCGCCCTTGGGCTGGTGCTGGCCGGCCGAGTTGCGGATCAGCAGGTTGCCGAGGTCGTTGTGCAGGTTGCCGGCGCTGGCCCAGTTGGCCCGCAGACCGTCCGCGCCGGCCCGCTCCAGGCGCGCGATGTACCAGGCGCCGTCGGCCGGGTTCTGCTCGTTGGACGCCCCGTACTCGTTGATCTGGTACGGGCGGGGATGCGGGATGCCGCGCGGGTCGAGGGTGGCGTTGGCGGCGGCGACGTTGGCGACCGGGTCGCCGGGCAGCGAGTGCCAGCTGATGATGTCCGGCACCGTGTTGGTCGAGCGCACGAAGTCCAGGTACTGGTTCCAGAACGCGTGGTTGGTCGACGGCACGCAGGCGCAGCTCGGCCCGACGATGAGCTGGTTGGGGAACTCCGTCCGGAGGCGCTGGTACGTGCGCCGCCAGAGTTCGAGGTACTGGGAGATCGGCCGGTTCCAGAAGATGGTGATGTTGGGTTCGTTCCAGATGTCCCACTGCACCGACAGGCCGGACGCCCGGACGTCGTTGATGACCCGGGTCAGGAAGTTGTCGTAGTCGGTCCAGTTGCCGTTGTCGCCCGGGAAGCGGGAGATGCCGGCGCCGTCGGCGCCCCACAGGTCGTGCGGCAACAGGATGAACTGCCCGCCGAGGGCGACGGTCCGACGGGCCTGGGCGACTGTGGCGTTCCAGCGGCGGTCGTAGTTTCCGCCGACCCAGCCACTGCCGGGCAACTGCGCACCACCGGCGCGCATGTAGCGGAAGTTGACGTCGCGGTAGAAGTGGTCCGGCGGCCCACTGGCGTTCTCGGTCATGCCGTAGATCCAGCCGGACGCGCGGTAGGTGGGCGTGCCGGTCGTCGTGGAGAAGTTGACGCTTATCGACTCGTCGGCGGCCTGGGCCGGGGACGCGGCGACGGTGACGGCGGTGGTTGCGGCGAGCAGGCCGACGACGAGTCGGGCGACGAGCGCGTGGGCTCGCCCCGACCTGCTGCGGGACGGGGTTTTCACGGGCGGCTCCTTGGTGGGGCGCGGGGGACGCTCTCCGGAGGGCTGCGCTTGCGAATCGATTCGCACGGATCGTAGGTCGGGGACTCACCTGTGTCAATGAAGCGACGATCGCGTGAAGCCGGTGTTTCCCAGCAGCGCCTCCCTGGACGCTCGCCAACCCTTGACCACCGTGCATGGGCGGTCCTATCTTCGTGCGAACCGTTTCGTCGAATCGGTTCGCCTCATGGTCGGACGTGGTCCGGCCCGCGACGGTCAACCCACGACACCCCACCTGACGATCGACTTGAAGTGAGGCAGCACATGACACGACTCAACCGACGGCGGCGCCTGGCCGCCGTTGCCGTGCTAGCGCTCGCCGCGGTGACGGCCAGCGCCTGCTCGTCGTCGTCCGGCGACTCCGACGACGGCGGTGGCGGCGCGTACCTCGTCTGGGACCCGTATCCGCAGTTCGCCGACGACTCCGACTGGGTCGCCCTGCTCAAGAAGTGCGGCACCTCGGCGGGCGTGACAGTCGAGCGGACCGGCTACGACACCACCGACCTCACCAACAAGGCGCTGCTCGCCGCCCAGCAGAGCAACTCGCCGGACGTGCTGATCGTCGACAACCCGGTCATCTCGACACTGGCCGAGGCCGGCGCGCTCACCACCACCGAAGAGAACAAGCTGGACGTGTCGAGCATGGCGGCGAACCTGCTCGGCGCCGGCCAGAGCGCGGGCAAGACGTACGGGGTGCCCATCGGGGCCAACACCCTCGCGCTCTACTACAACAAGGACCTGCTCACCGCCGCCGGCGTCGACCCGGCCTCGGTCAAGGACTGGACGTCACTGACCGCGGCGCTGACGAAGGTCAAGGCCAAGGGCAAGAAGGGCATCACCTTCTCCGCGATCGGCACCGAGGAGGGCAGCTTCCAGTTCCTGCCCTGGTTCTGGGGATCGGGCGCCCAGCTGACCAGCCTGGACTCGCCGCAGGCGGTGTCCGCGCTGAGCCTCTGGACGGACTGGCTGGGGCAGGGCTACGCCCCGAACTCGGTCATCAACAACACCCAGACCACGAGTTGGCAGGAGTTCGCCACCGGCGACTTCGCGTTCGCGGAGAACGGCACCTGGCAGCTGGCCAACGCCGAGAAGCTCGGCTTCTCGTACGGCACCATCGCGATCCCGGCCAGCGCGGGCGGGCCGGCCCCGGCGCCGACCGGCGGCGAGTTCGTCTCCATCCCGGTTCAGAAGAAGACCGGCCGGTACGCGACGTCGCAGAAGCTCGTCACCTGCCTGACCAGCGCCGACAATCTCCTCACCACCGACACCACGCTCTCCTACGTGGCGCCCGTCGCCGCCGTGCAGGACCGGCAGGCTACCGAGAACCCCAAGCTCAAGGTCTGGGTGGAGGCCGTCCGGGCGGCCAAGGGTCGCACCGGTGACAACCTCGGCACGAAGTACCCGAAGATCTCCGAACCCCTGTGGACAGCCGTGCAGGCAGCCCTGAGCGGCGGCAAGTCGCCGCAGGAGGCGCTGACCGCCGCGCAGGCCTCGGCCACGAGCAAGTAAGCGCGTCGAACCGACACGATGACCCCCACGACGCGTATCTCCACCACCACGCGAGGCCACGGTGGGGCGGCTGAGGCCGCCCCACCCGGGCCCCCCGCGCCTCGCACCCGCCGGCCCGGACGATGGCTGGCGTGGGGCTTCCTGGCGCCGACGGTCGTCTACCTGCTGGCCTTCTACGCCTACCCGCTCTACCGCAACGTCGAGCTGAGCCTGCGCGAGTACACCGTCCGCTCGTTCGTGCAGGGCGGCGCACCCTTCGCCGGCCTGGACAACTACCGCACCGTCCTGGCCGACCCGGCGTTCTGGCCGACGTTGGCACACACGCTGATCTTCACCGGCGCGTCGCTCGTCTTCCAGTTCAGCATCGGCATGGCCCTGGCCCTCTTCTTCCGCCAGCACTTCCCGCTGTCGGGCACCCTGCGGGCGCTGATCCTCGTACCGTGGCTGCTGCCGCTGATCGTGTCGGCCTCGACCTGGTCGTGGTTGCTCAACAGCGACTCGGGGTTGGTCAACGCCGCACTGGGCGTCGTCGGGATCGACCCGGTCAACTGGCTCACCTCGCCGACCTGGTCGCTCACCTCGGTGATCATCGCGAACATCTGGATCGGCATCCCGTTCAACCTGGTGGTGCTCTACAGCGGGCTCCAAGCGATCCCGGTCGAGGTCTACGAGGCGTCCGCGCTCGACGGCGCGACCGGCTGGCAACGGTTCTGGTCGATCACGTTCCCGCTGTTGCGCCCGGTCTCCGCGATCACGCTGCTGCTGGGGCTGATCTACACGCTGAAGGTCTTCGACATCATCTGGATCATGACCAGGGGCGGCCCGACCGGTTCCTCCGCCACGCTCGCCACCTGGTCGTACCGTCTCGGCTTCGGCAACCTGCTGCCCGAGTTCGGTCCGGGCGCGGCCGTCGGCAACCTGCTCATCGTGATGGCCCTGGTCGCCGGGCTCGTCTACATCAGGTCCCAACGGAGGCAGCACCTACGATGACCACGTCACCGCGTCGCGTCTGGTGGAAGACCGCAGTCGGTCTGGTGCTGACCGGGCTGATGCTCTTCCCCGTGTACTGGATGATCAACGTGTCGTTCACCCGGGACCAGGACATGCGCGCCAGTCCCCCGCACCTGTTCCCGACCAACGGCACGCTGGACGGCTACCGGGCCGTCCTCGACCAGCAACTGCCGTACCTCGGCACCAGCTTTCTCGTCGGGCTCGGCACTGTGGCACTGACCGTGGCGCTCGCCGCCCCCGCCGGTTACGCGCTGGCGAAGCTGCGGCCACCCGGCGGCCCGGCGCTGAGCTTCCTGCTGCTGATCGCCCAGATGATCCCGGGAATCATCATGGCGATGGGCTTCTACGCCATCTACCTCACCCTCGGCGTCCTCAACACGCTGCCGGGCCTGATCCTGGCCGACACGACACTCGCGGTGCCGTTCGCCGTACTGATCTTCACGGCCTTCATGTCCGGCATCCCCGACGAACTGCTCCAGGCCGCCGTGGTCGACGGCGCGGGACGGCTGCGCACCTTCTGGTCGATAGTGCTGCCGGTCAGCCGCAACTCGATCGTCACGGTGTCGCTCTTCGCGTTCCTATGGTCCTGGTCGGACTTCATCTTCGCCTCGACCCTGGCCGGCGGCGGCGACCACCAGCCGATCACCCTCGGCATCTACCACTACATCGGCAACAACAACCAGCAGTGGAACGCCATCATGGCCACCGCCGTCGTCGCCTCGATCCCCGCCGCCGTGCTGCTGATCCTGGCGCAGCGGTACGTCTCGATGGGCGTGACCGCCGGCGCCGTCAAGGACTGACCATCCGCGGCGGTCGAGGACTGACCACCCGCACCACAGAAAGGCACCCGCCACCCATGACCGTCGCCCCGTCCGGTCCGGAGTTCGGAATCCAGGACATCCCGTTCAGCTACCGCGGATCCTGGTTCAACATCTCCCCGGTGGTAGCCGAGAAGACGTACGCCGACGACCTGCACCTGGTGTCGCACCAGACCGGGCTGCACCCGGTGCTGCGCCTCTCCCCCACGGCCGCGGGCTCCACCGTCGTGGCCACGCCCGCGCTGCTGACCTGGCGTGCCGGTTCCGGTCACATCGAGGCCGTCTACGACACACCCGACACCCTGCGGATCCGGGGCCGGCACCTCGGGCTGCGGATCGCCGCGGCCGCCGGCACCCTCACCCCGTTCAGCGGCACCTACCTCTACCTCGACCCGGTCGACGGCGCACACGTCTTCACCTCGTACGAGACCGGGCGACGCTACCGCGTCACGGTGCTCTCCGGCGCGCTGCGCCGCGCCGACGGCGTCGAGGCGCTCGGCACCGCCGACCGCTGCCTGGACCTCCCCGGCGACGAGCCCTGGGAGATCGCCATCGAGGAGTACGCCACCGCCCGCCGGCCGTACGCCACCACCGTCCCCTTCGACCAGGTGTGCCGCGACCGCAGCGCCGAGTTCGCCGCGTTCGTCGACGCCATCGCGCCGTGGCGCGGCGCGGACACGCCCGCCGCCGAACTGGCCGCGTACGTGCTGTGGTCCGCCACCGTCGCCCCGGCGGGCTTCGTGACCCGACCCGCCGTCCTGATGTCCAAGCACTGGATGGACAAGGTGTGGAGCTGGGACCACTGCTTCAACGCGATCGCGCTCGCGGCCGGTGAGCCGGAGCTCGCCTGGCACCAGTTCCACCTGCCCTTCGACCACCAGGACGGCGCGGGCGCCCTGCCCGACTCGGTCACCCACTCGGAGGTCCTGCACAACTACGTCAAGCCGCCCATCCACGGCTGGGCGCTGCGCCACCTGCGCCGACGCCTCCCTGAGCCACCGGACCGGGCGGCGCTCGCGCAGACGTACGACCGGTTGGCCCGCTGGACCGGGTTCTGGCTCGACGCGCGCCGCGCGCCCGGCCACGACCTGCCGCATTACCAGCACGGCAACGACAGCGGCTGGGACAACGCCACCACGTTCGACGACGGCCGGGTCGTGCAGACCGCCGACCTGGCCGCGTTCCTGGTCTCCCAGCTGCGGTGCCTGGCCGACCTCGCCACCGAGCTGGGCGAACCCGCCGACCGGTGGTCCCGGGAGGCCGACCGGATCCGCGCGGCAATGATCGGGCAGCTGTGGGACGGTGAGCGCTTCACCGCCCGCAGCCCGCACACCGGGCAGCGGCGGACCAGCCGCAGCCTGCTCGATCTGATGCCCGTCGCTCTCGGCGCCGACCTGCCCGCCCCGATCGCCGACGCGCTGGCCCGGGGCGTCGAGACCCACCTCACCACGCACGGGCTGGCCACCGAACCGACGGACTCGGCCCACTACCTGGCCGACGGCTACTGGCGGGGCCCGATCTGGGCGCCCTCCACGGTGCTGGTCGAGGACGGTCTGCGGCGGGCCGGGCACACCGGGATCGCCGACGACATCAGCCAGCGCTTCCTCGCGCTGTGCGAGAAGTCCGGTTTCGCGGAGAACTTCGACGCCGAGACCGGCGCCGGGCTGCGGGATCGCGCGTACACCTGGACGGCCAGCAGCTACCTCATCCTCGCGGCCGCCCAGGAGGAACGCCGGGCCGCACGACGGTAGTCGGACGGCGCGGGCCCCGATCGGCGGGGCCCGCGCACGGGTGGAGGATCAGTCGGTCCGGACCGGGCCGGTGCTGGACCGCAGCGAGATGGGTGGGCTGTAGAGGCGGTGCCGCGGCACGCTGCCGGGGGCCGCGATGATCTCCAGCAGCAGTGCCACCGCCTCCGCGCCCATGTCCCGCATGGGCACGTCCGCAGCGGTCAGCGGTGGGCGGAAGTCCTCCGCCCAGTGCTGGGCGGCGACCCCGGTGACGGAGAAGTCGGCCGGAACGGACAACCCGGCGCTGGTCAGCGCCCGCTGCATGCCCGGCAACGCCGCCTCGTTGATGGTGGCCACCGCCGTGACGTCCGGGTGCGTCCCGAGCAACTGCTCGACGCACGCCTCACCGGAGGCCGTGTCATCACCGCAGCAGACGTCCACGCCGACCAGACCCCGTTCCGCCACCGCCGCCTGGAAACCGGCCAGGGCGCGGTGGCTGGGCCCGTAACCCGCCGCCACCAACTCGGCGGAGCGGTTGACCAGCGCCACGTGCCGATGCCCCAGATCGGCCAGGTGGTGCACACAGCGCGCGATCAGCCCGGCGTAGTCGATGTCGACCCAGCTCATGCCGTGCGCCTGCGCCGTCCGACCGATAGTGACGAACGGCAGACCCGTTCTGGCCAGGCGCGTGACCCGGTCGTCCTCCAAGCGGATCTCCATGAGGACCACGCCGTCCACCCGACGCCCGCTGACGATCCGCTCGAACGACCTGTCGTGGTCGCCACCGGACGGGGACAGCAGCACATCCAGGTCGTGGCGGGCGGCGGCCTCGACGACGCTGGCGACGAAGCCCAGCTGCATGTCGGTCAACCGCTGGCTCGCCGGTGGGATCACCAGCCCGAGGGTGCGCGTACGCCCCTCCTTGAGGGCGCGGGCGCTGGCGTTCGGCCGGTAGTCCAGCTCGTCGATGACCGCCTGGATCCGCTGCCGGGTCGCCTCCGAGACGGTCCGCTTGCCGCTCAGCACGTACGACACGGTGCTGCGGGACACCCCCGCCCGCCGGGCGATCTCCCCGATGTTCATACGCCGCCCTCGAATCGATTCCTGCCCCGACGGGGACGCGCCCAGCTCCGGTTCCGAGCATAGGCGCTTCGCGCCGACGCCCGGACGCCCCGCCCGGCCCGTTCGGCCTGCCCGACCGGGTCGACCCGCCCGTTGCGCCCGAGGCGACCCGGTCAGGAATCAAGAAGCGCCCGGCCGGCAGCCCGGCCTAGCCTTTTCCCAGGTAGCCGGCCTTACGCCGGGCCGGAGAACATCGAGAGGGAGCCCAACATGTCCGCGAAGACCTCCACGACCGAGTCCGACGGCTTCAGCGCCGAGGAGCGCGCCGCGATGAAGGAGCGTGCGGCCGAACTGCGCGCCGAGGGCAAGAAGGGCGCCAAGCGGGCCGACGGGTTGCAGGCGGTCCTCGACCGCATCGCGCAGATGGCGCCCGACGACCGCGCGCTCGCCGAGCGCGTGCACGTGGCGGTGACCGCCGCCGCCCCCGACCTGACGCCGAAGACCTGGTACGGCATGCCCGCCTACGCGAACGCGGCCGACAAGATCGTCGTCTTCTTCCAGGACTCCGGCAAGTTCAACTACCGCTACTCGACCCTGGGCTTCCAGGACACGGCCAACCTCGACGACGGTGACCTCTGGCCGGTGTCGTACGCGCTGCGGACCTGGAGCCCCGAGGTGGAGAAGAGGGTCGTCGAGCTGGTGCGCGCGGCGGTCTCCTGAGCCACGGCTCTGGCGCCCCTTGCGCGCGACGACGATGATCGCCAGGTGTCGTTCTGGGAGTTCGTCACGGACGTCGGAGTACCGCTGGTCCTCGTCGTCGGCGCTGCGGTCATCGCGGTCGGCGCGTTCACCGACCCGCCGGAGGAGTTCTCCTGGCCGCGCGGCTGGGAGTGGGCGTGGGTGGGCGTGTGGGTCATGGCGAGCGGCGAGGCGGCGTTCGGCACCGACCGACCGTGGTGGGAGCGCGCCTGGAAGGGCGCCGCGGCCCTGCTCATCGCGGTGGCCTGCGTGGTCGCCGTCTGGCGACACCAGCGGTGGCGCGGGCGGCCCCGAGGGACCGGTGGCGACGCGACGTAGTAGTCAGCGGGTGGGCAGCGCGCCCGGCCCGCCGCCGACGCGGGGCCGGCGGCGGGCGGGAACGCGCCAGCTCAGGTGGTCGTGCAGGTGATGTCGGTCGGCGGGTTGTTGGTTCCCGTCGCGGAGGCGAGGAAGCCGAACGTGGTGGAGCCACCGGCCGGCAGCGACCCGTTGTAGTCGACGTTCGTCACCCGCACGTTCGCACCGCTCTGGGTGTGCGTGCCACCCCAGATCTGGGTGATCGCCTGCCCGTTGGGGAACGTCCAGGAGACCGTCCAGCCCCGGATCGCCGTCGCGCCGGCGGTCACCGTGACCGAGCCCTGGAAGCCGCCCGACCACGAGTTCGTCACCGTGTACGTGGCCCGCGCGCCGGACGGCGAGGGCGTGCTGGACACGGTCGGCGTCGGCGTCGGGATCGGGCTCGGTGTGTCGGTCGGACTCGGGGTCGGCGAGACGGTGGGCGAGGGCGTGCTGGTCAGCGTCGGTGACGGTGTCACACCGGGCCGCGCGGCGCGGTAGGTGTGCCCGGCGCGGACGGCGAGTTGGACGACGTCCGTCTCGGGTCGGGTGGTGGTGGGCGTGCTGTCGTCGGTGACGTCGACGACGGTGAAGGAACCGGTGAAGAGCCGGCAGCGGAGTCGTAGGGTGCCGTCCCGGTCGGCGCGGACGCTGATCTCGTCGGCCTGCCCGCTGGTCCAGGCCACGCCGACGGTGTATCCGCCGCGAGCGCGGAGCCCCGCGACCTGGCCGGTGGGCCAGGCGCTCGGCAGCGCCGGCAGCAGGTGCAGCTCGCCGTTGTGGCTGTGCAGGACCATCTCGGCGATGCCGGAGGTCGCGCCGAAGTTGCCGTCGATCTGGAACGGTGGGTGCAGGTCGAACATGTTCGGCGCGAGCCGGTCGGTGCGCACGAGGTCCTTCAGGAGCTTGTGGGCGCGGGTGCCGTCCTCCAGCCGGGCCCAGTAGTTGATCTTCCACGCGAGGGACCAGCCGGTGCCGTCGTCGCCGCGCAGCTCCAACGTCCGGCGCGCGGCCTCGTACAGCTGCGGGGTGCCCCGCCTGGTGATCTGGTTGCTGGGATGCAGGCCGTACAGGTGCGAGACGTGCCTGTGGTTCCGCTCGGTCTCGACCCAGTCGGCGAGCCACTCCTGGACGTTGCCGCGCGAGCCGACCTTCGTGGGCGCCAGCCGGTCCCGGGCCGTGCGCACCTGGGAGCGGAACGTCGTGTCGACGCCGAGCACCTCGCTGGCGCGGGCGACCGCGTCGAACAGGTCCCGCAGGATCTGGTTGTCCATGGTGGGGCCCGCGCAGACACTGGCGTTCGAGTGGTGCGGCAGCTCGGGCGAGTTCGACGGGTTCGTGACCAGGTAGCCGAGCGTCGGGTGGGCCACCAGCGTGTCGAGGAAGAACTGGGCGGCGCCCTTGAGGGCCGGGTAGTTGGCCGACAGGAAGCCGACGTCGCCGGTGAACAGGTAGTGCTCCCAGATGAGGGTGGACAACCAGGCGCCGCCGGTCTGCCACATGCCCCACAGTGCCCCGTCGACGACCGAGGCGCCGCGCCACCCGTCCGTGTTGTGGTGGGTGACCCAGCCGCCGGCGCCGTACTGCGCCTGGGCGACGCGCGCACCGGTCACCGTGAGGTCCTTGATCATGTCGAAGACCGGCAGGAAGCACTCGGCGAGGTTCGTCGTGTCGGCGGGCCAGTAGTTCATCGGCAGGTTGGCGTTGATGGTGTACTTCGAGTCCCAGGGCGGCGTCATGGAGTCGTTCCAGATGCCCTGGAGGTTCGCCGGCTGGGTGCCCGGCCGCGACGAGGAGATCAGCAGGTAGCGGCCGTACTGGAACAGCAGGGCGGAGAACTGCGGGTCGTTGGTGCTCGCGTGCTGGGCGATCCGCACGTCGGTCGGCTGATCGGCGGCGGCCGTACGACCCAGGTCGATGCTCACCCGGTTGAACAGGGCCTGGTAGTCGGCGAGGTGCCGACTGCGCAGCTGATCGACGCCCACGCCCCGGGCGGCGGTGAGGCGGCTGCGCGCGATGCCCTGGTAGTCGCCGTTGACGATGCGGTAGTTGACGTAGCTGGAGCCGATCGAGATCAGTACGGTCACGCTCGTGGCGCCGGAGACGCGCAGGGTGCCTCCGGAACTGCTGACCGTGCCGCCGGTCGCGACCGCCTGGGCCAGGGCGAGGAAGCGCACCGACCCGTTGACGCCTTCCATGGCGCCGGAGATGCCGTCGACGGCGATCGTGGCGGCGTCCGGGCTCGACATGGTCGTCCGCTGCGGACTGTCGAAGGTGGCGTTGAACGTGATCGAGTTGGCGCGGTCGGCGGTCAGCCGGAGCACGATCACCCCGTCGGGAGCGCTGGCGAACGCCTCACGCTGGTACCGGACACCGTTGAGCACGTACGTCGTGGTGACGGTGGCGGTGGTGAGGTCCAGCGTCCGGTTGTACTGCGACGCGCTGGCCGAGGAGAAGGCCAGCCGGAGGTTGCCCACCGGCTGGTAGGCGAGCTGGCCGCCCGGGGTTCCCATCATCGTCTGGTTGATGAGGTCCTGCGCCTGGGTCCACTGGTCCGCGAAGACACGCCGCCGGATCTCGGCCAGGTTTGCCGCTCCCCGGGTGTTGGCGGAGTCGTACGGGCCGCCGGCCCAGATGGTGTCCTCGTTGAGCTGCAGCCGTTCGGTGTCGACGTTGCCGAACACCATCGCGCCGAGCCGGCCGTTGCCGATCGGCAGCGCCCGTAGCCAGTCGGTGCCCGCGGGTTCGTCGTACCAGAGGGCCATGTCGCCGGCGGCGAGCACCTGCGACGGCGCCACCGAGCCGGCGCGGGCGACGGCGGACCACGCGACCGGCAGCAGCGCGGCTCCGGCGCCCGCCGCACCGGCCCTCAGCACGTTCCTTCGTGTCACGTCAGGCATGGTCTCTCCAATCAGCGCAGCTAGCGGCGCAGGAGGGTGAAGAACGGCGCCCCTGCCGGGCCACCGTTGAGGAAGTCGAATGTCGGGGACGTGCCCACGGCCAGCGCGCCGTTCGAGGTCCCGTGCGAGACGTACGGCCGCTGTCGTTGGACGTGTGGTGAAGCGCCCTGCTGTTAGCGCTAACAAGTGCCGCCCGTTCGCACCCTGCAGCACCGTTCACAGCCGGGGACCGACGCCCCGAGCTCCCAGCGGCGCGTCAACTCACCCTCTATAGACCTTCGTAGATGGCAGTGCCGCTCGTCAAGAGATGTCGGCCATGTTTCCCGCCAGCGTCCCCGCGAGGTCGCGCGGCTGGCCCCCGCCCCGACGCGAGGACCGGGTTGCCATCCCGACGGCATCTTCGTAGCATCCAGGACACACGATGTTATCGCGAACATTCTGTGGCATCGGGCAGGGACCGCGCGGGGAGGTGCACCCAGTGTTCGCAGGCACGGCTGCCGTCTCGGGCTACCGCAATCCGGTCGTGCCCGGCTTCTATCCCGATCCGAGTGTCTGCCGGGTCGGCGAGGACTACTACCTGGCCTGCTCCAGCTTCGAGTACTTTCCGGGCGTACCGCTGCTGCACAGTCGGGACCTGGTGAACTGGCGACAGATCGGTAACATCCTCGACCGTCCCAGCCAGCTGGAGATCCCGCCGGACGCCGACGCGTCCCGAGGCATCTTCGCGCCGACCATCCGCCACCACGACGGCCGGTTCTGGATGATCACCACCAACGTCAGCCTGGGCCGCCACCTCATCGTCACCGCTCGGGACCCCGCCGGCCCGTGGTCCGAGCCGGTCTACCTCGACCTCCCCCACGTCGACCCGTCCCTGGCCTGGGACGACGACGGCACCTGCTGGCTGACGACCTCGGGGGTGGACGCCTACCGGATCGACCCGGACCGGGGTCAGGTGCTGGAGGGGCCGATCCCGCTCTGGTCCGGCACCGGCGGCCAGTACCCGGAGGCGCCGCACCTCTACCGGATCGGCGACTGGTGGTACCTGCTGCTCTCCGAGGGTGGCACGCACACCGGCCACGCCGTGTCGGTCGCCCGCGCACGCAGCCCCCGGGGGCCCTTCGAGCCCGCGCCGAGCAACCCCGTCCTCACGCACCGCAGCACCAACCTGCCGGTGCAGGCCGCCGGGCACGCCGATCTGGTGCAGGCCACCGACGGCAGCTGGTGGATGGTCCTTCTGGGCATCCGGGCGAAGGGCCAGTGGCCGCCCTTTCACGTGCTCGGCCGCGAGACGTTCCTCGCGCCGGTTCGCTGGGACGGCGGGTGGCCCGTCGTGGACGTCGTCCGGGAGGTCACCGCGGCGC
The DNA here is from genome assembly GCF_040649315.1 of Micromonospora sp. NPDC049004. Taxonomy (NCBI): domain Bacteria; kingdom Bacillati; phylum Actinomycetota; class Actinomycetes; order Micromonosporales; family Micromonosporaceae; genus Micromonospora; species Micromonospora sp. NPDC049004. Next base: position 266,484 of record NZ_JBEZFG010000006.1, read on the forward strand.
CCGCCGGCAGCGCACCGGCCCTCGCGGCCCCGCCCGGCCCGGTCGCCCACCACGACGACTTCGACGCGACAACCCTCGCGCCCGGCTGGATCTCGCCCCGCTCCCGCCCCGACGCGGCCTGGTCGCTGACCGAGCGGCCCGGATGGCTCACCCTGCACGCCACCGGTACGACGCTGGACCGCGCCGGCGCGACGATGGTGGCGACGCGCCAGCGCCACCATGACTGCCGGGCCAGCACGCGGGTCGATCCGGGCAGCGGCACGACCGGGCTCACCATCCGCATCGACGAGGCGCACCACTACGACCTGGAGGTCGGCGGCGGCAGCGTCCGCGTCGTCGGCCGGGTCGGGCCGTTCCGGCAGGTCTTCGCGTCCCTCGACGTACCCGCCGGCCCGCTGGTTCTGACGATCGCCACCCGGACCCACTGCCTCTACCCGCCGACCGTGACCTCGGCCGCGGGGCTGGCGGCCGCTGACGAACCCTTCGGCGTACGCCCCGCCACCTCCGACATGATCGCGTTCGAGGTGGAGACCTCCGAGGGCCGCGTCCTGTTGGCCGAACTCGACGGGCGCTACCTGTCCACCGAGGTCGCCGGCGGCTTCACCGGCCGGGTCATCGGCATGTACGTGACCGGGGACAGCGCCGCCTTCGACTGGTTCGACTACCGGCCGGCAGCGCGGCCTACCGACTGAGCGCGGACCGGCTCGCCATCGAGGGATCACCGTAGACTCCCCGTGTGATCGAGGAGAGCCGGCGGCATCACGCGCGCAAGCCCCGGCGCGGTGACCTGCCCATCGCCACGATCGCCGAGCTCGCCGGGGTGTCCCCTCCCACGGTGTCGAAGGTTCTCAACGGTCGCGCCGGGGTGGGCGAGCAGACCCGGCAGCGGGTGGAGGCACTGCTGCGTGACCATGGCTACCGCCGGCCGGAGACCGCCGCGAGGACGCTCTGCATCGAGGTGCTCTTTCACCGGATGCTGCCCTCGATCGCCCTGGAGATCCTGCGGGGGATCCAGGAGGTCGCCGGCTCCCGGGACTGCACGGTCGGCTTCATCGACATCCGCCATCGGGTGGCGGCGGGGCTGCCCTGGATGGAGCCGCTGCTGCTGCGACAGCCCACCGCCGTCATCGCGGTCTGCTCCCTGGTCACCGCCGAGCACGGCAGACAGCTCACCGCCATGGGCATCCCGCTCGTGGCGATCGACCCGGTCGGCGAGCTGTTCCCCACGCCCGCCGTCGGGTCGAACAACTGGAGCGGCGCCCTGACCGCCACCCGGCATCTGCTGGACCTCGGCCACCGACGGATCGGCGTGGTCACCGGGCCGGAGCAGGATCTGTCGGCGCGGGCTCGCCTGGACGGCTTCCGAGCCGCGCTGGACCATGCCGGCGTTCCGTTCGACAGCAGCCTCGAACGGCGCGGAGTCTTCAGCTTCGAGGACGGCCGTGACCTCGGCCGCGAGTTGCTGACCCTGGCCGAACCCCCCACCGCCGTCGTATGCGGCAACGACCTGCAGGCGCTCGGCGTCTACACGGCGGCCTACGAGGCCGGTCTGCGAATCCCCGACGACCTCAGCGTCGTCGGCTTCGACGACGTGGACCAGGCGGCCTGGACCACGCCACCTCTCACCACGGTGCGACAGCCGTTCAGCGAGATCGGGGCCACCGCCGCCCGGCTCGCGTTGGCGCTGACCGACGGCCATGCGCTGGCCCAGGAGCGGTACGAGCTCGGCACCGCGCTGGTCGTGCGTGCCAGCACCGGGCCGCCCGGTTCGCGGTTGTCGGAGGCCACCCTCCGCCCGTGAGCCAGAAATTTCTTGGCGGCCATGTCGAGAAACGGCGCGCGGCTCCGTCCCCGAGGTGAACGTGACCGGAACGGGTCACACCAGCGAGGAGGAACACGACGATGGCGAAGTACCTGCTGCTGAAGCACTACCGCGGCGCCCCGGCCGGGGTCAACGACGTGCCGATGGACCGGTGGACGCCGGAGGAGATCTCGGCGCACATGCAGTACATGAACGATTTCGCGTCCCGACTGGAGAAGACCGGTGAGTTCATCGACGGTCAGGCGCTCGCCCCCGAGGGAGCGTGGGTCCGCTACGACGGCCCGGGACGCCCCCCGGTCACCGACGGCCCGTTCGCCGAGACCAAGGACCTCATCGCCGGCTGGATGGTGATCGACGTCGACACGTACGAACGCGCCGTCGAGCTGGCCGGCGAACTGTCGGCCGCTCCGGGGGCGGGCGGGAAGCCGATCCACGAGTGGCTCGAGGTGCGCCCCTTCCTGACCGAGCCCCCCACCATCGCCGAGTGACCTCGGCGATGAACGACGCACTGCTCCGGAGCCTCACGCCGGGCGTGCTCGGCATCCTCGTCCGCCGCGGAGCTGACTTCGCGGCGGCCGAGGACGCCGTACAGGACGCGCTGGTCGAGGCTATCCGCGTCTGGCCGGCCGACCCGCCGCGGGACCCCAGGGGCTGGCTGATCACCGTGGCCTGGCGCCGGTTCCTCGACACCACGAGGGCGGACGCCGCCCGTCGCCGTCGTGAGGACCTCGTCGACTCCGAGCCGGCGCCCGGGCCCACGCCGGCGGTGGACGACAACCTCCAGCTCTACTTTCTCTGCGCCCACCCGTCGCTGACGCCGTCGTCCGCCGTCGCGCTCACGCTACGGGCCGTGGGCGGGCTGACCACCCGTCAGATCGCCGACGCCTACCTGGTGCCCGAGGCGACCATGGCGCAACGTATCAGCCGGGCCAAACGCACCGTCTCCACCGTGCGGTTCGACCAGCCCGGTGACGTCGCGACCGTGCTGCGCGTCCTCTACCTGGTCTTCAACGAGGGCTACACCGGCGACGTCGACCTCGCCGCCGAGGCCATCCGGCTCACCCGGCAGCTCGCCGCCGCCATCGACCATCCCGAGGTGGCGGGGCTGCTCGCTCTCATGCTGCTGCACCACGCCCGACGGGCCAGCCGGACCGCGTCCGACGGCAGCCTGGTGCCGCTCGCCGAGCAGGACCGCGGCCGGTGGGACACCGCACTCATCGCCGAGGGTGTCGACATCCTCCAGGCGGCCCTCGCCCGCGACCGGCTGGGCGAGTTTCAGGCCCAGGCCGCCATCGCGGCGCTGCACGCCGACGCGCCCACCGCCGAGGAGACCGACTGGGTGCAGATCGTCGAGTGGTACGACGAGCTGGCACGCCTGACCGACAGCCCGGTCGTCCGGCTCAACCGCGCGGTGGCCGTCGGCGAGGCCGACGGGGCCCGGGCCGGCCTGGCGGCGCTCGCGGCGCTTGACGACTCGCTGCCCCGTCACACGGCGGTGGCGGCGTACCTGCACGAGCGCGACGGCGACCTCGCGACGGCGGCACGCCTGTACGTCGAGGCGGCCCACCAGGCCCCCAACCTCGCCGAGCGCGACCACCTGACACGCCAGGCCGCCCGGCTCAACGCCCGCCGACAGCGGTGACGGCGCCCGACCGACGCGGGCAACGCGCCGGTCGACGACGGCAACGACGCAGAGCACCTGTCATCCGGACCGGCTTCGACCGCCGGCCCCGCCGTCGTCGCGTGACGGGGCCGGCACGAGTGATCCCGCTCGGTCAGCGGTTCAGCGTGGCGAGCAGCGCGGTGCTCATGCCCTGCTCACCGCGCGCGTTCGGGTGGAAGGGCGCGGCCGCGTTCTGCGGTACCAGCCCCTCGACCCAACGGGTGCTGCTGCTCTTGCAGGCGTCCCGACCGATCGACGGCGTGTAGACGTCGGCGTAGGTGGCGCCGTTCGCCCCCGCGGCGCTGGCCAGCATGGCGTTGAGCGACTTCTCGATGCCGCGCAGGTAGGGCACGTCCTGGTAGGCGATCGGGACGACGGGCCAGCAGCCGTAGCCGCTGTCGGGCAGGATCGCCGGGTATCCGAGCACCACGATCCGCGCGCTCGGTGCGGCGCGGCGGATCGCCTGGAGCGTGGTCGTCACCTTCGGCACGGTGGCCGCGATCCGGGCCTGCAGCTGGTCGGTGCCGCCTGCGGTGTACCGGTTCTTGCACGGCGAGCCGAGGGGGCTGCTGAGGCTCGCCTCCGCGCATTCGCCGATGATGTCGGCGAAGCCGATGTCGTTGCCGCCGATCTGCACCGTGACCAGCGCCGTGCTCGACGTGACCGCGTTGAGCTGCGGTGGCAGGTTGATGCCCAGTTGGCCGCTGCCGCCGTAGAGGATGTCGTCGGTGGTGGCGCCGGAGCAGCTCACGTCGGCGAACGACGTCGAGCCGGCGGACGCGGCCACCAGGGAGGGGTAGTTGCGGTTCGACCGGAGACAGTTGAGGTCAACCTGGGTGGGGATCAGCGGACCGGCGGTGTACGAGTCGCCGAGCGCGACGTAGCGGCCGGTGGGGACCGCGGCGCTGGCGGGTGCGGCGACGGCGAACAGCACACCGGCGGTGGCCGCGGCGAGCGCGGCGAGTCGGGTGGCTGCCCGCAGGAGCGGCAGGCGGGGACGGGGCATGACGCCTCCCAGGGGAGATCGCGGTGGCGATGGTGGTGCCGAGATCCTGTCGCCGCCCACCGAGTGGCGTCAATATAGATGACCCTCACTAAATGCCGTCCCACAGTGTGGGTCAGGAGGGCTGCGCGGCAGGCCCCCCCGGCGTCCGCGCCGGACGTCGGCGACGTTGACGTCATATGTCGTACGAGTTAAATTGGCAGCGATCTATGTCGTTGGCTCCCTGTGGACCGGCAGCGGGCCCTCGCCGCCAACCACCCGCAAGGAGTGCACGTGCTCAGACGAAGAATGGCCCTCCTGCTCCCCGCGCTCCTCGCAGCCGCCCTCGGCACCGCTGTGGTCAGCGGCGCGGTCGTGCTCACCACCACGCAACCCGCGCAGGCGTTGGAGAACGGGCTGGCCCGCACGCCACAGATGGGCTGGAACGACTGGAACGCGTTCGGTTGCAACGTCAACGAGACGCTCATTCGGCAGACGGCCGACGCGCTGGTCTCCAGCGGGATGGCCGCGGCCGGATACCGCTACGTCAACATCGACGACTGCTGGTCCACCAAGCAGCGCAACGCCAGCGGCGACCTGGTCGCCGATCCGCAGAAGTTCCCGAGCGGCATCAAGGCTCTCGCCGACTACGTCCACGGCAAGGGCCTCAAGCTGGGCATCTACTCCTCGGCCGGGACCCTCACCTGCGCCGGGTACCCGGCCAGCATCAACTACGAGCAGCGCGACGCCAACCTCTGGGCGTCCTGGGGGATCGACTACCTCAAGTACGACAACTGCGGCGACCACCTCGGTCGGAGCGCGCAGCAGCGCTACACCGCGATGCGGGACGCGCTCGCGGCAACCAACCGGCCGATCCTCTACAGCCTGTGCAGCTGGGGGCAGGACAGCGTCTGGACCTGGGGCGCGGGGGTGGGCAACTCCTGGCGTACCACAGGCGACATCGGTGGGAACTGGAACTCCATCATGAGCATCCTCGACCAGCAGGTCGGCAAGGAGTCGTACGCCCGGCCGGGCGCGTGGAACGACCCGGACATGCTGGAGGTCGGCAACGGCCCCACCGACACCGAGTCCCGGGCCCACTTCAGCCTGTGGGCGCTGCTGAACGCCCCGCTGCTGGCGGGCAACGACATCCGCACCATGTCGGCGGCCACCCGCACGATCCTCACCAACACCGACGTGATCGCCGTCAACCAGGACTGGGGCGGCCAGCAGGGCCGCAAGATCAGTGACTCCGGTGACCTGGAGGTCTGGCGCAAGCCGATGTCCACCGGCGGGGTGGCCACCGTCCTGCTCAACCGGGGCAGCGGCACGACCACGATCTCCACGACGGCCAGCGCGCTCGGCCTCGGCAGCGCCGGCTCGTACGCGGTGCGGGACCTGTGGTCCCACACCACCTCGACGTCTACCGGCACGATCAGCGCGTCGGTGCCGGCGCACGGCGCCGCCATGCTCCTGGTCACCGGCGGTGGCACGCCCCCGCCGACCACACCTCCACCGACCACGCCTCCGCCGAGCACTCCCCCGCCGGGCTCGACGTCGACGATCCGCAGCACGTCCGCCGGCCGGTGCCTGGACGTCAACGGCGCGTCCCAGACCAACGGCGCCACGGCCATCATCTGGGACTGCCACGGCCAGGCCAATCAGTCCTGGACCTCGACGAGCGCCCAGGAGCTGCGGGTCTACGGAGGAAAGTGCCTCGACGTCTTCAACGCCGGCACCGCCAACGGGACGTCGGTGATCATCTGGGACTGTCACGGCCAGGCGAACCAGCAGTGGCGCTTCAACGCCGACGGCTCGATCACGGCGGTCGCCTCGGGCCGCTGCCTGGACCTGGTGGGCAACGGTACGGCGAATGGCACACGCACCCAGATCTGGGACTGCAACGGCGCGGCCAGCCAGCGGTGGAGCCGCAGCTGAGCGACCCGCCCCGACAGGCGGGGCCGGCCGGGCGCGGTCGCGGGCACCGACCCGCGTGTCGCCCGGCCGGCGCGCGCCGCGCCATGCTCACCCCTGCGGCACCCGGGCAACGTCCGACGCATAGCATTGCCACGGTTCGGGACGGCTCTGCTGAAACGAGGCGACATGCGTTGGCTCCAGCGGCTGCTGGGCGGCGGGCGGGTCCAGCTCGACCCGGGGCGGCAGCAGGCGCTGCTGCGAGACCTCCAGCACGGATACGGCACGCAGGCGCGGGTTCCGTTTCCCGCGCAGGTCGAAGCGGCGACCGGGATGCTGGGCGGCGACGACGGCCTGGTGGTGGCGGCCCGGATTCTGAACCAGGTCGCCGACGAGGCACACGCGGATCTGCTGGCGCAGGCGCAGGACATCCACCGGCGCACGGGCCGGCGGCTGCTGGTGCACCGGCGGAACTACCGGCCGCTGTGGATGGAGGCCGGTCCCGGGCTGCGGTGGCCGCTGTTCGCGTTGCCGTGCGGCTTCCACCCGTACGCCCAGGTGGCCGCCGCCGTCGCGGTGGTCGGCGGCCGGGCGGCCCGGCTCGATCGGGTGACCGATCCGACCCCGCTGGTGACCCACGTGTTCGAGGTGCTCGACCTCACCACCGCCGGCTGGGAGTACGGCCGGGTGCGGGTGGACACCGACGCCGCCGCGTTCGTCGATCGACTGATCACGAGCGCGGCGCAGATCCTCGCCGCGATGGACGACCCACCCCGGCTGCCACCTGCGGTCCGTGCGCTGATGCGTCGCAACAACACGGTGGACGTGCACGATCCGGCCGGCCCGCGCGCGGTGGGACGGATCAACCTGGGCGCGCGGATGCGCGAACAGTTGCTGGCCTGACGGCGGACCCGGGATCTCAGGCGCGGGCGTTCGCGCTCAGGAAGGCGAGCAGCAGGTCGGCCGTCTCGTCGGGGTACTGCACGTGCGGGTAGTGACCCGCGCCCTCGATGACTTCGAGCCGGCCCAACCCGGCCGGCAGCGCGGCCACGATCGCCTCCCCCTCGGCCCGCGGGTCGGCCCAGTCCGGGTCGAGCGACCCCTCGACGATCAGGGCCGGGCAGCGGACGTTGCCCAGCTGCGCCCCGGCGTCGACCGGCGCCGACTGGCCCATCTTGCGCATCGCCGCCATCCGGCCGGGCTCGCGCATCATGGCGTCGATCCGGGCCGTGCGGGCGGCCCAGTCGGCCGGCTTCCTTCCCGGGTAGGCGATGTCGAGGTAGCTGCGCCAGAGCGGCACGCTGCCCAGCAGGCCGGTGCCGAGCAGTCGGGCCATGCCCGTGCGGTAGCGGGCGACCCGCAGGTCGCCCAGCTTGATCGACTGCTTGCGGGTGAAGGGGGCCAGTTCGACGATGCCGGTGATCAGCTCGGGTGCCCGGGCGGCGGCGATGGTGGCGGCCCCGCCGGAGATCGAGTGGCCGACCAGCACGGCCGGACCGCCGAGGTGGCGGATCACCGCGAGCAGATCACCCGCGATGTCGGTGCGGCTGTAGGACTGCCACTGTGCGCTCGACTCGCCGCAACCCCGCAGGTCGACGGCGGCCACCCGGTAGCCGGCGGCCACCAGGCGCGGCACGACGAAGCGGTACGCCTCGCGGCTGTCGCCCATGCCGTGGGCGAGAAGGACGAGCGGCCCGGAGGCGCCGGTCACCTCGTACGCCAGGGTGCCGCCGTCGACGGTCAGATACTCGGTCATGGGATCCTCCGTGCTCGGCTAATTGCGTTAGCTTCAAGCTAATACGGTTAGCCAAGAGTGTCAAGCCTGATCACCGCCGCCACGTCACCGAGGTCGTCGTTGAGCTGATGATCGCGCCCGGGCAGCCGGTACACCCGCGCCTGGCTGATGACGCCCGCGTACAGGTCCGCGTGCGACGGCGACGCCGTCTCGTCCCCGAGCCCGTGAAAGACCCGCACCGGTACGCCCCGCGGCAGTCGGACGCCGAGGTCCGGTGGCAGCTCGAACTCGTCGCCGGGCCAGCCGCCCGCACCGACGAACGGGGCGGCGACCAGCACGATCATCGCGAGGTCCCGCTCGGGTGGCCGCTCGGCGAGCGCGTGGACGAGGATCGCGCCGCCCACCGAATGGCCCACGACGACGGCCCCGTCGTCAAGTGCCGCGATCTCCCGCCGGATGGCGGCGCTCCAGGTGGCGTAGCTCGGGTTGCCCTCGTCGGGCATTCGCGGGTACCGAACCTCGTACCCGTCCCCGAGCCCGCGCCGCAGGCTGTCGGACAACCTGTTGTCCCACTCGTCGTGCGTGCCGGCGCCAGCGCCCTGAATGAACAGGACCTGCGTGGTCGCTGCCATGACGATCCCCTCTCGCATACTGCGTCGAAGCGGCATCAAGCGCCGACGGCGGGGCGAGCCGCAGGGATCGACAGGCGGGGGATCAACAAGGGGGGATCAGCGGAACGATTTCCTGCACAGCGGGGAAAAACACCACTGGTATCCGCTCCCACTTTAACGTATATCGCACCGGGGGCCTTGCCGCAAGACCCCCGTCTTGCCGCAGAATCGTCCGCCGGACACCGGAATGGACGAAGAAACGGGGCTCGATGATCGACAAGTACGTGCGAGATCTGGACGAGGTCGACGAGACTCAGGTCGCGATCGTCGGCGGCAAGGGCGCCCGTCTGGGGACGTTGTCGCGGATCGAGGGCATCCGCGTGCCGGCTGGCTTCTGCGTGACGACCGACGCCTTCCGACGGGTCATCGCCGAGGTGCCCTCGATCGACGATCAGCTCGATCAGCTGTCGCGCCTGAAGCCGGACGACCGGGAGGGGATCCGCGACCTCAGCGCCCAGATCCGCCGGGCCATCGAAGGGGTCGCCCTGCCCGACGACGTGGCGGCGGCCATCACCCGGGCGCTCACCCGGCACGGCGAGAAGGCTGCCTACGCCGTCCGGTCCAGCGCCACGGCGGAGGACCTGGCGACGGCCTCCTTCGCGGGCCAGCAGGACACGTACCTGAACGTGCGGGGTCCGGCGGCCATTCGCACGCACGTCAGCCGGTGCTGGGCCTCGCTCTTCACCGAGCGGGCGGTCACCTACCGTCAGCGCAACGGCATCGACCACCGCGCGGTCCACCTGGCCGTCGTCGTGCAGACGATGGTGTTTCCGCAGGCGGCCGGCGTCCTGTTCACGGCCGACCCCGTCACGTCCAACCGGAAGGTCGCCTCGGTGGAGGCCAGCTTCGGCCTCGGCGAGGCCCTGGTCTCCGGGCTGGTGAACCCGGACTCCTACCGGGTGCGCGACGGCGCGATCATCGAGCGGACGATCGCCAGCAAGCGTCTCGCCATCGAGGCGCTGCCGGCCGGCGGGACCACGAAACAGGCGATCAGCCCGGAACGACAGGAGCAGCCGGCGCTGACGGACGCGCAGGTCCTGCGGCTGGTGGACGTGGGCCGGCGGATCGAGGCGCACGCCGGCCACCCGCAGGACATCGAATGGTGCCTGGTCGACGGTGACGTCCAGATCGTGCAAAGCCGGCCGATCACGACGCTGTTCCCCGTCCCCACGGCCCGGGACAGCGAGAACCACGTCTACCTCTCGGTCGGCCACCAGCAGATGATGACCGACGCCATGAAGCCGTTGGGGTTCTCCATGTGGCAGCTGACGGCCATGGCGCCGATGCACGAGGCCGGCGGGAGGCTCTTCGTCGACGCCACCGGGATCCTGGCAGCGCCGGCGAGCCGCGCCGGCTTCCTCGACATGGCGGGACGGTCCGACCCGTTGACGCGGGACGCGCTGGAGACCATCCTCGGCCGCCCCGACTTCGTACCGGCGCTTGCAGACGGTCCCGACATCCCGCGGATCAGCGGCAAGCCGACCACGATCGAGAACGATCCGGCGATCGTCACCGAGCTGATCGAGCGCAGCGAGGCGTCACTCGCCGCCCTGAAGCGCGACATCGCGACGGTGACGGGCCCGGCGCTGTTCGACTTCCTGCTGCAGGCGTTCGAGGAGCACAAGCGGCTCCTCAGTGACCCCCTGAGCATGCAGGCGATCATGGCGGGGATGCAGGCCACCTGGTGGCTCAACGAGCAGCTGTCCGAATGGCTGGGCGAGAAGAACGCCGCTGACACCCTCACGCTGTCCGCTCCGGGCAACATCACGTCGGAGATGGGCCTGGCGCTGCTCGACGTCGCGGACGTGATCCGACCGCATCCGGAGGTGGTGGCCTTCCTGCAGGAGGTCGACGACGACGGCTTCCTCGACGAACTGCCGAGGCTCGCGGGCGGAGCCGAGGCGCGCGACGCCATCTCGGCCTACCTCGACCGGTACGGCATGCGCTGCGTCGGCGAGATCGACATCACGAGACCGCGCTGGAGCGAACGCCCCAGCACCCTCGTGCCCCTGATCCTCGACAACATCAGGCTCCTCGAACCGGGCGCCGCCGGGCGGCGCTTCGAGCAGGGGCGTCAGGCGGCGCAGCAGAAACGCGAGGAACTGCTGGAACGGCTGCGGGCCCTGCCGGACGGGGACACCAAGGCCGACGAGACCACGCGCATGATCGACCGGGTCCGCACCTTCATCGGGTACCGGGAGTATCCGAAGTACGCCATCATCAGCCGCTACTTCGTCTACAAGCAGGCCCTGCTTTCCGAGGCGGAGCGCCTCGCGCGGGCCGGCGTGCTCCGCGACAGGGACGACATCTTCTATCTCACCTTCGCCGAGCTGCACGACGCCGTGCGGACGCACCAGGTCGACGACCACCTCATCGACCAGCGCAGGGACACCTTCCGGTGGCACCGGACGCTGACGCCACCCCGGGTGCTCACCTCCGAGGGCGAGGCCATCGCCGGGGCGTACCGGCGCGACAACGTGCCGGCCGGAGCGCTGGCCGGCCTCGGAGTCTCCGGCGGGGTCGTCGAGGGCCGCGCCCGCGTCCTGCTGGACATCGCCGAGGCCGAGCTGGAACCCGGCGACATCCTGGTCACCTCCTACACGGACCCGAGCTGGTCACCAGTGTTCGTCGCGGTCCAGGGCCTGGTGACGGAGGTGGGCGGCCTCATGACCCACGGGGCGGTCATCGCCCGGGAGTACGGCCTGCCGGCCGTCGTCGGGGTGGCGGACGCGACCCGGCTGATCCGCGACGGGCAGCGGATCCGCGTGCACGGCACCGACGGGTACGTCGAGATCCTGCCACCGCCGAACGACGCCGACGGCCGCGCTCAGTTGTAGGGCATCGTCGGGAACCAGCCGTAGCCGAACATCGCGGGCACCCGGACGGTCCAGTAGACGAGGGTGAAGACGCCCAGCGCGAGCAGCAGCGAGCCGGTGACCGCGAGGGTGCGTGCCGGTCGCGCGGACAACCAGCGGATCAGCCCTCCGCGGGTGGCGATGACGACGAGTGCGAACAGGATGCCCACGATCGCGATGTTGCCCAGCGACTGCAGCACGAAGGCGGCCGAGCCGTAGAGGGGGTTGCCGTTGTCGGCGGCCCACTGGAACAGCTTGTGGAACAGCGGGTAGGGCCGGCCGATCAGGAAGGCGCCGACCAGCATGCCGAGCACGAAGACGCGGGCGAACGGGCGACGCGCGAAGGGATCGGGGACCTTGTCGAGCGCCGCAAGACCGAGATAGATGAACGCGAGACCGATCACGCCGAAGACCACCACCGACTGCACGAGTCGGACGGGCATGCCGCCGGCAGTCGTCTCCGTCGACAGCTGCGGCAGCGAGTCGCCGAGCAGGACTCCGATGAAGCCGTACGTGGCGGAGACGACGACCATGCCCAGCGCCAGCAGGCCCACCGGCCGGAGCATGAAGCGCAGCCCCGCCGCCGGTGTGCCGCCGGCGCCGGCGTGTGTCATCGGCCCGACCGAGGCGGCCATCGCGATGTTGCAGGCAGTGAACGTGCCCGCCAGGCCGGAGACGAACGCGAACAGCAGGCCCGCCGCGGTGCCGCCGATCGCTGTCGCCTTCGCGTCGTGGCCCAGCAGGGTGTTGGCGACGTTGTCGCCGATCGTCTGGTCGACGAACTGGTATGACCAGAGCAGGGACAACGCGATTCCCGCGAGCACACTGCCCACGATCAGCGCGCCGTGCCGGTCCGAGCGTGCCGGCGTCGGGGAGGGCGGGGTCTGCACGGCCTGTCTCTGCGTGGCGGTCATGGCAGCCTCTTTCCGAATCTGTGACGGCGGGATGCACTGACTGATTCTTCGCGCCGCGGACCGGCCGGTCGTCTTCCTGCTTGCGGTTTCCCGCGTGCGGAGGACGGCCGGCCGGTCCGGGGCGACCGACGGGGTCAGCGGGCGATCGGCAGCTCCACCGCCGCCGGCGGCGGCACCGGCTGCACGGGGGTGCGGGCGCCACGCCGTTCGGCGAGCCACCTGCCCCACCAGAACAGACCCCGGGCCAGGCACACGATCGTGACCGCGAAGAACAGGGTGTAGACGACGTTGAACAGCATCAGGACGCCGTACACCATGGCCACGGAGGAGCCGAACATGAACTGCCAGCGGGGCTTGGAGGGCGTGGTGCCCGGGTCGGTGATCATGTAGTTGGTGAACAGCACGAACGCCACCCCGGTCATGATGCTCAGCGCCGACCAGAGCTGGACGTCCCAGACGTAGTGCCGGATCAGGGCCTGGATGACGAAGCCGCCGACCCAGCCGACGATCAGCGCGACCTTCTTCGTGAGCATCGCGTTGAGGATCGTGCCCGCGGTGAGCACGACCATCGGGATGAACATCCGGAAGACGTCGGGCACGTTCTCCGTGAAGTGGTACGGCGGGGCCACGTTGACCCAGGAGAACGCGAGCAGCGTGATGGTGATGCCGAAGTTCGACGGGTTCATGAAGTGCCGCATGCGTCCGGCGATCGGGGCCTGCAGCACGGCCTTCTGCCCGACGGCCACGACCACGGCGAAGGCGATCGGCCAGAACATGTCGTTGGCGTACAGCAGCATGTTCGCGGCGAGCGCGGTGATGTGGGTCGGCAGCAGGAACGTGTAGACACCCCACGCGCCGTTGCCGCTGTAGGCCGGTCGGCGGCCCAGGGAGCGGGCGGCGACCGCCTCGATCGCGATCTCGACCGTGTACCCGATCGCCAGGGCGAACAGCGGCCAGGTCCAGGGCTGCTCGAACCCGAGGATCGTGTAGCCGAGGATGTTGAGGATGGACATGGAGATGGCGAAGTTCCGCAGGGCCAGGTAGCGGGGGTCGCGCTTGTCCACCCGGGGTACGGGCGGTCGCCTGTCGACGCCGGCCGGTGCCCGGTCGGGCCCGCTGCCGTTGCGGGTCGCGTCGGCGACCTCGGCCGTGGTGGTCACGCCCACCGGGGCGCGTTTGACGTCCGTCATGGTGTGGTCAGCTCCTGGGCTCGGTCGGTGAGCGTGAGGTCGTGCCATCCGGCGGAGAGGGGCAGGGTCTGCTGATGCTGGACACCGTCGAGGTCGCGCCAGCTCAGTTCGACGGTGACGGGCGTGCCGCCCTGGTCACCGAGTCCGAAGAACAGGTCGAAGCTGCGCTTGCCGGAGTGCCCGCCGCCGCCGTCGAGCTGGGCGAGCTGGGTGCGGCCGTCGGCAGTGGTCACCCGAGCCTGCGCGCCGTACGCCGGGGTGCGGGCGTCGTTGCCCGTGGCGGCGCCGAGTGCGGGCCGGTGCAGCCGCAGCCCGAGGAAGTCGCCGACCTGCGCCTTGGTGTTGTGGTAGTAGGCGGGCGGCCCCCACTGGCGTGCCACCACGAAGTCCTGGCGGCCGTCGCCGTCGGTGTCACCCACCGCGACACCGCGGGTCGGGGTCCGGTCGTCGAGTCCGAGTTGCGGACTCAGATCGACGTAGCGGCCGTTGTCCTCCGGCGCCCAGAACGCCAGCGCGTTCGAGCCGGCGATGTCGTCGCCCGGCTGCGCGTTGGGCCACATGTCCGGCTCGCGCAGCATCAGGTCGTTGCTGGCGGCCAACTCCTGGAGCCAGTTGAACCGGTTGACGGTGCCCTTGACGAAGCCGCAGGACTGCACCACGACGAGCCGGCCGCTGTTGTCGAAGTCGGCCATCTTGACGTCCCAGCCCCAGCCGACCCAGGCGAGGTTCTTCGCCGATGCCTTGTTCTCGAAGGGCGCGATGCCCTTGGAGAGCCGCTCCCGCGCCTCCTGTGGGGTGGCCGCGGTGTTCTGCCAGACGAAGTTGCTCTCCTCCAGCCCCCACGACTCGGTGATGTTGCTGACGAAGGCGTCGAACCGGCCGGTGCCGCGCAGATCGGCGAAGTCGACTGCCATCCCCTTGAACGAGTCGTGACCCACGACGAGTGACTTGGGGTCCAGCGGGCCGCGGCGCCCCTCGGCCAGGGCGAACTTGATCCGGCCGGGGGTCGACACGTTGTGGAAGAAGCGGTCGTTGCCGAAGTCGTTGGCGAGGTACAGCTCGGGCAGCAGGTCACCGTCGAGGTCGGCGGAGGCCGAGGCGAGCGTCCATCCGGTGGCGTACCGGGAGTCGATCGCGCTCTGCTGCTCGTAGGTGACGCTCGGCTTGGCGCCGGTGGTGGCCGCGGTCCAGCGCAGGATGTGCGCCCCGCCGGCGTTCTGCGCGCGGGACATGGAGTGGTTCATCTGCACGTTCGGCAGGCCCTGTGCGTCGAGCACCTGGGAGTCCGGAAAGTAGTTGAAGATTCCGATGTCGGGCCGGCCGTCGCCGTCGAAGTCCGCGACAGCTGTCGCGTTGGTGTTCCACAGCGGGCCGTGGTAGCGGCCGTCGGCGGTCTGCTGCTGCGGGATCAGCTCGACCGGGTGGTACGACGCGAGGCTCAGGCTCGCGGCGTCGCCGGTCTGCAGGAACACGACGGGCGTCCGTCCCCAGTAGACGACAAGCAGATCCGTCCGGCCGTCGACGTTGAAATCGCCGGGGGTGCAGCCCATCGGGGCGATCGCCGGTCCCATCGGCAACGGTGCCGGGTCCAGCACGAACGGCGCGTAGCGGGCGCCGCCGCCGGGCGCCGGCGTCACGATGGCGCTGTCGCTGCGGGGGTCGACGAGGCAGAGGTCGTTGGCGCCGCCCTTCCCGTCGAGGTCGTTGACCGCCACTCCGGCGCCGACCGACGAGATCCAGGACCGGATGTGCTCGTATTTCGGGTTCACCGTCCGGATCGTGCGCTGCGGCAGACCCGGCGGCAGGGCGATGGGCAGTTCGGTGAACGCGAACTGCGACGCCATCGCGCGTCGGTCGGCCGCGGATGCGGTCGGCAGCCGCGAGATCGTGAACAGCCCCGCGACGAGTACCAGGACGAAGACGACGGGTATGAGTCTGCGCAGCGGACCCACTGGTTTCGGTGGCAACGATCCCCCTCGGGTGGTGCCCGACCCGGCCGGGTCGGGCGTTCGGATGGTGCGGTCGTGGGTGACTGCGGTCCGCGGTCACCCGGCGGTGTCCTCAGTCCGCCGGACGCACGGTCATCGGCAGGCCGCCGCGTATGCGCAGCGACAACATCGGCTCGGGTACGACGTTGTGCGTGGCGACCGTCGTGAGCGTCAGGTCCCGGGCCAGTACGGCGAGGACGAAGGCGGCCTCCATCAGGCCCAGGTGGTTCCCGACGCAGAACCGCGGTCCCGCGCCGAACGGGATGTAGGCGTACCGCGGGCGGTCGGTGGTGCGGGCCGGGTCGAAGCGCTCCGGATCGAAGCGGTCGGGCTGGTCCCAGAAGTCCGGATGCCGGTGCAGCGTGTAGGGGCAGATCAGCACGTCGGCGCCCGCCGGCACCGCGTACCCGCCCACCACGTCGGCGGCGAGCGCCTTGCGGGGCAGGATCCACACCGGCGGGTACAGCCGTACCACCTCGTCGATGACCATCGCGGTGTACCGCAGCCGGCCCAGGTCGTCGAAGGTCGGCAGCCGGTCGCCAAGCACCGCGATCGCCTCCTCCCGCAGTCGGTGGCGCACCTCGGGATGCCTGTCGAGCAGGTAGAGCGCCCAGCTCAACGTGCTGGCGGTGGTCTCGTGCCCGGCGAGCAGCAGGGTCACGAGCTCGTCGCGCAGCCGCTGCCGTCCGACCCGGGGGTCGGGCTCGGCCCGGGCCGACACGATGAGCCGCGACAGCACGTCGTCGCGGTCACCGGTGTGGCTCCCGCGCTCGGCGACGAGCTGGTCGACGATCGTCTGGAGACGGCGGCGGGCCCGCCGGAACCGCACCTGCCGCGGGAGCGGCACCCAGGGCGGCACGGCGCTCAACGACGCCAGCTCGAACATGGCCTGGTCCTGCACCACGGCGAAGTCGCGCCCGATCGACGGGAACCGCCCGAGGTCGGTGTCGAGCAGGGTGCGCCCGAGCACGCCGAGAGTCAGACCCGTCATCTCCTGGAGCACGTCCACCGGACCCTGGCGGCCGAGCGTCCGCAGCCGGCCGACGAGGGTCGCCGCCTCCTCGGCGACGATGCCGGCCTGCTGGGCGATGCGCCGGCTCTGGAACGCCGGCTGCGCCACCCGGCGCTGCTTGCGCCACAGCTCACCCTCGCTGGTCAGCAACCCGTCGCCGAGTGCCCGGCGGGCGTGCACCAGGCCGATGCCCTTGTGGTAGTTGGCCGCGTTGTCGGCGAGCACGTGCTTGGCGTGCTCGGGGTGGTTGAAGAAGTAGAGCTCCTTCGGACCGACCGGCAGCAGCGCGGCGTCGCCGTAGCGGGCGGCCGCCGACGTCATCATGCCGAGGCGGTCGCGGCCCATCGTGATGAGCATGCTGACGGCCGACGCGCGCGACGGACCGGGAAGGGACGGCGCCGGGCCGGTGACGGCGGTCATGACGCCACCACCGCCGACGGCGCCCGCTCGAGCCGGCGGAACCGGCCACCGAGGAACACGAGGGCCTCGCCGTCGCCGTCGTCGTACCGGCGCATCCCGCACGGACGGCCGAGGAAGATCGTGTGGTCTCCCCCGTCGTACGACCGCCAGAGCTCGCACTCGATGTGGGCGGCGGCGCCGCCGAGCAGCGGCGCCGCCGTCCGCGCGCCCGGCCGCCACTCGGTGAACTCGAACTGTTCCGGTCCGAGTGGACGGCGGCGGTCGGCGTAGTAGCGCGCCACCGCCTCCTGATCGGCGGCCAGGACGGAGACGCCGAACGCGCCGGCCCGGCTGAGCGCCTGGTGCATGAGGGCGTCCCGCCCGACGCACACCAGGATCAGCGGCGGGTCGAGGGACACCGCGCTGAACGAGTTCGCGGTCATGGCGTGCGGTTCGTCCCCGCCGACACTGACCACCGTGACACCTGTGGCGAAGGTCCCGCAGACGCGGCGCATCAGCACCGGGTCCGTCAACTCTTCCGTCCCGAAGGTCGTCATCGTCGGACCCCGGCGGCGGCGTACGGTTCCAGAGCGCGTTCGAGCGCCTCCGGGACCCGGGTGGGAACGGTCCGGTTGTTCGGGCCGCGCATGCAGGCGACCCGCTGGGCGCCACGGGCGACGAGTGTCTCGCCGGCCGGTCCGGTCCGCACGTAGTCGAAACCGAATTCGAGCTGCGTCTGGGCCAGTTCGAGCAGCCGCATCCGGACGGCGATCTCGTCGAACGCGGTGATCTCGGCGAAGAACTCGCACTCGACCTTGAGCGTGAACAGTTTGAGGTCGTTTTGCAGGTCGGCGAGGACTGTCGGCGCCCGGTCCTTCAGGAACATCTCCCGGCAGCGCCCCTGCCACCGCAGGTAGTTGACGTAGTAGACGTTGCCGACGATGTTCGTCTCCTCGAACCCGACGGTGTGCCGCAGCTCGTAGTAGCTCTCCATGCTCATCCCTCCGCACCGGCCAGAACAGTGATGACGACCCGTCCGTCGCTGCCGCGCAGGCTCGTGACGAACGAGGCGGCCCGAGCGCCACCGGCGGCGAAGAGCACCCAGCCGGGACGTGCCGTACCGCCCAGGACGAGTGGGCCGCGCATCGGCAGGCCGGCCTTCTGCATCGCCTCGACAGCGGTCCAGACCCGGGTGGATGCGGTGTCGGCGTCCTCGCCCGAGTCGCCGGCCAGCTGCTCGGCGAGTTCGGCGTGGGGGCCGAGCAGGCCCTTCCACTCCTCGGGGCTGCGCCGCGCCACGCTCTCCAGGTCGCAACCCAGGACGCCCGTCCCGGCGACGGCCAGCGTCACCCCGGCGCCGTGCGCGATCGACACGGTGTGCTCCCCAGCGACCTCGGGCCGTCCGTCCGGCCGGTAGGTGATCTCGATCGGCCGCCCGAGCGCCTGCCCGACCGCGCGGACGCTGTTGCGTCGGCGCGTGGCGGTGTGCTCGCCCGGCTCGGGTGACACCGCGTCGGGCTCGATGGCGACGGCGACGCCGGTGAGCCCGAGGTCGCCGAGCACACGCTCCAGGTAGGAGCCGAGCAGCGGTGGCACCCAGGGGCCGGTGCCGTCCTGCTTGCGGACCGCCCGCAGCCGCAGCCCCTCCCAACGCTCGACGGTCATTCCGGACTCCGTGCGCAGGGCGATGTCGTAGACGTACGTGTCGCCGTCGCGCTCGCGTTCGGTGGCGCAGTACCGCAGCTCGCGGGCGGACGACAGCTTCTCCCCGCCGGGGTGGATGCGTTCCACGCCGACGGGCAGCAGCGTGGCGTCCGGCACGCACACCTGGTTGCCGTGCATGAGCGCGTCGCGGACGCCGGGGTCGCCCAGCAGCAGCGTCGCGGAGACGTACGGGGCGAACCACGCAGTCGAGTCGTCGGCCTCCACTATCGCGTCCACGTGCCGGGCGGCGGCCCGGTGGTACTGCCGGAGCCGTTGGAACCGGCCGCCCTGGAACAGGGTGTCGCCGTACAGGTCGTCGAGCGGGGCGATCGAGGCCGGCGCGAGACCGTCCGGCACCTGGTCCGGAGGGCCGTCGGGCACCGTGTCGGCGCCGAGGCGCAGCCGGGCGGTGAAGTGGTCGGCGGTGAAGCCGGTCTCCTCGCTGCGGATCGCGACCTCGACGACGTCGTCGTCGGTGACCAGGGCCGCCACCCGGATCCTCGTGTGCCCGTGGGGCGCGACGATGATGGGCCGCAGGAACTCCGCCCGTTCGATGACCGGGAGGACGTCGGCGCCGGAGAGGGCCGCGGCCACCTGCGCCATGGCCTCCATCCCGAAGACCGCGGGGAACAGCAGGTTGCCGTCCAGGTCATGATCTTCCAGGTAGCGGTCGGTCCCGACGTTGAGTTCCGTCTCGACCACGAGTTCGACCTGGTGGTAGCGGACCAGGGCGCGGTCGACGAAGCGCAGCAACGGCAGCGCCGGCTGGTGGTACCGGACCGTGTGGATGCCCTCGGTGCGGCCGCTGATCACCACCACTACCGGCGCGGTGGTGTCCGCGACCAGACGCCGCAGGATCGCGATGCCCTGGTCGGGGGTGATGGGCGTGACGCCCTCGCGGCTGAGCGACTCGACCACCGACAGCCGCTCCCCCATGCCGACGCCCGACCAGACCGACCACTCGAGGCACCGGGTGCGGCACTCGGGGTACGCCCGCGAGAAGGCGACCGTCTCCTCGGCCAGCCAGTCGTTGGCGGTGGCGTAGTGCGCCTCGCCTCGCAGCCCCGCCCGGCCGATGATGCTGCCGAGCGTCACGAGCAGCCGGAGCCGGGGCTTCTCGACCGCGTCGAGCACCGCCCGCAGGCCGTCGACCTTCGGTGCCAGAGTGCGTCGGAACGCGGCCGGGTCCAGGCTGGTCAGGCCGGCGGGTTCGTTGCGGCCCGCGCCGTGCAGAACACCGGTGATCGTCCCGAGTTCGGCGGAGAGGTCCCGCACCGCCTGCCGGACGGCGGCGGCATCGGTGACGTCGGCGCGGGCGTACCGCACGGTGACACCGGCGGTGGCGATCCGGGCCAGGTTCGCGGCCAGTTCGGCGTCCTCGGCGGGGTCGGAACGACCCAGCACCGCGAGGCTGGCGCCGCTGTCGGTGGCCAGGGCGAGGGCGCACTCGGCAGTGATGCCCTTGCCCCCGCCGGTCACCAGCAGCACGTCGTCCGGGCCGAGCGGGGCCACCGCCGTCGCGGGGCGTACCGGCAGCGCGCGCAGCGTCGGGACGCGCCGCACCCCGTCGTCGTGGTGCACCTCGGTGAAGCTGGTCGTGGCGGCGACCTCCCGCACCACCAGCTCCACCGCCGGGTCGCCGGCGGCCGGCAGGTGCACGACGGTGACCCGCACGGACGGCGCCTCAAGATGCAACGTCCGGGCGATGGCCGCCGCGCCCCGACCGTGCCCGACCAGGACGAAGCGGGTGCTGCCGGTGGAGATGGCCTGCTGCGCTCCCCGCAGGGCCGGCTCCAGTTGCTCCTCGGTGCAGTCCGGTGGCAGGCAGACCAGGACGCCGCCGCCGAGCCCGGCCTGTTCGAGCGCCGCGCCGAGAGCCGCGGCGAACGGGTGGTCCGCCGACGCGTGCACGTGCCACGGACCGTTCGCTGCGGTGGCGTCGCCGGGAACCGCCGGCAACGGCACCTCGTCGAGGTCGAGCCGCCAGGGCCGCGCCCAGCCGGCCACACCGGCCACCACAGGCGTGGCGGTGGCGTCGCTGTCCCGGGCCGTACGCGCGAGGGTCTCCATCGTCGCCGCGAGTTCCCGGACGGTGGCGGTGGCGAAGTTGAGCGGCATCTGCGCCGGTGGCAGTTCCAGACGCTGGGCGAGCTGGTTGGCCACCTGGCCGATCGTGATCGAACTCAGGTGCAGGTCGTCGAGCAGGCGGCTGTCCGGCCGGACGAGTTCGATCGGCAATTCGGCGCGCTCGGCGGTGAGCCGCCGCATGAGGTCCTCGGTGGACTCCTCCCCCACCTCGACCGGATCGGTGGTGGTGGTGGACGTGGCCGTGGTGGGCCCACGCTCGATCGCCGCGCTGAGCTCCGGCGCCTGCTCGCAGGGGCTGGTCAGGAAGGAGAACGCGGCGCCTACCTCCAACGGCCGCACGAACCGCCCGTCGAACAGCGCCGCCGGGGCCGGGGCCGCGCCGACGACGTACGCGGCGCCGGCGACCCGCAGCAGACTCGTGAGCGAGTCGTCGTCGGTGTCCACGGCGACCGCCGGGACGTCCGTGACAGTCGTGGCCAGTCCCGTGAGCACCCGCCCGGGCCCGACCTCGACGAACAGGTCGGTGCTCTTGGCGGCGAACGCGACGGCCTGGTTGAACAGGACCGGGTCGGTGATCTGGCGGCGCAGGAGGCCCCGCACGTCGGTGCCGGCGGGCAGCACCTCACCGGTGACGGTGGAGACGACCCGGGCGCCGACCTGGTGGAAGGTCTCGCCGGCGAGGGCGTCGGCGAACGTGTCCGCGGCCGGCGCGACAAGCGGGGAGTGGAAGGCGTGCGAGACCCGCAGCCGCGTCGCGCTCAGGCCGGCGGCCCGAGCCTTGTGGCAGACCGCCTCGATCGCGTCGACGGATCCGGAGACGACCGTGTGCTCGGGCCCGTTGTAGGCGGCCACCACCACCGGCAGCCCCGCGATGATCCCGTCGACCGTCTCCGGGGGCGCCCCGATGTCGGCCATCGTGCCGGCCTGGCTGTACCCGGCCATGGTCCGGCCCCGGACGCCTGCGACGCGCAGGAGCGCCTCCTCGTCGAGGACGCCGGCCCACTGCAGGGCCACGATCTCGCCGAGGCTGTGCCCGATCGCGGTGGACGCCTCGATGCCGAGCAGTGCCAGGGCGTGCTGCCCGGCCAGTGACCCGGCGACGATGCGCGGCTGGGCGACCTCGGTCGCGACGACGTCGCTGCCGGTGGGCAGCGCGGCGCGCAGGTAGACGTCGTCGACCTCGGCGAACCGCCGCCGCAGGGCGCCACCGCTGACGCCTCGTCCGGAACCCTGCCCCGGGAAGAGGAAGCTGATCCGGGCCGGGCCGCTGACGTGCCCGAGCAGGAACCGGCCGTCGGGGCGGATCAGTGCCGCCTCGCCGGATTCGACGGCCTCGCGGGCCGCGGTCAACAGCCGCTGCGCCTCCTCGGGTGACGAGGCCACGATCGCGGCCCGGAACGGCCGGTCCTGCAGGTCGCGGTGGAGCGTCGCCGCCAGGTCGCCCAGCTCCGCGTACGAGATCGCGGACACGAAGTCGCTCAGCTCGGCGAGCCGGACGGCCAGTTCCTGCGGCGAGGCCGCGTCCACCAGCAGCAGCTCGGCGTCCTGCGCGGAGGCGGCCAGGGTGCGGACGCGGCGATCCGGCACGGGCCGGCGCGGGCCGTGGCGTTCGAGCACGACGTGCGTGTTGATGCCGCCGAAGCCCATGGCGGTGATGCCGGCCCGCACCGGGACCGCGCTCGGCCACGCCTCGGCCTTGCGCAGGGTGCGCAGCCGGGCGCCGTCGGCGGTGAGGATCTCGTGGGGGTCGACGGAGCCGACGCTCGGGGGAAGCACCTCGTGGTGCACGGCCATCGCGGCGCGGATGAAACCGGCCACCCCGGCGGCGGCCTTGGTGTGACCGATCATCCCCTTGACCGAGCCGATGACGGCCGGCGGAGCGTCGGGATTCGCCGTCTCGCGGGCGCTGGACAGCGCCGTGAGCTCGGTGGTGTCCCCGACCTTGGTGCCGGTGCCGTGCCCCTCGAACAGCCCGACGGTGTCGATGCCGAACCCGGCCCGGTCGTACGCGCGGCGCAGGGCGAGCTGGTAGCCGTCGACCTCGGGCCGGGTGATGCCACCGCGGCCGTCGGACGAGACGCCCCAGCCGGCCACCGAGGCGTAGATCCGGTGACCCGCCTCGGCGGCCTCGTCGGCGCGCATCAGGACCAGCATGCCGCAGCCCTCACCCGGCCAGAACCCGTTGGATGCGCGGTCGTAGACCCGCATCTCCCCGCTGGCCAGGGCGCCGGTCTTCGCGAAGCCGATGACCTCGAACGGGTCGATGGACAGGTCGACACCGCCGGCGATCGCGACGTCCAGTTCTCCGTCCAGCAGGGCCCGGCTCGCGGTCACCACGGACAGCAGCGACGACGAGCAGGCGCCGTCGACGGTGTAGCCGCCGCCCTTGAGGTCGAAGTGGTTGCAGATACGTCCGGCGATCGTGTTCGACAGTGCGCCGGCGAGCGTGTCCTCGTTCACCGGCGGGAACGGGCTCTTGTACGCCTCCTCGTAGGTGGCGAGGAAGGCCGACAGCTTCTCGTCGTCCCAGCCCTCGGCCCGCAACGCCGCGGCCACGGTCCGGCGCACGTACGGCCAGCGCAGCCGCATCTGGTTGGCGCGGGAGAACTCACCGGTCAACGTGTTGCCGACGATGACGCCCGTGCGCTCCTGGGGCAGCCCCTCGCCGGCCGGGAAACCGGCGTCGGCCAGTGCCGTCGCGGCGGTCTCCAGGGCCAGCCAGTGGGCCAGATCGGTCGACCGGTACGTGCTCCCGGCGACCTTGTAGCCGACCCGGTCGAACTCGTAGCCCTCGATGACTGCTGCGTTGCGCGCGTAGAAGCGGTCCGGGGCGGCCGGGTCGGCGTCGAAGTAGTCGTCGGCGTTCATCCGGACGTCGGGGAGCCGCCGGAACGCCCGGCGACCCGCGATCGCGTTCTCCCACAGTTCCTGCGGTGAACGGGCGTCGGGGTAGCGGCACGCCATCCCCACCACGGCGATACTTGTCATTGCTCACTCGGCTTTCGTGTCGCTGGCGACGGGTCGAAGGCATTCCTGATGCGCTGGCGCCACACCTCGTAGGCGGGCAGGACGTCGTCCGGGGGCAGCCCGACCCGCGCCTCGTCGGTCACCCGCGTCGCGTCGCTCACCGTCATGCCACAGAGGACACGGGTCGCCAGCTCGTTGTGCGGCGTGACGAGGTCGGCGCGCAGCCGGGCCGCGGCGCCGAACGACGCGCCCTGCGCGAGGTCCGGCCGGTACGGCCCCGCGCACTCGGCGAGCCAGGTCAGTTCCCGTTCACTCGCGCCGCCCGCGTAGCAGACGGCGAGGCCCGCCCCGGCGTACAGGTCGCGCCGGCGTTCGGCGGGGAACTCGTCGAGGAGGCGGACGAGCTGCTCCGGGTCCGTTCCGGCGACGAACCAGCAGGCCCGGCCGATGCCCTGGTCGATGGCGCGTACCGCGTAGTCCCGGGGGCCGTCGGCAGGCCACGCGAAGGTGGCCGGCCGATACCGCTGGCGCACGTACCTGTCGGTCCTGAAGTACGCCTCGTGGAACCCGTACCCGTCGAGGACGAGCCAGCGCAGCAGCGGGTCCGGGGCGTACAGGCGGGGCCACAGCAGACGCGGCAGGCGGGCCATCGCCCAGCCCACGCCGACGTACGCCATGTAGACGTGCTCGTCGTGGTCGGCGAGGAACCGCGCGACGTGCCGCGACCGCCCGGGCAGGGCGTCGCGGATGGCGAAGGCCATCGCGGCGCCCTCGTAGGCGAAGCCCCGGTACGCGGCAGGCGTGGCCTCGACGGTGGGTGCCGCATCCGCCGGGCCGTGCGCCTCCGCGGCGGCCCCGAATCCGTGCAGGAACGAGCTGCCGACTGTTTCGAGGCGCTCGCGGGCCTGTTCGTCCTTGAGGTGGAATCCGCGCGTGCTGACTTTGGTCTCCCGCACGTCGGGGGTCATAATACGACGTCGCAGTCTGGTCAATGAACTCATCGTATGCTCCGGCCTTCCCGCTGAGACCTCATTGTTACGCGACTATGCGCGACGGAACTTCTCCAACATTGCGGCGGTTGCCGATGACGCGGTGAAGGCGGCAGGTTTTCGCAGGTCAAGGCCATCTACCGGCAGCCGAGTGGATAGTGGACAGCGGGAATGACCATTGCGGCGCGGTTAGCGCAACACAGGAGATGGACTCGGGGGCGGCCCGATACCACGATGACTGGCATCCGACCGACACCTCCGGAATTGACATCCGGACTTCCTCGAAGGAGCGTGCCGTGGAATCCGACGAAGCGGCCGAACACCGGGTGCGTACGATGATTCTGGAGGCATTTGCCGACACCATCATCCCGGGTGAGAAGCGCGGCCCTGACGATGCGGCGATCGCCGGCGTCGACGTCGGCGGCGGTGCCGTCGCGGGTGGCGCGATCGAACTGCTCGAAGACCCCGCCGGAGGGCTGGCGCCGGCGCTCGACACGATCTGCGTGGAACTCGACGAGTACGCCCGGGAGCACGCCGCCACCACGGGCCTCGACCTGAACCCGGACCTGCCGCCCTTCGTGGGCCTGCCGTTCGAGGCCCGGACCGCGCTGATCGAGAAGCTGACCAGCCCCGATCACCCGGACAAGCAGATGTGGGTGGGGTTGGCGCTCTTCTGCAACATGGCCTTCGACAGCGCGCCACACCTGCACACCGTGGAGGCGCTGGCCACCGGGCATCCGGGCCTGCTCGCGATGGGCTACGAGACGCCCGACTCGGACGGGCTCTGGCGGTTCCCCACGTTCTCGTACGGCCGGCAGCTCGCCAACCCCCATCCGTCCACCACCGCAACGGGGAGCCCCGCATGACGGCCACCGAGTCCACCGACGTCCTGGTCATCGGCAGCGGCTTCGGGGGCGCCATCGCCGCGTACCACCTCGCCGCCGGCGGCGCCCGGGTGACGGTCCTGGAGCGCGGTCCGTGGCTCAAGGCCGACGATTTCGAGCACGACTTCAAGCTGGGCTCGTCGTACACCCGGGTCTTCGACTTCGTCATCGGTGACGGCATGAGCGTGCTGGGTGGCAACTGCGTGGGCGGCGGCAGCGTCGTCTACTTCGCCACGATGCCGCGGGCGCCACGTTTCGTCTTCGAGCGCCAGGGCAGCATCGGGCGACGCATGTGGCCCGCCGCCATCAGCCGCGACACCCTGGAGCCCTGGTACGACCGGGTGGCCGAGGCACTGCCGATCACCCAGCAGACCTGGGACCGGGTTCCGTACGCCGGCGGCCTGTTCGGCGCCGCCTGCCACCACGCCGGACGTACCGCCAACCCGGCGCCGTCGGCCATCGACGTGGACATGTGCACGAACTGCAACTGGATGATGGCCGGCTGCCGCTTCGACGCCAAACGCTCGCTGCTGCTCAACTACCTGCCGGCCGCCCTGGCGCACGGCGCCGAGATCCGGCCGCTGCACGAGGTGCAGCACCTGGTCCGGAACGACGACGGCAGCTACCGGGTCCACTATCGCGTGGTCGACGAGGAGGACTACCGGATCCTGCACGGCGAGGGGACGATCGACGCGAAGATCGTCGTGATCGCCGCCGGCGCGGGCGCCACACCGGTGATCCTGCAACGGTCGGAGCCCCATCTGGGCCGGATGCCGCACGCGGTCGGGCGGTACTTCTCCGGCAACGGTGAGCGCCTCAACACGGCAGTGTTCGACGAGGACCGGGTCCGCGAGGTGCTGAAGCTGTCGCGGCCGGACGGACGGGCCTACGAGGCGTACCAGATCGGGCGGGGCCCGACGGTCGCCAGCTGGGACCGGCTCGACGGCACCCTGCCCGAGTACGAGCGGTACTCCCTCGAACAGCTCTACTTCCCGCCGGCGCTGGGCACGATCCTGGCGCAGGTGCCCGACGCGAGCCCCAGCTGGTTCGGCCGGGACAAGAAGGAGATGCTGCGCCGCTGGCAGTCGTGGTTGACGATCTTCACCATGTCGGAGGACGACAACGAGGGCGTCTTCGGCCCGCCGCCGGTGACCGGCAACGCCCACCGCTTCTCGCAGCAGATGCTGGGCCACGGCCCGCTGCGGTACCAGCCCACGGCGAACACCCGGCGCGGATGGTCCCTGGCCGACGCCGACGTCAAGGACATCCTTGAGCGCGACGGGCTGTCCCGCGTGATGCCGTGGACCAACGACCTGGTGGGTGCCTACACCGTGCATCCCCTGGCCTCGTGCCGCATCGGCGACGACCCGGCGACGTCGGCGCTTGACGACCGCCACGAGCTGCGGGGGCATCCGGGCATCTTCGTGACCGACGGATCGGCGGTGCCCGGTGCGTTGACTGTCAATCCGGCCTCGACGATCGCGGCCCTCGCCGAACGCGCCATGCCGGGCATCGTGCGGGCCGCGCGGGAACGGGGTGTCGAGGTGACCTACGGTGCGCCGTCGCCGGACGGCGAGACCGCCGGTCGGCGTGCGGTCGCCCACCTGCGGTCATGAGTTTCACGGTCGCCGGGCTGGCCCGGCGGAGCACCTTCGCGCACCTGCGATATGTCTCCCCGGTGCCTCCGGGGGCCGCGCCGGTGCCGGTCCGCCGGGTGTACGAGCAGGTCGAACGTGAC
The DNA here is from genome assembly GCF_040649315.1 of Micromonospora sp. NPDC049004. Classification (NCBI taxonomy): domain Bacteria; kingdom Bacillati; phylum Actinomycetota; class Actinomycetes; order Micromonosporales; family Micromonosporaceae; genus Micromonospora; species Micromonospora sp. NPDC049004. Next base: position 293,999 of record NZ_JBEZFG010000006.1, read on the forward strand.
TTCGGCCTGCTCGCGCCGCCCATCGCCCTGCACGCCCGCGCGCCGGGCCTGCTCGCCGCGGCCTGGTGCATGCTGCGCGAGACGCTGCTCGTCTCGGGCACGACGAGCCGTCGTGAGCGCGAGGCGGTGGCGGCAGCGGTGTCGGCCGCCAACGCCTGCCCCTACTGCGTGGACGTCCACCAGGCAGCCGTACGCGGGCTCGGGCGCCGGGGCAGCTCGCCGCCGCCGCTGCCGACGGTCCTGTCGCCGGAGCTGATCGGCGTGGCCGTCGACTTTCACTACCTCAACCGCATGGTGAACGTCTTCCTGCGGGAATCACCGCTGGCGGCGGTTCCCGCTCCCCTGCTCGGTGGCGCCCGGAGCGTCGCGGCACGGTTGATGGGTCGGCTGGCCGGTCGGGAGGCGGTGGCCGGGCAGTCCCTGCCGCTGCTGCCCGGCACGGCCGGCACTGTTCGGCGCCTACCGGACGACCTCCGGTGGGCTGCGGGGCTGCCACACGTCGCCGCCGCCATGACCGGAGCGGTGGCGGTCATCGAGGACGCCGGGCAGCGGGCGGTGCCTCCCGCCGTACGGCGGTTGGTACGCGAGTGCCTCGTCGACGACGCCGCCCCTGGCGACCTGGCGGGGATGGCGGACTGGCTCGACAGGCGGCTGGCGGGGCTCTCCGTCGCCGACCGGGCGACCGGACGACTGGCGATGCTCGTCGCCTTCGCCTCGTACCGGGTTTCCGACTCGGCGGTTGCCGCGGTACGCGCCGAGGGCCACGACGACGTCGCGTTGCTCGCCCTGGCGGCCTGGGCCGCCCTGACCGCGGCACGCCGGCACGGCGACGTGCTGGCCACCGCGTACGAGGCGGTCGGCTGACCAGCGCACGACCACAGGCCCGGCCGGATATATCGGCCGGGCCTGTTTCGGTGCGCTGTCAGACCTTCGGCACGTCGAACAGGGAGGGGAACTTCGCGATCAGCGCGAGGTCGCCCCGGGTTCGCAGCCGGCCCTTCATCGTCAGCACGACCGGATGCGCGTTGCCCGTCACCACGAGCAGGAAGTCGGCGCCGCCGATCGTCAGCGTCAGCTTCGGCTCGCGGTCCGCGACGGGAGACACCCGGCATACCCCGTCGGCGATCTCCAGCTGGTAGCGGTCGACACCGCCGTCGGGTCGGTCACCGATCACCCAGTGGATGACGGCGTCGAGACCTGCGGCCCGGTCGGCCCGGAACACGTCAGGCATCCGCCGGAACACCTCCCGCAACAGGGCGTCCCGGCGTTCCCCGCTCATCAGCGCGCGGACGTCCGGCATCGGGGTGCTCTTGACGAAGATGGCGAGATCACGGGGCGCCAGCGCCGCCGGATCGGCGTTGTTGGTGGTCATCGAAGACTCCTCTGGTCGTCGTCCGCGGCGGTCCTAGCTGTCGCTGACGCCAGCGGGCTGGATGACCCGCTCCCGGATCACCCGCCGCCACTCTTCGTAGGCCAGGCCGTCGGCGGGGGCGTCGACCGCCGCGGCGTCGGCCAGCTCGGCGGCGGCCTGCGACGACAGGCCGGTCAGCGCCCGCGCCGCCGCGTCGGTGTGCTCCGGGCAGTAGCCCGCCCACGTCCGCGCCTTGGCCGCGAAGACCGAGCCCTGGGCGAGGTGCGGGCCGTACTCGCCGGCCAGTGACCGCAACGCCTCGAAGCCCGCGGTGTCGCACCCGCCGGCGAACGTCGCGGCCAGTCCCACACCGCTCCACAGGTCCGCGCGGCGCGCGGCCGCGAAGCCGTCGACGGTCACGGCCACCGCCGCCGGATCGGCCGCGTGCCGGAACCACAGCGCCCGGCCGACGCCCTGGTCGAACGCCCGCGCGAAGTAGTCGGCGTGCCCCTGCCACGGGTACGGCCGCGGCAGTCGCTGCCCGGTGATCCAGGTGGCCTGGTCGAAGTACGCCTTGTCGAAGCCGTAGCCGTCGACGGCCAGCCAGCTCATCGTCGGGTGGTACGGGATCCCGGTGAGGTCCGGCAGCACCTTGCCCCACAACACGCGCGGCAGCCGGGCCATTGCGAAGCCGATACCGATGCAGGCGAGGAAGTAGTGCGGGCGTCCCGGCCCCTCCAGCAGCTCCCGGGTGCGGGAACCGCCTGCCGTCGCGTCGAGGACTGTGTAGGCCATCGTCGCGCCCTCGTAGGCGAAGCCACGACGTTCCGGGTCGACGAGAGCGAGCCGGCGTTCCAGCTCGGCGACGCTCGGACCCTCGATCGCCCACTCGAAGCCGCAGACCACCGCCTGCGGGATCGCCTCCAGGTGGACCGTGGTGGCGGAGGTGGTGACCGGGAAACCGAGCGCGGCGAAGGAGACCTGCTTTAGCGACGGCGCGAGAACCATCCGGCGCATCGAACCCAACACTCTGGACATACCGGCCACCCTTCGTTCGGGGCCACGGCGGCGGTCACCGCGGCGATTTCATCCTCACCGGGTTCGGTGAGCCGCGCGTCTCCGAGCGTGCCCGGTCGATTTCCGGCCCTGCGCTGGGCTTTCGATGTGGTCCCGCACGCCCGGGATGGGACCGGCGTCGTCGCCGGGTGTGTCTACCCGGCGACGACGCTCAGCTCAGTTGGCCCGATCGGCGAACTGACCCGGCTCCCGGCCGGGGCCGGCGGGGCCCCGATAGGCCTGGGCGATCTCCAACCAGTGCGTGGCGATGTCCCCCTGGGCACGTACCGCGAGATCGTCGCGGTGCCGGCGGCGGGTGACCAGCAGGCAGAAGTCCTCCGCGGGCCCGGTGACGCGCTCCGGCGACTCCGCCGGGCCGAACTCCCACAGCGCGCCGGACGGCGCGGTGATCTCGAAGCGGAACTCGACGTCCGGGGTTTCGAGCCCGCGCGCCTGGTAACCGAAGTCCCAGGTCCGGACCGCGAACCCCACGATCTGCCCGATCCGGTCGGTGAACGTGCGCCGGACGCCGAGGGCGTCGGCGATGTCCTGACCGTGGGCGAAGAGTTCCATCATCCCGGCCATGGCCAGCACCGCCGCCGGCAGCGGACGCACCAACCACGGGACGAGCTGGTTCATCGGCAGGGCGCCCAGCGCCTTCTCGGCCCACGCCCGCTCCTCACGCCACCGCCGCAACAACTCGGCGGGCTCCTCGGCGAGGTAGCCGGACAGTGCCGCTGTCACGTTGGCGTTGAAGTCGGCGCCCAGCCGCCCCGTCATGGCGACGAACCGGTCGGGGTCGGCCGCCGCGAGTCCGGCCATGCGGAAGGTGGCCGCGAGGTGGGCGACCTGGTGGGCGACGGTCCAGCCGGGCGCGGGGGTCGGCAGCGCCCACGCGGCCGCGTCGAGGTCGCTGACCAGGCGGTCGAGATCCTCGCCGTCGGCCGTCAGGTCGGCGATCACCTTGGGAATCTGCTGTTCGGTCACGGTTCTGCCTCTCGGTTCGATGGCGTCCGGATAGCTCGGTCAGTGCCGGGGAACTGTCGCGGATTCGGCGGGGGCGACCTGCCGGCGTCCGCCCAGCAGGGCGTTGGCGGTCTCGATGACTGGAGCGGGTCAGCGCCGCGAGCGCAGCACGCGGGAGATGATTGCGGGGCGCATGAGCGCCTGCGGCGGGTCGACCAGGCCGGCGGAGCGCAGGAAGGCAGTCGTCAGCACGCCGTCGTGAGCCGCTGCCGCCTGCAGGCGGGGGATGTACAGATTGCCCATCCGCACCTTTGCCGTCCGTCGGCCCACGACACCGGGGAAGCCGAGGTCGGCTCCGGCTGACATGTCCCAGGGCGCGTCGATGAGCCGGGACAGGTCGCGGAAGAAGGCCCGCGGCGCGGGCGGACCGGAAAGCACGTGTTCACCGAGCAATCGGGCGGACATCGCCGCCACCGTCATGCCCTGGCCGTAGACGGGGTTGAAGACGCACGCGGCGTCACCGAGGACGATCAGCCCATCCGGCGTCCGTGCCAGCCGCTCGTAGCGTCGGCGGATGCTCGCCGGGAACCGGAAAGTGGCCGCCGGTCCCATCGGTTCGGCGTCGCGGACCGCCTTGTAGATCTCCGGTACGGGCAGCGACTGCACATAGGACAGGAAGCCCTCGTGGTCGGTCGGCGGCCGGTCACCCAGGATGCCGGTCAGTGAGATGGCGTACCGGTCGGGCATCCGGGCGAAGATCGCGCCGCGCGGCTGCGCCGGGGTGGCGACCGGGAGCAGGGCGATGTCCTCGCCGATCGGGTCGAACGACAGTGGGCCGTGAAAGTCCATTGTGGTGTATGTCAGGTCCATCTTGACCCGCTCTTCCGGCACCCGCTGGTAGCCCAGCTCCTCCAGCCAGAGCGGCGTCCGCGAGCCGCGCCCGGTGGTGTCGACGACCAGGTCCGCGTCGAGGACCTCCTCGGGTGCGCCCAGCTCCCGCCCCTGCACGCGGACGCCGACTATCCGCTGCCGGTCTGGCGACGCGACCAGGCCCACGATGTCGGTGTGGTCCCGATAGGTGACGTTGCCCAGGGCCCGGACCCGGGCGCGTACGCGCGACTCGAGCAGTGGCCGTCCACTCGCGACACAGACCAGCCCGGTCTCGGCCTTACGGATCATCTGGCCGTTGAAGTACCAGCTGAGACTGGTGCCGAAGTCGCCGATCGGCACCCCACCGGCCACCAGTTCGTCGGTGAAACCCGGGAACAGCTCATCCAGGATCTGCTGGCCGCGGGCGAGCAGAGCGTGGATGTGGTGACCCTGCGGCGCCGCCTGGCGGGGCTCCACCGGCCCGAAGAGATCGTCGCGGTCAACGACGGTGACCCGCTCGCAGGCCGGGGACAAGACCCGGGCCGCCAGTGATCCGGCGACGCTGCCGCCGAGGACCACCGCATGCGCAATCGGCGGAACGCCCATTATCGTCAGCCTCCTGGATTGGGATAAGAATCAATTCTTTCCAGTTATCGTATCGACCGGATTCCTCATTTCTTCTTCCAGAATGCTCAGTCCGGAAAGGGATTCCACAAACCTTTCCGGCGTACCTTCACATCGCTAACATGGTCCGCGGACGCCGCCGCGATGTTCCTTGTCGCGAGGAATAGCGTTCCGTTCCCTCATCGAGTGAGGATTGCCGCATGAAACCGTTCCGGATCGACATTCCGCAGGCCGACGTGGACGACCTGCGCCGCCGTCTCGCCGACACGCGCTGGCCTGCCGACTCGCCCGCCGAGGACTGGAGCCGGGGCGTGCCGGCGACCTACCTGCGCGAATTGGTGGAGTACTGGCGAACCGGCTACGACTGGCGTGCCGCCGAGACCCGGCTCAACTCCTTCCCGCAGTTCACCACCGAGGTCGGCGGCACCACAGTGCACTTTCTGCACGTGCGCTCCCCCGAGCCGGACGCCACTCCCATGATCATCACGCACGGATGGCCCGGTTCGTTCGCCGAGTTCACCGACATCATCGGGCCGCTCACCGATCCGCGCGCCCACGGCGGCGATCCCGCGACCGCGTGCCACCTGGTCATTCCCACCATTCCGGGCTTCGGGTTCTCCGGGCCCCCCAGCGGTCCGGGCTGGACCATGCCGCGGGTCGCCGCCGCCTGGGCGGAACTGATGGCCGGCCTGGGCTACGAGCGGTACGTCGTCCAGGGCGGCGACTTCGGCGCCTGGATCAGCCTGGTGTTGGCGGGCCTCGACCACGAGCACGTCATCGGCGCGCACGTGAACTTCCTGCCGACGCCGCCCTCGGGCGACCCCGCCGACCTGGCCGGGCTGACCGAGGTCGAGGGGGGCCGGCTGGGGCTGTTGATGAACTACGTCGACGACCAGTCCGGGTACATGAAGATCCAGGCCACCCGGCCGCAGACGCTGGCGTACGCCCTGAACGACTCGCCGGTGGGCCAGCTCGCCTGGATCGTCGAGAAGCTGCACGAGTGGAGCGACTCGACCAAGGCCCCCGAAGAGGCGATCGACCGCGACCGGATCCTCACCAACGTGATGCTGTACTGGCTGACCGGCGCCGGCGCGTCGTCTGCCCACTTCTACTACGACAATGCCGAGCTGCTGCCCATCGCCAAGACTCCCCCGCCGCCCCCGCCGCCCCTGCCGGTGCCCCTGGGCGTGGCGATCTTCCCCCGCGACCCCGGGCAGCCCGTCCGGCGCTTCGCCGAGCGGGGCTTCACGAACATCGTCCAGTGGACCGAGTTCGAGCGGGGTGGCCACTTCGCCGCCATGGAGCAGCCGGACCTGCTGGTCGGTGACCTGCGCTCGTTCGTGGCGACCCTGCGCAGCTGAACCGCACGACGAAGGCCCCGGATGTCTCGGCATCCGGGGCCTTCGCCATGCGGCTCGTCGACGGCGGCGCTACCGCGGAGGTACGCGGCGCGGCGCTGGTCGGCGGACGAGCAGGACCGCCAGGACGACGACAGTGGCGAAGTTGAGCAAAAGAAGTACCGCGCTGAGCGGGTCGACGCCGTGCTCGTGCGCCGCGTGGATGTCGGCGGGCGCGGCGCCGGACGCCTGGGTGCCGACGGCGAAGCGGATGACGCCGCTGGTCTGCCCGCCGGCGACGCCGATGACGTGGTAGACGACCGTGTAGGTGCCGTTGGCCGGGATCCGGACGGGCACGCGCAGGACGTCGCCCGGCCCGGCTGTCACCGCACCGGAGTCCACCCGCCGCCCCGCGCTGTCGACCACCGAGAGGTGTGACAGCGCGGGGTCGGCAGCCGCCGACAGGTTCAGTCGTGCCTCGCCCGGTGCCGTCGTCAGGCTCTGCGCGTCAGCGGGCGAGCTGCCCATGAGGCGTACCGCCGGAGCGCGGTAGGTGACCGCGACGAGCCAACCCAGTGGCAGCAGGACCAGCACGGCGGCGATGAGCAGGCGGGTCCGACGGGACACCGTCAGGCCGCTACGACGCTCGGGTGCGCCTGCGTCTGCACGCAGTTGCAGTGCGTCTGCTCCAGTTCCCGATCGTTCGGGCGCAGGTGCAGATACATTCCGATGATCATCGGCAGGAACACGACCGAGTTGTAGAACAGGTGCAGTTCGACCCGCGGATAGATCAGTTGCAGGACGCTGGTCGGCACCGCCGCGCCGAAGAAGTTGTGGTGCGTCTGCGCCTGCAACAGCAGCAGGAAGTGCTCGATGTGGTGCCAGAACTGGATCGCCAGGGCGACAGTCCACCAGGTCCGGGCCCGGCCGACGAAGCCGGGGCGGAGCAGGAACAGGCCGACCAACATGACCAGCGCGTACCCGTAGTGCATCCATTCCGAGGTCACCAGCCACGGGAGGAACTGCCCGAGCACGCCGCGGGCCTGGGGACGGGCCCAACCGAGCACCCAGATCTGGTACGCCTGAACCAGGTGCTCGGCCCAGTGCGCGAGCGTGATCACCAGGAATCCGCCGAGCGCTGCCCGGTGATGGGCCTGGTTGAGTGTGCGAACCGGTGCGACCGCCATTCGGTTCTCCTATTCCGGGGGGTTCGATTCACGCGCCGCATCGCCGCAGCACGGGGCCAACGAGAAACGACACTGGTTCTCACCGGCGTTGGCTCTTCGTCCGCGCCTTTCACGACTCGTGAGGCACGACAGCGCCATTGTCACGCCGGGGACGCCCGTCGTTCTTCTCCTCGTGTGCGCTCTGCCGGACACCGATCCGACGGGCTGCGGCGAAGCTGGCCCAGGCGGCCACGTCGACAAGCGTGGCGTCCGCCGGGTGATGGCGGCGGAAGTCCTCGACGACCTCGGGGCCCACCCGGTAGGAGGCGAACGCGGTGAGCAGCGCGAGGCGTGCCGCCGCCCGCTGCGGTGCGGTCAGCGGCTCGATCAGCTCCTCGCACCAGCGGGTGCTGAGGCCGGCATCCTCCCCGGCCCACCCGTCGAGCCGGGTCAGCACGAGGCTGCGGACCTCGGGGTCGAGCGAGCGCTGCCCGGCGACCTCGAAGACCCGGTAGGAGCGCGCCACCGCGTCTGCGATGCGCGGGCTGCCCGAGGCCCAGCTGACGTCCGAGGTCGGCGGCGCGGCGTCGAGCAGGCGGGTGGCGCGGCCGGCGACGTGCTGTCCTCGCAGGGTCGGCCGGAGCACCCGGCCGAGCCCCTGATTGAGCCGGCGCCGCGCCCGCGGGCCGAGACCCTGCGGCAGCAGCGAGTTGGCGAGAAAGACGTTGACCACGCGGCTCAGGTAGTGGAAGCCCACCACTACCCCGACCAGCTCCGCGCGCTCCACTTCGGACACGTCCGATGGCAGCGGCGGACCGTCGGCACGGTGCGCGCCGCGCGCCCACTCCACGACGCGTCGTACGCGGAGGTCGACGATCTCGTCCGGCCGGTCCGCGGCGATCGCCTCGGCATCGCGCTCGTCGGAGAGTTCGAAGAGGCCCGCCACGTGCAGATCGGCACAGTAGGGACAGGTGTTGGCCACCGAGACCGTGGCCGCGACCGCTTCCTTGACCGCGCGGTCCACCGCGCCGGCCGGCAACAGCGGCTCCCGGGTGAGGGCCCAGTAGGCGGCCAGGACGTCGTCGGACGGCGAGTGCAGCAACGCCGGCGGCACCACGATCTGGAATTCCTCGGCGACCTGGCGATACACCGCCGCGACGAGTCCGCGCGCCGTCGCGGCGGGCACGACGGTGAGGAATCTGACGTGCTTCTGAGCGACCGAGGAAGCAACCCGTCTCGCGACCATCAGAACCTCCCGCGTCAGATTCGCCGATTGCTCTCGCCGTCTGTCGGCCCGCCGGTGCCCGCGCGCCTCGCGCATCGGAGCATCCACCGCCGGGCCTGGTGGCCTCCCGCCCCGCGGGGCGACGCTCTCAGGCGGCCGCGCCCACCCGGCCCCGCACCGCGGTAGTACCGCCGTGCTGGGCCTGACTCAGCGCGTACTTACGCGCGTCGAGCAGGGCGAGCAGCACCGGCGGATCCAGTGCGCTGCTACGCCGCAGCACCATGCTCGCGGTGACCTTCGAGTCGGCACGGACGGTGATCGGACCGTACGTCGCCACCGACACGGCACGATCGGCCACGTCGGCTCGCTGCTCGGCACCGTCCGCACCGGCGGACACCGCCTGGGCCAACAGGTACCAGGAGCCCAGAGGAACCGCGTCGAAGTGAACCGAGCCGGGTTGCTGCAGAACGGCGCACCGCGCCGGCCGTCCCTCCGGAATACGGCCACTGAACAGACCGACGAAAATAAGCGGATGGTCATGCTCCTCGGCGAGACGGACCTGGCATGACACTTGGCCGCTCGGCGATCGCCCGGAGCGCCACTCAAAGTTCGGGTGGATAGACTGCGTGTAGCCGGCATGTCGACGGAACGCAGTGGGCGACATGCCGACGCTACGGCTGAACCGCCAACTGAACGTACCGACGCTGTTGTACCCCACGCGGACGCTGATGTCGGCGACGTTCATCGAGGTGGTGATGAGCAGGTCCTTCGCCCGCTGGAGGCGCAGCGCCGAGAGGAAGCGGGCCGGCGACACACCCGTCACCCGCCGGAAGATGCGAGTGAAGTGGAATTTGCTGAACATTGCGGCGCGAGCCATGTCATCGACAGTTAACTGTTCACCCATGCGGTCGTGCATCGCTGCGACTGCGCGCAGCACCGCTTGCTCAGAAACGTCTTTCATGACACTCCCCCAGGTGCTGTTCCGCTGAAACTATTCAACTCGTGGCAGTCAGATATCTGCGCGCCTACCTGACAATTGAATATAAAAGCCGGAACAGTGCGGTCATTGACGCCGATGATCTCTCGACTTATGGCAACACTAACCGACAGCACGTCGGCAATCAACCCTGGGTGAGCGTGCGACGCAATCGTGAAGAAGCGGCAGATATTGGCGCTACTGGATATAGATAGCGTCTATCGCCGATACATGCACACGCTGCGACCGAGGCGGCCCAGACCTGCCCAGCCGGCCGCGATCCGCCGACGGATGACTGGAACTGATCATCATTGGCACTGCTCGCAGCGCACGCGGTCGGTCTTCGGCAGCTGGCGGTGACGGACGCTGGCCGGCTGCCAGCAGGCCGGTCCGGCCCCTGCCGCCATCGGTCAACTTCCCCGACGATACCCGGCGACGACACAAGCCGGAAACGTGATCAGCATGGCGATGAACCCTCAGTTACGTGCCGCAGGCAGGGCTTTCATGGTGGACAGTTCTATTTGTGCAGTCAACCGCGACAACGGGCGTGGCTCGCGGACGCGGTCGCCCTCATCCGTTCACGGCCTGTGACGGACGTGATTGGCTGGCCGCCTTTGGTTACTAACAGTGTTTGTGTGGCAATTAAGGGTTGCCGAAGTATCTCCGAGTCTCCTAGTCTCCTATCGGACGGCGCGACCATCAGCCATCTCGATTGCGCATCCGGCACCACGCTCGGAAGGAGCGGATCACCCGTGCTTCTCGGTCCGCACCAGCCCAGGACAGCCACGACGACCTCCGCCGGCAGCGACGCCGCAACGACCGCGTTATTTCCGCGGCGCAGCCACAGTTCGCCGAGCGTCGCGATCCATGGGCCTGAAACGTTGATCACGGGGAGCCACGATGCGAATATCTGACCTGAGCCGGCAGTCCGGGGTGCCGGTCGGGACGATCAAGTTCTACCTGCGCGAGCGCCTGCTCCCACCCGGCGAACCCACGGGGCGCAACCAGGCACTTTACAACAAGAATCACCTGCGACGCCTTCGGCTGATCAAGATATTCACCTCCATCGGTGAACTCGACCTCACGTCGGTGCGACGGCTCCTGATCGCCGCCGAGGAGGAGCACCTGTCGTCGATCGAGCTGTTCGAGGTGCTCAACCAGGTGTCGATGGCGGGCAAGGACACCGCCGTCGAGGAGGACGAGAGCCTCGAGCTCGCCCGGGTCGACGCGAACCGCATCATCGAGGCGTCCGGCTGGGAGATCGACCCGGACGCCGCCGCCCGCTCACACCTCACCCTCGCGCTCGCCGCGATGCGGCGCCTGGGCTGCGACTGCGATCCGGACTTTCTCGACGTCTACCGAGAGGCGGCTGACCGGCTCGCCCGGCACGAGGTAAGTCGGATCGAGAACGACCGCACGGCGCGCATCGAGGCCCTCGCCCGCAACGTTCTGCTGCACCAGGCGTTCGCGGCGATGCGCCAGCTCGGGCAGCAGCATCACCTGTCCCGGCGATTCGGCCTCGTGCCGGCCAACCAGGGCACGGCCGACGACGGCGAACGCTCCTGACACCCCGAAGCTGAGGCGCACGGGTCGACCAGACCGGGACGGGCCGCGAGGGGGGCGGCGCCCGCCCGATCACCCGACGCGGTCAGCCGCGGCAGAGCACAGTGACTGTGCCTGTGCCGCCGCAGCTGACGCGTGAGGGCCGGCCATCTGGCCGGCCCTCGGAACTGGCTACTCAGGCTGGGTCACGCGGGCAGTTCTGGTAGACCGAGAGCACCCAGTCGTCGTCCCGCTTGACGAGGATCCACGAGGCCCGGATGGCGTCCGCGGCGGCCAGCTCGGTGCTGCCGGCCGCGATCACCCCGCCGACGGTCACCAGCGCGACCGCGCCGGGCCCGAGGGGCTTGAGGTCGATCGGCTTCCCGGTGACTGTCGTGCCGGCGTACACGCCCTGGTAGGCGTCCGCCATGTAGTCGCGAATGGCCGCGCGGCCCTTGACGTACACGCCCGGCAGGATGAGCGTGCCGTCCTCGACGAACAGGTCGGCAAAGGCGTCGGCGTCGTGTGCCGCCCAGGCCTTCACCATCCGGGCCGAGACCGCGCCGATCGCCGCCTGGTCCGATCCGTCCAGGACCGGAGCCGTCGTGTTGGTGGTCATCTGCTACCCACTTCCGTCGGTTGTCCATTGATGGCAACTGATGACCATCGTGGCCGGCTCCGCGCGGTCCTGGCGTCTTCCAGCGTGCGCCGGGTCGGCAGGGCGCAACGTCCGAGAAGTGCCGGCGGCCAGGCCGGAAGCACCCGGATACAGGCGCGCGGATGCCCACCGACGTATCGGTGGACATCCGCGAGCTGGTGGAGCGGTCAGATGAAGAACGTGTTGGGCTCCAGGCCGCACAGCACCCGGCCGTAGAGCTCCATGGTGGTCGTCGGCAGATGCAGGGCGTGCAGGGTGACCGCGCGGACGTCGCGCCGGATCCGCTGGATCGGCTCGCTCGTGTAGATGGACGACGCGCCACAGGCGCCCGCCAGGATGTCGACAGCCTCGGCGGTCAGCTGCGGCACACGACCGGCCACGGCACGGGCGTACGCGCGATCGCGGATCGTCCACGGCTCCCGGGTCAGACCGCGCTCGTCCACCAGCGTGGCGAGCCTGCGCGCGTGCCCCTCGGCTTCGTCGATCTTGAGGGCGGCGTCGGCCGCCTGCAGGTGCGTGATCGGCGCGTCCGCCTGACGCTCGTAGTTGGTGTTGGAGATGGGCCGCTCGTTGATCCGGGCGTAGAACTGCTCCTGGGCGGCACGAGCCATGCCGATCATCTTGCCGGAGGTCGACGCCGCTACCGCCGCGACCAGCGGCGACTGGAACATCGGCAGGTCCCGGTTGCGCTCGGACGCGTACTCGCCGGCGGTGAACGCGGCGATCCGCATGACGTTGGCGCCGGGCACGAAGACATCCTCCGCGACGGCCCGGACGCTGCCGGTGCCGGACAGCGCGGAGACGTGCCAGTCGTCCACTATGCGCAGCGCGCTCATCGGCACCACGGCCATCACCGGCTCGGGCTCGCCGTCGGACGGGATGAGCAGGGTGGAGAGCAGCTTCCACCCGCTGTGCGCGGCGCCACTGTTGAACGCCCACTCACCGTTGACCACGATGCCGCCGTCCTTGGGGACGCCGGTGCCGTTGAGCGCCAGCGTCCCACTGATCCGGGCGTCCGGGTCCGCGAAGATCTCGTCCTGCACCTCGTCCGGGAACAGGCCGACGTTCCACGAGGTGATCCACCAGGCGGCGACGTCGAACGCCGCGGCGCCGTCGCCGCGACCCAGCTCGATGCCGACGTCCAGCAGCGTGTGGGCGTCCGCCTCGTACCCGCCGAAACGCGCCGCGGTACGCATCCGGAAGATTCCGGCAGCCGTCATCGCCTCGACGCTCTCGTCGGCGAGCCGGCGGTTCTCCTCCTGCCACAACGAATTCTTCCGGAGCACCGGGACGATGTCGGCCGCCCTCTTCGTCAGATCGGTTCGGTGTGACGTCTCGGTTGTCTGCACGGGGTCTCCTCCTGGTACGGCCCCATCGCACCCCCGCCGGGAAGCGGATGGCGCAAATGGGCGGCTGCATGAAGCGCTGAAGGTCGTTGCCGGGAATTCAGGAAGTCACGTTAACCCCTGGGCGGCGGCCGGAAAAGACAAATCAGAGCGTCGTGCGGAACCGCGCATTCTGAAAGAAGATCGGGCTCGACCAGGATCGTAGCTTTACGGTGACCAATTGACCGACGGCATCATGAATGGTGGGCGAGATGAGTTACTGGTCCGATCGGAAGGTGCTCGTGGTCGGCGCGAGCCGTGGCCTCGGCCGCGGGGTGACCGAGGCGTTCCTGGCGGCGGGCGCGACGGTGACCGCCCTGTCGCGGGACACCGCACCGCTTGCCGCCCTGGCCGACGCGCACGGCACCCTGAGCCTGGTCGACGCGGACGCCACCGACCCGGCCAGCCTCGACGTGCTCCGCCGGAACCCGCCGGACGTCCTCGCCCTGGTGGCCGGCGCCGCACCCGAGCTGCGGCCGCTTGCCGAGCAGACCTGGGAGACGTTCTCCACCCCCTGGAACACCGACGTGCGCATCGCGTTCCTCTGGCTGCGGCAGGTGTTGCGCCAGCCCCTGGCGCCCGGCAGCCGGGTCATCGTGACCAGCAGCGGCGCCGCGCTGAAGGGCTCCGTGCTCAGCGGCGGCTACGCCGGAGGCAAGGCGACGGTACGCTTCCTGGCCGACTACGCGGCCCAGGAGGCCACGCGCGCCGGGCTGGGCATCACGTTCCACACGGTGCTGCCGCAGCTCACTCCGGAGACCGGCCTCGGTCGGGCGGCTGTCGACGCGTACGCCGAGCGCGCCGGCGTCCCGCCCGAGACGTTCGTCGAGCCCATGCGTCCGGTGCTGACGCCGGAGGCGGCGGGTGCGGCCTTCCTGCGGCTCGGCGGCGACCCGGACCCGTCCGGCACCGTGCATCTGCTGACCGGCGCCGGCCTGACGCGACTGCCCTGAGCCCGCGCGGGACCGCTTCGGAGCCACCAGACGTACGCATGGCGGTGGCCACCATCGTGGTGGCCACCGCCATGACGGTCGGCACGGGGCTCAGGCGACCGCGGGGACCGCGGCGGTGAGGTACATCGGCACCCGGTCGTAGCCGTTCATGATGAACGAGCCCTGCGGAGGCAGTTCCTCGCGCGGCACGGCCAGGGTCAGGTCGGGAAAGCGCTCGAAGAGGGCCGGCAGGGCCACCATCGACTGCATCGTGGCCAGCGGTCGTCCCAGGCAGTAGTGCTCGCCGTGCCCGAAGGACAGGTTCGTCTTGTCCGCCCGGGTGATGTCGAAGTCGTTGGCGGTGTCGCCGTGCAGCGCCGGGTCCCGGCCGATTCCGGCGTACGCGATCAGGACCAGGTCGCCCTTGGCGATGTGGACGCCGGCGACGTCGATGTCCTCCTTCGCGTAGCGGAAGGGCAGCTGGGCGACGGCGGCGTCCTTGCGGACGGCCTCGTCGAAGGCGTCCATCCAGGTGTACTGCCCGGTGCGGATCAACTCCAGCTGGTCGCGGTGGGTGCTCAGGTCGATGATGCAGTGGGCCAGCACGTTGCTCAACGTCTCCGAGCCCGCGCCGAGCAGGACGTGCAGGCTCCCGATCAGCTCCTCGTTGGAGAGCGTCTCGCCGTCCTCGGTGGCGGCGATCAGGACGCTGGTGAGGTCGTCCCCCGGGTCCTGACGGCGGCGGGCGGCGAGCTTGGACATGGCGTCGTGCCACTGGTCGAGGTTCGCCGCCGCCATCTCGCCGGTGTGGTTGGTCAGGCTGTTCTGCTTGGTGCCCTTGAGCGCCTCCTCCCGCACCTCCTCCGGCACGCCGAAGAGGTCGCAGATGAGCGTGGCGGTCAGCGCGTACGTGAACTGACCCTTGATGTCGACGGTCTCACCCGGTCGGGTGCTGGCCTCCATGTCGTCCAGCAGCCGCTGCACGATCGACTCGACGCGGGGGCGGGCCTTCTCGACCTCGCGCGGCGTGAAGGCGTGCGACACCAGCTTGCGCAGCCGGTCGTGGTCGGCGCCGTCCCGGACGGTCAGGTTGTCCATCGCCACCCAGGTGATGAGCTCCCAGTCGTGCGGCACCTCGCCGCGCACGAACGGGGGCCAGTCCTCCTTCGCGTTCTTGGAGAGCTGGTCACCGGCGAGCAGCTTCTTGCCAATGTCGTACGTCGTGACGCACCAGGCGTGGTAGCCGCCGGGAACCTCGACGAGGGTGACCGGGCCCTCGGCGCGGATCCGGGCAGCCTCGGCATGAATGTCACGTCCCTCAGGATCGAGCATGATCGGGCATTTACCCATCGCGGGCCTCCATGGTTCGGTGCACGGCACCGGGCAGGAATCCGGTGGTGCGAAGAACGGAATCTGCCGCTGAACCTAATGACCTCCCCGGCTCCATATTTCTTCTCAATTGCCGAGCGCGGAAATCCACTCCGCGTGTGCCTTCATGGCGTCGGAACAGCAATTTTGAAGAGGTTTTGCGGGGTCGTGGCGGGCATCCTCGACTCGATAACGCGTAAATCCAGAGGAGACGGTCATGGCTCGATTCAAGGTCGGGGTGCTCTTCAAGCCGCAGCACTGCGAGATGGCCCAGCTACGCGAGGGTTGGCGTGCGGCGGAGGAGCTCGGTGTGGACACCGTCTGGACCTGGGACCACTTCTATCCGCTCTACGGCGACCCGGACGGCGCGAACTACGAGTGCTGGACCACGCTGGCCGCGCTCGCCGCCGACACCCGGCGCGTCCGGTTCGGCTCGCTCGTGACGTGCAACAGCTACCGCAACCCCGACCTGCTCGCGGCCATGGCGGGCACCGTCGACCAGATCAGCGACGGTCGCGTGATCCTGGGTCTGGGCGCCGGCTGGTTCGAGCGGGACTACACCGAGTTCGGCTACCGGTTCGGCAGCGCCGGCGAGCGGCTGCGGGCGCTGGAGGACGGCGTGCGGACCGTGCGGTCCCGCCTCGCGGCGCTGGTCCCGACGGCGGCACGGGTGCCGCTGCTGATCGGCGGTGGCGGCGAGAAGGTGACCCTGCGCATCGTGGCCCGGTACGCGGACATGTGGAACGACTTCGGTTCGGCCGAGCGCTTCGCCCACAAGAGCGCAGTCCTCGACCGCTGGTGCGCCGAGCAGGGCCGCGACCCCGCCGAGATCGAGCGCACCACGATGATCGAGACGGCTGAGGTGGACGAGGTCGACGCCTACCTCAAGGCCGGCGCCACCCACGTCATCCTCGGCCTGGACACCCCGTTCGACCTCGAGCCCCTGGACCGCCTGCTCGCACACGCGATGGACTGAACCCCGGTAGGCGCGGCCCAGATTTTCGGCGCTGCTGTCGATCTACCGCCCGCGCGACCCGTCGTAATGTAGAGGCCACCACCGTGGGGGCCGGCACACGACAGGACCTGAGACATGGCCAAGTACATGATCCTCATCTACGGCGACCCCCAGCAGTGGGACGCGATGACCGACGAGCAGTGGAAGGCGCACGACGCGGCGCACGAGGCGTTCGCCGCCAAGGCCGGCACGCAGATCATCGACGGCCAGCAGCTGGAGCTGACGGCCACGGCCACCACGCTGCGCTCGGACCCGGCAGGTCAGATCCAGACGACCGACGGTCCGTTCCTGGAGACCAAGGAAGCACTCGGCGGCTACTACCTGATCGAGGCGACCGACCTGGACGAGGTTCTGTCGATGGCGACGCTGCTACCCGAGGTGCACGCTTCGCACAGTGGTGTGGAGATCCGCCCGGTGGTCGACCACGGCTGACGTGGCCGATCCACGGACGAAAGACGAGGTCGTCGCGGCGGTCGCCCAGGCGCACCGCCGCGACTGGGCCCAGGTGTTCAGCACCACGGCCCATCTGACCCGCGACCTCGACCTCGCCGAGGAGTGCACGCAGGACGCGTTCGCACAGGCCCTGGAGACCTGGACGGAGACCGGCGTCCCCGATCGACCGGGCGCCTGGTTGACCACCATCGCGCGCAACCGGGCCCGCGACGTCCTGCGCCGCGAGTCCGTGTTCCGTCGCAAGATGCCGCTGCTCGTCGCCGACGAGACCACTCCCGGGCCCGAGGACGGCCTGGTCGACGACCGGCTGCGCCTCATCTTCACCTGCTCGCACCCCGCCCTGGCCCGGGAGGCGCAGGTCGCCCTGACGCTGCGCCTGGTCTGCGGGCTCTCCACCCCCGAGGTGGCGCGCGCGTTCCTGGTGCAGCCGGCGACCATGGCAGCCCGGATCACCCGGGCCAAGAAGAAGATCGCGGCGGCCCGCATTCCATACCGCGTGCCCGGCCCGGACCAGCTTGAGGAGCGGGTCAGCGCCGTCCTCGAGGTCGTCCACCTGATCTTCACCACCGGGCACACGGCACCGCTGGGCGCCCAGTTGGTTCGGCAGGATCTGGTGGAGAGCGCGATCAGCCTGGCCCGCATGCTGCATTTGCTCATGCCGACCAACGCCGAGATCAGCGCGCTTCTCGCGCTGCTGCTGCTCAACGCCTCGCGCCAGGACACCCGCATGTCCGCGGACGGGCGCCTGGTGCTGCTGTCGGAGCAGGATCGCTCGCGCTGGGACCGGCAGCTCATCGCCGAGGGCCGGTCGTTGGTGGCCGACGCGCTACGCCGGCGGCCACCGACGCGGTACGCCCTGGAGGCCGCGATAGCCGCAGTGCACGCCGAGGCACCGAGCTGGAGGGAGACCGACTGGGCCCAGATCGTGCGGCTCTACGACGCCCTGTTCCGGCTCTGGCCCTCGCCCGTGGTCGATCTCAACCGTGCCGTCGCGGTCGGGCTGCGCGACGGCCCCCGGGCCGGGCTCGACGCGCTGAACCCCCTGCTCGCCGACCCGGCCCTGGCCACGTACGGCTACCTCAGTGCCGCCCGGGCCGACTTCCTCCGCCAACTGGGGCGGTGGTCGCAGGCCCGGACGGCCTACGAGGAGGCGCTGACCCTCACCGACAACGACGTCGAGCGCGCGTTCCTCAGCGAGCGGCTGACCGAAGTGGAGCGGAATCTGTGACCGCCAGCACCTCTCGGACGGTCTCGTAGAATCCGTCGACCCCGTACTGGCCACGGCGGTTCGCGCAGTCGTCGGCGTACTGCTCGCTCATGGTCTGGCCACCGCTCTCCAGCATCGCGATCTGGCTCGCGTAGGCACCTACCGCGCGGAGCTTGCGAGCCCAGTCGGTGTCACTGACCGCGACGGCCACCGGCTCCGCCACCCGCACGCCCGCCGGCAGCGGCGGCATCACGTTGACCCCCGGCCACGCGAGGTAGGGGAAGTCGTCCCAGAGCGACAGCGGTGAGCCCGTCCTGGCCACCGCGGCGAGGACGGAGTCGCGGGTACGCCGGTGGTCGACGTGATTGCCGACGGCCGCGCACGTGACGACCCGGTCGGCCGAGAACTCCCCGATCACCCGCTCGATGTCGGCGGCTACGGCGGCGACCAGGTCGTCCTCGTCGTCGGCGTGGTGGTCCATCGGGTTCTCGTCGTCGATCACCCATCCGCCCTGCGCGTTCCTGCGGTAGATCGAGTCGAGGAACGGGCCGCACAGGTACGGCGGGTCAATGCCGAGCGCGGCGAGGGCCGCGTCGTTCTCGTCGCGCCGCGCCGCCACGGGATCGCCGACGATCGCCCACTGGTCGTGGAAGGTGGTCGCGATCGGTGAGTACGGCGGCGTGGGACTGCCGGCGAACACCGTGTAGACGACGACGTGTTCGCCGGCGTCGGCCAACTGGACGAGGTGGCCGCCGTAGGACAGCACCGCGTCATCGAGATGCGGTGACACGACAAGGGTTGTCATGCGGCTCTCCCTTCGAAGTGGATTTCCGGCGAATGTGCGGGCGAGGTGACCGGGCTGGCGTACGAGATCGTCCGCCGGCCGATCCGGCCGGCCTCGGCCAGGATCTCTGGGCCCCAGGTGGCCCAGAGGCCCGCCATCCGGGAGGTGATGACGACAGTGCCGGCGCTGTCGTCGCTCAGCATCGTCGCCAGCCCGAGGGCGTGGTAGCCGCTGTGGTCACCCGAGCGCACGGCGCGTTCGAGGAGTTCGTGATCGAAGTCGACGACTGTCGCGCCGGTCAGCGACGCGGGCAGCTCGCCGCCGCACCCGATGATGGTGACCGCCTCACCGTCGGGCACGTCCATCAGGGCGTCGGCGATCTCGTCGGAGACGCTCAGACCCCGCGCCCGCTGCTGCCAGTCGAGGAGCTCCAGGTACATCGGCTCCCACTGCCAGAACTCCCCCTTCTCCACCATCACGGCCAGACCCATCTCGACAGCCGGCTCGGGGAACTTGCTCAGGAACAACCGCATGTTGGCGAACAGCTCGTCGAAGTTGGCCTTGTGGTCGCGGTCGTGCGGCGCGACGACCGCCCACGCCTCCGTCGCGAGCTCGATCGTCAGGCCGGCGCGGTGCAGCCGGAATCCCAGCTCCATGTCCTCGCCGCCCCAGCCCTGGAATCGTTCCTCGAACGCGCCGACCCGGCGGAAGTCGTCCATCCGGATCGAACAGTTTCCGGTCCAGAAGGCCTGCCAGGGAATCGACCGTTTCCTCAGGTCCATGTCGCAGCCGACGAAGTAGGGCTGACGGACGTCCTGGAACTCCGGTAGGTGGCGGTAGCGCTCCACCACCAGCTCGGGCGGCAGCTGGGCGAGAAGTTCGTCCACCCCCACCATCGGCACGTCGGGGTTGTAGCCGTAGCTGGGCCCCACCACGGCCCGCCGCGACTCGCCGCCCCCGTGGGCGGCCAGGTGCGCGGCGAGGAAATCCGGACCCACCATCGAGCCGGTGTCGAGGATGACCAGCAGTGCGCCGACCGCCATCCGGGCCGCGCCGTTCCGGGCGGACGCGACCCGGAACCCCCGGTCCTCCTGGTGGAAGTACTTGATGTGCAACAGGTCGGCGTAGGACCGCACCACCTCCGCGGTGTGATCGGTGGACCCGTCATCGCCGACGATCACCTCGAAGTCGTCGGTGGGAATCGTCTGCCGGGCGAGCTGCCGGAGGGTCTCCGACAGCAGGTCAGCTGAGTTGTAGGTCGCGATGATGACGGATGCCCGCCGCCGGTGGCCCATGGTTCTCCTTCGCATGGTCGGTTCAGCCGTTCGAACTGGCCTACGTGTTCACGAGGTCGCCGGGCCGGCGTACGAGATGGTGCGCCTGCCGATCCGGTCGGCCTCGGCCAGGATCTCCGCACTCCAGGTGCCCCAGAGGCCGGCCATCCGGGAGGTGATGATGACCGTGTCGACGCTGTCGTCGGCCAGCAGCGTGTGCAGCCCGACGGCGTGGTAGCCGCTGTGGTCCCCCGACCGCACGGCACGGTCGAGGAGCTGGTCATCGAAGTCGACGAGGACCGCGCTGGTAAGCGTCGCGGGCAGCTCGGCGCCGCATCCGACGATGGCTACCGACTCATCGTCCGGCACGTCCGCCAGGGCCTTGGCTATCTCGTCGGCGACGCTCAGGCCGCCGGCCTGCTGCTGCCAGTCGAGAAGCTCACGGTACGTCTGCTCCCAGTGCCAGAACTCCCCCTTGTCGATCATCACGCCCAGGCCCATCTCGACAATCGGCTCCGGGAACTTGCTCAGGAACATCCGCATGTTCACGAAGAGCGCGTCGAAGTTGGCCTTGTGGTCGCGCTCGTGCGGCGCCACCACCACCCATGCCTCCGGCGCGACCTCGATCGTCAGGCCGGCGCGCAGCAGCCGAAGCGCCAGCTCCATGTCCTCGCCGCCCCAGCCCTCGAACTTCTCCTCGAAGCCACCGACCCGGCGGAAGTCGTCGGTCCGCACCGACGCGTTCAACGTCCAGAAGGCCTGCCAGGCCACCAACCTCCTGCTCAGGTCCATCTCGCAGTCGGTCAAGTAGGACTGGCGGACGTCCTGGAATTCGGGAAGGTCGCGGAACCGCTCCACAGCCGTCTCCGGGAGCATCTGCGCGAGAAGCTCGTCCACCCGCGCCGTCGGCACCTCGGGGTTGTAGCCGTAGCTGAGGCCGATCACCGCCCGCCGCGACTCGCCGCCCTCGTGGGCGGCCAGGTGCGCGGCGAGGAAATCCGGACCCACCATCGAGCCGGTGTCGAGAGTGATGAGCAGCGCGCCGGCGGCGAGCCGGGCCGCGGCGTTGCGCGCGGCGGCGGCCCGGAATCCCCGGTCCTCCTGGAAGACGTACTTGACCTGGAGTTTGTCGGCGAAGGACCGCACCACCTCGGCGGTGTTGTCGCTCGACCCGTCGTCGCCGACGATCACCTCGAACTCGTTGGTGGGGATGGTCTGCCGGACGAGGTAGCGCAGTGTGTCGGCCAGCAGGTCGGCCGAGTTGTAGGTCGCGATGATGACGGATACCCGGATCCGGTGGCCCATGGTTCTCTCCTCGCGTGGTCGTGTCAGCGGTATGCCTTGGCCTGGATGGCGAACATCTCGGCGTAGGAGCCGCCGGCGCGCATCAGGGTGTCGTGGTCTCCGACCTCGAGCAGTTGCCCGTCGCCGACCACGATGATCTTGTCTGCCATCCGTGCCGTGGAGAAGCGGTGCGAGATCAACACCGTGACGGCGCCGGTCTGCGCGCTGGTACGCCTCGCGTGTTCCGCGTAGCGCTCGAACAGCTCGTGTTCGGCCTGCGGATCGAGGGCCGACGTGGGTTCGTCGAGCAGCAGCAGCATCGGGTTGTCGCGCATGAGCGCCCGACCCAGGGCGAGCTTCTGCCACTGGCCGCCGGACAGCTCGGTGCCCTCGGCGTACGACGTGCCGAGCTGGGTGGACAAGCCGTCCGGCAGGGCACGCATGACGTCGGTGGAGTGGGCCTTCACCAACGCCTCGTTGACCGCGGCCTCGTCCGACACCCGCGCCACGTCACCGACACCTATCGCCTCGAGCGCCCGGATCTCGTACCGCACGAAGTCCTGGAAGCCTGCGGCCATCCGCTCACGCCACCTGTCGACGGGCAGCCGTCGAAGGTCGACACCGTCGATGAGGATCCGGCCGGCCGTGGGCTGGTAGAAGCCACACAGCAGCTTGACGAGTGTCGTCTTGCCGGCGCCGTTCTCACCGACGATCGCCACCGTGCTGCCGGCGGCCAACGTCAGGTTGACGTCACGCAGCGACGGCCGATCGGCGCTCGGGTAGCTGAAGCTCACGTTCTCGAAGGCGATCCCGGTGACCAGCCGGTCCGGGACGGGCTGGTCGGCCGGGGACCCGGCACCGGCGACCGCGTCGCGCAGCCGATCCAGCCGCAGATAGGTGTTGGCGAGGCGTTGCAGTTGCTGCAACTGCGTGACGGCGCCGGTCACCTGCTGGTTGACCTGGGTGGCCAGCACGATGACCAGGACCACCTCGCCGACGCTCTGCTGCCCGGCTATCGCGTTACGGACGACGAGCAACACCGCTCCGACGTACGCGAGACCGAAGACGACCTGACCCGCCGCCCGTAGCGCCATGGCCTTCAGGTGCGCGCCGTAGAGACCACGGGTGGCGGTTCGCCACAAGCTCGCGTACCGCTGCCGTAGTTCCTTCTCCACGCCGAACACCCGCAGCTCGCCGGCGTAGCGGGCGCTGGTCGTGGCCTGGAAGAGGTTGAGCGCGACACGGGTCGGCTCGGCGACCGCCGTCTTGGCCCGCTCCAGGGCGCTCTCGGCCAGCCGGCCGGTGAACAACGGCACGGCAGCGGCCACCGGGAGCAACAACAGCAACGGGCTCTGCCACGCCAGGATCGCCGCGCCCAGGACGACCGACAGCACCATCGTCGCCGCCTGGAACAGCGACTCCATGCTGCTGCGGAACTGCCCGCTGTCCTGGACCAGGACGGTGAGCTCGTCGGCCTGCTCCGGGCGCTCGTGATGGCCGATCCCCGCAGATCCGTTGGAGACCGCCAGCAGCTCCCGGTGCAGGTCCAGCTCGATGAGTTCGGACAGCTCGAAGTACGCGACCATGGCGAACTGGCCGGAGGACTGCGCCAGGATGGCGAGCAGGGCCACCACCCCGCCCAACACGGCGGCCTCGGTCGCGTCCCCGCCGATGACCGCGTCGGTCATCGCGCCGAGCGCTACGGCGAGCAGGGCGGCCGACGCGGCCAGGGCCAGCATGAGGAAGGTGGCGACCACCGTCTTGCGCGCGTCGATCCGCCACGCCGCGGACAGCAGCCTGCCGACGCCTGCGAACATCTCGCTCACAGCAGCACCTCGTCCCGGTCCGGGTCGCTGTTGTCGGCGAAGCGGTTGGCCTGCAACCTGAACAGCTCGGCGTAGCGCCCGTTGCGGGCCAGCAACTCGTCGTGCGAGCCCTCCTCGCTGACCCGGCCGTCGTGCAGCACCACGATCTTGTCGGCATGCCGCACCGTCGAGAAACGATGGGAGATCAGCAGCGTGGTGGCGCCCTGGGTGAGCCCCGCGAACTGATCGAAGAACTGCGCCTCGGCGCGTACGTCGAGGCTCGCTGTCGGTTCGTCGAGCACCACGACCGACGCGCCGTGCCGCAGCGCGAACAGGGCCCGCGCCAGCGCCAGCCGCTGCCACTGACCGCCCGACAGCTCGGCCCCGCCGGTGACATGTGTGGCCAGCGGCGTGTCCAGGCCGCGGGGCAGCGAGTTCACCACCTCGGTCAGGCCCATCGCCGCCACGGCCTCCCGGACGCCGTCCCGATCGTCAGCCGAGCCCACCGCGCCGAACGCCACGTTGTCCGCGGCGGAGAACTCGTAGCGCAGGTAGTCCTGGAAGATCACGGCCAGCCGGGCCCGCCACTGCGACAGCTCGAACGTGCGGATGTCGACGCCGTCGAGACGTACGGCCCCGCGGTCGGGCTCGTAGAGTCGTGCAAGCAGCTTCACCAGCGTCGTCTTGCCCGCGCCGTTGAGCCCGACGATCGCGGTGCAGCTGCCGACGGGGATTCGCAGGTCCAGTCCGTCGAGCACCGGCCGGTCCTGACCCGGATAGTGGAACGACACGTCATCGAAGTGGATCTCACTGACCGGCTCGGGCGCCGGGCTCCCGGAGCCGGCCGGCTCCAGCACGGTGTACCTGTCGATGTGGTCGGCGAACCGGCGCACCGCCCGGTGGGTCTCGGTGCCGATCGCGGTCTCCAGGTCGGCCTCCGGGTAGAACACCGACAGCCGGATGGCACCAAGCGCCGCCTGCATGATCAGGACGAACTCGGTGAGCGTGAGCGTGTTGATCGCGGTGGCGCCGATCGTCGCGAAGATCGCCCCGCAGGCGAGCAGGCTGAACCCGGTGGACCACACGCCGGGCCACAGGTAGACCCGCCGCCGCGCCGCCCACAGCGGCGCGAACCATGCGCGGTAGGACGCCCGCATCTCGCCGTCCATCCAGTTCGCCAGCCCGAAGACCCGGATCTCCTTGCCCGCCGGCGGCTGCACGGCCAGGTTGCGGACGTACTCCACCTTGTTCTGCTGGGGCATGAGGCTGAACCGGGCGTGGGCGTAGCGCCGCAGGCCGCCGCGCTGCACGTTGCGGAACCACAGGACTGTCACGGCCACCGCCACTGCCGCCCACCAGGAGTAGACGACGCCGATGATGGCCGTAAAACCGACCAGTTGGCCGTACCGCGCGATCAGGGCGAGAGTGCCGGCGCAGGCGCTGCCCGGCCCCCACATCTGCAGGCCGTGCTCCAGCTCGCGGGCGGCGTAGCGCAGGTCGGCGAGGACCGACTGGTCCTCCATCGGCCCGACCCCGGTGCTGCGCGTCGACGCCCGCATCACGTCGTCCACCACGGTGCCGTCGATCCGCCGCGCCAGCAGCTCACCCAGCGAGAGCTGGGCCGGCGCCAACACCTGCTGCAACACGAAGATGCCGGCCGCTGCCGCGAAGACCGGCACCAGCTCCCGCCACGCCGTCGAGTCGAGACCGCCGTCCACGGCCCCCGGCACCTTGCCCAACACCACACTGGACGTGACGACGAACGCGATCGGCAGTGCGGCGAGGAACAGGTTGAGCAGGAGGAGCGCGCCGAGGAGACCGAAGCCCGCTCTGGGCATGAGGCGGAGGATGCTCGCACGCGCGGATATCAGGCCCCACAGGCTGCTGCGCATGTCCATCGATCTCCCTACTCGACCGCCGGTGCTGTCACTGGTTCGACGAACATCGAGCGGCCGAGATCGACACGGGGACCGAATTCCATCACGGAAGATGGCCGGAGCGGCCGGCCCCGGGACAACGCGGCACGGTTGAAGAAGTCTCGCCGTGTTCCGGCCCGTCAGAGTTCAGCCGGGCCCGTTCCCGCGCGGCGGCACCCAGCGGTCAGACGTCCGCTTCGATGGCGAAGGTGTTGCCGTCCGGGTCCTGGAACCACGCGATACGACCACCGCCGGCCCGCTCGGTGATCCCCTTCCGGTCGTGTTCGATCTGCTCGTAGCGGGCGAACTCGACGCCGGACGAGGACAGCTCGTCGACGATCTCGTCGATGTCGTCGACGTACCACGTCGCCAGCGTCGCAGGGGTCTTCCCGGCGGTGACCGACTGGTACACGTTGAGGGCGGGACCGCCACCGGAGGCGTAGATGCGGCTACCGTCGGCGATGGTGGCGCTGGGCGCGGACCACAGCGGTACCAGCCCCAGCTTGCCCTCGTAGAACTCGACGGCCCGCGCGATGTCGGAAACGGCGACCGATGTTCGCAGATGGTGTGCGTTCAGTGGCATGACCCACCCTGGCACGGACGGACGGCCCTGGCACGTGACGCGGGGCGGGTTCGGCGTGGTGCCGAACCCGCCCCGGGTCGTGGGGTGGTGCAGGGTCAGCGTTGCAGGGTGAGCAGGCCCGGTCGGTACGGCAGGAGGCCGTAGTCGACACCGTTGGAGGACGGGGATCGGCCCTGGTAGAGCAGTTGCAGGTTGCAGGGGTCGACGGTGAAGGTCTGGTCGGCGCTGGTGCGGATCAGCTCGCCGTGGCTGATGTCGTTGGTCCAGGTGGCGCCGCTGTTGGCTTTGCCGGCGAAGGGGTTGCTCTCGGTGGCGGCCTGGGGGGTCCAGGTGCCGCCGAGGCTGGTGGCGGTGAAGGAGCGGAAGTAGCGGCCCTGCGAGCCGATGGCCTCGACGAGCATGAGGTAGCGGTTCTGGTTTTGGAGCTTGTAGACCTGCACGGCTTCGAACAGGTTGTTGGTGGAGTCGCTCATGATGGTGGTGTAGGTGCTGCCGAAGTTGCCGGGGAAGTTACCGATCGGCATGCTGGCGCGGTAGATCTTGCCGTTGTCGCCGGCGAAGAACAGGTACATGGTGGTGCTGTCGGCGATGAGGGTCTGGTCGATGGGGCCGGTGCCGGAGCCGGAGATGCTGCCGGTGAACAGGGTCTGCGCCGCGGACCAGCCGTTGGGGTTGGTCGGGTCGGTGGAGGTGCGGTAGGAGAACGCGGCGCCGCCCCACTGGTAGGCCAGGATCCAGATGTTGCGGGGCGCGAAGTAGAACAGGGTCGGCGCGACGGTGCCGCTGTTCATCGTGTTCTGACTGGCCGAGGCCATGTCCGACCAGTTGGTGAACAAGCCGAAGTTCATCGAGCCCCACGACGAGCCGAAGTCGTGGGTGGTCGCGTAGACCAACTGCCGGCCGTTGTACGGGGCGACGGTGAAGTCCTTGAGTGACACCCAGCCCGACTTCGGCTGCGCCAACGCGCCGGTCGACGACCACCGGTACGACGACGGCAGATCACACGTGCCGCCCGGCGGCGGCGTGGTGGGCGGCGGCGTGGTCGGGTTGCCCCCGCCGTCGACGCGCACGAGCTGCCACTGCTGGTTGGTGCCGTTCCAGTCGTCGTACTGCACGATGTTGCCACCATCGGCGGTCGACGCGCCCTGCACCTCCATCGCCTTGTTGCTGTTGCGGTTGATCAACCGCACATAGCCGCTGTCCGAGTCGGCCAACCGGAACTGCTGGTTGGTGCCGTTGTTGTCGGACCACTGCACGATCGCCCCGCCGTTGGCGGTCGAGCGGCCGGAGACGTCCAGCACCTTGCCCGACAACCGCGACTTGACCCGGTAGTAACCACCTCCGGAGTCCACGAACTGCCACTGCTGCTGGTTCCCGTTGTTACGCGTCCACTGCGTGATCCGCGCACCGTCGTTCGTGGCCAGGTTGTACACGTCCACAGCCTTGCCGCTGTTGCGGTTGACCAACACGTACCACGCG
The DNA here is from genome assembly GCF_040649315.1 of Micromonospora sp. NPDC049004. Classification (NCBI taxonomy): domain Bacteria; kingdom Bacillati; phylum Actinomycetota; class Actinomycetes; order Micromonosporales; family Micromonosporaceae; genus Micromonospora; species Micromonospora sp. NPDC049004. The sequence goes on from NZ_JBEZFG010000006.1 coordinate 321,255, forward strand.
CTGGTGTCCACAGTCGCCGCTGACGCGGGTGACGACACCGCCATCGCTGCGGCGCCGGCGACCACCACCGCTGCCGCGCCGGCGGCCACTGCCCGCACCAACCACCCTCGCCGCCGCGAGGGCGGTGCCGTCGACGGAGACCTACCAAAGGCAGACATGATCCTCCTCAATCACCAGGAGCCGAACGGTCACCCGAAGCTGGGCGCACCGCGACACGCGACCGGGTGCATGCGTCGGGAATGTTCGCGCTAACAAGATCCCCTGCATGCTGTGGACGCACGCCTGAACCAAGGTTGGCGGAGCAGGCCCGCCCCGTAAGCCGTAGCCGCCGCCGTCCTTGACCATCGACTGTGAGCGATAACATGCTGTTCGTCAAGTCGTAACATTGGCGCTTCGGTGAGCCGGCGACCCGCGCCCACGCACGGCGCGACCGATCGACGCCGATCATGCGCGGCCACCACACCGTCCGCGGTCCTCGAACGGGGAAGACGCCTCGGAAGATCCGGAATGGTTGGCGCTAACATTGACGTCCACTCATGACCTGGTCCCGGCCGCCTCGGGCGTCGGCGCTCCGACAGGCGTGCCGCCGAAGCTCGCGTCACCCGGCGCACGGCCCCCGCCGCGCGAACGCTGCCCGCCGTGGCGGTGACCGCCGGGTCGAACCCCGACCCGGGGCCCGGAGCTGGTGGCTCCGGACCCCGGGCTCAGTGGTCAGGGGCTCGTGCAGGTGACGTTGCTGGGCGCGGTGTCACCGTTGCCGGTGGCGGTGAACCCGAAGGTGGTCGAGGCGTTCGGGCCCAGGGCGCCGTTGTAGGCGGCGTTGCGGACTGTGACGTTGCCGGTGGTGCCCGTGTTGGTGCCGTTCCAGAGGCTGCTGATGGCCTGGCCGCTGGCCAGTGTCAGGCGTACGGTCCAGCCGCTGATGGAGGTGGCGGTGTTGTTGGCGACGGTGACCTCACCCTGGAAGCCGCCCGGCCAGCTGTTGACGGCCCGGTAGGTGGCGGCGCAGCTGCCCGGCTCCCCGGTCGGCGGCGGCGTCGTCGGCGGCGGCGTGGTGGGAGGCGGCGTGGTGGGAGGCGGCGTGGTCGGCGGGGGCGTGGTGGGCGGGGGCGTGGTCGGCGGCGTGGTGGACTGGAACTGGCTGAAGAATCGCCAGATCTCCGCCGAGGTCCAGGTCCTGGAGTCGTTGGGGCTGGACGACCCGTCGACCGGGCTCGGGGTGTGGTCGCCGTCGAACGCGGCCCACTGCACGGGGTAACCCGCGCGGCAGCCGGAGTAGGTGGTGGTGATGTGGGTGAGGCTGCCCTGGCTGGGCTCGCGCGGGCTCTGTGCGGTGCAGCCGTTGTTCCGGACGAACGTGTCGCGCAACGCCCGGCCCTGGGAGATGTTCAGCACGCTGTCGTGGATGCCGTGGATGCCGAAGTACGCGACGGGCTGGGTGCCGCCGTTACAGCCGCTGAGGTTGGCGCCGGAGAGCACGGTGACCGCGCGGATGACTGTGGGTCGGGCGCAGGCCACCGCGTAGCTCATGGCCCCGCCGTAACTCCAGCCGAGGGCGAAACGCTGGGTCGTGTCGACGCAGAGGTCGTTCTCGACCTGCCGGGAAATGTCGTCGAACAGGGTCAGGTCCCGACCGTTCGTGTTGGCCCAGCCGGCGTCGATACCCTGGGGCGCGACGAAGATCGTGCTGTTGTTCGACAACGGCGCCAGCCCGTAGTAGCCGGCCGAGGCGACGTTGTTGGCCGAGCCGTTCAGCCAGTGAAAGCCGAAGATCAGTCGGTACGGACGGTTCCTGTCGTAACCGCCCGGGATCTGGAGGATGTAGCTGCGATTCTGGCCGCTGCTGGAAATCGTGCGCGTCCCGCTGGTGAGAGTGGGCGCCTTGCCGCAGCCCGCGGTCGCCGCGAGGGTGCCGTTGGTGGCGGCCACCGCCTCGGTGCCGAATCCGCCGCGCAGCGCACCACCTGTCGCCGCGGCGAAAACCACCGCGGCCGCGACGAACGAGAAGAGTTGTCTCCGTTTGACCATTGCTCGACTCCTTGCCGTTGATCGTCCGTAGGACATGCACCTCGCCGTCGACGAGTCGGTTCGCACCGGTGTGCGGGCCGGCATGCTCCTGGGGCCGGATGGCGCACACGGGTCGCGTACGGGCCGTACCGTCGCTGCCGGGGTTGTCCGTGACGGGGCAAGGAAAGCGGGGAGTGCAGCCGGACCAGGGTCGTCCGACGACCGCCTGCGGTCGCCTGGCAGTGGCGGAGCGGCCCGGACTGGTCACCGACCGGCGAAGCGGCCCGAGGGCGAGCCCTCGGCGTGCCTCTGCCGATTGACTGAGGTGACTGGGAGCGTGCCCTTCGCTCCCGCGCCGAAAGATAGCATGTTATCGATAACATCCTCAACCGGCCGAGTGCCGCGGAACCGGCCACAGCGGACGGAGCGGCCCGGCCCCGGGTTTGCGGACGCCGCTGGCAGTGCCCTTCGATATCGCAGCGAGGTCATCTTTTCGAGTCCTAGACTGCGAACGTGCACGGCGGGGCCGCCCCTGCCAAACGGGGAGGTGCGGGTGCCATGAATTCGCGGCCGACGCAACAGCAGGAACAGGCTCACGGCGGCGCCAATCGCGACATGCCCCCGGAACTGGGCTCGGACTCCATCGGCATTTTTGAAGGCCGGACCTTCATGTTGTCCAATTCGACAGGTGACGTGCCGGGCGACTCCATCGCCGGTCTGGTGCACGACGACACCCGCTACCTCAGCCGTTGGCAGCTGACTCTCGACGGGCTCGCCCCACTCGTGCTCAGCGCCAGCGCGGTCGATGCCTATTCCGCGGCGTTCTTCCTCGCCAATCCGGAGTTGCCGGGTCTGCAGGCGAACAGGATCGGCGTGCGGCGGGAACGGTTCGTCGGAGACGGCATGCACGAGCGGATCGCGGTGCAGTATTTCGGCACCGAACCGGTCCGCGTACGCCTGCGGTTGGATGTTGGTGTGGACTTCGCCGACCTCTTCGAGATCAAGCGGGCGGGGCGGAGCAGACGGGCCGACATCCGCCGAACCCACCTGTCGGACGGCTCGACCCTGCGCTTCTCCTACCAGAACTCGCACTGGTCGGCCGGCACGACCGTCGAGGCAAACCCACCTGCCGACCAGGTCGAAGGCGACGCGCTGGTCTGGGACGTGCACCTGGGGCGAGGTGACACCTGGAACTGCGAGCTGCGCGTGCTGCTGAACTGCCAGGGCGCGGACTACCGGCCGCGCGGCCGCGCCTTCGGCGAGGCACACGACCCCGACGCCGACGACCTGGCATCGCGGTGGGTGGCCAACAAGCCGGACCTCAGCGCGGATTCGGAACTGCTGCGCAACGTCTATCACAAGTCCGCCGCCGACCTGCTGTCGATGCGCATCGTCAAGGAGATCAACGGCGAGAAGGTCGTCCTGCTGGCCGCCGGGATGCCCTGGTTCCTGACCGTGTTCGGGCGGGACACGCTGGTCACCGCCTACCAGAGCATCAGCTGTGGACCGGACGTCGCGCGGGGTGCGTTGGTGACGCTCGCCGCCCACCAGGGCAACACCGTCGACCACTTCAGCGACCAGGAGCCCGGGAAGATCCTGCACGAGTTCCGCTCCGGGGAGCTGACGCAGCTCGGCATCGCACCGTACGGCCCCTGCTTCGGCTCGGCCGACACCACCCAGCTGTGGCTCATCCTGCTCTCGGAGTACTGGCGGTGGACGGGCGACGACGCGTTGGTGCGGCAGTTGCGGCCCAACGCCGACGCCGCCCTGCGGTGGATCGACGAATTCGGAGACCGCGACGGCGACGGTTACGTCGAGTACGCCACGCGCTCCCCCGACGGGATGCGCAACCAGTGTTGGCGCGACTCACCGGACGGTGTGCAGTTCGCCGACAGCAGGCTCCCCGACCTGCCGGTCGCCACCTGCGAGATCCAGGGCTACACCTACGACGCCAAGCTCCGCGCCGCGGAACTCGCCGACGGGCCGTGGGCCGACGCCCCGTTGGCGCGACGCCTGCGTGGCGAGGCCGCCGATCTGCGCGAGCGGTTCAACCGTGACTACTGGCTGCCGACGCGCGGCGGCTACTACGCGATCGGCCTCGACGCCGACAAGCGGCCCATCGACTCGATGACCTCGAACATGGGTCACCTGTTGTGGAGCGGAATCGTCCCGCCCGATCGCGCCGCCGCGGTGGCTCGGCAGTTGATGTCCGACGCGATGTTCTCCGGCTGGGGTGTCCGGACCCTGTCCACCGAGGATGTGGGATACAACCCCATCGGCTACCACCTCGGCACGGTGTGGCCGCACGACAACTCGATCATCGCGGCCGGGCTCGCCCGGTACGGCCACCGGGACGCGGCCAACCGGATCGCGATGGCGATGCTCGATGCGGCGGCACACTTCGACTACCGCCTGCCCGAGGCGTTCTCCGGGTACGACCGATCGCTCGGACGACGGCCCGTGCCCTACCCCACCGCCTGCAATCCCCAGGCCTGGGCCAGCGGCGCACCCCTGCTGCTCCTGCGGTCGATGCTCGGGCTCGACGTCCGCGACGGCCGTCTCGGCACCGATCCGCGCATCCCCGAGGCATTGGGGAGCATCCGGCTGACCGGCGTCACCGTGCACGGGACGCGGCAGACCGTCGACGCCTCGGGCTCGCGCCTGCCCTCCTCCGCCTGAGCGGCGCCCGGGGCTGCGCAGATCGAAATCGCGGTACGCGCCGATCGCGTCGGTGAGCGGCTCGTGCTCGGTCACGGACGTCCTTCGGGCCGGCCTGACCGGACGCGGCCATGTCCGCCAGCTTGGGGTGGTCGCCGTTGCTCTCGACCGCCCAGGTCTGTGCCTGGCTCGGCGCGTCACCCGGCTTCCATTGCCCGCTTTGGCCCTGGCTGTCGAGATTCGGGGAAGACCACTTCTCGTGGAGGTCGAGCTAGCGTTCCGGCATGCTCCTTTCGACCTCGAGACCCGTGCCGGCCGACGACACGGCGCAGCTGGTCCGGGGCGCCCAGCAGGGCGATCCCCGCAGCTTCGCGCTGCTGTTCGACTGTCACTACGCCGGCATGCTCGCCGTGGCCCACCGCATTCTGGGCGGCGGGCCCGACGCCGAGGACGCCTGCCAGGACGCGGCGATCGCGGCGTTCAGCCGGATCGGTGAGCTGCGCGATCCCGGCGCGGTGCGACAGTGGCTGCACGCCATCGTCCGCAACAACTGCCGGACGATGCTGCGCGCGCGCAGGCCCGTGCCGGTCGGAGTGGCAGGTGAGAACCTGCTCGCCTCGGAGCTCGACGACCCGGTCGCCCGCATCGAGCAGAGCGCCATGCGGGACTGGGTCTGGCACGGGCTGCAGCAGTTGTCGCCGGCCGCCCAGACGGTGGCGTTGCTGCGCTACTTCACCGAGAACAACTCGTACGAGCAGATCGCGGAGCTGTGCGGGACCCCGGTCGGCACCGTCCGCAGCCGCCTGAGCGAGGCGCGTCGGCAGCTGGCCGAGGTCCTCCCCCGCGTCCGGGACGCGCGGCACGACGGGGCCGGGACGCTGCGCGCCGAGCGGCGCGAGGAGGCGGCGACGATCCTGTCGGCGGTGGCCGATGGCGCGTCCGTGACCAAGGTGGCCGCGCGCTGGGCCGAGGACATGGTTTTCTGGTGGCCGGACGGCACCCGGACGATCGGGAGGGAACCACTCTTCGCGGTCATTCGGCAGGACAACGACCTCGGTGTCAGCCACAAGATCACCGGAGTGCTGGCCGGCTCCGGCATCACGATCTGGGAGAACGCCTTCATCAACCCGCCGGAGGACCCGTTCCACTGCCCACCCGGCGCGACCTGGCTGCTCCGGGAGAAAGGGGGCCTGGTACGCGAGGTGCGCCTCCTGCACACCCCGCGGCCGGCCCGGCCGGAGATTTCTTCCGCGGCGAATCGAACTTCTGCCAGCCCAGGGATGTCCTGAGGGTATGACCACGTACTCCATCCACGACCTGGAACCGCAACTCGCCGCCAACCGCCGGTACTGGTGTGGCTGGGCGGGCACCGACCCCGACACCGACCTGCCCACCTATCGCACCGACATTGCGCACCCGCTGCTCAACGGGGTCCTTCGCGTCCGCGATCTGCCACTCGACGAGGCGATCACGGAGGCGAGGAAGCACCTGACCGGCTCGCACTGGGGCTGGTGGGTGGGGGCGGACAGCGACGAGGGCACCGCCGAGGGCCTGCTCGACCGCGGCGCGAAGCAGATCGCCGACATGCCCGTGATGGCGGTGGACGTGACCACCGTGGCCGAGGTCGATGCGCCGGGCGACCTGCGGATCCGGCACGTCGCCGACCCGTCCGAGATGTTGGAGTACGTCGGCGCGTACGCCGGGCCGCTCGGCCTCCCCGGGGATCCCGCGCTCGCCGTCGACCGGGAGCTGAACTTCGCCTACCCGGACGTGGTCCGCCTCGCGGGCACGATCGACGGCCGCACCGTCGGCACGTGCACCCTGTCGCTCGGCACCGACATCGGCGCTCTGTACTGCATCGCCACCGACCCCGATTTTCGTCGGCGGGGCATCGCCACGGCGCTCACCCGCGAGGCGCTGCGCCTCACCCGTGCCTCGGGACGGCAGATCGTCACGCTCCAGGCGAGCAGCGAGGGCGAGCCGGTGTACCGGCAGATCGGCTTCGAGACCGTCGCCCGCTACCGCCTCTACCAACTCCCGGAGTGACTCCCCAGCGCTGCCGCCCGGTCCATGACTGTCGGGCGGCAGCGCTGCCACCCGGGACCTCCCGCCCCGGCAAGTACTTGCTCGTACGGAAAGTGAGTGTTAGCTTTCCGTACGAGCAAGTACTTTCCCCACCCCGAGGAGCTGCCTGATGAGCACCACTCCGACACCCGAAGAGGCACGACGGGCTCTGCAGGACGTCGACCGGCGGCGGGGCCAGACCGTAGCGGCCGCCAGTCGGTCACGGTGGACCTGGCTCGGGGCCGGTGTCCTCGTCGCGGCCTACGGAGTCCTCGCGGACCGGTATCCGGACTTCGTGCGCACGTACGGCACCACAATCGTCATCCTGCTGCTGCTGCTCTCCATGGCGGGCAACACCCGGTGGGGCGCAACCCTGCTGCGCCGGCCGGTGCGCCCGCGCATCGTCCCCAGCCCGGCCAGCCTGCTGTGGTCGGCACTGGTGCTGGCCCTGCTGATCGGCGGCACCGCGCTCGCCACCGCTCTGGACGTCCCGCACGTCTGGCTGTGGAGCGGCGTGATCATCGGTGTCCTGCTGGCCGCCGCCGGCCCGTGGTGGCAGCACCGCGTGCTCACCCGCACGGCCTGACCGGTGGCCGACCCGAAGCTGGACCCGGCCCTGCTCGATCCCACCCGGCTGGCCATCCTGGCGCTGCTGGCGGGGACCGAGTGGGCCGAGTTCGCGTTCGTCCGCGACGCCGTGGAGCTCAGCGACTCCGCCCTGTCGAAGCGGATCTCGACGTTGAGCGACGGCGGGTACGTGGAGGTACGCAAGGGCTACGTGGGCAAGCGCCCACGGACCTGGATCAACCTCTCCACGGCCGGTCGGGCCGCCCTGAGCGCCCACATCGCCGCCCTGCGCGAGATCGCCGCCCGCGTGGACGGCGCCGACTGAGAGCCCCTTCGCCGTTCCCGGGGGCGCGTACGGTCGGCGGACGTCGTTGTCGCGGCGCGCGGCCGGGCGGACCTGTTCGACGCCCCGGGTTGGGGCCAGCGGAGCGCCGTGATCACGAAGGCGGGGCGCCCGCCGGCCGGGCCTTCTGCGGATAGACGGTCTCGTGGCGGGCCAGCATGGCGACGAACTCGCCGATCTTCCGCTCGCGGGTCTCCGCCCGTTTGACGGCGTTGAGGCGGTAGATGAGCGCGAACCTGTTGGCCTTGGTGAGCACGTCGAACATGGCCTGGGCGGCGGGTTCGGCGGCGATGGCGGCGAGCAGGTCGGCCGGCGCCTCGGCCTCCGACGGCGGGGCGTACGCGGCGGCCCACCGTCCGTCGGCTTTCGCGGCCTCCACCACCGCGCGGCCCGCGGGCATCATCAGTCCCTGCGCCTCCAACCGGGCGATGTTTTCGACGTTGCGTCGGGACCAGACACTGCGGGCCCGGCGAGGGGTGAACCGGATCCAGGAGGACTGCTCGTCCCGCTTGCGGGCCTGCCCGTCGATCCAGCCGAAACACAGCGCCTCGTCGACCGCATGCTGCCAGGTCAGCGTGGTGACCGTGCCGCCCTTCTTGGTCAGGGCGAGCCAGACGCCGGGCGACGTGGCGTGGTTCTCCGACAACCATGCGCGCAGCGCGCCGGCGTCCGTGACGATCAACTCTTCCAGTTCGGCGCTCGCCATGGCAGCAGGCTATCGCCGCCCTGTGACAGCTACGGCTGTCGGTGGACGTCCCGACCCGACCGCCGGCCGGGGCAGTCGGAACGGCCAAGGGTGTGACACGTCGACCGGGCCACACCCTTGGCACATCCAGCTGTCTCCTGCCAGGTTCCGGAGGGTCAGCAGCCGATCCGGCTGGACCCGACCGCGACGTCGTCGTACCAGAGGGTGTCGGCCCCGTTGCCGTAGCTCTCCCAGCCGAGCTTCAGGTCGGTGAGCTGCGGACGCCAGGTGCGGTTGTACCACTGGCCGTCGATGTCGTGCGTCGGTACGCCGTCCGCGGTCAGCCCCGCGATCGCCGTGCCGTCCAGCCAGGTACGCAGCTGACCGGCCGAGCCGTCCACCATGAACTCCAGGCAGGTCCACCGGTTGATGGGAAGCGGCACGCTCTGCGCCACCCCGGCCGGGCTCTGCTCGGGCAGGGTCGCGTCGTCGGAGGCGCGGTTCCATTGCAGGGCAGCGTTCTGGCCGCCCATCCGCAGGTCCCTGTTGCCGTCGGCGGCGTCGGCCATCGCCATCATGGTCGTGTGGTCGGTGGGCTGGGCGGTGGTGTGCCGCACCCAGATCCGGCCGTACCGCACACTGCCCACGCTGCTGAGGTTCTTGGTGGACCTGATGAAGACGTGGTTGCAGTACCCGGCCGCGCCGTTGATCCGGACCGCCCGGCTGCCGCTGTGCGTGGTGGTCGTGTCGATGGTGGCCGTGCCGGCGCCGGAACAGTCCGGGTTCACCACCGTCCAGTCACCCGACGGCGTCGAGCCCGTCTGGTTCTCGAAGCCGTCGCAGAGCACCGCACCGGCACACCCGGCCGGCGGCGGTGTGGTGGGCGGTGGCGTCGTCGGCGGAGGCGTCGTGGGCGGAGGCGTCGTCGTGGGCGGAGGCGTCGTCGGTGGCGGCGTGGTGGGCACGCCGGTCGTCGGGGTCGGCCCGGTGCCGTTGCACGGCACGCCGTTCAGACTGAACCCGCTCGGCGAGCCGCCGCTGGTGCCGTACGTGCCCTGCACGCCGAACTCGGTGGCGCCGCCGGCCGGGATGCTGCCGTTGTACGACATGTTGCGGGCCGTCACCGTCGATCCGGACTGGCTGACCGTGGCGTTCCAGCCGTTCGTGACGCGCTCGTCCCCGGCGTACGTCCAGGTGACGGTCCAACTGGAGACGGCGCTGTCGCCGGGGGTGACCTTGACGTTGGCGGTGAAGCCGCCGGGCCACTGGTTGGGCGTGTAGTCGACCCGGCAGCCCTGGGCAGCCGCGGCGGGCACCACGAGCACTGCCGTTCCGGTCGCGGTCACGGCGGCGGCCAGCGCGGCGACGACCGCCAGGGTCGGGGCGGGGCGGGCGCGGAGAATCGTCATGAGAAGTCCTTCTGCCATCAAGCTGGGGAATCGGCGCGGCAGCGCGCGTCCGTGACGGACGCGGCGCGACAACGCGCCGGGTGCGGCGCGGCGATGCGCCACAGCGACTGGTCGATGCGTACGACCGACGTGCCCGGCTCGGGGTGGACCTGTCAGTCGCCGACGGCCCGGTTGCCCGGACCTCGGCGGCGCCCGCCCTCAATCTATTGACAGATTCCTATTGAATCAAGCGTCACACCTCCGAGTGGGATCACGCCGCCCGCACGTTGTCCGGTGGCCGGGCCGACACCGGCGCACCTGCGCTTCCTCGTCCAGCCCGCAACAGGTCCGTCACGGTCAGGGACGCGGGCCCAGAAAGAGGCCGCCGCTCGCTTCGATGACCTGCCCGGTGACCCAGCGCGCGGCGTCGGAGGCGAGGAACGCGACCACGTCGGCGATGTCGTCGGGGCCACCCAGCCGGTCGAGCGCCGTCATTCCGGTGATCAGCTCGGCCAGACCGGGCGTCTCGAAGACCCCCTGGTTGGTCGCGGTCCGGGTGGCGCCGGGCGCTACCGCGTTCACCGTGATGCCCCGGGCGCCGAGCTGGTTGGCCAGTGTCAGGGTCATCGTCTCGACCGCGCCCTTGGTCATGGCGAACGACGTCTGCGTGGCGTTGGCCATCCGGGTCGCCGCGGACGAGATCGTGATGATCCGGCCGCCGTCGCGGAACATCGGCAACGCCCGCTCGATGAGAAAGTACGGCGCACGTACGTTGACCGCGAACAGACGGTCGAACGCCGCCCGTGTCGTGGCGCCGAGCGGGCCCGCAGGTGGCGCCGCCGCGTTGTTGACAAGGATGTCCAGTGGCTGCCCGGCCAGGCTGGTCCGGACGCCGGCGAGCAGCGTCTCGACGTCTCCCTCCACACCCAGTTCCGCGCCGACTGCGTACGCCGTTCCACCGTCACCCAGGATCTGGTCGACAGTCGCCGCCGCGCCCTCCTCGTCCGCGCCGAAGTGCGCGATGACCGTCGCTCCCCGCGCCGCCAGCCGGAGCGCGATCGCCTGGCCGATGCCGCGTGACGCGCCGGTCACCAATGCGGTCCTACCACTCAGCTCGCTCATAGTGTTAGTCGCTCCCAATGTGATAGCTACTACCAGTGCGATAGTGTCTAACACATGGGCGAGCGACACCCAACACTTCGCGAGCAACGACGGGCCGAGACGCAGCGCATGGTCCAGGCCCACGCGGTCCGGTTGTTCGTCGAACGCGGGTACGACCGCACGACCGTGAACGACGTCGCACAGGCCGCTGGCGTGTCTCCGATGACGCTGTATCGGCACTTCCCGACGAAGGAGGACCTCGTGCTGTTCGACCAGAACGGCATACTGGTCGCCGAACAGATCGCCGCGACGCCTGCCGGGCAGCCCCTCGTGCGCCGCATCGGCGGCGCGCTCGTCGAATCGGCGCGGGCGCTGACCGCCGGCGACGACCGGCTCCTGCTAGCCCGCCTGCGGTTGATGATCTCTACGCCCGCTCTCCGCGCCCGGCACCTGGACAGCCAGTACGTGCTTCAACAGGCCATCGTGGACGGCCTCGGGGACGAGGCCGCCGATCCGGACACGGCCTTCGCGGCGGCAGCCGCTGCCAGCGCCTGCCTGGCCGCGATGCACACCGCGCTGGTGCGGTGGGCGCAGGACGACGGACGCACCGACCTGCCTGACCTGATCGCGACGGCGCTCGCGGCGGCCTTCGGCGACGACGCACCCCGACCGGGGTGAAGTCCGCCGAGAACCCGCGATCCCGCACCTCGGCGGGACCTGAATTCACCCGTGCCGGAGCAGCCCGCGGTCGGCCATGAACGCCCGCAGCGTCTCGGCATCCTCGGCGGACATCAACCACCGGGGGATCACGGTCGCCGGCATCCGCCCGACGTACACGATCCAGAAGTCCGGGGTGTCCTTCACCTGGGCGACGCCGTCCCACGCGATACCACCGGACTCCGAGCCGCTGCGCATCATGATGTTGTCGTCGGTGATGTCGTAGCCGCCCTCGACGGCGTAACGACCGGAGCGGCGACGTGCGCGCCACCGCACCCACGGCAGGTACAGCATCGACAGCACGCCGCCCACGAGCAACGCCATCCACAGCGGTGTCGACCGCTCGCCGGACGCGAATCCGCGCGAGACGACCAGACCGATCACCCCCACCGCCGCCAGCACCGCGCCGACGTAGCTGTACCGGCGCAGCCGAACACCGCCGAGCGTGGCCGCCACGCGACCCGGGTAGTCGGGATCAGCGGGGACGTCGAAACGGATGTGCACCCCAGCACGATAGTTCCCGGACCGCCCCGGGCACCGCCGGACCCGTCGCCCGTGCGGGATACCCGTCCGGTCAGGAGGCGGGCGGCTCCCAGAGCAGGAGCTCACGGTGGTGGACGAAGCCGTTGCGCAGGTAGAAGTCGACCGCGCGGCGGCTGGAGTGAACGGTGACGTGCAGCAGCCCCCGCGTCCGGGCCTCGGCCAGGATCGCGGCGATCAGCGCACCACCGACACCGCGACCGCGGTACTCCTCGCGGACCGCGACGGACTGCACGTCGCCGTACCACCGGCCCATCGACTCGTTGCTGGGCACCCGCTGGGCGACGAGGAGCCAGGCGGCTCCGACCACACGGCCGTCCAGTTCGGCGACGAACGGCAGGTGGGTCTCCGCGTGGGCGGCCACCCAGTCCGCGTACGCCCCGAGCTTGTGTCCGTCGACGCCGCGTAGTTCCGCGAGCGCCGCCGCGTCCGCCACGCCGCCCTTGCGCACGTCCACCCGTCGGAGTCTAGGCGAGCACGGCACCGGCGGGCGCCCGAGCGGCCCGTCGTGCCGGGCAGGCCGGCGGAGTTTCGCCGGCGGTCGCTTGCGGGTAGCGGATGGCGCATGAACCGCGATCTCGTCAGGGCTCTCCAGGTCGCCTGGGAGCTGCCGGACTTCCGCAGCGGGGTGCGACACCTCATCGACCTCGACGAGGTGTCCGTGCTGCTGGCCACGCTGTCCGTCCCGGACCACGACGGCGAGGTCGAGCGCAGCCTGCTGAGCCTGCTGCGCTCGGGCCTGGAAACGGTCGAGATCCGGGAGGCCGTACTGCTGCTGTTGGAGCAGGACGAGGTGCGCCGGCCGCTCGTCGCCGCGGCGGTGGAGCCGCTTGCGGCCCGTCCGGGCCTGGCCGCCGCCATCGCCGCGGCGGCCGAGGACCCTGCGGTACGCCGTGAGGTCCGGGCGGCCCTGGACAGCGCCAAGGTGCGCGAGCTGATCTGGCAGGCGATGGAGAACCAGGTCAGCGACAACCGCTTCGGCCTGATCCGCCGGGCGGCGGCACTGTTCGTGCGGCACCCGAGCGTCCGACGCCTCGCGTGGGCCGTGCGCCGCCACGGCGTGCTGCGCGAACTCCGTCGGCCCCGTGTGACCCACTAACGCGCGCGTGGTGCAGGCAGCGGGAGCCTTTCGCCGGACCGCGATCGAGCGATCAGACCAGCGCGTCGCATGGGAACGGACCGACCAGGCGGCGGTGCGCGTGGCGGGCGGGTTGCCGGTCATCCACACGTACGCGCTCTGGTGCGGCCACCTGACGACGGGGTCAGGTCAGCGTCGCCGGCAGGACGAGGAGGGCGAAACGGATCACCCTCCCCACGAGGCAGGCGGCGGCGAACTCCCAGCGGCGCAGGCCCACGGTGCCGGCGGCGACGCTGACCACGGCCAGCGGTGGGACCCCGGCCGCGGCGGAGACCAGAACTGTGGGAACCGCGGTGCGGCGGCGGGAGAGCCAGCGCCGGATCGGCCCGGTCCACCGGGCGGCTCGGGCCGCCGTACGACCTGACCCGCGCTGTCTCCCGAGCCGGCGGGCCAGCCGTCCCGTTCCACGGCGCGCGGATTCGAACAGGAGCAGCTTGCCGGCGGTCTGCCCGAGCGCCAGGGCGAGCACGGCGACGACAACGGGGCCGCCACGGTGGCCGGCGACCACGACGTACGCCTCCGCGTTGACGACCGGAACGAGGGCCGACGCGAGGCCGTAACCGAGCGCCACCACGGCCTCGGCGAGGCTGCTCACGCCCGGCCGTCCCGGTCGAGCAGCCGGGCCACCGCGGCAACCGACCACAGCTTGACCACGACGACGGCGACGGCGACGGCCAGCGCGAGCCGGTACTGGCCGAACGCGATGGCGCCGACAACTCCGGCGGTGTTGGCGGCCTTGGCCACGGGCGACCAGTTCCACGCCCACACCTGGCGGTCGACCAGGTGGAAGTAGTTGGGGCTGAGCACCGGCCAGCACAGGAAGGCCAGCGACAGCATGGTGTCCAGCACCAGGAACGACAGCAGGAACACCAGGGCCACGACTGCGACGTCGGGCACGAGGGAGACCAAGCCCACGCAGAGTACGGCGGTGCACGCGCGATCGCTCACGATGTCGAGGACGGCCCCGGCCCGGGTCTCCTGCCCGAGCCGCCGGGCGGCCCAGCCGTCGAGCATGTCGCCAATCCAGTAGATACCGTACGCTACCGCCAGAAATACCACCGATCCCGCGACGAGGGCGGCGACCCCGACGGTGACCGCGGCGACCGTGCGGACGGCGGTGATGTAGTTGGGAACCGTACGGAGAGGGCCGACACTGATGGCGGCGCGGGAGTCGACGAGAGTCACCCCAGAAGCCTCGTGCGGTACGCATCTCGGCGGAACGTGCCGTGGTGCCGATCTGCTCGCCGGGGCGGCACCGGGGTGCCGCCCGATCTGGTACCCAGGTACTGGCCGGCCTCCGAGCTGGTCGCGGAGACTGTCCAGGTGATGACCGACATCCGGGAGTGGTTGCGGGACCCCGAGCGGGTGCGCCGGCTGGCGTACGGCGCGGCGGGGTTGATCATCGCTCTCGTGATCACGACCGCCGAGGGTGGCCTGTCCGTGCCGGCGGGCTGGGCGTGGCTGGTGGTGCCCGTCGGCCTCGGTGCGGCGGCGCTGCGGCAGCGCTACCGCGCCCTGGTCTTCGCGGCCTGCGCCGGGTTCGTGGCGATCGTGAGCACCGGCGAGTCGGTGCAGTTGGGCCTCGCAGCCGCCTGCCTGGTGTTCGTCTCGACGTGCGAAGACCCGGCCCGGCGTCCGTGGCTGGGCTGGCTGGCTGGCCTGCTCGGCGCGGCCGGCGCCCTCGCCACCGCGCTGCTCACGGGGCGCGGCATGTACGAGCAGCCATTCGTCTTCGTGACGGTCGGCTATCTCCTGGCGATCCTGCTGCGGTCGTGGTCCCGCGGCCGCGCGCTCACCCGGGAGGCGGACGACCTGCGCGGCCAGGCGGCCTGGCTCGAACAGCGCACCAACCTGGCCCGCGAGTTGCATGACGTGGTCGGTCACCACGTCACCGCGATGGTGGTCCAGGCCGAGGCGGGCCAGCTCAGCGCCGACCCGGGGGCGGCGCTGCGGGCGATCGCGGGCAGCGGTCGCACCGCGCTGAGTGAGCTCGACACGCTCGTCGTGCACCTGCGCGATCCGCAGGCGGCGATCGCGGTGAGCGCGCAGCCCCGCCTGTCCGACATCGACGAGCTGCTCGCGCAGCCGCTGCGCCAGCAGGGCGTGACGGTACGGGTACGCGTGGACCCCGAGCCGGGTCTGGACGAGGTCGGCGTGTTGACCGCCTACCGCATCGCCCAGGAGGCCCTCACCAACATCGCCCGCCACGCGAAGGCCACGGCGGCCTGGGTCGAACTGGTCCGCGTCGGCGACCACGCCCGCCTGCGGGTCAGCGACGACGGCGTCGGGCCGCCCCGGACGCCCCGGCGTGGTTCGGGCCTGCTGGGCATCGAGGAGCGCGTACGGGCGCGCGGTGGGAGCTGGGAGCTGACGCAGCGCCCGGGCGGCGGCACGATGGTGCAGGTCAACCTGCCGGTGGCGAACCCGTGATCCGGGTAGCGATAGTCGACGACCAGCAGCTGATCCGCGACGGCTTCAGCCTGATCCTGCGGACCCAACCCGACATCCACGTCGCCGTCGAGGCTGCCGACGGCCGGCAGTTCCTCGATGCCGTGCGTCGTGACCCCCGCATCGACGTCGCCCTCGTGGACATCCGCATGCCGGTGCTCGACGGCCTGCAGGCCACCCGCGAGCTGGCCGCGATCCCGCACGCTCCGGACGTGATCGTCGTGACCACCTTCGACGACGACGCCTACGTCCTGGACGCCATCGCCTCCGGCGCGCGCGGGTTCCTCCTCAAGCGGTGCGGCGCGGCCGACCTGATCGCTGCGGTACGCGCCGTCGCCGCCGGCGAGGCCATCCTCTCCGCCGAGGTCACCGGCGCCGTTCTCGACCGGCTCCGCGCCACCGGACCGGCCGCCCGCGTGGACCTGGCGGTCTACCAGCTGACGCCTCGGGAGACCGACGTGCTCGCCCTGGTCGGTGCCGGACTCAACAACAACGAGATCGCCGAGCGCCTCTACCTGTCGATGAGCACCGTCAAGACCCATGTCACCAACGTGCTGGCCAAGACCGGCAGCCGGGACCGGGTGGGCGCCGCCATCCTGGCGATCCGGGCCGGCCTCACACCGTGACCCCTCGATGGCCCCCTTGATCCTCCACAAGGGGCCGTCCGCCGCCTAGGATTGCGCGACGCGAACCGCCGCACCCGAGGAGTCGGACCCGATGCGCTCGACGACCGGCCTGCTGGAGCGCCTGCTCCGACCCAGGATGCCCGACATCGTCGCGGTGGAACCGGTGACGGGCGGCCTCGCGGCGCTCGCGGGCATCGCCACCCGACGGGACGCGCCGCAGGTGTTCGTCAAGGCGTTCGCCGAAGCTCCGGCCGACGACGTCTTCGTCGCGGAGGCCGACGGGCTGGCCGCCCTCCGCGAGCTCGGCGGTGTGGCGACACCCGAGGTGCTCCTGGCGGACCGGGAGCTGCTCGTGTTGTCGATGCTGGAGCCGAGGCCACGCAGCGAGGTCTTCTGGGAGCAGTTCGCGCACGTCCTCGCGCACCTGCACACGAGCACGACCCATCCCCGCTTCGGATGGCACCACGACAACTGGCTGGGCCGTCGCCGCCAGATCAACACGTGGAGCGACGACGGGTACGCCTTCTTCGCGCAGCACCGGCTGCTGCGGTGGCTCGGGCAGCCCCGCGTCGAGGCGGCGCTGGACGCCGGCGAACGGGCCGCGCTGGAGCGCTTGTGTCACCGCCTGCCCGACCTGCTGCCGGACCGGCCGGCCTGCCTCACGCACGGCGACCTGTGGGCACAGAACATCCTGGCCACTCCGGACGGGCAGCCCGCGCTGATCGATCCGGCCGTGTCGTACATGTGGGCCGAGGTCGACCTCGCCCACGTGTGGTCCACCTCGCCCCCGCCCGAGGCGCGACGGATGTTCGACGTGTACGCCGACCTGACCTCGCTCGACAGCGGCTGGCAGGCCCGGATGCCGATCGTCCAGCTGCGGCAACACCTCGCCGTGCTGGCCCAGTTCGACGACGACTGGGGCGCGGCCGACCAGATCCGCGCCGTCCTCGCCCCGTTCCGCAAGCGTCCCTGACGAGAAAGCGGCGGCGACGAGCGTCCCATCCCCTACTGATGCCACGTCGGACAGGCGGGCGCCCGCGACATGAGGACGTCAGACGCCGTCGACCGACGTCGTCTCCCGGCCCGAGCGGTGACCGATGATGAGGGCGGCGGCGGCGCCGAGCAGCTCCCGCTCACGGCCGGTGAGAGCCGGATCGTTGCGCCGGATCGCCAGGGCGCTGTCCAGCACGGTCAGCAGGCCGCCCCCGACGCGGTCGAGGAACGCTGCCAACAGCGTTGCAGCCGGCGCCGCCAGGTGATGGTTCTCCTCGACCGCCACCTGGGCGAGGATGACCGCGGAGAGCGCGACATCGAGCTCCGCCGGCCCCTCGGTGGAGTTGCGCCAGTCGATGACGACAGGCCCTCGCGACGTCAGCATGACGTTGTCCGGGTGCAGGTCGAGGTGCAGGATCCGGGCGTCGTCGCGTTCGCCGAGCCGGGGCGGCAACGCGTGGAGCCGGTGTTGCAGATCCGCCAGACACGTGGCCGCCTCAACGGCATCCACCTCACCGGCCAGGAGCGCCGACAGCATGGTGCGCCCGTCCAGTCGTTCCATGACGAGATCGGCACCGCGCGCCTGATGGACGGTGGGTACCGGGAACCCGAGACCGGCCACGTACCCCATGACGGCGGCCTCGGCGGCCACGTCACCGCCGTGGCGGTAGCGGCGAAGGACGCGCCGATCGTCGATGGCGAAGACGTCAGCGTCTCGGCCCGATGCCAGAGGGACCGCGTCCGCCACGCTGCGACAGTAACCGACGCAACCAGCCAGCAATGCCCTTGATCGTGGGGAGCGCCGCGTCAGCGGGGAGTCACGACCCGCCCAGGTCATGTCGGAAGGCGTAGGCGACGGCCTGCGCCCGGTCCCGGGCACCGATCTTCGCGAACAGGTGGTTGACGTGGCTTTTCACCGTCGCCTCACTCACCGTCAGATCAGAGGCGATCTCCGCGTTGGACAGGCCCTGGGCCATCAGTGACAGCACTTCGGCCTCGCGCGGCGTCAGACCGTCGGGAAACCTCGGCGGTGACGTCGACTCGGCCGCGATGGCATCGACGACGTGCCGCTGAACGGCCGGGTCGATGACGGCGTGGTCGTCGACCACCTGCCGCAGCGCCTCGTGGATCTGCTCGCCGCTGGCGTCCTTGGTCAGGTAGCCCCGGGCGCCGGCCCGTAACGCGTCCAGCACCGACCGGTCGTCCGAGTAGGTGGTCAGCACCACCACCCTGACCTCGGGCGCCTCGACGCGTAGGCGGCGGGTGGCCTCGATCCCGTCGCACCGCGGCATCCGTAGGTCCATGAGCACAACATCCGGCCGCGCGGCCTGAACCAGCCTGACCGCCTCGGCGCCGTCGGCGGCCCCACCCACCACCTCGACGTCCTTCATCAGAGAGAGCACCATGCCCAGCCCTTCGCGGACGACCCGCTGGTCGTCGGCGATGAGCACCCGGATCACGCCGGCACCGCCAACTCGACCCGGAACCCCTGGGCTGTCGCGCCCGCGCTGAGGGTCCCGCCGAGCAGCTCGGCCCGCTCACGCATTCCGGTCAACCCGTAACCGTCGGTCTCGTCGGGGACCACGGGCGGTCGAGCGGCGAAGTCCTCGACGATCAGGCGGGTGACCGTCGACTCGTAGGTGAGGTGCAGCGAAACCCGCGCCGGGGACGCGTGCCTGGTCACGTTGGTCATCGCCTCCTGCGCCACGCGATAGAGCGCCAGCCGCGCCTCCGACTGCAGCGGGCGCGGCTCCCCCGATACCACGAAGTCGCACGGTACGGCCTGGTCGCGAGTGAACTGCGCGGCCAGCGCGGCCAGCCGGTCCGGGCCGGGCAGGTCGTCGTCGCGCAGCATGCCGATGGCCCGGCGGGCCTCCTGCAGGCCGGTACGGGCGAGGTGGTGGGCACGGTCGACAACCGCCGGCAGGCGCGGGTCGGTCGGATCCTCGGCGATCAGCATCCGAGCACCCTCCAGTTGCAGCGACAGCCCCGACAATGAGTGGGCGAGCACGTCGTGCATCTCGCGGGCCAGCCGCTGGCGCTCGGCCAGCCCGGCCGCCTCGGCCAGCGCCACCTGACCGGCCTCCAACTCGGCGAGCAGCCGCTTGGTCTCACGCTGCGCCTCGGCCAGGCGGAACGCCAGATACATCAGGCCGAACAGGACGGCGAACCCGGCGAGCACGGCCAGGAAGCCGAAGTCCTGCCCGGTGATCGAGGCCACCATCTCGAGCACCACGAAAGCCGCGATCAACACCGGGACGGCCACCCGTACGGGCATCAGTCCGGTCGCGGCGCACAGCACCGCCACCAGCACCGCCACCGAGGCGGGCCCGCCGGGCTGCACCGCCACCAGCGTCACCGAGCTCACCAGCATCGCCCCGACGAAGACCACGTACGCCGGTCGGATCGGCAGGTCGGCGACCGCGTTGCGGCCGAACACCCCGACCACGAACACGGCGGTGGCCAGCACGACGATCAATCGCCTGCCGGTCAGCCCGAATCCAGGCTCGGCGGTGGCGGCGGCCCACACGAACCACGACAGCATCAGCGGTGTCAGCAGTTGCATCCACCGCACGACCCGCAGGCGGGTCAGCGTCGGCTCCTCGGTCTGCACCGTTAGAACCTAGACCGATGTCGCCACGGCAGCATCGGCGCATGGTTGCAGACCCGTCTGCAACCGTGGGTGGAGACGGAACATCGATCCGCGCGCCGATGCTTCACCCCGGCCTACGGACGCAGGCTGAACGGCATGAGGAACGACCATCTGACCACCGTTGTCAAACTGCTGGCCGCCTTCCTGGTGATCAGCGTGTCCACCGTCGTAGCCGTGGTGCTCATGCGCCACGACCCCGCGCTCGTCACCGCGGCCGTCTGGGTCCGCACACCACTTGTCGCCGCCAGCGCGGCGGTGCTCCTGGTGCTGTCCCGGCGCGCAGCGGCGGGGCACCGCGGCTCCTTCCGCCGCCTCCGCATCATCGCCATGGTGGTGCTGGCCGCGATCGTCGCTGTCGTCGCCTGGCCCGGCGCGTTCCCGGTCTGGCTGCGCATCGAACAGGCCGTGTGCGGCGTGTTCATGGCCAGCGTCGTGGTCCGCACGAACCTTCGCGTGGTCCGGTCGGCCATGGCGGGCGGCTCAGGGGACGCGGTGGCCACTCCCGCCGCCCGCCACTGGCCGGGACCGTGACCGGGCGGCGCCGCTCATTCGGCGCGCGTCGTGGGCGGTCGTGCGCGTGGCGGCCACCCCCAGCGCGGACCCACGACCCATCCCGGCCCGGTCCGACGCGGAGACGACGGGTCAGGGCGTCCAGCGCACGCTCGGGTTCACCCGCCCGGTCCAGTCGAAGACGGCCATGTTGTCCCACTGGTTTCCGGTGCCGTTGATGTTGGCCGGATCCCAGCCGTTGCCCCGCACGGCATACCAGGTCGGCTCCCAGTAGAAGACACCGATGGCCCCCGCGTTGCGGGCGGTGTTCTGGACCCAGTCGAACTCCTGGGCCTGCCCGGACCACGTCGCGCCGATGCCGTCACAGGTCGCGTCGCCGATGGCGTTCGGCTCGCTGTCCGCGTTGTTCCGGGTGAAGGGGTACGCGGTCTCCACGATCACCACCGGCTTTCCGTAGCGGCCGCGCAGGTCGACGATGTTGTTGTAGAGGTTCGCCAGGGTCCCGTGCCACATGCAGTAGTACGACAGGGCTGTCATGTCCCACTGCACACCCTGCGCGCGGATGCCGTCGTAGAACCATCGCGCGTTGGCGTTGCTGTCGGCGTCGGCGGTGTGGATCATCACCGGGATGCCGCTGCCACACGCCTTGGTCGCGTTGTAGCCCTGCTTGAGCAGGCCGGCCAGCGGGGCGAAGTCGTTGTTGACGACCTTGCCCTCGTCCCACAGCATCCCGACGTTGATCTCGTTGCCGATCTGCACGCTGTCCGGCGTGGTGCCCTGGCCGCGGAGGCTGGAGCAGACGTCGTAGGTGAAGGTGTAGACGTCGGTGCGCAGTTGACTCAGGCTGTGGCCGACCCAGGCGGCCGGCTTGTACTGCTTGCCGGGGTCGGCCCAGGTGTCGGAGTAGTGAAAGTCGATGAGCACTTTGAGGCCCTTCGCCCTGGCCGCCCTCGCCTGGGCCAACACCCTGCTCTTGTTGTTGTAGCCGCTGACCGGGTTGTTCCAGACGCGCAGCCGGACGTAGTTGACGCCCACGGACTTCAGGATGTCCAGCGGGTCGCGGGCGACACCTCCGGCGTCGTAGTACCTGGCGCCCAGATCCAGGCTCCGCTGCAACGAGGAGACGTCGGCGCCCCGCATGCTGAGCGTGTTCGCGGCCGCGGCGGGCGTGGTCGTACCGCCGAGGGTGGTCGAGACGGCGAGAATGCCGGCCGTGACCGCCCCGAGCAGTGCTCTGCGGCGGCGGTGGGGTGTGCGCACGAGGATCCTCCAATGGGGACGCGTTCAGCCCACCGCGCAGGGAGCGCCGTTGAGCGAGAAGGCGGTGGGTGGCGCGTCGCTGACGCCCCACCGTCCCTGGACGCCGAAGCTCGCGGAGCCGTTCGGCGCGAGGGCGCGGTTCCAGTCGACGTTACGGGCGGTCACGCTGGTCCCGGTCTGGCCGACCGTGGCGTTCCAGGCCGAGGTGACCTGCTGGTCTCCCGGGTAGCCGAAGGTGACGATCCAGCCGTCGATCGGTGCCGCGCCGAGGTTCTGGACCGTCACCGTGGCCACGAAGCCGCCCTGCCACTGCGACTGGTTCCGGTACGTCACCTGGCAGGTCGAGGGCGGCGGGGGCGGCGGAGTGGACGTCGTGGGCAGGGTGACCGTGTTGGACGCGATCGACACGTTGCCCGCCGCGTCCCGGGCGCGTACGTAGATCAGGTTGCGAAGCGGCGTCGACGCGGGCAGCGCCGCCGTGTACGTCGTTCCCGGCACGGTGGCGATCAGTGTCGAGCTGAACCAGCCGTCGAACTGGTAGACGTTGTATCCGAGCACGCCGACGTTGTCCGTCGACGGCGACCAGGACAGCGTGGCGGTCGAGGCGGTCACCTCGCCGACGGTCAGGTTCTGCGGGGCGCTCGGCGGGGTGGTGTCCGGGCCGGTGTCGATCAACGGGGTGACAACGGTCAGCGCGTCCGTCGAGGCCGAGCGGTGTCCGAGGCTGTCCCGGGCGGCCACCCGGAACGAGTACTGCCTGCCCGGCCGGATGTAGTTGCTGATCGTGGCGGTGGTGACGGCTCCGACGCTGGCGCTGTAGATGACGTCGTCGAACGCCTGGTAGTACGTGATGTCGTAGCCGGTGACAGCGCAGCAGCCCGGCTTGGCGGCAGTCCAGGTGAGGGTGACCGACCCGCTGCGGACCTCGCTGGCGGCCAGGTTCGTCGGCGCGCTCGGCGGGAAGGGCGAGGTGTTCGGCGTACTGGGCGCCGTGGTTGGGGCCGGCGGCACGGTGGCGGTCGGCTCCGCGAGCCCGCCGGGGGCCGGGACGCCTCCGGGGTACGCGGCCGGCGGCGCGGCCCCGGCGTCGGCTGCCGGAGCGACGCTGAACGCGCTGATGAGCACCGCCGTCGACACCACGACGGCGGCCAGCAGACCCGGCCGGAGTCGGCGGATCAGCGAGGAAGGGAACACGCCTGTCATACGTCGACGATCCCGCCAGACATCGATGATCGCCAACGTATCTCACGCCTCGGTCGGCGACCGCGCTCGGGTCTCACCCGGGTCATTGACGTCTCAACTTTCCCGCAGTAGCTTATCTCCATTCAGGATCATCGATTTAAGAAGGTGAACCATGCTGTTGAAGACCATCGCCGTCGCCGCATCCGTCGTAGGTGTGCTGGCCACCGCCCCCGCCGCCTCGGCGGCGACCACCCAGGCGGCGGACGGCCCCTGGGCCCCCGGGAACTGCCCACAGGGCATGCTCTGCATCTGGCCAAACTGGAACCACCCGCCCCAGGGGCCGGTCGAGACGCCGTCCGTGCTGACCAACACCGAGTGGTCCGGCTACGCCCCGGCCTTCAACTACTACAACTACACCTCCCGGAACGCCGAGATCACCTGGTCCTACACGTACCTCGGGACGCCGCTCACCGGCACTGTCTGCGCGCGAGCCAACGGCAGTGGTGACCTGTACGTGCCCATGCACGTGACGAAGGTGAGCTGGCAGCCGCGCTCCTGCTGACCGCCCGCACGCAGGCGGGACGGCGCCGCCGGACGACAGTCACGCCGGCTCGGGTACGCCTGGAGGATCGCCGTCGTCGGGCATCGGCTCGGTGGGCGCCTCCGGCAGGTCGCTCGGCGTACCGGGAAGCAGCTCCTCGGCGGTCTCCGGAACGGGCTCGCGAGGATCGAGGGGTGGATAGACGTCCGGATCGAGCTCTGGATTGGTCATCGGGGAAGTATCCAGCACGACAGTTGTCGCCGCCTCTCGAAGCGGTAGCCGCGGCACCCGGGCGCCAGCGCTCTCGGCGACGACCAGGGCACATCTCCACCTGCGCGTGGCCCCGACTTCCGCTATCTGTAAACAACCCTTGCTATTAAGGCGCACCAACGTCAATATGTGGAGGTCACGGGTCGCCGAAGCCGGGGAGTGAGCCATGAGAAGCCGTCGAATATTCGCAGTGGTGGCCGGGGCGACGATGACCGTCACGGCCGCCATCGCCTTCGTCCCCAGCAGCATGGCGGCCGTGTCCTCGGCCAACGCCGTCGCGCTGGTCGCCTGCACCGCACCGGCCTGGGCCGAGGGCACCACCTACCAGGCAGGCGCCCAGGTGACCTACGGCGGCCGGCTCTACCAGGCGCTGGTCACGCACACCGCGTACGCCGGCGCCGGCTGGAACCCCGCCGCGACCCCGTCGCTGTGGCGTGACCTGGGCGCCTGCTCGGGGAGCACGCCGCCGCCCACCACGCCTCCCCCGACGACCGCTCCACCCACCACTCCGCCACCGACGACCGCGCCGCCGACGACGCCGCCGCCGACCACGGCTCCCCCCACCACGCCGCCGCCCACTGGCGGGACCTGCGCGGTGAAGTCGCGGCCCACCGGCAAGGTGCTGCAGGGCTACTGGGAGAACTGGGACGGCGCCTCCAACGGCGTCCACCCCGGACTCGGCTGGATCCCGATCACCGACAGCCGGCTCAGCCAGCACGGCTACAACGTGATCAACGCGGCGTTCCCGGTGATCCGCTCGGACGGCACGGTCCTCTGGGAGAACGGCATGGACGCCGGCGTGAAGGTGGCCACCCCGGCCGAGATGTGCCAGGCCAAGGCCGCCGGCGCCACGATCCTGATGTCGATCGGCGGAGCCGCCGCGGGCATCGACCTGAGCTCCACCGCTGTCGCCGACCGGTTCATCGCGACGATCGTGCCGATCCTGACGGCCTACCACTTCGACGGCATCGACATCGACATCGAGACGGGCCTGACCGGTAGCGGCAACATCAACACCCTGTCGACGTCGCAGGCCAACCTGATCCGGATCATCGACGGAGTGCTGGCCCGGATGCCCTCGAACTTCGGCCTGACCATGGCACCGGAGACCGCCTACGTCACCGGCGGCAGTGTCGTCTACGGCTCGATCTGGGGTTCCTACCTGCCAATCATCAAGAAGTACGTGGACAACGGCCGGCTCTGGTGGCTGAACATGCAGTACTACAACGGCAGCATGTACGGCTGCGCCGGCGACTCGTACCCCGCCGGCACCGTGCAGGGGTTCACGGTGCAGACGCAGTGCCTGAACAACGGCCTCACCATCGGGGGCACCACCATCCGCGTGCCGTACGACAAGCAGGTCCCGGGCCTGCCCGCGCAGAACGGGGCGGGCGGCGGCTACATGTCGACGTCGCTGGTCACGCAGGCGTACAACAGCGTTCCCGGCATCAAGGGCCTGATGACCTGGTCGGCGAACTGGGACGGGTCGAAGGGCTGGACCTTCGGCGACAACGTCAAGCGCCTGCAGGGCCGCTGACGGGTTACTGACGTCGGGCCCACCGCCAGCCGGCATCCCGGCCAGCGGTGGGCCCGGCGATCCGTCGTCGATCGTATCCAGCCGCCAGTCGGCGCCCGGGTGGGCGCGTCGCTCGATGAGTGCGCTGGTGAGGGGACGGCTGGCTGGGAGCGGTACCAGTCGGGGCGGAATTCAACCCTCCCGATCGCTACACTCGCCGCAACCCGGCACCGCCCGCAGACCTCAGCCTGCGCCCGTCCCGATCGAATGGAGACGCCTGTGACCCGCGACAAGGCGGCACCCCCCGGCATCGACCCCAGCATCCCCAGCGTGGCCCGGGTCTATGACTTCTTCCTCGGCGGCAAGGACAACTTCGAGGTCGACCGACAGGTCGCCGAACACGCCCTGCGGATCACACCTGATGGACCGGCGGCCGGTCAGGCGAACCGGGCCTTTCTGCGTCGCGTGATCCGCTTCCTCGTCGCCGAGGCGGGCATCGACCAGTTCCTCGACATTGGATCGGGGCTGCCCACCCAGGGCAACGTCCACGAGGTCGCCACCGAGCAGAACCCGAAGGCTCAGGTGGTGTACGTGGACAATGACCCGATCGTCCTGACACACGGCCGGGCTCTGCTCGCCGCCGACGGCACCGCGACGGTGATCCAGGCGGACATCCGGGAGCCGCAGGAGATCCTCGACCACCCGGACGTACGTCGGTTCCTCGACTTCGACAGGCCGATCGGCCTGTTGCTCTTCGCGATCCTGCACCACCTTGGCGACGACGAGGATCCGCGTGCGGTGGCGGCGGCGTTGATCGACGCGCTGCCCTCCGGCAGCTATGTGGCGGTCTCGCACTTCCGCGACCCGGGTGAGCGGGACCCCGAAGGCTCCCGCAAGGCCCGCGAGGTCGAGCGGGTCTTCAACGAGTCGCTGGGCACCGGCCGCTGGCGTACCGACGAGGAGATCCTCTCGTTCGTCGACGGGCTGACGGTGCTGGAGCCGGGGCTGGTGCCGCTGGCCGAGTGGCGTCCCGAGCCGGGTACGCCCGCTCCGGCGCAGACCGACACCTATCACACCTTCGTCGGGCTCCTCGCCCGCAAACCGTAGGCCCCGTTCCCGGTGCGGTCCCGGGCGAGAGTTCGCCCGGGACCAGTGCGGGGACGGCTCGGTGACGCTCTCGGCCGCCGAGGCGGACCGCTGCGCTCGTCTGCACGACAGGTGAAAGGCCGCTTCCCGAATCCGGGAAGCGGCCTTTCACCTGCGGAAACTGAGAGCGGGCGACGCCGGTGGGTTGCGGTTCGTCAGGAGGCGGGTTCGAGGGCCCACTGGCTGGTCCACCAGTTGGCGGGCGCGGCACCATACTGGACGCTGCCGGTCATGTTCTCGGTATGGGCGTAGGTGCCCTTCCAACGGTTCTTCAGGCGCAAGCGGCCGTCGACCGGCTCCTGGGCCCACTGCGCCGACCAGTAGGTGCCGGGAACCGCACCGGTCTGCACGTTGCCGGTCTGGTTCTCCACGTGCAGGTAGTTGCCGGTGGCACGGTTCTTGAACCGGACGTAACCGTCGACGTTCTCGACGGCCCACTGGGCGGACTGGTCGGTGCTGGCAGCGGCGGCGTACCTGGCGGTGCCGCTGCCGTCGTCCTTGACGTACTGGCCGGTCTGCCGGTTCTTCAGCCGCTGATAGGCCACCGGGTAGCCGCCGTCCTTCTTGTACACGCGGAGGTAGTCGACACTCCAGGTCTTGGGCCAGACGTCGTTGTGCTGACCGGAGCCGGCGTCGGTGTAGATGCCCATGATCAGCCCCATCGGCATGTTGGGCGCGTCGTTGATCGTCCGGTAGAGCTGGCCGTCGTAGTAGAACTTGATGTCGGTGGGCGTCCACTCCATGCCGTACGTGTGGAACTCGGTGGTCGGCGACCCGCTGGGCACGGGGGCGATCGACGCGTACGAGCTGGACAGGAAGTTCGGGTCGCCCCAGCTGTGGGCGGCGATCCGCCAGTTGTTCGGCTCGGAGAAGAACGTCTCGACCATGTCGACCTCGGGGTTGCGCGATGCGCTGGAGGTGTCCCCGGTGCCGACCAGCCAGAGGGCCTGGTGGCCGCCCCCGCCGACGTTCGACTTCTTGGCCCGCAGCTCGACGTAGCCGTACTGGAAGGTGTAGCCGTTGAAGTCGGGCTCGTGGTGGTTCAACGGCATCGAGCCGTTGAACTTGTGCCAGTAGTCCTTGTTGTAGGTCTGGAACGAGGAGATCTTGACCGTGCCGTCGTACTGCGGATTCCACGCCGGGGTGTCGGCGTCGAGCCGCTGGGTGAGCACGCCGTCGGCGATCGTGTAGCGCGCCTTGGCGCCCAGCTCGCGGTTGGCGGGGGAGGTCCAGTGCGGCAGGTAGTAGGGCAGCCAGCGGTTCGTGTTCAGGGTGCTGACGTCGAACTCTTCGGAGAAGTCGAGCGTGTAGCCCGGCTTGGCGAGCGGGCTGGGCGGGGTGTCGCCGGCCTGCGCCGGCGCGGCGGTGACGATGCCGGCGAGGGTGACTCCGAGGATCATCGAGCTGGCTGCGGCGAGAACTCTTCGAAAGCGATGCGCCATGTGGCACTCCCGGGGGTAACGAAAGAAAAGTTCTTTCGGAATATGCCGGCGAGCCCAGCCGCTGTCAAGAGCCGTCGGTGAACAGCTCCGCGCGGACCGTGTCCCGGGCGGTCTCGACCGCGCCGATCGCCACCGCGTCGTCTCCGAGCGCGGAGATCGTCAGGCCTGGCAACTCGTACAGGATCTCGGCGAGGTGGCGCCGCACCGGCTCCATCACCGTCTCGCCGGCGCGCGCGATGCCACCGCCCACCACGACCACCTGCGGGTCCATGGCGAGAACCATGGCGCCCACCCCCTCGGCGAGCGCCCGGGCGTAGTCGTCGACGGCCCGGACCGCACGCTTGTCCCCCCGCCTGGCCTGCGCGAAGACCCACTCGCGGGAATTCATGCCGGGAGCGACCCCGGCGTCGGAGAGCAGCTTTCGGGGGGCCGCCTCCCAGCCCAGGCCCGGGTGCCGACCGATCTCGCCGGCAGCCCCCCGGCCACCGCCGAACGGCCTGCCGTCGACCAGGACACCGACGCCGAGGCGATGCCCGGCGTGCACGTACAGGACGTGGTCGACGCCCTGCGCGGCACCGACCCGGTGCTCGGCGAGGACCGCGAGGTTGGCGTCCTTGACGGCGCTCACCGGGCAGTCCAGGCGGGCGGCGAGTTCCTTGGCAAGAGCCGTGCCGGTCCAGTCCGGGATGGCCACGCTCAGCCGCACCACACCGTCGGCGATGATGCCCGGGGAGCCGGCACAGGCCGCCCACAGCCGAGGTGAGTCGGCCGGGATCGTCCGTCGCAGCAGGTTGACCGCGGCGTCGATGCGGCCGGTCGGGTCCAGGGCCGGGTCGATCGCGGCCCGAGCGGCCGCCACCTGCGCTCCGGCGAGGTCGGTGATCCGCACCGACACCGCGTGCGCCCCGATGTCGAGGCCGGCCAGGATGCCCGCGTCCGCGGCGAAGCGGTACCGCTGCGCCGGCCGCCCTCCGGTCCGGGCGGTGTCGAAACCGTCCAGCAGCAGCAGTCGGGACTCCACCAGGGAGGTCAGGATGCCCTGCACGGTGGGGCGGGACAACCCGGTCTCGCGGGCGACACCGCTGATGGTCAGCGACGGCCCCTCGTAGAGCAGCCGCAGCACACGGCGCGTGTTCAGATGCCGTAGGGCGCTCTGGTCCCCGCCCGGAAGAGCGTCACCTACGGTCATTCGCTGCCCCTTGACGTGGGTTCGTAGACCGCTCACTATAGCGAACGCAAGTTTCCTTCGAAACTACTCCTGCCCAGGGGGATCCCCCATGAAGTCATTGCCATCGGTGAAGAGTGCGCTCAGCGCGGCAGCAGTGCTCCTCGCGCTCGGCGCGTGCGCACCCGGCAGCTCCTCCAGCGACGAACCGGCCGCCGACGCGAACACGGCCGTTCAGACCGGCGTCCCGTCCGGACCTGTGGAACTCAACCTGATCGCCACCCCCGAGTCGGGTGCCGCCATGAAGGACATCATCCCGGCGTTCCAGGCGAAGCACCCCAACGTCAAGATCAACTACGTCGACACCACGTACGACGACTACAACAAGTCGCTCAACCTCGCGTTGTCCAGCGACACCTCCCCCGACATCGTGCTGCTCAACGCGGTGGGCACCACGGTCAAGGACCAGTTGATCCTCAACCTTCAGCCGTATGCGAAGGCGTACGGCTGGGAGACGGCGTACCCGGCCGGGCAGCTCAACCAGTGGCGGGTCGCCAAGGACGGCACCACCCTCGGCTCCGGCGACCTGTACGCGGCACCCGCTTCCTTCTCGCAGGTCGGGCTCTACTACAACAAGGCCAAGTTGAAGAAGCTCGGCATCGCCGCCGCTCCGGCCTCACTCGAGGACCTGGAGGCCGCCCTGGCCAAGGCCAAGGCCGGCGGCGAGACCCCGCTCCAGCTCGGCAACAAGGAGGGCCACGCCTCCTTCCCGATCCAGCTCATCGGGCAGTCCACGGACGGCCCGGCCGCGTACGCCAAGTGGGTCTTCGGTGAGGGCGGCGCCACCTTCGACACCGCCGGGAACGCGAAGGGCGCCCAGAGCATCACCGACTGGGGTACGAAGGGCTACTACTCCAAGGACGCCAACGGCATCGACCTGCAGGGTGCGGTGGACAAGTTCACCAAGGGCGACGGTGTCTTCTTCGTCGACGGCTCCTGGGACTCGAAGAAGATCGGCGACGCGCTGCGGGGCGACGCCGGCTTCGTGGCCTTCCCCGGCCCCAAGGCCACCGCGATCGGCACCTCGGTGGCGTACGGGATCTCGCGGAAGTCGAAGAACGCGCAGGCCGCCGCCGCCTTCCTGGACTTCCTGCGCAGCCCGGAGGCTGCCAAGGCCTCCTTCGCCCAGGGCTTCCTGCCCTCGGACACCTCCACCGTGACCGCCGAGCCCGGCACGATCTCCGCCGACCTGATCGCCGCGTGGAACAAGGTCAACGCCGATGACGGGCTCATCGGGTTCAACAACAACGCCACCGCGACCATGAACGACACGCTGGTCGCCGAGACCCAGAAGCTGATCGCCGGCAAGGTCGACCCCGCCACCTTCATCCGGGCCGTCCAGTCCGACTGGTCCAAGACGCATGGCTGACAGCCTCGCGAACCGCGTGGCCGTCCGGGACCGCACCGTCGTCGCCCCCGCGACGCCGGTGCGGGCCCGGCGGTCGCGGGCACGACTCGTACCGCTGCTCTACACCGCACCGGCGCTGCTCTTCTACGCGGCCTTCGTGATCGCGCCCTGGCTGCACAGCCTCTGGATCTCGTTCTGGGACTGGAACGGAATCGGCGTCGCCACCTGGGCCGGGCTCGACAACTACCGGGAGATCCTCGCCGACCCGGCGCTGCGGCTCTCCCTGGTCCACGCCTTCGGGCTGATCCTCTTCTACTCGGTCATCCCGATCTGCTTCGGCCTGGTGCTGGCGGCGCTCGTCGCGAACGTGCCCTGGAAGGGCATGCCCTTCGTCCGTACCGTGATCTTCCTGCCGCAGATCCTTCCGCTGGTCGCGGTCGGCAGCGTCTGGAAGCTGTTCTTCGACGACGACGGACCGTTCAACGCGCTGCTGCGCGCGGTCGGCCTGTCCGACCTCACCCGGGCCTGGCTGGGTGACTTCACCTGGGCCTACCCGGCGGTCGGAGTCGTCGGGACCTGGGTCTCGACCGGGCTCTGCTTCCTGCTGCTGTACTCCGGAATCGGCAAGATCGATCCGGCCCTGTACGAAGCCGCCCGACTCGACGGCGCCGGCGCGATCCACGAGTTCTGGCACGTCACAGTGCCGGGTCTGCGCCGGGAGATGTCGGTGGCCGCGACCGTCACCGTGATCGCTGCCCTGGCCAGCTTCGACGTCGTCTACGTGATGACCGCCGGCGGCCCCGGCGAGTCGACACTGGTGCCCGGTGTCGCCATCTACCGGCTGACCTTCACCGCGGGGCAGGTCGGCACCGCCTGTGCGCTCGCCGTCGTCCTGTCCCTGTTGACCTGCGCGGTCATGTTCGCCCTGAACCGCCTCACCCGGGAGAAGACATGATCCGGTCGATGACCCGGTTGTCGCTGCTGGCTGCCACCGCCTCGGTGTTGGTTCCCTTCTACGCGATCCTCGCCGCGTCGCTGCAACCACAGGACAATCTCAGCCCGGGCCTCGCGTGGCCGTCGGATCCGCAGTGGCACAACTACGTCGACGCCTGGTCGACAGGCGGCTTCGCTGACCTCATGCGGTCCAGCCTGATCATCGCGCTCGGCGTCGTACCCCTCGCTCTGGTGCTCGCGACCCTCGCCGGATACGGGCTGGCGATGATGCGGCTCGCCGTCCGGGGGCCGATCTTCGCGTTGCTCATGCTGGGTCTGGCCCTGCCGTACGAGTCGATCGTCATCCCGCTCTACTACGACCTCAAGTCGGTCGGACTCCTCAACACCTACTGGGCGGTCATCCTGCCGCTCATCGGGGCGTTCATGCCGTTCGGGGTGTTCTGGATGCGCAGCCACTTCGAGTCGCTGCCGCCGGAACTCACCGAGGCCGCCGAGATGGACGGCGCGACCAGCAGGCAGATCCTGCGCCAGGTCCTGCTGCCCACCGCCCGGCCGGCGCTCACCACCCTCGGCCTTCTCTACTTCATGTGGGCGTGGAACCAGTTCCTGCTCGCGCTGATCCTCATCCAGGACCCGGCGATGCGGACGGCGCCGTCCGGGCTCGGCAAGTTCATCCAGGCCTACGGCCGCAACATCCCGCTGCTCAGCGCCGGAACGATCATCGTCATCGTCCCCGTGGTCATCCTCTACCTCTTCTTCCAGCGCCACTTCGTCAAAGGCATCCTTTCCGGCGCCATCAAATAGGAGACACCTGATGTCCATCACACTGGCGATCGTCGGTGCCGGAGCGCGAGGCGCCGCCTACGCGCGGCTCGCCGTCGCCACCGCCAACGCCACGATCGCGGCTGTCGCCGATCCCGACCCCGCCCGCCGCAGCACCCTGGCCGACGAGTTCGACGTACCCGCGGAGCGCCGGTTCGCCTCGTGGGAAGACCTCGCCGCACAGCCTCGGCTCGCCGACGCGGTGATCGTGGCGACCCCCGATCGCGCGCATGTCGAGCCGGTGGTGGCCTTCGCCGAACGCGGCTACGCGATCCTGCTGGAGAAGCCGATGGCCCCGTTGCCCGAGCAGGCGGAACGGATCGTCGCCGCAGCCGTCGACAACGACGTCCTCCTCGCCGTCTGTCACGTACTCCGATACACGCCCTATTCCCAGACACTCAAGCGGCTGATCGACTCCGGGCGGATCGGCGCGATCGTCAGCATCGATCACCTGGAGCCGGTCGGCTGGTGGCACCACGCCCACAGCTACGTGCGCGGCAACTGGGCGGTGGAGGCCGAATCCTCGTCGATGCTGCTCGCCAAGTCCTGCCACGACATCGACTGGCTCGGCCACCTCATCGGCCGACCGGTCCGACGGGTCTCCTCCTTCGGCGGCCTCGCCCACTTCCGGCCGGAGAACCGTCCAGCCGGAGCGACCGAGCGCTGCGTCGACTGCCCGGTCGAACGATCCTGTGCCTACTCCGCGATCCGGATCTACGAACGCTTCCTCGGTGACCCCATCCACGAGGCATGGCCGCTGGGCGTCCTCACCGACGACGTCAGCGCGGACGGTGTCCACAAAGCCCTCAGGGACGGCCCGTACGGCGTCTGCGTCTACGCGGGCCGCAACGACGTCGTCGACCACCAGGTGGTCAACCTCGAATATGAGGGCGGCACCACAGTCGCCTTCACGATGACGGCCTTCACCGCGCTCGACTTTCGCAAGACGCGGATCTTCGGCACGTTCGGCAGCATCGAGGGAGACGGCCGTACCCTGCACGTCCACGACTTCCTCACCGACACCGTCGAGACCATCAACCTGGATCCCGACGGCGACGCCTCGGCCGCGGACGGGCACGGCGGCGCCGACGGGGCGCTCATCGAGGCGTTCATCGCGGCGGTCGCCACCGGGGACCGCTCACGTGTCACCTCCGGACCCGAGGAGAGCATCTCCTCCCACCGAGTCGTCTGGGCGGCCGAGCGGTCCCGCGCCACCGGCAGCGTCGTCGAGCTGACTCCGGCCACGTCGATCTAGGGAATACGCCGGCCGTCCGCCACGCGGAACCCCGGGGCGATCGCCGTGGCGGTCGCCCCGGGAGGACGAGCGCCCATCCTGGCGAAGGTCTCGCCGGAATCCGACCGCACGCTCCGCGACGTGCCGCAGGCCCTGGTCGACCGGGCTGACCGAAACGCTGGCCCACAGCGCTGCTCGATCCCCGGGCGGCCGATCGTGTCGAGGGTGCGGGGTCGGCCTGGTCGGCCGGAGCCGGGGCTGTGTTCGAATGCAGCCCGTTTCCTGCTGACACCGCACGCGGTGGCGTGAGGATGGGGGCATGACTTCATCGCAGCCCGTCGTCGATCCCGAGCCCGAGCCGGACGCGACGACTGACGAACCGGTGAATACCGCGGGCACCCGGTCCGGGACCCCGCCACCGCACTCCCCCGAGGCTGCGCCGGATCACCGCTACCTGCTCGACAATGCCCGGCGCGAGGCGGGCGAGCGATTCGGCTGGCTGGCCGAGCTGTTCGACGGTGTCACGCGCGGGCACCTCGACCGGCTCGGGCTGAGGGCGGGCTGGCGCTGCTGGGAAGTCGGTGCCGGAGGTCCCAGCATTCCCGAGGCCCTGGCCGCGGCCGTCGGACAACCGGTCACGTGCTGGCCACGGACATCAACCCGACCTGGTTGGACCCGCACGGCGGGTACGAGGTGCTTCGGCACGACGTCGTCGCGAACCCGCCGCCGCAGTCCGGCACGTTTGACCTGGTACACGCACGGCTCGTGCTCGTTCACGTGCCCGACCGTGCCCGGGCGTTGGCGACGATGGTGGCGGCGCTGAAGCCCGGCGGCTGGTTGTTGATCGAGGACGCCGACACCGAGTTGCAGCCGCTGGCCTGCCTCGATGAGGTCGGTCCGGCGCAGCGGCGTGCCAACCGACTGCGGCGTGCCGTCCGGGAGTTGCTGACGCGCCGCGGCGCCGATCTGCGCTACGGCCGTACGCTGCCGCAGTCGTTGCGCGCGGCGGGCCTGGTCGATGTGGCGGCGGCCGGTTCCTTCCCGGTCGGCGGGGTGGCCTGCGACCGGCTGGAGACGGCGACGGTGCGCCTGGTCCGCGCCGAGTTGCTCGCCGCCGGGCTGGCCAACGACGCCGAGATCGACGCGCACCTGGCCGCCGTCGATGCCGGCGAACTCGACCTCACCCTCGCGCCGCTGATCTCGGCATGGGGACGCCGCGCAGCCTGAGCAGGCTGCCTGACCTTCCCGCCAGGCTCCCTGAAGTCAACGGGCCAGGTTGGCTCGGTGCGATCGATGGTGTCGCCCGCTACGACTCGGTGGCGGTTGGACGGAGCTGGTTCCATTGAACGTCGAAGCAGACAAGCCCGCTCTCGGCCGCCAGATGAGCGCAGGCGGCGGAGACCTCGGCGGCCATGCTGTATCGCATGGCAAGGTAGATGATCGGACCTTGAGCATTGCTCATCAGGGGCGCGTCCGACCACGGGCTCGTGTCATCGACGTCGCGTGGGTCCCCCATCTCGTACCACCGGTCCAGCAGCGACTCCACGTACGCCGTGATCGCTGGCGTGGGCGGTATCAACCTCGGATCGTCTCGTCCGATGTACTGGTCGTACAGGGCGCTGAAAGTCACCGCCGCGTTCGACTCGTCTGGGCGCTCGCCTTCCCAGACCGCGAGGTCGTACGTCATGAACAGCGAGTATGCCCGGCCGGGAACCGGTGATCGGGTTACCCGTCGCCGAGCTGTCTCGTGCGGCTGCAGCAGATGACCGTCGCGTCGTCCGGGGCGACGTCGCCGCGAACCTCGGCCTCCCTGACCCGGCCGATGACCTCGCCGGGTCCGGCGGTCTCCGCCAGCTGCAGCAGTCCCGCCCAACTGGTCAGTCCGAGGGTGTCCACCAGCCGGCTCGCGCCGTTGCTCAGCAGAGCGGCAACTGTCACCTCGTCCGTTGGGCAACTGCCGGTGATCGCCTCGTCCACAACCCGCGGGTCGTCCTTGGCCACCCAGAAACCGCCCGGGCTGTTGCGTCGAGCACGCAACTCCAGCAGGATCCGCCGATACTCGTCAGTGCCCTCGGGCACGCCCTTCAGCCGGGCCTCCACGGGGTTGGCGATCATCGCCTCGCGCGGGTCGCTGATGACCAAGGGATCGGCGCCGGTCCGGCCGATGACCGCCACGGCATCTCCGAGGACCAGGTGCTCGACGAGGCCATCCGAGAACCGGAGCATCGCGACTGCCGCGTAAGGGCTGATCGAGTTGGTGACATCGCAGGTGTCGCGATGCTCGTCGGTGATCCGCTCGATGCTCTCGGCCAGCACCTCACCTAGGGTCCGGTGCTGGGACAACGCGCCCAGGAGAGCACCGCCGAGACGGGTGGCGTACCAGGTCACTCCGTGGTGGCAGACCTTCTCGGCGCCGGCGATGCCGCCCGCGCCGTCAACCAGAACCACGCCGGACGGCACGGCACCGGCGATATCCTCATTCGTCCGCCCCGGGTGCCCCGCATCGGTGGCCATCATCACCCGCACCACCCGATCATCACACCGTCAATGGTGGGAGCGGTCGAAGAGCTCAGTGACGCGCAGCTGCGCGGACGCGGGCTCGGCCGATCTGGTACGCCGGTCGCACCTGGTGGAGTTGGAGTTGTGGGACAACGCCTGGGCCGGATCTGCTGGGTATCGTTCCGCACGTCACCGCCCGCCAGGCCGCTCACCGCACAGGAAGGCAGACGTCATGAGGTTCGTCCTGGTCGTCTACGGCGACCCCGGCGCCTGGGTGCACCCGATGTTCCTGCGCGGTGGCCGATCCGCGGCCGGCAGCGGAGAGGACCGGCCGCCACCTGTCGAGTCGTTGCTGCACGAGCTCGCCGAATCGGGTGAACTGATCGACGCCACCGCGCTCGCCGACCCGATCAACACGACGACGCTACAGACGAAGGACGCTGCCGACGGCCCGCAGCTGGTTGAGGGGTCCGTCGAGTCCGGCGGCCGGTACGTGGCCGGATTCTTCGTCGTCGACTGCGAGAGCCGCGCCCGCGCTGTCGAGATCGGACGCCGCCTGCCCGTGGCCGGTAGCCAGGCGGTCGAGATCCGGCCCGTCCTGGGCCTGTCCGGCTGGGAGATGTGAGCATGAACGACGTTCTGGCCGGGCTGGCGCCCCGTGTGCTCGGTGCCCTGGTGCGGCGGCACGGCTCGTTCGACGCGTGCGAGGACGCCGTACAGGAGGCGCTCGTGGCCGCGGCCGTGCAGTGGCCGCAGGAAGGCGTCCCGGACAACCCCGTGGGCTGGCTCATCCGAGTTGCCACCCGGCGGCTGGTGGACGCGCGGCGCAGCGAGACGGCACGTCAGCAGCGTGAGGTGACCGTTGCGGCGCTCACCCCCGCCGATCAGATGCACGCGCCGCCAGCCGACGCCCCGGGCTCTCCCGACGACACGCTCACCCTGCTGTTCCTCTGCTGTCATCCAGCCGTCTCGCCGCTGTCGCAGGCCGCGCTCACCCTGCGCGCGGTGGGCGGGCTGACGACAGCACAGATCGCGCGGGCGTTCCTGGTTCCGGAGGCGACAGTGAGCCGCCGCATCACCCGCGCCAAGCAGCGCATCAAGGCGGCCGGCTCCGAGTTCCGCCTGCCGCCGGAGGGCGAACTGGAGGACCGGCTCGCGGTCGTGCTGCAGGTGCTGTATCTGATCTTCAACGAGGGGTACGCCGCGACGACCGGGGCTGAGTTGAACCGTCCGGAGCTGATCACCGAAGCGGTGCGCCTCACCCGGGAGCTGCACCGGCTGCTGCCCGGCAACGGGGAGGTGACCGGGCTGCTGGCGTTGATGCTGCTCACCGAGGCGCGTCGTCCGGCGCGTTCCGGGCCGGACGGAAGCCTCATCCCGCTGGGCGAGCAGGACCGCTCCCGGTGGAACCGCGACTACATCGACGAGGGCGTCAAGCTGATCACTGGAGCGTTGTCGTCGGCGCCGCTGGGGGTCTATCAGTTGCAGGCCGCCATCGCGGCGGTGCACGACGAGGCGGCTCGGGCGGAGGACACCGACTGGCCGCAGATCCTCGTGCTCTATCGACTGCTCGCCCGCATCTGGCCCAATCCCGTCGTGCAACTCAACGAAGCGATCGCGGTGGCCATGGTGCACGGGCCGCACGCCGGGCTCGCCGTGCTCGAGCCGCTGGTCGACGACGCCCGGGTGGCCGACGGTCACCGGCTGCACGCCGTACGCGCGCATCTTCTGGAGATGGCCGGCGAGCACGACGCGGCACGCGACACGTACGAGCTGGCCGCTCGCCGCGCCACAAGTCTGCCGGAGCGCCGTTATCTGGAACGGCGCGTCGCCCGGCTCAGCTGAGGGGTCAGCCGAGCCGGGCGGGCGATCAGTCCGCGTGCACCGCGAACTCGAGTGCCGGATCCCGGGGCTGGGGACGCCGCACGCCCCGCAGCAAGGGCACCGTGACCAGCAGCCCGAGGAGGGCGAAGCCGACGCACGCGACGAAGCCGGCTTGGTAACCCGCCATCTCGGCGGCTTGCGGAGTGCCGCCGGTCGAGTACGAGACCAGGACAGTGGAGACGATGGCCACGCCGAAACCGCCACCGATCTGCTGCGCGGCCGTGTTCATGCCGGAGGCCAGGCCCAGGTCGTTCTCGCGTACGCCGGTCAGGGCGGCAGCCGAGGCGGCGACCGTGCCGAGGCCGAGGCCGGAGCCGAAGAAGAACATGGCCGCGAAGATCAGCAGGAACGGGCCACCGGCGCCCACCGCGAAAATCATCATGCCCGGGCCGACGCCCATGAGCACCAGGCAGACGACCGCCACCGCGCGGGTGCCGTAGCGGGTGACGAACCGCTGGCCGATGAACGAGCCAGCGAACGCCATGAACGGCATGATCGCTTGACGCAGCCCGAATTCCGTCGCCGACCATCCGAGCAGGTCACCCTGGGCGTACTGGGACACGAGCACCGAGACGCCGACGGCCAGCATGCCCATGGTGACCATCGAGAGGTTGCCACCCACCACGAAGTTCGACCGCAGGATCCGCAGGGGCAGCAGGGGCGCCTCCGACCGTGACTCGATCACCACGAACAGGATCAGCAGCGCCACCGCGGCGCCGAACACCGCCAGAGTACGGCCGGCGAACCAGCCTGCGGTCGGCGCGAGTTGCACGCCGTAGATGAGCAGCGCCAGCATCGCGGTGCTGGAGAGCGCGCCGGCCACGTCGTACCGGCGGCGCAGGGTGACATCGGTGCTCTCGCGCAGGAGCAGCGGGCTGACGACGAGCATCACGATTGCCACCGGGATGTTGAGGAAGAAGATCCATTGCCAGCCGAGTACGTCGACGAGAACGCCACCGGCCAGCAGCGCGATGGTGGCGCCGACGCCGGCGATGCCCGCCCACGCGCCGAGTGCCAGGTGCCGGTGCGGGCCCTCCGGGAACTCGCTGGTCAGAATCGACAACGCGGTTGGCGCCATGAGCGCGGCCGAGACCCCGTGCAGCGCCCGGGCGATGATCAGCACCTCACCGTTCCACGCGAGGCCGGAAACCAGCGAGACGATCAGGAACAGCACCGTTCCGGCCATGAAGACCCGACGCCGGCCAAGCAGGTCCGCGGCGCGTCCGCCGAGCAGCAGCATGCCGCCGAAGGTGATCAGGTTCGCGCTCAGCACCCACTGCGCCGCGCCCGGAGTCATCTGCAGTGCCGACTGGATGGACGGCACGGCCAGGATGGTGACCTGCGAATCGAGGATGACCATGAAGTTCGCCAGACACAACACGGCGAGAATGAGCCAGCGGCGGGTGTCCAGCCGGCTCGGTGGCGCGGATGCGGTCTCGGTTATCGCCATCTCAGGGGCCCTTTCGATAGGTGTTCGCGTTTTCGCACGGTGACCCTGGCCGGCGTCGACGCAGGCCAGGGTTCTCAGGGGTGCGGGAACAGGCGACTGACGACGCCGGGCCGCGTCAGCGCCTACGGCGGATCGACCAGCCCGGCGGTGCGCAGAACCGCCTCGGACGACGCCGGATCATCGGCGGCCGCCGTCCGCGGTAGCGGGATGGAGAAGGTGCCCAACCGGGTCTTGACGGGCGTGGGCGAAGACCCGGACCTGGATGTGAGAGTTGTCGTGCCGCGAAAGGGTCCGCGCCGCTGGAGCCCGGGACGACCGCAGGCGTTTCGACTCCCCCATGCTGCCTCCACACATTCATGACGGTCGACCAGGTGCAGTCAGAGTAGGCAGCAGCACCGGAGCAGACTTCTCGCAGATTGCGCTCCTTGCGCGCGCCGATCGACCACCGCCAGCGGCCCCCGATAGCATGGCCAGCGCGGGAATGCTTCGCGTGCACCCGCGTTCACCGGGCTCGCGAAACTGCTGCCTATGCCATTCCCGAACCATCGCCGCGACCTGTTAGGAGCGCGTTGAAGCCGTTCCGAATCGACGCTCCGCGGACCGCCTGGACGGCCGGGGCAGTCGTCTCGCCGCAGCCCGCCGGCGCGCTGCGGGGCGGGACGTCGGCGTACCCGGCCGTGCCGCCGCTGGTACCGCTCGCCATGGCCGTTCATCAGCGTGAACCGGCACGGCCCATCGGGCGCTACGCCGACAGCGACTTTCCGTCGATCGTCCACTGACGGGAGTACGAGTGCGGTGGGCCACTTCCCCGCACTGGAAACCCCCAACCTCTACGTGGCCGGCCTGCGGGAGTACGCCCGGCGCCGACCGACCAGCGACCACACATCGGCAGCGGGTCGCCGTCGGCGGCCCGCAAGGAGAAGGGAACGCGATGGGACAGGGATTCGTGGTGCGGTACGAGATGCGGCCGGACTCGGCCGAGGAGAATCAGCGCCTGATCGAGGAGGTGTTCGCCGAGCTGACCGCCGAGCGGCCCGACGGCCTGAGCTATGCGGCCTTCCGCCTCGCCGACGGAGTCACGTTCGTTCACGTAGGCGTCTCCGACGGCTCCAACGCCCTCGGCGGCGTGGAGGCGTTCGCGGCGTTCCAGCGAGACTTCAAGGCCCGGGTGGCCGGCGGCCCGGAGGCCGCCGAGGCCGAGCTGATCGGCAGCTACGGCTTCGATGCGCAGCACATGACGCAGTGAGGCGGCGGCAGGGACGGGCGGGGCAAGGGGAAAGCACCCACACCGTCCCTGCCCCCGGCTCAGGCGGCCGCCTCCCGGTCGGTGGCGGCGTCCGCCTGTCCCATGACGCGGCTGTTCAGCACGATCGCCGCCATCAGCGGGAGCAGCCCGGCGAACGTCCAGGTGAGACCGAAGACCGCGGCGAACCAACCGACCATCGCCGGGCCGAGCAGGATGCCGCCGTACGCGAAGGTCGTGGCCCGCGCGACGAACGTTGTCGCGCCCGGTCCGTCGCCACCGGCGTGGCCGACCGCACTGAAGATCAGCGGCAGCAGCACGGCGGTGCCGGCGCCGAGGATGGCGAACCCGGCGATCGCCACGTAGGGCGAGGGTACGAGGACGACCACCGCGATGCCGGCGATGCCGACCAGCCCGCTCACCCGGAACAGAACCGCACCGCCGAAGCGCTCGGTGAGGCGGTCACCGAACAGCCGGATCAACGTCTGGAAGGCGGTGTACGCGGTGAAGGCCAGCGACGCCACGGCCAGCTCGGCACCGCGGATCTCGTGCAGGTAGATGCCACTCCAGCTGGTCACGGCCGCCTCGCACACCATGAGCGTCGCGCCCATCGCGCCGTACATCAGCACCCGGCGGCTCCAACCGGTACGCCAGCTCGCCCGGGGCTTGGCGTCGGCGGAGGCCTGCACCGGGTTGCGGTCGACCGACGCGGGCAGCAACATCGCGGTCAGCGGCAGGGCGGCCGCGAGCATCACTATCGCAACGCCGGCCAGATGCCACGACGGGGCGATGCCGGCCTTGATCAGACCGACGCCGACGAGCGACGCCAGCACGGCGCTGATGCTCCACGCCGCGTGGCAGCCGTTCATGATGGGTCGCCGACCGACGCGCTCGACCACTACGGCATGGCCGTTCATCGCCACGTCGGTCGCGCCGTGCACGATGCCGAGCAGGATCACCGCGACGGCGAGTTGCAGGGCGGTTCGCGCGAAACCGACAGCGGCCAGGGCCAGTGGCATGCACAGCAACATCGTGCGGATCACCCGGGAACTGCCGAACCGTGCCACCATGCCGCCGACGAACTGCATGGTCAGCAACGCCGCGACGCCGAGCAGCGTGAGGATCATGCCGAACTGCGCGTCACCGAACTGGTGAACAGCCTTGATCGACGGGATCCGCGTGATGTACGTCGACAGCAGCAGGCCGTTGACGAAGAAGACCCCGGTCACGGCCCACCGCGCACGAACGGCCGCCGCGACACCTACCGGCTCGCTGACTGCCTCCGGTCGATCCGGCGTCTCCAGCAGCACCGGCACCCCGTCGGGCGAACGCGGCCCACGCTCCTCGTGGTCAGTCATCTGCTCACTCCCCTGTCGGTTGCGGACGGTCTCTATCTGCTCGTCGGACCCCTGGGACACGAACGAGACATCCACAGCCGCATCCGGAACGTGACCCGCGTCACATCCGTAGCTGCCCTGTCGGCCGGGTCGTGCCGGATCCGACGCCTCAGAAGGGGGTGAGCGGCTCCGGCCGCATCCCGCCGCCGTCATCACCGAAAGGAGCAGACCGATGTCCCACGACACCCCGCCGGCCTCGCTGATCATCCCGACCTACAACCGGGCGGACCTGTTACGCCGCAATCTGGCCCAACTGGTTGGGCAGAGCCTGGACACCGATCGTTTCGAAGTGATCGTCGCGGATGACGGATCCAGCGACGACACCGAAGCGGCCGTCGGAGAGTTCCGCGACCGGTTGCGCCTGAAGTATCACCGCCAGGAGGACCGCGGCAACCGGGTAGGCACGGCGCGCAACGCCGGCGCCCGGCTGGCCACCGCACCTCTACTGATCTTCCTCGACACGGGCACGTTCGTGGGCCGCGACTTCGTCGACGCCCACCTGCGCGCCCACCGCGAAGTCCCCGGCCGCTGGGCGATCGTCGGGTACACGTACGGCTACGACCCGGAAGGAGTCGACGCCGGTCTCATGCGGCAACTGGACGAATCGACACCTGACGAACTCGTGGAACGTGCCGGCGCGACGTTGCGGGACGTCCGGCACGCACATCTCGCGGCCCACGAGTTCGACCTGTCCCGGCTGCTGGTGCCGTACCAGAACTTCTTCACCCTCAACTGCTCGGTCGCGGCCGCCGACTTCGCGGCCGTCGGCGGCTTCGATGAGGATTTCGTCGGGTGGGGCTTCGAGGACCTCGAGCTGGCGTACCGCCTGCTGCGCGACGGCGTCGGCCTGCGCATGAGCCGGACGGCGTGGGCGATCGAGTCGCCGCACCCGCGGGACCCGGCACGCTTCGACGAGCTGCTGCGCAACATGGACCGCTTCTTCGCCAAGCATCCGTCCCCGCCGCTCGAGGTGGGCTGGGTCCTGCTGATGCGCTACCGCGACGATTACTGGACGTGGGAGGACGAGCTGCGCCAGGTCCTGGAGCAGACTGCGGCCGCTCAGGGCCGCGACGTCACCGGCGAGATCACCGGAGTCCTGGCCGGTCTGCCCACCGGCGGGAGCCTGGCGGTGCTCGGCGCCGGCGATCAGGTGCCCCCCGGCCTGCCGGCCGCCGTGTTGTACGACCTCGACGTGAACGCCGTCGCCCGACTCGCCGCAGCGGAACCGGGACGGCACGATGTCCGGCACGGCATCGGGCTACGCACCACACTGGAGGACGGGACAGTCGACGACGTCATCGTGACCTCCCGGCTCGACGGCCTGTGGAAACGGTGGGGAGCCGACCTGCTCGCCGAGGCGGGACGGATCGGCAAGCGCGTCCACGTGACCGCCACAGCGGCACGCTGACACCACGGTGCGGGCCGGGACAGTCCCGGCCTGTCCCGTCCACTCGGCGCGGAACCCGCTCGGCATACCGCCGAAAATGCCCGCCATTATCGGAGCCCAACGGGAATCGCCCACCACCTCTTCCAGCTCCCCCGTCGGAGGTTGGCGTCGCCGG
This sequence comes from Micromonospora sp. NPDC049004, assembly GCF_040649315.1. Classification (NCBI taxonomy): domain Bacteria; kingdom Bacillati; phylum Actinomycetota; class Actinomycetes; order Micromonosporales; family Micromonosporaceae; genus Micromonospora; species Micromonospora sp. NPDC049004. The sequence continues at coordinate 364,668 of NZ_JBEZFG010000006.1, forward strand.
AATGGCTGGCAACTTCGAGTGTGCGCCGCTTCCTGAGCACGATTGAAAGGTGTCCGACGCGGACGGTAGCCTGCGGCAGTCACCAGCCCAGCACGTCCGACGTTCGGCAGCGGACGACAAACGTGAAGGATTGCCCGTGAGGTACGTGGTATTGATCTACACCAACTCCTCAACCTGGAAGCACCCGCTTTTCCTCCACGACGGCGAGACGCTCTCTGAGCAGGAACGCGCCGATCGGGTCGCTCAGCACGTCAACCTGGTCGAGGAGATCCGTGCCTCCGGCGAGCTGCTGACCGCTGCCGCACTGACCGCCCCGGCCGAGGGCACCAGGCTGTCCGCTCGCGACGGAGTGCCGAGCCCGACCGACGGACCGTTCCCGGACGCGAAGGAGTACCTCGCCGGCGTCTTCTTCCTCGAATGTGGCAGCCCGGAGCGCGCCGCCGAGATCGCCTCCCGCTTCCCCGACGCCAAGGTCGGGGCCGTCGAGGTTCGCCCGGTCGAAGAGGTCTCCGAAAAGGACTTCTGACCGCACCGCCCGCCCGGAACGGCCCGCCGAGGTGCGGCGGCCGGCCGTTCCGGTAGCGAGGATATGGGCTCCAGCCCGCAGAGGTCGAGGTGAACCGCCGTACGCGCCCCTCGGCTTCATCGCCGCCACGCCGAACGCGGCCGTCCCGTAGCCGCCGCCCAGCCCGATGCCACCGCCGGGCAGGTTGTGTGCGCGGCGGCCCCGTAGCCGCCGAAGCGCGCCAGCGCGCGCATCCCGAAGTGGGCGAGCGCGCGCCCAGCTTCGTACGTGTGCTGAGGAATTGCCGGAGTACGACCCTGCCCGGCAGTCGCCCGAACGACGGCAGAAAAGGAGCCGGGTCCCGACCGCGCAATTTCAAAGACGCATGCCACCGGGAGCTTGCCTAAATTTATTGCGCCGATCGGCTTTGCAGGAATTGGTGGGTGGCATGGACGCGGAGTTCGGGCAGGCCGTCCCAATGGTCGGTGCGGCGGACGACGCATACCTGCTGACCGGCCAAGGCCTGCAACCCCTCCCGCACCGGCGCCCCCTTCACCGAACGGAGCACAGATGGACGGCATGCCCGAGGACCCGCAATCAACTACCGTTCTGGTCATCGGCGCGACCGGCTACGCCGGTTCCCACGTGGCCAAGGCCTTTGCCGCAGCCGGATACCAGGTCGCGGCGCTGCAGCGCCCCGACGGCCGGCCGGTGCCGCCGGCTTACCGGCCGGTGCCGGGCGACATCACCGACCCTTCGTCGCTGAAAGCCGCCGCGGATGGCTTCGACCTCGTCATCCAGATCGCCTGGGTCCCGGGGGACGTCGAGAGCCGAAGCGCCGAGGCCATCATGGCAGCCGGGGCACGGTTGATCCACACCTCGGGCACCGACGTCCTCGGTCCCGGCACCACCTACGAGGACACCGTGCCACGACCGCCCGCGGTGGTGGCCTGGCGTGCCGACATGGAGAGAAGGGTTGTCGCCGGAGGCGGGATCATCGTGCGGCCGGCGCTCATCTACGGCAACCGGGGCGGCGTCATCCGGGGAACGATGGTGCCTGTGCAGGAGCGTCTCGGCACCGGCGTCTATCTGGGTCATGCCGGCATCCAATGGCCCGTGGTGCACGTCGAGGACCTGGCGCGGCTCTATCTGGCCGTCGCCCAGCGGGCGGCCGGCGGCACCCGCTGGAACGGTGTGGCCGAGAATCTGCCGGTGGCCGACATCGTGGCTGCGGCGGCCGGCGGTCGGGCGATCTGCTGGCCCGCCGACCAGGAACCGCCCGAGGAGATCGCTCCCATCGCGGAGCTCTATCTCATGGACCACGTCGTGAGCGCGGACCGGACCCGGCGCGAGATGGGCTGGGAGCCGGTGCACACGTCGCTGGTGGAGTATTACCGCCGGCACCCGCACGGCTGACCGCAGCGGTGGCGGGCCTCCGGACGGATGCCCGCCACCAGCACGCTCAGTACCGGTCGTGGTGTCGCAACCACGGCCGGCCGGGCTCGAGCGGGCGGCCGTTCGGCGTCAGGTCGAGGTAGTTGAACGTCGTGTGGAACACGTCGATCCCGTCGCCGTACGCGGAGTAGGTGTAGTAGACCTTCTCGCCGTCGCGGGCGAACACACTCATGCCACCCGCTTCGCCCTCGGTGAACCACTCACCCGATGCCGCCAGGGTGGCCTTGTCCATGTAGTCGTACTCGACCGGGGCCACGGTCTCGTCGAGCGTCACGTGGAAGTCGTAGTTGAACGTGCCGCCGTGCGATGAGTACCACGGCACGTTCCACCCCATGCGCTGCCGGAAGGCCTCAATCTTGTCGATCGGCGCCCGGGAGACCACCGCGAACGTCGTGTCCAGGGCGTGCAGGTGTGCCAGGTCGCCGATGCCGTCGGTCAGCAGGGAACAGTGCTTGCAGCCCTCGTCCCACGCGGGATCGAACATGAAGTGCTGGATGATCAGTTGCGACCGGCCCTCGAACATGTCGATCAGCCGTGCCTTGCCGTGCCGGCCGTCGAAGACGTACTCGTCCTCGATGGCCATCCAGGGCAGTTGCCGGCGGGCGGCGTTGACCGCGTCGCGCGCCTCCATCGCCCCACGCTCCTGCTCGCGCAGCTCCTTGCGCGCCGCCAGCCACTGCTCGGGCGTCACCACATGTGCCGTCATGGTCGAGCTTCCTCTCGTTCTCGGCGGTGTCCTCATGAAGTAGTCGTAGCCCGCCGGCCGTATCGAACACAGCGGCGACGGGCAACTCCCGCCCGGACACCTCACCGACCTGTCCGACGTCTCCCCGAGCCGACGACGATCGCGGCGGTTGCCGACCTGCTCGACATCACGCCTCTCACACGCTGCGCTACTACGAGCGGGCCGGGCTGGTCGAGGTGGCCCGGGACCACTACGGTCACCGCGTCCACGACGCCAGAGCGGTGCGACGCCTGGTGTTCCTCACCAGGATGCCGATGCGCGACCTGCAGCACTTCATCTCGCTCGTGGACGCCGGGCAGGACACGGTGCCCGAGCGGCTCGGCATGCTGCGTGACGCTCCAGCTCGGACGTTCTAGCCGGCGGTCGCCTCACGCTGGATCCGCTCGAATTGAGCGGCCATCGCGGCAGCCAGGGCCTGCGCGGCGGACAGGGGACGAACCATGACCGTCAACTCATCGATCAAACCGTTCTCATCCAGGTGCAGGAAGTCACAGCCCTCGACGGCGACGTCGCCGATTCGCGCCTCGAATACCAGCGCGTGATCGCGACCGCCCTCGCCGCTCAGCTCACGGACGTACCGGAAGTCCTCGAACACCCGCAGCACACCCCGCAGGATCGCGGCGGTGATGGCCTTACCCGGATAAGGCTTGAACGCCACCGGGCTGCGAAACAGCACGTCGTCGGCCAGGGCCGCCTCAAGGGCATCGGCGTCGCGTGCTTCAACGGCCGCGCGAAAGTCGATCATTACGCCAGCGTACGGGCTTTTCCGCTGTGGGGATCCGCCACGGGGCCGGCTACGGCCGGAAGGCGCCGTGGCGAGACCTTCTGATCGGGCTACACCGGCACCCGGAACCCGGACGTACGCCGTCGACATGAGCTGAGTACTGGAACGGTCTCCGGGTGGACCGCCTACAGATCCATCGCATAGACCCGGACCCGGCGGCCGGTGTCCGGCTGCACGGTCTCGCGGTCCAGCGTCATGCCCAGCTTGACCATCACTCGCGCCGACGCCTCGTTGCCGACAATGTGGATGCTGACCAGCCGCCGCAGTCCGAGCCCGGCGCGAGCGTGAGCGACCACAGACCGGGCAGCCTCGGTGGCCAGGCCCCGGCCCCAGTACGCGCGGCCGAGTCGCCAGCCGATCTCCACGGCCGGCATGATCTCGGGCAGGAAGGTCGGCACCGCCAGCCCGGTGAAACCGGCCAGATCGCCGGTTTCCTTGACCTCCACCGCGTACAGGCCGAAGCCGTGCTCATCCCAGTGTCGCTGATAGTTGGCCAGGCGCTCCGCGGTCCCCGCCCGGTCCAGGGTGCGACCGTCATGGATGTAGTGCATGACCTCAGGCTGTGCGTTCACCGCGGCGAAGCCGTCCAGATCGGTGCTCTGCCAGCGACGCAACAGCAGCCGCGGAGTTTCCAGGGACGTGGCATCAGGGGAACTCGTCATCTCGGGCACGTCTCTTCGTAGCATTTCGGCCCTCGCAACTGGTCGCCGACCTGGTGCTCGCTGGTGTCGGGCCCGGCGCGCGAGGCCGGTCACCGGCGTTGCTGGCGGGGCGTGGGTGGTCACCCGATGCGAAGGTGGTCCGCACTCTGGGCGACGGCTATGGTTTGGGCATGCACGATCGACGCGGCCTCCGGCGCGTCGGCGAGCGAGCGCCGCTGCCGACGATGCTGCTGCTTGCCGTGCTCGTGCTGGTGCTCTCCGCCACCCGGTCGATCGGGCTGTGCATCGTGTTCCGTTCCGCACGGCGGGCGATCCCCGGTTGTGTGCCCGCCTGGTCGGCGGATCGTGCTCCCCCGCGCCATGCGCGGGGCCTCGCCTGATCCACTCGCCCCGCTCGCGCCGATCCCCATCGTTGCGCCCGGCTGGCCTCCGTGACCGGCCGGCAGCACTGTCACCGCGCCCGCCGCACGTGGCTCGCCACACTCCGTCGGCCTGCGCCGCTGCGCGAATCCGCACCCTGCCCGCTGGAGTCCCCATGATTGTCGAACTGACCCCGCTGCCCGGTATCGGGATATGCCGCATGTTCACCACCGCTGACGGTCGCCGCGTGGGCGTGGTCACGCACCGTCCAGGTGGCCGGCGAGATCTCGTCTACGAGTCCCCCGACGACCCCGACGCCACCTGCTCTCTGACCCTGACCCGCGACGAGGCGGTGACCCTTGCCAGACTCCTGGGAATCCTTGATGTCCTGGACATCGTCACCGTGGCGGAGTCATCTCCTGGGTGACGGTCTGCGGCTGCCGTGCCCACCGGGGCACGGCAGCCACACCGCGAGTCAGCCGTTGTGCTTCGCCTGGCAGGACACGCAGAACTGCGCGTGCGGAAGGATTTCGAGCCGCTCGGCCGGAATGTTCTGGCGACACTTCTTGCAGGCACCGTAGGTGCCGTCGCTGATGCGGCTCAACGCACCGGTGATCTGCTCGATGTTGCGGCGGGTGGCCACCAGCAGTGCGGCCCGGTTGTGGGCCTCGCTCGGGTCGCCGGTGTCCGCGTTGAGCTCGGTCAGTTCCCGCAGCCGAGCCGTCTGCGTGGCGAAGTCTTCCGCCAGGGACGCTCGCAGATCAGCCAGCCAGCCCTGGTCGACGGTTCGATGATCGACGCTCATGGTCTACCTCTACCTTTCAAGGGAAAAAGAAAAGGGCCGAAGCTTGAAAGCTTCGCCCTGGCGGTCGTTTCGTGATGCAACGATTCCGCGGGGGGCCTCGGCCGGTTCGCGCCGGGCTCGACAGCCGGAACGTGGACGCGATGTGCAACTCGCGCACAACCGGCACCCGCATCCCGACCATCCGGCACGCCGCCGTCGCCACGTGGGCAGCCCCGATTGCCGCCACACCGGTGACGGCAGAAGAGCGGAACGTCACCGGGGACATGTCTCCACCATAGGCGGCGTCCGCAGTAATGCCAACGCCTGCGTCGAGGCCCGGCTCCTGCCATGATCAGCCTTGGCGGCCCCGTCCTGGTCGGGCACGCCACCCGCATCCTGCGATCTGGATAAACAGCACAAATCCAGCCATGGCTTCGCCGGTCTTGGGGCGGTCGGAACGGTCGTCGCGACCCCCGGGTGGGTCATTCCTCGGGCGCGATGAGTCGGTCGTCGGTGGCGTCGCGGACCGTGATCGCTTCCACCGGGCACGAGTCGGCGGCGTCGAGGACGACGTCGGCCGGGGCGACGACGTCGGCCAGCGGCTCGGACAGGCCGCCCACCAGGCGGAAATGCTCGGGCGCGGTGCCGGCGCAGATGCTCGTGCCAATGCAGCGACGCGAGTCCACCCCGAGCCGCCACGCCGTACTCACCAGGCCACCGGCATGCCGAGCAGGCCCCGCACCAACATGCCGCGCTTCCACTCCAGCTCGGCTTCCGGTACGGCGAGCCGCAACCCGGGCAGGCGGGTCACGATTGTGGCGACGGCGACCTGCAACTCCATGCGGGCCAGTTGCGCGCCGACACAGTGGTGTACGCCGTGCCCGAAGCCCAGGTGCGGGTTCTGCCCGCGGTCGAAGTCCAGCCGGTCCGGGTCGGCGAAGACGGTGCCGTCACGATTCGCCGACGACAGCGAGCCGAGAACCGGCTCACCTGCCCGGACGAGAACCCCGCCGACCTCGACGTCCTCCTTGGCGTACCTGGCGAAGGAGGAGCCGACGCCGAGCGGCACGTACCGCAACAGTTCCTCGACCGCGGCCGGCACCAGCGACGGGTCGGCCCGCAGCCGAGCGAGCTGGTCCGGATTGTGCAGCAGGACGTAGACGAAGTTGGGGATCTGGGTCACCGTGGTCTCGTGGCCGGCCGCGAGCAGCCCTCCGGCCAGCTCCACCAGCTCGGTCTCGCTGAGCCGATCCTCATTCTCGTCACGGGCCCGCACCAGCGCGCCGAGCAGGTCGTCGATCTCCGGCTCGCGGCGGCGCTCGGCGACCAGACCACCGATGTAGCCCCAGAGATTGTTCAGGTACTCCTGGATCGTCTCCAGGGGCAGCGAGGTGGTCGAGACGATCGCCTCGGACCAGACGTGGAAGCGGTCGCGGTCGGCGTACGGGACTCCGAGCAGCTCGCAGATCACCTGGATCGGCAGCGGCGTGGCGACGTGCTCCACCAGGTCGGCCGGAGGACCGAGCCGGACCATGTCGTCGACCAGCGCTTCGGCGATTTCCTGGGTACGGGGTCGCAGCGCCTCGACCCGACGTGCCGTGAACGCCTTCGCCACCAGCCGGCGCAGCCGGGTGTGATCGGGCGGGTCCATGGTCAGCATGCCGCTGTACTGCTGGCGCGGGGTGAGCCTGGGCTCGTCGCGCTGAACGGCCGGCGCGCGGCCGAACCGCACGTCGCCGAGGACCGTACGGACGTCCTCGTACCGGGTGGCGAGCCATGCCTCCTCGCCGTACGGGAGCTGCACCCGGGTCATCGGCTCGTTCTCGCGCAGCTCGCCATAGGTCGGATCGACGACGAGGCGGTCGGGCACACCGAACGGGTACTGTCGCGCGGGCGGAACGGTCCGGCTCTCGGTGGTCTGCGCGCTCTCCGTCATCCGGATTCCCTTCGTCGGAACGGCGTGATCCTCAGGCCGGGCACCACGTTCGTAGCGGCGCCGATTGCCAGCGTCCAGGGCTCACGAACAGCCACGCATTGACGCTCGGTGATGGTTCGATATCGGATCGTAGCGGCATATGTCGATGATCGCCATGAAGTCCGCGTCCGGGGCGAGCAAAGTGCGGGCGAGGCGCGTGGCAGCGGGTCCGGGTCGTCGTACCGGAGAGGCTGTTGACGGTTGGACGGCCGTCAGCGGATGATCCAGCGATGTGTCGCTCGGGTTAGCGATCCGAGACGCCGACCCTGATGGACGACCTCATCGCCGTCATGCGGCGGCGCCAGGAGAGTGATTTCATGAAGTTCCTTCTCACGTCGTCGGGCATCTGCAATCCGAGCATCGCCGACGCGCTCGTCGACCTGCTGGGCAAGCCGATCGCCGAGTCCACGGCCCTGTTCATCCCCACCGCTGTCTACCCCTTCCCCGGTGGAGCCGAGCGGGCATGGAAGGCGATTGACGGCCCGGCCGCGATCCCGCTGTCGCAGCTCGGTTGGAAATCCCTGGGGATATTGGAGCTCACCGCACTGCCGACCATCCGAGAAGAGAACTGGGTCCCGGCCGTCCGGCAGGCCGATGCCCTCCTCGTCTGGGGCGGCGATGTGCTCTACCTGACCCACTGGCTGCGCCAGTCGGGCCTGGCCGACCTCCTACCGTCGCTAAGTGACACGGTCTACGTCGGGGTCAGCGCGGGGAGCATCGCGGTCACCCCGTACAACTGCGACGCCGAATTTGACCTTGACTTCGTCCCGGACGGCAGCGACATGGCGCACGGCGCCGACCGGGCGCTGGGGCTTGTGGATTTCACGCTGTACCCCCACCTCAATCATCCGGAGATGGAGGACACCGAGCTGTCCAGCATCGAGAAATGGGCGTCCGGAATCCCGGTCCCCACCTACGCCATCGACGACAACACCGCCATCAAGGTGGTCGATGGCACAGTTGACGTCATCTCCGAAGGCGACTGGAAACTGATCAACCCCTGACCGACAAAGCGGAATTCGAGCCGGCCCACCGAACCGACTGCTACGGCCGACGCATGGTCGCGCTCCTCGTCGACGGACTACGGTCCGGCACATCCCCGTACTGACTGGGTGGCCTCGTCGACGCGGCCGAGTTTGACGGAGACGACTGACCGCGCGTCACGGGCCTCCCGTCCCGAGTGCCGCCCACCACCTGACGATTGAGCAGGTCACGGGCGGGGTAGTGCCCGTCCTCGCGGAAGATCAATCGGCGGCCGTCCCCGGTCCGCTGGGGCGGAAGGGGTGTCACCGGTGCGGACGTGGGGGCGCGACGCCGTCGCGCGGTTGCGGGGCGACGGGATGACCGTGGTCGAGCTGACCGCCGCCGCGGTGATCGCCTGGCTCGTGGCAGCAGTGGTGATCGGTCACCCGGACCCGTTCTACGCCCCGACCGCCGCGCTCGTCGTGCTCGGTGAGTCCCGCGGGCGACGGCTGCGGCAGACTGTCGAGATCCTGCTCGCCGTGGCCGCCGCCGTGCTCGTCGCGGAGCTGCTGGTGTACGCGCTGGGCCCGGGCACCGGCACGGTCCTGCTGGTGCTGGTACTGACCACCTCGACGCTCGTGGTGATCGGTGCCCGCCGTGCCCTGGTCGTGCAGGCCACCGTCTCGGCCATGTACCTGGTGGTGGTCGCCGCGCCGCACGGGACGCTGATGCCGTTCCGCTTCATCGACGCGCTCATCGGCGGCGCGGTGGCGTTGGCCGCCAGCCAGCTGAGGGCCGCCCGCGACCCGCTGGCGCCGCTGGTGTCGCAGGCCCGGCGCAGCTACACCGACCTGGCCGACCTGCTCGATGAGGTGAACGCGGCGCTGCAGAGCTGCGACGAAGACGCCGCCAGCGCCGCGCTGGACCAGGCCCGGCAGGTGGACGACTGCGTCGCCCAGTTGCAGACCGCCGTGCTCGCCACCGGTGAGACGCTGCGGCTGGGGCTGCGCCGCCGGCACCTGGGCAAGCTCGCCGACGTGGAAGCGACGCTGCGGCAGCTCGACTACGCCGCCCGCAACATCCGGGTGCTGGCTCGGGCCAGTGCGACCCTGACCCGCCGGCACACCGCCACACCGCCGGAGCTGGCCGCCGCGATCGGCGCGCTGACCGCCGCCGTACGGTCGGCCGGGGAGGCGCTGGCCAGCGACCTCAGCGGCGCCGACGCCGACCGGCACGCGCACCGCGCCGACGCGGCGGCCCTGGAAGCGGTCCGGATCGCCGCGGGCCTGCTCCGGTCCGATCCGCCGCTGCCGGTCACCATGATCGTCGGGCAGATCCGGGCGACCGCCATCGACCTGCTGCGCGGCGTCGGCCATGACGACATGACGGTGCTGGACCGGGTGGACGAGGCGCTCGGCCTGAGCCGGGCGTGACACCTGTCGTCGGCCCGGAGATAACAATCCGCGCCACGACGTGATGCCGCGTCACAGCGTCCACCCTGCCAGCACCGGACGGCGACGTCATCGGGACGTGCCCGAGAGGTAGATCCCGAGACCAGCCAGCAGCAGGCTGATCAGGCTGGCACCGGCGCGTACCGAGTTCCACGACGTCCAGGCGGACGAGTAGGAGGCCCACACCCGGGCCGCCTCCGCAGGATCGGTCGGCACGCCCGCGGCGTCGAGGTTCTCGTTCATCGGCACGTTGACGACCACCGTCGGGATGAACGCGCCCACCAGGTACACCGCCGCGGCCATCAGGAACAGCACACCCGCCGACCGCTTCCCGAGGAGCAACAGCAACACACCGGTCACCGTGGCGGCGACGAGCGGGCCGAAGAACGTGACGAAGAACAGCGGATTCTGGATCCTCTGGTTGATGCTCGTCATGGCCGGGATGGCGGTACCGGGGGCGACGGCGTTCAGACCGGGCATCACCGCCACCGAAAAAGCGTAGTAGACACCGGTGATCGCACCCGTGACCACCACTGTCGCCGCGGCCGACCAGGCAGCCAGAGTGGCGTTCATGCCCGGTCTCCAGCGGGTGACGTGTCCCATGCGCCAGCGGCGGCGGCTTCGCGGGCATAGTCGGTGAAGTCGCGCGGCCTGCGGCCCAGCGCCTGTTGCACACCATCGGCGAGCCGCGCATTGCGGCCGTCCAACACCTTGCCGAACAGCTCGGTCAGCACCGCCACGAGCTCCGCCGGCACGTCGTACCCGGCCATGACGGCGGCGTACTCCTCGGGCGAAACCGATCGGTAGCGGATCTCCCGTCCGAGCGCGTCGCCGATCTCCGAGGTCGCCTCGGCGAAGGTGAGAAGCCGCGGGCCGGTCACCTCGTAGAGCTGCCCCGCGTGCCCGTCGTCGGTCAGTGCCGCGACCACGATGTCGGCGATGTCGCGGGCGTCGACGAACGGCTCCGGCACGTTCCCGGCCGGGAGGGTGACCTGGCCGCCGCGTATCGAGTCGGTCAGGAAGTCCTCGCTGAAGTTCTGGTTGAACCAGCTCGCCCGCACGATCGTCCAGGCCACTCCGGAGTCCTGGACCACCCGCTCGCTGAGCGTGGCCTCCTCCTCGCCCCGGCCGGAAAGCAGAACCAGCCGTTCGATCCCGCCGGACACCGCCTGTTCGGTGAACGAGCGGATCGTCGCGACGGCGTCCGGTGCGGCCAGGTCCGGGTAGTACACCAGGTAGACCGACGAAACCCCGTCCAGTACGGGTGCCCAGGTGCGCTGGTCGGTCCAGTCGAACGGCGGCTCGCCGGAGCGGGAGCCGACCCGCACCGGCCGGTCGAGTGTGGCGAGCCGGTCCACCACCCGGCGGCCGGTCTTGCCGGTGCCGCCCAGTACGAGGATTGGCTGCTCATCAACGGTCTTCGTCATGCCAACCAGTCAATTCGAGGGCGAGCGCACCGGGAATGGGCGAGACTCTCGATCGCATGTCCTGGCGTCTCGACGGTCCACGTCGCAGGGCTAACCTGAGCGCATGGATGCGCTCGCGGGGCTGCTGGACGGGCCGAGGGCGCGCGGCGCGTTCCTGATGCGGTCGGTGTTCGACCCGCCCTGGTCGGTACGGATCCAGGATCGCGCGCCCCTCACCCTTGTCACCATGCTGCGCGGCACAGCGTGGGTGGTGCCGGACCAGGGCGCTGCGGTGCCGCTACGCCCCGGCGACGTCGCGATCATCCGTGGCCCGGAGCCGTACACGATCGCCGACGACCCGGCCACGGCGCCGCAGGCGGTCATTCATCCCGGTGAGCGCAGCACCACGCCCACCGGGGACGAGTTGTGCGACGTGATGGACCTGGGTATCCGGACCTGGGGCGAACGCGCCGACGGGGCGGCGGTGCTGCTCAGTGGCACGTACCAGTTGCAGGGCGAGGTCAGCCAACGGCTGCTGAGGGTCCTGCCCCATCTCCTGGTGCTGCCGGCCGGGGCACTGGACAGCCCGCTCATCCCGTTGCTCGACGACGAGATGACCAAGGACGAGCCGGGGCAGGATGTGGTCCTGGACCGGCTGCTCGACCTCCTGCTCATCGCCGTACTCCGGGCCTGGTTCTCCCGGCCGGAGGCGGCGGCGCCCGCCTGGTACCGAGCGCACGGCGATCCGGTGGTCGGCACGGCGTTGCGGCTGCTGCACGACCACCCGGCAGAGCCGTGGACGGTGGCCACCCTCGCGGCCGGGACCGGTACCTCGCGGGCGGTGCTGGCCCGCCGGTTCACCGAACTGGTCGGCGAGCCGCCGATGGCATACCTCACCAACTGGCGGCTCGCGCTGGCCGCCGACCTGTTGCGCGAACCGGACGCCACCGTCGCCGCGGTGGCCCGCCAGGTCGGCTACGGCAGCTCATTCGCACTCAGCGCGGCCTTCAAACGGGTACGCGGTCTCAGCCCGGCCGAACACCGGCAGGCCGTCGGGTCACCTGACCTCACTCCAGTGGGATGACCGTGCCGACGCGGGCCGTGTGCACCATTCCCGGCACCCACGCCGTCCGTACCGCCGCTGCCAATGATCGGGCGCTACGCGCCGCCCGCCGGTTCGCCGCGCACGCTATTGCTTCTCGTTCTGCCGGAGGGCTTCCTCGAGTTGGTCTTCGAGAATGATGATCCGGCAGGCGGCCTCCAGGGCGGTGCCCTGATCGACCATCTCCCGCGCCCGGGCGGCCAGGCGCAGCTGGTAGCGGGAGTAGCGGCGGTGCCCGCCGCTGGAGCGGTGCGGGTTGATCAGTTTCGCCTCGTCCAGGCGACGCAGGAAGTCCTGCGTGGCGCCGAGCATCTCCGCGGCCTGGCCGATGGTGTAGGCCGGGTAGTTCTCATCGCCGAACATGTCCTCGGGGTTTTGCCCCATGTCACCTCCACGTCGAGGGCCCCGGCGCATAAGCGCCGGGGCCCAGGGTTACGGGTCAGAACACCATCTTCCGACAGAAACGTCGGCTTGTCGTATCCGCACCAGCCGCCACTGACGGCATCGGGCGCGAGGATCGCATATGCGTGACCGGAGACCACCTCTCGTTCGATGGAAACTGCGGTGTCCGCCCGGCCTGACATGACAGCCGACGGCGGGCGATCCAACGGTGTAAGGCCCTCCCTTTCCTCTGCTACTTCTTCCCCTTGCTGTCGTACGGTCCGCCGGCACCGGAGCCCACGCGACTTCATGGCCCCGACACGTACGGCGAACATCAGCTGGAGCCCCGAAAAGAGCCTTGGCCCCACCTGCAACCGGCGTGCGTCACGCCGTAACTGACGTGCTCCTACTACCTCTCGAGAGGAACGGTGAAGCATGTTCCTCTCCTCGCCGCCCGTCGTGATCCCACGGCCGGACAGCCCGTCTACGTCTTGACGGATCTTTCCTCTCGACTCGAAGAAGAGTATGCCACACCACCGAAGATATCTAGTCGTCGGAACCTAGATTTCCTGACCGCCGGTCACCCACCCCGACCCCGACAGCAATCCCCAGCAGCCGTCTCTCAGCGGTGGCCTGCCCGGGCCTTGGTCGGTGACCAGGGCAATCGCTGACCAGACTCAGCCGTTGCCCTGGCGGGTCGCTCCGGTCCCGATCGCCCGCAGGTGGGCCAGCCCTTGCGCCCAGGACTGGATCAGATTGGTTTCGTGGTAGGCGATGCCATGCTCGGTGCAGAACTGGCGGATCAGCGGCTGGGCGTGGCGCAGGTTGGGTCGCGGCATGCTGGGGAACAGGTGATGTTCGATCTGGTAGTTCAGCCCGCCGAGGAGCGCGTCGAGGAGTCGACCACCACGTACGTTGCGGGAGGTGAGGACCTGTCGGCGCAGGTAGTCGAGGTCGTCGGCCTCGGTGAGGATGGGCATCCCCTTGTGGTTGGGTGCGAAGGAACTGCCCAGGTAGAGACCGAACAGGGCCTGGTTGACCAGGATGAACACGATCGCCTGCGGAACGCTCAGAACCAGGAACGCGGCCCCGAGGTACGCGGCGAAGTGCAGGACGAGCAGGCCGGCCTCCACCGGTCGGTGCCGGAGCCCAGGACGGCTGATGATCGCCCGGACGCTGGCGCCGTGCAGGTGCACACCCTCCCCCAACAGCAGAGGGAAGAACAGTGCCGCCTGGTGCCGGACGAAGAGCGCCCGCAGGCCACGCTGCGTCGCAGCCTGGCCCGGAGTGAAAGACAGCGGAGCCACCATGAGATCGGGGTCGCGGCCCTCGGTGTTCGGATGGGCGTGGTGGCGGTTGTGCTTGTCGACCCACCATCCGAAACTGATCCCGGTCAGCAGATTCGCACAGACGAGGCCGAGAACATCGTTGGCCCGACGGGATCGGAAGATCTGCCGGTGCCCGGCGTCGTGACCGACGAAGGCCAACTGCCCGAGGAACATCGCCACGGCGGCCGCGACAGCCGTCTGCCACCACGACGGTCCGAGCCGGACGAACACCACGCCCAGGACGCCGAGACAACCCAGCACAAGCGCGATCCGCGTCGCGTAGCGCCAGGGCTGACGGTCGAGGAGACCCGCGCCCCGGACCAGGCGAGACAGCTCGGCGTACGCACTGCCACGGTCACTGCGAGCGCCAAGATCCGCACTACTCACTCTCGCCCTCCTACAGGATGGCCGTTCAGGTCACGGGTCTGCCAACAGCCGCGAGGGGGCAGGCACGCGACCCCTTCGCTATACGACAGACATCGAGCAAGCGAACCGCCGCTTGACCGTCCCAGTCTTCCTCACAGCCGCCTCTCGCAGAAGGAAACGGCAGCTCACGCAACCATGGCGCAAGCACCGTTCACCTAGCCCACGCACCGGCGCCAGAAGGCATCCCAGCGCGCCACGCCGGTGAAGCAGGATTCACAGCACACCATCGGCACGATACGAAGCTCGTTGACAGCCGGCGTACGGACAACTGGCAAGGCCGAATCCACCCTGACCACCTCCGATGTGCTGAGCCCAGGCGTCCGCGTGCCGGATGACCTTCCAGACGATCGAGCCTTTGGCCCCGACGTAGGCCGGCCGGTCGTGGCGAAACTGCGCCGCCGGTCGGCGTTCCACATCGGCGTACTCGCTGCCGGCCGGGGGATGTGCCCGTAGATGGTCACAAAAGAGCAGCGGGAACTGCTCGGAGAAGCTGCCGAGCTGACGTGCGTTGGTAGTCCCCACCCGAGCCGGTGACCTCGTCATCCTGAAGGTCGTCGACGATCAGGCCGTGCAGCTCCGCGAGGCCCAAGACGACGTCGACCCCCTCGCGGCGAGTAGCTGATGTTCATGCTCACCTGGTCGATGCCGACAGCGAGAGGTGCCGACATCCAGGGCGACTACGGGTCGTATGGGCGTACCCCTGAGGGGACGCCCCGTTTTCGTCACCCCGCCGGGTCGGTGGGCCCGGCGGCGGTGGCATCACTCAATCAACGACCGACCATGTGACGCGACGACACGTCACGAGAAACGAGGAAGCCGAACCGCCTTGTCCACCGTTCGGCAGAGGCCACGGTAGAACTCGACCATCTCCTCGTCTGTCGGTTCCTGCTCCTGCGTCTCCTCCAGGGCCCTGCGGGCGCCCACGGACAGCGCACGCACGAGCCGCTTGGCGGCCTCCGGATCGTCGATCTTCCGGATGTCCAGATATCCCATTGCCCGGCCGGGGCTGAGCCACTCGTCGAACTCGTCGACTGCGGCCACGTCGGCGGGGACCAGCCTCATGACGTGCGCCAGCACCCTGCCCTGGATCCACCACTCCAGGTCGTCGTCGAACAGCACCGCCAACACCAGGACCCCCATGCCGAGCAACAGAACTGGTACAGCAGAAGCCGATGCGGATGACGTCCTTCCGCCCCGAGTCGTCGGCTCTCTTCGCCATCGCGATCCGCCACTCCATCGGATAGCCCGTCATGTCGACGACCGTGAAGCCGTTTCCTTGGTGAGGCGGTGGTCGAATGACGCGAGCCACCACGCCACAGCTGGCAGCGCGCCAAGCACGACGATGGCGATCACCCATGAAGCATGATCGGTTGATCGCATAACCGGAAGCACCACTGCGCACCTTGTGTGAAATCTTCACGCGTCGGCACCAAGCTGCCTCTCCTCGGTACCCCTACAGACTTGCCACCGCAGCTCACCATCCCGTATGCCGCCGACTGCTCCCAGCCTGCTCCCCCTAGACCGGGCTCGCACCGGGCCGCCGACCGCTCCTGAACTGCCGGCCCAGCGCTGCGGTTGGCACCAGCGCTGGCTCCCTCAGCCGCATCGGTAATTGGGAAAGCACGCCCACGAGCACCGCGCCTTGTCAGCGGCAGAAGAGTGTGTCGACGGCTCCACGCTCTCGCGGCCGCTTGTGATCAGTGTGCAACGACGACGGTGCGTACGACGCCATCAGCAGGTCTCGGATGCTCGGTCGAAAGCCGAACCAGATCACACCCGGTAGTACTGCACGACGCAGAACTCGTTGTCCTCCGGGTCGGTCATGACGAGGACCGCGCCCTCGTGGTAGTCATGCCGTTCACCTGTCCACCGCCCGCCCAACATCCCGATCCGATCGACCGCTTCGTCAACGTCGGTAACGGCGATGTCGAGGTGTAGTCGCGTCTTGCCGGCCTTGGGCTCCGGAACCGGCTGGAATGTCAGCACCGGGCCGTCCCCGGCGACAGTGACGCGCCGCCAGCCGGGAAGAGACTCCGTCACGCGTCCTCCAAGCACCACGGACCAGAAGTCAGCCAGTCGCTGCGGATCCCGGCAGTCGACCGTGACTCCGGCAAGTCGGCCCAGTGTCTCCACGACACCGACCATAGCGACGATGTGCCGCCCACTCCCACAGGCCATCAGTTCGATGAATTCAGGCTGACCATCGATGACCTGCACGCTCTTTAGCAGCGGTGCCGCCTCCACCTCACCGTCAGGGCAGTTCGATGCCGTTGGACGCAGTTCAAGGCTGTTCTAGACAGCCCGCTGCGTCCAACCTACTCCCGGCCCGTTGCCTTGGTTGGCACCAGCGCGGGCGCCAGCAGCCCCATCGATCGTGGAGCGTCCCCCTGGCACGTCGCCTCGTGGTCGACGCGGCCGTCCTTTTCGCGCGGTGCCATACTCGCCGACGTGAGCTCGCTGCTGGAAGCCTTCGCAGGGCTGCTCGATCGCTCCATCGGGGAGATCGCCGCAATGGCCACGGACGCCCGGAGCTTCGACGCGACTCGTATCGGCCGCATCGCTGATATCTGGGACAATAACGCCGTGCCTTTGGTGAGCGCGGCATGTGCTCCCTGGCCACTTCGATCCAGACGAGCAAGCGCCGGCCTGCGGTGGATGGCTGACCTCGGGGCCGACCGACGCCGGCTGATGGTCGATCTCGACCCGAGCCTGGACAAGGTGCTTCCCACCGCAAGGCCGGAGCGTTCCGTACATCGGGACTACCAAGGACGCGTCTTCCCGGGCGCCTTTCGGCTGACCGCTGGAATCATCGATGCTCTTGTCCACGACTACGACCTCGCCAACGGCAGCGTGCGCTCGCTCACCGCCCAACCGTCGGACGAGGGATTGCAAGTACACCTGACCCTGGCCACTCCACGACGGTTCACACCCACTGCCGGACGCATCTCGCGGGACGGATCCAGGAAGCCCTGGCCGGCCGCGCCGCTGAGGCTCACCCTCAACGGGGTCACCAAATTGCAGTTCGACGCCGAGGACCGGATCGGGATGGCCGTAAGCCGCACTGACGCCGGGTTGGCCGTGACAATTGGGCGGACCGGTCGCCTGCTGGCGACCGAGGCTTCAGTCTGGCCCGACGACCCGCGATGGAACGAGTCAACGGCAGGCCAGGCAGCCGACCTCACCACGCCACACGCACGGCCACAACGACGGAAGCCGCTACAGACGTCGACCCTGAGCGCACCGCAACGGGCCGCCGCCCAAGCGCTCGTCATGTTGATGAACCATGCTCGACTCGTCCACCACTATCCGAACCTTGCCGCCGGCGTGCCGATCCTCGACATCTGCCGTATCGCGGCCGACGCGGGCAGCGCCATTCTCAGCGCGAGCACGCGTCGTGGAGCAGAGCGTCAGACGGCGTTCGTGGAGCTTGAACGACGGTGGCGTCACATACCACCCACGGTGCCACCTGAGGCGATCCACTACGGCCCGGTCGTGCTACGTCACGCACGGTACGACGAGCCCCACGACGACTACGACGTACCTCACGACGGCTGTGCCGTCCTTCTCGCCGCAGTGCCGGGCGCGGACCCCGCAGTACCGTGGACTCTCACCAGCGAGGAGTTCACCCACCCGTCACGGTTCCGAATAACCAGCACCGCGTTCAACGACGGTCAGCACATCCACCACGACGGCGAAGTCCTACGCATCGGCGACGCGCTCGTCGTCCGCTAAACCACGAACGACCACATGGACCTGGTCGCCGCTCTCACCCGCGCGCGGTCCAAGTTGCATTCACGTACCGCATCGGCGGCGACTACCCGACGGGCATGCCACCGCTGCCGCTAAATAATTCAGGCACCGACTACCGGAGGCGCGGCATCACATGATCGCTGCTGCCCCGGCTGGACGATCCGGCCAGACCCGGACCCGTGGCGAGTCAACGGGTCGGACGAGTCGGCGCCGATGCTCGGTGTCCGGATAGCGTCGCTCACGAATCGTCGCGCATTGTCAGCGGCAGTTCCGGACGCTCTCTCAGCCCGGCGGTCTGTCGAGATCGGTCCGTCCCCACGCCACATCGACTACCCATGACGCCGTAGCGGCGACTTGTCTCCCACGAGCCAGAGATGACCCCATGGGTCGAAGAAGCCGCCCTGGCGGTGCGTGCCCCATGGCGCGGAGTGGTCGCGTACCGGATCGTGGTAGTCGGCTCCTGCCGCAGCAGCACCACCGACGACGGCGTCTGGATCGTCGACAAAGACCTCGACCCGCGCCGAGGTGCTGCCGAGCGCCGTCGGGCTCTCCCAGCCGTTGTTCGCGGGTTCCGCGACGAAGAACGGTGCCCCGTCGAGCTGGAGTCCAATAACCGACCCCAGGTTCCACAGCTCAGTGGCACCAAGGGCTTGCTGGTACCAAGCAGAGGCTGCTGCGGCATCGGGCACCGCGAGCATGACGGAGATGAGGGTCATAGGGAAAAGGGTAGGCAATCCGGAGCGCAACGCGAAGCGAACAGCCGCTCATCGGCAGATGTGCGCGCTTGCCATTCAGAAGTCGCCGTTGGAGGGCGCCGGGCTCAGCACGTCTCGCTGTGGGTCGTGCTGAGCCTCGCGCAGGCCAGCACGGTCAGGGCGGCTCCGAGCAGCAGCGCCGCGACGGCGACGGCGGTCTCGACGTCGGGCCCGGTCTCGACGGCCACCGACACACTCACGCCCGTCTGGTAGAAGGCGTCGCTGCCGCGCGGCTCCGGCCGACTCCGCCAGGCATCGTCCACCGCGAGCCAGGCCACCGTGGCCAGCAGCGTGACACCCACTGCGGCGATCGGGGCGGTGCCATGGCGCTGGACCGCGCGGCTCACAACCCAGGCATACCCCCCGAGCACGCGCAACGCCGCCACGGCCACATTGGTGAACGAGCCGAGCAGGGCGGTCAGCCCCGACGGGAGGAGGGCGACAAATACCAGGGTGACCAGCGTGAGCACGCCCACGGCGAAGCCCGCTACCGATTGATCCGGCAACGGGCTTCTGACCTGCGAAAACTGAGAGTGGGCGATGCTGGTATCGAACCAGCGACCTCTTCGGTGTGAACGAAGCGCTCTCCCACTGAGCTAATCGCCCTCAGCGCCGTTGACTCTACCCGATCGTGGAACGAGACCGGAAATCCGGGGTCAGTGCGTCGCGAGGTACCGCATCGCCTCGGCCACCACGTCGATGCCGAAGCTGAGCTTGAGTGAGAGCCAGACCACAGCGCCCACGAAGACCAGGCCGACGACCCCGAGCACGAAGCGCAGCGGCAGCGACTGTCGCGTCACCCAGCGGGTCCAGCCGTGCACGTGTCGGCGGGTGAAGCCGAGCAGTCGGCGGGCCCAGTGGAATTCCACGGCCCAGATGCCGAGGCCGGCGATGACCAGGAGCCAGCCCGGCCCGGGCAGCGGGATGAGGGCGATGCCGATGGTGACGACCAGCGCGCCAGCGATGGCGATGAAGATCTTGAGGGCGATCCGGCCGGTGGGGTTGGCGCGGATCAGGTCGAGGGTCGTCGAGATCCGCTGCCGCCAGTGGGGTCGCTTCGGCGGCTCGCCGACGACGAGGACGCCGCCGGTACGGCCCGTGTCGGGCGTCGACCGTCCGGGTCGCTCGGGCTGCTCCATCGGCACGTCGTACCCCCGCTTTTCGGCTGCTCGGACCGCGACTTTCGGCGGACCGGACGCGGCCACCGGATCCACTGAGGATCGGTTCGTGACCATTTCACCCCCCAGTGTCGCTCGGGCCCGTCACTGCAACGGCCGACTGGACGTTACCGGAGTAAGTCGACGACTGAGCCACCCGACGCCGGGCGGAATCACGCACTGGGCAGAACCGGAAATCCTACATGAATGCTCACATTCACGCGGTCTTTCCGTCCCCCTTCCCACCACTGGGTGAAGTCAGCGTATGGCGGAGCGTAGCCAGGAGTAGCACCTGAGTATGGGAAAAGCGGGACACGCGCGTTCCGCAGCGGTGCCGGGGGGAGAACGTCCATGAGTGTCATCCGACCGACGACCGTAGAGGTCGAGACGTCGCTAAGGCTCGTCGCACCTGACGCCACCGCCTTGCCGGTGCGTGCCAGTCTGCGTTACGACCCTGCTGACCCGTATGCGGTCCATGTCCTGTTCCATGCCGAATCGGCCGGGGGCGAGGCGGTGAGCTGGTCGTTCGCTCGCGAACTTCTGGTCACCGGCCTGGACGAGCCGGCGGGCATCGGCGATGTGCGGGTCTGGCCCTGGGCCACACCGCGGGGCGACTTCGTCGCGCTGGCCCTCTCGTCACCGGACGGCAACGCCCTCTTCGAGGTGCCGCGCAGCGTCCTGGTGCGTTTCCTTCGACGGACGTACGTCGTCGTCCCGCGCGGCCGCGAGGCCGAGCACCTGGACGTCGACACGGCGGTGAACCGGCTGCTCGCCGGTCGCTGAGCACCGCCCGAACGGGCAACACCGGCCAGACAGGGCCGCGCGGATCTGCCGAGTCCGCGCGGCCCTGGCACACCCCGGGGGTACGCGGGCAGCCCGACCGGGGGTGGCCGGCGCTCAGCCGTGGGTGGTGATGCCGCCGTCGACGGGGATGACCGCGCCGGTGAGGTACGCGCCGGCCCGCGAGGAGAGGTAGATGGCGGTGCCGGCCATGTCCTCGGGGCGACCGATGCGGCCCAGCGGCACCTGCTGCTCGATGGCGGCCCTGCTCGCCGGGTCGTCGAGGGCGAACGCCATCATCTTGCTCTCGAACGGGCCGGGCGCGATCGCGTTGACGGTGATCTGCTCGCCGGCCAGTTGGTGGGCGAGGCTGCGGGTGAGCATGTGCACTGCCGCCTTGGTGGCGGAGTACGCGTACACCTCCATGAACGGCACCCGGATGCCGTCGATGGACCCGATGTTGATCACGCGGGCGGGGTCGTCGGCGCTGGCGGCGGCGCGCAGCGCCGGCAGCAGCGCTGTGGTGAGCCGGAAGACGGCCTTGACGTTGACCGCCCAGAGCTTGTCGAACGCGGCCTCCGGGTAGCTCTCCAGCGGGGCGCCCCAGGTGGCGCCGGCGTTGTTGACCAGCACGTCGAGGCGGTCGACGCGCTCGCGGACGGCGGCGGCGAGAGCCTCGGCGCCGGCGTCGGTGCCCAGGTCGGCGGGGATGGCCTCGCAGTGGCCCTCGGCGGAGAGTTCCTTGGCGACCGCCTCGCAGACGTCCGCCTTGCGGGACGAGATGATCACACGGGCGCCGGCGCGGACGAAGCCCTGGGCGATCATCAGCCCGATCCCCCGCGATCCGCCGGTGACCAGGACCGTCTTGCCTTCGACCGAGAACAGCTGCGTCATGCCCATCCCATCGCGTGTCGGCGGGTCCGCCGGGCGGTCGGGCGGACGGCGGGCGCCGGGCGGCCACGGACCGCACAGCGCTACCGCCGGGTAACGTAGCCCGGCCGCGGGGATCGCGACAAGCCTCGCCGCCGCCGCACACGAGATCGGGATGCGGTGACCTGCGGTTCGGGCTACCGTCGCAGGCGATGGTCTCCACCGATCCCTCCCCCGCGCCATCGATCGGAACGGCGTCACCCGTACCCGACGAGATTTCCACGTTCGCGCTTGCCGACCTGGCCGGCGACCCCGGCTGGCGGCGGCCGGTGTTCGTCGAGCGGGAGCTGTTGATCCTCACCACCAGGGGTCACGGCGACGCCGAGCTGGATTTCCACCTGTTGCCGTGCCGGCCCGGCACGCTGCTGCGGGTCCGCGCCGGCCAGGTGCTGCGCTGTGTCGGCCCACAGTTCGACGCGACGGTGGTCGGCTGGACCGCCGAGGCGCTGCACGGCCTGGCCGTCGATCCGGACGCCCCGCAGACCTGGCGACAGTTGGCCGGCGAGGACGAGGACGCGGTGATCAACGAGGTGAGCCAGTTGGCGGTGGACTGCCAGCGGCACGGCGGCGCCCCGGCCGGTCGTGCGCTGCTGCGCCACCAGCTCGCCGTGCTGCTGCTGCGGCTGACCCTGCCCGGCCTGGCCCGGTCCGGGCACCGGCCGGAGGTCGAGACGTTCCAGCGGTTCGGCCGGGAGGTGGAGCACGGCTACCAGCTGACCCGGCGGGTCGAGGACTATGCCGCCGCGCTCGGCTGCTCGGTGCGGACCCTGACCCGGGCCTGCCTGGCCGTGACCGGTCGCAGCGCCAAACAGGTCATCGACGAGCGGGTCGCGTTGCAGGCCGCCCGGCTGCTCGCCGCGAGCGACGAACCGATCGCCCAGATCGGCCGTCAGCTCGGCTTCTCCGAGCCCACCAACTTCGGCCGGTTCTTCACCCGTGAGATCGGGGTCAGCCCGGGGGCGTTCCGCGCCACCCGTGATCAGCCGGCCACCGGCCGGGTCGTCCGGCCCCGAGCGGCGGCCGAACCGACGGGCGCCAACGGCGGGCGGTTCCGCTCCGGCGCCGCCGCCGAACCGGCCAACGGCGGTCACGCCACGCGGTCCGGGAAGCCCACCGGGGCGGGCGGCGGCACCGGGCGGGCATGATGGCGGAGTGCAGATCTCCGCGCGCGGCGACTACGCGGTACGGGCGGCGCTGAGCCTCGCGACCGCGTACCCCTCGCTGATGTCCACCCAGGCCATCGCCGCCGAACAGGACATGCCCCGCAAGTTCCTGGAGGCGGTCCTGGCCGATCTGCGCCGGGCCGGCATCGTGCGCGCCCAGCGCGGCGCCGAGGGTGGCTACACGCTCGCCCGTCCGCCCCGCGAGGTGACCGTCGGCGCGGTGCTGCGCGCGGTGGAGGGCCCCCTCGCGGGTGTACGCGGCCTGCGGCCCGAGGAGACCCGCTACGAGGGCGCGGCGGAGAACCTGCCCGGCCTGTGGGTGGCGGTCCGCGCGGCCGTACGGCGGGTCGTCGACGAGGTGAGCCTCGCCGAGATCGTCAGCGGTCGGCTGCCCGCGCACGTCCGCAAGCTCACCGCCCTGCCCGACGCCTGGGAACCACGCTGACGCCGGGCGGCGGGGCCGCCCTCAGCAGCCGAAGAGCGCGCGCAGCCAGGTGAGCTGCTCGACCTGCTGGTGCGCCGCGCCACCCTCGTGGTCGTTGAACTCGTACACGCGCACCTCCTTGTCACCGCCGTACCGGTGGTAGGCGGCGAAGCAGGTCGAGGGCGGGCAGGTCCGGTCCATCATGGCGACGGAGAACAGCGCGGGCGCGGTGGCGCGGGGCGCGAGCACGGCGGCGTCGACGTACGACAGGGTGTGGAACACCTGGCTGGCCCGGTCGCGGTAGAGGGCGAGGTATTCGGTGATCTCGCCGTACGGGCCCGCCCCGGCGACCTGGACGCCACGCCGGACGTCACAGAGGAAGGGCACGTCGGGCATGGCCGCCGCGACACCGGGGACCAGCGCGGCCACGGCCAGCGACAGGCCGCCGCCCTGGCTGATGCCGGTGACGGCGATCCGGTCGGCGTCAATGGCGGGATGCGCGGCGGCGGCGGTGGCGAACCGGACCGCGTCCGTGATCAGCCTGCGGTAGTAGAAGTCGTCCGGGTCGGTGACGCCGCGGGTGAGGAAACCCGGGACGGTTCCCGCCGGGTACCGGTCCGGGTCGGCGGTGACGCCGGGCGCCGCGCTCCAGCCCTGACCCCGCGTGTCCATGATCAGGTGGGCGAAGCCCGCCGCGGCCCAGAATAGCTTCTCGTGGGGCAGGCCACGGCCACGGCCGTACCCCAGGTACTCGACGACGCAGGGCAACGGCCCGGTGGCGGTCGCCGGCAGGTGCAGCCAGCCGTGCACGGGCTCGCCGCCGAAACCGGCGACGGTGACCGCGTACGTGCGGATCTGGGTCAGGCCCGTGTCCACGGGCTCGTACGTCGCCGCCGTGGGTTCGTCGGCGCCCAGCGTCCGCTCCCAGAAGGTGTCCAGGTCCTTCGGCACGTCCAACTCGGGTCGGTACGCCCAGCACTCGGCGAGGGTGAGATCGCTCAGAGCCACAGCATGGCCTCCGTGACAGCAGGTTTGTCGGTGTGTGGGGGGGGTTGCGCTACCGGGCGGCCATCGCCGAGGCGAACCAGCCGGTGATGGTGGCGGGGTGGGTGATCGCCGTACCCACGACCACCGACCACGCCCCCGCCCGCAGCGCCTGCGCAGCCTGCGCCGGCGTGTGGATCCGGCCCTCAGCTACCACCGGCACGTCGACGGTGGCGGCGAGCCGGGCGACCAGGTCCAGGTCCGGTCCGGGCTGCTTGGTGGTGTACGCGGTGTAGCCGGCCAGGGTGGTGCCGACCAGGTCGGCGCCCGCCGCAGCGGCGGCGATCCCCTCGGCGAGGGTGGAGCAGTCCGCCATCACCAGAGCTCCGGTCAACTGGTGGACGGCGGCGATGGTCTCGCGCAGGCTCCGGCCGTCCGGCCGGGGCCGCGCGGTGGCGTCGAGCGCGACGACGTGCGCGCCGGCCCGGGCCACCGACAGCGCGTGCTCCAGCGTGGGGGTGATGAAGACGTCGTCGTTCCCGTCCTTCCACAGGCCGATCAGCGGCAGGTCGACGGCCTCCCGGATGGCCGCGATGTCCGCCAGGCCCTGGGCGCGGATGCCGGCGGCTCCGCCCTGGGCGGCGGCGAGGGCCACCCGGCGCATCGTGTCCGGGGTGCGCATCGGCTCACCGGGGTACGCCTGGCAGGAGACGACCAGCCGGTGGCGGAGTCCTTCGATGAGCGCGTTCATGAGATGCCCTTCCAGGCGAGCGTGGCGGCCCCGAGAAGTGGGGCGTCCGAACCGAGGGTGGAGGCCAGCACCGGCACGTCGTCCAGGCTGGGCAGGATCTCCCGCCGTACGGCGGCGCGAAGGGCCTGCCACCAGAGGTCGCCGAGGCCGGCAACGCCGCCGCCGATCACGACGGCGCCGGGGTCGAGCATGTTGACCAGCCCGCCGACCGCCGAGCCGACGGCGGTGCCGCCCAGCAGGATCACGTCCCGGGCCGCCGCGTCGCCGTCCGCGGCCCGCGCGGCGACCGACCGCAGGTCGTCGACCCGCTGGCCGGTACGCCGCACGTACTCCTCGGTGAGGGCGGGGCCGGAGGCGATGGCCTCCAGGTGGCCCTGGCCGCCGCAGGTGCACTGCAACTGCCCGGCGTACGGCGAGGGCTGGTGGCCGGCGTGGCCGGCAGTCGAGTGGGCGCCGGTGAGCACGTCGCCGTCGACGACGAAGGAGGCGCCGATGCCGGTGCCGACGGCGATGAAGAGCGTCGTGTCGTAGCCGGCCGCGACGCCGTGCCGCGCCTCACCGAGGGCGTGCGCGTGCACATCGTTGATGACGGACACGGGTACGCCCAACTGCTCGCGCAGTCGTCCCCGCAGGTCCGTACCGGCCCAGCCGGCCAGGGCGTCGGTGGCCGACAGCACCAGGCCCGTCCGGGGGTCGATCACACCGGCACTGCCGACACCGAGGGCACCGACTCGTCCCGCCACCCTCGACCGCAGCCGACCGACGAGATCGGCTGCGTTGTCGAGGATGGCGGTCGCCCCGGCCCGGCCAGGGGTCGAGGCTGTGAGTCGGTCGATGACCTCGCCGTCGCGGGTCACGATGGCGGCGGCCGTCTTGGTGCCTCCGATGTCGAGCGCGGCGACAACCGGGGGCGTGCGTACCGTGGGCATGGCTAGACGAGCCCCGCCAGTTCCAGGTGGCCCCGCACCCGGGCCGCCTCGTCGGCGTCGAGCGGTCGCAGGGGCAGCGACACGGCGTTGCTGTCGATGACACCGAGCAGGGCCAGGGCGGTCTTGAACGCGCCCACCCCGCGGGTGGCCCCGGCCGCCGTCGCCGGATCGGCCGCGTCGACGATCCGGAACAGCCGGGTCAGGCGGTCCTGCTCGGCGCGGGCGGCATCCCAGTCGCCGTCGACGCAGGCCCGGTGCAGGCGTACGTAGCCGGCCGGGTCCACGTTGCCCAGTCCCGGGACGGAACCGGAGGCGCCGGCGAGCATCATCGCGTCGACCACCACCTCGTGGCCGGTCAACAGGCTGAAGTCGGCGTTCGGCGAGTGTTCCGCGATCGCCAGCACCAACTGGCGGAAGGAGACGTCGTCGCCGCTGGAGTCCTTGACGCCGGCGAGGACGCCGTCCGCCGCGAGCCGGGTCAGCAGACCCGGCGACAGCTTGGTGTGCACGCAGACCGGAATGTCGTACGCCAGCAGC
The DNA here is from genome assembly GCF_040649315.1 of Micromonospora sp. NPDC049004. Taxonomy (NCBI): domain Bacteria; kingdom Bacillati; phylum Actinomycetota; class Actinomycetes; order Micromonosporales; family Micromonosporaceae; genus Micromonospora; species Micromonospora sp. NPDC049004. The sequence continues at coordinate 391,155 of NZ_JBEZFG010000006.1, forward strand.
GGCAGCTCGACCGCCGCGGCGAGCGACCGGAAGTGCCGCTCGACCTCGTGCGGGCCGACGATGGCGTAGAAGGGTGCGGTGGCCACCAGGCCGTCGACACCCAGACGCGTCGAGGCCTCGGCCCGGTCGACGACCCGGCGGGTGGTGGGCTCGATGCAGCCCGCGATGACCGGGACGGTGCCGCCGACGGTCTTCACGATGGTTTCGAGAGCCTGGTCCCGCTGGCTGTCGGTGAGGAAGACCGTCTCGCCGGAGCTGCCGAGGGCGAAGATGCCGTCGACGCCGGCAGCGAGCATCCGCTCGACGAGCCGTTCAAGGGAGGCGACATCGACAGCACCCTCCTCGGTCAGGGGGGTGACGACCGGCGGCACGACTCCGGCGAACCGCGGGGCAGGGGTGGTCACGCTGTCTCCTCGACATGTAGGGGGGTGTTGCGGCCGGTCGCTGCTCTGGCGAGCTCGACCAGCTCCGTGTTGCTCGATCCGGCGGGAACGGGGTGGTAGCACCGGAACTCGTGGAGGCCGGCACCGCCGTCGCCCGTCGTGGGTGGTGGCATCTCGATGGCGCAGCCGTCGGTGGCCTTCCAGCAGCGGGTGCGGAACGGGCAGCCGGTGGGCGGCCGGGTCGCGAGCGGGACGGGGCCGACGAGCGGGATCGGATCCAGCGGCGAGAGCAGACCGGGCGTCGCGGAGAAGAGCGCCCGGGTGTACGGGTGCTGCGCGACCTCGGGCAGGCCGGCGGCGGGGGTCTGCTCCACGATCCGGCCGAGATACATGGTGACCACCCGGTCACTGATCCGCTTCACGGTCTGGATGTCGTGCGACACGAAGACCATGGCCAGGTTCAGGCGCTCCTTGAGGTCCAGGAGCAGGTTGAGGATCTGCGCCCGTACCGACACGTCCAGGGCGCTGGTGGGTTCGTCGGCGATGACCAGCCCCGGTTCCAGGGCCAGGGCCCGCGCGATGGACACCCGCTGGCGTTGGCCGCCGGAGAGCTGGCTCGGCAGGACGTCGGCGACCGACCGGGGCAGCCCCACCAGGGCCATCAGTTCCCGCACCCGCTCCTCGCGCTGCGCCTTCGTGCCGCGACGGTGCACGTCGAGCGGGTCGCGCAGGATGTCCCGGACCGGCATGCGCCGGTTCAGCGACGTGGCCGGATCCTGGAAGATCATGCCGACGCCGGCACCGATGTGCATCCGGCGTTCCGCAGCGTTCATCGACCAGACGTCCTTGCCGGCGAAGGCGACAGTGCCGCTCGTCGGCCGCTGCAGACCCACCAGCACCTTGGCCATCGTGGACTTGCCGCAGCCGGACTCGCCGACGACGCCGATGGTCTCGCCGGCACGAACGGTCAGATCGGCGCCGGTGAGGGCGTACACCCGCTCGCGGCCGAACATGCCGCCCCCGCCGGTGCGGTGGACCACGTGCACGTCGCGCAGCTCGACGATCGACTGGTGTGGGACCGACTCGCTCATCGGGCCAGCTCCTCTTCCCTGACGGTGACGGCCGGGTGGTGACAGGCGTACCGGTGCCCGGCGTCGCCCTCCAGGTGGGGCGTCTCCTCCCGGCAGATCTCCGTCGCCATGGGGCAGCGGTCGGCGAACCGGCAACCCGACGGGAAGTCGGCAGGCGACGGCACCACACCGCGGATCTGGGTGAGCCGCTCCGCGCCGGCCTCGAGGGAGAGCACGGAGCCGAGGAGGCCCCGGGCGTAGTGGTGCGCGGGCGCTCCGACCACGTCGGCGGTGACACCGCTCTCGACGATCTGACCGCCGTACATCACCACGACGCGGTCGGCGACGTCGCTGACCAGTGCCAGGTCGTGGCTGACCAGGATCAGCGCGAAGCCCAACTGGCCGCGCAGCCGCATCAGCAGCTCCATGACCTGCGCCTGGACCGTGACGTCGAGCGCGGTGGTCGGCTCGTCGGCGATGATCAGGCGTGGGTCGCGGGACAGCGCCATCGCGATCACCACACGCTGCCGCTGGCCGCCGGAGAGTTCGTGCGGGTACGCGGACAGGGTGCGCTGCGCGTCCAGACCCACCAGTTCCATCAGCTCCTCGGCCGACCTGGTGCCGCCCCGACTGATCATCTGGGCGAGCTGGGGCCCGATGCGCAGTGAGGGGTTCAGGGCCGAGAGGGCGTCCTGGTAGACCATCGCGATCTCGCGGCCCATCAGGGCGCGGCGTCGTTTCGCATTCAACGTCAGCAGGTCGGTGCCCCCGAAGTGGACCTCGCCGCGAACCCGGGCACCCTGCGGCAGCAGACCCATCACGGCGAGCGACGTGAGGGACTTGCCCGAGCCGGACTCCCCCACCAGGCCCAGCACCTCACCGGGACGCACGTCGAAGGTCAGGTTGTCGACGATGTCGACGCCCCGGTGACGCCCCTGGAACCCGATGGACAGGTTCCGGACCTCCAGGACGGGCTCGCCCTGCGGGAGCGGACGGGCCCGCTCGCGCAGCCGCTGCGCCGCCTCGGGCAGGCCGGGCAGTTGCACCATCTCACCGGAGCCGGGCTGCGCCTCCTCCTGTGCGTCGCCGGCCTTCGTCCTGGTGGCCCGCCGCGCCGCCGGGGCGGCCCAGGCGTCCGACATGCCCTCGGAGAGCACGTTCAGGGCGAGCACGGTCAGCAGGATCAGCAGGCCGGGGAAGAACGTGGCCCACCAGCCACCGATCTGGACCATCTCCTTGCCGAAGGCGATGACCGAGCCCCACGAGGACGCCGCCTCCTGGGGAGCGAGGCCGCCGCCGATGAAGGAGAGGGACGCCTCGAACACGATCGAGTCGGCCACCATGACGGTGACGAAGACGAGGATCGGTGCGGCGCAGTTGCGCAGGATGTGCCGCCACAGGATGTGCGGCCGGCGGGCGCCGATGATGCGTTCGGCGGCGACGTAGTCCTCCCGGTACTGCGAGAGCACGTTGGCGCGCACGATGCGGGCGACCTGGGGGACGAAGACGAAGCCGATCGCGATCACCAGGACCAGGAGGCTGTTCTTGCCGAAGGAGATGATCAGCAGGGCGGACAGCACGATGGCGGGGAATGCCATGACGACGTCGAGGCACCGCATCACCACCTCGTCGACCGCGGGCCGGCTGGTTCCCGCCAGCGCGCCGAGGATCGCGCCGACCACCAGGGCGATGCCGGCGCTGCCGAAGCCCACGATCAACGAGCGTCGGGTGCCGGCGACCAGCCGCGAGAACACGTCGCGGCCGAGCTTGTCCAGGCCGAACCAGTAGTCGCCGTTCGGGCCGGTCAGCGCGGGACCGAGCCCGGCCTGCGCGGGGTCGTGCCGCAGGATCAGCGGCGCGAAGACGCCCACCACGAGGATGAGCAGGATGAAGCTCAGGGCGATCCGGGACGTGACGCTGAGCCGTTTGAAGGCGATGCCGGGAACCGACAGCCGGGCGGTGAGTGTTCGACGCATCAGTGGGCTCCGCGCAGTCGAGGGTTGGCGAAGAGGTAGAGGATGTCGACCACCAGGTTCACGAAGACGAAGCAGATGGCGATCGTCAGCACGGTCCCCTGTGCGAGGGCTGTGTCGTTCTGCTGCACCGCGCTCATGATCTGGGTGCCCATGCCCGGCAGCGAGAAGATGGCCTCGATGACGACAGTGCCGCCCAGCAGGTAGCCGATCCGCAGGCCCAGCACGGTGAGCGGGTTGATGAGCGCGTTGCGCAGCACGTTGCGTCCGACCACCACGCGCGGCGGCAGCCCGGCGCCAATGGCGGTACGGACGTAGTCCTTGTCGAGTTCCTCGACCATCGACGTCCGCACGATCCGGGCCAGTGAGCAGCCGACCGGCACGGCGAGAGCCAGCGCGGGCATGGCGAGGGACTGGAGCCACATCGAGAACGAGTCACCGGGGTTGACGTACCCGCCGGTGGGGAAGATCGGGCGGCGGACCGACAGCTCCTGGATGAGCAGGAGGGCCAGCCAGAACGACGGCATGGCGATACCGGCCATCGAGACGAACCGGATGACCTGGTCGGGCCAGCGGTCGCGGTACAGCGCCGCGGTGATGCCGAGGGCCAACGCGATGACCAGCGCGCCGACGATGCCCAGGGCCGTGAGCTGGATCGTCAGCGGCAGCGCGGTGGCGATCTTGTCGGCGACCGGAACGGACGGCGGGAAGGTCACGCCGAGATCGCCCCGGAGCAGGTCGCCCAGGAAGTGCAGGTACCGCAGGGGCAGCGGGTCGTCCAGGCCGTTGGCGGCCTTGAACGCGGCCACCTGCGCGGGCGTCGCCTGGTCGCCGAGGACGGACAGCGCGGGATCGATCGGCGAGAACTGCATGATCACGAAGACGAAGATCGTGATGCCCAGAACCAGCGGTATCAGGGTCAGGAGTCGTCGCGCGACAAGACTCAGAACGCTCAGCATGGTGTCTTTCTTTCGTCGAGGGCGCCGGGGCGTCCCGCCCAGCCCGAGGGGCGAAGGGCTGGGCGGGACGCGGAGGGGCCGGATCCGGGGCCCCCGGGGGCGGGCTCAGCCCTTTCGGCTGCTGCCCAGGAAGTACAGGCCGGTGGTCGCCGCGCCCGAGAAGTCGCTGAGCTTCGCGGGGTCGTACGCGGTGACGACCTTGGTGTGCAGGATCGGGTACAGGGGGACCTCGTCGGCCACCTTGTCCAGAGCCTGCTTCCACAGGGCCTTGCGGGCCGCCTCGTCGGAGGTCTGCGCGGCCTTGTCGAGCAGGTCGGCCATGGCCTTGCGGTCGGCGGCGTCCCACCGGTACCGCAGGCCCGGCCAGGTCTGGCCGTAGTAGAACCAGCGCAGCAGCAGGTCGGTGTCGACGCCGAAGACGCTCGGGTCGCCGGTGGCCATCAGCACCCGGAAGGTGTCCTTGGGAACGATGTCGCCGTAGATGGCCGACGAGGGCACCGTGTTGAGGGTGGCGTTGACGCCGATCTTCTTCCACTGCTCGATGACCAGCGGGGCGACGTCCTTCACCGCGGAGTTGTCAGTGGTGTCGAGCTGGAACGACAGGTTGGTGACGCCGGCCTCGGCGAGCAGGGCCTTGGCCTTGTCCACGTTGTGGTCGTAGACGGTGGCGGCCTTCTGGTAGTCCTTGTTGCCCTCGTCCAGGTAGCTCGTCGCCGGGGTGCCGTAGCCGTTGAGCGCGGTCTTGATGACCGCGTCCTTGTCGATCGCGTAGTGCAGAGCCTGGCGTACGCGCTTGTCGTTGAACGGCGCCGCGGACGAGTTGAACATGAGGAAGACCTGGTTGAAGGCCTGCTTCACGTCAACCGTGTACTTGCCCTTGAGCGAGTCGACGTTCAGGTACGGCACCGACTCGATGGCCTGAACACGGCCACCCTGCAGGTCCGACACCCGGGCGGAGGCCTCCGACGTGGTGTTCCACGTCATCGTCTCGACCTTGGCCGGCTTCGGGCCGTTGTAGTTCGGGCTCTTGCTGAGCTTGACGCCCGACTCCTTGGACGCGCTGTCCAGCTTGAACGGGCCGGAGCCGATCGGCGCGGTGTCGAAGGACTTCGACGCGGCGGGGTCCGCGGTCTTCGCCTTCGGCACGATCTTGATGACGGAGATCCGCTCGGAGAACAGGGCGAACGGGTACTTCAGCTTGAACTCGGCGGTCGTCGCGTCCTTGGCGGTGACCGAGTCGATGAACGACACGAACCCCTGCATCAGCGGCGGGGCCTTGGGGTCCGCCGGCTTCAGCACGCGCTGGAAGGACCAGGCGACGTCCTCGGCGGTGACTGGCGTGCCGTCGGAGAACTTCGCGCCGTCACGAACGGCCACCGTGTAGGTGAGCCCGTCCGGGCTGGCCACCGGGTCTTCCTTGGCCAGGGCACGGTAAGGTTCCCGCGTGACCGGGTCGAGATCGATCAGACCCTCGAAGATGTGCTGGTTGACCGCGGTCGCCACCGCCGACGAGGCGTTCCCGGGGTCGAACCCGCTGGAAAGGGTGAACGCCAGAGTGGTCTCGATCGAGGTCGCACCCCCGTTACCGCCTTCGACGGCATTGGTCGAGGCGGGGCCGCCACTGCACGCGACCAGCCCGAGTGCGAGGGTTGCCGCGGTGGATGCGACGGCCAACGAGCGGAACCGGCGCGGGGGGAAGCGCCGACTCTCCTTTGGCTCAACGGTGGTGCTCACGTAGCTGCCTCCATAGGCTCTTCATGCGCTCGCGTACCGCTCGCGCTGAGGGATTCGAAGGTAATGGGGTCTGACGTCAGACATCTGATGCCGATAGGGTGAGCGTGTCAGATCCGTGAACGAAGGGCAAGTGGCAGATGACGACCATTGACGCGTCCCCGCTGCGCGGTGCGGAGCGCCCGGGTCCCCGCCGGCAGGAGGTGGCGACCAAGGTCAAGGATTACATCCTGCGCAATCGCCTCAAGCCGGGAGACATCCTGCCCACCGAGGCGGAGCTGTGCGAAGCGGTGGGCGCGAGCCGCTCCAGCGTCCGTGAGGCCGTCAAGATCCTCTCGGCCCTCGACATCGTCGAGGTTCGGCACGGTCACGGCACCTTCGTCGGCCGCATGTCTCTCGCCGCGCTCGTGGAGAGCCTGACCTTCCGCGGCCTGCTCAGCGGCGAGGAGGATCACCATGTGCTGGGGCAGGTCGTCGACGTCCGGCAGACCCTCGAACAGGGGCTGGCAGCCCAGGTCATCGCCGTCCTCGACAGCGGGCACCTGGCGGAACTCTCCACCCTCGTCGACGAGATGGAGACCCTCGCCGCCCAGGGGGCGGACTTCCTCGACGTCGACCGCGCCTTCCACGTGAAGCTGCTGGAGCCCCTCGGCAACGACCTGATCCTCCAACTGACCGAGGCGTTCTGGCAGGTGCAGGCCATCGTCGCCCCCACGCTGCGCACCGAGCCGGAGGACCGGGTGATCACCGCCCAGCGGCATCGGGCAATCGTGAACGCGGTCGCGGCCGGGGATGCGTCGGAGCTACGCGCCGCCATCGCCGATCACTACGCACCCATCCGGGCCAGCATCGCGCGCGTCGTACAGGCCTGAAGCGACTCCGCCAACGCCGCCGGATTCGTGACCGCACCGATACGCCCCGGGCCGGAATCGCGCCCGGATGAGAGGGGCCGGACGCCCCACGGCCCGTCGTGACGCGGGTTCCGGGGCCCCCGTTCACAGCGTCCGGCGGAGCCACTCCTCGACACCGGCGACGTGCACGGTGGCCCAGGAGCGCGCCAGCTCGGGCTGCCCGGCCGTGATCGCGTCGACGATCGCCTGGTGCTGCTCACGGGTCCGGGTGACGGCGCCCTCCTGGGTGACACCGCGCCAGATGCGGGCCCGGGTGGTGGGGCCGGAGAGCCCGTCGAGCAGCGAGCACAGCACCGCGTTCCCGGCGCCGACGGCGATCCTGCGGTGGAATTCCAGGTCGTTGGCGACCAGCGCCTCGACGTCGCTGGTGTCGCCGACGTCGTCGAGGACGGCCTGGAGGCCGGCGATGTCCTCGGCGACCATCCGCTGCGCGGCCAACGCCGTGGCGGCGGGCTCGAGGATCCGCCGGACCTCAAGGAACTCCAGCACGGTGTCGTCGCGGTGGAAGTCCACGACGAAGCCGAGCGTGTCGAGCAGCAGGTGCGGGGCAAGGCTCGTGACGTAGGTGCCGTCGCCCTGGCGGACGTCCAGGACGCGGATGATGGACAGCGCCTTCACCGCCTCCCGCAGGGAGTTGCGGGACAGGCCGAGCCGCCGGGCCAGGTCCGCCTCCTTGGGCAGTCGATCGCCGGGGCCGAGTTCGCCCGAGGTGATCATGCTCTTGATCTTGCCGATCGCCTCGTCGGTGAGCGCCATCGCTGCCTCCGCGTCGGTTCGAGCCCGTTGCCGTGACCGCGAGGATTCCATTCCTAGCTGATGGATGCCGACAGCGACACCCGAAGAGCGTCTGGGAGCCATACATCGGATGTTTTTTGCCTCCGGAGCTCTGACATCGGACGTCCACCAGGAAACTGCCCCTTCGGCGACAGGCCGATGAGCTGATGATTGGCCACCAAGCCCGCGATCTTCCTCCTCGAAGGCCACAGTAGAACTTAAGGATCCGGTCCATTGACAATAATAAACATCCCACGTTAACTCTCCTCTACATAGAGGAGGTCCTATGTTCGGGAACAGCAGTCTCCGGAGGATCCTGCGGGCGTCAGCCGCGCCCCTTCTCGTCGCCGCGTGCCTGACCTCCGTGTCCGTCGGCACGCCTCCCGCCCGTGCCGCCGCCGACCCGAGCCTGGCGCTCTGGTACGACGAGCCCGCCGCCGCCTGGGAGAGCAACGCGCTGCCGCTGGGCAACGGCGCGCTCGGCGCCATGGTCTTCGGCGGCGTCCAGACCGAACACCTCCAACTCAACGAGAAGAGCCTCTGGACGGGCGGACCGGGCGCCACTGGCTACAACCACGGCAACTGGGCGTCACCACGGCCCGGTGCCCTGGCCGGCGTACAGGCCCAGATCGACCGGGACGGACGGATGGCGCCCGGCCCGGTGGCGACCGCGCTCGGGCAACCGGCCACCGCGTTCGGCTCGTACCAGAACCTCGCCGACATGTACCTCGACATGACCGGCACCCCGACGACTGTGAGCGGCTACCGGCGCGAGCTGGACCTCGCCGAGGCGACCGCCCGCGTCGCGTACTCCCACGGCGGGGTCACCTACCAGCGCGAGTACGTCGCCAGTTACCCCGGCAACGTGATCGTCGCCCGGCTGTCGGCGAGCCAGGCCGGGAAGGTCTCCTTCGTCCTGCGGACCGTCCCGGCCCAGCCCGGCAGCACCGTCACGGTGGCGAACGGCCGGATCACCGTGCGGGGCACCCTGCCCGGCAACGGGTTGATCCACGAGACGCAGTACCGGGTCGTGACCACCGGCGGCACCCGGACCGACGGCGGCGACCGGGTCACCGTCACCGGCGCGGACTCGGCGTTCGTCGTGCTGTCGGCCGGCACGTCGTACGCCGACACGTACCCCACCTATCGCGGCGCGGACCCGCACACCCGGGTCACCCAGGCGGTCGACGCCGCGGCGACCTCGACGTGGGCGGCGCTGCGCGCGGCTCATCTCGCCGACTACCAGCGGCTCTTCGACCGCGTCCGGCTCAACGTGGGCGGGCAGATGCCCAACGTTCCCACCGACGAGCTGCGGTCGGCCTACACCGGCGCCGCCGGACGGGCCCAGGACCGGGCGCTGGAGTCGCTGTACTTCTCCTTCGGCAGGTACCTGCTCATCGCGTCGTCGCGCGGCGGCTCCCTGCCGGCCAACCTCCAGGGCATCTGGAACAACTCCAACAACCCGCCCTGGCAGGCCGACTACCACACGAACATCAACGTGCAGATGAACTACTGGCCGGCGGAGACCACGAACCTCACCGAGACCGCCGCACCGCTGTTCGACTTCATCGACGCCCTGCGGGCGCCGGGCCGGACCACCGCCCAGACCATCTACGGCACGACCGGCTGGGTCACCCACCTCAGCACCAACCCGTACGGCTTCACCGGTGTCCAGGACTGGGCCACCGCATTCTGGTTCCCGGAGGCCGCGGCCTGGCTGTGCCAGCACCTCTACGAGCACTACCGCTTCACCCGCGACACCGCGTTCCTGCGCGACCAGGCGTACCCGGCGATGAAGGAGGCCGCCGAGTTCTGGCGGGCCAACCTGCGCGTCGACCCGCGTGACGGCAGGCTGGTCGTGACGCCCAGCTACTCGCCGGAGCAGGGTGACTTCTCGGCCGGCGCGTCGATGAGCGAGCAGATCGTGTGGGACCTGCTCACCAACACCATCGAGGCGAGCACCACGCTCGGCGTCGACGCCACCCTGCGCGCGCAGTGGCAGACCACGCTGAGCAAGCTCGACCCCGGCCTGCGGGTCGGCTCCTGGGGCCAGTTGCAGGAGTGGAAGGCCGACTGGGACAGCCCGACCAACGACCACCGGCACGTCTCGCACCTGTTCGCCCTGCACCCGGGCCGGCAGATCTCGCCGCTGACCACCCCGGCGCTCGCCGACGCCGCCCGGGTGTCCCTCACGGCGCGCGGCGACGGTGGCACCGGCTGGAGCAAGGCGTGGAAGATCAATTTCTGGGCTCGGCTGCTCGACGGCGACCACGCCCACAAGATGCTCGCCGAACAGCTCAAGAGCAGTACGCTCGCCAACCTGTTCGACACCCACCCGCCGTTCCAGATCGACGGCAACTTCGGGGCCACCGCCGGCATCGCTGAGATGCTGCTGCAGAGCCAGAACGGCGTGGTCGACGTGCTGCCCGCCGTGCCGGCGGCGTGGCCCACCGGCTCGGTCAACGGCCTCAGGGCACGCGGCAACGTGACAGTGGACGCCGAGTGGCGCAACCGACTGGCCAGCCGGATCACGCTCACCGCCGGCAGCGGCGGCGCCCTCACCGTCCGCAACCCGATGCTGGCCACCGCCTCGCTGGTGGACCTGAACACCAACCAGACCGTGCCGGTGACCCGCGACGGTGACCGGGTGACGTTCACGGCCGTGGCCGGACACCGCTACCAGGCCGTCTCCACGGCCGCGACCGGCACGATCGCCGGTGTGGCGAGTGGCCGTTGCGTCGACGTGCCGGGTGCGGCCACCGCCGACGGCACCACACTCATCCTCTGGGACTGCTCCGGCGCCGCCAACCAGATCTGGACCCGGCAGGCCGACAACACCATCCGCAACCGTGGCAAGTGCCTCACCGCCGCGAGCACCACCAACGGCGCCGCGGCGACCATCACCACCTGCGGCACCGCCACCAACCAACGATGGACGTACGACACCACAGCGAAAACCCTGCGCAACCAGGCCACCGGCACCTGCCTCGACGCCAACGGCGGCGGCACCACCAACAACACCGCGGTCATCCTCTGGACCTGCACCACAGCCACCAACCAGCAGTGGCTGATGTAGCACCCGCCACCCACCCGTACCGCCCCTGCCTGCCCGTTCCCGGGAAGGACGCCCCCATGACCCGTACCCTGCGCCGTCATCGTCCGCACGCGAGCGGGGCCGTCCTGGCCGCCGTGGTCCTGCTCGCCACCTGCCTGATCCAGCTCACCCCATCGGCAGCGCCGGCCGCCGCGGCCCCGGGGGACGGCACGATCACGGGCGTGGCCAGCGGTCGCTGCGTCGACGTGCCCGGCGGCGCCACCGCCGACGGCACCGCAGTCATCCTCTGGGACTGCACCGGCGCCGCCAACCAGACCTGGACCCGACAGGCCGACAACACCATCCGCAACCGCGGCACGTGCCTCACCGCCGCGAGCACCACCAACGGCACCGCAGCCACCATCACCACCTGCGGCACCGCCACCAACCAACGATGGACGTACGACACCACAGCGAAAACCCTGCGCAACCAGGCCACCGGCACCTGCCTCGACGCCAACGGCGGCGGCACCACCAACAACACCGCAGTCATCCTCTGGACCTGCACCACAGCCACCAACCAGCAGTGGCGGGTGGCCGCCGCGGACTACCAGCCGCTGCTCGACGTGGGCTTCAGCGGCACCTTCACCTCCGCCACCGGCTACACCCCCTCGACCGGGGAGCTGGTCGACGGGCAGCTCACCCGGCTGGCCGGCAGTGAGGCGATCAGCGGGACGTCGGTCACGCTCACCGGCGGGGGCACCGGCATCGGGTTCTCCCCACGGATCCCGGTGACCAGCACCAAGTACGTCAACCGGAGCCTGTTGGCCGAGGCGGTGGTACGCCGCCAGAGCGGCGCCACCCTGACCTTCGACACGGTGCTCAGCCTCGCCGGTGGCGGCTACTTCCGGTACGCCAGCGGCTCGCAGACCACCACGGAGTTCGGCATGTACGGCCCGGACTCGCCGTACCACGACACCCGGCAGAGCGGGCCCAACCTGTCCGACACCCAGGACACCCACGTGGCGTTGGCCTACGAGTACGTGAGCGACACCTCGGCCCGGCTCGTCGCGTACGTCAACGGCTGCCAGGTGGGCAGCACCGTCACCACTCCGGTCGCCGCGGCCAACGCGTCGCAGGGCCTGCTGACCTTCGGCAACGACGCCGGAACCCGTAACCGTGGCTGGCACGGCACCGTGGACGCCATCGCGCTGGCGACGATGACCGGCGCCGCCGGCCCGGTCGACTTCCAGCTCGACGCGCCGGTCTGCGGCGGCACCCCGCCGCCACCCGGTTGCGCCGGCAATCCCGGCAGCAGCGGTCCGGTCACCCCGGCCACCGTCATCACCGTCGACAGGTGCGACACGCTCGACCGGATCCGGCAGAAGGCCGCCCAGGTCGTCCCGTCGGCCGCCCAGCTGGCCTGGCAACAACGGGAGCTGACGGCGTTCCTGCACTACGGCATGAACACCTTCACCGACGTCGAGTGGGGCAGCGGCAACGAGGATCCGGCCCTGTTCAACCCGACGGCGGTCGACCCGGCACAGTGGATGGACGTCCTCAAACGCAACGGGTTCAAGCAGGTCATCCTCACCGTCAAGCACCACGACGGCTTTCTGCTCTACCCGTCGCGGTACAGCACGCACTCGGTGCGCAGCAGCCCCTGGTGGGGCCGTACCGGCCAGAGCGACATCCTGCGGGCCACAGTCGACGCCGCCCGCTCGGCCGGTCTGGCCGTGGGCTTCTACCTCTCCCCCGCCGACGGCGCGGAGATCCCCGGCCGACGCGGTGGCGACCGGTTCGGCAACGGCAGCGCCAAGCGGGCGGTGAGCATCCCGACGCTCGTCGCCGGCGACACCCGCACCCCGACGCAGACGTACGCCTACCAGGCCGACGACTACAACGCCTACTTCCTCAACCAGCTCTACGAACTGCTCACCGAGTACGGGCCGATGGCCGAGGTGTGGTTCGACGGCGCCAACCCGTACACCGCGTACCCGCAGCCGTACCAGGTCGGCGACTGGTACCGACTGATCCGGGCGCTGCAACCGAACGCCACGATCGCGATCAACGGCCCGGACGTGCGCTGGGTCGGCTCGGAGTCCGGGGCGTTCCGGGCCGACGAGTGGAGCGCGCTGCCGTTCCGGGGCACCGATCCCGGCGCGCTGAACCGCGACGACGACCTGCTCGCCGGCGCCTCGTCGAGCGACCTGGGTTCCAGTGCGCTGATCGGCCGGAACCTGGGGACGGTCACGTACCTGTCGTGGTATCCGGCCGAGGCGGACGTGTCGATCCGGCCCGGCTGGTTCTGGCACTCCGGGCAGAACGGCTCGGTGAAGCAGCCGGCCGCGCTGATGCAGCTCTACGAGAACGCGGTGGGCCGCAACGCCAACCTGCTGCTCAACGTCCCGCCGAACCGGGCCGGTGTGATTGACGCGCCGGACGTCACAGCCCTCGACGGGTTCGGCACCGCCCAGCGCGCCCGGTACGGCCGGGAGCTGTTCGCCAGGGCGGGCGCGACCGGCACCCCCGCCGCCCTCACCGACACGGCACTGAACACGTACTGGTCGCCTTCGGGGGGTGCCACCACCGGCGCGGTCGAGCTGACCGCCTGCCGGGCCCGCACGTTCGACCGGCTCCTGGTGCAGGAATCGGTCGGCAGCGGCCAGCGCATCGAGGCGTTCGCCGTGGACGCCTGGATCAACGGCGGCTGGCAGCAGGTCGCCGCCGCCGGGACGGTCGGCTACAAGCGGATCGTGCCGCTGTCCACCGCCGTGACCAGCGACCGGCTGCGGCTGCGGGTCACCGCCGCGCGCGGCGTACCGCAGGTCGCGACGCTCACCGCGTACGCGACCGACAGCACCGCCAACCCGGCGTCCTGCTGATTTCCCCGCCCTATCCCGAGAGGAACGGTTCATGCGTCTTCGACGTATCAGCGTCACCGGAGCAGTGGGGGTCCTCGCCACCGCACTGCTGACCGTGCCGGCGACGCCGGCCTCGGCCGTACCGGGTGACCTACAGGTGATCCCGGCGCTGAAGCAGTGGACGGCGGGCACCGGCAGCTACACCTTCGGCGCCGCGACCCGGATCGTGGTGGACCCCGCCTACACCGCCCAACTCAACGACGACGCGGCCACGTTCGCCGCAGACCTGCGGGACCTGACCGGACGCACCGTGCCGGTCGCCACCGGAGCCGCCGCCACCGGCGACATCCGGCTGACCCTGGGCGGCAGCCAGCCCGCCGAGGGCTACACGATGACTGTCGGGTCGAGCATCGCCATCCAGGGCTCGACCGACGCTGGCGCCTTCTACGGCACCCGCACGGTGCTGCAACTGCTCAAGCAGTCGACAACGGTCCCGGCGGGGACGACAACCGACTCCCCGACCAAGTCCGAACGCGGTCTGATGGTCGACGTGGGCCGCAAGTACTTCACCGTCGACTGGCTCCGCCGGCACGTCAAGGAGCTCGCCTACCTGAAGATGAACCGGTTGCACCTGCACCTGTCCGACTCGCAGGGGTTCCGGCTGGAGAGCACCACCCACCCGGAGGCGATGTCGGAGCAGTACTACACCAAGCAGCAGATCCGCGACCTCATCGCCCTGGCCACCCAGTATCACATCGAGGTCGTGCCCGAGATCGACATGCCGGGCCACATGAACGCCATCCTGGAAGACCACCCGGACCTGCAACTCGCCGACACGGCGGGCAACCGCAACCCCTACTACCTCGACCTGTCCAAGCCGGGCGCGTACACCCTGGCCCGCGACCTCATCACCGAGTTCCTGCCGCTGTTCCCCGGCCGGTACTGGCACATCGGCGCGGACGAGTACATCGGCAACTACGCCGCCTACCCGCAGCTGTTGACGTACGCCCGCGCGACGTACGGGCCGAACGCCACCGCCAAGGACGCCTACTACGGCTTCATCAACTGGGCCAACGACATCGTCCGTGCCGGTGGCAAGACGACCCGGATGTGGAACGACGGAATCGGCACCGACGGCACCATCCGTCCGGCGTCGAACATCCACGTCGAGGTCTGGTACAACTACGGCATCTCGCCGCAGGCCCTGCTGGACCGCGGGCACACGATCTCCAACCAGGCGTGGAACCCCACCTACTACGTCCTCGGCGTCGGCAAACCAAACGTGACGTGGGGCTACGAGACCTGGAACCCGGATCTGTTCCAGGGCAACAACACCATCAACACCCCCTCGCGCAATCTCGGCACTGTCGTGCACGTCTGGTGCGACAACCCGAACGCCGAGACCGAGGAGCAGGTCACCGCGGGCATCCGGACGATCCTGCGGGTGGTGGCCCAGCAGACCTGGGGGTCGCCGAAGCCGGCCGCCACGTACACCGCCTTCAGCGTCATCATGGACCGCATCGGTCGGGCTCCCGGCGGCCCGGCGGCGACGACCGGCAGCCTGTCGCTCAACCGCCCGGTGACCGCGTCGTCGACCGAGACTCCCAGCTTCCCGGCCTCGGCGGCGGTGGACGGTGACCTCAGCACCCGCTGGTCGTCGGCCTACACCGACCCGAGCTGGATCCAGGTCGACCTCGGCAGCAGCCAGGAACTCTCCCGCGTCGCACTGCGCTGGGAGGCCGCCTACGCGAGGGCGTACCAGATTCAAACGTCGACCGACGGCACCACCTGGACCACCGCGGTGACCGTCACCGCCGGGGACGGCGGCCTCGACGAGCACGCGCTCAACACCACCGCCCGGTACGTGCGCATGCAGGGCACCGCACGGGCCACCACCTTCGGCTACTCCCTCTGGGAGTTCGAGGTCTACGGGCCGAAGAAGGGCACCATCACCGGCGCCGCCAGCAGCCGCTGCGTCGACATCCCCGGCAGCAACACCACGAACGGCACCGCGGTGAACCTCTGGGACTGCAACAGCGGACCCAACCAGACCTGGACCCACCGCAACGACGGCACCCTCACCGCCCTCGGCAAGTGCCTGGAACCGGCGAACGGAAGCGTCGCCGACGGCACCACGATCGTGATCAACGCCTGCACCAGCGCCACGACCCAGCGCTGGACCTACGACGCCACCTCGGGCAGCTACCGCACCGGCGGCAAGTGCCTCGACGCCAACGGCGGCGCGACCGCCAACGGCACCCGCCTCATCCTCTGGCCCTGCACCAACGGCGCCAACCAGCGCTGGAGCACCCCCACCGTCTGACCACCGATGGAGGCACGATGCAGCACGCCATGCCCCTGCCATCCTCATCGACAACACGGCCACGGCGGTTCGTCGTGCACACCATCGTCCTGGGTCTGATCGCCGGAGCCGTCGCGACGGTCGGGGGCCATCCGGCCCCGGCCGGCGCGGCGGTCCCGGCGGACCCGACCTACACCGACGCCGCCGGCCTGGTCTTCCCCGGCATCCAACCGGGCGCGGCGACGGCGTCGCTCTCCGGCGGCAGCTTCACCCTGGCCAACGCGGCGCTCTCGTCCACCTGGAGCGTGCAGGGCAGCACTGTGTCGCTCACCCGGTTCGACAACCGGGCAGCGAACGCGACAGTGCCGATGAGCCTGCGCGGGCTCTTCACCCTCACCCTGGCCGACGGCAGCACCATCACGACGGCGAACACGAGCGTCACCGCCGGCCCGGTGGTCAGCGACCTGGCGGCGAACGCCGGGTCGGCACGGCTCGCGGAACGCTTCGCCGGCAAGGCGGTCACCACCACCTTCCGGTACGGCGCCGGCACCCGGACACTCGACGTGCAGTGGCAGGTGCGGCTGCGCGGCGGGGCCAACTCCGTACAGCACAGCTTCACCGTGCGTTCGGTGGCCGGCACGTTCGACGTGACCTCCCTGCGCCTGGTGGAACTCGGCCTCACCAACGCGCGGGTCCTCGGCAGCGACGACGGCAGCCCGGTGGTGCACGGCGCGGCCGGCAGCGAGACGGTGTTCGTCGGCATCGAGAACCCGATGGCGAAGGCGACAGTGAACGGGTCCGCCGTCGACATCTCGGTGCCCCGCGCCGGTGACCTCACCACCGGCGCCTCGTGGGTCTACACCGCCTCCACCGGGGTCGCACCCGCCGGGCAGCTGCGCCGCTCGTTCCAGTACTACCTGCAACGCGAACGGGCCCACGACCGGCGGACGTTCCTGCACTACCAGAGCTGGCTGGACCTCAAGCCACCCGGCGAGGTCATCAACAGCGCCGAGCTGACCCGGGCCATCAACCTGTTCGGCACCCAGTTGCGTAACCGGGGGGCCACCATCGACAGCTTCTGGGTCGACGACGGCTGGGACTATCTGCGTACGCCCCAGGTCGACGAGACGAACCTGAACGTCTGGTCGTTCGACCCGACCCAGTTCCCCACCGGCTTCGCACCGCAGAAGGCCGCCGCCGCGCAGTACGGGGCCTCGATGTCGGTGTGGATGTCACCGTTCGGCGGGTACGGCACCAGCGCCGCCACCCGCCAGGCCATCAACGCGAGCAAACCCGCCGACCAGCGGTTGGAGACGCACAGCGGCGGCCAGTTCAAACTCGGCGGCGCCCGCTACCACGACCGGTTCCGGTCGGTCGCCTTCGACATGATGGACAACCAGGGGGTACGCGGCTTCAAGCTCGACGGCATCGGCGGCGGGCTCTACCAGTCCGGCCCGAACGCCAACTACATCGCCGACTACGAGGCCCTGCTCGGGCTGACCGGCGACCTGCGCGCGCACCAGAAGGACGTGTTCGTCAACGCCACGGTCGGCACCTGGGGCTCACCGTACTGGTTGTGGTTCACCGACTCGATCTGGCGCGACGGGCACGACGCCAGCCTGGTCGGCGCGGGCAGCGCGCAGCAGCGCTACGTCAACTACCGCGACTCGGAGACGTTCCGCAACAACGCCACGCAGAACCCGCTGTTCCCGATCCCGAGCCTGATGAACCACGGGATCATCTTCTCCGACCGCACCCCGCAGTTCACCGCCGACTACGACCTGACCAAGCCCAGTGTCCAGGCCGAGGTGTCGCAGGACATCCGTGCCTACTTCGCGCTCGGGCTGAGCCTTCAGGAGCTGTACGTCCGCAACACACTCGTCGACGCGAGCCGGCCGGGCGTGGCCTGGTTCTGGGACACCGTGGCGGCCAACGCCCGGTGGGCGCGGGCCAACCAGGGGTTGCTCAGCGACGTGCACTGGGTCGGCGGTGACCCGGCCGCCGGAGCGGTCTACGGCACCGCCGCCTGGAACTCCTCGGCCGGCGCGTCGAAGGGGATGCTCATGCTGCGTAACCCGGCGGCGTCCGCGCAGAGTTTCACCGTCAACCCGCAGACGGTCTTCGAGCTGCCCAGCGGGACCCACCAGCGGTACCGGTTCACCGAGCGCGACGGGCGGCGTACCGGCTTCGTGTCGGGTCCGGCCGCACCGGTGAACATCACCCTCGCACCGTTCGAGGTGGCCGTCTTCCAGGCCGCACCGACCGACGAGCCGATCGGTGGCGGGGACAGCCCGCAGCTGCCCCGCAGCCGGTGGACCGCGACTGCGGACAGCATCGAGACCGTCGGCGAGAACGGCGTCGCCGCCAACGCCATCGACGGCAACCCGGGCACCATCTGGCACACCCGCTACGTCGGCGGGGTCGCCCCCATGCCGCACCAGCTCACCATCGACCTCGGCCGCAGTTTCCGCGTCGACAGGCTCGACTACCTGCCCCGTCAGGACGGAGGCACCAACGGCACCATCGCCGACTACCAGATCCTGACCAGCGTCGACGGCACCACCTGGACGCAGGTCACCGCCGGCACCTTCGGCGCCGGCAGCACCCTGAAGACAGCGGTCTTCGCCCCCACCACGACCCGGTACGTGCGCCTGCGTACCACCCGCGCCGCGAACGGGGCCGGGTACGCCTCGGCCGCCGAGATCAACCTGTACGGATCGACGGCCTGACCGAATTCGCCGTCCCGGGGCGCCCCCTGTCGACGCCCCGGGACGGCAGCACCTGTCGCCCTCAGCGGGCGAGGACGTGGGCGAGGATCGCCATGCCGCCGACCGCCACCAACGCTCCGGCAGCAGCCAGCGGTGCCGCGCCGTCGGGACGCCCGAGCCCGGTGGGCAGCCGCACGGTGCGGTACCGGCGTCGCGCCACCGTGACCACCGCGACGGCCAGCGGCGCGCAGGCCAGCACGATCCCCGCGGCGAACGGACGAGTCGGCAGCAGCTCCCGGCCGACGGCCACCAGCACGGCGGCCGTCGCCAGCGCCGTGCGCAGCCATGCCAGCAGGGTGCGTTCGGCCTGCGCCCCCCGATCGGTGAGAAGCGGTGGATCCGTCACCTCAGCACCACGACATCAGATCAGCACCACGACGGCGATCGTCACGCCGGCCACGACCACCCCCACCGCCGACACGGCCACGACAGGTGTGGACGGCAGCGGCATCTGGAGCCGCAACGCCCGTTCGTTGCGGCTCCAGCGGGGGAACGCCTCGGCGGCCACCCCGACGGCGAGCACCGCGAGCACGACCGCCGCCCACTGCGAGCCGTCCGTACCGAAGGCCTTGACCGCCGCGGCGGCCACCATGAGACCCAGCGCGGTCCGCAGCCACGCGAGGAACGTGCGCTCGTTGGCGAGGGTGAACCTCGGGTCCGGCTCGGTGCCCACCCCGTAGACCCGGCGTGGCCAGCGGCGGTCGGCTCGTCCCGCCGACTCGTCAGTCACCCGGTGGCCGCTGCCGGCGGCTGCCAGGGCGTGTCACCACACTCCTGCTGGACGCGGGCGAGCTCGGCGGTGAGGGCCGCCCGGATCGGCGCGTACGCCGGGTCGTCGTAGACGCTGCGCATCTCCCACGGATCGGCCCGCAGGTCGAACAGCTCCCACTCCGGCTCCTGCGCCGTGTCGGAGGTGCCGGGCAGACCCAGCCCGTCGGCGTAGTAGTAGACGAGCTTGTGGTCGTGGGTGCGGACGCCGTAGTGCGCCCACACGTGGTGCTCGTCGTCGTCGTGCTCCCAGTAGCGGTAGTACACCGACTGCCGCCAGTCGTCCACGTCCTCGCCGCGCAGCAGCGGGCGCAGTGAGCGCCCCTGCATGCGGCTGTCGGCCGGGACGCCGGCGTAGTCGAGGAACGTCTGGGCGAAGTCGACGTTCATGGCGAGCGCGCCGGTGGTGGAGCCGGCCGGGATCTCCGCCGGGTAGCGGATGAGGAACGGCATGCGCAGCGATTCCTCGTACATGAACCGCTTGTCGTACCAGCCGTGGTCGCCGAGGAAGAAGCCCTGGTCGGACGTGTAGACGACGATCGTGTCGTCGGTCAGCCCGTGCTCGTCGAGGTAGTCGAGCAGGCGGCCCACGTTGTCGTCGACGCTGGCGACGCAGCGCAGGTAGTCCTTGATGTACCGCTGGTAGGTCCAGAGCGCCGCCTCGTCCGGGTCGAGGTGCGGCGGCAGCATCTCCTTGATGTCGTTGGCGGTCAGGTCCCGGTCCACCCGCATCCGGGCGGCCCGGGCGGCAGCGGCGTGCCCGGAGTGGTCGTCGTCGAACGAGCCCGGTACGGCCACGTCGTCGACGTACATGTCGCGGTGTTTGTCGTCGGGCTCCCAGTTGCGGTGCGGCGCCTTGTGGTGCACCAGCAGGCAGAAGGGCCGCTGCTGGTCGCGCTGATCGAGCCAGTCGACGGCCAGGTCGGTGATGATGTTCGTGCAGTAGCCGGTGCGGACCTGTTCGGTGCCGTCCATGCCGATGAACACGGGGTCGCGGTAGCGGCCCTGACCGGGCACGACCTCCCAGTAGTCGAAACCGCGGGGGTCGTGCTCCGGGCCGTGCCCGAGGTGCCACTTGCCGACCAGCGCGGTCTGGTAGCCGGCCCGGCGCAACAGCTCCGGGAAGACGAGCTGCCGGTTGTCGAACTCGGTCGACAACGTCTGCACGCCGTTGACGTGGTTGTAGGTGCCGGTGAGGATGGTGGCCCGGCTGGGCGCGCACAGGGAGTTGGTGCAGAAGCAGTTCTCCAGCAGGGCGCCACCGGTCGCGATGCGGTCGATGTGCGGCGTCTCGTTGATCTTGCTTCCGTAGGCGCCCACCGCGTGCGCGGCGTGGTCGTCGGCCATGATGAAGACGATGTTGGGCCGCACGGGTTGATCCCTTCTCACCGGACTCAGGACGCGTACGCGGCGGCGTCGTAGTAGGTGCTCGGGTCCACGACGTCCGGCAGCTTGCCGAGGTCCTTGAACAGGCCGTTGAGGCCGGTGAGCCAGCCCGCGACGGTACCGTCGGTGGACTTGGCGGCGAGTTCGGCCGACGGCAGGAACCGGGCGTTGTTGGCCTCGGCGCGGAGTTGCTCGACCGGCGCCGACTTGAGGAACTTCGCGGTGACCTCGACGGCGCGGTCCACGTTGGCCGCCCGCTCGTCGTTGGCGGCGCGCAGCACCGCGAGCACCTTCCTGACCAGCTCCGGCTTGCCGGTCACCACGTCGTTGCGCCCGACATAGGCGGACGGGAAGCTGATGTCCGGGTAGAAGTCGTCGTTCTTGGCCAGCTCGGCGAGGTTCGGGACCCGCTTCTTGATCGTGCCGATGAGCGGGTACCAGATGCCGGCGGCGTCGATCTGGCCGGACCCGAACGCGGTGACGACGGTGCTGGGATCCATCGTGACCTTCCTGACGTCGTCGATGGAGAGTCCGGCGCGTCGCAGGGCCAGCCGCACCATCATGTCGCCGGAGGTGCCCTCGGGTACGCCCACCTTCTTGCCCTTGAGCGCGGCCATGGAGGTGATGCCCGGCTGGGCGATGACCCGGTCGGCGAAGCCGAGCGAGTTGATGGCGATGACCCGGGCCTTGCCGGACGCCGGCAGCCACAGCGCGCCCGGACCGAGGTAGCCGAAGTCGAGGTCGCCCGCTCCGAGGGCCTGCACCTGGAGCGGCCCGTTGGTGAAGACCTTGAGGTCCGGCTTCAGGCCGTGCTGCGCCCAGAGCTTCTTGTCCTCGGCGATCGCCATCAGGCTCGCGCCGGTGAAGTCGGCGATGTAGCCCAGCTTCACCGGTTCGGTGGCCGAGCCGCCCGAACCGGACTTGTCGTCGTCGCCGCAGGCGGCGAGGGCCGCGGTGGCGCCGAGGCCGGCGATGCCGGCGAGCAGGGCGCGACGGGAGAGAGTGCTCATCGGGATGCACCTTCCTGAGGGGTCTGGTGGTAGACAGCGCGCCAGACCCGATTGCGGATCCGGGAGAATTCCGGGGAGAGGCGGACCGCTTCGGTCCGCGGGTAGGGCAGGTCGACGTCGATGACCTCGTGCACCCGGCCCGGCCGGGCCGCCATGACGACGACCCGGTTGGCGAGGTAGACGGCCTCGTCGACGTCGTGGGTGATGAACAGGACGGTCCGTCGCTCGGAGCCCCAGGTGGCCAGCAGCTGATCCTGCATCTGCACCCGGGTGAGGGCGTCGAGGGCGCCGAAGGGCTCGTCCATGAGCAGGACGCCCGGGTCGACGGCGTACGCGCGGGCGATGGCGCACCGCTGCCGCATCCCACCGGACAGCATGCGGGGCAGCGCGTCGGCGAAGTCGGTCAGGCCCACGAGGTCGATGAAGTGCTGCGCCCGTCGGCGCCGTTCGGCCCGCCCCACCTTGGCGATCCGGAGACCGAACTCGACGTTCTCGCGCACGGTGAGCCAGGGGAACAGCGCGTACTGCTGGAAGATGACGCCGCGTTCCGGGCCGGGCCCCCGCACCTGTCGTGCGTCGACGAGCACCTCGCCGCCGGTGGGTTCGACGAGGCCGGCGGCGATGTTCATCAGCGTCGACTTGCCGCAGCCGGACGGCCCGACCACTGTGACGAACTCCCGGTCGGCGATGTCCAGGTCGACGTCGCGCAACGCGTGGAACGGCTTGCCGCCCACCTCGAACGTGCGGCTGGTGGAGCGGAAGGAGATCTTCTCGGTCATCGGCGTTCCTGCCATCCGGTGAGGCGCTTCTCGGCGGCGAGCAGGAGCCGATCCATGACCAGGCCGAGCACACCGATGGTGATCAGGCCGACGAAGATGCTCGGCAGGTCGTAGTAGATCTGCGCCTGCTGCATCCGGTAGCCGAGGCCCTCCTGCGCGGCGATCAACTCGGCGGCGACGAGTGTCGCCCAGGCCGCGCCGAGGCCGACGCGCATGCCGACCAGGATGAACGGGGTGGACGCGGGGACCACCACCCGGCGGAACACCACCGCGTCGTTGGCGCCGAGCACCCGGGCAGCGTTGATCATGGTTTTGTCGACGTTCACCACGCCCTGGAACGTCGACACGACGCAGGACAGGAACGCGGCGAGGAAGATGACGAAGATCTTCGGGGTCTCCCCGATGCCCATGAGCAGGATGGCCAGCGGGATGACGGCCAGGGGCGGGATCGTGCGGAAGAACTGCACGTAGGGCTCGATCAGCCCGCGTGCCGTCCCGTACCAGCCCATGAGGAAGCCGACCGGGATCGCAAGGGCACTGCCGAGCGCGAAACCGATGAGCACCCGACGCAGGCTGGCGAGGCTGTCGTCGAGGAGGGTGCCGTCCATCGCCAGCTCACCGGCGCGGACGGCGACCTCCTGCGGTCCCGGGAGGCCCGAGACCCCGATCTGTGCCAGCACGGTCCAGATGCCGATGCCCAGCACGACGGCGATCACGTTCCACACCAGCAGCGGTACGGCGCGGCGCTGCGGCGACGCCGCGGTGGTCTCCGACCCTCGGGGTGGGGACGGTTGAACGTCTATCGCCACGGTGGTGCTCCGTAGCCCAGCTCGGACATGGGGCCCCTTTCCGGTCGGCGGCGCTGAAGGTAAGCGAATCTTTGGTGACTCGACGAATCATGTCAACCCTTCGGACTAAAAAGCCCGAGCTGGGAGCGCCGCGGCGTTTCATAAGATGTCAGACCTCTGGCCCGCAGCCTAGGGCTGGCCGCGCCATGTGACAACGCCCGGCCGGCATACCCGTTTATTGTCCGGCCCATTGACTAAATTGAACGGCTTGACCAGACTGCGGCTACCCGAGCCACCAGTCTCCCGGCGAGCCGGGCGACGGACGAAGGAGTCCCATGTCGATTCCGCGCTCCCGCCACACCCCTGGATCCCGACGCCGCCTGAGCGCGGCGAAGCTCGCCGTGGTGGTCACCGCGTCGCTGCTCGCGCCGCTTCCGGCCGGCACGCCGGCCATGGCCGCGCCGGTGAACCTGGCCCGCACCGGCACCGCCACCGCGTCGAGCGTCGAACTCGACCGCGCCGACTTCGTCGCCGCACACGTCAAGGACGGCGACCGCAGCACCAGGTGGTCGTCGAAGTACCAGGACGACAGCTGGGTCCAGGTACGGCTGGCCAGCGCCGCCCGGGTCGACCACGTGACGCTGACCTGGCCCAACGCGTGCGCCCGCGACTTCTCCCTGCAGACGTCGACCGACGGCGTCGCGTGGACCACAGTGACCCGCCTCCAGCGCGACACCTGCCCCCGCACCGACGTCATCGCGGTCAACTCGTCCCAGCCGGTGTCCTACGTACGGATGCAGGGCCACCAGCGATGGGCCGGTTACGGCTACTCGATCTCCGAGTTCGAGATCTGGGACGGCACCGAGCCGGCACCGGCACCCTCGCTGGGCCTGCTGCCCAAGCCGGTGTCGCTCGCGGAGAACGGCGGCACGCCGTACACCCTGAACCCGAGCACACCGATCGTCGCGGTCGGATCGCCGGCGACAGCACCTGCCACCTACCTCGCCGGGCTGCTCCGCCCCGCCACCGGGTACGCCCTGCCGGTGGTCACCCAGAGCACCGCGCCCGCGCCCATCGTCGTGGAGGTGGGGGCCGGCAAGGGTCCGGCCGGCCACGCCGCCGAGGGGTACCGGTTGGTCGTCACCAGCGGCACGGTCCGGATCAGCGCCGACACGGCGAACGGCGCGCTCAACGGGGTGCAGACGCTGCGGCAACTCCTGCCCCAGTGGGTGGAGTCCGACACCGTCGTGAGCACCGCGTGGACGGTGCCGGCGGTGACCATCACCGACTACCCGCGCTTCGCCCACCGCGCGATGATGCTCGACGTCGCCCGCAGCTTCTACCCGGTGAACGAGATCAAGGCGTACATCGACAGCGCCGCGCAATACAAGATCAATCGTCTGCACCTGCACCTGACCGACGACCAGGGCTGGCGGATCGCCATCGACAACCCGGCGAGCAACCCGGCGGGCATCGACTACGGCCGGCTCACCTCGGTCAGCGGACGCACCGCCATGACCTACAACGACAGCGGTCAACTGATGGGCACCGAGCTGGGTGTCACCGGCTTCTACACCCGGGCCGACTACGCCGAGATCGTGCGCTACGCCGGACTGAACGGCATGACGGTCATCCCGGAGATCGACATGCCGGGGCACACCAACGCGGCGCTGCACGCCATCCCCCAGATGAACACCGCCGGCGCCCAGCCCAAGCCGGCGTCCGGCCAGCAGACCGCGCCGGCCAACGGCACCGGCAACGTCGGCTACTCGACGCTCGACTCCGCCAGCGCGACGACGTACGAGTTCGCCACGCAGGTCCTGACCCAGATCGCCGCCATGACGCCGGGGCCCTACCTGCACATCGGCGGCGACGAGGCGCACGTGACCAGCCACGCGAACTACACCACGATGGTCGACGCCTTCACCGCGACTGTCGCGTCGCTCGGCAAGACAGTGGTCGGCTGGAACGAGTACGCCGGCACGGCGCTGCCGCAGGGCAACGCGGTGGTGCAGTACTGGAACGGCGACCGCACGGCGGTGGCCAACGCGGTGAACGGCCGCGGCGCCCGGGTCGTCCTCTCCCCCGCCGCCCACACGTACGTGCCGCAGAAGCAGGATTCCCGCCAGCCGCTCGGCGGCACCTGGGCGTGCGGTGGACCGTGCGGGCTGGACCGCCACTACAACTGGGACCCGGGCACCTTCATCCCGAACATCGCCGAGACCAGCGTGCTCGGGGTCGAATCGGCCCTGTGGGGCGAGTTCATCCGCCGCGTCGGCCAGGCGCAGTACTACAGCTTCCCGCGCCTCATCGCCACCGCTGAGGTGGGGTGGACGCCGCAGGCGCAGCGCGACTACGCCGACTTCACCACCCGCCTGTCCGTGGCCGGGGGACGGTTGACCGTCGAGGGCGTCAACTTCTTCCCCACCGCCGACGTGCCGTGGCGCCACCAGGCGATCGGCCGGCCCACCGCCGTCGTCGTCGGCGCACCGGCCGGCGCCACCTGGACGATCACCGCCCCCGGGCTCCGCAGCACCGACCTGGCCGCCACGATCACCTGGAGCGACGGCCGGGTGGAGGCGTTGACGCCCACCGCGACGCGCGAGCCGAGCATCCCGGCGATGCAGATCAACAGCGCGTTCGCCGTGGTGTCCCGGCGCACGTTCGGCGCGGCGGGGACGTACACCGGGACGTTGTCCGTGCGGTCGGCCTGGCTGGCCCCGGTCCAGGCGGCCCTGAGCGTCACCGTCCGCGCCAGCTGACCGCCGGCCGGCGCCGCCACCTCACCACGTGGCGGCGCCGGCCACCGCGCCGTACGTTGCCGCGACGACACCCGGAGGCAGGCGTCGGTCATGATGGTGCCGTGATCGAACGCCCGGATGCCATGCAACGCGTGCGGCTGGCGCACACGGAGGCCCTGCTGGCCCAGCTCCGCAGCGCCGGCCCGCTCAGTCGGGCCGACCTCATCCGGCTGACCGGGCTATCGCGCACCACCCTCTTCGACATCATCGCCGACCTCATCGCCCGCGGTGTGGTCGTCGAGCGGGAACCCGCGCTGTCCGGCCACCGGGGCCGGGGACGGCCGTCCACGACAGTCAGCCTCAACCCGTCCGCCGGCCGCATCGTCGGCATCGACCTCGGCCGGGCGACGATCACCGTCATCGTCGCCACACTGGGGCACGACATCCTGGCCCGGGGCAGCCGCCCCGTCGCGCTGGCGGCGGGGCCGGCCCGGCGGGCCAACGCCGCGATCAAGCTGATCGACGACCTCGTGCAGGAGCACGACATCGACCTGCGGGCGCTGGAGGCGATCGGCCTCGGCCTGCCCGGCCTGGTGGCCGGCCCGGCTCGTCCGGCGGGCGGCGCCAGCCCGTCGGCGGCCGCCAAGCAGGTCCGCGCGCGGATCCAGGACCGGTACGGCGTCGCCGTCGTCACCGACAACAACTCGCGGCTGGCCGCGCTCGCCGAGGGCACCTGGGGAGCGGCACGCGACGTGCGGGACGCCATCTACGTCCGGTGGAGTGACGGCGTCGGTGGCGGCCTCATCGTCGATGGCCGGCTCGCCCGCGGGGCGAACGGCGCGGCTGGCGAGATCGGCCACGTCAGCGTGGATCCCGACGGGGACCCGTGCCCGTGCGGTGGCCGCGGGTGCCTGGAACTGCTGATCCGTCCGTCGGTGCTCATCGAGCGCTGCGCCGCCCGGGGCGTGACCGTCAGCGACCCGGCCGACCTGGTGGCGCGGGCCCGCGCCGGCGAGCCGACAGTCGAGGACGTGGTGCGGCACGCCGCGACGCTGCTCGGTCGCGTGCTGGCGGGCATGGTGGTGCAGGTGGATCCGGGCACGGTGGCCATCGGCGGCACCCTGGCCCACGCCGGCGAGGTGGTGCTCGGGCCGGTCCGCGCGGCGATCGCCGAACTGGCGATGCCCCGACACACCCGCCACCCGGACGTCGTGCCGGCCCAGTTCGGCGACGAGGGCGGTGCCCTCGGCGCCGTCGCGGCCGCCCTGCGGCTCAACCTGTCCGAGCCGGCACCCGCCTTCCCCGCCTAGAAGCGGGCCCTGGGAAGGAGCGTGAGCAGCCGCTCGACGTTGTCGGTCACCGCGTCCCGGCCGGCCGCGAGGTATCGGCGCGGGTCGCGGGAGTGCGGCACGGCGGCGCGGACCGCGTCGGTGAACGCCACGTTGAGGGCCGTACCGACGTTGATCTTCACCATGCCACGGGTGACCGCGGCGCGGATCTGCTCCAGCGGCACCCCGGAGGAGCCGTGCAGGACCAGGGGCACCGGTACGGCGTCGCGGATCGCGGCCACCAGGTCGAGATCCAGCGAGGCGGTCCGGTCGACCATCGCGTGGGAGCTGCCCACCGCGACCGCGAGGGCGTCGACGCCGGTCTCGGCGACGTAGCGGGCGGCCTCGGCCGGGTCGGTGCGGACCCCGGCGGTGTGGGCGCTCGCCGGGGCGTCCGGTTTACCGCCGACGTAGCCGAGTTCCGCCTCCACCCACAGCCGGTGGTCGTGCGCCCACTCGGTCGCCTTGCGGGTGGCGGCCACGTTCGCGGCGTACGGCAGCGTGGACGCGTCGACCATCACGGAGCTGAATCCGGCGTCGGCCGCCTGCTCCAGCAGGGTGGTGTCCTCGACGTGGTCCAGGTGCAGCGACAGGGTGGCGCTGGAACGCCAGGCGACCTCGGCCGTCGCCGCCGCGATGGCGGACACGCCGGAGTGGTAGCGCGCGGCGTTCTGACTGATCTGCAGGATCGCGGGACGACCGGCACGCTCCGCCGCGGCGGCGATCGCCTGGGCGTACTCGATCGTGATCACGTTGAACGCGAGCACGCCGGTACCGGCGGCCCGGGCCGCCGCTACCAGGTCGGCGGTGGGAACGAGGGTCATCGACGGTCCTCAGGCGACCGGCGCGGTCAGGACGACGGACCGGGTGAGCAGCCGGGGCTGGTCCGGGTGCAGGCCGCGACGCACGGCGAGTTCCACGGCGAGGCGCTGCGCGGTCGTGAGGTGCGCCATGGCGTCGATGTCCTCGTGCACCACGATCGCCCCGGTGGCGGCCAGGTCGTCGAGGAGGCCCGGCACCACCGGCCCGAAGATCCAGACCACCGACCGGTGGTCCACCACGCTGATCGGACCGTGCCGGAACTCCATCGCCGGGTACGACTCGGCCCACATCTGCGCCGCTTCCCGCAGCTTGAGGGCCGCCTCGTGCGCCACGCCCACCGTCCAGCCGGTGCCGAGGAAGGTGAACTGGTCCCTACCGACCACTGCCGGGTCGAGTGGTGTGGCCAGCTGGGTGCGCGCCTGGTCGATGGCCTGGGTGAGGTCCTCGCCGAGACCGGCACGCCAGAGGGCGAGCGCGGTAGTGGCGAAGCGGGTCTGCACCACCGACTGCTCGTCGGCGAAGTCGAGGACGACGCAGTCGCTCACGAGCCGGGTCACCGGCCGGTCGGCGTCGGTGGTGAGCACTGTCGAGCGGCTGCCGGGCGGCACCTGCTCAAGGAGCCGGATCACCTCGGTGGTGGTGCCGGAACGGGTGATGGCGACCACGCGGTCGTACCGTCGCCCGGTGGGGAACTCCGACGCGGCGAAGGCGTCGGTCTCACCCTGGCCGGCCGACTCCCGCAGCGCCGCGAAACTCTGCGCCATGAAGTACGACGTGCCGCAGCCCACGACGGCGACCCGTTCGCCCGGTTGGGGCAGGGCCCGCGCCACGGCCGGTCGGGCGACCAGATCCACGGCGCGACGCCACGTCTCGGGCTGGGAGGTTATCTCGGAGGCGACGTGCGACACGGTTCCTGCTCTCTGTCGGTGTGGTGCTCGTGCAGTTCGTCGACAGTGGTTCCGGGCAGCAGCCGGGAAGCCACGGCGTCGTCGTACTCGCCTGCCCACGGGCAGGCGACGGCGGCCGCCGAGACGGCCGCGCCTCGGGCGAGGACGTCCCGCCAGGGCGCGCGGGTGAGGAGCCCGTGCGCGAGCACTGCCGCGAGGGCGTCGCCGGCGCCGGTCGGGTTGCCGGCCACCCGTTCGGGCGCGCGGGCGTCGTAGGCGGTCCCGCCGTTGACCGCCACGAACCCGTCCGCGCCACGGGACACGACGCCGGCGTCGGCGCCGAGCCGGACGAGCCGGTGCGCCACCTCGACGGCGTCGTCGCGGGTGCGCACCGGGCGGCCGAGCAGATCCGCAGCCTCGTGGGCGTTGGGTTTCACCAGCGTCGGGGTGGCGGTGAGCGCGTGGCGGAGCGCGGCACCCTCGGTGTCCACGATGGTCTCGGCACCGCCGGCCCGCGCGATGGTGACGAGATCGCGGTACGCGGTCTCGGGGACGCCGGGTGGCCGGCTGCCGGACAGCACCACCACCCGGGCCGCCCGGACCCGCTGGGCGAACACGTCCCGGAACGCCACCCACTGGGCGGCGGTGACGTACGGACCTGGTTCGTTGAGGACTGTCGCCGTATCCCGCCCGAGGACGGTGACCGTGCGGCGGGTCTCCGCGTCGAGGCGGGTGAACTGAGCCGGTACGCCGGCGGTCGCCAACTCGGCCTCGATCTGCTCGCCGGCGGCGCCGCCGGCCAGGCCGAGGACCATCGTCTCGGCGCCCAACTGCCGCAGCACCCGGGCCACGTTCAGGCCCTTGCCGCCGGCGCGGGAGACCACGTCCGTCACCCGGTGGGAGGCGTCCGGCACCAGGTCGGGCACGGTGTAGGTGACGTCCAGGGCCGGATTGAGCGCCACCGAGATGATCAGCTCGCCGGGCATCCCGGACTCCGGCGGACCGCCGTCCAGGTCTCGTTTCATGTCCGCCTCTTCCGACGATGCCGGCAACACGAGCGCGCATGATCTGTCATGACGCCCAAGCGCCAGAATCACTCACGATGTTGCAGACACTAGGATCTGGCATCGGCGGCGTCAAGGTCGGTCCCGAGCGCTCACACGCGCTCACGGCCTCCGTTGGCACCAACATCCAGGAAGCCACAGCGTGCTGGCAGGTCCGCGTGCCACGCTCGAACCCCAGTTAAAAGTTGCACCAACTTGCACGGCCCCGCGAGACCGGCGGCCGGAGCGCCGCCGGTAACGGCGGCCGAGAGCCGGGAACCCCTCCCTTGACGGGCGTCGATATCCCTCGTAAGTTCGTCCGACATCAGACGTAGGACAATCCCCCCGCTGTCCGAAGGACCACCCATGACCACACGACTCCCCCGCCGCGCGGTCGCACTGGCGGGCGCCGCCGGTGCCCTCGCCGCAGTCGTTCCGCCCGGCCGCGCCGATGCCGCGATCGCCTCGACGTCCCTCCCGGTGCTCGGCGTCTCCGACGACTGGAACGCCGTCCTCGCCCGTACGCCTCAGGTGCAGCTCGCACCCGGCGCCACGTACACCCTCACCGCGCCGGTCGCCCTGCCCGACCGCTGTCTCATCGTCGGCAACGGCGCGACGGTGACCGTTGCCAACGACCAGACCGGCGCACTGTCCATCATGGGCCGCAGCGGTGTCACCATCAGCGGCGTCCACTTCCTCGGCCGCCAGGCCAGCCCGGTCGGCACCGCGCCACAGTTCGCGCACGTCGCCGTCCGGATCAGCCGCAGCACCGGCGTACGCATCCTGGACTGCGACTTCACGAACTGGCGCGGCGCCGGCCTGGCGATCACCGGCTCGACCGCCGACGACTACTTCGGCTACCGGCTCAAGGTCAGCGGCAACGCCTTTCACCGCTGCTACTTCGGCGTCTCGCTGGCCGACCGCAGTGAGTACTCGCAGTTGACCGCGAACAGCTTCACCTCGTGCCGACTCGCCATCTGGAACTCGTCGGGGAACTGGACGATCAACGGCAACATCACCGTCGGCTGCTACGGCGCCTACTACTCGTTCGCCCAGACCAGCCCGTACGGTGCGCTCGCCGGTGACAACTGGGGGCACGGCAGCCTGACCGGCAACACCTTCAACCACTGCAACGGCGGCGTCCCCGTGCGCTGGAGCACCGCCCTGTCGTTTCCGATCGGCGCGACAGTCCGCGACCCGGGCACCGGTGTGGTCGTCGACGGTGTCCTGCCACCGACCTTCACCGGCAACACCCTCTGGTACAGCGACGTCCGTGCCACGAACCTGCTCGGCACCCGCTGGCTGCTGTCCGGGTGCACGCTCTCCAACCTCGCCGTCACCTGCGCCGGCACCGCGCCGGTGCACCTGGTCGGCACGCAGTCCAACAGCGGCACCGCGCCCCTGTTGCAGGGCAACGTCAAGGACCTCCTACCGCTCTGACCGATCGGGGTACGCGACAGTGATCTCATCCCGCAAGCGGCTTCCTTCTCTCGTACTCGCCTCAGTGCTGGCCGGCGTGGGGCTCGGAGTCCCGACGCCGGCGCAGGCGGCAGCCAACCCGGCACCCCAGGTCGCGCCGAGCGTCCGGGAGTGGACCGGCGGCACCGGCACGTACACGCTGACCCCGTCGTCCCGGATCCTGGTGGACCCCGTGTCCGGCGCCCAGTTGTCGTCGGCCGCGACGTCGCTGCGCGTCGACCTCGGCGCGGTGAGCGGCGTGGACGTACCTGTCGTCTCGTCGGCGACGCCCGGGACCGGCGACATCCTGCTCACCCTGGCGAGCACCGACGCCGGCATCGGCGACCAGGGCTACCTGCTGACCGCCGGCCCGACAGTCGTGGTCCGCGCGAACGCGGCGGCCGGCGTGTACTACGGCACCCAGACCCTGCTGCAAATGATCAAGCAGAGCGCGACGAGGACGACAGTGCCGGCGGGAGCGATCCGGGACTATCCGCAGTACCGGGACCGGGGGGTGATGCTCGACGTCGGCCGGCACTTCTACGAGATGGACTACCTGGAGAACCTGCTCCGCCGGATGGCGTGGCTACGCCTGAACACGTTGCGCCTGCACCTCACCGAGTGGAACGGCTTCCGGCTGCGCAGCGACAGGTACCCGGGTCTGGCGTCGGCCCAGTCCTACAGCAAGGCCGACCTGCGCCGGTTGCAGGACGTCGCCAAGCGCTACCACATCACCATCGTTCCCGAGATCGACCTGCCGGGTCACGCGACCGCGATGACGAGGTACGACCCGACGATGCGGTTCAGCTGCGCGTCGATGGACTACGCGCCCTGGCCGGGCGGGTCGAACGGCGGCTGGACGCTGAACCTGACCAAGGAGAACGCCCGCACGTTCGTGATGAACCTGCTGTCGGAGTTCGTGCCGCTGTTCGACGGTCCGTACTTCCACATCGGCGGCGACGAGTACCAGACCGACAGCGCCAAGAACGCATGCCCCGAGCTGGTCAGCTACGCGCAGGCGCGGGGCTTCGCGTACCCCGGTGACGTCTTCACCGAGTTCATGAACCTGATGAACGACAAGGTGCGCTCGTACGGCAAGACGGCCCAGCTGTGGAACTGGTGGGAGACGAACGGCCAGCAGACCAGCATCAAGCCGGCGACCAGCATCGTCCTCACCCCGTACACCGGGTCGCTCAGCTACTTCTACAACCTGGGCTACACCGTGGTCGGCGTGCCGGAGGGCACCCTGTACGTGACGCCCGGCCTGAACCTCTACGTCAACACGAAGAACGTCTACGAGAGCTGGACGCCGGACACCAACGCCAAGGTCAACGGCTACCAGATGGCCCGCTGGTCGGACGCTGTGGAGTACCAGAGCGACGAGTGGTTCGACCAGTACGCCAAGCGGCCGGCCGAGGTCCTGGCCGAGCGCCTGTGGGGCGGGCCACGGTCGAGCACCGTGGAGGCGTTCTTCGCCCGCGTGGACGCGATCGGGGACGCCCCGGGCGTGCCGAGCGTGGTCCAGGTCAACGACAACACCGTGGGGACCGGCGACAACCAGTTCAGCTACTCGGGCACGTGGTCCTACGGGGCCGGCGGCACCCAGCAGTTCCAGCGCGACGACCACTACAGCAGCACGCTCGACAGCGCCTACCAGGTGCGGTTCACCGGCAACAAGATCAAGCTCTTCGTGGCCCGGGCGCCGAACCACGGCCGGGCGGGCGTCTCGATCGACGGCGGTCCGGAGACTGTCGTCGACCTGTACTCCCCCACCCGGGTGGACCAGTCGATGGTCTTCACCAGCGGACCGCTCGCGCAGGGCTCGCACGTCCTGAAGGTGCGGGTGCTGAACAGCAAGAACGCGAACTCATCCGGTACGGCGGTCACGGCGGACAAGGTCGAGGTGTCCACGGCGGCGACCCCGGCCGCCGCCTTCGACCCGTCGACCGAGTACCGCGTGGTCAACCGCAACAGCGCCAAGGTGCTCGAGGTGCCGGCGGGCAGCGGGGACGGCGGCGGTGCCGTCCAGTGGTCGGGCAACGGCGGGGCGCACCAACGCTGGACGCTCGTCGAGGCCGGCGGCGGCTACCACCGCATCGTCAACCGCAGCAGCGGCAAGGTGCTGGACGTCTCGGGCTCGTCCACCGCCGACGGGGCGAGCGTCGTGCAGTGGACCTACCACGGCGGCGCGAACCAACTGTGGAGCGTCATCCCGGTCGGCACGTACTTCAAGATCATCAACAGAGGTTCCGGCAAGGCGCTCACCGTCGCCAACGCCGCGACCACCGACGGCGCGGCCGTCGTCCAGTCGACCTACCGCGGAGGTACCGAACAGCAATGGACCATCACCCGATGAACTGCCGATCGAGGGCGCCACGGGGCGCGCTGGCCCGGACCGGTACCGCCGCCACCGCCGCGCTCGCCCTCCTGCTGAGCCTGACCTCAGCGCGCGCATCGACTACACGATCCCGTTCCTGGACCTGAAGGACGACACGCGCCGCCAGATGCTCACCGACCGTCAGGCCGGCCAGTACCTCGGGCACCCCGACACCGTCCTGCTCGACGACGGCCGCACGATGTTCGCCGTCTACCCCATGGGCCACGGCACTGGCCAGATCATCCTGAAGCGCAGCGACGACGGTGGCCGCACCTGGACCGGCCGGCTCCCCACGCCGGCGAGCTGGGCGACCAGCAAGGAGACGCCGACCCTCTACAAGGTAGTGAAGCCGAACGGGACGACCCGGCTGCTGCTGGTCAGCGGCCTCCCGGCGAGCCCGGGTGGGTTCAAGACCGCGTACTCCGACGACAGCGGTCGGTCCTGGTCGGAGTTCACCCACCACTTCGCCGACGCGGGCTTCGCCGGGTTCGTCGCGCACGCCACGCTGGTGCGGCTGAAGAAGGCCGACGGGTCGTGGGACTTCCGGTACATGGGCGTCTTCCACGACGGCGGATTCAACAACTGGAAGACGTACCTGACCTTCGACGCCGCCGGCAACGCCGTCTGGAGCACGCCGACCCGGCTGCTCGCCGCACACAACACCATCGAGAAGTACGCCGGCCTGTGCGAGATCGAGATCATCCGGTCGCCGGACGGTCGCCAGCTCGCGCTGCTCGCCCGCGCGCAGCACAAGCGCACGAACGCCATGGTTGCCTTCTCCAACGACGAGGGCAACACCTGGACCGAGCCGCGCGAGATGCAGGGTGCGCTGATGGGCGAGCGGCACGCCGCCACGTACGACCCGGCCACCGGTCGACTCGTCATCACCTTCCGCGACATCATCCGCAACAGCGTGAGCAACACCGGCGCGTGGGTGGCCGGCGACTGGGTGGCCTGGGTCGGCACGTACGACGACCTGGTCAACTCCCGCGAGGGCCAGTACCGGGTGCGGTTGCTGGAGGACTTCACGCCCTCGGTCAAGAGCGGCGACACCGGCTACGCCGGCAACGTGGTGCTCCCCGACGGGACGTTCGTGCTGACGTCGTACGGATACTTCGACCCGGCGGACACGAGCTACCCGTACATCATGACCGTCCGGTTCAGCCTCAAGGAACTCGACGCCCTGAACGGCTCGTTCGACCCGAACGCGAGCTACACGCTCACGAACCGGGCCAGCGGGAAGGTCATGGAGGTCGCGGTCGCCGCACCGGCTGACGGCGGCGATGCCGTCCAGTGGGCCGACAACGGTGGTCTGCACCAGAAGTGGTCGATAGTTCCCCTCGGCAACGGGTACCACCGCATCGTCAACCGCCGCAGCGGACGCGCCCTCGACGTGGCCGGCAGCTCGACGGCGGACGGCGCGGACGTGATCCAGTGGACGTACTCGGGTGCGGCCAACCAGCAGTGGCGGATCACGCGCGTCGGCACCCACGTCACCATCACGAACCGCAACAGCGGCCGGGTGCTCGACCTCGACGGGACGATCACCGACAACGGCGCGGACGTCGTCCAGCGCACCGCCACCGGCGCGACCCGCCAGCAGTGGTCCCTCTCCTAGGACCGCCGTAGCAGGACGCCGCGGGCTGCTCCAGCAGCCCGCGGCGTCGCTTGCACAGGTGTACGGGGTCAGCCCCCCGACGCCGACGCCACAGCTCTGCCGGTGACCGTCAGGTCGGCCACCGTGGTCCACGGCCCCCGGCCACCGGCCTCGCTCAGTGCCCGCAGGCGCACGTACCGGCCGCTGCGGGCGGCGGTGAACGGCACCACCTTCTGCGTCGACGTGTCGGCGAAGGTTCCCGACGCCACCGGCGTGCCCCAGGTGCTCGGGCTGTCGGAGACGTACACCTCGTAACCGCCGATCCGGCCGTTCACTCCCCCGTCCTGGCGGGGCAGGTACCGCAGCCCGTCGACCTGGTACGTGGCACCCAGGTCGAGCTGGATCTCGTGCGGCAGGGGCGCGGGGGTGGACGACCAGGCGGTGTGCCAGAAGGTGGCCGTGCTCCCGTCGAAGGCGTTGGTGGCCGCGCCGTTCTCCGCGCTGGTCTCCTCGCTGTCGGCGTACACGAGTCGCCAGTTGTCGCGCGGGATCGGCGGCGGCGTCGTGCTCGTGCCGGCGACGGGCAGCACCGCGCCGTCGATCCGGGTCTGGAACGCGGCGCTCCGCGACCCGGCCTTGATCCGCAACACGCCGTCCGCGTAGAACCAACCACTGCTCGCCGAGTCGTAGGCGGCGCGAGTGGCGAGCGACGGCAGGGTCTGCCCGGCGACCGTTACCGCGCGGGGAGCTGCCGCGAGGTGCGCGGTGAACTCGTAGGAGCGTGACGACGGCTTGCCCGCGTACGTGCCGACGGAGGCGCCCACGTCCACGGTGACCGTCCCGGTGCCGGACGTCGGTGCCGTCATGCCGACCTGCTGGGTGGCGTACGCCCCGCCCTGGTAGGCGCGGGTGACGCCGTCGTCCTCGTAGAGGGTGAAGCTCGACGAGCCGCGCGGATACAGGTCGTAGGTGAGCGTGGAGACCGGCTTCTCGCCTGTGTAATTCATCTGCGGCCACATCGGCACGATCGAGCCGCCCTTGACGAACAGGGGCAGCCGGTCGAGCGGCGCGGCGTACCCGTTCAGGGTGAGCGGGCCCTGGTACACCCGCCCGGTCCAGTAGTCGGTCCAGGTGCCGGCCGGCAGGTAGATGCCGTCGCGCAGCTCGGTGTCGGAGACCACCGGCGCCACCAGGAACGCGTCGCCCGCCATGAACTCCCCGGACGTGGCGTTGCCCCGGGCTACCGGGTCGTTGGGGTACTCCAGCACCAGGGCCCGGGTCGACGGCACGCCTGTCACGCTGGCCACGCGGCTCATCGTGTAGTGGTACGGCATCAGCCGCATCTTGAGCTGGAGGTACCGGCGGTTGATCGACAGGTACGGCTCGGCGTACCGCCACGGCTGCTTGTCCTGGTAGCCGGCCGCCGGGTTGGTCGCGCCCCAGCCGGACATCGTCATGAACGCCGGCGTGAACGACTTCCACTGCAGGTCCCGCACGTAGGTGTTCGGGCTGCCCCCGAAGATCCCGTCGACGTCGCCGGTGGCGTAGTTGAGGCCGGACAGCCCGGCGCCGGCCACGGCCGGCACGGTCCACCGCATGTCGTCCCACCGCCCGTACGTGTCACCGGTCCAGACGACTGCGTTGCGCTGGGTGCCGGCCCAACCGTCGACGGTCCACACGTAGCGGCGCGCGTCGGAGTTGCGCTCGATGCCGTCCACCGCCTGCTGGACGCCACGGAAGGCGTTCTGGTAGCCGCCACCGACCCAGGCGACGTCGGTCTTCACGCCACGGGTGCCGGCGGTGCCCACCTCGTAGTCGATGGACGACAGGCCGGTGGAGGTCCACAGGCCGGTCTGGAAACCGAGCGCCTTGGCGCCGGCGACTGTCGCGGGCAGGTCGGTGTAGCCGCAGCCGTACCCGTCGTTGGGCAGGAACCAGCCCGACGGCATGTCCTTGGCGCGGGCCTCCCGCGCGTACGACAGCACGTCGGGGGTCCGCTGGTGCCCGGCCCGGTTGTGGTCGCCCTGGTACGCGGGGTTGGACGCGTTGAAGCAGTCGGCGTTGCCGAGTTCGAGGCCCCACATCGGGCTCAGGAACGGCTTGCCGGTCACGTCGGTGTACGCGCCGAGCACGCCCTTGAGCGAGTCACCCACGAAGTAGTACGCGTCGAACCGTTCCTCGTTGTGGGTGGTGGTCACCGGCGCGGTGAAGCCGTACGAGCCGGACGCCCACGTGTTGCGCAGGACGCCGTAGCCGTTGGTGGACAGGTAGAAGGGCGCCGGACTGGCGTTGGTGTTCTCCCGCCACTGGTTGTCCACGGCGATCGGCACCGTCTTGTCGCGCAACGCCCACTCCCCGAGGCGCAGGCCGGTGCCGTAGAACTGCTCGTCCGCGGCGCGGGCCAGCCGTTGCGTGGTGCGGCCCGAGCCCCAGTCGAGGGGTTGCGACTCCCGCCAGATCAGCCTCCCGTCCGGGCGCTGGACCTGCATCGTCAGGGGGCTCTTGGTGATCCGGATGACCACCGCCGCGGTGGCGATGCGAAAGGCGCTGCCCTCGTCGGTCGCCGTGCTGGCGACCGTACCGAAGTCGGTCCGTACGGTGATCTCGTTCGCCGCCGGTTCGGTGAAGGTGCCGTTGGGCGCGACCCAGACGCGGAAGATGTCCGCGCGGGCCAGGGTGAGCCGGATGCGGGCGGCAGTGCTGGTGGTGATGGTGTACGTGTTCCCGGCCCGGGTGAGGCCGGTCGCGCTGCCCGGTGTGCTCGCCCGGGCGGGTACGGCGTGCAGCATCGCGGCGAGCAGGATGAGGACCACGACGGCGGCCCGGGCGGACGTACGGCGGGTGGGCGCGGGCAGCGATGACCAGATCATCGTTTTCTCCCGGTGTGGTGAGGACGACATTCACAGAGACCGATGAAATGGAATGCTGCACCCGCTTGACTCAAGATGCAATAAGTAGCCCGCGATTTTGCATCGAGTTACATCTTTGCCAGGTGCCCGTGCTCACACGAGTGCGCCGGCCGACGATCCAGGCAGCCGACCGTCAGACCTGGAGGACCGTGACCCCGGCCTGCTCGACGAGGCTCACCTGCCGCGGGTCGGCCGACCGGTCGGTGATCAGGGTGTCGATGTCGCCCAACGGGCAGATCCGGTTGAAGCTGCGGCGGCCCAGCTTCGAGGCGTCCGCGACGACTATCGTCCGCGCCGCGCTGGTCACCATGACGTGGTTGACCGCCGCCTCGCCGTCGTTGTGGGCGCTCGCGCCGTGCTGGTGGTCGATCGCGTCCACCCCGAGCACGACGACGTCCAGCGCCACGGACGCGAGCATCGTCTCCGCGATCCGGCCGACCAGCTCGTACGACTGGGTTCGGGCCGTCCCGCCGGTGAGCACCACCCGGATGTGCGGACGCACGATGAGTTCGTGGGCGATGTTCAGCGCGTTGGTCACCACCGTGGCCGCCGACAACTGCCCGTCGGGGTCGGTGCGCAGCGCGAGCGCCCGGGCGACCTCGGTCGTCGTGGTGCCGCCGTTGAGCCCGACCGTGCTGCCCGGCGGGATCAACGCGAGGGCGGCAGCGGCGATCCGCTGCTTCTCCGATGCCTGCCGTACCGCCTTGTAGCGCAGCGGCAGGTCGTAGGAGACGTTGGTGACGACCACGCCGCCCCGGGTGCGCGTCACCAACTGCTGGGTGGCCAGCTCGTCGAAGTCACGACGGATGGTCGCCGTGCTCACGCCCAGCTCACGGGCGGTGGACTCGATGTCGAGCTGGCCCTCGACCGCGACCATCTCCAGGAGCCGGTGCCACCGCTCGCGCTGGTTCACGTCCCACTCCGGTCGCTCCGCCTGCCCATGCGGCCATCTTCGCATCTCCGGTGCGTGGGCAGTTCACGGGAACGACTGCGTGGGCAGTTCACGGGAACGACTGCGTGGGCAGTTCACGGGAACGACTGCGTGGGCAGTTCACGGGAACGACTGCGTGGGCAGTTCCCGGGAACGACGCGGGGCCGGTGGGCGACCTGCGCGGCCGCCGCACCGCAACAGGTCGCACACCGACCCCCACCACCCCGGGCCGACCGGTGGTCGCCGCCGGGGTCTGGCCGCCCGGGCGGCGTCAGGACGGCGTGAGCCGCCAGTGCTGGGAGGCGCTGCCGGTGTCGGTCTGCTGCACGATCGTGGCTCCGTTGGTGGTCGCGCCGCCGGCCACGGCCAGGACCTTGCCGGTCTGCACGTTGACGAGCTTCACGAACTCGCCGGACGCCGTCACGACCCGCCACTGCTGGTTGCCGCCGCCGGTAGCGGTCCACTGGATGACCCGCGCCCCGTCGGCCGTGGAGCTCGCCTCGACATCCGCGAGCAGACCCGAGCTGACGCTGGTCATCGTGGTGACGGCACCCACCGCGCCGGCCATCAGCCACGCCTGGTTGGCGCCGCCGTTGGGGGTCCACTGGATCAGCTGCACGCCGGTGACCCGGGACAGGTCCGGCACGTCGAGGGCCTTGCCGCTGGCCCGGTTGACCACCGTGTGGCGGACGGCGCCCGACTGGCCGCTCAGGCTGGCTTCGAAGGAGATCGGCTGGGCCTGCACCTGGTGCAGGTCGAAGACGACGATCTCGTTCGCGCCGACCCGCAGCCACGGCGCCGGGCAGTAGAGCCGCTGCTGGGGCCCCACCTTCCAGTAGCGACCCAGGTTGCGGCCGTTGACCCAGACCACGCCCTTGGTCCAGCGGGACATGTCGAGGTACGTGTCGCCGGTCTGGGTGAGGTTCACGGTGGCCTTGAAGAAGATGCCGGGCCGCGAGCTGTTGGTGAGCACCGGACGGAGGCCGGCCACGAACGCCTCGTCGACCGGCAGCAGGTGGGTCTGCCAGTTGGTCAACGTGCCGGTCAGGGTGCCCGCGTCGATGAGGGACACGCGTTCGGTGATGCCCTTGCGGTCGACGAGCGCCTGACCGTAGTTGTTGCGGCCCATGCCCTCGACCAGGATGTCGAGCGTGGGGCTGCCGCTCGCCGAGGTCTTCAACGCCAGCGGCGCGTCCTGCACCGTCACGCCGAGCGGCGTCGTGTAGGCCGCCGGGAGGTTGCTCCGGGACATTCCGCCCTGGTAGACGCCGTCGAGGAACACCGTCGCGTAGTCGCGTACCGACCTGATGTCCAGCGTCGCCCGGGTGTAGCCGGGCAGGACCCGGCGGTAGAGCATGAAGCCGGAGTTCTGGCCGTACATCTCCATCGGTTGTGGGTTCGTCTGGGTCGGCAGCGCCGCCGGCAGGTTGTCCCACAGCGAGGCGTACGGCGTGGGCAGCACCGCCTGCCCGCCGGTACGCACGATGGTGGGGATCGGCGCCGGCACGGCCGGCAGCGTCACCCCGAGGGCCGTGCCGATGATCTCGCGGTAGGTCGGATACAACCGTGAGGGGGCGCCCTGCTCGGTGATCGGCGCACCGTAGTCGTAGGTGGTGATGTCCGCCTGGTAGCCGGAGCCATTGTCGGCGGCGTTCGCACCCGCGGAGTACCCGAAGTTCGTTCCACCGTGGATCATGTAGATGTTGAACGACAGCCGGCCGGCCATCAGGCCCCGCAGCTGGCTGGAGATGTCGGTGTTCGAGCCGGCGAAGCCACCGTCGCCCCAGTGGGTCAACCAGCCCGGATAGAGCTCGCCGGACATGGCCGGGACGGTCGGGAAGGACTGCCGCGCGGCGGCGATGGCGGCGGCGTCACCACCGCTGAGCGCGATCGCGCCACCGGTGACGACAGTCCGGTTGCCCTGCACCTGGCCGAGGCCGTCCTCGGTGTAGAACGGTCCGGTGATCCCGGCCCGCAGCCACAGCTGTCGCAACTCCTCCAGGTAGACGGCGTCGTTGCCGTACGAGCCGTACTCGTTCTCGATCTGGACCATCAGGATCGGCCCGCCGTTGGCCACCATGAGCGGCTTGACCACCGCGGCGAGCGCGGTGATGTAGCGCGTGACGGCGGCCATGTAGTTGGGGTCGGCGGCGGTGCGGACGCGCAGCCTGATGCTCGGGTTGCGCAGCAGGTACGGCGGTAGACCACCCAGGTCCCACTCGCCGCAGACGTACGGGCCGGGACGCAGCAGCACGTACATGCCCTCGGCCTGGCACAGGCGGATGAAGCCGGCGATGTCCCGCCGATCGGTGGTGAAGTCGAAGACGCCAGGTCGTTCCTCGATGTGGTTCCACATCACGTAGATGGCGATCGTGTTCATGCCCATCGCCTTGGCCATCTGGATCCGGTGCCGCCAGTACTGCACCGGGATGCGGGCCGGGTGCATCTCGCCGCTGCGGATCTGGAACGGCTGGCCGTCGAGCAGGAAGTTGCTGCCGTCGGCGGAGAACCCGAAGGTCTGCGCCGCCGCCGCGGCGTTGGCCGGGCCGCCCGAGGTCAGCATCGCCGCGAACGGACTGAGCACGCCGAGGGTGAGGAGTTGGCGCCGTTCCATGGGGTCTCCTTCGGACAGGCGTCGCCGGCGGCGGTCGCGGGCCGTGGACGGGCCCGATCGCCGGGATGACGAAGGTGGTCGATGCGGTCGAGCCTGCCAGACGACGCAACATGATGTAAATATGTACGCCCTATCCGGCATCTTCGATCAGAGCGGCCGTCCACCCTGGACGCCCACGCCCCCGCGCACCGTCCCGCGTCGATCTATTGACGACCGGCCGACGTCCGGTTAGCGTCCCGACATCAGATATCCGACGTCTTACGCCCTACTTCCCCCGTTCGCACCCCCGTCCCCCGGAAGGAATCTTGTGTCTCCTGTCCGAGCACTGTCGCGCCGAGTGACAGCTGTCGTGGCCGCCGTCCTCGGTGTGGCCGCGATCCTGCCCGCCACGCCAGCTCACGCCGCCCCCGCCGGCGTGAGCGCCACCGCCAGCGCCGACTGCACGACCGGCCGGCTCAACCTGCGGCTCACCAACGGCAGCACCACCGCGCAGACCTTCACCGTCACCTGGCCGGGCCGCACCAACTCGCCCTGGACCCGGACTGTCGCAGCCGGCAGCAGCAGCAACGAGCTGTACTGGACCCTCCCCGCGGGCACCCCGTACACCCTGCGGACGACCACCCCGACCGGGCTGGACGACACCTCCGCCGGCATCTTCCACTGCGGCACCGGCATGTCCGCGCTCGCCAGTTACGACTGCACGGCCGGCCGGCTCCAGCTCGCCCTGGAGAACCGCACCACCACCGCCCGCGACTTCACCGTCACGTGGCCCGGGCGCACCGGATCCCCGTGGACGCGCAGCATCGCGGCCGGCGGCAACTACCTGCACTACTGGACCGTCGGCGCCGGCACCGCGTACACCCTGCGGGTCACCGCTTCCGGGTTCGACACCACGGTGCGCGGCACCGCCGGGTGCGGCCTGGCCGCCGGCACCCCGCAGATGAACAGCACGGCGGTGCTGACCACCCAGAGCGTCATCCGCAACCTCAACGGCGCCAACGGCCGGTACGACGGAACGGTGGCCTCGGTTCGGATCCCGGGCATGGCCGTCACCAACAACGGCACCGTCATCGCCGTCGCGGACGCCCGGGTCAACGGCTCGTACGACCTGGGTGGCGGCACCAACAACATCCAGATCGCCATGACCCGCAGCACCGACGGTGGACGTACCTTCGACCAGCCGCGCGTCATCCACGCGCCGGCCACCATCAGTGAGGGATCGGGCGACCCGAGCCTGCTGGTGGACCGCACCACAGGTGTCGTCTACTGCTTCTACACCCGCTCCCCCAAGCCGGGCATCAGCTTCTGGTCCGGCTCCTCGGGTCTCAACACCGCCGACGACCCGAACAGCCTGCACCTGCAATACATCACCAGCCGGGACAACGGCGCCACCTGGAGCGCCCCGGTGGAGCTGAACCCGACCATCAAGGTGGCGACCTGGCAGCAGGCGTTCTTCTCCTCCGGGCACGGCATCCAGAGCAGCACCGGACGCCTCATCCAGCCGTTCGTCTACCGGGACGCGGCGGGCCTCACCCAGACCGGCAACATCTACAGCGACGACCACGGCGTGACGTGGCGGCGCGGCGGACCGGCGGGCGGGAACATCAACGAGAGCAAGGCGATCGAGCGCGGCACCGGCGCGATCGTGCAGAACATGCGGCACAACAGCACCCGCAGCCGGTTCTACTCCACGTCCACCGACGGTGGCGTGACGTTCGGCCCGGCCACGGCCAGCGCCGTGCTGACCGACCCGCTGTGCAACGCCGACGAGATCTCCTACCTGCGCCCGTCCGAGGTGGGCACGAACGGCGCTCCGGTGCGCACCCGCACCGCCCTGTTCAGCAACAACGCCGCCCCGGCCGCGCGCAACGACCTCACGGTCCGGCTCTCCACCGACGACGGCGCCAGCTGGCCGGCCCGTGCGCTGGTCAAGCCGGGCGGCGCGGGCTACTCGACGATGGCCGTGCTGAACGACGGGACGGTCGGCAACCTGTAC
Organism: Micromonospora sp. NPDC049004; assembly: GCF_040649315.1. Lineage (NCBI taxonomy): Bacteria > Bacillati > Actinomycetota > Actinomycetes > Micromonosporales > Micromonosporaceae > Micromonospora > Micromonospora sp. NPDC049004. The sequence continues at coordinate 435,358 of NZ_JBEZFG010000006.1, forward strand.
GAGGTGGGCGACACCGGCGGGATCTTCTTCGCCCGCTTCACGGTGGACTGGGTCAAGGGGGCCTGACCCGCGACCTTCCGTCCCCGGTGCCGGCGTTCCTCCGGCACCGGGGACGGTCCCGTCTTCCCGGTCAGCAGTCGAGGGTGCGGATCACGTCCCCGGTGTCCAGCCGGGGCAGACGTGCCGGCCCGGTGTACGGGGCCGGGTGCCCGAGGTTCAGCAGGAGCAGCACCTCGTGCCGACCGTCGGGGAGGAACTCCCGCTGGACGCCCGCGACGTCGAAACCGGCCATCGGGCCGGCGGCGAGACCGGCGGCGCGGACACCGACGATCAGGTAGCCGATCTGCAGGGTCGCGCTGAACCGGGCCTGCTCGACGCGCGCGGCCCGGTCCGTCAGCCACTCCCGGGCCTGTGGACGGTGCGGATACAGCTCGGGCAGCCGCTCGTGAAAGTCGATGTCGGCGGTGAGGATCGCGGTCAGCGGCGCGCTGGCCGTCTTGGCCCGGTTGGCGCTGGACAGGTACGGCAGCAGCCGGGCCCGGGACTCCGGCGAGCGCAGCAGCAGCATCCGCAGCGGCTGGCCGTTGTACGCGGTCGGCCCGTACCGGATCAGCTCGTGGATCGCCGCTATCTGCGCGTCGGTGACCGGTTCGTCGGTGAACACCTCGGCCGTTCGGGCCGCCCGGAACAGCAGGTCCTGGGCGGCCCGGTCCAGCGCGAGCAGGTCGGACGTGGTCGGTGCGGTCATGCTGGCGCTGCCGTGGTGTACCCACCCCGGTGGTGCACCAGCGGGGCACCGTCGCCGCCGTCGCTCAGGGCGAGCGGTTCGGCGATCACCAGCGTGTGGTCGCCGGCCGGGACGCGGTGCACCACCCGGCAGAGCAGCCGGGCCAGCACCCCGCTCAGCAGCGGCACCCCGAACGGACCGGGTGTCCAGTCCGGGTAGGCGGCGAACCGGTCGATGCCGCTGGTGGCGAAGACCGTCGCGGCTTCCCGCTGCCGCGCGGCCAGCAGATGGACCGCGACGTGCTCGGCGCGGGCCAGCACCGGCCAGCTCGACGACGCCGTGCCGAGGCAGAACGAGACGAGCGGCGGATCCAACGAGACCGAGGTGAACGAGGTGGCGGTGAACCCGGCCCGCACGGGTGCGCCGATCCCACCCAGGCAGGCCGGGTCGGTGGTCCGGGCCACGGCGGTGACCACCGTGACGCTGGTGGCCTGCCGGCGCAGCAGCGCGCGGAACAGGTCCCGGTCCACCGGTCGCAGCTCGGTCGCGTCCGTTGTCGGACGCTCCACGGTGGTCACGCCGGCACCAGGGTCGGCGCGGCGTACGAGCTGGCCGGCCGGGGCAGGCCGGTGAGGTCGATGCCGAGCATCCCGGAGAGCTGCGCGAGGGCGTACTCGGGGACGATCAGCTCCTCCAACTCCGCGGCGAGCGTCCGTGCCTCGGCCTCGGTGCCACCGATTACGGGCGCGATGCCGGGCAGCACCTTCACCAGGTCGGGGTCCCGGCCGGCGGCGGTGACCTGGCGGCGCAGCTCGGCGTGGGCCACCTCGTGCACCCGGTCGGTGTCGGCGAAGATCCCGCCGGAGGTGTCGAAGACCAGCGCGTCGTCATCCCAGCCGTCCCAGAGCCGGTCGACGTGCACGCAAGCGATGAGGAGGAGCTCATCCCGCTGCGACATGACCTCATGCTGCCGCCGGTCGCAGCGACCGGTCAACGGTCTTCCAGAAGGTGAGACTTTCATCGCCAGCGATGTTACGAAGCGTCTCTAGCAGCGTTTACCGCCGCGCAACACCTATCTGATGAATAGAGATTGCCGCCTCGTGCCGCAGCACCGTCCACCGGGGACGGCGAGGGGGTTTCGGATTTCGTCCGTTCGGGCATGTTCGATCTCGACACGGCAGGGAACGGTGACGAGGGGAGACCTCCGATGGGCCTCATGTTTCGCAAGCGCAAGAAGTACGGTCCGATCATCCTGAACTTCACCGAGAACGGCTTCTCCTCGTGGAGCATCAAGATCGGGCGCTGGTCCTGGAACTCGAAGGCCCGGGCGCACCGCGTCGACCTGCCGGGTCCGCTGTCCTGGAAGCAGGACAAGTCCCGGTCGTAGCGTCCCGGGAGTCGAGCGGGGTGCCGGTGATTCACCGGCACCCCGCTCGGCGTCCACCCCACCCGCACCCGCCCGCGCACCCCTCCCCGCCCCTCCCCGCCCGCGCCCCGCCCCGCCCCGCCGATCTTGCAGTTTCGGTCTTTGTTTTGGGCGGTATCTCCGGTATGCCGGGACAGAAAGTGCAAGATCGCGGGGGCCTCAGCGCGTGGGCGTGATGATCTCGTCGCCGGCCAGGCGGCCCGTGTCGCGCTCGCGGCGTACGTCGCCCGCCTCGACCAGGTTGGCCAGCGCGCGGTTGGCGTCCGCGGCACGGTAGACAGTTGCGGTGAGGGTGTGCCGGCGCAGCTCGGTGACCGGCCGTGGCCCGCCCCGGCGCAGCTCGGCCAGCAGTTTTCCGGCCAGCGGTTCCAGGGCCGGATCCCCGGCCACGTCCACCGGCGGAACCGTCGGGTCGGCGGGGTCGCGGTAGCGCACACCGAGGTCCGCGCCGACCGTCCAGAGCGCGTCACGCACCGCCTCCAGACTGCGGTCCGAACGGCTGCCGAACGCGACCACGCCGGCCGCAGCGTCATCCGTCGTGCCGGCCGGAGCTTGCGCGCCGGCCGCAGCGTCGGTCGGGAGCACCGGCGCCACCTCGGCGACCAGCGGGAATCCGGCGGCGACGAGGGCCGCACGGGCGACGTCGCCGGCGTGCAGCAGCACCTCGCCGGTGCGGCCGTTGGCGGCGGCGCCGAGCAACTGCGGGGACACCTGGCCGGGCAGGTCCAGGAAACAGAACAGCGGCGACCCGGCCGCGCCGGCCGCCTTCACCGCGACCGGCAGCCGGTCCGGACCGCCGGGCAGCAGGTGCACGGTCACCTCGGCAGGCAACTCCGCCTCGATCGGCCCGAGCCGGGCCGGCAGGTCGGCAGCGTCGTCGGCCAGCACCAACACCGTCACCTGCCGACCCCGCACCTGGGCGGCGTGGCCGGCGACCACCCGCAGCACCGCCTCGGCCGCGCCGCCGTCGGCACCGGCCCAGGCCAGCGCGATGGTTGCCCGCCGGGAGCGGTGCAGGGCGGCGGGCAACCAGGTCGTCACCTGACGGACCAGCAGCTCACGAAGGAAGTCGGTGGTCCGGTTGGTCGGCATCGGTCCGTTCTACCCTATGGCCGGCTCAGGCCGGCACGGAGATCCCCACGCCACCGCGGGTCTGCCCGCCGTAGCGCTGCCGCTCGGCGTCCAGGTCGAGCCGACCGATCTGCTTGCGGGCGGCCAGGGCGGTGTCGTCGAGCAGGTCGGCCGGGATCAGCCAGACCACCTCGAACTCCAGGCCGTCCGGGTCCTGGCCGTAGAGGCTCTTGGTGGTGCCGTGGTCGGACGTGCCGACCAGCGCCCCGGCGGCGGCGAGCCGCTCGGCGGTGGCGGCCAGCTCGTCGAGGGTGTCGACCTCCCACGCCAGGTGGTAGAGCCCGACGGTGGCCCGGCCGGCGGTGGAGCGGCCGGCCGCCGCGCCGATCTCGAACAGGCCGAGGTCGTGGTCGTTGGTGGAGTCCGGGGCTTGGAGGAAGGTGGCGCCCCGGAAGCCGTCCGGGGTCATCGCCACCGGGCGGAAGCCCAGCACGTCGCGGTAGAAGGCGACGCTGCGGGCGAGGTCACTGACGTAGAGGACCGCGTGGTTGAGTCGGTGGATGCCCATGGCCCCAGACTAGCGCGATTTAGTTGAGCGTTCAACCACTGCAGGTATGATGGTCGTCATGACCCGCTGGTTGGACCCCGATGAGCAGCGCACCTGGCGGGCGTTCCTCGCCGCCTCCCGGGCGCTGATGGACACGCTCGACCGCGAGCTGCAACGCGATGCCGGCATGCCGCACGCCTACTACGAGATCCTGGTCCGGCTCTCCGAGGCCCCGGGCCGGCAACTTCGGATGAGCGACCTGGCCGACGCGGCGGGGTCGTCCCGCAGCCGGCTCTCGCACGCCGTGGCCCGCCTCGAGGCGGCCGGCTGGGTGCGCCGCGAGGACTGCCCCACCGACCGGCGCGGGCAGATCGCGGTGCTCACCGACGACGGTTTCGCCACCCTCGCCGCCGCCGCCCCCGGCCACGTCGAGGGGGTACGCCGACACCTGTTCGACCCGTTGAGCCCGGCCCAGGTCGACCAGTTGCGCCGGATCAGCGAGACGTTGGCCGAGCACCTGAGGAGATCCTGACCGATCGACACCGGCGCGGGTCTTGTACTTACCGTCGTCGGATGAGCACGATGGGGCGTGTCCTCCGGCTTCGACGAGTTGACTGACCAGGCGCACCACCTCGTGTCCACTGGCGACGTGGCTGGCGCGCAACGGCTGCTCTCCGACGCGCTCACCGACGCCGACCCCCGCCCGGCCAACGCCACGCCCGAGCTGGCCGAGGCGGCCAGCCTCCAGGCGCGGGTGCTCGTCGCCCTGGGCGAGCCGCACTCCGCCCGAGGCTGGGCCGCCTTCGCGTACGCGGCCACCACCCGGTTGCACGGTCGCTCCGACCCTCGCACGGTGGCCGCCGCGGCCACCCTGGCCGCGGTGCTGCACCGGGTCGGCAGCCACTCCCGGGCCGCCCGGCTGTACCAGGAAGTCATCATCGAGCTGACCGCGCAGGACGGGCCCGAGTCGCTGCGGGTGCTGGCCGCACACGCCGATCTGGCCACCGTCGAGTACGCCCGGGGCCAGTGCACGGTGGCCCGCGACCGCCTCCAGGACGCCTGGGAGCTGCACCGCGAGGTGTACGGCGACGGTCACCCCAGCGGAATCAAGATGCTGGCCCGGCTCGGTGCCATGCAGCGCGACTGTGGGCAGTTCGCCGAGGCGCACGACAACCTGGCGCTGGCCCGCGAGCTGTGCCGGCAGCACCTGGCCGCCGACGATCCGCTGGCGCTGCAGGTGGCGGCTCTTGCCCGGGCGGCGGCCAACCCCGACCATGTCTGCGCCGACGACGCACCCGCCGACCGGGACGCCCCGGTGGTGCCCGCCGCGCGTACCGCGCCGCACAGCGACCGGCCGGTCGAGTCCGCGTACCACCCACCCGCGCCCCCGCCCCGCCCGGTGGACCCGGGGGTGACCGGTCCGGTCGAGCACGACGACGAGGGCCGGCCGGTGCACGGGGTCGGCTCGGTGCCGAACCCGCGGGTGCCGGCCGACGAGCCGGACGGGTCGCCGGGTTTCCGCTGGCCACCGGACCCGACGGACGACCCCGTCCCGCACTCCACGGTTCCGCCGGTGCCCCCGTCGGTGGCCGGGTTCACGGGCGGCACCGAGGAGACGTCCGGCGTCTACCGGCTGCACCGCCCCGGCGCGTCGGCCCAGCCGGACCAACCGGCGCAGCCGTACGCCCCGCTGGAGCCGTACACGCCGTCCCGGCTGTTGCCGGTGCCCGTGCACCGGGCGAAGACGTCGCCGCGCAGCCGGCTGGTGCCGGTACTGGTGGCCGGCGTCGTCGTGGTGCTGCTGGGCACGGCGGCGGTGATCGCCGGGGTGGCGCGGGTCGGCGACGGGGACGACCCGAAACCCGGGCCGGACAGGGGCTCCCCCAGCACCGGCCCGAGCGGCACGGGTGCGCCGGCCGCCACCGGCACCGCTGCCGCCGGCACGGCGGCGCCGGTCGCCGCTCCCGGCACCCCGCCCGGGGCGGTGAGTCTGCGCGACAACCGGGACAACATCGCCCTGCGCTGGACGTACCCGGCCGGCGGCGAGGGACCGGTGGTCGTGTCGGCCGGCCGGGCCGGGCAGGAGAAGACGGCGATCGCCACGCTGCCCGCCGGCACCGACAGCTACATCGTCTACGCGCTGAACCGCGCCAACGACTACTGCTTCACCGTGGCTGTCGTCTGGTCCACCGACACCGTCGCGAGCGCCAACCAGGTCTGCACCGAGCGCCGCTGACGACCCGACCGACTCGCCGCCGCCGTCATGGTGTGTCGACCGCCGCTTCCTGCGCATCCCCGGTCGGCGTCCTCGGCAGCAGCAGACGCACCCGCAGCCCCTGCGGGCCGTCGGTGTCGGCCAGGGTGATGGTGCCGCCCGCACGGCGGACCAGCTCCCACACGATGGCGAGGCCCAGGCCGGCGCCACCGTCGTCGCGGCCCCGGCCGTCGTCCAACCTGGTGAAACGGTCGAAGACCCGCCGCCGGTCGGCCGCCGGAATCCCCGGGCCGTCGTCGGTCACCGTCACCAGGTGGTACGCGGCGTCGTCGTGCGGCTGGGCGGCGAGGACCACGCTGCCGCGTGCGTGCCGGACCGCGTTGTCGACGAGGTTCGACAGCACCCGCCGCAGCTCGGCCGCGTTTCCGGTCGTCCACAGCGGGCCGGGCGGCGGCACGAGGAGCACCGGTGGCGACGGGTACCGGGCGGCGACCTCGGTCAGCAGGGCGGTCAGGTCGACCGGGCCGGTCCCCCGCGCCGGTGGCATCTCGTCCAGGCGGGCCAGCAGCAGCAGGTCGTCGACCAGCCGGCTCAACCGCTCGGTGTCGGTGAGCAGGTTGACGGTCACCGCCGTCCAGTCCGTGCGGTCGGCGAGCCGCTGGGCCACCTCCAGCTCGGTGCGGATGTTGGTGAGCGGGCTGCGCAGCTCGTGGGCCGCGTCGGAGACGAAGGCACGCTGCCGGATCCGGGCCGACTCCATCCGGTCCAGCATCCCGTTGAGGGTGACCGCCAGCCGATGGATCTCGTCGGCGGAGGCGGGCACCGGCAGGCGACCGCCGCCCGCGCGGCCGGTGATCTCCTCGGCGCCCCGGCGCAGCGCCTCGACGGGACGCAACGTCGCACCGATCACCCGCCACGCCACCCCGGCCAGGATCGCCACCAACAGGGGGAACGCCACCAGCAGGATGGCGCGTACGACGTGCGTGCTGTGCCGGACGTCGGCCATCGACCGGGCGACCAGGACGGTGAGCGGATCCGCGTCGGTGCCGGCCGGTACGGCGACCACCCGCACCGGGCCGGCGAGTCCGACGCGCTCGGCCGGCACCACCAGGCGTTGACGGTGACCGGTGTCCAGCCGCTCGGGGCGGACCATCGGGACCAGCCGGTCCGCGTCGATCGAGGCGGCCCGGATCCGACCCTGCGCGTCGATCACCTGGACCCGGACCTGCCCGCCCGCCACCGGCAGCGGGTCGGGCAACGCGTCCTCGGCGGCGAGCAGGACTACCGCGTCGGCGGTCCGGAACGCCTCGGTGTCCACGGTGCGCTGGAGCACGAAGCCGAGCGCGCCCAGCAGCACCGCCCCGCCGAGGGCCAGCCCGACGGTGAGGCCGAGCACGCCGAGCGCCGTGAGCCGCCCGCGCAGACCCAACCCGCGCAGGCCCCACCCGGGCAGCCGGCGGACCGGACCGGCAGGTGTCACGTCGCCAGCCGGTAGCCGGCGCCCCGGACGGTCTCCAGCCGGTCGCGGCCGAGCTTGCGGCGCAGATAGCCGACGTACACCTCGACCGCGTTGGGCGCCGTCTCCAGGCTGGCGTCCCACACGTGGTCCAGCAGCTCGATCTTGGAAATCACCTGGCCGGGACGACGCATCAGATAGTCCAGCAACGCGAACTCCCGCGCGGTCAACGTCACCTCGGCGTCGGCGCGGGTCACCCGTCGGCGGGCCGGATCCAACCGCAGGTCGCCGACCGTCAGCACGGTGGGGCGTTCCGGCGCTCCCCGACGCAGCAGGGCCCGCAGGCGGGCCAACAGCACCACGTACGAGAAGGGCTTGGTCAGGTAGTCGTCGGCGCCGCAGTCCAGGCCGTCGGCCTGGTCGTACTCGCCGTCCTTGGCCGAGAGCATCAGGACCGGCAGCCAGTGCTGCTCGGCGCGCAGTCGGCGGACCAGCTCGTAGCCGGACAGCCCGGGCAGCATCACGTCGAGGATCATCGCGTCGTACCCACCGTGCCGGGCCGCGTCCAGGCCGGCGGGGCCGGTCGCCGCCACGTCGACCGCGAACCCCTCCGCCTGCAGGCCGCGTTGCAGGGCAGCCGCCAGCCGGGCCTCGTCCTCCACCACCAACAACCGCACGGTCCAAGGGTGCCACCTGGGTCAAAGTCGAAGGTTCGGCGTCCTCAGCGCCTTCACAGCGCGGACCGGGCAGGATGTCTGGCAGGAGGTGCACCATGTCGATCCTGAGAAGCCGTCCCGTCCTGCGCTGGCTGGTCCCGGCGGCCGCTGGCGTCGTCGTCATCGGTGGAGGCGCCGCGATCGGCACGTTCGCCGCCGAGGCGGAGCCGAGCCTGCCGCCGCGTACCGCAGCCCAACTCCTGGTGGATCTTCAGACGTCCCGGCTGGAGGGGCTGTCCGGGACGGTGGTGCAGCGCGCCGACCTCGGTCTGCCGCCGCTGGTCGGGCTGATCCCCGGCAACGATCTGAGCGCCCTGCTGACCGGTACGCACACCCTGCGGGTCTGGTATTCCGGTCCGGAGCGGCAGCGCGTCGCGCTGGTGGACACCCTCGGCGAGCAGGACGTGATCCGCAACGGCCGGGACGTGTGGACCTGGGAGAGCCGGGGCAACACCGCGCGCCATCGCACGTTGGGCGACGCGGGCACGACCGGACAGCCGGGTCCCGCGGCGACGCCGAGCCTCCCCGCCACCCCGCAGGAGGCCGCCGACCTGGCGTTGGGCGCGATCGATCCGAGCACCGAGGTCAGCGTCGGCCGCTCGGCCACCGTCGCCGGCCGGGACGCCTACGAGCTGGTGCTCCAGCCGCGCGACAGCGACTCGCTGGTGCACCAGCTGCGGATCGCCATCGACGCCACGCAGCACGTGCCGCTGCGCTTCGAGGTGCTCGCCAAGGGCAGCGACCAGCCGGCCTTCGAGATGGCCTTCACCCAGGTCGACTACCGGCGTCCCGACGCCGACCAGTTCGCCTTCAACCCGCCACCGGGGGTGTCCGTCACCGAGGAGACCGCCGAGCGGCCGTCGGCGGGCCGGCCCGCGCAGGCGGCAAGGGGCGGCGACCCGCAGGTGCGTACCGTGGGCGACGGCTGGACCACAGTCCTGGTCGCGCGCCTGGACGGGGCCCCGGGCAAGGCGGCCGCCGGCAAGCCTGCCGGTGCGACGCCGGACGCGGACGTGTCGAAGCTGCTCGGCGGGCTGCCGGCCGTCAGCGGGGACTGGGGCAGTGGCCGACTGCTCGCCGGCAAGCTGTTCAGCGTGCTGCTCACCGACGACGGTCGGGTGCTCGCCGGAGCGGTCACCCCCGAGCGCCTCTACCAGGTGGCCCGCGGCTGATTTCCCGAAGCTCTCGCGCCGGGTCGACCTGTTGGTCGGCCCGGCGTTGTGTGACTCGAATCGGCCCGGTCGGCTTGGTGACAGCCGCCGGGCCGCGCTATCTTCAACAATTCGAGGGCACAAAAAAGAACGGCATAAAAGCCGTTCCTGCAGAGCATTCTAATCTTTAGGGAGACGGCTTGTCAAGGCACTCCGGCGGTACCGGTGAATTGCCGCTCGACGACGAGATCGGCCGCGAGCAGGAGTACGTCTCGATGCTCTACGACCGGCTGGACGGGCTGCGTGAGCAGGCCGCCCACCGGCTCACCGCCGAGCTGCGCAACACCGGCGGCACCCTGCAGGACCGCTCCCAGCGCGACAGCTCCGTGGCGATGTACGCCGACCAGGTGGAGCAGTTCTCCGCCGTGGAGAATGGTCTCTGCTTCGGTCGGCTCGACGGCGACGACGACTCCCGCCGATACATCGGCCGAATCGGGATCTTCGACACCAGCGGTGACTACGACCCGCTGCTGATGGACTGGCGGGCCCCCGCCGCACGTCCCTTCTACCTCGCCACCGCCGCCAACCCGCAGGGCGTACGCCGGCGGCGGCACCTGCGCACCCGCCAGCGCAAGGTGACCGGGCTCAACGACGAGGTGCTCGACATCGACAGCGCCTCGCCCGGCGGGCACGAGGAGCTGACCGGTGAGGCGTCGTTGCTGGCCGCCCTCAACGCCGGTCGGACCGGCCGGATGCGCGACATCGTGGAGACCATCCAGGCCGAGCAGGACCAGATCATCCGCGCCGACCTGCCCGGCGTCATGGTGGTCCAGGGCGGCCCCGGCACCGGCAAGACGGCTGTCGCGCTGCACCGGGCGGCGTACCTTCTCTACACACACCGGCGGGAGCTGTCCAGCCGGGGTGTGCTGCTGGTCGGCCCGAACGCGACGTTCCTGCGCTACATCTCCCAGGTGTTGCCCACACTGGCCGAGACGGGCGTGCTGCTGCGTACCCAGGGTGATCTGTTTCCCGGGGTGAGCGCCCAGCGCGTCGAGCCGGCCGAGACCGCGGCGCTCAAGGGCCGCGCTGTGCTCGCCGAGGTGCTGGCGCTGGCCGTTCGGGACCGGCAGTGGGTGCCGGACGAGCCGCTGGAGATCGAGGTGGAGCGCGAGGTGCTGACCCTCGACCCGGAGACGGTGCGCGCCGCCCGGGACCGGGTGCGCCGCACCGACCGGCCGCACAACCTGGCCCGGGCGCTGTTCGACGTGGAGATCGTGCACGCGCTCGCCGACCAGGTGGCCGAGCGGATCGGCGCCGACCCGCTGGGCGGGGACAACCTGCTCGACGAGGCCGACCGCGCCGAGATCCGCCGCGAGCTGCGCGAGGAGACGGAGATTCAGGCCGCCCTCGACCGGCTGTGGCCGGTGCTCACCCCCCAGCGCCTGCTCGCCGACCTGTATGCGGACCCGGACCGGATCGCCGCCGCCGCGCCGATGCTCACCGACGGCGAGCGGGCCCGGCTGCATCGCGAACCGGGCGGTTGGACGCCCGCCGACGTGCCGCTGCTGGACGAGGCCGCCGAGCTGCTCGGTGAGGACGAGCGGGCGGCCGCGGCCCGCCGGGACCGCATCCGCATGATGGAACGGGAGTACGCCGAGGGCGTTCTGGAGATCGCCCGGGGTTCCCGCTCGATCGACGTCGAGGACGAGGCCGAGGGCGGTGAGATCCTCGGCGTGACCGACCTGATCGACGCCGACCGCCTGCTGGAGCGGCAGGAGGAGGCCGACCGGCTGACCACCGCGCAGCGCGCCGCCGCCGACCGGACCTGGGCGTTCGGGCACGTGATCGTGGACGAGGCGCAGGAGTTGTCGCCGATGGCGTGGCGGCTGCTGATGCGCCGCTGCCCGAGCCGGTCGATGACGATCGTCGGGGACGTGGCGCAGACCGGCGCGCTCGCCGGCACGCCCTCCTGGGCCGATGCCCTCGCCCCCTACGTGGCGCGGCGCTGGCGGCTGACCGAGCTGACGGTCAGCTACCGCACGCCGGCCGAGATCATGGCGGTCGCCGCCGACGTGCTGGCCGAGATCGACCCGGCGCTGCGGCCACCGCGCTCGGTGCGCGAGAGCGGCGTACCACCGTGGGACCGGGCGGTGCCCGACGAGCAGCTGCCCGCGGAGCTGGTGTCGGCGGCGACGCGCGAGGCCGCCGGGCTGACCGACGGGCGGCTCGGCGTCATCGTGCCGGCCAGCCGGGTGGACGCGCTCGGCGCGGCGTTGACCGCCGCGCTGCCGGAGGCCACCGTGGGCGAGCACCCGGAGCTGGAGAGCCGGGTGGTCGTGCTGACTGTCGCGCAGGCCAAGGGGCTGGAGTTCGACTCGGTGCTGGTGGTCGACCCGGACCGGATGGTGGCGGAGTCGCCGCGCGGGCTTAGCGACCTGTACGTCGCGCTCACCCGGGCCACCCAGCGCCTGGGCGTCCTACGCCCCTGCCGCTGACCGACGGCACCCCCGCCGACCGGCCGGTCGGCGGGGGCGGGCTCACCGTCGGTCAATCGGTCGAGCGGTCCCGGATGGACTTGCTCGGCCCGGTGGCGGACGTGGACTGGTCGCTGGTGCCGCCACCCATCGGGGTGCTCAGACCGCCGGTGGTGGCGTCCCCGGTCGTCGTCGGGGCCACCTTGCCGGGGTGCCGCTCCGGCTGGCGGGCCACCCGTCGCACGCTCGCCGGGCCGGCCGTGCCACCGGTGGTGGTCACCGCGCCCTGTCCGCCGACGGGGCCACCGTCGCGCAGCACCTGCGGATCGATCCGCTCGTGCGCCGGGTCCATGGGGTCCACCCGCTGGATCTCGCTCTCGATGTCGGTACGGGGCAGTGTCACCTCGTCGACGGCACCCTTGCCGTACACACTGTCGGTGATCCGGTCCTCGGCCCGCCGGGCGGCCTCCTGCCGCATGTCGTCCTCACGCACGTTCATCACCTCGCAGAAGCTGTGGAACTGACGGCGTGCCCGGTCGCCGGTCGGCCAAACCCGCAGCGCCGCGTGCCGAGGGGGAAACGGACATCCGCCCCGACCGGTCGTGAACCGCCCGCGCCGTGCGGGTCGCGCCGGCGCCGTCGTCGGCCCGGCCGCTGTCGATTCTTTTCCGGCCGAGGGAGTGTTACCTGGTCCCGGGCCTCGGGTAGTCGGGGGGTGTCCCCGCCGTGAAAGCGAACCGTGCCGTGACCGAAACGCGGTAGCGGGGCGAGGGAATGCAGGTACGACTCATCGCATCCTGAGGAGGACCAGATGAGCACGCAGGCTGCTTCCACCCGGCCGATGAACCGGCCCATGAACGACCCGCAGAACCCCGCCATGATGCGGGACACGCAGCAGATGCCGGCAATGCGCGACGGGCACCGAGACCCGATGCCGTCGCCGGGCACGGAGACCAAGCAGGCGTTCCTGACGACGGAATTCTGGGTCTACGCCGCCGCTGTCGCGCTCGTGGTGATCGCCGCGTTCTGGCGGGGCGCCGCCACCAACGGGTTGAACATCAACAACCCGAACCAGGCATGGTGGTATCTGACCATCCTGACCGGTGGTTACCTGGTCAGCCGTGGTCTGTCGAAGGCCGGCTCCGCCCGCCGGTCCGGCAAGGAGCGGAGCATGCGCTGACGCCTCCTGCGTGAACGGTGGCCTCCGGGAGAATCTCCCGGAGGCCACCGTCGTCTGTGGAGCCGTTACTCGTCGCCGCCGAAGTCGCCGAAGTCGCCCTCGAACGCGTCCTCGATCATCTCGCCGGCGATCATGCCGCCGGCGACGCCGAGCGCCGCGCCGGCGACCATGCCGCCCACGCCCATGCCGCCACGGCCGTGACCGTGGCCCGGACCGTAGCCGTGGCCGTGGCCGTACTGCGAGCGCAGGCTGCCGTAGCGGGACGTGGTCTCGCGCAGCCAACCGTCGACGACCTGCGCCCAGTCGACGCGGTCGACGTCGGCGTGGGACACCTGGTAGCGGCCGAAGGCGTCGTGCCCGGCGCTGAGGAAGCCGCCGCGCTTGTCACACTCCAGGATCACCTCGACGCCGCGCTGGCTCGTCACGAAGGTCAGCTCGACCTCGTTGATGGTGCGCGCGTACTGCGGGGACGCGAAGAACTCGATCTCCTGGTAGAACGGCAGCGTCTGCTGCACGCCGCGGATGTGACCGCGCTCCAGGTCGGCGTGCTTGAACCGGAAACCGAGCCGCTGGAACGCCTCCAGGATCCGCTCGTGCACCGGCAGCGGGTGCACCGCCACGTGGTCCAGGTCGGTCTTGTCGACGGCGCGGGCCACCGACAGCTCCGTGCGCAGGCCCATCGTCATGCCGTGCAGGCGCTGGCCGTACACGTCGGTGATCGGGGTTTCCCACGGCACCGGGAGCTGGAACGGGATCGACAGCTCCTGCTTGGGCGCGAGCTGGAACGCGCCGCTCACGGCCATCCGGTGGAACTCCATGGTGCCGGCGTACTCCGTGTCGTGGCCCTCGACCTCGACCCGGGTGACGAGGCCGATCACCACCTGTTCGATGGCCGCCGGGCTGTCACCGCCGACAAGGTTGACCTGACCGTCGAGGGTCAGGCCGGGCCGGGTGTTGGGGTTGGTCAGCACGGTGTCCACACTGGGACCACCCACACCGAACGCGCTCAACATCTTCTTGAAGACCATCGAAAACTCCTGTGTTGGAGTCGGACGTTGACTCGAAGGGCACCCTATCCAGCACCCCTGTGAGGTGGCTGTGAGCGCGCCACCCGCCCGCGCGCGCACCGGCCAGGGTTGATCGGCTCGACATCGCCGACGTGGCGGTATCCGCTGCCCAGGACACCGCCACATCGGCGACCTGGTGTCGATCAGCGCCCCGGCGCGTCTCGGGCCGGGCCCAGGTCCGCGATCGCCATCTCGGCCGCGCGCTCGGGATCGGAGCCGGCCCGGCGCAGCAACCCGTCCACACACCAGTAGCCCGAGCGGTCGGTGCCGTCGGTGATGTCGAGATTCAGGTCGAGGTCGCACCGCGTGCCGGCGAGGGTGACCTCCCAGTCGGGCCGACGCGAGTGAACGGCGAGCAGTAGCCGCCATGCCAGGTCGGTCCGCCGGTCACGTCGCAGCGGATCGCATTCGCGCAGGGCCTCGGCGACGTGGTCGGCGTCAGGATCGACGCCGTCCAGCAGCGGCAGCAGGGACGGGTCTGCCAGGTACGCGGCGGCCTGGACGGTGAACCGGTGGACCTCGTCCCGGACGAGCAGTTCGCGTACCAGTGGAAGTGCCCGCGCGTCCCGCCGCCGGGCCAGCCCTCGGGCGCCTTCCGCGCGTACCTCCGGGTCGACGTCGCGGGTACGGTCCCACAACGCCCGGCGGACGGCGTTCCCGTCGGCGGTGCTCACCCAGCCGAGCCCGAACGTGGCCCACTCCCGCACCGACGCGTCGGGGTCGGCGCACAGATCGATCAGTACCGCCTCGCCGGCTTCGGCCGGTGGATCGTCGAGGACCGCCGGCACGGCGACAGCGACCTGGAAACGCACATCGCTGTCGGGGCTACGCGCGAGGGTGACCAGGGTCGGCAGGGCGCGAGGGTCGCAGGTGGCGCCCAGCGCGCGGGCGATCGACCAGTGCACCTCGGGATCGGCTTCGGTGGCGGCCAGCGAGATCAGGGCCGTCGCGGCGTCCGCGCGCAGGTCGTCCCCGTGCACCTCGCTCGCGAAGCCGAGCAGGTCGCACGCCGCCGCCCGCACCACGCGGTCCGGATCGGCGAGCCGGCCGACAGCCAGCCGGAAGGCCACCACACCCGCACCGCTCCGGCCTGCCCCCGCCCGCCCCGCATCGTCGATCATGGAATCGTGGTGGGGGACCAAACGTCCGTGAGTTACCGAACCGGGCACCACAAGTCCATGATCGACAACCGCCTGCCGGAGCAGCTTCGATCCGTCGTCGGGGTCGCCATCCTCGATGGCCCGCCGCAACCGCCGCACCGCCCGGTCGAACAGGTCCGCCACCTCGTGCGCTTCCACGGCCAGGATGGTGCCCGCCGGTCAGGGCATGCCGCCAGCGACTTTTGATCGACTCGACATCGCCGATGTCGGGGTATCAACGCGACCGGGACACCCCGATATCGGCGATGTCGAGTCGATCACGGCTCGGTGCGGCCGAACGCGCCGTCTTTGACCCCATTGACGAAGGCAGTCCAGTCGCTGACGCCGTAGACGAGGGTCGCCGCCGCGCGGTTCTTACTGTCGCGCACCGCCACCCGACCAGAACCGTCGAGAACAGGCCCCGCCTCGACGCAGTTGCCGCCGTTGTCCGGGCTCCTGGTGCTGATGCGCCAGGCGACATCAGGCGTGGACTCGCTCATGACAGCTCCTCCGCGAGTGCTGTGATCAGCTTCGCCGACTCAGTCGCACTGAGTGCGGCCTCCCGGAGGCGATCGTACGCGCGGACGTAGCGCGAGGCATTGTGCGATTCCAGGAAGAGCCGTCCACCGAGGGTTTCGGCATGGGCGACGTCCGAGTAGGGAGGAGGCATCCTGAAGAGCCAGAAGGTGCCGTCCAGGCCCGCGTGCAGCCCGAGGGTCAGCGGGAGAACACGGACCTCGACGGTCGGCTTCGCGGTGGTGCACGCCAGGTGGACCAATTGAGCAGCCATGACGCTTCGACTCATGACGGGCCTCCGCAGGGCCGTCTCCTCAATAATCACGGCGAGTCTCATCGGCGAAGGACCATCCAGCAGCAGCTGCCGATCCATCCGCAGTTGGACCCACCTGCGGATCTCGACCTCGCTCGCGGAACTGGGCTCGGCATTCCTGATGACCGCCTCGGCGTAGTCGCGCGTCTGAAGCAGACCGGGTATCAGATGCGCGGCGTAGGTACAGACCTCATCGGCTCTCGATTCCAACCACGGGAAGTCAATGAACGAGTTGTCGTAGATCGTCTTGTCGAAGCCGTTGTCCCAGCGGTCGACGCGCCAGGCGTCCTGCGCGAGCTGGATGAGCCGCTCCCGTTCTCGCTCGTCGTAGACGCCGTAAAGGTCCAGCAAAGCCACGACGAGATCTCTCCGGAAGGGCCATTCCGCTCTCTCGTAGCGAGCCAGCGACGAGAAGTCACGCTCAAGATACTGCGCGACGTACTTGAGGGTGAGCCCACGCTTCTCGCGCAGCTCACGCATCTGCTGGCCCAGCCATTGGGCACGCAGGGTTCGAACGAACGGCTCTCGGTTCGCGGCCATGCTCACCTCTCCAGGGCACCCAAAGAAGGATTCCGTTGGTGTCGTTGCACCAATGCCGGGGCCACTGGAAACGTGGCCTGCGGGTGAGGGTGATCGCCGGCCCCCGGGGAAGCCCGGTGCAAACACGGCGACCGCGGCTGGGCCAACAGCCGAGAAGGTGACGAGAGGCGGCGTCGCGAGTGGCAGTCGCATACCGGCTCTCGTCGGGTCTCAACTAGAGCGTCGGGATGGGGAAATCCCGGCTCCGAACCGACTTGCACGAATACGTACCACGAAGAGGGCCGCAATCGCGACCCCGACCCACCATCGACCGACGACAGGGGTGGCCGATGACCAGAGGCGCATACCAGGACGGCGGCCGGCTGCATCCGCGGCACGTGCGCGACCACCAGTTCGCGACCGTCGGCTTCGGCCGCAGGGGCCTCGACCCTCGTGAGGTGCGGCGGTTCCTGCACCGCGTCGCGCTCGACCTGAGCACGCTGCACCACGATCTGGCGCTGCTCAGCGAGGAGAACGCGCGGGTCAAGCGGGCGCTGCGTGCCCGGCACAGCGCCTGGCCGGAGAGGCGTCAGTGGTGATCCCACCGGACCGGATCTTCGTGCCGCTGCCTCGGGCCGTCGTGCTGGCCTTCACCGAGCCGGCCGAGCCACCGCCCCGACACGTTATCCACCTGCCGGTGGCGGTGGCCGACCTGGCCGAGGCGCTGGACCTGGCCCGTTGGCTCGCCCGTGCGCTGACCTCGACACCGCAGGTCGACGTCGCCGGGGCCACCGTGTCGGCCGAGGACGCGCAGCACGTACGACATTGGGTCTTCTGCGACCGGATCATGCCTGATCGCCGCCGGTGTGGGCGGCAGGCGGACCACGGCGGCGCCTGCCTTCCCGTCGGCGGCCCCTAGCCGCCCTGCCAGCCGGTGACCGGGTGATCCACTCGTGTTCCTGGAAGGCGGGGTGTCCCGCCGAAGAGGACACCCCGATTTCCAGGAAGCCGAGTGGGTCACGGTCACGTCTCCACGACGACCAGCTCGCCGACCTGTTCGCCGATCGTGGTGCGGGCCTCGGGGGGTATCCCGACGTCGGTGATCAGCACGTCGGCCGCCTCCAGCGGGGCGATGGTGGCGATGCCTATCGTCTCCCACTTGGTGTGGTCGGCGAGCACCACGAGCCGGCGGGCCGCGCCGATCAGGCACCTGTTGACGCCGGCCTCCAGCAGGTTCGGCGTGGTGAAGCCGGTACGCGGGCTGAGCCCGTGCACACCCAGGAACAGCAGGTCGACGTTGAGCGCGCTGATCGCCGCCTCGGCCACCGGACCGGTCAGCGCGTCCGACGGGGTACGGATGCCGCCGGTCAACACGACGGTCTGGTCGGCACGCGGGTTCTGGTAGAGCGCGTCGGCCACCGGGATCGAGTTGGTCACCACTGTCAGCCCGTGCACATCGGAGAGCAGGGTGGCCAGCGCGGCGGTGGTCGTCCCGGCGGACAGCGCGATGGCCATCCCCGGCTCCACCATCGTTGCCGCCCGCTCGGCGATGGCCCGCTTCTCCGTCTGCTGGCGGATCGATTTCGCGGCGAACCCGGGCTCCTCGGCCGAGCCCGGCCCGGCGAGGGTCGCGCCGCCGTGGACCTTGTCCACCAGACCGCGCTCGGCCAGCACCTCCAGGTCGCGCCGGATCGTCATGTCGGACACGCCGAACCGGCTGACCAGGTGGCTCACCCGTACGCCGCCACGCTGGCGGATCAGATCGAGGATGGCGGTCTGCCGCTGCTGGGCCAGCATCTGGGGAACCTCCTTCGCATCGTGGGTGTCGCCCAAGTCAGGCCCGGTCCTCACGGACCACGGCAACCTCGCCGGCCGGCACTGTCAGCTCACCCGCACACCGCGTCCCGGTCAACAGCTCGGCGCCGCTTGCCGCGACGCGTACCTCGGTATCGGTGTGGTTGATCGCGAACAGCCAGCTCCGCTCGCCGTCACGTCGTCGTACCACCTCCACCCCGGTCGGCGCCTGCGCCACCGGACGGACCCCGGCCTCGTCGAGCAGCCGGGCGACGAGCCGGTCGGTGGCCGGCTCGTCCAGCCGGGTGCCGACGTACCAGGCGGCGCCCGCGCCGACCGGCCGCCGGGTCAGCGCCGGCACGCCCGGCAGAGGCCCGTCGGTGTACGACGCCAGCACCTCGGCGTCCTCGGCGTGCAGCCATTCGGTCCACACGTCTGCGGTGCTGCCGTCGTCGAGCCGGACCCGCTCGCCCTCGCGCAGCGGGAAGAACTCCTCGGTCCGTACGCCCAGCAGGTCCCGGAAAGCCCCGGGGTACCCGCCCAGCCGGATGTGGTCGTTGGGGTCCACGATGCCGCTGAAGTAGGTGACGGCCGCCGTGCCACCGCCCTCGACGAACCGGTGCAGCGCCTCGGTGTCGGCGTCGCGGACCAGGTAGAGGGTGGCCACCAGCACCAGACGGTAGCCGCTGAGGTCGGCCGACGGGTGGACGATGTCAGCTGTCACGCCGGCCCGCCACAGCGCGCCGTAGAGGGCGTTGATCCGGTCGGCGTAGGTGACGTCGGCGCTGGGGTGCGAATCCAGCTCGACCGCCCACCACGCTTCCCAGTCGAACAGGATCGCCACGTCGGCGTCCACGCGGCTGCCGCGGATCTCGGCCAGCGCTTTCAGATCCGCGCCGAGCTGGCTGACTTCGCGGAACACCTTGGTGTCCGGGCCGGCGTGCGGCAGCAGCGCGGAGTGGAACTTCTCCGCGCCGGCCCGGGAGGCCCGCCACTGGAAGAACAGCACCCCGTCGGCGCCGCGGGCGACGTGCGCCAGGCTGTTGCGGCGCAGTTGGCCGGGCAGCTTGGCCACGTTGCGCGGCTGCCAGTTGACCGCGCTGGTGGAGTGCTCCATGAGCAGCCACGGGTCACCGCCGGCGACGCCCCGGGTGTGGTCGGCGGCGAAGGCCAGCCCGAGGTGCGCCTGCGGGTTGGCGGCGGTCAGGTAATGGTCGTTGGACACCAGGTCCACATCGGACGCCCAGGAGTGGTAGTCCATGTGCTTGACGCCCATGCCGATCATGAAGTTGGTGGTGATCGGCTGGCGGACCACTGCCGCCAGCACCTCGCGTTCGGCGCGCAGTTGGGCGCGCTGCTCGTCAGAGGAGAAGCGCAGGAAGTCGAGCTGCTGCGTGGGGTTGGCGAGGGTCGGCGCGGTGCGCGGCGGGTTGATTTCGGCCCAGTCGCCGTAACGCTGGCTCCAGAAGGCCGTGCCCCAGGCGTCGTTGAGCCGGTCCAGGTCGCCGTATCGCTCCCGCAGCCACCCCCGGAACGCCTCGGCGCTGACGTCGCAGTAGCAGTGCACGTTGTGGCAGCCCAGCTCGTTCGAGATGTGCCACATGACCACTGCGGGATGCTCGGCGTAGCGGCCGGCGACCGCCCGCACCAGCTCCAGGGAGTGCTCGCGGAACACCGGGGAGCTGGGGCAGTACGCCTGCCGCCCACCCGGCCAGAGGATCGCGCCATCGGCCCGGCGGGGCAGCGTCTCCGGGTGCGCGCGGGCCAGCCAGGGTGGCGGGCTGGCGGTGGCGGTGGCCAGGTCGACCTGGATGCCACCCTCGTGCAGCAGATCCAGGACCCGGTCCAGCCAGCCGAACTCGAACCGGCCCGGGGCGGGCTCGAGCAGGGCCCAGGAGAAGATGCCGACGGAGACCAGGTTGACCCCGGCCCGGCGCATCAGCTCGATGTCCTCCGACCAGGTCTGCTCGGGCCACTGCTCGGGGTTGTAGTCGCCGCCGAAATAGATGCCGTTCCCCTGCCATCGCCGCATGACAGCTGAGGGTGCACCCGCCGCCGCACGGAAGTCAACAGGTTCCAACATCGACTTCGTTTCCAACGTTTACCACGTAACAGCCGTATCACGACTGGGTTATCGGAGGCGAACAGACCTCTTGACAGCGGCCTATGGAGGGGTAGCTTGAGGCCCCACTGGCCGATCGTGTTCGCCAATGTGGATTCTCGGTGGATCACGATGTGTATTCACAAGGTCGGACCGCTCTTCACCTCTGACGGCCCTTGGGCGTAGCACCTCTTCATCCGCAGGAGGCACAGATGTCCCGTCCCCGATCCCAAGCCGAGTATCTGGCTCGGCTCGTACCGCCCTCCGTCGCCGGCATCAACCGACGGTCACTGCTGGCCGGCGCGGCCGGCACGGGCGCGCTGCTCGGCACCGGCCTGCTCGCCGGCTGCGGCGACGACGACTCCGGCTCCGGCGGGTCCAGCAAGGACGTCACGCTCGGGTCCAACCAGTCCGACCCGAAGCCCAAGGACGTCCTCGCCAAGGTCACCGACGGGTTCAAGACCTCGTCCGGCGTGCAGGTCGCGACCAACACGGTCGACCACAACACCTTCCAGGAGAACATCAACAACTACCTCCAGGGCAAGCCGGACGACGTCTTCACCTGGTTCGCCGGCTACCGGATGCGCTTCTTCGCGCAGAAGGGCCTGGCCAGCGACATCAGCGACGTGTGGGGCAAGCTCTCCGGCTACTCCGATGCCTTCAAGAAGGCGTCCACCGGTGACGACGGCAAGCAGTACTTCGTCCCCGCGACGTACTACCCGTGGGCCGTCTTCTACCGCAAGTCGGTGTGGCAGCAGCACGGCTACCAGGTGCCCACCACACTGGACCAGTTCACCGCGCTCGGCGCGCAGATGAAGAAGGACGGCCTCACCCCGATCGCGTTCGCCGACAAGGACGGCTGGCCGGCGATGGGCACCTTCGACATCCTCAACCTGCGGATCAACGGCTACCAGTTCCACGTCGACCTGATGGCCGGCAAGGAGGCCTGGACCTCCGACAAGGTCAAGAAGGTCTTCGACACCTGGGCCGGCCTGCTCCCCCTGCACCAGCCGGACAGCCTCGGCCGCACCTGGCAGGAGGCCGCGCAGTCGTTGCAGCAGAAGAAGAGCGGCATGTACCTGCTCGGCCTCTTCGTCGGTCAGCAGTTCAGCAACGACGAGCAGGACGACCTCGACTTCTTCACCTTCCCCGAGATCGACCCGGCAATCGGCGCGAAGGCCCTGGACGCCCCGATCGACGGCTACATGATGGCCCGCAAGCCCAAGAACGAGGACAACGCCCGCAAGCTGCTGGAGTACTTCGGTGGCAAGGCCGCCGCGGACATCAACCTCAAGAACGACCCGGCCGTCCTCGTCGCCAACAGTGGCGCGGACGTCGGCGGCTACACGGCCCTGCAGAAGAAGGCCGCCGAGCTGGTCGGATCGGCCACCGAGATCGCGCAGTTCCTCGACCGGGACACCCGGCCGGACTTCGCCTCCACGGTGATGATCCCGGCGATCCAGCAGTTCATCAAGAACCCCAAGGACATTGACGGTCTGACCTCGTCCATCGAGAACCAGAAGAAGTCGATCTTCACTGACTGACGGCGGAAGGGGGAGGACATCGTGTCCGACCTGCCCCTGATCCAAGCGGATCGCGCCGTGCCGCCGCCGGCCGCGACCACCTCAACGGGTGGTCGTCGCCGGCGGCTACGGCTCCTGTCCCGCACCGACCGCGTGGTCATCACGCTGATGGTGCTCGTCCCGCTGCTGCTCGTCACCGCCTTCGTCTGGCTTCCTGCGCTGGCGACAGTGGTGCTCTCCGGCACCGACTGGGACGGCATCGGCCCACTGAACGAGATCGACTTCGTCGGCGCCCGCAACTACAGCGACGTCGTGAACATCTACCCGCCGTTCGTGCCGGCGATCCAGCACAACCTGCTCTGGCTGGCCGTGCTGTTCGTCGTCGCCACCCCGTTCGGCATGTTCCTGGCCGTGCTGCTCGACAAGGAGCTGCGCGGCAGCCGCTTCTACCAGACCGCGCTGTACCTGCCGGTGGTGCTCTCGCTGGCACTGATCGGCTTCGTCTGGCAGCTGCTCTACTCCCGCGACCAGGGTCTCATCAACGCCGTCTTCGGCAGCAACATCGACTGGTACGGCGACTCGAACGTCAACATCTGGGCGGTCATGGTCGCCTCCGGGTGGCGGCACGTCGGCTACATCATGCTGCTCTACCTCGCCGGCCTGAAGGGTGTCGACCCATCGTTGCGCGAGGCCGCCGCGGTCGACGGCGCCTCGGAGAGCCGGACGTTCTTCCGGGTCGTGTTTCCGGTGCTGCGGCCGATCAACATCATCGTGCTGGTGGTGACCGTGATCGAGTCGCTGCGCGCGTTCGACCTGGTCTGGGTCGTCAACAAGGGACGCAACGGCCTGGAGCTGATCTCGGCGCTGGTCACCCAGAACGTGGTGGGTGAGGCGAGCCGGATCGGCTTCGGCTCCGCGCTGGCGACGATCATGCTGGTCGTCTCGCTGGTCTTCATCACCATCTACCTGGCGACCGTGATGAGGGAGAACCGGGAATGAGCACCGCGACAGTGACCCGGCGTACCGAGGATGGCACGGACATCCCGGTCCGCCGCCGCAAGCTGACCCCGGCCCGGCTGCTGCTGCACGGCTTCCTCATCGTCGTGTCGCTGGCCTGGATCTTCCCGATCGCCTGGGCCGTGCTGACCTCGCTGCGCTCCTACGAGTACACGGCAGCCAACGGCTACGTCTCGTTCGGCGGCTGGACCATCGACAACTACGTCACCGCCTGGCAGACGGCGGAGTTCGGCAAGCACTTCCTCAACTCGGTCTACATCACCGTGCCGGCGGTGCTGCTGACGCTCTTCCTCGCCTCCTGCGTGGCGTTCGTCATCGCCCGGTTCAACTGGAAGATCAACCTCGTCCTGCTCGGGGTGTTCACCGCCGCCAACCTGCTGCCGCAGCAGGCGTTGCTCATCCCGCTGTTCCGGCTGTTCACCGAGGTGCCGCTGCCGGAGTTCATGAGCGACTCCGAGCTGCTCTACGACAGCTACTGGGGGCTGATCCTGATCAACGTCGCCTTCCAGTGCGGGTTCTGCGTCTTCGTGCTCAGCAACTACATGAAGGCGCTGCCCCGCGACCTGTACGAGGCGGCGATGGTCGACGGCGCCAGCGTCTGGCGACAGTACTGGCAGGTCACCATGCCGCTGTGCCGGCCGGCCCTGGCGGCGCTCGCCACCCTGGAGGTGACCTGGATCTACAACGAGTTCTTCTGGGCCACGGTCCTCATGCGCACCGGCGACAAGTTCCCGGTGACCAGCTCACTCAACAACCTGCGCGGTGAGTTCTTCACCGACAACAACCTGGTCTCGGCGGGCAGCGTGCTCGTCGCGATCCCCACCCTCGTGATCTTCTTTATGCTCCAGCGGCACTTCGTCCGGGGCCTGACCTTGGGAGCCTCAAAGGGATGACGATCCTGCACCTGCGCCGCGCGCGGACTCACCTGGTGCTCGACGCGCGCGGCCCGGGGCTGCCCCGGGTCGTGCACTGGGGTGGCGACGTCGGCGACCTCGACGCCGACGCCCTCCGGCAGCTCACCGACGCGACAGTGCCACCCGTGGTGCCGAGCAGCTTCGACGAGCCGCCCGCGCTGTCGCTCCTGCCGGAGGCCAGCGCCGGCTGGAGCGGCCGGCCGGGTCTGGCCGGTCATCGCGACGGGCGGGACTGGTCCACCGCGTTCCAGCTCGACGGTCTCGACGTCGACACGCCCTCCGACGCTCCGGCGCGGGTCACCGTGCGGGCGTCGGACCGGGCCGCCGGGCTGGGCCTGACCATCGAGATCACCCTCGACCCGTACGGCCTGCTGACCATTCGCCATCGCCTGCGCAACGACGGCGACGGCGCGTACGAGGTGCGCGGGCTGACCCCTGTGCTGCCGGTGCCGGCGGTCGCCACCGAACTGCTCGACCTGACCGGCCGCTGGTGTCGGGAGCGCTCGCCGCAACGCCACCCGTGGCAGCACGGCGCCTGGGTGCGCGAGGGCCGGCACGGGCGCACCGGGCACGACGCCACGCTGTTGCTGGTCGCCGGCACCGCCGGGTTCGGCTTCGGCCACGGCGAGGTCTGGGCGGTGCACACGGCGTGGAGCGGCGACCACGTCACAGTCGCCGAGCGGCGTCCCACAGGCGAGTCCACCCTCGGCGGCGGCGAACTGCTCGCGCCCGACGAGATCCGGCTCGCCCCCGGCGAGGAGTACGCCACTCCCCTGCTCCACGCCGTCTGGTCCGACGTCGGGCTGGACGGGCTCAGCGACGTACTCCATTCTCATCTGCGGGCCCGGCCCGGACACCCGCGCTCACCCCGCCCGGTGACCCTCAACGTCTGGGAGGCGGTCTACTTCGACCACGACCTGGACCGTTTGCGGGCGCTCGCCGACCGGGCCGCGCACCTCGGCGTGGAACGGTTCGTGCTCGACGACGGCTGGTTCCGGGGCCGGCGCGACGATACCGCGGGGCTCGGCGACTGGTACGTCGACGAGGGCGTCTGGCCCGACGGCCTGCAACCGCTCATCGACCACGTGACAGGCCACGGCCTCCAGTTCGGCCTGTGGGTGGAGCCGGAGATGGTCAACCCCGACTCCGACCTGTTCCGCGCCCACCCGGACTGGCTGCTGGCCGTGCCCGGGCGGCTGCCGCCGGCCTGGCGCAACCAGCAGGTGCTCGACCTGGGCCGTCCGGAGGCGTACGACCACGTCCTCGAACGCCTCGACGCGCTACTTAGCGACCATCGGGGCATCAGCTATCTCAAGTGGGACCACAACCGGGACCTCACCGAGGCCGGGCACCACGGCCGGCCCGGGGTGCACGGGCAGACCCTCGCGGTCTACCGCCTCCTGGACGAGCTGCGCCGCCGGCATCCCGGCGTGGAGATCGAAAGCTGCTCGTCCGGCGGCGCCCGGGTGGACCTGGCCATCCTGGCCCGCACCGACCGGGTCTGGGCCAGCGACTGCAACGACGCCCTGGAACGGCTCAGCATCCAGCGCTGGACCGGTCTGCTGTTGCCACCGGAGCTGATCGGCACGCACATCGGCCCGGAACGCTCGCACACCACCCACCGCGTGCACGACCTGGGTTTCCGGGCGGCCACCGCGCTGTTCGGCCACCACGGCATCGAGTGGGACATCGCCTCCATCAGCGCCGCCGAACAGACCGAGCTGGCCGCCTGGGTGGCACTGCACAAGCGGCTGCGCCCGCTGCTGCACGCCGGCCGGGTGGTCCGGGTCGACCACCCGGACCCGGCCGTCTGGGCGCACGGCGTGGTCGATCACGACACGACCCGGGCGGTGTACGCGGTGGCCACGCTGGCCACCTCGGTGGCGCAGACCCCGGGCGCGGTACGGCTTCCCGGCCTCGACCCGGCCCGGCGTTACCGGGTGCGGGCGGTGGCGGGCGTACCCGCACCGGCGACAGTCGAACGGTCCGCGGCACCGTGGCTGGCCTCCGGTGTCACGCTCAGCGGGGCGGCGCTGGCCCGCGTCGGTGTGCAGCTGCCCGCCCTGCACCCGGAGCAGAGCCTGGTGCTGGAGGTCGACGAGGTCGGCTAGAAATTCTTCCGCCGGAGTGTCGAGAACGGTGCGGCGTGCTTCTACCTCAGGGTGAGAGCACCGACGACGGTGCGCGGACGTGAGGGGCGAACCATGAAGTACATGCTGCTGATGCAGTTCAGCGCCACCGGGACCGACTTCCCGAGCATCGACACCTGGACCCCGGACGAGGTCCGGGCCCACATCGCGTTCATGGGCGAGGTCAACGAGAAGCTCACCGCCGCCGGGGAGTGGGTCGACGCGCAGGGCCTCGGCGGCCCGCAGCAGGCGCGGATCGTACGCGCCGGCGAGGGCGGCACGCCGGTGGTCACGGAGGGGCCGTTCGCCGAGACGAAGGAGTTCCTCGCCGGCTTCTGGATCGTCGACTGCGACAGCCCGCAGCGGGCGGTGGAGGTGGCCGCGTACATCTCCACCGCGCCCGGCCCCGGTGGTCGGCCGCTGAACATGCCGATCGAGGTGCACCCGGTGATGTCCGCACCCACCGAGGAGTTGTGAGCGGCTGACCACCGATCCCCACATCGAGGACCTGCTGCGCGAGTTGGCGCCGCAGGTCCTCGGCGTGCTCGCCCGCCGGTTCGGTGACTTCGCCACCGCCGAGGACGCCGTGCAGGAGGCGCTGCTCGCCGCCGCCACCCAGTGGCCGGTTGACGGGTTGCCCGCCAACCCGCGCGGTTGGCTGATCCAGGTCGGCTACCGCCGGATGATCGAGCTGATCCGCGGCGAGCAGGCCCGGCGCCGCCGGGAGGACCTGGTCGCCCGCCGGGACCCGGACGACCGGCAGTACGCGCCGGCAGCGGACGAGGAACTGACCGCCGAGCGGGACGACACCCTGGTGCTGCTCTTTCTGTGCTGCCACCCGGCGCTCGCCCCGGCATCGGCTGTCGCGCTGACCCTGCGCGCGGTCGGCGGGCTCACCACCGCCGAGATAGCGCGCGCGTTCCTGGTGCCCGAGGCGACCATGGCCCAGCGGATCAGCCGGGCCAAGCAGCGGATCCGCGCGTCCGGGCTGCCGTTTCGAATGCCGGAGGAGGCGGAGCGGGCCGAGCGGCTGTCCGCCGTCCGGCAGGTGCTCTATCTGATCTTCACCGAGGGGCACACCAGCACCGCCGGTCCGGCCCTGCGCCGTGTCGATCTCGCGGCCGAGGCGATCCGGCTGGCCCGTGCGCTGCACACGCGACTGCCCGACGACAGCGAAACGGCCGGGCTGCTGGCGTTGCTGCTGCTCACCGAGGCGCGCAGCCCGGCGCGCACCGGCCCGTCCGGGGAGCTGATCTCCCTGGGCGATCAGGACCGCAACCGCTGGGACGCCGCGGCGATCGCCGAGGGCGTCGCACTTGTCACCCGGGCGCTGCCACGCGGCCCGGTCGGCCCGTACCAGGTGCAGGCCGCCATCGCCGCCCTGCACGACGAGGCGCCGAGCACCGACGCGACCGACTGGCCGCAGATCCTGGCGTTGTACGACGTGTTGGAACGGCTCGCCGGAACCCCCGTGGTGGCGCTCAACCGGGCCGTGGCGACCGCCATGGTGCACGGGCCCGCAGCCGGCCTCACGGCCCTCGACGCTCTCGGCGACGACCCCCGGCTGGCGGGGCACCACCGGCTGGCCGCCGCCCGCGCGCACCTGCACGAGATGGCCGGCGACCGGGAGCGGGCGATCGCGGACTACCGCGCCGCCGCCGCGCGGACCAGCAGCCTTCCCGAACAGCGCTACCTCACCATGCGCGCCGCCCGGCTCGCCGCCGGTCCGCCGACCACCGACGACTGAGGAGCCACATGGCGTACGTGCTGCTGGGGATCGCCATCCTCGCGGAGGTCCTGGCGACCAGCCTGATCAAGAGTACGGCCGGATTCAGCCGCCTCTGGCCGACGCTGGGGTGCCTGACCGGGTACGCGCTGGCGTTCCTCCTGCTGGCCCAGGCCGTGAAGGAGATACCCGTGGGTGTCGCGTACGCCCTCTGGTCGGGTCTGGGCACCGCGGCCATCGTGGCGATCGGCGCGGTGTTCCTGGGTGAGTCGGTCGGGCTGGTCAAGCTCGCCGGCATCGCCCTGATCATCGCGGGGGTGGTCATCGTGAACCTGACCGGGGAGCACTGACCGCAGCCGCCGCGGTGGCCGGGCCCGACGCGGGCCCGGCCACCTGGCGTCGGTCAGCTCGCCGTGCAGCTCACCTCCGGCTTGGGGTTGGTGCCGGACCAGCCGCCGAGGAACCCGAAGCTGGCGCTGGCGCCGGCAGCCAGCCTGCCGTTGTAGTCCACGTTGCGCGCGGTCACCGTGGAGCCGCTGCTGGTCACCGTCGCGTTCCAGGACTGGGTGACGCTCTGGCCGTTGGCGAGGGTCCACCGGGCGGTCCAGCCGTTGATCGCCGACGCGCCGGCGGTCACCCGCACCTCGGCCTGGAAGCCGCCCTGCCACTGGTTGGTGACGGTGTAGGTGGCCGCGCAGCCACCGGCGGGCGGCGGAGTGGTCGGAGGCGGCGTGGTCGGAGGCGGAGTGGTCGGCGGCGGCGTCGTGGGAGGAGGAGTCGTCGGCGGGGGCGTGGTCGGCGGCGGGGTGCCGCCGAAGACGCTTGCCTCGCGGGCGGTCTGGCGAATGCCGTTGGCGCCGTTGAAGACCCGCTGCCCCCACGTCGTCAGACTGGCCGGGTTGAACGCGGTGGCCATGTCGAGATACTCCACGCCACCCCCGTTGCCGCTCCACGACCAGCCCAGCCAGCCGATCCCGTTGGCCTGGCTGTACGCGAGGATGGTGTCCTCGTCGGGGTCACCATCGGAGTGGTTGAAGCCGAACTCACCGACCACGATGGGCAGCCCCGCCGCCCGGAACCGGCCCAGGTAGTCGGTGATCTCGGCGGCGGTGTCGAAGACGCCGTACATGTGGATGGAGAAGACCGTGTTACGGGCCGGGTCCGCGGCGAAGACCGAGGCGGCGTTGTCGCGCATGGTGAACGACCAGTCCTGCCCCCAGTTCGGGGCGTCCACCATGATGGTGTGGGTCAGCCCACCGGCCCGCAACCGCTTGATCGCGTTGGCGTTGTCGGTGGCCCAGGAGGCGTAGTTCTGGTTGCCGTACGGCTCGTTGCCGATGTTGACGATGACGTACCGCTCCTGGCCGACCAGCACATCGGCGAGGCTGAGCCAGTAGTCGACGGCACGGTCCAGCGTGATCGCGCCGCTCTGCTCGCCGTAGCCCGTGGTGTCGTGCACCTCCAGCACGCAGATCAGCCGGTTGGCCTTGCACAGCGAGATGACGTTGGCGACGTCGGCGTTGGTGTTGCGGGTCCACCTGTCGCCGCTGGCGAGCACCACCCGCACCGTGTTCGCGCCGAGCGCCTTGACGTCGGCGAACGAGCTGGTCTGCTGTGGATACCAGGTGTGGGCGTGGTTCACCCCACGCATGATGAATTCGGTGCCGTTGGCGTCGTACAGCTTGCCGCCCGCGACGGAGAAGCCGGCCGCGGCGTGCGCCGGCTGGCTGAACGCCAGCACGGCGAGGAGCAACGCGAGCAGGGCCGCGCCGGCGGCGGAGAGTCGAGTCTTCATGGCCTTCCTCAGGGAGGACCCCCGGTGCCCGACAGGGGTGGGACGTGACAGGGGAAGGCGGCTGCAGCCCGACAGCCACCGCCCGACTCCCGGCGATGCTCGCATCAGCCTAGGGCGATGGATCAGCCCTAGCAACCGGTTCAGTATTTCGGTCCGGGACGCAGACAGCCGCAACGGCCCGCGCGGACGCGGGCCGTCACGGGGCGGTCATCCCCACCACAGGATGTGCGCCAGACCGTAGGTCTTAACCGGTTAAGACGACCGTAGGCCGGTCTCAGGCATCCGTCAAGCATCGCCCGTCCGAACCGGACGAGAGGGTTGACGGCTGCTGACCTGGGTATCTCGGGACGAACCGTCGGCGAGAAGGAGATACCCGGATGGTGAGCGTCGGCTACACCCTGATGTGCGAGCAGGCCGGTCCGAAGCAGCTGGTCGACCACGCGGTACGGGCCGAGGCGGCCGGCTTCGACCAACTGGTGATCTCTGATCACTACTATCCCTGGCTCGACGCCCAGGGCCACTCCCCGTACGCCTGGTCGGTGCTCGGCGCGGTCGCGCACGCCACCTCCCGCGCGGAGCTGATGTCCTTCGTGACCTGCCCGATCCGCCGCTACCACCCAGCCGTGGTCGCGCAGAAGGCCAGCACCATCGGGGCACTCTCGGACGGGCGGTTCACCCTCGGCCTGGGCGCCGGGGAGAACCTCAACGAGCATGTCGTCGGCGGCTGGCCGCACGTGCAGCAGCGCCACGAGATGTTCGAGGAGGCGCTGCAGATCATCCGGCCGCTGCTCAACGGTGAGACGTTGACCTTCTCCGGCAACCACTTCGACGTGCCCGACGCCTACGTCTGGGACCGCCCCGAACGGCCGGTGCCGATGGCCATCGCCGCCTCCGGCCGGCAGTCCGCCACCCTGGCGGCCGAGTACGGCAACGGCCTCGTGTCCACCGAGCCCGACCGGCACATCATCGAGATGTACGACGACGCCGGTGGCGTCGGCCAGCCCCGCTACGGGCAGGTGGCCATCTGCTACGGCCCGGACGAGGCCGAGTGCCGCAAGATCGTGCACGACCAGTTCCGCTGGTTCGGGATGGGGTGGAAGGTCAACGCCGACCTGCCCGACCCGGACGCCTTCGCCGCCGCCACCCAGTTCGTCCGGGAGGAGGACGTCGCCGAGGGCGTCTCCTGCGGCCCGGACGTGGAGGCGCACGTCGAGGCGTTCCGCAAGTTCGTCGACGCCGGCTTCACGCACGTGGCGATCATCCAGGTCGGCGGCGAGAGCCAGCCGATGTTCCTGGACTGGGCACAGGAGCAGCTGCTGCCCCGGCTGCGCCAGTTGTGAGGCTGACGCCCGCCGGTCGGTTCGGGCCGGCCGAGCTGCGGCTCGCCATGGCCGCGCCCCGGCCGGCCGCCGGCCTGACCAGCGAGTGGCGCCTCGTCGACGGGCTGCGTACCCACACGCGGCGTGGCCCGGACCTCGGCACCGGCAACCCGCCGGTGGTCCTGGTGCACGGCCTGGCGGTCTCGCACCGCTACCTCACCCCGCTGGCCGTCGCGCTCGCCGAAACCCATCCGGTGTACGTGCCGGACCTGCCCGGCTTCGGCCTGACCGCGCACCCCCACGGGGCGTACGACGTGCGCCGGCACGCCGCGCACCTGGCGGCCTGGCTGGTCGCGTACCGGTTGCCGCCGGTCTGCCTGCTCGGGCACTCGTTCGGCGCGGAGGTGGCCGCCGCGCTCGCGGCGACCCACCCGGAGGCGGTACGCGCGCTGGTGCTGGCCGGGCCGACCGCCGACCCGGCCGGCCGGTCCCGCCGGACCCAGTTCGGCCGGTGGCTGGTGGACACCCTGCGCGAGTCGCCGTTGCAGGCGCCGATCCTCCTTCGCGACGTCTGGAACGCCCGACCCTGGCGGGTCCTGGCGACGTTGTCGCACTCGGTCCACAACACGATCGAAGCGGACCTGGTCCGGATCACCGCGCCGACGCTGGTCGTCAGCGGCGCGCGGGATCCGGTCGCGCCGGCCGACTGGCGGGCCCAGGTGACCCAACTGGTGCCGGACGCCAACCTGGTGGTCGTCCCCCGCGCGGCACACAACGTGGCCACCACGGCTCCGACGGCGGTCGCCGACGCGATCCCCCAGCTTCTCGCCCCGACACTCGTGAACAGGTGAAACCCATGCGCTTCGGCAACACGGAGATTCGACCCCTCGGCGGCGGCCTCGGCTGCCTCCTGATGATCCTCTTCTCGATCGTCGCCTCGGTGCTGCTCACCGTCCTGCTCAACGTGGTGCTCTGAGAGCACCGTGCCGGGTGGGGCCGGGCCGTCAGCGCCGCAGACCCAGGGCGCTGAGCACCTCCCGGGAGGCCAGCCGGGCCGGGTCGAGCACCGAGCGGCGCATCCAGCGGGCCGTGGGGGTGACCGTGGCCCGCCAGGCTGCCCGCACGCCGCGCGCCACCGGTACCACCGTCACCGACCAGACCCAGCGCACACCCCGCAGCAGTGGGTGCACGGTGTGCCGCCACAGCCAGCGCAGTCCATGCCCGAGCGGGCGCAGGAGCCCCCGGTAGACCAGGCGCAGCAGCCAGCCGGCCGTGCGCCAGGCGCCGACCACGGCATAGACGACCAGCCGACCCAGGCCGCGAACCGCCCACCAGATGCCCCGGGCCAACCCGACGAGCGCCGCGCCCAGCGCACCGACGAGGAGGACGAGACCGCGCACGAGCAGCCGTCCAACGGGTCTGAGCGTCGCGCCCAGCCAGCGCAGCGGCCGCCGGATCAGGTGATCGGCGAGCCAGACCAGCACGCGACCCAGACCCACGACGGGCGGGCGCAGCACGTTGCGGACCACCCAGAGCAGGGGATCCCACAGCAGACGCCGAACCGCCCGCCCCGCAGCCGAGCCCAGAGCGGCAAGCGCGCCGCCCAGCCAGACCAGCGGCAGCCAGACAAGCGTGCGCGCCACCCACGCGATCCCCCGCCCGAGCCACACGAGCGGCAGCCAGACGAGCGTGCGCGCCACCCACGCGATCCCCCGTCCGAGCCACACGAGCGGCAGCCAGACCAGCGTGCGCGCCACCCACACCAGCGGCAGCCAGATGAGGGTGCGGGCGACCCACGCGATCCCCCGCCCCAACCACACCAGCGGCAGCCAGACAAGCGTGCGGGCGCACCAGAGCAGGGGCAGCCAGAGCAGCCGGTGCAGCGCCCAGGCCAACGGGGCCAGCAGCCACTGCCGCAGGAACCGACCGGCCGGGCTGATCAGGTGCCGGCGCAGCAGCCGACCCGCAGCCGCGATCAGCTCCCAGAGCAGGCGTACCGGCAGCACCACGACCAGCGCCACGGCACGCGCGACGGCCGCGACCAGCGGAAGCGGGACGACGGCCGGCTCCCCTGGGTGCGGAGTCGGCGCGTCACGGGCGAGACGCGCGAGCGTCGGCGCGGTCGGGCCCTCGCCGCGCGGCGCGGGCAACGAAGCGCGAACGGTCGGACGGTCGGTCACGGTGGCACCGTAACCGGGCCGCGCCAGCCCGTGGGGTCGGCGGTGCGGGCAGCGTCAGCCGACGCCCAGGTCCAGTGTGGTCAGCAGCGGATAGTGGTCCGAGGCAGTGTCCGAGGCTCCACCACGGATCACCTGGCAGCCACGTACCCGCTCGGCCACCGCGCGGCTGCCGAAGAGGTAGTCCAGCCGCATGCCGGCGAACTCGGCCCCGCCGAAGCGGGTGGGCACGGTAAGACCGTCGGCCTCCGGCGCACCGACGTTTGACGACGGCCACAGGTCGACGAGGTCGGCCGCGAGCAGGCGGGCGATCGCGCGGGTGTCCACGGCGCCACCGCCCCGGCGCAGGTGTCGTCGCCGGTAGAGAGCGCTCAGGCCGGCCAGGCGGGCGGTGTGGTCGACCGTCGGGTCCAGCGAGTTGAGGTCGCCGGCGAGCAGCGTCAGCGGCTCCGGGGCGCGGCGCAGCGCCGCCACCAGCCAGTCGACCTCCATCCGCCGGCGTCCCCCGGAGTACGGGTAGAGGTGGGTGCCGAGCACGGTGAGCGGGCCGGCCGAGGTGGACACCACGACGCGGGCGGCGGCGTGGTGGAACGGCCGGCGCACCGCCCCCGCGGCGAGAACCCGGTACGGCGGCCGGACCAGCACCGCCACCGGCTGCCCGAAGCAGGACCGGGCCAGGTGGGGCGTCATCCCCACCCGGCCCGCCACGCCTGCCATCAGCCCATCGGCGTCGAAGCCGCGCAGCTCCTGCAGGGCCAGCACGTCCGGCGTCTGCTCGTTGACGACCTGAACCACCTGATCCAGCCGGTCGGCGCCACCCCGGTCCCGACCGCCGGTACGGATGTTCCAGGTCATCGCCCGCACGGCAGCGCTCAGTCGGCTCGGCCGGCGCGCGCCAGCTCGTCGTCGAGGGTGTCCACGTCCTCGGACTCGATGGCCGGCTGGTTGCCCTCCTTGAGGTCGGCGTTCGGGCGGATCACGAGGTAGAGCAGCCCGATCCAGAGTGCGGAGAGCAGGATCGCGCCCATGAAGTCGGTCGGGTGGTGCATCCCCCGGTACATCCGCGAGGTCGCCACCCCGGCCGGCATGATCACGGCCATCGCCACGAAGATCCACCGCCACCAGCGGTCGGTACGCGGGAACACGATGAGGGTGATCGCCAGCCAGACGCAGATCGTCGCCGCGATGTGCCCGGACGGGAATGAGGAGGTGGGCATCTGCCCGTCCAGGTTCTCCACCGGGGGCCGTGGCCGGTCGACCACACGCGCCGAGGCGAGGAAGAGGGTCAGCTCGCCTACCATCGCCAGCGCCACGAACAGCACTGGCCGCCACCGCCGCCACACCGCGAGCACCAGCGGGCAGAACACCAGCGAGATGAGCAGGATCGCGTGGGTGTCACCGAACTTGCTCCACCACCAGCTCACGTCGGTCAGCACGTCGGTGTGCCGGGCGGCGAACCAGCGGGGAACCTCGGTGTCCAGGGTGTCGAAGAAGGTGTTCTTGGCGTGATAGCTGACGTACATGCCGAAGCCGTACAGCGCGCCGAACACCAGCACCCAGCCGACCAGCAGCTCGGCCACCGCCGAGCGGGGGTGCGCCAGCACGTGCTCCTCGGCCGGGGCGGGCGCGATGTCGTGCCCGGCCTCCGGCTCCAGCCCCTCGCTCAGCGGCGGCACCGGCTTGCCGCGCTCGCGCCGCCACAGCCGGAAGGCGTACGCGGTCACGCCCAGCCACGCGGCGCCGAGCAGCCAGCCGGCCAGCACGTCGGAGACGAAGTGCACGCCCAGCGCGATGCGGGTCAGCCCGATCAGCGCCACCAGCACACCGACGCCGACGATCGCGGGCTTGCGCCAGCGCGGCGCCATCGCCGGCAGGAACACCAGCAGCAGCGCCCCGTACGCGACGAACGAGCCGAGCGCGTGCCCGCTCGGGAAGCTGTTGCCGGGCGCGCTGGCGATCGGCACGTCCACCACCGGGCGGAGCCGGCCGACAAGCGCCTTGAGCGACGGGTCGAGGATCAGCCCACCGACCCCGGTGATGATCAGGTAGACGGCCAGCCGGGGCTGCCGTCGGATCAGCAGACCGACCACCGCGATGGTGACCAGCCAGATGAGGATCGGCCGGCCGCCCAGATCGGTCACCGCCTGAAGCACGGTGACCAGCGGGTGGTGCGGGGCGACGAGCGAGTTGAACCACTCGGCGACCGCGTGGTCGGCGTCCTGCAACGGGCTCCACCGCACCCGCACGAGCAACAGCAACAGCCCGAAGGCCACGCCGGCGCCGGTGACGGCCACCAGGCCGGCGATGCTCCGCTCGGCGAAGTGACCGATTGGACGCCGAGCCACCTCTTTGACCGCGGTCACCCCGCACCTCCCTTGTTGTACCTGGCGAGGCGCTGTACCCGATCCGGGTCCGGCGTACACCCGGGCGTCGCTCAGAGCGCCGTCATGTCCCCGGTGTCGAACAGCTCGGCACGGTCGGCCTCGGGCTCCCACAGGTCGGGCTGCGCCGGCTCCTCCACACCGATTCGCAGTGCCTCCAACTGGGCGGCGAAGGCCAGCCCGCCGAAGAGCGCCATGCCGGTCAGGTTGGCCCAGAGCAGAAGCGCCATCATGCCGGCCAGCGCCCCGTAGGTCTGGCCGAAGCCGTCGCTGAACCGCACGTACGCGGCGAGCAGCAGGCTGGCCAACCACCACAGGGCCGTGGCGATGCCCGCGCCGAAGAAAAGCCAGGACAGGCCGGGCTGGTTGCGGCGGGGCGCGTGCCGGAACAGCACGGCCACGGCGAGCACGGTCAGCGCGAGACTCAACGGGAAGCGGACCACGTCCCAGATGCCGTTGGCGACCTCGCCCCACTCGTAGTGCTTGCGGACCGAGTCGCCCATCGCCCCGCCACCGACGAGGATCAGGAAGCCGGCCAGCGCGGGCAGACCGGCGGTGACGGCCAGGACTGCCGCCCGCAGGTATTTCCACAGGGCCGGGCGGTCCCGCTCGACCCCGTAGATGCGGTTCGCGCCCCGCTCGATCTGCGCCATCGTGGTGGTCAGCGCGACCAGTCCGGTGAGCAGACCGAGGGTGAGCGCCAGCTCGCCGGCGTCCTCGACGCGTTCGCCCTCGCCGAGCAGCTCGCCGACCACCTGGGCGCTCTGGCCCGGGGTGAGCGCCAGCACGGTGTCGGCGACCACCTGGCCGCCCTCCTCGACACCCAGCTCGCTGATCAGGCCGGTGAGGGCGATCAGGAACGGCACCACGGCGAGGCAGAGCTGCAACGCGAAGGCGCGGGAGTGACTGAACCCGTCGCCGTAGCGGAACCGGATGAACGCGTCGCGCAGCAGGTGCCAGCCGCCCTTGCGGCGCAGGGTGTGCCAGGCGTCGTCGGCCGACAGTTCCTCGTTGGCCATCAGCCGGGTCTCCGGCACGATCCGGGTGCTACTCACGGCGCGCTTCCTCGATCAGCTGCTCGCCCCGCTCCCCGGCGGCTTGGGCGTCGACGGACAGGTCGGGGGCGTCCTCGGGCTGCGGGACGCAGAGCCACAGCGCCTGCGGTCGGATCTCGGCACGCAGCCGCCGGCCCGGCGCGATGAGGTCGCCGTCGAGTTCCCTCGGCTGCGCGCGGTTGCTGCTGACCTCGACGGTGCGGCCCCGGAAGACCTCCATCTGCGGCACCTGACCGCTGCGGCGGACCACGGCCCAGCCGAGCGCGAGCCAGTGCCGCAGGTTGCGCGGAGTGAGCACGGCGACGTCGAGCCAGCCGTCGTCCGGCTCGGCCTCGGTGAGCAGGCGCACCCCGCCCTGGAGCCGGCCGACGTTGGCGATCAGCACCGAGCGGACCCGGCGGCGTACCGGTGGGCGGTCGTCGATGCGGATCTGCACCCGCATCGGCCGGTCGCGCAGGTGCTTCACGGCACCCACGACGTACGCCGGCCAGCCGATGCGGGCCTTGGTGGTCTCGTTGGTGGCCTCGAGCATCTTGGCGTCGAAGCCCATGCCGGCCATGACGGTGAAATACTGGTCCTCCACCGCGCCGACGTCGAGCAGCCGCCGGCCGCGTTCGACGGCGACCTGAAGCCCCGCCGCGAGGTCGGTGGAGAGGCCGAGGTTGGCGGCGAGCAGGTTGCCGGTGCCCTGCGGGAGCACGGCGAGGGCCACGTCGGTGCCGACGAGCCCGCTGACGCAGGACATCACGGTGCCGTCGCCGCCGCAGGCGAAGACCAGGTCGACGCCGGCCTTGACGGCCTGCTCGGTCTGGCCTCGGCCGGGATCGTCGACGGTGGTCTCGAACCACTGCGGCTCGGGCCAGCCGGCGGCGCTCAGGGCGTCGTTCACGGTGCGGCGCAGCCCGTCGAGATCGTCGACCTTCGCCGGGTTCACCACCACGGCGGAGCGCAGCCCGCCGTCGCCACCTGAGGGGCGCCTGTCCTGTCCAGCATTCACGGCGCCAGTGTGCAGCACCGGGCCGCCTTCAGCGACCCGACGACGCGCCGGCGTCGGAAGTGCCACAGACAGGTTTCAACGCGTACGCGTCCGTCACGCCGCCGTCCGCAGCGCGGTCTCCACCCGTCGGCGCAGATCGTCGAGGTCGACGCCCGCTTCGGTGAGCACCAGCGCGCCCAGCCCCTGACCCTCTCGCAGCACCCCGAGCAGGATGTGCTCGGTGCCGATGTGCTTGTGGCGCAGCCGCAGCGCCTCGCGCAACGACAGCTCCAGTGCCTTCTTCGACCGGGGCGAGAACGGCCCGCCCAGGTAGCGTCGACGCCCCCACCGGCGCCGCGGCGCGGGCACGGCCTCGCGCAGCGCGTCGGGCCCGAAGGACTGCTCGATGCGGGCCACGATGGCGGCCAGGTCGATGCCGATCTCGCGCAGCGCCGCCGCGTCCGCGTCGCCGAGGCCCGCGCCTCCGCCGCTGGTGTGCCGCCGGACCCGTTCGCGCAGGTCGTCGGCGCGCACCCCGGCGTCGGTCAGGACCCGACTGGCCAGGCCGGCCTCGTCGGCGAGCAGGCCGAGCAGCAGGTGCTCGGTGCCGACCGGCCGCTGACCCTCGGCCCGTGCCTCCTCCAGCGCCGCCCGCACCACGCCGCGCGCCCGCTCGGTGAACCGTTCGAACATCACGCCTCCCAGGATGAGTTGACCGCCGGTCGCCCAGCGTGTTTCTTGTGCACCGCCTGCCGGCTGACCTCGAGCGCGTCGGCGATCTCCTGCCAGGACCAGCCCTGTCGACGGGCGTTGTCCACCTGGACCACCTCGAGTCGCTCGAGCAGCCGGCGCAGCGCGCGGACGGCGCGCAGCCCGACCCGGGGGTCGGTGCTGCCGGCTGCCGCCGCGAGTTCCGTCGCCTGACTCATGCCGTCAACATACGTTGACAGCCTCCCCGCTGTCAACCTTTGTTGACGCCAATCGCGTCGACCCCGACGTGCCGACCACCGCAGGCCCGTCGGCGCGACCCGAACCGGCCCGCCGTCGTCACCACACGACTACCCTCGGTGAGGAGACAGCGCAGTCGTGCCGGGCGCGACGCCCGGGAGGTGATATCCGATGGCGGTATCCGCCGACGCGGAGGTGCTGGTCGGCCTCGGCTCGGACGGTGACCTTCCGGTCGTGGAGCAGGCCGCGCAGGAGGCCGCCGGGCACGACCGACCCCTGCACGTCATACACACCTTCGACTGGCAGGCGGCCTTCGCGGCGGAGACCGTCGCCGCGCCGCGGGACGAGGCCGAGAACCTGATCACCCGGGCCGCCCAGCTCGCCCACCAGGTCGAACCCGGCCTGACCGTACGCGCCGAGATCGTCGAGAGCGGCCTGCTGCCCACCCTCATCCGCCGGTCCGAGACGGCCTTCCTGCTGGCCGTCGGCGACAGCGGAATGGCCGGCAGTGGCCAGTGCGTCCCGGCCGAGACGTCCGCCGTGCAGTTGGCCGCGCGAGCCAACTGCCCACTGCTGGTGGTCCGACGCGAACCGCCACCGCAGGGCCCCGTCCTGGTCGGGGTGGACGGCTCCCCCAGCTCACACCTCGCCCTGCGGTGGGCAGCGGACTGCGCCCGCGGGCGCGACGCCCGCCTCGTGGCGCTGCGGGTGGTCGAGAGCGACGAGGACACCGACGCGGTCGCCGAACAGCTCAGCGAGGCACTGGCCCGCCACGCCGACCCCCACAGCGGGGTGCCCACCGAGTGCCGGGTCGTCCGCGGCGACCCCGGGCAGGTGCTCGTCGACACGTCCCGGTCGGCCCAGGTGGCGGTTGTCGCCGCCCGGGGCGACGAACCGGGACGAGCCATGCTCGGCGCGGTCGCCCAGTCCCTGCTCTACCACTCCCCCGCCCCGGTGGTCGTCGTCCGCGGTCTGGCTGAAATGCCACTGACCGGGCCCGACACCCGTCCGGCGAGGGACCAACGGCCCTGACCCGGGGCGGCGACACGCAGTCTCAACAAGAGCTGACGCGGGGGCGGACAATTCCGTGGCGGCATGGCTGTGGCGCGGTCACCCGACCGCGCCACAGCACGACGGTCAGGACGATCCCACGGGCTTCACGCAGTTGGACATTCCGCTTTCCAACGCACCGTTGACGGCGGTGACGCAGAATTCGTAGTTCAAGGCACCGTAGACGAGGAACCCGACGCCCCAGGTCGTTTCCATGCTCG
The DNA here is from genome assembly GCF_040649315.1 of Micromonospora sp. NPDC049004. Taxonomy (NCBI): domain Bacteria; kingdom Bacillati; phylum Actinomycetota; class Actinomycetes; order Micromonosporales; family Micromonosporaceae; genus Micromonospora; species Micromonospora sp. NPDC049004. Next base: position 475,001 of record NZ_JBEZFG010000006.1, read on the forward strand.
TCTGATCACTCGCAGTCATCTCGCTGCCATCGAGAGGGTTGCGGACCCAGACGCGATAGCCGGCCGCACCGGTGGATTTGTTCCAGGTGAGGTAGACGCTTGAGGCGTCGAGGGCATTGGCCTTCAGGCCGCTCGGCGCCGCGGGGGTTCCGCCGCCGACGAGGACCGGGCGGCCGGGATTCGGCACCCCTCCGCCGCCGCTGGTGTCCCAACTCGATACCGAGACGAGATAGCGGTGGCCGACTGTCAGACCGTCGATGTGGGCCGCATGACCCCTGATTCCGACCGCGCTGAGGAATGCGCCCGGATCGTCCTGGTCCCAGTAGATGACGCCGTAACGTTCGACCGTCCCGACCGTTTCGCCCCAGGTGATGTCGAAGCCGGTGCTGGTGGCCCGGGTGACGATCTGCGCCGGGCCCGGAGGAGCCGTCGGGCTCGCCACCACGGGCGCCGTCGGGGACGTCCAAGCGGATTTCTGGTCCTCGGTGTCGCCGTTGTCGGTGCGGACCTGGTATTCCCACTTCAGGCCATGGACAGAGAGCGTGTCGTGGCGGTTGGACGCCGCCCTGGACTCGCTCCAGTCCGCGGAGCCGACAAGACGGGACCGGACGGTGTATCCGTGGGCACCGAAGACCGCATCCCACGTCACCTTGAGACCCTGGGGGCCGGGCTCGACGACGACGTTTCTCGGCACGGGGGTCGGCCGCGCCGGAATGGTGTTGGGGATGGCGGGCACGCTCGAGCCGATGCCGAAGTTGTTGACGAGGGTGCGTTCGAACGCCTGGGCGATCTTGTACTCGCCGCGGGCGTTGGGGTGCAGCCCGTCGTAACCGTCCGGACAGCTGTCGGGCCCGCAGGCGTAGTTCGCCCGCCAGTCGACCAACGCCACCGGGGACTGGCTGGTGCTCCACGACGGGATCGAGGTGGCCAGCAGCGTGTTGTAACGATCCGTCTTGGCTGGCAGATCTGGATTGATACCGAGCCGGGTGCGCTGAGGGATGTTGGCCAGGGCCACCTTGATGTTGGGATTGGCGGCACGGGCCTCGCTCACCAGCGTCCTCATGCTGGCGATGGTCCCGTCGGGGTTGTCGACAAACCAGCCCAGGTCGTTGAACCCGAGCCCGACCAGGAGCAGGTCGGGCTTGTGCTCCGCTACCTGCGTACGGATTTCGTTCTTGACCTGCGCCGCTTGGCGGCCCCAGACCGCGAAGTGGTCGGAGTCGAAGGCCGGCGCTCCTGCGGCGTACTGCCCCCAGACGCGAGGAATGCCCTCCCCAGGGTCGGGAGCCCCTTGCAAACGCGGCGGAGTCGGACCGGTTGCTTCCGTAGGGGGCGTGGTGCCGTAGTAGGGACCGACGAAGTTGACAGCGACATTCTGAGTTCTGAACCAGTCCCACAGCCGGTAGCGCCAAGTCCAGTCACCCTCGGCACCCTGGGACATCGAATCGCCCACCACCATGACCCTGAGAGCCCCGGCTGGCCCTTCTGTCGTTGACCCGGCGCCCCGCCTGAACCGCATGACCGTCTCGAAGATCGTGTCGGCAGTTTTCGGGTTGAGTATGTTGGCTATGGCAGTAAGAGGTGTCTCCCAGAAACGGAACTGAGTCGCCAATTTTTGCAAGAACTTCTGGCCCTCTTCTATAAACGGCCGCGTGCTCTTGGAGAGGATTTGCATGAGACCCCCGGTGATGGCGCCGCCGAGAGCGCCCCACAACGCGGCGCCTGCCGCTTTGCCCCAGACGTCGGCGTCAATCGGATGTCCGTCCACGCCGGCGCTCGTCAACTCGCCGAAGGCTCCGGCGAAGGCTCCAGAGACAGCACCGCAGAACGGTGCAGCGGCGGGAGCACCGACGTTGAAGAAGGCTAGGCAAACGGCACCGATCAGGATCACTGTCGCTGCTTGGACGAGGCCGACCACAAGCGCCTTCCAGAAGCCATCCCAGAAGCCCGCAGCGCCGACGTCCCCCTTGGGCACCACGATCACCAGGCTGTTGCCGAAAGCCTGGATGCTTCCGCCGAACGTGATGTCGCTCCGCGGTGAGTAATAGCCTGCCGCATTTTCTTGGGCTTGGCGCGCGAAAGACTCGCTGAGAAGAAGCCCTGCTTGGGTCTGGTCGCGGTGAAAGACCGCTACCCTTTGCAGCAGTATCTCCTGAAATTGCTCAGGGCGCTGCACAGGATTGAAGTCCAGGATCGCCACGACATCGTCGTCATTGTTGGCCAACTGCCGGAACTGCCCGGAGTCGCGCGCGCAGCCCACGCGCAGCCCTACGCTATCCGCCTCGACCGGCTTGACGTCGAAGGACGAGCCGTGCACGGAGCACGCGGCATCCGCAGGGGCGGCGGCCGCTTGGGTCACGCCAATATTGGTGGAGCCGGCCACGACCAGCACCAACGCAAGGAAGAACGCCGTGAGACGGGTGCCGTGCCGCCTATTTCTGTGCACCCATGATCGATTACGGGAATGAGGCATGGAGGACTTCTCTCTGTCCGATCATGGCGCGCAGGGTGGAATCGGGAAGTCGACTCCGACAGATCATGGCGCCGGACTTCCAGGCCCACCCGCTGTCTGACCTGGGACACGTAGGGGATCCGACACTCACCTCGACGTACGTCGATGGTCCGTCGTCAGTTGTCGGTCGTCAGTTCTTTACATCAATGATCTTTGTGTAAAGTTCATAGATCCACAAGTCTCGAATCGATCACAATCGTTGGTCTCTCCGGCCCGGCCACGCCACGCAGCGCAAGCCGAGGTGGGCCTACCGACGGGTCCTGCCAGAGCGGACCACGTTCCCCGGCGGCCTTCACGCACCGCCGATCCGACCCCGTCGACGCACCGACGCGACTACCCTCGGTCAGGGAAGAGGGGCGGCGCCGGGAGGTGGGGCCGTTCGCGGACCGGCCTCCATCGCGCCAGGCGGGACACACGTCCGCACCAGTGGGGGTCAACGGCCCTGCCCCATCCTCTCGGCGGCGATGAAGCTGGACGTGGCCGGGAGAACCCGGGACACCGGACGCGACGTCCCCGATTTCGCGAGAGGCTTACGCAGCATGGATTCCGCTGTCGACCTGCACAGCCCTCTGACCGAAGACGAGCTGCGCCGACTGGACGCCTACTGGCGTGCCGCGAACTACCTCACCGTCGGGCAGATCTACCTGCTGGGCAACCCTCTGCTGCGCGAGCCGCTGACCCCCGACGACATCAAGCCACGGCTGCTCGGGCACTGGGGCACCAGCCCCGGGCTCAACCTGATCTACGCGCACCTCAACCGGGTGATCGTCGCCCGGGACCTGAACGCCATGCTGGTCACCGGCCCCGGGCACGGCGGCCCGGCGATCGTGGCCAACACCTGGCTGGAGGGCACCTGGTCGGAGCGCTACCACGACGTGGCGCGCGACGAGGCCGGGATGGCCCGGCTGTTCCGGCAGTTCTCCTTCCCGGGCGGCATTCCCAGCCACGTCGCGGCGGACGTGCCGGGCTCGATCCACGAGGGCGGCGAGCTCGGGTACGCCCTGAGCCACGCCTACGGTGCCGCGTTCGACAACCCGGACCTCGTGGTGGCCTGCGTCGTCGGCGACGGCGAGGCGGAGACCGGGCCGCTGGCCGGCAGCTGGCTCTCCAACGTCTTCCTGAACCCGGCCCGCGACGGCGCGGTGCTGCCCATCCTGCACCTCAACGGCTACAAGATCGCCAACCCGACCGTGCTGGCCCGGATCCCCGAGGCCGACCTGCTCGACACCCTGCGGGGTTCGGGCTACCAGCCGTACGTGGTGTCCGGCGACGACCCGGCCGTGGTGCACCGCACCCTCGCCGCGACGCTGGACCGGGCGCTGGACGAGATCGCCGAGATCCAGCGGCGGGCCCGTTCCGGTGGTGTCGTCGAGCGCCCCCGCTGGCCGATGATCGTGCTGCGGACGCCGAAGGGCTGGACGGGCCCGCGCGAGGTCGACGGCACCCAGGTGGAGGGCACGTACCACGCCCACCAGGTGCCACTGTCGGGCGTCCGCGACAACCCCGCCCACCTGGACGAGCTGGAGCACTGGCTGCGCAGCTACCGGCCGGAGGAGCTGTTCGACGCCACCGGCGCCCCGGTCGACGAGCTGCGGACGCTGCCGCCCCGCGGCGATCGACGGATGAGCGCCAACCCGGTCACCAACGGCGGCGTGGTCCTGCGCGACCTGACCCTGCCCGACTTCCGCGACTACGGCGTGGACGTCCCCGAGCCGGGCCAGCCGATGGCCGGCGCGACAGGGGTGCTCGGTCCGTGGATCCGTGACGTGATCACCGCCAACCCGCAGACGTTCCGGCTGTTCGGCCCGGACGAGGTCGCGTCCAACCGGTTGGACGCCGCCTTCGAGGTGACCGACCGGGCGTGGGTCGCTCGCACCGTCCCCGGCGACGACCACCTCTCCCCCGACGGCCGGGTCATGGAGGTGCTCTCCGAGCACCTGTGCCAGGGCTGGCTGGAGGGCTACCTGCTGACCGGCAGGCACGGCGTGTTCACCAGCTACGAGGCGTTCATCCACATCGTCGACTCGATGGTCAACCAGCACGCCAAGTGGCTGAAGGTGACCCGGGCGATCCCCTGGCGCCAGCCCCTCGCCTCGCTGAACTACCTGTTGTCCAGCCATGTCTGGCGGCAGGACCACAACGGCTTCTCGCACCAGGACCCGGGCTTCATCGACCACGTGGTCAACAAGAAGGCCGAGGTGGTGCGGGTCTACCTGCCACCGGACGCCAACACCCTGCTCTCCACCATGGACCACTGCCTGCGCAGCCGGCACTACATCAACGTCGTGGTGGCCGGTAAGCAGCCGTCGCCGAACTGGCTGACGATGCAGGAGGCGATCCAGCACACCCGGCGCGGCCTGGGCATCTGGGAGTGGGCCAGCAGCGACGGCGGCAGCGAACCGGACGTCGTCCTGGCCTGCTGCGGTGACGTGCCCACCCTGGAGACACTGGCCGCCACCGAGCTGCTGCGCGAGCACCTGCCGGAGCTGAAGGTGCGGCTGGTCAACGTGGTCGACCTGATGCGCCTGCAGCCGGACACCGAACACCCGCACGGCCTGCCGGACAAGGAGTTCGACACCATCTTCACCGCGGACCGGCCCGTCATCTTCGCCTACCACGGCTACCCGTGGCTGATCCACCGCCTGACCTACCGCCGCTCCAACCATGACAACCTGCACGTGCGCGGGTACAAGGAGGAGGGCACCACCACCACTCCGTTCGACATGGTGATGCTCAACGACCTGGACCGGTTCCACCTGGTCATCGACGTCATCGACCGGGTGCCCGGCCTCGGCGCCCGCGCCGCGCACCTGCGCCAGCAGATGGTCGACGCGCGCCAGGCCGCCCGCGACTACACGCGCGAACACGGTGAGGACGACCCCCGGGTCGCCGAGTGGCGCTGGGTCCGCGAGACCGACCCGATGAACCCTTGAGGAGGACGACGTGCGGGACGCGGAGATCCTGGTCGGCTACGACGGCTCCACCGACGCGTCGGTGGCCCTTACCTGGGCGCTGGCCGAGGCCGAGCACAGCGGCCAGCCGGTGCGGCTGGCGTACGTCTTCGAGTGGCTGACAGTTGCCAGTTGGGTCGGTCCGGGCGTGGCGCCCGGCGTCTGGCCGGACGACACCGCCCGGCGGCAGGCGGACGACCTGGTCCGCAAGGCCGCGGCGGACGCCACCGCCGCGCACCCCGGCCTGACGATCACCAGCGAGGTGTACGACGGGCCGCCGGCCCTGGTGTTGCAGGAGCGCTCGACCGACGCGGGGCTGCTGGTGCTCGGCAGCCGGGGCCACGGCGGGTTCGGCGGGCTGCTGGCCGGGTCCACGGCGGTGGCGGTCGCCGCGCACGCGCACTGCCCGGTCGTGGTGGTCCGCGACGGGACCGCCAGCGGGCCACCGGCCCCGGTGGCGGTCGGGGTGGACGGTTCGGAGCCGTCGCTGGTGGCGCTCGGGTTCGCGGCCGAGCGGGCCGCCCAACGTCGGGTGCCGCTGCGCGTGCTGCACGCCTGGACCCCCGGCCCCGGTGGGGCGGCCGGAGCGCCGGACGAGCAGACCGCCGTCGAGGAGGCGCTGGAGCCGTGGCGGCGGACGTTCCCCGAGCTGGACATCACGCTCGACCTCGTCGCGGGCAGTCCGGCCGGGACGCTCATCGAGTCGAGCCGGTCCGCGCAGTTGGTGGTGGTCGGCAGTCGGGGCCGGGGTGGGCTGGCCGGGATGCTGCTCGGCTCGGTCAGCCAGCAGGTGATCCAGCACGCCGGCTGCCCGGTCGCGGTCGTCCGCGAACGCTGAGCGGCAACTCTCAGCGGCGTTCGGGCACCGGATCGGACGGGTCGAGCGAGAAGAACTCCTCCTCTTCCTGGGCCAGGTGCAGACGCAGCACCGCGTCCAACCCGTAGAGGGTGGCGAGCAGGTCGGGCACCTGATCCGGGCGCAGCCGGCCGTCGGCGGTCTGGGCGAGCTGCGCGCCCAGCAGGTCGACCTGTCGGCGGATCTCCACGTGTGCCCGGCTCATCGTCGAGGTCGCCTCGCCGCTGCCCAGCGGGTCGGCCAGGGCGGGATAGAGCTGCCGTTCCTCGGCGGCCTCGTGCGGCAGCACCCGTTCGGTCAGCCGGCGGTGCGTCTCGCGTACCGCCGGCAGGCACCTCGGGGAGGCCGGCTCGGTGGCGACCAGGTCGGCGGTGTCGCGCAGCCCGGCCAGCACATCGCGTACCTCCTGGTGTTCCCCGGCGTAGCGGGCGAGCAGCTCCCGGGTACGCGGCGGGACGTCCCGACGGCGCAGCCCACCACCGAGGGCCCGCAGCGCGTTGAGGATCACCAGCACGTCGATGCCCTCCTGGAGGAACGCGCCGGCGACCGGGGGCAGCCGGCCGACCGCCGCCACGAGCATCGCCAGCACCGCGAGGCCCATCCCGACGGTGGCGCTCTGCACGGCGATCCGGCGTGCGTAGCGGGCGATCTCGACCGCGTCGGCGAGCCGGTCCAGCCGGTCCACGGTGAGCACCGCGTCCGCCACGTCCGCGGAGGCGCTGGCGCCCGTAGCGCCCATCGCGACGCCGACGTGCGCCTGAGCCAGCGCCGGGGCGTCGTTCACCCCGTCACCGACCATCACCGTGACGGCCCGGTCGGCCTCCGCCCGGACCCGGCCCACCTTCTCCTGCGGCGTGCAGCGGGCGAGCACGTCGTCCACACCGACGGCCTCGGCGACCTGCGCGGCGGTCGCCGGCCGGTCGCCGGTGACCATCACGATGCGCCGCAGCCCCGCCGCGCGCAGCCGGCGTACGGTCCGGCGGGCGTCGGGGCGTACCGGATCCTCCAGCAGGATCGCGCCGAGCGGGCCGCTGTCGTCGCTGACCCACACCACGGACCAGCCGGCCAGCTCGGTGCGGGACCGCGCCCGGTCGGCCCACTCGGGCAGCGCGCCGGCGAGCTGCCCGACCCGGATGAGCCGCCCGTCGACCCGGCCGCTGACGCCGCGCCCCGGCTCCTCGGTCACCCCGGTCGGCTCGGTCAGCGCCAGCCCCCGCTCGCGGGCGTGCCGGACCAGGGCGCTGGCCAGCACGTGCGGGGAGAGCTGCTCCACCGACGCGGCGAGCCGCAGCACCTCGTCCCGGTCACCGCCCGGCGCGACCACCGTCTCGGCGGTACGCGGACGGCCGGCGGTCAACGTGCCGGTCTTGTCCACCAGGAGGGTCCGGGCCCGTCCGAGCAGCTCCAACGCGCCACCGTCGCGGACCAGCACCCCGCGCCGGGCCACCCGGGACAACCCGGACACGATCGCGATCGGGGTGGCCAGCAGCAGCGGGCAGGGGGTGGCCACCACCAGCACCGCCACCGCCCGGACCACGTCGCCGGAGAGCAGCCACGCCAGCCCGGCCAGCACCAGCGTGAACGGCACGAACGCGGCGGCGTACCGGTCCGCGAGCCGGACCATCGGGGCCCGGTGGGCTGTCGCCTCCTCGGCCAACCGGACGATCCCCGCGTACGTGCTCTCCGCCGCGTTCTTCGTCGCCCGCATGCCGAACCCCGCGCCGGCGTTGACCACGCCACTGGCCACCGCCTCGCCCGCCGCCCGCTGGACCAGCCGCGACTCGCCGGTCACCACCGACTCGTCCAGCGTGGCCGCCTCGTCGACGGTCCCGTCGACAGGCACCACGTCACCGGGCCCGACCAGCAGCCGATCCGCCGCCGCCACCCGGTCCAGCGGCACCACCTCGATCGTGCCGCCCGGCCCCCGCCGACGCGCGGTACGCGGGGCCCGCTCCAGCAGGGCCCGCAGGTCGCGCGTCGCCCGGCGCTGCGCGTACGCCTCCAGCGACCGTCCGGTCGCCACCATCACGGCGATCACCGCCCCGGCCAGGTACTCGCCGACGCCGAGCGCACCGGCCAGGGCCAGTACGGCGATCACGTCCACACCGAAGTGCCGGTGCCAGAACGCCCGCAGCATCGACCAGACGGCGGGCAGCAGCGCGGCCACCGTGACGGCGGCCCAGATCAGGTCGGCCGCGCCGGGGCGGCCCGCGATCCGCAGCGCCGCGCCCGCCAGCACCGCGACGCCCAGCCCGACCAGCGGCGTCCACGTTCCCCACCGCCGGATGCGGCTGCGGGCCGGCCGCTCCGGCACGCACTCGGTCGACTCGGCTGCCACCTGCGCATCGTCGCAGCCCACGACCCTCCTCGACGGCACACCGCAGGGTTTTTCCCGCCCTGGGCGGCGGCGCGACGGGTGTCGGCCGGCCCGTCCGGGGAGGCGCAACGACCCGCCGCGGTCGGGACCTCTGGCCCCTGCACGCCCCCGGCCGATGCCGCAGGATGGAGCGGCAACACACCGCGCGACCACGCCAGGTGAGGCACGATGGGCAGAGACGGAAAGGTCGTGACGATGAGTCAGGACAGTCAGCTGACGACCGCGCTGGCGGAGGCCGCCACCACCGCCGGCCACGCCCCCTCGGTGCACAACACGCAGCCGTGGCGCTGGCGGGTGCTCCCCGACGCGCTGGAGCTGCACACGGTCGCCGACCGGCAGCTCACCGCCAGCGATCCGGAGGGACGACTCCTGGCGATCAGCTGCGGCGCCGCCCTGCACCACGCCCGGCTGGCGCTCGCCGCCGAGGGCTGGCGCGCGGTGGTGCGGCGCCTGCCCGACCCGAGCGACCCCAGCCTGCTGGCACGCCTGACCGACCTGAGCCGGACGGCCGCCGACCCGGACGCCATGCGCATGGTGCAGTGCATGTCGGTGCGGCACACCGACCGGCGGCCGGTCAGCGACGAGCCGGTGCCCACCGACGCGATCGGGGAGATCGCGCGAGCGGTCACCGCCGAGGGCGGCCGACTCCAGGTCCTCGACCGCGACCAGGTGCTGGAGTTGGCCTCCACGGCCGGGCACGCCGACACGGTCGAGGCCGAGGACCCGGAGCTGCGCGCCGAACTGGCGTACTGGACCAGCCGGGCTGGCGCCGGCACCGGCCTGCCGGCCGAGGTGCTGCCCGAGCAGCCGCCGCAGACGACCGTGCCGGCCCGCGACTTCGGCCGCCCCGGCAGCCTGCCGGTCGGCCCCGGTCACGACCGCGCGGCGGTGTACGCGCTGCTGCACGGCGACGAGGACGAGCGGGACAGCTGGCTGCGCGCCGGTGAAGCCCTCTCCGCCGCCTGGCTGACCGCCACCCGACTCGGCGTGTCGATGGTGCCGCTCAGCGCGGTGGTGGAGGTCCCGGGCACCCGGCAGACCCTGCGCCAGATGCTTGCCGGCATCGGCTACCCGTACCTCGTGCTGCGCATGGGGATCGCGGACCCGGCACACGCCGGCCCACCGCACACCCCGCGACTGGCCGGCGAGCAGGTGGTGGACACCTCAGCGGTGCGCGGCGAGCGGGCCTGACGGGGGCAGATCGACGGTGTACGCCGGCGCTACGATCGCGCGGTGACCAGCAGCGTTCCGCAGCCCCGCCCGGAGTCCCCGGTGACGCCGTCGCTCGGGCTGAGCCCCCTGTCCCGGGTCCGCCTCGACGAACTGCTCCAGGAGATGCTGGACCGGGTCGGCGAGGTGATGACCAGCCGGGAGCGGCTGCGGGCGCTGCTCGACGCGGTCGTCGGCATCGGCACCAACCTGGATCTGCGCACCACCCTGCGCCGCATCGTGCAGGCGGCCTGCGAGCTGGTCGGCGCCCGGTACGGCGCGCTGGGCGTGGTCGGCCCGGACCATCTGCTGCACGACTTCATCGTGCACGGCATCACGCCCGAGCAGCACGCGCAGATCGGCGACCTGCCGCACGGGCGGGGCGTGCTCGGCCTGCTCATCGACGATCCGCGCCCGCTGCGCATGCCGGACATCACCCAGCACCCGCGCTCCTACGGCTTCCCCGCCAACCACCCGCCCATGCACAGCTTCCTGGGCGTGCCGGTGCTCATCCGGGAGCAGGTGTTCGGCAATCTCTACCTGGCCGAGAAGCAGGGCGGCGCGCAGTTCACCGAGGACGACGAGGAGATCGTCGTCGCGCTCGCGGCCGCCGCCGGTGTGGCCATCGAGAACGCCCGCCTGTACGCCCTGGCCCACCGGCGGGAACGCTGGCTCGCCGCGACCGCCGAGATCACCACTGTGCTGCTCGGTGAGGTACGCCGCACCGACGCGTTGGCGCTTGTCGCCCGACGCGCCCGGGAGGTCGCCGAGGCGGAGCTGGCGCTGGTGCTGCTGCACGACAGCGAGTCCGCGCAGTTCACCGTGGAGGTCGTCGACGGCGTCGACGAGCGGGCCCGGGCGCTGGTCGGGGCGGTCCTGCCGGCCGCCGACACCAGCTTCGGGGCGGCCGTCGCCGAGGGCCGGCACGACCAGGTGGACGACCTGGCCCACGCCGCGCCGTGGCCGGCGCTGCTGCACACCGGCCCCGCGATCGTCTCGCCGTTGGCCACCGCCGACACTCTGCACGGCGTGCTGATCGTGGCGCACCGGCCCGAGCGCGGCGGCGGCGCCAGCGACGAGGACGTGGCGCTGCTCGGCAGCTTCGCCGGTCAGGCGGCGCTGGCCATGGAACGGGCCCGCGGCCAGGAGGAACGAGAGCTGCTGGTGGTCCTGGAGGACCGTGAACGGATCGCCCGCGACCTGCACGACGTGGTGATCCAGCGACTCTTCGCCACCGGCCTGCAGTTGCAGAGCGCCGCGCCGATGATGACCCGCCCCGAGGTCGCCAGACGTATCAACGCGGCCGTCGACGACCTCGACGCCACCATCCGCGACATCCGGCGCACCATCTTCGAGCTGCGGACGCCGATGACCGCCGCGCTGCGCACCGAGATCCGCGAGGCCATCGAGCTGGCCGCCGAGTCGCTGGGCTTCAAGCCGCACCTGGAGGTGACCGGCCCGGTGGACAGCGCCGTGCCGGACACCATCCGCCCGGATCTCACCGCCGTGCTGCGCGAGGCGCTGTCCAACACCGTCCGGCACGCGCGGGCCACCCGCGTCGACGTGGCCGTACGCGTCGATGCCGGTCAGGTCAGCGTGACGGTCACCGACGACGGGGTGGGCTGCGACCCGGCCGCCGCCCGAGGTGGCCTCGTCAACCTGCGGGAACGCGCCGACCGCCTCGGCGGCATCTTCACGATCCGCCCGGCCGTTCCGCACGGCACCGAGCTGTGCTGGTCGGTGCCCCTGCGGGACTGACCGGCGCGGGCCGGGTCAGGGCGTCTTACCCAGCAGCCGGGTGGCCAGGACGGCGGCTTGGGTGCGGCGCTCCAGGCCGAGCTTGGCCAGCACACTGGAGACGTAGTTCTTCACCGTCTTCTCGGCGAGGAACATCTTTCCCGCGATCTCACGGTTGGTCAGCCCCTCGGCCACGTACTCCAGGATCCGCCGCTCCTGCTCGGTGAGCGACTTCAACTCGCGCGGCTGCTCGACGCCGTTGCGGATGCGCTCCAACACGCGGGTGGTGATCGCCGGGTCGAGCAGGGACTGCCCGGCCGCGACCCGGCGCACCGCGTCGACCAGGTCGGTGCCGCGGATCTGCTTGAGCACGTACCCGGCGGCCCCCGCCATGATCGCGGCGAACAGCGCCTCGTCGTCCTCGTACGAGGTGAGGATCAGGCCCTTGATGGACGAGTCGACGGCCCGGATGTCACGGCACACGTCGATGCCGTTGCCGTCGGGCAGGCGGGCGTCGAGGATCGCCACGTCCGGCCGCAGCGCCGGGATGCGGCGGGACGCCTCCTGCGCGGAGCCGGACTCGCCGACCACCTCGATGTCCCCGCTGCTCTGCAGCAGGTCGGCCAGGCCACGGCGGACGACCTCGTGGTCGTCGAGGAGGAAGACGCGGATCATCCCTCGTTTCTACAGGTGCCGAGCGACGGGTGCACGGGCCGAAGGTCCCGACCCGCCCGGACTCCGGGTGGTCCCGGCCCGGGTGGTCCCAACCCGGGGTGGCCTCGGCCCGGGCGGTCGGGCCCGGTGGATCGGGACGTACGGCCCTGCTCGGCGCCCACCCGGTGGGCGGACCGTGGGGGTGCGCCAGCCGTCGCGGCTCGACGGCCGGCCCACCGGAAGGGAGCACCGCCATGGACATCGGCTACACCACAGCCCACCTGCGGGCCGCCGCCGCGGACGCGGTCCGGGCGCCGTCGCTGCACAACACGCAGCCGTGGCGGTTCCGGCTGCGCGACGGCGGCATCGAGGTGCTGGCCGACCCGACCCGCCGGTTGCCGGCGACCGATCCGAGCGGTTGGGGCGTACGGGTCGCGTGCGGCGCCGCCCTGTTCAACCTGCGGATCGCGCTGGCCGTGGCCGGCGTTCCCGCCCAGGTGCGGCTGCGCCCGGACCCGTCCGAGCCGGATCTGCTGGCCCGGCTGGTGCCGGACATCCCGCGCCGGCCCACACCCGCCGAGCAGAGCCTGCACGTGGCCATCCCCCGCCGGTACAGCAACCGGCTGCCGTTCTGGCCGGACCCGGTGCCGTCCGACGCGCGGTGGCGGCTCGGCGACGCGGCCCGCGCCGAGGGGTGCTGGCTGGAGCTGCTGGTCGGCGTGAGCGCGGTGAACGCGTTCGGCGAGATCGCCCGCAGCGCGCACCGGGTGCTGGAGCGCGACCCGGCGTACCGCGCCGAGCGGGAGCTGTGGCTGCGGCATGAGCCCGCGCCGGACGGCGTACCCACCTCGGCGGGCGGCCCGCAGCACGAGCCGCAGGACGTGCTGCCGGCGCGCGGCTTCGGTGGGCGCGACCGCGCGCCGGGGCGCGACTTCGAACCCGAACCGCTGGTGGGGGTGCTCGGCTCGGTCGGCAACACCGCCATCGACCAGGTGGTCGCCGGGCAGGCCCTGCAACGGGTGCTGCTCACCGCCACCGACTCCGGGTTGAGCGTGTCGATGCTGTCCCAGCCGATCGAGGTGCCGACCGCGCGGGAGCAGCTACGGGTGTCGCTGGGGCGGTTCGGCACGCCGCAGATGGTGCTGCGCATCGGGTACGGCCAGCCGGGCCGACCCACCCCGCGCCGGGGAGTCGACGAGGTGCTGGTCCAGCCCGTCGGCAGCCGGTGAGCCTGCGGTTCAGGCTCGCCCCCGACGGTGATCGGTCGGGTGGGCTCGCTGACCACGAGAGCCCACCCGACCTCACCGACCGCTGCTCCGGTCGCCGCACGCCCGCCGGGCGAACAGCCTCCCGAACCCCACTAGTCCGCGATGAGCTCGTCCAGCTTGTTGATCGACTTCAGCGTTCCCAGTTCCTTCGCGGCTGACACGAGACGCTCGTAGTAGGCGGAGGTGATCGGGAGATCATCCTCGTACAGCCACGAGCACATCGTGTCGAAGGCCAATTCCTCCTCGCCCACGCTCATCAGATGACGGACATCGGCGATGACCTCCGTCGACGTCAACGGAGATTCGTCGAGAAGACCCGAGATGAGAGAACGCAGGTATTGGTATCTCTCCATATTGCCCTCATCATCTCGGGAAGGCGGTGAGGACCTTACCGGTAAGTGGTTCGAAACGGACCTCGATCACCACTCCTCGCACCTCCCCGATTATCTCCTGAACGGCGGGATCACCCTTCCTCGTACGGAGGGTCTTCTCAGCGTAATGGGCGGACCCGGTCTTCCAGCTGCGCGTACTCTGCGGGTCGGTGAGCACATCTGCGACGGCGTCCAGGACCTCATCGTCGCTCCACTCCTTGGGGAAGGCAGACTTCCCCGGCAACCCCGGCCACGCATGCCCCTCAAGGATGTGGTCGGCATCATTGCCCAGGAGATCCCGTCCCACGCCGCAGTTGTGCACGAGGACTGGCGTGGCACCGGCCACCACGTAGTACGTGTGGATGTCGGCGACCGTGAGGTCGTGCATCGCCTCCAGTCCGGCGTACGAGCGCACGGCCTGGACCGTGATCGCCGTGCCGCCGAGCGCGCGCAGCGCCTCACCGACCTGGACGTCGGCCGCGTCGATCCAGTCCTTGCGGTCCTCGCTCCAGAACGGGTGGTGCTGGGTGGTCTTGATGACCGTCGCCTCGGCGCCGTCGGCCTTGACCGTCAGATCCGTCAGGTCCGCGTCCTCGTTGCGGTGTGTCCTGGTGACCTCGCGAGCCTCGGTCCTCCCGGTCTCCGGGTCGGTGGCGAGGACCAGGTCACCCTCGCGCAACTCCTCGATGGCCTTGTAGCCGCCGTTGGCCAGCACCACCTTCGTCCCCGGCGCGAAACTGTGCCGTTTCGTCAGGCAGCTCTCGGCCGCCTTGAGGACGTCGTCGGCCCACTTCGTCTCCTGGGTCCACTTCAACAGCGCCCTGCCGGCCTTGGTGATCGTCTTGGCCATCGGTTTGGCCTTGCGCAGGAACTGGAGGGCCTTACCCACGGGCAGCATGCCGGCGAGGGTGAAGGCACAGGCCATCAGATCGCCGTGGATGCAGTCCAGGATGTCGTTGATGCCGAAGAAGTCGAGCAGCAGCTCACCGCCGGCCTGGATGATGATCGAGATGGCGTTCTGCTTCTTGACCTCCTTGGCCCGCTTGATCTCCTCGTCAGTGGGGCCACCGTTCTTGCCGCCGCCCTTGCCGCCCTTGCTGCCGCCGCCGTTGCCGCCACCGGCCTCGTGCGCGGCGCGGGCTTCGGCCCAGTCGTCGTCGCCGCAGCTACCACCGCAACCGTCGTTGTCGCCCTTGACCTCGACGTAGTTGCCGTACATGTCCTCGTAGTCGGCGCCCGGACCGCAGGCGTCGTCGGAGCAGGCCCGCAGGCCGCTCGGGTCGGAGAACGTGATCGGGTTGTTGTTGCTGTAGGCGTACGCGTTCCACTGCTGCGGGTCGGCGAGGTCCTGCACCGGGTCGACGGAGATGAACCGTCCGATACCGGCGTCGTACTGGCGGGCTCCGACGTTGGTCAGACCCGTCGGATCCTTGTCGCCTCCGACGAAGCCCTTGCTGTTCGTCCACTGCGGCTGGGTGCCGCGCGGGTCACCGTACGGTGTCTGCCGGCGGACGGTGACCGCCTGGGACGCCGCGTTGACGCCGGTCTGCTGGGTGCCCTGGTGGTCCGAGTAGAGCCAGGTCAGGGCGCTCGGCGTACGGTTGGCGACCGTCCTGCCGGCGAAGCTGTAGTAGCGGGTGCCGGTGACGACGGAGTTGTTGTCGCGCCGGATCTCCTGGCCCGGCAGGTAGAGCGTGCTTCCGGTGGCGTCGCGACGGATCAGACGCGCGCCCTCGGCGTCGTAGATGTTGGTCTCGACGGTCTGCCCGCCGGCGCTCACCGAGGCGAGCTTGCCCTCGGTGTTCCACTTCAGCGTCTGCGAGTTGGTCCCGTTGGCGCAGTTGTTCGCCGTGGCGGCCGCCGGCCGGCAGGTCATGTTGCCGACGTTGTCGTAGGCGTACTGGGTGGTGACTGCGGCCTGACCGGGCGCCTCGGTGAGAACCGAGGTGACCGAGTGCGGCCGTACGGCGTTCTTGCCGCTCGCCGGCGACGTGTAGGTACGGGTGGTGTCCCCCGCCGCCGTGTGTACCTTCTCCGTGCTGCGGTTGCCGACCGCGTCGACGGTCCACTCGTGCCAGTAGGGCGCCGGCCCACCCAGGTTGGCCGTGCTCGGAGCCGTCTTGCAGTCGACACCCGCCTTGGGCGTCCACGCGTTGGTCATCCGGCGCAGGTCGTCGTAGCGGAAGCACTGGGTGTCCGCGGCGCCGACCTGCGGGGTGTCCTTGATCCAGAGAATGTTGCCGGCGGCATCGTGTTCGTAGTCGGTGTCGACCACCGTGCCGGCGGCGGTCTCCGGCGTGACCGTCACCCGGTCGACGCGCCGGGTCGTGAGGTCGTAGTAGGTGTTGTCCTCGACGTACACGCCGCCGTCGGTCTTGCGGGTGGTGAGCGTCGGCTCGCCGTACTGGGTGTACTGCTGGCCGATCACGTACCGACCCACGTTGATCAGGTTCGTGGTCAGCTCGGTGGGCAGGCCGGTCGTCGAGTCGTACGTGGTCTGCACCTTCTCGGTGGTCAGACCACCGCCGGCCGGATAGGTGACAGCCGTCGGACTGCCGTCGTAGGGCGAGTACTCGTAGCCGTAGGTCCAGGTGCCGGCGAGACTCGCCACCTCGTTGGTCGGGATGACGTAGTTGGTGCCGGTGGGCTGGTAGCGGTCACTGAAGCCGCGCACCTGCCACTTGTAGGCGTTCGAGGACCCGGCCGACTCGTAGCGGATGCTCTCGGTGAGCTGCCCGCGAACCACCTGACCGGTGTAGAGCTTGTCGTACTTCCACTCGGCCAGCTTGTTGGCGGCGCTCACGCTGCCGGCGTAGAGACCCTTGCGCCGCCCCGACGAGTCGTACTCGTTGACGAGCA
Source organism: Micromonospora sp. NPDC049004 (assembly GCF_040649315.1). Classification (NCBI taxonomy): domain Bacteria; kingdom Bacillati; phylum Actinomycetota; class Actinomycetes; order Micromonosporales; family Micromonosporaceae; genus Micromonospora; species Micromonospora sp. NPDC049004. The sequence continues at coordinate 491,795 of NZ_JBEZFG010000006.1, forward strand.
CACCGTTGGCGTCGGTGACCGTCTCCACCTGGTCGTACTGGGTGAAGGTGGTCGTGGTGACGCCCTTGTCCGGGTCCTTCGCGCTCGTCTGGCGACCCTTGACGTCGTACGTGTTGACCCACTCGTTCCCGGCGGTGTCCTTGACGAGGGTGAGCTGACCCTTGCGGTTGTAGGCGTAGGTCGTGACGTGGTCCGGCGTGACCTGCGTCCGGTCGGTCTGCTGCCGCAGCTCCACCGTGCGGCCCTGCACATCGGTAGTGGTGGTGGTGACGGTGCCACCCGTCGGCGGGGTCACCTTCGTGGCGTCGCCGAGGTACTCGGTCCTGGTCCGCCACTTCTCGACCAGGTTGGTGACACCGTCGGTGCCGAAGAACACCTGGTCGGTGGGGCGAGAGGCGTTGTCGTAGAGCGCCTTGGACAACGCCGGCACCGACCACTCCGGCTCCCACCAGAGCGCGCCGTCGGGCGTGCCCGGCTCGGCGTGGGCCTGGTAGGAGGTCACGGCCCGGCCGGTCGCGTCGTAGAGGGTGTCGGTGACGACCCGGCCGCCGCCCACCCCGGCGGCCTGCGTCTGGCGGGGCCGCAGGAAGGCGTCCTTGATCTCGTACGACGTCAGGTACCCGCCGCCGGCGTTGAGAGCCCGGCTCTTCGTGTACGGGTAGGCGTCCCGGTTGGGCGCGTAGTAGTACGTGTACTCGACCGACGGGCTGTTCGGGTGATCCGCCTGCGGCCAGCCGACCTTCCAGCCCTTGGCGAGCCGACCCATCGGGTCGTACACCAGGTCGGCCTGCTTGCCGTTGTAGTCCCTGGTGCGGATGGGCTGACCCCAGTAGGGGCGTACCTCGATGGTGTTCTCCCAGTCGACGGTGCCGCCGTTCGGGTCCGGCGTCCGGGTGGTCACGCTCGTGACGGGTCCACCGGTCGCGGGGGTGTACACCGTCTTCACCGTGCGGCCACGGGCATCGGTGGCGGTCGCCGGACGCCCGTAGGCGTCGAAGGTGGCCTGGCTGATGGTCTGCCAGACGGTGCCGCCGGCGGCGGACCAGTCCCCCAGCCGGTCGATCCGGGTGACCTCACCCCGGGTCGGCGCGGCGTCGACGCTCGTCGCGCCGTCGTAGAACTTCCGCTCGTCCGCGACGATGTCGTCCTGGCTGGTCGGGGCGGTGGCACACGGCAGGGCCTTGACGGTGATCTGCTTGACCGTCTCGAGCAGGTTCGCGCCGGTGTTGCGGTTGTAGAGGTAGGTCGTGCACGTCTCGTCACCGGTCTTGCCGACGTCGCCATCGGACTGGACCGACTTCGTGCTGCCGTAGTCGTCGTCGAAGTCCGTCACCGTACGTCCGGTCCGCCAGCCGGATGCCCCGTTGACTCCCAACGCCACCGCCTCGTAGGTGACCCGGGTGTTCGTGTAGTGGGCGGAGACCACGTCCTTGTTGATGGTGCGGGTCGCGAGCGCCTTCGATCGCCAGGGCACGTTGACCGTCTTGCTGACCGGCTTGTTCTCGACGCCGTTGTAGACGACCTGCTCACGGACCATCCCGGCGAACTGGTCCTCGTCGTACACGGTCTCGCTGCCGAGCGAGGCGCCGACGGTGACGCTACGGGTGCCGCCGGACGGCGCCGCCCGGTCACCGTGCATGCCGCGCAGGAACGTCGTACGCGTCAGCGTCTGGGCCGGCGCGTCACCCTTTCGGACCTCCACCTGACCGAAGCCGCGGAACTGGTTCCAGGTCTTGCGCTTCGGCTGCACCAGCCCGTTGTCATCGGCGTAGTGCCAGGCGGGAGCGCCCAGATAGGTGTAGTAGGTGTTCTGCACCGGCTGGCCGTGGTCGGTGCCGCCGGCCATCACCTTGATGTCGGACTCGGACACCTGCGTGACAACGTACTTGTGCCAGTACTCGGTGAGCTCCGTGCCGGGCAGGTACGGGTCGGGGCCGACCACCGGGTAGCAGAGGCGCGTGTTGGACGACGGGGACGACGGAAGGCTGTTGCTCTTGCAGTCGGCCTGGCTGTACGTGACCTGGATCTGCCCTCCGGTCTCGGTGAAGATGTTGCCGATGCGCATCCGGTTGTTGCTGGTGTTGTTCTTGGTCAACACCCGGTTCGGCATCGACACCGGCTCAAAGGTCACCGGTGGTATGACGACGGTGCCCCCGACCAGGCCCCTGTGCACCAGCGAGGTCAGCCACATGCCCGCGTGATCGCTGCCGTCACCGACCGGCGGGTAGGAGTGCGTAAGCGTCCACGAGTCCACCGGCTGCCAGTCCGGCGTGGTCTTCGTGGTGTCCCAGACGCGCGTGGTGACCGTCGAGAGCCGCTTGGTCGTCCAGAACGTCGGACCGTAGTTCTCCTTGCAGTCCGCCGCGGCCGACGTGCACTCCTGGTCCCAGGGGACGTCCTTCCAGTTGCCCCGGTTCGAGCAGTCGGTCACGCAGCGGTCCGCGACGTCGAGGACGATCTGGGCCAGGGGCTTGACCGAGCGGTCGGTGGAACTGCGGTCCCAGGTGCCGTAGTCGATCCGCCGCAGCGATCCGCCGCGGACGTAGGACGCCTTGTTGGTGGAGGTGGCGAGCTTGGCGTAGTAGTTGGATTCCTTCTCGTACCAGTACGACAGGGTGTTGCCGCGCGGGTCGACGACGTAGTCGAGGTTCCACCGCCAGGTCTGATTGCAGAACGACGAGGCGAACGAGGAGCCGTTGCACGGTTCGTTCGCGTGGTTGCCGGCGACCGGGACGGTCCAGGCGGACTCGGTGGTGGCGCTCTGGCCGGGCAGCGTGTTGCGGCCGAAGAAGTACTGCGTGCCGTCGGGCGTGGTCGCCTTCCAGTACTCACCGTCGTCGTCACCGTTGGCGGTGCCGGTCAACTTCTCGATCTTCGTGCCGTCCTCGTTGCGGCTGTGCCAGCCCTTGCCGGCCTCGAAGATCAGTTCGCCACCCCGACCGTTCAACGACATCGTCGCGTTGTCGGAGCGCCAACACTGGTCCCCGGTGCGGTTGGAGCTGTTGTTGCCGCCGCTCATGTCGTCGGCGCACGGCACGTAGCTGCGCTCGATGTAGCCGGACCAGAGGCTGAAGCCCTCACCGACCCACGACGGCTGGCTGTTCGACGCGTCGGACTGGCCGTCGACCGCGTCCGAGCTGTAGGAGAGGCCGAGGCTCGGTGCCGGGCCGCCGATGCCCGGCGGCATCCGCATGGGGTACGACCAGGAGAAGCCGCCGGTCGACGTGCCCGCCGACCAGGTGGCGCTGGCCGCCATCGGGGTCGCGGAGAAGTCACCCTCCGGACCCGAGCTGCCCGCGGCGAGCGCGACGAGCGTCCCGGCCTGCCCGGCGGTCCGCGCCGCCGCGCTGTCGGCGGCCACCGGCACGTCGGCGGTCACCGAGGCGCCGTCGTTCGTGGAGATCAGGGGCTTGGCCGCGCACTCGGCCCGCTGCGGGTCGCGCAGTGCGCACTCCGGGACCTGCCACAGCCGCAGCCGGGATGCCCAGTCGCCACCGAAGGCGTCCCGAAAACCGCGGTAGTCCACCGAGACGGTGGCCGCGCCGGGCTGAGCGGGTGTCGTTGACCGGGCGGCGGCCTGACCGGCGTCGCCGATCCGCAACATCAGTCCGTCGCGCCACCGGGCCGGCACGGCCGCGCGGTCCAGCAGTTGAACGGAGACCGCCGAGGTCCGGGCGCCTGCGGGGCCGGTCGCCCGCTGGACCGACACCGGCAGGGCACCAGCGGGCACCGCCGAGGACGAGGAGCGGCGCTGACCTGCCGCGCCTGCCGCGCCGTCCGTCGGCAGGGTCACCGTCGCACCGCCCGGGCCGGGCCACACGGGCGCGGCAGGCTTGGCGTTCGGTACGGCCTTCGTCGTCCGGGCACGACCGACCGCCGGGCCGCCGTCCTTGTCGAGCTTCTCTCGTTGGCCGGTCCCGGGCTTGGGGCCGCCCGGCGCGGCCTGCGCCGGAACCGACGCTCCCATGATCACCAAGGCGGTGCTGAGCAGTCCGGCCAGGAGGGCCTTGCCGACGTTATGCGGCATATGCAGAGTTTGACGACGAGTTTTTGGGTAGGGGGTCACCATGCCTCCACGGACGAGGTCGACGTGCGGGGTTGGGTCAGGGGCCGGAGTGCGGTCAGTCCTCGGGTGCTTCCACCGACGCCGGCGACTCCGCGTCGAAGAGCGTCTTGACCGCCACGTCGGTAAGCGCGCCCTGGTAGAGGCCGAGCTTGTCGATGTCGCCCCGCCAGAGGTCGGACCACCGCGGCGTACTTCCCGACGGAGTGAAACGGGCGGCACCGACAACGAGCGGACCGGTCGCGTCGAAAGCACCGGTGAAGGTGCCGGTGCTGAAACTCTTGATGCCCTCCTGCTTCCCGTTGACATACAGCCGGATCTCGCGTCGGGACGCGTCATAGACAGCGACCAGATGCGTCCACCGAGCCCAGTCGTCCTCCGTCAGGGCCCTTGACGCCATCGGAACCGCCGCGGTCTGACCCGTGGTGACATCGGAGTCGACGCCGAAGACGCTGACACACCACCGGTACTCGGTGGTGGTGCCGACCGCGATGGCGCGCTGGCCGAGGTAGAACGCCGACTGCTTGGTGCCGGCCTGACTGACGGCGGTCATGGTGCCCAGTGCCTGCGCGTCGGGTCGCACCCAGACGGACACCGAGAAGGACTGGTCCGTACGCAGCACCCGGCCGTCCTGCCAGATTGGGTTCTGCGGCTCGGCGAGATTGTCCTGCGAGCGCCCGTACTCCACGGTCTCCTGGGCTGGGTCGTCGATGCCCTGCCGGTCCAGCGAGAGGAACTTGTCATCGGAGAGGGAGCCGAAGTCGGCGCCGGCAGTCAGGGCCAGCCTGCGGCCGAACTGGCCGTCCTCCGGCGCGCTGCACAGGGTGGGGTCCGTCGACTCCACGTAACACGCCATGCCGTTGCCGAAGCCCCATTCACCCACTCTGATCGCCGACAGCATTCCCGGCTCGTCGAAGCCCCCGGAATCCGGATCTTCGGCGAGCTGACCGGTGAAGTCGTGGTCGACCAGGACACGGTCGTACACCTGCACGTCGGCCAGGTTGCCCTTCAGCCAGTTCACCGGGGCACCCGAGGCCCAGCCCCGCCCGAGGCTGAACGGGCCGCCGGCGCTCCACGCGGTCGCGGTCCGATCCGTCTCGGCGGTGAGTGTGCCGTTGACGTAGAGCCGGATCTTCCCGGCGGTCTTGTCGTAGACACCGGCGAGGTGCGTCCAGCGTCCGACGTCAGCAGTTGTCAGGGCGGAGCTGACCGCTGCGCGGGTGGAACTGGTCTGCAGGTCGCTGTCCTTCATCATGAACGACCAGCGCGGCGTCGCCGGGGAGCCCGCCAGCCGGGTGCCCAGCTGGAGCCCGACGGTGCTGGTGCCGGCCTGGGCGGCGACCGCCATGTCCGCCGTGGTGGGAAGCGCCCCGAGGCGCACCCAACCCGCGACGCTGAACGACTTCGTGGTGTCCACCACCGGTCCGGAGGTGGCCAGGTTGGACGAGGTGCCGTTGAACGAGGCGGTCTCGCCACGGATCAGCCGCAGGTCACCGGTCCAGGAGACGCTGCCCGAGGACAGCGGGGTCCTGCCGGAGGGCGGCGACTGCTGCCGGTCATCGAGCGCCTCCGACGCCGTGACACCGGGGTAGGTCTCCAGACCCCAGCGGGCCGCCGCGGGCGCCGGCCGAAGCGCGGTGAACTCCCGCGAACCGTGGCCGACATTGCCGGCGCCGTCGGTCGCCGACACGAAGAGAGTGTTCAATCCGTACTTGGGCACCACGAGCGACACCGTCGCCTGCTTCACGTTGACAGTGGGGTTCGGCGGATCCGTCCACGTGCCGCTGCTCGCCGCGATCTCGGTGACGGGCGGGTCGACCCAGCCGTACCGGAATTTCGTCACAGTGGTGTCGGTGGACCTGATCACGAAGGTCGCCGTGCTGCCCGGCATCGCTGTCCCGGAGGTCAGCGTCGCGGTCACCGGCGGGACCTTGGTGTCCGCCATGAACTTGCACCAGTCCGACCAGACGCTGGTCCGGCTGTACGGGGCAGGGTCGGTGGCCTTGGCGCGGAACGCGTACGTCACACCTTCGCTGGCGGTCACGGCGGCAGTCGTCGATCGGCCTCCGGCGGGGACGGATGCCCCGGCGGGAGCCGACCGGCGCGGGGTCGACGCATCGATCACGCCGTTGCTGGGCACCTGGACCCACTCGTACCCGGTCGACAGCGCCTGGGTGCTGTCGGCGTCCGGGAAGATCGCGGAGAACGTCGGCTTCAGGGTGCCGATGACGAGCGTCGTGTTGACCGGGCAGGCGACACCGGCGGCCTGCAGATTGGTCGGCTTGCCCGGGATGGCGTCGAAGTCGACCACCAGCTTGGCGTTGCCGGGGAAGAACTTCTTCCACCGGTCGGTGGTGGACTCGCCCGACCCGTCAGTGGCGCTGCACGCGCAGAAGCCGAAGGTGATGTTGGTGGCGTTGCTCGTCGCGGAGGACTGGATCACGCTGGTCACCGCGGACCCCTGGAAGTTGACGGTCATGTCCGGCTGCGGCGAGTCGGAGCATCCCGAGCCCTCGTTGGCGTGTGAGCTGACCGAGGACTTCAGGCCGATCAGCTTCGGCGCCCAGTTGGTACGCGGGGTCGAGGCGATGCCGCCCGAGTGGTACATGTAGGTCGGCGTGTTGCCGCACGACCAGGAGTGGTCCAGCTTCATCTGCACGTACGCGGACTCGATGTGCTTGCCCCGCACGCTGGTCAACGGGAAGTCGAAGTAGGACCGGTACAGCTTGCCGGACTCCGGGTCACGACCGACCCGGGCCACCGAGGTGTCCGTGTTGTTGCTGTTGTTGTTCGTCGAGTACGCCCACCGCGACTTGCCGGTGGACCAGGCCGGGTCGATGTAGACCGGGAAGGTGGCGCCGGCCGGCGCCAGCAGCGCGGCGTCCGGGCGCAGGACCAGGTCACCGCCGTCGACGCCGACGTTGACGGCCGCGACGCGCGCTCCGTCACCCGGCGCCGCCGACGACGAGAGGTCGGACGACGACCCACCCGCGGACGTGGCGTCCCCGGCCGAGGCCGTCGCCGATCGCTGGCCCGACGGCGCGACACCGGCGCGGGAGTCCCACATGACGGCGCTGTCGGCGGCGGCGAGAACCTCATCGCCGGCGAGGGCCGACAGACGACCGTCCCGACCCCGCACCACCCGGGCGTCGCCGCCCAGGTCGAAGCGGAGTTCCCGCAGACGCGGGTTCGCCGCCGCCTCCGGAGTCTTGACCACGAGGACGTGGGTGAACCCGGTCCGGGTGGCCCGCAGCACCAGGTCCGTGCCGGGCAGCACGTCCGCGTAGGTGGCCGAGTCACCGGACACCGAGGGACGGGGTAGACCACCCGGCCAGGACAGGGAGAACGACCGGCCGTTGCGGGACAGGACCACCGCGGCGGCATCACCACCGTCGGAGAACCGCACGTCCGCTACCGACGCCGTCGGCCGCCAGCCGTCCGCACCCCGACGGAGCGCGAGGTCGACGACCGCCCACGAGCCGTCGGGGCGCTTGACCTGCTGCGGCACGACCGCCAGTTCTGCCGTGAAGCCCCCGGACGGGTTGGCGAACACCTGCGTCAGTTCGGTGCGCGCCGACGCGACCTCCACCCGCTCACCGGAGCGGCGGGCGGCGGCGGAGGCCGAGGCGGAGTCGGCCGCCTCGGAGATGCCTGTCGACGGCTTCGGCGCCGCGGCCGGTGCGGCCTGCGCGGGCACCGCGACGGATGTGCCGACAAGCGCGACCGCGCTTGCGACGACGAGTAGGGAGCGTCTCTTGAGGTGGGCAGGCAGCAGCCAGCGGCCAGTGGTCATCACGTTTCCCCCGTGCTGATGAGAACTAGTCGGCCGAACTGTAGGACTGGCTAAGAGGTTTGTCTATGTCCGCTACCGCCCGTGATAACAAATGGGGTACTAGCCCGCAATGATCACTGCGGCCGCACCCGCCGTCACCGGACAATGGCCGTCGATCGCTTCACATAAATGAGCCGGCGACCGCCGGTCAGCTCGCCGCCGGCTCGGTGGCGGCGAGCAGCGCGGCCTCCCGGGCCGGGTCCAGGCCGACCGAACCGCGGCCGGGCCTGCCGGCGCGCGGCGGGACCGTGCCCACCTCCCGCAGCCACCGCCACGTGTCCGCCACCGTCTCGGCCACCGGCCGGCAGGTCAACCCCGCCGCGTGGGCCCGGCTGGTATCCCGCTCCAGCAGCCAGCGGTACGGATGCCCGAGCGGCAACCAGATCGGCAGCTCGTTCCACGGCTCCACCCCGGCGGCGAGGATGGACTCGGGGTCGGTCCAGCGCAGCCGGGCGCCGGAACCGGTGACGGCCACGCACTCGTCGAGCAGCTCACCCATTGTGGAGTGCCCGGGAAGGCTGACCGCGTTGAACGTCCCGCCCCGCCGTCGGGCGCCCTGGTCCAGCATCCAGCCGGCCAGGTCGCGCACATCGATGCACTGGATCGGCAGCTCGGCCGGGCCGGGGGCGAGCACGTCGCCGCCCCGCGCCATGCGGCTCAGCCACCAGGGCAGCCGGCCGATGTCCTCCCCCGGCCCGAGGATCAACCCGGCCCGGGCGATCAGCGCGCGGTCACCGAAGACCCCCCGCACCGCCCGCTCCGCCCCCGCCTTGAGGTGCTGGTAGTCGCCGTCGACAGCGTCCGGGTCGGCGTCGGCCACCGGCGCGGTCTCGTCCGAGCCGGGCACCACCGGGTCGGCGTACACCGAGCCGCTGGACACGTAGGTGTAGTGCCCGACGGAGTCGACCAGGGCACGGGCAGCGTCGCGCGCGGCGCGCGGAGCGCCGTCCCAGGTGTCGACCACCAGATCCCACTCGCCGTCCGCGAGCGCCGCCAGCCCGTCCGGCGCGCTCCGGTCACCCCGCAATCGGTGTACGCCCGGCGGGACCGCCCCGTGCATCCCCCGGTTGAACACCGTCACCGACCAGCCCCGGCGCACAGCCTCGGCGACAGTCGCCCCGCCCACGAAACCCGTACCGCCCAACACCAGCAATCTCATGTGCTCCACCCTGCCGGGTGGCTGCGTCGCGTGGCGTTCCTGTTCACCGCGAGCGGATCTGCCCTCGGCAGAACCCCGCCCCAACGTCCAGGCGCTGCCGGATCGGGCCGGCACCCGAGCTCGGGCCGGCTACCGGGCTCGGGCCGGTCAATTGGCGAGCAGCAGGTCCAGCGGGCGGGGCACGGCGCCCGGGTCGAGAGCGCGCACGAGCGCCCCCGCGTAGCGGGCCTTGCGGCCACTCATCGTCCCCAGGAAGCGCCTCAGCTGCCGCTCGATCGAGCGCCCACGCTGGGCGGGCTGGTTCTGGAACACCCGCAACCGGGCCAGGTCGCCCTGCTCGGCGATGACCCGCTCGACGCCGTCGCTGCCGAGCGCGCGGATCAGCTCGTCCTCCAGGTCTGTCACGCACACACCGAAGCCGAGCGTCTCCATCGCCGACCGGCTCAGGCCAGCACCGAGACCCGCCTGCTCCAGGCCACGCCGGAAGAAGCGCTCCTCGGCCTCGTCACACAGCCCCCGCACGGTCACGGCGAGGCCCTGCGCGCCGAAGAGCCGCAGGTACCGACCGACGCTCATCGCGCCTCCGAGCGGCACCACGCACACCCCCTCGGCGGCCAGATCGCGGTGCCGTCGTTCGGCCAGCGCCTCCACCGCGCGCTGGTCGCTGACCCCCTCGACGAGCACGACGGTACGCAGGCCGGCCGCCGACTCCCGGGCCGTGTCGGCGGCGGTCGCGGCGTCCGGACCGCCGGCCGCCCAGACTCGTACGGCGGCGCGGAAACGGTCCGGGTCAGGCACGGGACCGAGTCTCGCAACGACCGACCCGCGTCACAACCGGATTGTCGCGGTCTGCCGGGCATCGGGGTCCCGGTGGTGTCACCACGGCAAGAACGGCTCGTCATCGAGGATGCGATGACGAGCCGTTGTTTACTGGTGGGCGATACTGGGTTTGAACCAGTGACCTCTTCCGTGTCAAGGAAGCGCGCTCCCACTGCGCCAATCGCCCGTGGTTTCCGCCCGATCCGGGAGCGCAAGCCCGTCGAGGCGAATCGCGAGCGGACGACGGGATTCGAACCCGCGACCCTCACCTTGGCAAGGTGATGCGCTACCAGCTGCGCTACGTCCGCACGTCCCCGACGAACGCCGGCGACGCGGCAAACTCTACCCGATGCCAAGATCGGCGGACGCGCGACCCTGGGCGACGGCGATTGCGCTGGTCGCCGCCGGGGTACTGAGGGACCTCGACAGCGCACCACACCCCCTAAGGAGGCTGTCGTGGGAATCGGCACCAGCATCTTCCTGATCGCGCTCGGCGCGATCCTCACCTTCGCGCTCGACGCGAGCGTCGGCGGCATCGACCTCGACGTGGTCGGCTGGATCCTGATGGGCGCCGGCGTGCTCGGCCTGATCATGACCACGCTGATCTGGGGTCGCCGTCGCCAGGCGGTTCCCGTCGCCACCGAGCAGCCGGTGGAGTACCGCCGGGTCGAGGAGCCGGTCGAGTACCGCCGGGTCGAGGAGCGGCGGGACATCGCCCCGCCGCTGTGACACGACACCGGCGACCACTGACGGAATTAGCGGAACATCCGGGCCGGCCACCTCGACAGAGGCGGCCGGCCCGGCGTTGTCCGTGCCCCCCGCGCCACGGGAGACACCTGACGCTGCCCGCCCCGCTCACCGCATGAGGGCGTTGAGCGTGCCGTAGTCGAGGGCGTCCGCCAGCGCGTCGTACGTGCCCGCGCCGAGGGCCTCGTCCGCCGCCCGGCGGGCAACCGTGTACGCGGCCTGCGCGATCGACGAGCCGAGGCTCACCCGGGCCACACCGAGCCGGGCCAGGTCCCCCACCGGCGGCGCACCCGGCCCGGCGAGCACGTTCAGCGGCGCCGGCACCGCCCGCACCAGCGCGCCGATGGTCGCCGGGTCGACCACCCCGGGCACGAAGATGCCGTCCGCGCCGGCGGCGAGATAGGCGGTGGCCCGGTCCAGGGTCTCGGCGACGTCGTCGGCGCCACTGAGGAACGTGTCGATCCGGGCGTTGACGAACAGCGGCAGACCCGCGGCGTCGGCCGCGCCGCGCACCGCGCCGATCCGGGCGCACTGGTCGGGCACGTCGCGCAGTGGTGGGCCGCCCTCGCGTCGGGCGTCCTCGATGTTCACGCCGACGACACCGGCGTCGAGCACGGCCCGGGTGGTCACGCCGACCTCCGCCGGTGTCGTCCCGTACCCGGACTCGATGTCCGCGGTGACCGGCAGCGACACCGAGGCGGTGATCCGGCGGACCAGGTCGACGGCCGCGTCGCGGCCGAGGATGTCTCCGTCGGACGCCCCGAGACTCCAGGCGACGCCGGCGCTGGTGGTGGCCACCGCGCGGGCGCCGGCGGCGGCAACGACGCGGGCGCTCGCGGCATCCCAGGCGTTGACCAGGACCAGCGGTGACCCGGGGGTGTGCAGGGATCGGAACAGTTCGGCTCGGGTGTGGTGTTCGCTCACGCGGCAAGTCTCGGCCGGCCCCGCGACCGCCGGTAATGTTTTAGCGCCAGCTGAAACCACCGGGGGGTGCCGTGGTCGCCATCAGCATGTCGGCGGGCGCCGTCGCTCGCATCCGGTTCGCCGTCTCCTGCCTGTGGGAGGTCGTCGCGAGCGTCCGCGTGCTGCGCGACCCCGGAGACCACGCGGTCCACCTGCCCTGGGTACGCCGGGTACGTCGACAGCTGGTCGAGGCGGGTCTGATCGAGGCGGACGGTGGGCTGCTCTGGCAGCTCGTGCCGACCCCGCCCGGCTACCTGGCCGACTTCCTCACCCCTCCGCCGGCCAACCTCAACCCCGATCTGGCCGCCGAACTGACCGCCCTGCGGGCCACCCCGGCCAGCGTCGTCCGTGCCCACCTGGACCTGTATCCGGGCGACCGGACGCCGGCGCTGGCCGCCCTGTACGTCGACCCGCCGGCCGGGCTGCGCCGCCTCAGCGAGGAGATCGAGGCGTACTGGCGGATCGCCCTGGCCCCGCACTGGCCGCGACTGCGGCTGCTGCTCGACGCCGATGTCACCGCACGCGCCCGGCTGCTCGCCGAGGACGGCGCTGCGGTGCTCCTCAACGATCTGCACCGGCAGGTCCGGTGGGAGGGCGACACGCTTGTCGTCGCGCAGCGGCACTGCCTGGCCCCGGACGTCGCGGACGGCCCGGGCCTGGTGCTGGTCCCGTCGGTCTTCGTCTGGCCGTCGGTGCTGAGCGTGTCCGCCGGGGACGCGCCGCAGCTCGCCTACCCCGCCAGTGGGCTGGGCACCCTCTGGGAGCGGCCCACCGGCGTCCCGGACGCGCTGGCCGCGGTGCTCGGCCGCGGGCGGGCCCGGCTGCTCACCGAACTGATCGGGCCGGCGAGCACCACCGAGCTGGCCCGTCGCAGCGGGATGTCACCCGGCGGCGTCTCCCAGCACCTCACCGCGTTGCGCGCGGCCGGTCTGGTGGTGACCCACCGGCGGGGCCGGAGCCTGCTCAGCGCCCGCACCGACCTCGCCGAGGCACTGCTCTCCGCAACGGCATAGCCGACATCGGCGCCCGCTCACCTCGTCACCCATTGCCGAGGCGGTCTACCGCCGCCTCGGTTTCCGGCCGGTGGCCGAGGTCCGGCTGCTGATCTTCTGACCGGGCCGCCCGCTCGCTGACACGTTCCCGGAGCAGATGCTCACCCGGAACGCAGAAAAGCCGCCCCGGGGCATGGTCAACGGAGCCGCGGATTGCGAAACTGCTCGCAATGTCCAGCACACCGCTGTCCCTGCCGCAACCATCCGCGCGGACGCCCGAGTTCGGCCGGGACGCGCTCATCGTCTGCGAGAACCTGGTGCGGATCTACCAGACCGGTTCGATCGAGGTGCAGGCGCTACAGGGCCTGGACTTGGCCGTGCAGAGTGGTGAGCTGGTCGCCGTCGTCGGCGCCTCCGGGTCGGGCAAGTCGACGCTGCTCTCCATCCTGGCCGGCATCGACGCCCCCACCGCCGGGCGCGTCCGGGTCGAGAAGTGGAACCTGCTGGCGATGTCCCGCGCGGACCGGGTGGACTACCGCCGGCACACCGTCGGGTTCGTACGGCAGCAGACGGCGAGCAACCTGATCCCCTACCTGACGGCACGGGAGATGGTGGACCTGCCGATGACGGCGGCCCGGACCGCGAAGAAGGAGCGCCGGGAGCGCGCGGCCGAACTGCTGGACAGCCTCGGAGTCGCCGACTGCGCGGACCGGCGCCCCGGGCAACTCTCCGGAGGGCAGCAGATGCGGGTGGCGATAGCTGTGGCGCTGGCCAACCAGCCGCGGGTCCTGCTCGCCGACGAACCGACCGGCGAGTTGGACGCCGCCACGTCAGCGGAGGTCTTCGGCGTGCTGCGGGACGTCAACAGGCGCTACGGCGTCACAGTTGTCGTGGTGACCCACGACCCGGAGGTCAGCGGCCAGGTCGAACGGACCATCGCGATCCGGGACGGGCGCACCAGCAGCGAGGTGCTGCGTCGCACCACCACCGACGCGGAGGGCGACACCCACGTGATCGCCGAGGAGTACGCCGTGATGGACCGGGCCGGGCGGGTCCAGGTGCCCCGCGAGTTCCGCCAGGCGCTGGCGCTGACCCGACGGGTCCGGCTGGCCCTGGAACCCGACCACATCACGATCCGTCCCGACGCGGGAAGCGCCGAATGAGCGGCGAGCCGCTGCTGCGCGTGCGCGACGTACACCGACGCTTCCGCACCGGCCCGACGGTCGTCCACGCCCTGCGCGGGGTGTCGTTCGACGTGGCCGCCGGTTCCATGGTGGCGCTCGTCGGCAGGTCCGGCTCGGGCAAGACCACACTGCTCAACGTCATCGGCGGCCTGGACCGCCCGGACGCCGGCTCCGTGCACGTCGACGGCGCCGACATCAGCGCGCTCGACGAGGACGGCCTGTCCCGGCTGCGGCGCGAGAAGGTGTCGTACGTCTTTCAGAGCTTCGGACTGATCCCGGTGCTGTCGGCCGCGGAGAACGTCGCCGCCCCCCTGCGGCTGGCCCGCGCCGCCCCGGCCGAGCGCGAGCGGCGGGTGGAGTTGCTGCTGGATCTGGTCGGCCTGGCCGATCACGCCCGGCAGCGGCCGACCGAGCTGTCCGGCGGCCAGCAGCAGCGGGTGGCGATCGCCCGCGCGTTGGCCGCCTCGCCCCGGCTGCTGCTCGCCGACGAGCCCACCGGGCAACTGGATGCCGAGACAGGTCTGTCGGTGATGGCCCTGCTGCGCGGGATAGCGGAATCCGAAGGCGTCACAGTGCTGGTGTCGACGCACGACGCGGTGATGATGGCGTTGGCCGACCGGGTGATCCGCATCCACGACGGACACCTCGACGAACAGGCGACCGGGCAGCCGTACGCGCCCGTGCCGGACGCCAGGTAACGCGACGATGCTGAGGCTGGTCAGCCGGCGTGCCCGCGCGCAGTGGCAGTTGCTGGCGGCCCTCCTCGGGGTCGTCACGATCGGCGCGACACTGCTGGGCACCTGCACCCTGCTGGTCACCCGCACCGCCGAGCGGGCGCTGGAGGTCGCCGTGGCCCGCGCCGCCCCCTCCGCCGTCGACGTGACCGTCTACACCGGAGCCGTGGAGGGTCGGGACACGCGGTCCGTCGCCGCCGACACCCGTACCGTGGTGACCTCCGCGCTCGCACCGTTCCCGGTGACGACCACCGCGCGGGCGTCGACGGTGCTGCGGGCGCTGCCGCCCGCGCTCGCCCCGGGCACCACGGTCCCGCCCCAGGCGTACCTGTCGGGGCTGGACGACCTGCCGGCCCGAGCCGAGCTGATCACCGGGCACTGGCCACAGCACCCCGGCGACGCGGTGCTGCTGGAATCCACAGCCGGGCTCCTGCACCTCACCCCCGGCAGCCGGGTGCGCCTCGGCGCCGAGCTGGCCCACCCGCCCGTCCCGGCCATCGACGTGACAGTCGTCGGTGTCGTACGCCCGCTGCCCGGTCGCGGCTGGGACCGCGACCCGCTCGCCGCGGCCGGCTCCGCCACCGGCTACCGGGACGGCCGCTTCCTGCAACCCGTCAACGCCTACGGGCCGTTCCTCGTCGACCTCGCCGACCTGCTCACCACCGGGGCCACCGTCGACCGGATGGAAATCACCGCCCATCCGGACCTGTCCCACCCCCACCGTCGCGACCTCGAAACCATGGCCGGGGCCGTCCGCAGCGCCGACCGCCGGCTGGCCGGCACCCTCGGCGACCGGGTCACGCTCGCCCGTGTCTCCTCCGACCTGGCGCTGACCCTGGGGAACGCCGACGACCAACGGCGCGCGACAGCCGCCGTCGTGCTCGCCATCGCCGTCCTCGGCGGGGTCCTGGCCGCGACGGCACTCGTCCTCGCCGGCCGGCTCACCGCGGGCATCCGCGCGGACGAGACAGCCCTGCGGTCAGCCCTGGGCGCCAGCCGTGGCCAACTCGCGGCCACCGCGACACTGGAGGCAGGGCTCGTCGCCGCCGTCGCCACGGCGCTCGCCATACCTGCCTCGTCGGCCCTGCACGCCGGCCTGACCCACCTCTCGCCGCTGGACGATGCCGGGCTGACCGTCCGGCCGGCCATCACCGGCGCGCAGGTCCTCGCGGTGGCCGGCGGCGCGCTGGTGCTCACCGCCGTGCTCACCGTCCTGGCGATCCGGCCCGTGCCGGCACCCGGCGACCGGCGTACCCGCCGCGAACTGCTGGCCCGATCCGGCGCCGACCTGATGCTCGCGGTGTTCGCCGTCGCCGGATGGTGGCAGCTGCACGCGCAGCCCACCGTCGCCAGTCCACGCGCCGACGCGGTCCGGATGCTCGCGCCGGCGCTGCTGCTCACCGCCGGCGCCGCCCTGGCGCTGCGGGTGGTACTGCCCGCCCTGCGCGGCGCCGACCGGCTGGCGTACCGCGCCCGCGGGTTGGCCCTCCCGCTGGCGGTGTCCGAGAGCGCCCGCCGGCCCCAGGCGGTCGCCGCCGGGCTGCTCGTCGGGCTGGCCTGCGCGGCCGGAACGTTCGGCCTCGCCTTCGACGCCACCTGGCACCAGTCGCAGCGCGACCAGGCCGCGCTCTCCGTCGGCACCGACCTGGCACTCACCCTCGGTACGACGCCGGTGCCCGGAGACGGCGCGGTCGTCAGCGCGGCCACCGCCGGGGCGGTGAGTCCGGTCCTCAACCGTGGCACCGCCGTCGGCCAGTGGCTCGGCACCGCCGGCGACGCGCCACGCCTGGTAGCCGTCGACACCACCCGCGCCGACGCGCTGCTGCGCGGGCCGGTGGACAGCGACCGCGGATGGGCGGACGTCGGTGCCACCCTGGCACCACGTACCCGGGTCACCGGCCTCGCCGTCGCGGCCGGCGCCCCGCTCGTCCTGAGCGGGACGGCGGCCGGCGGCGCCTCGCTCGCCGTGACGCCGCGGCTGCTGCTGCAGGACGCCACCGGACTGCGCACGTCCTGCACCGGTCCTGCCATACCGCTCGACGGCCGGGAGTTTCGGCTCCCCGCCTGCGCGACAGCTGACGGGCTGCGTCTCGTCGCGGTCGCCCTGCCGGTCACCACCGACGTGGGCGACGAACCCGTGGCCATCACCGGACCCGTCGCCATAGCGGTCGCGCTCACCGTGCCGCCCGCGGGCTCGCCGGAGCGGCCCACCGACGGGTCGGACTGGACCGCCACCTCCGCGCCGCCGGTTCCGAGCAGGATGCGCGACCTGACCGTCCAACTGTCTCCCGCGCCTACCGGAACCGCGCTGCGGATGGCCGCGACAGTAGACCTCGACAGCGCCGACGACGCCGCCCGGACCCTCGTCGCCACCGCCTTCGCGGACCCCGGGCCGGTGCCCGTCGCCGTGTCCGCCCGCTTCGCCAGCGAGGTGGGTGTCGCCAGCGGCAGCACCCTCAGCGTCACCGTCGGCACCACGCCCGTCCCCATCGTCGTGGCCGAGGTCGTGCCGACCGTGCCCTCCGCCCCCGGTGCCGTCGCCGTCCTTGCCGACCTGGACACGCTGTCCCGCGCACGCGCCGTCACCGGCGACCTGACGTTCCCGGTCGACGCCTGGTGGGTGGGCCACCCCGCCGGTCCCGACGCCGCCGAACGGGCCACAGCCCTGCACCTGGGCACCGTCACGAACCGCGAGGCGGAGACCGCCCGACTCACCGGCGGCCCGCTGCGCGCCGGGCTGCCCGCCGCGCTGCGGCTCATCGTCCCGGCCGCGGCCCTGCTGCTGCTCGCCGGCGTCGTCCTGCACGTCACCTGCGATCTGCAGGCCCGCGCCGTCGAGGTGGCGCGGCTGCGCGGCCTCGGGATGTCCCGGCGCGGCATCCGGGCCGTGCTGCTCGGCCAGCACGTCGGCGTGCTGCTGCCCCTGCTCGCGGCGGGCGCGGCCGTCGGCGCGCTCGCCACCCGCGTCGTCGCCCCCCTGCTCGTGCGCTCCGACACCGGCGCCGCGCCCATCCCGGCCGCCCAGCCGCAGTGGCCGTGGCCTGCCGAGACCGCGCTGCTCGCCGTACTGCTCGCCGGATGCCTGCTGGCAGTCGCCGTCGTGGT
Source organism: Micromonospora sp. NPDC049004 (assembly GCF_040649315.1). Taxonomy (NCBI): domain Bacteria; kingdom Bacillati; phylum Actinomycetota; class Actinomycetes; order Micromonosporales; family Micromonosporaceae; genus Micromonospora; species Micromonospora sp. NPDC049004. The sequence goes on from NZ_JBEZFG010000006.1 coordinate 509,393, forward strand.
CACCGTCCAGGTCCGCCGGGCCGACGCCGCGCACCTGCGGGTGGCGCCGTGAACCGCTGGCTGACCCGCCGGTGGCCGGCGCCGCACTGGCCCAGCGTCCGCGGCCGTGGCCGGACCGACGCCGGACCGCTGCTGCTCACCGCCGCCGTCATCGCTGCCGTCGCGCTGCTCGCCGGGGCCGTGCCGGGGCTGCTCCGCGCCGCCGCCGACAAGGCCGTCCAGGACGCGGTCCGCCGCTCCGGCCAGGACTCGAACGTCCTCGTAGGCGCCGACTGGGAACGCGACGACGGCCCGACCGGCGGGCGGGTCCGAACCGCCCACCTCGCCGATGACATCGACAATTTCCGGGACCGGGCGACCTCCGCGCTCGGGCCCGACCTGGACGCCGTGCTGCTTTCGCCCATCGCCGTCGCCAGCGGCCCGATCCTCACCGTCACCGAGGGCAACGCGCCACGTACCTTCCAGTTCACCTACCTGGCAGGCGATGGCGGCGGCCCGGACGTGACCTGGATCGCCGGCAGCGCGCCCGGGCCCACGGTCACCGACGAATACGTCGTGACCCCCTACCAGGGACCGCCCTGGCCGGTGCAGGTCGGCCTCTCCGAGGCGGACGCCACAGAACTCCACCTCGGCCCCGGCGATCGGATTCCGGTCAAGGACGGCCACGGTCGCAAGAAGGACGTCCGGATCAGCGGAATCTACCGACCCGCGGACAGCGCCGACCCCGCCTGGCGACTCGCCCCGGCGCTCCTGCACCCGGTGCCCGGCGCCGACGGCGTGGGGATCACCCGGATCGCCGGCCTGCTGTCACGCGAGTCGCTGCCGGACGCCCGGCTCGCCGTCGGCGAGAACGAACTGCGGCGCACCGTCCACTTCGCACCCGTCCCCGATGCGCTCACCTGGGACACCACAGCGACGCTCGCCAGCCAGGTGGTCAAGCTCAAGGCAGCGTCCGGCTCGTCGGCCGCCCGTGACGAGTCCCTGAAATGGGAGTCGCGGCTCGACGTCACCCTGCGCGAGGTCCGCGGACGGATCAGCGCCGTGTCCGCGCAGGCGGCCGTCCTGCTCATCGGGGTGCTGACCGCCACGGTACTGGTCCTGCTGCTCGCCGCCGACCTGCTGGTCCGCCGCCGCACCCCGGCGCTGAGCGCCGCCCGGCAGCGTGGGGCGGCGCTACCCGACCTCGGTGCGGAACTGACGATCGAGTCCACTGTGGTGTCCCTCGCGGCCGCCGCCGTCGGGCTCGCGCTCGCCCGCGCGGCGGCTCCGGGCGTCTCCTGGGCCTGGGCCGTTCCCGCTGTCCTGGCCGGTGCCGTCGCCGGGCCGGCGTTCGGCATCCTCGCCGCCGCGCGCGCCAGCCGCGACAGGCGTCAACCCGCCAACGCGGCCGCTCGGCGCTGGATCCGGGCGACCGGCCAGCTGCGCCGCGCCGCCGTGGAGGCGGCCGTCCTGATCGCCGCGGTCGCCGCGTTCGTCACCCTGCACCAGGGCGGGCTCCTGCCCGTCGCCTCCGACGGCGACACCGGCGAGCTGACCGGCGACACCATCCTGCCGATCAGCGCCCCCGCGCTGGGCGTGCTGGTCGGTGCGCTGGTCCTGATCCGGCTGCTGCCCCTCGGGGCACGGTTCGCGCTTCGACAGGCCCTGCGCTCGCGCCGCCCGCTGGCCGTGTTCGGTGCCGCCCGGGCCGCCGCGACCGCCGGGCGCGCGCTACCGCTGCTGGTTCTGGTGAGCGCCACGGCGCTCGCGTCGTTCGCGTTCATCCTCGGCACCACGGTCAGCCGGGGCCTGGCCGACGGCGCGTGGAGCAGCGTCGGCGCCGACGCCCGCCTCGACGTCGGCGCCGAGGCCGGGGCCGGGGCCGCCACGCCTGCGGTCGCCGAGCGCATCGCCGCCGCACCGGGCGTCGGGCAGGTGGTCGTCGCGCAGGTGACCGACTCGGCGCGCGTCTTCAGCGAGTCGACGCTGTTCACCCCACGCCTGGTCATCGTGGACACCGCGGCGTTCCAGCGCCTGCTGGCCACCACCCCGCTGCCCGACGCGCCGGACCTGGCCCGGCTCCGGACACCCGGCCCCGGGGACGTCCCGGCGCTGGTCCGGTCGAGCGACGGTGAGCTGCGGGCCGGTACGCGGTTGCAGCTCCCCCGGGACGATGCCCCGGCGATCCGTCTCACCGCCGTCGGCACCGCGCCCTCCGTCGGTGGCGCCGGTGACGTCGTCATCGTGGACGCCGCGGCCCTCGCGAGCGCCGGGCTGCCCGCCGTCCCGAACACCGTCTGGGTGACCGGCCCCGGCGCGGCGCGGGCCGTGTCGAACAGCGGCGTCGCCGCCGACGTCGTACTGCGCGCGGACGTCCTGCGGGCGCAGCGGGTGGCGCCGCTGACCGCAGGGCTCCTCCGGCTGGCGTGGACGGCCGCCGCGATGCTGCTGGCGCTGGGGCTGCTCGGCCTCACGCTCGCCGCCGCCGCGGGCGCGGCGGAGCGGTGGCAGACCCTGACCCGGCTGCGGACCCTCGGCCTGCGGCACCGCGACGCCCGCTGGGTCGCCGCCGGAGAGGTGCTACCGCCGGTAGTGGTCGCCGCGGTGTGCGGCCCGCTGCTCGGGGCCCTGCTCGCACGCCTGACGCTCGGCCCGCTCGACCTGCGGCTGCTCACCGGCCAGGCCGCCGATCCGGGGGCGGTCCTGCCGTGGTGGCTGCTCGCTCTGGTGAGCGTGGCGCTGCTCGTGGCCGCCGCGACGGTCGTACCTGTCGAGTCGGCGCTGCGGCGACGCGACCGGCTGAGCGAGGTGCTCCGCGCGGGCGAGTAGGACGGCCCAGTACGACTGAGGCCCGCTACCGGTTGTCCGGTAGCGGGCCTCAGTCGTACGTCCACAGCTGGTGGGCGATACTGGGTTTGAACCAGTGACCTCTTCCGTGTCAAGGAAGCGCGCTCCCACTGCGCCAATCGCCCGTGCATAATGCCGAGGTGGGGACGGGATTTGAACCCGCGTACACGGCTTTGCAGGCCGTTGCCTCGCCTCTCGGCCACCCCACCGAGGTTGCCCCCGTCATGCGTGGCGGCAGCTCCGAGCGGACGACGGGATTCGAACCCGCGACCCTCACCTTGGCAAGGTGATGCGCTACCAGCTGCGCTACGTCCGCACGCCCCCGGCGTTCCCGGGTGACGGATGAGAACTTTAGCCGAGCCGGTGAACGACTGCCAACTCGGGGTCCGGGTCGGCGCGTCCCCTCCCGCGCGGGCGGGGCGGGAGGCCGGACCCAGGGGGTGGGCCGGACCCACATGGCGCAGGCTTCCTAGGGAGCTAACCTGATTTCCCCATCAGCTCCCGACGGGCACAACCCCGGCATCATGCGACGGTCGATGCCGCTGCCGGCAGCAGAGACCCTTTGACCAGCGAGGACGCACCGCTGCGGCGAGCGGCCGGCCGCGGCGAACACCGTCGGGAGACCGGACCACGGCATTCCAGGGAAGTGTCCGGCTTCCGACTCTTACCTCACGAAACGGACGGCGGCGGTAACTGTTCGTGTTCGGATGGATGGGCTACGGTAACGGTCGTGACGAGACGTGCGGCCGAAATCCGCCTGGATGCCCTGCTGCGCACAGCCTGCGACGTGATCGTGGAGCGCGGTCTTGCCAACACCCGGACGGCGGACGTGGCACAGGCCGCCGGCGTGAGTCAGGCCCTGGTGTTCTACCACTTCGCCACCAAGGAGCGGTTGCTCGCGCAGGCGTTCGCGTACGCCGTCGAGCAGGACCTGGCCCGCCTGGACGCGGTCACCCGCTCCTCCGCTCCGCCGTTGACCAAGCTCCGCCGGATCCTCAAGCTCTACACCCCGGCCGGGCGGGCGACCTCCTGGTCGATGTGGATCGACGGCTGGTCCGAGTCGCTGCGCACCCCCGAGTTGGAGAAGGTGTCCCGGCGGCTCGACCTGCGCTGGCGGCAGGATCTCGCCGCCGTCATCGCCGCCGGGGTCGCCGACGGCACCTTCCAGTGCGCCGACCCGGAGGGGGCGGCGTGGCGGATCAGCGCCGTGATGGACGGCCTCGCCGTGCAGCTCGCCGTGCACGACCGGGTGATCTCCCGCCGGCAGTTCGGGGAGTGGGTGCGGCTGGTCACCTCCCGGGAGCTGGGCCTGGGCCCGGCCGACCTGGACTGAGCGGCGACGGCGGGACGACGCCGCACGTCGGGCCGGGCAAAACGGCTCGGGCCAGCACGCCGAGGAGAAACAATCGACGGCATGGACCTGCTGGAGGCGTACCGCCGGAGCCTGGCCGAGTTCGTCGACCGGGTGGACCAGATCGGGCCCGGCCAGTGGGCCGAGGAGACACCGTGCCCGGACTGGGACGTCCGCACCCTGGTCAACCACGTCGTCGGCGAGGACCGGTGGAGCGTTCCCCTGCTCGCCGGCCGCACCGTCGACGAGGTCGGCCACCGCTTCGACGGTGACCAGCTCGGCGCGGACCCGGCCACGACGGCACGGGAGGCGGCCGCACAGGCCGAGATCGCCGTCATCCATCCCGGCACCATCGACCGCACCGTGCACCTGTCGGCCGGCCCGACCCCGGCCGCCGAGTACGTCCAGCAGCTCCTCGCCGAACACCTCGTACACGGCTGGGATCTGGCGGTGGCGATCGGCGCCGACCCGCGGTTCGACCCGGATGCGGTGCGCGTGTGCGCCCGCTGGTTCGCCGGGCGGATCGACGACTACCGGCGCGACAAGCTGGTACGCGACGGCGCGCGCATGCCCGCCGACGCCGACGAGCAGGATCGTCTGCTGGCCGCCTTCGGCCGCGACCCCGACTGGGCACCGGGCGACTGAGCGGTCACCGTCGGGGCCGCGTGTTGGCCAGCCCCCGATCGCCCCCGTAGTGCGCGAGCACCCGGTGGTCCATCACCCGTCGCCACAGCGGCGGGACCAGCGCCACGACCACCATCGTCGCGTACCCGGCGGGCAGCTGCGGTGACGTGTCGAAGCTGCGCAGCGTCTGGTAGCGGCGCAGCGGGTTCGCGTGATGGTCACTGTGCCGCTGGAGCTGGAACAGGAAGACGTTGGTGACCGTACGGTCGCTGTTCCAGCTGTGCCGCGCGTCGACCTTCTCGTAGCGTCCGGCGGCGGTGCGCTGCCGGGCCAGCCCGTAGTGCTCCAGATAGTTGACCACCTCCAGCAGCGAGAAGCCGACCACCGCCTGCAGGACCAGGAACGGCAGCACCACCGGGCCGAAGACCACTGTCAGCGCGCCGTACAGCGCCAGGGTCATGGCCCACGCGTTGAGCACGTCGTTGCGGTGGGTCCACGGGGACCGGCCGCGGAGGCGGAACCGGCTGGTCTCCAACCGCCATGCCGAGCGCAGGCTGCCGAGGACGGTACGCGGCCAGAACGCCCAGAAGCTCTCCCCCAGTCGCGAGCTCGCCGGATCCTCCGGCGTGGCGACGCGTACGTGGTGGCCCCGGTTGTGCTCGACGTAGAAGTGCCCGTAGGCGGCCGGCGCCAGGGCCACCTTGGACAGCCAGCGCTCCACCCGCTCGCGCTTGTGCCCCAGCTCGTGGGCCGTGTTGATGGCGATGCCGTTGACCACCCCGACGGTGGCCACCAGACCGGCGGCACCGGCGACGGAGAGGCTGTCCCGGGCCCACACGGCGCAGCACAGCACCAGCGCCGCGTACTGCGCCGGTAGGTAGAGGTAGGTGAGCCAGCGGTAGTAGCCGTCGGCCGCCAGCCGGGGCACCGCCTCCTCGGGAGGGTTCTGCCGGTCGTCGCCGAGCAGCAGGTCGACCACCGGGATCAGGACGAAGACGATGGCCGGGGTGACCCACCACGCCCAGGCGCCGCCGCCGGACCGCCACAGCGCGAAGCCGACGAAGGGCAGCGCCGGCACCAGCAGCGCCAGCGCCCAGAGCGGCTTGCGACGGTCCCGCCAGGCAGCGGGCTCGACTGTCGGATCGGCATCGACGGTCATGGCCAACCTCCGCTCTCGCGTTCTGGCATCGACAGTGACAGCCGTCACGTTGTTTTACAAGAGCGTATGTTTTGTAAAGTCGATTAATCTCGATCAGTCGGCGCGTCGGCGGTCGTGGACCTTGCCGCGCCCCCGGCCGGCTGATATCCACAGATGCGCATGCGTCACCGCGCTGCGTCGGTCGGCAGCCGCCGGCCATCCCGCTCCCACGAGGAGGTCCCGTGCCACAACCGGAGTGGTCACCCCCGATGAGCCGGCGTCGACGCCGGCTCATCGCCGTCCTGGCGACGACCGCGACCATCGCCGCGCTGCTACCCACCGGCACGAGCACCGCGGCCCCCGCCGGGTCGCCGTCCCCGCACCGCTCGTCCGGGCCGTTCGCCGAGGGCAACCACGAGCCCGCCGACCTCGACAACCGCTCCGGTACTGCCGCACCCGACGCCCGCCAGCGCGGCCTGGCCCGCGCCGCCGACCCCGACGTGCGGTGGAACCGGTTCGGCACCCCGCAGGCACTCGGCCCCGGTCGCACCCCGCTCGCCACCGGGCTGCCCACCGACCCGGAGGCCGCCGCGCGCGCCTACCTGAGGGCCAACCGCGACCTGTACGGCATGGACGCCGCGACGGTCGCCGACCTGGACAGGGTGCTGGTCCGCCCGATCGGCAGCGGCGCCGTGGTGACCCTGCGGCAGCGCTTCGGCGACCTGCCGGCCGGGCCGGACGGCCTGGTCACCCTCGCGGTCCAGGGCGGCTCGGTGCTCGCCGTCAACTCCTCGCTGGCCCGCGACACCCGCGCGCCCGCGCCGGCCACCCGCACCGCCGAACAGGCGTACGCCGACGCGCTCGCCGACGCCCGGCTGACCGCGACGGCGGTGGCCAGCCACACCGTGCGCGCCGTGGCCGTGCCCACCCCGCTGGACGGTCCCCGGGCCGCCTACGAGGTGACCATGATCGGCGCGGACGCCGACCACCCGGCGGCGTTCACCAGCTACGTGGACGGCAGCACCGGACAGGTGCTGGTCCGCGAGGACCTCGTCGACTACGACTCGGACAACCCGAGTTGGGCGGTCTTCCCGGCCACCCCGCCCCGCGACCTCGCCGCCGGGCAGGACCCCCGGGTGCGCTGGTGCGGCGACCCGGCCCCCGGCTGCCAGATCGCGCAACGGGACCCGGCAACCGGCCAGCCGTGGGACGTTGACGCGGCCACCGGCACACCGACCTTCACCTCGCGCGGCAACTCGGCCAACACCGTGCTCTCCTGGGGCAACAACACCCCGGTCGTCCCGGCCACCCCCAGCCCGGAGCGCCGCTACGAGTACCCGTTCACCGACCAGTGGCACCAGGCCAAGTGCAACCCGGGGGTGTTCACCTCCGCCCAGCGCAACGACGCGGACGCGGCGATCGCCAACCTCTTCGTCATGCACAACCGCATGCACGACTGGGCGTACCAGTTGGGCTTCACCGAGTCGGCGTGGAACCTGCAGGCGGTCAACCTCACCCCGTCCGGGCTGGGCGGTGACGCCGAGCAGGGTCGCGCCCAGCAGGGCGCGCTGACCGGCAACCGCAACAACGCCAACCAGGGCACCGGGCGCGACGGCGTGCCGCCGACCACAAACATGTACCTGTGGCAGCCGCAGGCCGGTGGCCCGTACCCGCCGTGCGTGGACGGCGACTACGACATGACGGTGATCGGCCACGAATACACGCACGCCATCACCAACCGGATGATCGCCGGCCCGGACAGCGGGATCAGCGGCCACCAGGGCGGGTCGATGGGTGAGTCGTGGGGCGACCTGCTCGCCGCCGAGTACCTGTACCAGAACGGGCTGCGCGCTCCCGGTGAGACGCCCTTCGTGACCGGCGGCTACGTCACCGGCAACCTGGTCAGCGGCATCCGCAACTACGACCTGAGCCGCAGCCCGCTGAACTACTCCGACATCGGCTACAACACAGGTGGCCCCGCCGTGCACGCCGACGGGGAGATCTGGGGCGCCACCAACTACCGGGTCCGCTCGGCGCTGGTGAAGCGGTACGGCCTGGGCACCCCCCAGCGGCAGCTGGAGTGCGCGCAGGGCAAGGTCACCGCCGACAGGTGCCCGGGCAACCGGCGCTGGTCGCAACTGGTCTTCGACTCGTTCCTGCTCCAGGCGGCCAGCCAGGTCAGCATGCTCGACATGCGGGACAACATGCTCACCGCCGACCTGCTGCGCTTCGGGGGCGCGAACCAGGACCTGATCTGGGCCGAGTTCGCCCGCTCCGGGATGGGCCGGGACGCCGTCACCAACGGCGCCGCGGACACCGACCCGACGCCGAGCTTCGCCTCGCCGCGCGGCGGCAACGCGACGCTCACCCTGCGTCCCCGCGGGGACAGCGCCGACGCGCCGATCCGGGTGTACGTCGGGGCGTACGAGGCGCGGGCCACGCCGATCGCGGACACCGACCCGGCGACGCCGATCCCGGACACCGTGGAGATGGTGGCCGGCACGTACGACCTGCTGGCCGTCGCGCCCGGCTTCGGGCACCAGCGGCTCAGCGTGGTCGCCGACGCCGGCCGGACCGGCTACGTGGACCTGCGGTTGAGTCGCAACCTCGCGTCCACGGCCTCCGGTGCCACGATCAGCGGCGACGGGGTCAACCTGGACCGGGTCGCCGACGACACCGAGGCGACCAACTGGGCCTCCCTGGACGGGGTGGCCGGCCGGCAGCTCACCGTGGACCTCCCGGGCGACGGCCCGCAGACGGTCAAGCGGGTGAACGTCAGCGCGATGCTGCGACCCGCCATCGTCGGGGACGCCGACACCGGCAGTCAGAACGCGCTCAGCGCGTTGCGCTCGTTCGCGGTGTCCGCGTGCGACGCGACGACCACCGACTGCGCGGATCCGGCGCACTGGCAGCGGATCTACACCAGCGCGGGCGACGCGTTCCCCGGCGGGGCGTACCGGGCGTACAGCCGCGACATCAACCTGCGGACGTTCGCGGTGCCCGCCACCCCCGCCACCCACCTGCGCCTGGAGGTGCTGGCCAGCCAGTGCACCGGCGGCCCGCAGTACGCCGGTGAGCAGGACGACGACCCGGCCACGACGACTGACTGCGCGACCGCCAGCCCGGCCCGGGCCCAGGTCAGGATCGCCGAGTTCCAGGCGTTCACGAAGTGACACCGTCGGGGCCGGCGGTCCTCCGCCGGCCCCGACGACCCCCGGTCAGCGACGGGCCGGTCGCCAGCGGTCCGCCGGCGCCTGCCGCTCCCAGAGCCGGTCCACCGGCGGGTCCTCGGCCTCGGCGGTGGCCCGGGTCAGGTGACGCAGCCGCAGCAGCAACCCCACCCCGAGCGAGAGCAGCAGCCCGCCGAGCAGGAACGCGGCCTGCACGATGCCGAACCCACCGGCCTGCGAGACCGGTCGGCCAGCGGCCGGCGGCGCGGCGTCGACGCTCTGGTCGGCGACCGGTTCCTCGGCCGGGGCGCTCTCCGGCGCCGGCTCGCTCGGCGGATCGCTGGGCTCGGCAGCCGTCGCGCTCGGCGTCGGCGTCGGCGTACGGATCGGCCCGGCCCCCGCCCCCACCACCGACCGGGTTGCGCTCTGGCGGGCCAACAGGCGCAGGTTGGCGTCGTACGCCTCGGCGGCGAGAGTGACCCGCCCCTGGGTGACGTCCTCGGCGAAGGCCACCCGGTAGCGGGCGGTGACCGTGCGGCCCGGGCAGAGCGTGCCCGGGTCGAGTTGCCGATCGGTCAGCCGTGCCACGTCACCGTCGGTGCGGATCTCCAGCGGGAAGTCGCCGCTCTCCTCCACCCGGTCCATCTTCACCTGGTCGAGCCGGATGCCCTGTACGCGCAGCACCATCGACCAGCGCACCTTCGCGCATCCGCCGCGCCGGTCCGTCTGCGAGACCACGGCGGAGATCGTGCGCACCTGGCCTCCCGCGGTGAACCGGGCCGGCAGGCCGCTCATCTCGGTGGCGAAGGCCGCCTGGGCCGGCGCGGCCAGGGTCAGCACCGCCCCTGCAACGCCGGCAACCAACGCTCCGAGCCGCAGCGCGTACCGCCACACGATCACCACCACCTCGCTCCTTCTCGTCCCTGGAGGGAAACGCTAGGAGGAATCGGGCGGGCCGGACAGAGGGGTGTCTTCGCACCGGACGCCAAGCACGGGGGGCCATTTCACCGACAGTGGTGAACCCTTCACCCGTACCTCCACTCCCCCGACCGCCTCCGTGCGTCGGCGGGCTGACCGGTGCGCGAGAATTGCCGGGTGTCCGAGCTCTCCAGCACCTTCGTCCGGCTGCACGCCCGGCTCGCCCCGGTCTCCTTCGTTCCCGAGGTGCGCCTGCACCAGGCGGACGAGCCGATCGGGCTCTGGGAGCTGACCGAGGGCGAGTTCTCCAGCGACCGGCCGCCGCCGTTCTGGGCCTTCGCGTGGGCCGGCGGGCAGGCGCTCGCCCGCTACGTCACCGACCACCCGGAGCTGGTCGCCGGCCGCCGGGTGCTCGACCTCGCCTCCGGCTCCGGCCTGGTGGCCATCGCCGCCGCCCGGGCCGGCGCGGCGTCCGTGCGGGCCGTCGAGGTGGACGAGCTGGCCGTCGCGGCCGTCGCGCTCAACGCCGAGGCCAACGGGGTACGCGTCGACGCCGAGTTCGGCGACATCCTCGACGGCGACGCGGGCGACGCCGAGGTGGTGCTCGCCGGGGACGTGTTCTACAGCGAGGCGATGGCCCGCCGGGTGCTGCGGTTCCTGCTGCGCGCCACCCGGGCCGGGGCGCCGGCGCTGGTCGGTGATCCCGGCCGGGCGTTTTTGCCCCGGGACCGCTTCGACGAGCTGGCGACCTACGACGTGCCGGTGCCGGAGGCCCTGGAGAGCGTCCGGGTGAAGCGCACCACCGTCTGGCAGTTGCGCGCCGGCCTGCCGAAGGCTGCCGGCTAGCGTGTCGACGTGCTGTTCTCCGGCTGGGCGTCCGAGGTCGAGGCACCCTGGCCGGACGTCGCCGAGGTGACCGACCATGCAGGCGTCCGTCACCTCGTCGTCACCCGGCACGCCCTGGTCCGGCAGGTCCTCGCCGACCCGGTCCGCTACCGGCCGGACAACGCCCTGGACGCGGTGACCCCGATGCCGGTGAGCGCGCTGCGGGTGCTCGCCGGGCACCGGTTCCGGTTGCCGCCGACCCTCGCCAACAACTCCGCCGCCAGCCATCCGCAGATCCGGGCGATCGTCGCGGACGCACTGCACCCCACCCGGGTCGCGGCGCAGCGCCCCTGGCTCACCGCTCTGGTCCGGGAGCGGGTGGCCCGGCTGCGCGCCGCGCTCGACGCCGGTGCACCGGTCGACCTGTACGCGGACCTCGCCGCCGACCTGCCCCTGCTGGTGCTGGCCCGGCTTGTCGAGTTGCCGGACGCGCCGGTCGGCGCGGTCAAGGAGTTCGCCCGGGCGGCGCTGGAGCTGTTCTGGGCGCCCCTGGACGGCGACCGGCAGCTGGCGCTCGCCAGCGAGGTGGGCCGTTTCCACGGCGTACTGCGGGAGTTCGCGGCCACCGGCGGCGGCCTGGCCGCCGAGCTGCGCGCGGGCGGCCACCCGCCGGACGTGGTGGTCGGCGCGCTCTTCTTCCTGCTGGTCGCCGGCCAGGAGACCACCTCGCAGTTCCTCACCCTGCTGCTGCACCGGCTGGCAGTCGAACCGGCGGTACGCGCCGGCCTGCGCACCGGCGACGTCGCGGTGGCCGACGTCGTCGAGGAGGGCCTGCGCCTCGAACCGCCCATCGTCACGTGGCGACGCGTCGCGGCGGTGGACGGCACGCTGGGTGGGACCGCCGTGCCGGCGGGCACCAGCATCGTGCTGTGGCTGGCGCGCGCCGGCCGGGACCCGGCGATCGTCGAGGCCCCCGACGAGTTCCGCCCGGGGCAGCGCGGGTCGCGCCGGCACCTGGCGTTCGGGGCGGGTGCGCACCGCTGCGTCGGCGACGTGCTGGCCCGGATGGAGGCGGCAGTGGTGGTGGCCGAGGCGACGCCCCTGCTCGACGGGGTGAGCGTGGTCCGGCCGCCGTGGTGCCCGGACAACCTCACCTTCCGGATGCCGGACGCCTTCGTGGTGCGGTCAGTCGAGCGGTCCGCCGGCCAGTAGCACGATGCCCCCGATGACGGCCACGGCTCCGAGGAGGAGCGTGACGCCGCCGACGAGGAACCGCCCGAAGCGGAAGCCGACGGCCCCGCGCACCTCGGCCGGATCCCGCTCCGGAACGCCCCACAGGCGGTTCCACGGGTTCCTCGACAACCGGCGGGTTTCCGCGTCGACAAACCCGAACAGGTCGAGGGTCATCGTCAGCCCGATGAAGACCAGCAGCAGGCCGAAGCCAAGGGTGGCGAGTACCTGCAGGATCCACCGTGTCATCGGCTGCCCTCGCTGATCGAATCGACTCGATCCGAGGCTACGCAGCCCGGGCAAGGCAGCACGGGAGCGGGCACGCGACACCTGACCTTGACTCGGTATGTTTCCGGGCGTGTCCGTCACCCCCGCTCGTCGGATTCTCGCCGCCGCAACGCTTGCCGCCCTGTTGACGCTGAGTGCCTGCACAGCCCGGCCGGTGTTCCACGCCCGGCAGATCACTGCGGCCCCGCCGAGCCCGTCGGTCCCGGCACCCAGCCTGTCGGCCTCGCCGTCGCTGTCGGCCTCGCCGTCCCCGTCGGCCCCGCCCGCCCCGGGAAGCCTGGACTGGTACGTGTCCCAGGCGCCGACCTTTCCCGAGGCGCCGCCGCCGCAGCCGGTGGCGCTGACCGCGACCGGCGCGATCCCGTTCTGGCACCGCGTTCCGACCGACCAGAAGGTCGCCTTCATCACCATCGACGACGGTGGGCTGGCTCGCCCGCCCGCGGTGGCCGACTTCATCTGGCGGGCGCACATCCCGGTCACCATGTTCCTGAACTCGCCGGCGGCCGAGGAGCACGACGTCTACTTCCGGCAGATCCAGGTGGCCGGCGGGGTCGTCGAGAACCACACGATCCGGCACAACTCGCTGGCCGGCCGGTCGTACGACTACCAGAAGCAGGAGATCTGCGGGGCGGCGGACAAGCTGCAGGCGCTGTTCGGCAAGCGGGCGACCCTGTTCCGCCCGCCGTTCGGCGAGTACGACAGCACCACGCTGACCGCCGCGCGGGACTGCGGCGCGAAGGCCGTCCTGCACTGGTCCGAGACCGTCCACGAGGGCAAGGTGCGCTACCAGACCCCGGAGAAGGTCGTCCAACCGGGCGACGTGCTGCTGATGCACTTCCGGCCGGCGCTGATGGACGACCTCCTCGCGGCGTTGAAGGCGATCCACCGGGCCGGGCTCACCCCGGCGCTGCTGGAGGACTACATCCGCTGACCCGGGCGACCTGACGAAAGTCAGTGTGGGGTGGTGCCGTTCGGGCGCGGCGGACCGACGTGGCGGACGCCTAGCGTCAGCGCATGATCACATTACGTGGGTTGACGAAACGGTTCGGGGCGACAGTCGCCGTCGACGCGTTGACCGTCGACATCGCACCCGGCCGGGTCACCGGTTTCCTCGGCCCCAACGGCGCCGGCAAGTCCACCACCATGCGGATGATCCTCGGCCTGGACCGGCCCACCGCCGGAACGGCGCTCGTGCACGGCCGGTCGTACCGGGAGCTGCGGCGACCGCTGCACGAGGTGGGCGCCCTGCTCGACGCCCGGGCCATCCACCCCACCCGGTCCGGGCGCGCGCACCTGCTGGCCATGGCCCGCAGCAACGGCATTCCCGCCCGGCGGGTCGACGAGGTGCTCGACACCGTCGGGCTGGACGGGCGGGCGGCCGGGAAACCGGGCCGTACCCTTTCCCTGGGCATGGGCCAGCGGCTCGGCATCGCGGGCGCGCTGCTCGGCGATCCGCCGGTGCTGATGTTCGACGAGCCGGTGAACGGCCTCGACCCGGACGGGGTGCGCTGGGTCCGGCAGCTGTTGCGCTCCCTGGCCGGGCAGGGCCGCACGGTCTTCGTCTCCAGCCACCTGATGAGCGAGATGCAGCTCACCGCCGACCAACTCGTGGTGATCGGCCGGGGACGACTGCTCGCCGACGCCCCGGTCGGCGACGTCATCGCGGGCAGTGGACTCGCCGTACGGGTCCGCAGCCCGCACCCCGACGGGCTCGCCACCCTCGCCGCACGTCTGGCGGCCCACGGCGCCACAGTCGAGCCGGCCGGCCCGGACGAGCTGACCGTCACCGGGACCACGGTCGACCGGATCGGCGATCTGGCGTACGAGCTGGGGGTGCGGTTGCACGAGCTGAGCCCGCACGGCGCGTCGCTGGAGCAGGCGTTCATGGAGCTGACCGCCGACAGCGTCGAGTACGCCGGCGGCCCGACCGGAGGTGACGCACGATGAGCACGCAGACCATGGTGGGCAGCAGCCCCACCGCCGCCCCGGCAGTCAGCGCGCCGGCCGCCTTCCGGGCCGCCGTGGCCGCCGAGTGGACCAAGCTGGTCTCGGTACGCAGCACCTGGTGGACGATGCTGGCCGGGCTGCTCCTGATGGCCGCGAGCGCCGGCCAGCTCGCCATCTACGCGGCCAACGCCAACACCAACGACGACCCGGCCGACGACCCCGGCATCGTCGCCGTCGGCAGCGTGCTGATCGACGCGGTCGAATTGACCCAGTACGCCGTGCTGGCGCTGGGACTGCTCGCCGTCACCACGGAGTTCACCAGCGGCACCATCCGGACCACCCTGCAGTGCACCCCGGCACGCGGCCGGGTGCTCCTGGCCAAGGCCGTGGTGGCCGGCGCCGTCACCTTCGTCCTCGGACTGCTGCTCGGCGGTGTCGGCGCCCTGGTCGCCCGGCCGGTGCTCGGTGACTGGGGCAGCGCGCCGACCGCCGGCACGATCGGCGACATCGTGGCGGTGGCGACCTATCTGGCCCTGGTCAGCGTCCTGGCGCTCGGCCTCGGCGCGGCACTGCGCAGCGCGGTGCTCACGATCGTCGTGCTCTTCGCCACCCTGATGATCGTCCCGCTGTCCCTGCAGGAGCCGGACATCACAGTCCTGAACCGGATCGCCGACGCGTTCCCCGGCGTGGCCGGTGGGCACTTCATGGCGGGCGACACCGAGCCGTACCCGGGCGCGGTCGGGCTGCTGGTGCTCGCCGGTTGGGCGGGCGCCGCCCTGCTGCTCGGTCGGACCGCGCTGCGCCGTCGCGACGCCTGAGGCACGCCAGCGGGGCAGTGAGCGGGGGCCGCCAGCGGCCCCCGCTCAGCGCTCGACCAGCCCCGCCTCGTACGCGAGGATCGCCGCCTGCACCCGGTTGCGCACGTCCAGCCGGGTGAAGATGCTGGTCAGATAGCTCTTCACGGTGCCCTCCACCAGGTGCAGGCGGCGGGCGATCTCGGCGTTGGACAGCCCCGCCCCGACCAGGGCCAGCACCTCACGTTCCCGCTCGGTCAGCCCGGCCGTCCGGTCCCGCGCGGCGGGCTGACGGGCCAGCCGCCCGGCCCCCAGCTCGATCACCCGTCGGGCCACCCGCGGCGACAGGTACGCCCCGCCGTCGGCGACCGCGTGCACCCCGGCGATCAGCTCGCGCGGGTCGCCGGCCTTGAGCAGGAACCCGCTCGCACCGTGCCCGAGCGCCCGGGCCACGTGGTCGTCCTCGCCGAAGGTGGTCAACATGAGCGTCGCGGTGGCCGGCGCTACCCGGCGGATCTCGGCCGCCGCGGCCAGCCCGTCCAAGCGGGGCATCCGGATGTCCAGCACCGCCACCTGGGGTCGGTGCGCGCGAACCAGCTCCACCGCGGCCCGCCCGTCACCGGCCTCGGCGACCACCTCGATCCCCGGATCGGAGGCGAGGATGGCCCGGACGCCGGCCCGGATCATCGCCTCGTCGTCGGCGAGGACCACCCGGACCGGGGTCGGCTCGGCCGTGTCGGTGTCCACTACTCGATCCGCTCCTTGCTGGTCAGTCGACCGTCGGTGAAGCAGAGCCGCCACGTCGGCTCGGCCAGGGGGAAGTTGCCGTCGGTGTAGTACTCGCACCCCCGCGCCGACCCTCCGACGGGCGGGGCGAGCTGCCGGCGGGGCAGGCCGGGCAGGTCGGCGCGCGCGGTGCCGGGCCGCATCCGGTCGTACGTCGACTCGTCCAGCACCGTGCCCGTCGTGACGACCGAGTAGTAGACCAAGGACAGGACGAGCGCGAGACCGGCCGGGGCGGCGAGCGCCGTCAGCAGGCTGCGCCGCGCCCGGCGACGAGCCTCGCGCAGGCGGCGCTCGGCGTCGGCCGGCTGCTCCGGGCCACCGAGGACCGGGACGTCACCGTCGAACGTGCCATCGGTCACGGCGCCCACCACGACGGGCAAACCCGACCATCCCACGCCGGAGTGCGCTTCGGAGGGCAGCGGCAGCCGGGCGCGCACCGCGAAGCCACCGTCGGGGCACGGGCCTGCGTCCAGCACGCCGCCGGCCAGCCGTACCCGCTCGGCGAGAGCGAGCAGACCGCTCCCCGAGGACGCCGGTCGGGGCAGCGGGCCGGCCGGCGCCGGCGCGTTACGCACCCGCACCTCGACCCCGTTCGGGTCCGGGGCGAGGGTGACGGTCACCGCCGCGCCCGGGGCGTACCGGGCCGCGTTGGTGAGGGCCTCCCGCACCACCTGATGGGCGGCGGACCCGGTCAACCCGGGCAGCTCGACGGTGTCGGTCGGGCCGTCCAGCCGGACCGCCATCCCGGCCTCGCGGGCCCCGACCACCAGGTCGACGACGGTCTCCCCCACCGGGCGGACGCCGGCCGGACCGCCCTCCTCCCGCAGCACCCCGATGATGCCGTGCAGCCGCTCGGTCGCCACCGCGACACTGGCCCGCAGCTCCCCCACCGCCGTCCGGTGCTCCGGGGCGAGGTCGTCGGCAAGTTCCAACGCGGCGGCCCGCAACGCGATCAGGCTGAGGTCGTGCCCGAGCGAGTCGTGCATCTCCTCGGCGATGCGGGCCCGCTCCCGCAGCCGGATCCGCTCCGCGGCGCCCCGCCGCTCGCGCGTCAGCGCCTCGACGTGCCGGCGGCCGGCGTCGGTCAGAGCCTGCTGCTGCCGCCGGTAGCGGCCCACCAGCCACGGGAACACCCCAGCGAACAGCAGCACCGAAGCGAGCAGGAACCAGGTCGCCGCCCCGGTGCCGAGCAACCCCAGGTTCAGCACCGTGCCGCCGACGGCGATCACGCCGAACAGCACGGCCGCCGGCGCGGCGCCCGCACTGCGCCGCCCGCTCAGATAGCTGAACACCGGGATGGCGAAGACGAAGTTGCCGTCCGCCAGCGAACCGAGCACCACCAGCAGCAACCCCACCAACGGCCAGCGCCGCGCCGACGCCACCGCGACCGCCAGCAGCGCCAGCGAACCGAGCAGCAGCGCCACGTCGAAACGCGGGTACGGCGGGCTCAACCGGGCCGCCGCGATCGGGGCGGCCACCACGGCCCAGAGCAGCACGTCCCGCAGCGGACGCCGCCACCGCCCGGGCACCGACCGGTCCAGGATCCTCACGGCGGCCAGGCTACCCACGCCCGACCTGCCCGAACACCGACGAAAGTCAGGTGTTCAGCTGCTCTCCTCGGCCCAGACGCGCCAGTCGTCGAGCACACCGTGCAACGCCGGAGTGAGCCAACCCGGCGCCGACCGCCGGAACACCCCCGGGTCCATCGCACCGGCGCCGGCCGGCACCGCGCCCAGCAGGTTCGGCACCAGGTCGGTGAGGTTCGTCCAGTGCACCAGCTCCGGCGACCCCGGCCACGCGCCGATCACCACGCCGGCCGGCACCGCACGGCGGTCCAGCGCCTCCAGGGTCAGCGCGGTGTGGTTGAGCGTGCCCAGACCGGCGCGGGTGACCACCACCGCCGGGGCGCCGAGCGACACCGCCAGGTCGGCCATCGTCCACGGCTCACCGGACGGCCGCAGCCCCATCGGCACCAGCAGACCACCCGCCCCCTCGACCAGGACCAGGTCGTGCTTGTCCGCCTCCTCGCGGACGGCGTCCACCGCCGCGTACAGCTCCAGCGGCGGCAGGTCCGCGACCCGGGCAGCGGCCAGCGGGGCGAGCGGATCCGGGAAGCTGGCCAGCGTACGGCCGGTCACCGGGGCCGCCAGCCGGTTGACCACGTCCACGTCGCCCGGCTCCCCACCGGCCGTACCCGTCTGACCCGGCTTGACCACCGCCACCCGCAGGCCGGCCCCCTGCGCGGCCGCCGCGATCGCCGCGGTGACCACAGTCTTGCCCACCTCGGTGTCGGTGCCGGTGACCAGCACCGGCCCCTCCCACGCGCTCACGGCGCACACTCGGTTCGCGACTGCGGGGCTCGCAAACCCGGCTCACTCCTCGCGCTCACCGGACCGCATGTGGTTCGCGACTGCGGGGCTCGCAAACCCGGCTCACTCCTCGCGCTCACGGCGCACACTCCACGATGACGTCAAGCGCCCGCTCGAAATCCGCCCGGGGCACCCCGGCGCTGACGGTCAGGCGCAACCGGGAGCGGCTGTCCGGGGTGGAGGGCGGCCGGAAGCAGCCCACCGCGACTCTCCGGTCCCGGCAGTCGGCGGCCCAGGCGGTCGCCGCCTCCGGGCCGGGCGCCGTCACCGAGATCACCGCGGCGTCCGGCGCGGAAACGGCCAGGCCGGCGGCGCCCAGTCGACCGACCGCCAGCGCCACCCGGTCGGCCAGCTCGGCGCGCAGATCGTCGCCGGCCCGGGCCAGCCGCAGCGCGGCGTGCACACCGGCCGCGACGGCCGGCGGCAACGCGGTGTCGAAGATGAACGTACGGCCGGTCTCGACCAGGTGCCGGACGAACTCGGCCGGGCCGGCGACCACCCCACCCGCGCCGCCGAGCGCCTTGGAGAGGGTGGCCGTGACCACCACGTCCGGCTCGCCGGCCAGCCCGGCGGCCGCCACCGCGCCGGCACCGGACGGACCGGTCACGCCGAGCGCGTGGGCGTCGTCGACCAGCAGCAGCGCGCCGTAGCGGCGGGCCACCGCGTGCAACTCGGCCAGCGGAGCGAGGTCGCCGTCGACCGAGAAGACCGACTCGGTGACCACCACCGCCGGGCGTCCCGGCGCGACCGCCAGCGCGGCGGCCACCGCCGTCACGTCGGCGTGGGCGCTGACCACCGTCTCCGCGCCGGAGATCCGGCAGCCGTCGATCAGCGACGCGTGGTTGTGCGCGTCCGAGACGAGCAGGGTCCGGGGCTGGACGAGGGCCCGCAGCGCGCCGAGGTTGGCCAGGTATCCGGAGGAGAAGACGAGAGCCCGGTCGGTGCCCAGCCACTGCGCCAGCTCGACCTCCAGGGCCTCGTGCGCGTCGGTCGAGCCGCGCACCAGCCGCGAGCCGGTCGCTCCCAGCCCGTACGCCGACAGTGCCGCCGTGGCCGCGGCGGTGACCTCCGGGTGGGTGGCCAGGCCGAGGTAGTCGTTGCCGGCCAGGTCGGTCATCCGGTCGTCGGCGGGACGCGGGTGCAGCCGACGGGTCAGGCCGGCCTTCGCCCGCAACTGCGCGCGGCGATCGAGCGCCGCCAGCCAGTCCGCCACCGTCACCCCTTCACCGCCGTCCGCGCCGGTCACGCCGACACCCGCCGGGCGAAATTACCACCCGCCGCCACCGACCCGGCGAATCCACTCGGCACCCGGGGGCCGACCGGAGGCGGGACGTCGATGCCGATCGGAGTCCGGGACGACCGTCACCACGCACCGTCAATTGTCAGTTACCGAAGGTGACCACCGCTGCGGCGCTGGCCCGGCCGGCACAGATCGACCGGACGGCAGGTCGTACCCGCCCGACCGGGGGCCTTGTAGGGTACGAGCCATGCCAGAGATCCTCGACCAGGCCCGCACCCAGGTCCTGGGTGACGGCGTCGGCCTCGACCAGGCCGGCGTCCTCGCCGTGCTGAACCTGCCCGACGAGCACCTGCCCGCCGCCCTCCAGCTCGCCCACGAGGTGCGGATGCGGTGGTGCGGCCCGGAGGTCGAGGTCGAGGGCATCGTCTCGCTGAAGACCGGCGGCTGCCCGGAGGACTGCCACTTCTGCTCGCAGTCGGGCCTGTTCACCTCCCCGGTGCGCTCGGTCTGGCTGGACATCCCGTCGCTTGTCGAGGCCGCGAAGCAGACCGCGAAGACCGGGGCGACCGAGTTCTGCATCGTGGCGGCCGTGCGCGGCCCGGACGACCGGCTCATGAAGCAGATGCGCGAGGGCGTCGCCGCCATCAAGGCCGAGGTCGACATCCAGGTCGCCGCGTCGCTGGGGATGCTCTCGCAGGAGCAGGTCGACGACCTGGTCGACATGGGTGTGCACCGCTACAACCACAACCTGGAGACCTGCCGGTCGTACTTCCCGAACGTGGTCACCACCCACTCGTGGGAGGAGCGGTGGGAGACGCTGCGCATGGTCCGCGACTCCGGCATGGAGGTGTGCTGCGGCGGCATCCTCGGCCTCGGCGAGACCGTCGAGCAGCGGGCGGAGTTCGCCGCGCAGCTCGCCGAACTCGACCCGCACGAGGTGCCGCTGAACTTCCTCAACCCGCGCCCCGGCACCCCGCTCGGCGACCGCCCGGTGGTCGAGGGCAAGGACGCGCTGCGGGCCATCGCCGCGTTCCGGCTGGCCATGCCGCGCACGATCCTGCGGTACGCGGGCGGCCGGGAAATCACGCTCGGTGACCTGGGCACCCGCGACGGTCTGCTCGGCGGCATCAACGCGGTGATCGTCGGCAACTACCTGACGACCCTGGGCCGGCCGGCGACCGCCGACCTCGACCTGCTCGACGAGCTGAAGATGCCGGTCAAGGCCCTGTCCGCGACCCTCTGAGCTGACCGGTGAGGACGACGTGACCGAGCTTGTGGCAGCGCAGCGCTGGTGTGACCGCTGCGGCGAGGACGCGTCGACAGCCGGGCACGAGTCGTGCGCGGCGGCCCGCGCGCTGGAGCCGCCGCGCTACTGCCCGCAGTGCCGACGCCGCATGAAGGTGCAGGTGCTGCCGGTCGGCTGGTCGGCGGTCTGCGTCGAGCACGGCGAGAGCCGAGGCTGAGCCGGTGCTGCGCGGGCGTGCGGTGACCCTCCGACCGGCGACGGTCGCGGACGTGCCGGCCCTCGCGGCCATCCGGGCCGACCCGGAGGTCCGCCGGTGGTGGCGCGGCGGCGACGACCTGGCCGCGTCCGTCCAGGCCGACCTGAACGACGACGACCTCGCCCTGTACGCCATCGAGCACGACGGCCGGGTGATCGGCGCGATCCAGTGGTACGCCGAGTCCGATCCGGACTATCGGCACGCCAGCCTGGACATCTTCCTCGACCCGGCGACGCGCGGCGAGGGCCTGGGCGGGGACGCCATCCGCACCCTGACCCGGCACCTGATCGACGAGTACGGCCACCACCGGTTCACCATCGACCCGGCGGCGGCGAACAGCGCGGCCATCCGGGCGTACGCGAAGGTGGGCTTCCGGCCGGTGGGCATCATGCGCCGCTACGAGCGCGGGGCGGACGGGCGCTGGCATGATGCGCTGCTGATGGACCTGCTCGCGGAGGACCTGGCCGACTGAGTCAGCCCGCCCAGAGCAGACGCCCGTCGGACAGGCGGCGGGCGCCCTCGGCCGGCCGGTGCGGGCTGAGCCGGCCGTCCGGCATGAGGTGCGACACCGGCACCCCGCGGCCGAGCACTGCGACGTCGGCGATCAGCCGCCGGTGGCAGCGCCACCAGACGCTCTCACTGCACATCACCGCTGTGGTTCGCAGTGCGGCGTCGGCCAGCACCTCGTCCAGGGCCGCGTCGAAGTCGGGCGTGCGCGTGTACGCGGCGTACGCCCGAAAGGCCGCGACAGTCCACCAGGTGTCCGGTTCCGGCTCGCCGGCGCGGACGTGCCGGCGGCCGCCGAGGCGCGGCTCCCAGCGGTAGCCGATGCCCTGTTCGGGCAGCCAGCGTTCCATGGCCTCCCGGCGGACGTCCGGGTTGGTCCGGCTGGCCGGGTAGCGGCGCACGTCCACGATCAGGGCGATCTCCGCGCCGGCCAGCAGTGCCCCGAACTGGTCCCGGCCGGCGGTCCCGTGCCCGACGGTCACCAACGCACGCTCCATCGACCCAGCTTGCCCCGGGTCGCCGCCGTCCGTGCGCCGGCCCGGCGCTGTCCACCGAAAAGCGGGGCCGGCGCCCCCCCGCGGCGCGGGGGGCGGGGGGGGGGTGCGGGGGGCGCTGGGGGGGGGGGGGGGGGAACCCCCCCCCCCCCCCCCCCGGTTATAAACATCTGTTTAGCTCCCCCGCGGCCCTCTCGGACCACCAAAACCTATTGATCACCGCAGCCGGGGCCGGGGGCCGGAGGTCAGGGGGTGGGGGGTGG
>NZ_JBEZFG010000007.1:0-140477 GCF_040649315.1 Micromonospora sp. NPDC049004
ACTCAACGACCGCCCCCGCATGACCCTCGGCTGGGCCACCCCCGGTGAGAAAATGGCCCAGCTACTCGGTGTTGCAACCACCGGTTGAGCCCGCCGTCCTAACGGAAACTGTCCAAGATTGCGAGTCTCGATTAGCGAGAAGCGGCCGCCAGGGCGGGTGACGACCGAATGGCCTGTCGCCTGCCGGACGAGGCCGCCGAGCTGGGCGACGGGCACGACCACTATCGGACGGCGTTCGGGCCGGCGGCTGTCGAGGTGGCGCGGTCGCCGCCGCGGTGGAGTTGGGCGACGGGCCGGAAGCGGCCACTCGGCACGAGAAGGCGATCGCGAGGGATGGGTGGCGTTGGCTGCCGGTCGAGCACCGCGGCGCGCACCTGATCGACGCGGCGCGCGCGTACCTCCAAATGGACGACCCAGCCCACGCGGCCCGGGTCCTGGTAGGGGCCGAGCGCATCGCCCCCCGCCGAGATCAGCTACCGGCCAGCCGTCCGGCACGTGGTCGCCCAGGTAGCCCGCGATCCGGCGCCGACAGTGGCGGATCGGTGCGGCGGGCCGGCAGTTCCACGAAGATGGGCACATGGCGGAGAGCTACCCAGATGACGGCATCGGCGACCGGGGCACCCCCGCGCAGGCCGTTCCCGGCCTGCGTCCCGAGACCGAAGGCACCGCCGACGCCGCATCGCGCACGCTCGACGTCGATGGCGAGACGTTCGCTCTTCGCCCGAACGACTGCGATGGCACCGACTACACGTGGCTCAGCGGGCCGAACCCCGGCTACGGCTTCGGCATGAGTCCCACCGCCGGCCTGTCGGTCGAGGAGCACCGGGAGAACATTCGCGACTTCCTGGCCATGGTCGACCCCACGACCGGCCGCATCGAGGACGACTGACACGACCGCGACGCCGCCGGCTGCCGGCTCGCGCTGCGTCCGAGGGTCACGGGGATCGCCGAGGCGCTCTCCCGACGGAAGCGGGTGATGATGACTCCAACGCTGTTTCTGACGGTGGGCCTGCCGTGCACCGGGAAGACCACAGATGCCCGGCGTATGGAGGTCGAGTGCAGGGCCCTTCGCCTGACGAAGGACGAGTGGGTGAAGGCGCTCTACGGTCCCGAGAATCCGCCAGCGGCTCAGGACGTGATCGAGGGACGGCTCATCGAGATCGGGCTGCGAGCTCTCGAACTCGGCAACAATGTGGTGATCGACTACGGTCTGTGGAGTCGCGACGAGCGCTCCGCCCTACGGCAGGCCGCTGCGGACCTGGGCGCGACGGTGCAGCTGCGCTACTTCGAACTCGCCCCTGCCGAGCAGCGCAGACGAATCGATGAGCGCCAGGCCGAAGCGCCACACACGACATGGCCCATGTCCGACGAGGAACTCGCCGAGTGGACTGCCAGCATCGACATCCCCACGCCAGGTGAGCTGGACGGCAGCGAACCCATTGACGACCCGCCGGCTGGATTCGCGACCTGGAACGAGTGGCGCACACATCGCTGGCCACCGTCGGTCTCCCTGCGGGCCTGATACCGCAGCGACCACACCGCCGCCTACGAAGCCACCGCGACCCACTCGGTACCGACCCGGCGGGTAGCCTGACACCACCGCGCCCCTGTCCCGGTCGGTCTCGCAAAGAACACTGGGGTTCCGTGGCCAAGGGCTACTGGGTCAGTGCCTACCGCACCATTCCCGACCCGGAGAAGCTGGCTGCCTACAACAAGCTGGCCGCTTCAGCGGTCGCGGCCGGGGGCGGGCGGACCCTTGCCCGCGGTGGTCGGGTCGTCGCACATGACGCCGGAATCGCCGAGCGCACCATCCTGGTCGAGTTCGACAGCTTCGAACAGGCCGTCGCGGCACACGAGAGCGAGGCCTACCAGGAGGCGCTGGCCGCCCTCTCCGACGGCGTGGAGCGCGACTTCCGCATCATCGAAGGCATCGACTGACCGGGTCGACCGCGCCGATTCCTGCGCCGCGAAGAGCGGCGACCGGCCGGCGGCACGAGCCGTAGGTGCGGATCAGCCAGTGGCCGCCTCCGGGCCGACGGAGCGCGGCAGCACCACCGCCTGGGCGGCGATGACGCGTTCGCCGTCGAAGGTCAGCGCCGGCGAGCCGTGCAGCCGATAGCCCTGATCGAGGAGCGCGCTGACGCGGGCGCAGAATTCGGCGTCATCTCGTCCGGTGATGAGGCGGTAGCCGAGTGGCTTCGTGAGGTCCGACATCGTCGCATTGTCCCTGCCCGGCGGCCGAAGCCGCGCCCCGGCTGGTTTTGTGGGCGCTGCGGCTACTGCGCCTCGGCCGCTCGGCCGTTGACCCCGTCACATCGATCTGTTTGGCTGCCTTCGCGATGACCTTGAAAGCCCCTCGCAAACGGGAGATAGTCATGTCCTTCGGTGCCGCCATCAAATCGGTCTTCAGTCAGTACGTCGGTTTCACGGGTCGGGCCCGCCGGTCTGAGTACTGGTGGTTCGCTCTGTTCTCCATCCTCGTCGGTATTGTCGCGGCCATTCTGGACAGCGCTCTCGGATTGACCTTCGTGGACGGTTCGACGAGCGGTGTCATCGGTCTTATCGCCTCCCTGGTGCTGCTGCTGCCGACGCTCGCTGTCGCGGTGCGGCGCCTGCACGACACCGACCGGACGGGGTGGTGGGTGCTGATCGGCCTGGTGCCGCTCGTGGGCGCCATCGTCCTGATCGTGTTCTTCGTGCAGGACGGCACGCCCGGAGCCAACCGTTTCGGCCCCAGCCCCAAGGGCTGACCGCTTTCCGCGCCACACCGCGCGCGGATCCGAGACCGGGCAGGAAGGTCCCCTTCCGACAGGGCTGTCGGAAGGGGACCTTCGTCGTCGAGGTGCCCGCGGCGCACGCCGATGAGGACGACGCCTGCGCCCAGAAGCCGCAGACGGTCAGCCGACCGGGTTGCCGATCTTGTCGCGTTCGAGGGCGGTCCGCAGCATCCGCAGCGCGTCCGCCGCGGCGTCGAACTGTGCGGGTCCGAGTGCTGCCTGGATGAGTTCGGTGATGGTCGCGAAGGTGCTCTCCGCGTCGTCGACGAGGGCGCGGCCGGCGTCGGTAAGTTCCAGCAGCGAGGAGCGTCGGTCCGCGGGGTTGGGGATGCGCCTGACCCACCCCCGTCCCTCCAGGCGGTCGACACCTTTGCTTGTCGCGCCGACGCCGATGGCGAAGAACTCGGCGAGGTCGGCGACGCGTGCGCCCGGGTGCGCGCGTAGATGGCGCAGGAACTCGAACTGCGATGCCGCGATCCCGTGTCGGCTCCGCTGCAGGTCGTTCAGCATGTTGTAGAGGCGGGTCTCGCACCGGACCAGATCACTGAAGAACGTCGCAGTTGCCGCCGTCGCAGGGTCATTGCATGCCGTGGCAGGTAAATTATCTTCCACGGCATGTAGATTACGGCAGGGCCTCGAAGGAGTACCACCATGAGCAAGGCACAGCGCGCAGCCATCGACGCCATGCTGCGGCGCGGCTCGCAGGGCTTCACCCCACTCCCGATCGAGCAGATGCGCCGCGACTTCGCGGAGCTGATGGCGATGTTCCCGGTACCGAAGGTGCGCACGTCCGACACGACGCTCGGCGAACGGGCCGCGGTGCTCGTGGAACCGGAGGGCGAGACACGTCCGGGCACCATCCTGTACTTCCACGGCGGCTCGTTCTCCGTCGGCTCTCCGCGGACGGCGATGGGGCTGACCGCCAGCCTGGTCCTCCGGACCGGATTCCGCGCGCTGTCACTGGACTACCGGCTCGCGCCGGAACACCCGTTCCCCGCCGCGATCGAGGACTGCCTCAACGCGTACCAGGCGCTGCTGGACGCCGGGGTGAACCCACAGTCCATCGCCTTCGCCGGCGACTCGGCAGGTGGTGGCCTGTCCGTGACGACCACGCTCGCCGCGAGGAGGGCCGGACTGCCGATGCCCGGCGCCATCGTCGCGTTCTCACCCGGTCTCGACCACACCCGCACGGGCGCGAGCATGACGACCAAGGCCGGTGTCGACCCCCTCTTCACCAGCGAGAGCATGGCTCACACGGGCGCGCTGTACCTCGGCGGGCAGGATCCGAACCAGGAGCTGCTCGCCCCGGCGGTCCTGGCCGATCTGACCGGCTTCCCGCCGCTGCTGCTGCAGGTGGGAACCAACGAACTGCTGCTCGACGATTCGGTACGGCTCGCCGAACGCGCCCGTGACGCCGAGGTCGACGTCATCCTCGACATCACGGCCGGGGTACCGCACGTGTTCCAGTCCTTCGTCGGTCAACTCGACGAGGCGGACCATGCGCTCGACCGCGCCGCCCTGTTCCTCAGCCAGCAGCTGAGCGCCTGAGGCGACGACCTCGTTGCGGCGGACCCGACCTCACAGGTGGGTGCGGAGGAAGTCGAGCTCCAGCGGCAGCAGCCGCTCGGCGGTGCCGTTCGCGGCCATGTGGGTGGCGCCGGTCAGCGGCAGCACGGCGTGCGGGCGGCCGGTGCTCAGCAGGGCCGCGGAGAGCCGGAGCGTGTGCGCGGCCACCACGTTGTCGTCGGCCAGGCCGTGCACCAGCAGCAACGGGCGGGCCTGGTCCGGCCCGGTGACCGGCTCCGCCGCCAACTCGATCAGCGAGTGGTGCGCGTACACGTCCATGCCGTCCTCCGGCAGGCCGAGATAGCGCTCGGTGTACGCGGTGTCGTACAGCGCCCAGTCGGTCACCGGTGCGCCCGCGATCCCGCACTTGAACAGCTCCGGGTGGCGCAACACCGCCAACCCGGCCAGCCACCCGCCGAACGACCAGCCGCGCACCCCCACCCGGCCCAGGTCCAGGTCCGGATGCTTGCCGGCGAGCGCGGTCAGCGCGTCGATCTGGTCGGTCAGGATCACGTCGGCGACCCGCCGGTGGATCGCCTTCTCGAACGACGGCGCCACGCCCGGCGTACCCCGGTTGTCGATCGTGACCACCGCGAACCCGGCGTCGGCCCACCACTGCCGCTCCAGCCACGCGGCCCGGGCCGCCACCACCTCCTGGTGTCCCGGACCGCCGTAGATGTCCAGCAGCACCGGCAGCCGCCGGCCCGTCACATGGTTGTCGGGGTAGAGCACCGCCGCCGGCAGCCGCCGGTCGGTCACCCGCTCCAGCAGGGGCAGCGGAGAGTACGGCGGGTTGGCGGCCAGTGACCGCAGATCGGCCAGCTCCTGCCCGCCGCGCGACACCGTCCACCGCACCCCGGCATGGTCCAGCGAGGCGGTCCCCACCACCAGGACGTCCCCGCCGACGGCAGCGGTGTGCCAGCCCGAGTCGGTGGTGAGCCGCCGGGCGTCCACCCCGCCCCCGATTGTCGTACGGACCCGGAACAGGTGCCGCTCGCTCGGCTCGCCGTCACTCGCCTCGACCAGCAGGTCGGCGGGACCGCTGACGGCCGGCAGCCGGCCCACCACCCGCCGCACGTACAGCGACGGGGGTGTGAGCAGGGTGCCGTCGGCGAACAGGCAGCGGGCGTCGTACCCGTCGTGGGCCAGTTCGCCGCCGACCAGCACCCGGCCGTCGGGCAGGTGGGCAGGTGTGCCGGCGATCGGCTCCACCCAGCGCGGATCGGCCAGCTCGGCGTGCACCTGCGTCTCACCGGTGCGCGGGTCCACCGCGAGCACCAGGCCGTGCTGCTGCGAGCGGCGCAGCACGGTGATCAGCGGGCTGCCCTCGCCCCAGCTCACCCCGGTCAGGTACGGGTAGGTCTCGCGGTCCCAGTGCACGTCGACCCAGCCGTCGTCCAGGTCCAGCAGGTGCAGGCTGACCTCGGCGTTCGGGCCGCCGGCCCGGGGATACGCGACGGCCGTCGGCGGGCTGGCCGGCTCGGCCGGGTCGTGCAGGTGCCAGCGGTCCAGCCGAGACTCGTCCACCCGGGCGGCGAGCACCATCCGCCCGTCCGGGGCCCACCAGTAGCCCCGGTACCTGCCGAACTCCTCAGCCGCGATGTGCTCGGCCAGACCCCAGCTCACTCCGGCGTCCTCGCCGGCCAGCAGGGTGTCCGTGCCATCGGCCTCGATGACGCGCAGCTCACCCCGGCGCACGCCACCGGCCGCGTCGGTCACGTACGCCAGGCGTTCCCCGGTCGGATCCGGTCGAGGATCCAGCACCGGACCGACGGCGGCCACCTCCACCACGTCACCGTGCACCAGATCGGCCCGGAACAGCCGACCGGCCAGCGCGAACACCGCGATCCGGCCGGCGGCGTCCAACGCGTACGAGCCGATGCCGGCGGCGGTGAGCCGCAGCCGTTCCCGCAGCGCCCGCTCACCCGGGGAGAGCGCCCGCACGTCCCCCTCGGCGCCCAGCAGGGTCGCCGGGTCGGCCACCAGGCGTTCCTCGCCGGTCGCCACGTCCAGCAGCCAGAGCGCGTCCGCCGGATCCTCCGGGCCGGCGGAGCGCAGGAAGATCACCCGGGAGCCGTCTTCGGCCACGGAGACGGCGCGCGGCGCACCGTGGCTGAACCGGCGGGTGCGGGCGGCCAGCTCCGGAAAGTCCACAGGCCAAATCGTAGAGCCGCGCCGGGCGTGATGTGGCCGACCTGGGCGGACGCGTCGACGACCCGGGGAGAGAACCGCCAGTTAGAGTGACCGTCGTGACGACGTTGCCCGACCGCCGCCTGCTGCTGGTCCACGCGCACCCCGACGACGAGTCGATCGGCACCGGCTCGACCATGGCCCACTACGCCGCCGCCGGCGCACACGTCACGCTGGTGACCTGCACCCTCGGCGAGGAGGGCGAGATCCACGTACCGGCCCTCGCGCAGCTCGCCGCCGCGGAGGCCGACCAGCTCGGCGGGTACCGGATCGCCGAGCTGGCCGCCGCCTGCGCCGCGCTCGGCGTCAGCGACCACCGTTTCCTCGGTGGCGCCGGCCGTTACCGCGACTCGGGGATGATGGGCCTCGCGACGAACGACCACCCCCGCGCCTTCTGGCAGGCCGACCTCGACGAGGCCGCCGGGCACCTGGTGGAGGTCATGCGGGAGGTACGCCCCCAGGTGCTCATCACGTACGACCCGAACGGCTTCTACGGCCACCCCGACCACATCCAGGCGCACCGGGTGGCGATGCGCGCCGTCGAGCTGGCCGCCGTCGAGGGCTGCGCCCCGGCGAAGGTCTACTGGACGGCGATGCCGCTCAGCGTGCTGGAGGCCGGCATGGCGCACTTCGCCGAATCCTCGGACAACCCGTTCGCCGGCATCCGAGACCTGGCCGAGCTGCCCTTCGGCACCCCGGACGACCAGATCGCCGCCCGGATCGACGGCACCGACCAGCACGCGGCCAAGGAGGCGGCGATGCGGGCGCACGCCACCCAGATCCCGGCCACCTCCTGGCTCTACTCGATCGCCGGCAACTTCGGGGGCGAGTTCATGGGCGTGGAGTTCTTCACCCTCGCGGTCGGTGCGAAGGGCCCGGGCGTCGGCCCGTACGGCTGGGAGGACGACCTCTTCGCCGGGCTGCCCTCGGAGGTTCCCGTGGACCGGTCCCCGGTCGCGGCGGCCGGTCTCCGGTGACGCTCCCCGCCGCGCCGATGTCGGTAGTGAACGACCAGGACACCCCGCCCGAGGCGGGGCCACCGCCGCGACTGCTGGACCTGGGTCTGCGGCTGGCCGGCGCGGTCGTCGTGATGGTGGCGGGGGTCGTGACCGGTGTGCTGGAGCTGCTGCTCGCCACCCTCCGGGTCGGTGGGCAGCTCATCGGGGTCTCGGCACTGCTCGCCGTCGGCGCCAACATCGTGCTGAGCTGGTTCGCGCACGAGGCGGTCGGCCGTCGCTGGGCGGTGGCGCTGCCGGCGGTGCCGTGGTTCGCCCTGATGGCGGTGGCCGCCATCCGCACCACCGAGGGCGATCTGCTGCTGGCCGGTGACAACTGGGTCGGCCTGGCGATGATCGTGGCCGGCGCGATGACGTTCGCCGTGATGGGTTTCCGGCAGATCCTCGCCCCGCCGCCCACGCTCGGTCGTTGGTGACGCCACACAGCTACGGGTGGTAGATATTCCTGCCAGGGATGTGGCCCCGCAGACGGGGCGTACGGCAGGAGGTCGTGCGATGGACAGACGGTGGCGGACCATCGGGGTGCTCGCGGGAGGGCTGTTCGCGGTCAACCTGGTCGCCCGGCTGGTCACCCGGTTCGCTTTCGACGGTGACGACGCCGCGGCCGACCGGGTGTCGCTGGTGATGTTCGTGGTGATCGGATTGACCATGGCCGCGATCGCCTTCCGCTGGGGACGCGCGCGGCCGCTGGCCGTGTGGGCGGGCGACGTGGCGGTCGTGGTGCTGGTGGCCATGGCCCTGACCGTGCTGGTCGGCCCGCTGGTGGTCGGTCACAACCCGTTCGCCGACGGCGCGGGCACGTTCTTCGCCCAGATCTGGCTCTACCTGCTCGCCACCGGCCTCGGGACCATGATCGGATACCTGGTCGCGACCGCCCTCGGTCTCGACCACCGCTCTCAGCAGCTCAAGCGGTACGCCGAGGTCAAGGCGGCCAAGCCCCGCCGCGTGGTCCGCCGCTGACGCCCCCCGCCGATCTTGCACTTTCGGTCGTCGATACGGGCGGAATGCCCCAGTGCGCCGCGGCAGAAAGTGCAAGATCGGCGAACGGGGAGGGTGCGGGTCGGTCAGGCTGGGGCTACCCGGGTCAGGTAGGTGTGGTGGGTGGTGAAGCCGAGCGTCCGGTAGAGCGCCACCGCAGCGGCGTTGTGCTGCTCCACCTGGAGAAACGCGTGTGTCGCGCCGGCAGCGGCGCCCCAGGCGGCCAGCTCGCCGATCACGCGGCGGGCCAGCCCCTGCCGACGTAGCGCCGGCAGCACCTCGATCAGGCTGAGGCCCAACCAGCGGCCCTCGCCGGTCACCGTGCCCCGGCCGATCGCCACCAGCGTGCCGTCGACGTACCCGTGGGCGAACCGGACCTGGTCCACCGCGGTGAGCACGTGCCGGGCGGCGTCCGGCAGACCACCCTTGCGGCCGGCGGCGACCGCGAGCCAGTCCGCGCTCGGCGCGGTCACCACCTCGACCACCGCACCGCCCGGCTCGCCGACCGCGATGCCCGGCCGGCCGAGCTCGGAACGCTGCGCACCGACGCCAACGCGCGGCCCGCCGACGGTCCCGCCCGGCTCGGCCGTCGACACGCCCGGGGTACGGGCGGCGGGCGTCGCCAGGGGGAGCGGCGCGGTCTGCACGAGTGTCGGTGGGCGGCTGTCCCAGCCGCGTTCGTCCAGCTCGGCGCCGACCGGCGCGGCGAGCGGCAACGGCGTGTTGATCATCGCCGGCCGGCCCCGGTCGGCGTACCAGCGCTCGACCGCGTCCACCGCCGCCGGCAGCGGTCGGTCCGGATCGCCGATCGGCAGTGCCGAGTTGGCCCGGCCGGTCCAGCCCTCGGCCGAGCGCAGCAGCCAGTCGCCGAGCCGGCCGCGCGTCGGCGCCGGCCAAGCCTCGTCGGCGGCCCGTTCGAGCGCCACCACCGCGGCGGCGGTCGGCCGGCGGGTCGGCGGCACCCGCTTGGCCCGGTGCACCTGCGCCACCGGAACCCGCAGCGGGCCCTGCGCCGTGGCGAGGGTGAGATGAGTCTCGCTCAACTCCACCAGCTCGCCGAGGGCGTCAGAAAACAGCGGGCGGCCTTCGCGAATCCCCACAATCCGGCGGACCACGATCCGGTGTCCCACATCCTGCTGTCGGAGCACGATCGACCCCCTCCCCGGCGAGATACTAGGCTCTTACCGTCGCGGGAGATCGCGGCGCGTCTTGCGGAGGAGAAGACCGGTGACCTACATCATCGCCGAGCCGTGCGTGGATGTGCTCGACAAGGCATGCATCGAGGAGTGCCCGGTCGACTGCATTTACGAGGGCAATCGGATGCTCTACATCCACCCCGACGAGTGCGTCGACTGTGGTGCCTGTGAGCCGGTCTGCCCGGTGGAGGCGATCTTCTACGAGGACGACGTCCCCGAGCAGTGGAAGGACTACACCGGTGCGAACTACGAGTTCTTCGAGGAGCTCGGCTCGCCCGGCGGCGCCTCGAAGATCGGCAAGGTGGAGAAGGACGCCACCTTCGTCGCCGCGCAGCCGCCGCGCGGCGAGGGCCACTGAACCGGCCCGCGCCGGTTTCGGCACGGCTGCCCGAGTTCACCTGGGACACCCTGGACGCCGCGGCCACGCTGGCCGCGGCGCATCCGGAGGGCCTGATCAACCTCTCCATGGGCACGCCTGTCGACCCGGTTCCGGCGGTGATCCGGCAGGCGTTGGCGGACGCGTCCAACGCCCCGGGTTACCCGCTGACCGCCGGCACCCCGGCGCTGCGCGACGCGATAGCGGCGTGGGTCGCCCGGGCCTGTGGCGCTGGCGTCGACGGTCTCGGCGTCCTGCCGACCATCGGCTCCAAGGAGCTGGTCGCCTGGCTGCCGACCCTGCTCGGCATCGGTCCCGGCGACGTGGTGGTCGTGCCGTCGATCGCCTACCCGACGTACGAGGACGGGGCCCGGCTGGCCGGCGCGACAGTGGTCCGCGCCGACTCGCTCACCGCTGTCGGGCCGACCTCGCGCGTCCGGCTGGTCTGGGTCAACTCGCCAGGTAACCCGACCGGGCGGGTGCTGCCCGCGGCGCATCTGCGCAAGGTCGTCGACTGGGCCCGGGAGCGCGGCGCGGTTGTCGCCAGCGACGAGTGCTACCTGCCCCTGGGCTGGTCGGCCGAGCCGGTCTCGGTGCTGTCCCCGCAGGTCTGCGGCGGCGACTACACCGGAGTGCTCGCCGTGCACTCGCTGTCCAAGCGGTCCAACCTCGCCGGCTACCGGGCCGGGTTCGTGGCAGGTGACCCGGCGCTCGTCGCCGAGCTGTTGAAGGTGCGCAAGCACGCCGGCATGATCGTGCCCGCGCCGGTGCAGGCCGCGATGGTGGCCGCCCTCCAGGACGAGGAGCACGCCGTCGAGCAGCGGGAGCGCTACCGCGCCCGGCGCGAGGTGCTGTCCGCCGCCTTCACCGGCGCCGGCTTCACGATCGAGCACTCGGAGGCGGGTCTCTACCTCTGGCTCACCCGCGACGAGGACTGCTGGGAGACTGTCGACTGGCTGGCTCGGCGCGGCATCCTGGTCGCTGCCGGTGTCTTCTACGGCCCCTCCGCCCAGCGGTACGTCCGGGTGGCGCTGACCGAGTCCGACGAGCACGTCGCAGCGGTCGCCGGCCGGCTGCGGGCCTGACCCCGGGCGGCCGGCCATGACCGACGGCGGCACCGGACGGTACGCCAACGTGCGGGCGGCGGTGCTCGGCACCGGTCTGATCGGTGGTTCGCTGCTGCTGCGTCTCGCCGACGCCGGCCTGGACGTCGCCGGGTGGGATCCGGACCCGGTGACGCGGGAACGGGCCCGGGAGCGCGGTGTGACGGCTCCGGCCACCATCGAGCAGGCCGTCGCCGGCCGGGACGTGGTCTTCCTCTGCGGTCCGCTGCCCACCCTGCCCCGGACGCTGGCCCAGGTGGCCGACCTGACCGCGCCGGGTTGTGTGCTCACCGACGTCGGCAGCACCAAGGTCGAGGTGGCCGCGGCCGCCGACCGGCTGGGGCTCACCGACCGTTTCGTACCCGGGCACCCGATGGCGGGCGCGGAGTCCGCAGGCCTGACGGCGGCCTCCCCGGCGCTGCTCACCGGTGCGGCCTGGGTGCTCTGCCCGGCGACGGGTGCCGCGACGCTCGCCTTCCGCTGGCTGACCGGGCTGCTGGTCGAGCTGTTCGAGGCCCGGGTGGTGCCGATGTCCGCGCCGGCGCACGACTCGGTGGCCGCGCTCGCGTCGCACGTGCCGCACCTGTTGGCCGGCGCGCTGGCCGGGGCGGTGCAGCGGTCGCCGCTGCGCGACGCCGTGCTGGCGCTGGCCGCGGGCAGCTTCTCCGACGGCACCCGGGTCGCCGGCACACCTGCCGAGCGGACGGCGAACATGCTGCTCGGCAACCGCGAACGGGTCCTGCGCGAGCTGGCCGAGGTCCGGGTGCTGCTGGACGAGTTGGCCGGCGCGCTGAGTGCCGGCGACGCGCCCGCGCTCACCGCCGGGTACGCGCAGGCCGGGGCGGCGCGGTCGGCGTTGCGGGGCCGCCGGTTCGCCCCGGCGGACCGCGAGTTCCCGGCCGGCGGCGACCATGCCGTCGAGGTGGCCTGGCTGCGCGGGTTGGGCGACGCCGGCGGCCATCTGACGGGCTGCCGGATCGGCTCGGACGTCGTCTCCTACCCAGCGTGGCTGCCGGTGCCTGACTAGGCTGGCAGGCATGGCGACGGACGGCCCGGTGGTGCAGGTGCGCGGCGAGGCGACCCGGGAGGTGCCGCCCGAGTTGGCGCGGTTCGCGGTCACCGTGACGGCGCGCGGCCGGGATCGGGAGGCGACGCTGACGCAGCTCGCCGAGCGGGCGGCCGCCGTCCGGGTGCTGCTGGACGCCTCGGAGCCGGCGGTGGCCCGGCGGGAGGCCGGCGACCTGTGGGTCCGGCCGCAGACCAAGCGCTCGGGTGAGCGTGTCGTGGGCTGGCTCGGCAGCGTCACCACGACGGTCACCGTCACCGACTTCACCGCTCTGGGCGAGCTGATGCTCCGGCTGGCCGACCAGGACCAGGTCGAGGTGGCCGGCCCCTGGTGGGAGCTGCGTCCGGACAGCCCGGCGTACCGCGAGGCGCGGCACGCGGCGATCAGCGACGCGCTGCTGCGCGCCCGGGAGTACGCCGAGGCGCTCGGCGCCCGCGTCACCGCGTTGATCGAGCTGGCCGACTCCGGCCCGGGGGACCGGCCGATGTTCGCCCGCGCGGCCTTCGACGTCGGGGGCGCCGGCGGCGGGGCACCCGAGCTGGAGCTGGATCCGCGGCCGCAGACCGTGCAGGCGGCGGTGCAGGCCCGGTTCACGATCAGCGATCCGGTGCTGGGCTGATGCCACCGGCCCGGGTGCTGGCCGTCGAGGAGTTGGTGGCGCGGGCGCGGTCACTTGCCGACGCCGGCCCGCGGCAACTGCTCGGCATCACCGGGGCGCCCGGCGCCGGCAAGTCCACCCTGGCCGAGCGGATCGTCGCCGAGGTCGGGCCGAGCGCCCGGCTGGTGCCGATGGACGGCTTCCACCTGGCCCAGTCGGAGCTGGTCCGGTTGGGCCGCGCCGACCGCAAGGGCGCGGTCGACACCTTCGACGCCAACGGGTACGTGTCACTGCTGCGCCGGTTGCGCCGGCTGGAGCCGACCTCGGTGTACGCGCCGGAGTTCCGCCGCGAGATCGAGGAGCCGGTGGCCGGGGCGATCGAGGTGCCGCCGTCGGTGCGCCTGGTGGTGACCGAGGGCAACTACCTGCTGGTGCCGGACTTTCCGTGGCAGGAGGTCCGGACGCTGCTGCACGAGGCGTGGTTCCTCGACCTGGACGTCGAGCTGCGCCAGCGCCGGTTGACCGCTCGGCACGAGGCGTACGGGCGGTCGCCGGAGCAGGCGCGGGCCTGGGCGTTGGGCAGCGACGAGGCCAACGCGGCCCGCGTCGTCCCCACTGCCGACCGGGCCGACCTGGTGGTCCGCCTGCCCGACCCGCCGGTGACCTGAACGGCAGTCGTCACTGCTCGCCGCGGTCGTCGCGGGTCATGTCCCCGGTGGTGGGCGTTCCCTCATCGAGCCGGTACCGCAGGAGCACCGCGCCCTTGGCGGAGGTGGCGGGCGGCTCGACGAGGGTCAGGTTGGCCGGTACGGCCCCGCCGTCGAACACCTTCTTGCCGACGCCCAGCACGATCGGGAAGATCCACAGGTTGAGCCGGTCGAAGAGGCGTTCGCGAAGGAGCGTCTGGACCAGGTTCAGGCTCCCGATCACGTGGATCTTCTCGTGCCTGTCCCGCAGCTCGCGTACGGCGCTGCCCAGGTCGGGGCCCAGCTGGGTCGAGCCGGCCCAGCCCAGATCCGGGTTGCCCCGCGAGGCGACGTACTTCGGGATGCGGTTGAACAGGGTGGCGATGTCGCCGTCGACCCCCTCGCCCTGCTTCGGCCAGTAGCCGGCGAAGATGTCGTACGTCCGGCGGCCCAGCAGCAGCGCGTCCATGCCCTGCATGCCCTCCATGACCTGCTGGCCGCCCGTCTCGTCGAACAGCGGCGCCTGCCAGCCTCCGTACGGGAAGCCCTCCGGGTCCTCGTCGGGACCACCCGGCGCCTGACCGACCAGGTCGAGTGTCGCGAACAGGTCGATGTGGATCGTTCCCATGCTGGTCTCCTAGTCGAGGTCGCGGACCGGTCGGGCCGGGTTGCCGACCGCGACCACGTTGGCGGGCAGGTCGCGGGTCACCACCGCTCCGGCGCCGACGACGGTGTTCGCGCCGATCGTCACTCCCGCGAGCACTATCGCGCCGCCGCCGAGCCACACATTGTCGCCGATGGTGATCGGTTTGGCGGCCTCCCACTTGTCGCGGCGCGGGTCGGGTTCCACCGGGTGGGTCGGGGTGAGGAGCTGCACGTTCGGTCCGACCTGGACGTCCGCGCCGAGGGTGATCGCCGCGACGTCGAGGAAGACCGCGTTGTAGTTGACGAAGCTGCGGGGGCCGATCCGGATCTGCCGGCCGTAGTCGCAGTAGAACGGTGGACGGACCCAGGTGCCCTCACCGAGCTCGCCGAGCAGGTCGCGCAGGGCCGCGAGCCGCTGCGCCGGATCCGCCGCGGGGCTGGTGTTGAAGCGTTCCATCAACCGGGCGGCCCGGTCCAGGTCGGCGATGAGCTCGGGATCGTCGGCGAGGTAGGGCTCACCCGCGAGCATCTTGTCCTTCATGGAGGTCACCCGGTCGATGATGCCCGCTGACCTGCCATCCGTTGGCAGGTCCGTCATATTCTGGCCCTCTTTTATGCATACTCGGTATGTAATACTGTCGGTGGTCAATGCGTCTCTTCTGGTTACAACGCTCCACCAAGGAGGATCCGTTGCATCGACGCAGCAGAATGACCGCAGCCATCGCCGCCGCAGCCCTCGTGCTGGGCACTCCGGTGATCGCCGCGGCTCAACCACCCGCCAGCGCCACCAAGGCCACCAACGCCACCACGGGCGCCGCCCCGCGCGCCGCGTCCACGACCACAGTCACCCTGCTCACCGGAGACCGGGTCACCGTCACCGACTCCGGGTCCGCCTCCGTACGCCCCGGTCCGGGGCGTACGCACCAGCGGTTCATCACCACCCGTGACCGTGGCCACCTCACGGTGCTGCCGCAGGACGCCCTGCCCCTGGTTCGCGCCGGCCGGGTCGACAGGCGGTTGTTCGACGTGACCGGGCTGATCGACGCCGGCTACGACGACGCCCGCCGCAACGCTCTGCCGGTGCTGGTCACCGGCGACGCGGGCGCCCGGAAACGCTCCGCGGCACCGGCCGGGCTGACCGTCACGGCGGAGTTGCCGGCCATCGGCGGGTTCGCCGCGACCGCCGACAAGCAGCAGGCCACCACGCTCTGGGCGGCGCTCACCGGCGTCGGTGCCCGGGTCGGCACGGCGGGGGGCGCCGACCGGATCTGGCTCGACGGTCGTCGTCAGGTCACCCTCGACCACAGCGTGCCGCAGATCGGCGCCCCGGCCGCGTACGAGGCCGGCTTCACCGGTCGGGGCGTCCGCGTGGCGGTGCTGGACACCGGGATCGACGCCAGCCACCCCGACCTGAGCGGTCGGATCGCCGAGGCGCGGAACTTCACCGAGGCCACCGACACCGACGACACCGTCGGCCACGGCACGCACGTCGCCTCGATCATCGCGGGTAGTGGCGCCGCCTCCGGTGGCAAGTACCACGGTGTCGCTCCGGACGCCACGCTGCTCAACGGCAAGGTCTGCGAGGAGGGCGGCTGCATGGAGTCGGCGATCCTGGCCGGCATGCAGTGGGCGGCCGCCGACCAGCACGCCGATGTGATCAACATGAGCCTGGGCGGCACCGACACACCGGACGTCGACCCGTTGGAGGCGGCCGTCGAGTCGCTGACCGCGCAGACCGGCACGCTCTTCGTCCTCTCCGCCGGCAACGACGGCACGGACGGCTCGATCGGCTCGCCGGGCAGCGCCGACGCGGCGCTCACCGTCGGCGCGGTAGACCGCGACGACGCCCTCGCGGACTTCTCCAGCCGTGGCCCAAGGGTGGGCGACGGCGGGCTGAAGCCGGACCTGACCGCCCCCGGGGTCGACATCGTCGCCGCCCGTGCCAAGGGCGCGCAGATCGGCGAGCCGGTGGGGGAGGGATACCTCGCGCTCTCCGGCACCTCGATGGCCGCGCCGCACGTCACCGGCGCGGTGGCGCTGCTCGCCCAGCAGCACACGGGTTGGGCGGCGGCCCAGCTCAAGGCGACCCTGATGGCCTCGGCCAAGCCGCACCCGGAGCAGACCGCCTTCCAGCAGGGCGCCGGCCGGGTCGACGTGGCCCATGCGATCACCGAGCGGGTGACCAGCACCCCGGTCAGCGTTTCGTTCGGTCAGCCGGCCTGGCCGCACAATGACGACACCCCGGTCGCCCGGCAGGTCGACTGGCACAACGACGGTCCGGCCCCCCTCACCCTCGACCTGACCCTGGAGGTGACCGGCCCGGACGGCCAACCGGCTCCGGCCGGCATGTTCTCCCTCGGGGCGGGCCAGGTCACCGTGCCCGCTGGCGGCACGGCGGGCACCACTGTCACAGTGGACACCCGCATCGGGACGGACGGCTACTGGACCGGCCGCATCATGGCCCGCTCCGGCGCCGCCGTGGCGGTCACCCCGATAGCGGTGAACCGGGAGGTGGAGAGCTACCAGCTCACCGTCCGGCACCTCGACGCCAGCGGTGCGGCAGCCGGCGACCACGTCACAACGCTGATCGACCTGGACACCCTCGGCAGTCGCAACCTGTACGACCCGGACGGCACCGTCGAGGTCCGCGTGCCGAAGGGTCGCTACGCGCTGGCCAGCATCGTCTTCGGAGACGACGTCGCTGCCCAACTGGTCCAGCCGGAGCTGGTGTTCGACGGGGACACCACAGTCACCGTCGACGCCCGCAAGGCACGGCCGGTGCGGACGACCATCCCGGAGCGGACGGCAGTCCCGGATCTGGTGGACATCGGCGCGAACTTCATCGGCGCGGACGACAGCTCCTACGGCTTCGGTCTGCTCGGGTTGGACTTCACCGGGCTGGCCACCGGGCACCTCGGCCGGGTGGTCTCCGGCGCACGGTTCTTCGGCACGGTGAGCAGCCAGTGGCGCAAGCCGGAGGTGGCCAGCAGCCCCTACCTGTACGCGCTCAGCGAGAAGATCCCCGGGAGGATGCCGACTGGTTTCGACAAGACCTACCGCGCTCGGGACCTGGCCACGGTCACCCACGAGTTCCGGGGTGGCTACCCCGGCATGCTCTCCGAGCGGGTGGTCTTCCCGCACCTCGAACCGGACCTGGGTGGCTGGGCTACGGTCCTGCCCACCGCCGTGCCCGGGCAACGCGTCGAGCACTACAACACCAACGGTCTGCGCTGGTCCTCCGAGCTGACGTTCGGTGTACCCACCGACGAGGGGTGGCTCGACACCAAGGCGGTGCTGGAGGCCGAACCGAAGGCGTACCGGGCCGGCCGGCACGTCCGGGAGACCTGGAACAGCGCGCCGTACGGGCCGTCCTTCCCCGCGCCGCGCTGGCCGGGCCAGGGCGTCACCCGCCTCGGTGACGAGATCCTGGTGAGCCTTCCGCTGCACAGCGACGCCGACGGCCACGCCGGCGGGTCGATCACGGACGCCGGCCGGACCGCCCTCTACCGCGACGGCGTCCTGGTCGACGAGCTGACCGAGCCGGGTTACGGCCAGTTCACGGTGCCGCCCGGCGTAGCGAACTATCGGCTGGAGGTGTCGGCGAAGCGCAGCTTCACCGACCTGAGCACCGAGGTCGGGGCGACGTGGACGTTCCGGTCCGGGCACGTGCCCGGCGACGACTACCGACCACTGCAGGTGTCGGCGATCCGGTTCGCGCCTCCGCTGGACGGGAACAACGCCGCAGCGGCCGGTCGGAGTCTGGTCATCCCGGTGCAGGTGCAGCCGCAGCCCGGTGTCCCCGGATCGCGCGTGACCGGGCTGCGGGTGGACGTCTCCTACGACGGCGGGCGTACCTGGCAACCCGCCCGGGTCCGGCACGGCGGCCACGGCTGGACGGCCACCGTCCGGCATCGGGCGGCACCCGGCCACGTGTCCCTGCGGGCCACCGCCCGGGACGCCGCCGGCAACACGGTGACCGAACGGATCATCCAGGCGTACCGGTTGCGCTGAGGCGTACCCCCGCGGGGTCCGCGGCGCAGCGCCGCGGACCCGGCGGGGACGTCAGTCGTTGGCGTGCAGGGCGGCGTTCAGTTCGATGCCCCGGCCGGTGCGCGGGCGGGCCTCCAGCGCGCCGGTCACCGAGTTGCGCCAGAACAGCAGGCCGTCGACGCCGGACAGGTCGCGGGCCTTGACCACGCGACCGTCCGGGAGGGTGATCTTCGACGCGGCGGTGATGTAGCAGCCGGCCTCGACCACGCAGTCGTCGCCGAGCGAGATGCCGACACCGGCGTTCGCGCCGATCAGGCTCCGCTCGCCGATGCTCACCTTCTCGGTGCCGCCACCGGAGAGCGTGCCCATGATCGAGGCGCCGCCGCCGATGTCGGAGCCGTCGCCGACCAGCACGCCCTGCACGATCCGCCCCTCGACCATCGAGGTGCCGACGGTGCCGGCGTTGTAGTTGACGAAGCCCTCGTGCATCACTGTGGTGCCGGCGGCCAGGTGCGCGCCCAGGCGGACCCGGTCGGCGTCGGCGATCCGCACACCGGAGGGCACCACGTAGTCGGTCATCCGGGGGAACTTGTCCACCCCGTACACCGCCAGGTGCCGGCCGGCGGCCCGCTCGATCACCCGCAGCTCGTCCACCCGCTCCGGCGGGCACGGCCCGGCGGACGTCCAGGCCACGTTGGCGAGCTTGCCGAAGATGCCGTCGAGGTTGAGCTGGTTGGGCCGCACCAGGCGGTGCGACAGCAGGTGCAACCGGAGGTACGCGTCGGACGCGTCCTTGATCGGGTCGTCCAGCGAGCCGATCACGGTGACCACCTGCTCGGTACGCAGACCGGGCAGCGCCCGGTCGCCCAGCGCGCCCGGCGGCAGGTCCAGCACGTCCGACTCGCCCTCGCCGGCTACCAGCGGCAGCTCACCCAGGCCCAGCTTCCCGGTCGGATACCAGGTGTCGAGCACCTGCCCGTCGGCGGTGACGGTGGCCAAGCCGATGCCCCAGGCGGAATCTGCGGACGTCACTGTTACACCTCTCGGTCGCGGCCAGGCCGGCCTCGGCTCGCTCCTCGCACTGACAGACCTGAAGGTACCGTGCGAACCATGGAGAACCCGCTGACCCCCGAGGTCCTCGCCGATCCGGTGCAGCTGACCCGCGTACTGGTCGACATAGAGTCCGTGTCCCTCAACGAGAAGGCCATCGCCGACTTCGTCGAGGAGGTGCTGCGGGGCGTACCGCACCTGTCCACGCACCGGCACGGCAACACCGTGATGGCGCGCACCGACCTCGGCCGGTCGCAGCGCGTCGTGCTCGCCGGTCACCTGGACACGGTGCCGTTGAACA
The DNA here is from genome assembly GCF_040649315.1 of Micromonospora sp. NPDC049004. NCBI lineage: Bacteria > Bacillati > Actinomycetota > Actinomycetes > Micromonosporales > Micromonosporaceae > Micromonospora > Micromonospora sp. NPDC049004. The sequence goes on from NZ_JBEZFG010000007.1 coordinate 19,539, forward strand.
ACAACTTCCCGTCGACAATGCGCGGCGACCTGATGTACGGCTGCGGAACCTCCGACATGAAGTCCGGCGTCGCGTACGCCCTGCACCTGGCCGTGACGCTGCCCAACCCGCGCTACGACGTGACGTACTTCTTCTACGAGGCCGAGGAGATCGAGTCGCGCTACAACGGGCTCAACCTCGTCGCGCAGGCGTTCCCGGAGTGGCTGGAAGCGGACTTCGCGGTGCTGCTGGAGCCGACGTACGGCATCGTCGAGGCGGGCTGCCAGGGCACCATGCGGTCGGTGGTCACCACGACCGGCGTACGCGCCCACTCGGCGCGCTCCTGGCACGGCGTGAACGCGATCCACGCGGCCGGGGAGGTGCTGCGTCGTCTCCAGACGTACGAGGCACGCCGGGTCACCATCGACGGCTGCGACTACCGCGAGGGCATGAACGCGGTACGGATCAACGGTGGTGTGGCCGGCAACGTGGTCCCGGACCACTGCGAGATCGAGGTCAACTACCGGTTCGCTCCGGACCGCACCCCCGCTGAGGCGGAGGCGCACCTGCGTGAGGTGTTCGACGGCTTCGAGGTGCGGGTGACCGACACCGCGGCGGGTGCCGCCCCGGGGCTGGAGGCGGCCCCGGCGAAGGAGTTCCTGGCGGCGGTCGGCGCCGCGCCGATCGGCAAGCTGGGCTGGACGGATGTGGCCCGGTTCGCGGCGATGGGGATCCCCGCGCTGAACTTCGGCCCGGGCGACCCGAACCTCGCCCACCACCCCGACGAGCACGTCGAGATCAGCAAGATCCGGGACGGCGCGGCGACGCTGCACCGCTGGCTCGCCCCGGCCTGACCTGGTCGGGCCCATTGCGGGCTGGCCGGTCGGCAGTGTTTCCGGCGATCAAGAGGTTCGCGTCAGCCGGGCCCGTTGTCGGCGGCGCGAACCTCTTGATCGGCTCCGGATCCGGAGGCGGCGGGCGACAGGGCGGGGTCGAGGTCACGGGCGCGGCGGCGCTCGGCCACCACGTCGTGGATCCGTCGCTGCATCTGTCGACGGATCCGGATCATCTCGCTGTTGCTGATCACGCTGTCTCCTCCCCCGAAGGCGCGCGCCCGGGCATACCCGGTATGTGAATAGTAAGACGTACGGGGAAGCCAAATAGTTGCCCATGATCGCGAACTATTTCTCGGCGTCCCCGCCCCGCACACCCGGCGTGTGCGGCTCCACTACGGTTGCCTCATGAGCCAGAACAACGGGCGGGAGGCCGGCCGCGGCCCGGGGCAGGAGCGGCACCGGGGCGCCGTCACGCTGCGCCGGGGGGCGATCCCGAGCAGCACCGCCGACCAGCGGCTGCTGGACTCGCGCGGGCGCGGGGACTGGAAGACCAGGGACGCCTGGCGGGCGCTGCGCATCCTCTCCGAGTTCGTCGAGGGCTTCGACACCCTCGCCGACCTGCCGCCGGCGGTCAGCGTCTTCGGCTCGGCCCGCAGCGGCCCGGACACGGCCGAGTGCCGGCTCGCCGAGGAGATGGGTGGCGCGCTCGCGCGGGCCGGTTACGCGGTCATCACCGGGGGTGGCCCGGGAGTGATGGAGGCCGCCAACCGGGGCGCCACCGAGGCCGGCGGGCTCTCCGTCGGGCTCGGCATCGAGCTGCCGTTCGAGCAGGGCATCAACGACTGGGTCGACCTGGCCATCGACTTCCGCTACTTCTTCGCCCGCAAGACCATGTTCGTCAAGTACGCGCAGGCGTTCGTGGTGCTGCCCGGTGGCTTCGGCACCATGGACGAGCTGTTCGAGGCGCTCACCCTCGTGCAGACCGGCAAGGTCACCCGGTTCCCGGTCGTGCTGATGGGCGTCGCCTACTGGCAGGGACTGCTGGACTGGCTGCGCGACACCATGGCCGCCAGCGGCAAGATCGGCCCGGTCGACCTGGACCTGATCTGCCTCACCGACGACGTCAACGCGGCCGTCCGCCACATCGTCGAGGCCGAGGCGGCGCTCTCCGTCGAGCAGGAGGCGGTCCGCGACGAGGCAGTGGCGCGTACCGGCGCCGACCAGCAGGCCGCCGCCGAGCAGGCCCCCGACCGGCCCCGGGAGAGCTGATGGCGGCCGTCTGCGTCTTCTGCGCCTCGTCCCGCACCCTCGACCGACGCTGGCTCGACCTCGCCACCGAGACCGGCGCGGAGCTGGCCCGGCGCGGTCACACGTTGGTCAGCGGCGGCGGTTGCGTCGGCATGATGGGCGCGGTGGTCGACGGCGCGCGGGCCGCCGGCGGGCGCACCGTGGGCGTCATCCCGCAGGCGCTCGTCGATCTGGAGGTCGCCGACCTGGCCTCGGACGAGCTGCTGGTCACCGACTCGATGGCCAGCCGCAAGACCCTGATGATCGACAGGTCGGACGCGTTCCTCGCCCTGCCGGGCGGGCTGGGCACGCTGGACGAGCTGTTCGAGGTCTGGACCACCGCCACCCTCGCCCTGCACACCAAGCCGATGGTGCTGATCGACGCGGACGGCTTCTACCGGCCGCTGCTGGACTGGCTGGCCACCATCACCGACCAGAATTTCCTCAAACCCGCCGGGCGCAATCTGCTGACCGTGGTCGCCACGGTCCCCGAAGCGGTCAAAGCTCTGGAGTCCCACCTACCCTGACTCCGGGTCCCACCCGGTCGGTCATGAGAGGTGGCGGCAGGGCCGTCGGCGTGTCGTGCCGCCACCTCCCATGACCAGCGCGGCTGGGGTGGGTTGGTGTCGTAGGGGGGTGATGGGATTTGGTGATGCAGGCGTACCGGTTGGTGCGGCGGTCCGAGGGGCCGGCGCGAGGGGACGGGGCCGCGCCGGACGGCGGCGTCGCTGTGCCGAGTGGCGACGGTGCCGTCGCCGATGCGGTCGAGGCCGCCGGCACACCCGGGCCGGCGAGCCTCCGCTGGCGTGTCGATCCCGTCCAGCAGGAGGTCGTCGCGCACACCGACGGGCCGATGCTGGTGCTCGGCGGTCCCGGCACCGGCAAGACCAGCACCCTCGTCGAGTCGGTCGCCGCCCGGGTCGCCGAGGGGGTCGATCCCGAACGGATCCTCGTGCTGACCTTCGGTCGCCGCGGCGCCACCGCGCTGCGCCAACGCATCGAGGCCCGGGTCGCGCAGGACGGCTACCGGGTGCTGCGCGAGCCGCTGGTGCGCACCTTCCCGGCGTACGCCTTCGGTCTGCTGCGCCGGGCCGCCGCCGAACGCGGCGAGCCGTCGCCCCGGCTGCTCACCGGCCCCGAGCAGGATCTGATCATCCGCGAGCTGCTGGACGTGGTGGGCGAGGAGCCCGAGGACGACCCGGTCGGTTGGCCGGACGACCTGCGCCCGGCACTGCGGACCCGGGCCTTCGCCGGCCAGTTGCGCGACCTGCTCATGCGCGCCGCCGAGCGCGGGGTCGGCCCGGCCGACCTGGCCCGGCTGGGCGAGAAGCTCGGCCGCGCCGACTGGCCGGCCGCCGCCCGCTTCCTGCGGGAGTACGTCTCGGTGCTCGCGCTGCGCGACGTCAGCAACCGGGGCTCGATCGCGTACGACCCGGCCGAGCTGGTCCGGGCCGCCACCGGTCTGCTGCGCGACGACGAGGAGCTGCTGGCCGCCGAGCGCCGCCGCCTCGCCCACGTGTACGTCGACGAACTGGCCGACACCGATCCCGCCCAGCTCGAACTGCTCTCGGTCATCGCCGGCGGGGGCAAGTCGCTCGTCGCGTTCGCCGACCCCGACTCCTCCACGTACGCCTTCCGTGGTGCGGACCCGGCCGGGGTGACCACGTTCGGGCACCGTTTCCGGACGGCCTCCGGCGCACCGGCCGCACAGGTGCTGCTGAGCACGTCGTACCGGGCCGGCCCGGTCCTGCTTTCCGCGATGGCCCAGCTGGGTCGCCGGCTGCGCGGTCCGATGGCGCACCGCCGGCTGCGCCCACTGCCGGACGCCCCGGCCGGTGTGGTCGAGGTGCACACGTTCCGGTCGGCGACCAGCGAGGCCGCCTGGCTGGCCCACGCGCTGCGCGCCGCGCACCTGCTCGACGGCGTCCCGTGGTCGCGGATGGCGGTCCTGGTGCGGTCCACGGCGTTGCAGTTGCCCAGCCTGCAACGCGCGCTGCACGGCGCCGGCGTGCCGACCGTGGTGCACGGCGAGGACCTGCCCCTGCACCTGCAACCAGCGGTGGCCCCGCTGCTGCTCCTGCTGCGCTGCGCACTGGAACCGGCCCGGCTCGACGAGGAGGCGGCCGTCGCGCTGCTGCACTCGCCGCTGGGCGGCGCGGATCCGCTCGCCGAACGGCGACTGCGTCAGGGCCTGCGCGCCCTGGCGCTGGCCGGGGGTGACCGCCGCCCGTCCGGGGAGCTGATCGTCGAGGCGCTGCGCGACCCGACGGACCTGGCCGGCATCGACCGGCGGTGGGCGGAGCCGGCGCAGGCGGTGGCCGGGCTGCTCGCCACCGCCCGGGACGCCGCGGCCCAACCCGGCGCGACCGCCGAGACCGTGCTGTGGGAGGTCTGGGACGCCAGTGGGCTGGCGGAACGCTGGGCCGGCGCGATCGCCCAGGGACGGCCGGCGGCCGGGGAGGGCGACCTGGCCCGACGCCGGCGAGCCGAGGCCGCCGACCGGGACCTGGACGCCGTGCTGGTGCTCTTCGACGCGGCGGCCCGCTTCACCGACCGGCTGCCCGGCGCGCGTACCGAGGTCTTCCTCGACCACGTGCTCGCCCAGGACCTGCCGGCGGACACCATCGCGCCGACCGCCGACCGGGGCGCTGCCGTACGACTGCTCACCGCGCACGCCGCGAAGGGCCTGGAGTGGGACCTGGTCGCGATCGCCGGGGTGCAGGAGGGCATCTGGCCGGACCTGCGCCTGCGCGGCAGCCTGCTCGGGTCCGAACGGCTGGTCGACGTGCTGGCCGGCCGGTCCGTCGGCGGGGCCCGGGCGGCGAACGTGGTGGGCCAGACCTCGGCTCTGCTGGACGAGGAGCGCCGGCTCTTCCACGTCGCCATCAGCCGTGCCCGCCACCGCCTGCTGGTCAGCGCCGTGGCGTCGGCGGCGGTCGGCGGCGACGACCACGAGGAGCAGCCCAGCCGATTCCTGCACGAACTGGGCCCAAGCACGCCGCCGGGCACGCCCGGCCCGCCGACCGCGCCGCCGGGCACACCCGGCCCGCGCACCGGCCCGCCGAGCGGTGGCCCGAGCGCCGGCGCACCTGACGACACCCCGTCCGCCGACGGCGCGACCGGTGGCGGCGCGACTGGTGGCGGCGCGACCGGTGGCGGCACTGGTGGCGGCGCGACTGGCGGCGGCACTGGTGACGGCGCGGCAGGTGGCGGCGTGGTCGGTAACGGCGGACCGGCTCGGGTGGCAGCGCCGGCGGCCGGCAACGACGCCGCCGATGGCGCGGATGACGACGAGCCGGACCAGCCCGGCGCGCTGCCGGTCACCCGGCCGCCGCGGGCGCTCACCCTGCCGGCGCTGGTCGCCGAACTGCGTACCGCCATCACCGACCCGGCCGCACCGGCGGCCCGGCGGCGCGCGGCGGCGGCCGAGCTGGCGCGGCTCGCCGCCGCAGGGGTTCCCGGCGCGCACCCCGACGACTGGTGGGGGTTGCGCGGCCTCTCCGACGACCGGCCGCTGGTCGACGAGGGGGCGCCGGTGCGGGTCACGCCGTCGGCGATGGAGAGCGCGCTGCGGTGCAGCCTGCGCTGGCTGCTGGAACGGCACGGGGGCAGCGGCCCGACCAGCACCGCGCAGGGCGTGGGCAACCTGGTGCACGCCGCCGCGATGCTCGCCGAGGACGCCAGCGCCGACCGGGGCGCGCTGCTCGACTACGTGGCCGCCCGGTTCGACGCGATCGAGCTGGCGGCCCGGTGGATGGCCGGCCCGGAGCGGGAGCGCGCCGAGGCGATGGTCGACAAGCTGCTGCGCTGGCTGGCCACCAACCCGCGCCGGCTGCTCGCCATCGAACACGAGTTCGCGGTCCGCCTGGACGATCCGCAGCGACCGGTGGACCTGACCGGGCGGGTCGACCGGCTGGAGGTCGACGACGCCGGCCGGCTGGTGGTGATCGACCTCAAGACCGGCAAGTCGACGGCGGTGACCGGCTCCGAACTGGCCGAGCATCCGCAACTCGGCGCGTACCAGGCGGCGGTGGAGGCGGGTGCGTTCGCCGAGTTCGGCGACGAGTCCGGCGGCGCGGCGCTGGTGCAGCTCGGCACGTCCGCGAAGGACGCCCGGGAGCAGAATCAGCCGGCGGCCGGCGAAGGGCCCGCGGCCGGCTGGGCGACCGCGCTGGTCCGGCGGACCGCCGATACGATGGCAGCCGCCACGTTCGCCGCGGTGGCCAACTCGAAGTGCCGGGTCTGCCCGGTGCGCACCAGCTGCCCGGTCTCCGGGCAGGGGCGCCAGGTGGTCGAGCCGCCGACCGTCCGACGTCCGGAGAATCCATGACCCAGCCCACCCTGTTCGGCGCGGGCCCCGCGCCGGCGCCCCGGCTGGCGGACTCCGGGCCCCGGTACACCCCGGTGGAGCTGGCCAAACTGCTGCGGCTGCCGGCGCCCACCCGGGAACAGGCCGCGATCATCGCCGCTCCGGTGGAGCCGCTGCTGGTGGTGGCGGGGGCCGGGTCCGGCAAGACCGAGACGATGGCCGCGCGGGTGGTCTGGTTGGTGGCCAACTCGTACGTGCGCCCCGAGCAGATCCTCGGACTGACGTTCACCCGCAAGGCTGCCGGCGAACTGGCCCACCGGGTCCGCACCCGGCTCGACCAGCTGATCCGCCGGCTCGGCCGGCAGGGCTGCGACCCGCTGGACGACCCGCTCGCGGGTGAGCCCACCGTCTCCACCTACCACTCGTACGCCGGGCGGATCGTCACCGAGCACGGTCTGCGGGCCGGCTACGAGCCGTCCACCCGGCTGCTCACCGAGGCGTCCCGGTGGCAGTTGGTGGACCTGCTGGTGCGCAACTACGACGGCGACATGTCCGAGGTGGACCGGATGCCGAGCACCATCACCGACGCGGTGCTGGCGCTCGCCGGTGAGCTGGACGAGCACCTGGTCGCGCCGGACCAGCTGGCCGCCTGGACCGGCCGGTTCTTCGCCGAGGTGCAGTCGCGGCCGGGCCGGGTGTACGCCGACGTGCGCAAGGCGCTCGCCCTGCAACAGACCCGGCTGCGCCTGCTGCCGCTGGTGCGGGCGTACGCGCGGCGCAAGGAGGACTTCGAGGCGATGGACTTCGCCGACCAGCTCGCCCGGGCGGCGCGGGTGGCCCGGGATCACCCGGGGGTCGGCGAGATCGAGCGGGACCGCTTCCGAGTGGTGCTGCTCGACGAGTACCAGGACACGAGCCACGCGCAGGTGGTGCTGCTCAACGCGCTGTTCGGTGGCGGGCATCCGGTGACGGCGGTGGGTGACCCGTGCCAGTCCATCTACGGCTGGCGGGGCGCCAGCGCGGGCACCCTGGACCGGTTCCCCACCGAGTTCGCCCGCGCTGACGGTGAGCCGGCCCCGGCGCTCGGGCTCACCACCAGCTGGCGTAACCGGCCGGAGATCCTCCGGGTGGCGAACGCCCTGTCCACGCCGTTGCGCGCGGCCGGTGCCCGGGTGCCGGAGCTGCGCTCGGCGCTGACCGTCCGCGACCCGATCCCGCACCGCAGCCCCGGCGGCGCGGCCGGTGGCACTGTGCACTGCGCGCTGCTGCCCACGTACGCCGACGAGGCGGCGTGGATCGCCGACAGTGTGCTCGCCGCCTGGCGCGGCGCGGCCCGGATGCCCGGCGCGGCGCCGGAGCACATCCCGGTGGCGCAGCGCCCGACGACAGCGGTGCTGGTCCGGGTCCGCAGCCAGATCCCGGCGATCGAGTCGGCGTTGCGCGAGCGCGGCCTGCCGGTGGAGGTGGTGGGCCTCGGCGGTCTGCTGGACACTCCCGAGGTCCGCGACGTGGTGTGCACGCTGCGCGTGCTTGCCGACCCGACCGACGGGGCCGCGCTGCTGCGGCTGCTCACCGGCGCCCGCTGGCGGATCGGGCCGCGTGACCTGGTGGCGCTGCACCGGCGGGCCCGGGCCATCGCCAACGCCCGACGGCAGGTGGCCGCCGACGACACCTCGGACATCACCCCCGACCTGCTGGACGAGGCGACCCTGGTGGAGGCGTTGGCCGACCTCGGCCCGGCGCAGGCGTACTCGGCGGAGGGGTTCGCGCGGCTGCGGGCGTACGGCATGGAGTTGGCGCTGTTGCGCTACCGCCTGGACCAGGCCCTGCCGGATCTGATCGCGGACATCGAGCGGACCATCGGCCTGGACGTGGAGGTCGCGGTGCGTGCCGGCCGCGACGGCGCTGGCGACGCCGGCCTGGCCCGGGGGCACCTGGACGCCCTCGGCGACGTGGCGGCCCGTTTCAGCGGAGAGACGCCCGGCGCGACGCTGTCCGGCTTCCTGTCCTACCTGGCCGCCGCCGAGGACGAGGAGCGCGGTCTCGCCCCGGGCGAGGTCGAGGTCGTGGAGGGCGCGGTGCAGGTGGTCACCGCGCACGCCGCCAAGGGTCTGGAGTGGGACGTGGTGGCGGTGGCCGGGCTGTGCCGTGGGTCGTGGCCCGGGCCGGTGCGCAACTCCGACCACTGGCTGGGCGGGCTCGGCGTGCTGCCGTTCCCGCTGCGCGGCGACGCCGACGGGTTGCCGGAGCTGGCGCTCGACGACGCCGCCGACCAGCGGGCGGTGGCCCGGGCGGTGGCCGACTTCACCGACGCCTGGCGGGCCCACGACGAGCGGGAGGAGCGCCGGCTGACGTACGTGGCGGTCACTCGCCCGCGCCGGCTGTTGCTGTGCTCCGGCTACTGGTGGGGGGAGGGCACGAAGCGGCCGCGGGGTCCGTCGGTCTTCCTTCGCGAGGTGTACGACGCCTGCCTGGACGGCGGCTCGGGGCACCTGGTCGACGCGTGGGCGCCGGAGCCCACCCCGGACGCCACGAACCCGACGGCCGAGGTGGTGCTGCGCGCGGAGTGGCCGGCCGACCCGCTGGGTGGTCGCCGGCCGGCGTTGGCCGAGGCGGCCGGGCTGGTGCGCCGCCTGATGACGGACGGTCCGGCGTCGGTGGCTGTCGGGCCGGTGGGACCGGTGGTCGCCACGCCGATCGGTCCGGCGGCCGATCCGGAGCCCGATCCGGAGGTGGCGCGCTGGCGGCGTGAGGCGGATCTGCTGCTGGCCGAGCGGGCCGAGCTGACCAGGCTGTCCGGCGCGGTCGAGGTGGCCCTGCCCGGGCAGTTGAGCGTCACCCAGCTGGTGGCGTTGCGGCGTGACCCGGCCGGGCTGGCCCGTACGCTGCGCCGTCCGGTGCCGACCGAGCCGAACCCGTACGCCCGTCGCGGCACCGCGTTCCATGCCTGGTTGGAGCAGCGCTTCGGTGCCGACCGTCTGCTCGACCTGGACGAGCTGCCCGGTGCGGCCGACGCGGACGCCGCGCCGGACGAGGCGCTTGTCGAGTTGCAGGAGCGGTTCCTGGCCAGCGAGTGGGCCGACCGGTCACCGGTGGAGGTGGAGGTGCCGTTCGCCACGGTCATCGCCGGAGTGGTGGTGCGGGGGCGGATGGACGCGGTCTTCGCCCGGCCGGGTGGGCGGTTCGACGTGGTCGACTGGAAGACCGGCGCGCAGCCGACCGGGCCGGCGGCGGAGGTGGCCGCCGTGCAGTTGGCCGTGTACCGGTTGGCCTGGGCGGAGCTGGCTGGCGTGCCGGTCGACCGGGTGGGCGCGGCCTTCCACTACGTCCGCCACGGCACGACCGTTCGGCCCGCCGACCTGCTGGATGTGACCGGGCTCACGGCCATGATCAGCCAGTTGCCCGAAGATTCCGCCCAAGATTGACCGCTCGCGGGAAAACCATGATACGTTGACCGGGTTGCAGTTTTGGTTACCAGAGACTCTGTGTGCGCCTGGCGGGATTGTGGCCCCAGGCGCTCTTTGTTGTGTCCGGAGTTCTCCGGGCGGGGCGACCAGAAGCGACAGGCGATTCGCGCATCCCCGCGCGGAGCGCTCCTCTTCGGGCACGCAACAAGTGCGAGTCCGACGTTCCGTCAAGGAGACGAAACACATGGCTATTGGCACCGTGAAGTGGTTCAACGCTGACAAGGGCTTCGGCTTCATCACCCCGGACGGCGGCGGCGCTGACGTCTTCGCCCACTTCTCGGCGATCCAGTCCTCCGGCTACCGGAGCCTGGACGAGAACCAGCGGGTCGAGTTCGAGGTGACCCAGGGCCAGAAGGGCCCGCAGGCGGAGAACATCCGCCCGCTCTGATCTTCGGATCGGTCAGCATTACCTGTCGCGCCCTCCGGGTGTGACGGTGACGGGACCGGCCCGCCTCGCCGTCGCCTGCCTCCGCAGGCGGCGGCCCGGCGGCGGGCCGGCCCGTACTCCAATCGGTTCGTGCTTGTGAGTCCTGGCTGCCCTGCGCCGCCGGTTGACAGCGCCGACTTCGGCGCCCTCCCTCGACACGTGCCGCGTCGAGGAAGGCTTCTGCGTGACCACAGTTATTCCGTCTTTCGCCCATACCGGTCTGGCGCCGGCGCTGCTGAGCGCGCTGACCGCACAGGGCATCACCGAGCCGTTCCCGATCCAGTCGGCCACTCTTCCGGACTCGCTCGCGGGCCGGGACGTGCTCGGCCGGGGTCGTACCGGCTCGGGTAAGACGCTCGCCTTCGGGCTTCCCCTGCTCTCGCGCACCGCCGGCCGCAAGGCCCGGCCGGGTCGCCCGCTGGCCCTGGTGCTGGTGCCGACCCGCGAGCTGGCGCAGCAGGTGACCACCGCACTGGCTCCGTACGCCCGCGCCGTCGGCCTGCGCTGCGCCACAGTCGTCGGCGGGTTGTCGTTGCAGCGCCAGGCGGACGCGCTGCGCGCCGGCGCCGAGGTGGTCGTGGCGACTCCCGGCCGGCTGCACGACCTGATCAACCGTGGCGACGCCCGGCTCGACCAGGTCGAGATCACCGTGCTGGACGAGGCCGACCAGATGGCCGACATGGGCTTCCTGCCGCAGGTGACCAAGCTGCTGGAGCAGGTCGCCCCGCAGGGTCAGCGGATGCTCTTCTCCGCCACCCTGGACGGCGGCGTGGACCGGCTGGTCCGCCGCTTCCTCAGCAGCCCGGTCACCCACTCGGTCGACCCGGGCACCGCCACGGTCACCGCGATGACCCACCACGTACTGCACGTCGACGCGCTCGACAAGCCCGACGCGCTGACCCGGATCGCCGCCCGCGAGGGTCGCACCATCCTCTTCATGGGCACCAAGCACCGCGCGGACCGGCTCGCGCGCCAGTTGCTCTCCAAGGGTGTACGCGCCGCCGCGCTGCACGGTGGCAAGTCGCAGCCGCAGCGCACCCGCATCCTGGAGCAGTTCCGCAACGGCCAGGTGACCGCCCTGGTCGCCACGGACGTGGCGGCCCGGGGCATCCACGTCGACGGCCTCGACATGGTCGTCAACGTGGACCCGCCGACCGAGGCGAAGGACTACCTGCACCGGGGCGGTCGGACGGCCCGCGCCGGCGAGTCCGGCTCCGTGGTCACCCTCGTCCTGCCCGAGCAGCGCCGGGACGTGTCCCGGCTGATGGCCACCGCCGGCATCCGGCCGCAGTCGGTCCAGGTGCGCCCGGGTGACGAGGCGCTGGTCCGGGTCACCGGGGCGCGTGAGCCGTCCGGTGTGCCGGTGACGATCGCCGCCCCGCCGGTGGCTGTCAGTCGGGGACGCGCAGCCGGTGGCTCGGCCACCGACGGCGGCGCCCGCCCGGCCCACCGCGCGTCGGGTCGGTCCCGTCGCCCGCGCCGCCCGCGTACCGTCTGACGCTCCACGCACGTCACCGACCCGCCCCGCTTCGGCTGGGCGGGTCGGTTTGTGTGCGGGGTGGTCCGGGTCGCGCCCCGGATCGGCCTCCTCGACTGTCGTGGCGGTCGATGAACCGCACCGCCCGGCCGCCGGACGAGTCGAATATCAGCCGCGGCTTGGTCGGCTGGCCGACTGTGCCCCGGCCCGGTGTGGTCGAAGCTGGCCACCGGGGGAAGCCGGGCGGGGGGCCCGGTGTGGGAGGGGTGACCATGGCGGGCGAAGCCGGCTCGGGGGCGCTGCGCGAACTGATCCTGGTGGCCGCGGTCGGGCTCGCCGGGTTGCTGCTCGCGATGGTCGCGGCGTTCGCGCCCTGGCATGCCACCGCGGGGGGCAATGCTCCCGCCGGTCTGGTGGAGCTGCACAGTCCCGACGATCCGGGCTCCGGCCCGATGGTCGAGCACCGGGGCTGAGCAGCGACCGGCCGACCGGTGCCGGCCCAGGGGCAGGCCCGGTCAGGATCGGTACGAGGTGTGGTCGGGTCGGCGGGGCACCGACCCGACCACACCGCCCACGAGCCACGCCGCCACGACCGCGCCGATCTTGCATTTCCTGTCGTTGATTCGTTGCGATACATCCCCTTTGTCGCGACAGAAAGTGCAAGATCGCGGGGTCGGGGTCGGGGTCGGGGCCCGGGGTGCGGGGCCTGGGTGGTTAGGGGGTGGGGGTTTGGTTGTGGGTTAGCAGGTTTGCCAGGGTGGTGCTGTCGACGACTGTGGCGATCGCCCCGTGCACGGCCAGCCAGACGTCGGTGAGCCCGGCGGCCACCCCGTGGTAGCCGGCGCGTTCGGCCGGCAGCCCGCGTACCGTGGTCAGCGAGCCACCTACCGCGCGCAGCACATCGCCGACGGTGATCTCCTCGGCTGGCCGGGTCAGCGTGTATCCGCCCTCGGCGCCGCGGTGGCTGTGCAGCAGGCCGGCCCGGCGCAGGTCGAGCAGGATGCCCTGCAGGAAGCTGAGCGGGATCTCCTGCGCCTCGGCGAGGCTGCCCGCCTTCACCAACTCGCCCGCGCCACCACCGGCAGCGCCACCACCGCCAGCGCCACCACCGCCAGCGCCAGCGCCACCGCCGCCAGCGCCACCACCGCCCGCGTCGCCGCCGCGTACGGCGGCAGCGACGGCCAGCATCGCCCGGAGCGCGTAGTCGCTGCGCGCGGAGACGTACACGTCACTGACCAGCCTGGTCCAGTACGCCCCAGCGACGGCGGATCGCCTTGTCGGCCGCGCCGAAGGCCGCGTCCACGACGAGGCCCAGCACCAGGATGACGATCATTGTGGAGAGTAGCCACGGCGCGTCGGACAGCTCCCGCGAGTAGGTGAGCTGGGCGCCCAGCGACGTCTGCGAGATGCCGACGACGATCAGCTCGCCGGCCATCAGACTCCGCCAGGAGAACGCCCAACCCTGCTTGAGGCCCGCGACGATCGCCGGCAGGGCGGCCGGTGCGATCACGTACCGGTAGAGGTTGAGCCCCCGCGCGCCCAGGTTGCGTCCGGCGCGCAGCAGCAGCGGCGGTACGTAGTCCACACCGGAGATCACGCCGTTGGCGATGGACGGCGCGGCGCCGAGCACCACCACGAAGAAGATCGCCTTCTCGCTCAGCTCGAACAGCAGGATGGCCAGCGGGAACCAGGCGATCGACGGCATGGTCTGCAACGCGGTGATCATCGAGCCGATGGCGGCGCGCAGCACCCGGGAGCGGGCCACCGCGAGGCCCAGCAGCAGGCCGACAGCTACCGAGAAGACGTACCCGACGGCCGCGCGGCGCAGCGTGGTGGCCAGGCCCTCCCAGAGCTGCGGACCCTGGGCCTGGGTCGCCAACTCGCGACCCACGACCAGCGGGCCCGGCAGGGAGTACGGCGGTTTCCAGCCCGACCAGACCACCACCTGCCAGGCCAGGAGCACGATGGCCAGCGCGGCGAGCTTGGGCCAGGTGGCCGCCCAGAGCCGGGTGCCGCGGGATACCTCCTTCTCCCGTCCGGCGATCTCCAGCGCGTCCAGGCCGGAGATCTCCGCGTCGCTGCGTGCCGTGCTGGTGAGGGTGTCACTGGCCATGGCGGCCTACCTCCGTGCGGAGCCGTTCGGTGACCTCGGCGGCGATCGCGGCGACCTCGGGCGAGTCGATCCGCCGTGGCCGTGGGATGTCCACTTCGGTGGAGTAGATGATCCGGCCGGGCCGGCTGGAGAGCAGGATGATCCGGTCGGCCAGGCGGGCGGCCTCGCGGACGTTGTGCGTGACGAAGAGCACCGAGAGCCGGCGCTCGGACCAGATCCGTTCCAGTTCGTCGTGCAGGATGTCGCGGGTCATGGCGTCCAGCGCGCCGAACGGCTCGTCCATCAGCAGCACCGGCGTGTCCAGGGCCAGCGTGCGGGCCAGCGCGACCCGCTGCCGCATTCCGCCGGACAGCTCGTGTGGACGCTTGCGGCCGAACTCGGCGAGGTGCACCGTGCGCAGCAGCTCGGCGACCCGCTCGCGGCGCTCGGCGCGGGGCAGCCCGCGCAGCTTCAGCGGCACCTCGACGTTGGCCTCGACGGTCAGCCAGGGGAAGAGCGCCGGCTCCTGGAACATCAGCCCCGGATTGGCGTCGCCGGCGATGCCGATCTGCCCGCCGCTGGGCCGGTCCAGGCCGGCGACCAGGTTGAGCAGGGTGCTCTTGCCGCAGCCGGACGCGCCGACGAGGCACACGAACTCACCCGGCGCCACGTCCAGGGAGACCCCGTCCAGGGCCAGCACCGCGCTCGGCCCGCGTCCGTACACCTTGGTCACACCGGAGAGCGCGACAGCGGTGGTCGCGCTCTCCGGTGTCGTCGTGGTCGACGTCATGGCTGGGTGACCTCGGGCTTGCCGGCCGCCTTGAGCGACTTGTTGAGGTACGTCAGGTCGTACAGGCCCTTGAGGTCCACCGGCTCGGTCAGCTTGACCTCGACGGCGTGGTCGAGACCGGCCTTGAGGGAGGTGGGGATCGGGTCGTTGGTGAACTCCAACGTCGGCCACGCCTGCTTGATCAGCTTGAGGTCCAGCGGCTTGCCGGTGATCTTGCCGATGGCGTCGGAGATGGCCTGCTGGGCCTCGTCCGGCTTGGTGTTGACGAACTCGTTCGCGGCCACCTGGCCGTCGACCAGCTTCTGCACCACGTCCGGGTGTGCCTTGAGGAACTTCGTGCTGACCAGCAGGTTGGTGATGACGAACTTCTTGTCCGGCCACAGGTCGCGCTCGTCGACGAGCACCTTGCCGCCGGCGTTGACCAGCCGGGAGACGAACGGCTCGGGCACCCAGGCGGCGTCGATCGCGCCGCTGGAGAAGGTCTCCACCGTCTGGGCGTTCTCCTGCGGCACGATCTTGACGTCGCCACCGCCCTCCTTGGTGGTGGTCAGCCCCTGCTGCTTGAGCCAGTAGCGGACCGCCACGTCTTGGGTGTTGCCGAGCTGCGGGGTGGCGACCTTCTTGCCCTTGAGGTCCTGCGGGCCGTTGATGCCGGGCTTGACGACAAGCGCCACGCCTCCGGAGGCGGCGCCGGAGATGACCCGGACGGCCTCGCCCTTGGACTTGGAGAACGCGTTCACTGTGGGGTTCGGGCCGATGTACGTCGCGTCCAGCGCGCCGGAGAAGACGGCCTCGATGGCGGCCGGGCCGGCGTTGAAGGTCTTCGGGTCCAGCTTGACGTCTGCGCCGAGCTTCTCGGCGAAGATGCCCTTCTCCACGCCGACGACGGCCGGCGCGTGAGTGATGTTGGGGAAGTAGCCGAGCCGCAGGGTCACCGGGCCGGAACCGCCCCCCGCGCCCTCGCTGTCGTCGCCGCACGCGGCGGTGCTGCCCAGGGTCGCCGCGCCGAGGGCGGCGAGGGTGGCCAGGGTGACCAACCGGCGCAGGGGGAGCCGTCTCATCGTCCATCCAATCCGCAGTATTCCTACTTACTTGGTAGGAAGACTGGGCCAGGCCGCGTGCAGCGTCAAGACCCATCCACATGGCGGGATGGTGCGTCTCAGATATGTCGGCATTTCCTACCTGCTTGCTAGGCCAAGCAGGTCGCGCGCGTCAGGCGCGGACGCTTGCGGCAGCCACGTCGAGGTGGTGGACGCATCGACGAGTACGCGCCGACGTCGTCCGTGTGCCGACCCCTGTCATCCCTCGGAGGAGGGTCGGTTGCGGACCACCAGCTCGTCGATCTCCAGCCGACCGACGCGCAGCTCCCGCACCACCGCCCGGCGGATCGCCAGCCGCCCGATTGTCAGCGCCCCGACGGCCACGGCCCCGACGGCCAGCGCGCCCACGGCGAGGGCGCCGAGCGCAACCGCGCCGGTGGCCGCCGCGCCTGTCGCCCGCGCGCCGGTGGTCGCCGCGCCCGTCGCCGCTGCGCCGTTCGCGCGCGCCCCGGTCAACCGCATCAGGCGTACGTCTCGCTTCATCCCCCCATTGTCGCCGTACCGCAGGCCGTCCGCTCCCCACCGGCCCGGGACGCGGCCGTCACGGCCGAGCCGGTCGCAGTCCCGTACGCGGCGCACGCCCTCTCCCGGTCTCTGTGGCCGCGGCTCCGGTAGGTCGCCGGTGGCGGGGATGCCGACGCGCTAGGGTCGATCCCGTGGCGGCGCGGAGATCCAGAATTCCAGCGACGAAGTACCCGGTCGAGCGGTTCACCCTCGACAACGGCCTGCGGGTGGTCCTGACCCCCGATCGCAGTGCCCCGGTGATCGGGGTGGCGGTGGTCTACGACGTCGGCATCCGCTCCGAGCCCCAGGGGCGCACCGGCTTCGCCCACCTCTTCGAGCACCTGATGTTCCAGGGCTCGGAGAACCTGGAGAAACTGGCCCACTTCCGGCACGTGCAGGGTGCCGGCGGCACGTTCAACGGCTCCACCCACCTGGACTACACCGACTACTTCGAGACGCTGCCGAGCAACGCGCTGGAGCGCGCGCTGTTCCTGGAGGCGGACCGGATGCGCGGGCCCCGACTGACCGAGGAGACCCTGCGCAACCAGGTCGACGTGGTCAAGGAGGAGATCCGGGTCAACGTCCTCAACCGGCCGTACGGCGGCTTTCCCTGGCTGACCCTGCCGCCGGTCATGTTCGACACGTTCCCGAACGCGCACGACGGCTACGGCTCGTTCGACGACCTGGAGTCGGCCACTGTCGCGGACGCCGCCGACTTCTTCCGCCGCTACTACGCCAGCGGCAACGCGGTGCTGGCCGTCAGCGGTGACATCGACGTGGCCGAGGCGACCGAGCTGGTCACCCGGCACTTCGGCGACGTCCCGTCCCGTCCCGCACCGCGCCGGCCGGACTTCACCGAGCCCGACCTGACCGCCGAGCGGCGCAGCTCGTACACCGATGCCCTGGCGCCGCTGCCGGCGGTGGCCGGCGCCTGGCGGGTGCCCGACCCGGTCGGCGACTTCGCCGGCTACCTGCCGTACGTGGTGCTGGCCGAGGTGCTCACCGACGGCGACGCGTCCCGGCTGGTCGAACGACTGGTCCAGCGCGACCGCACGGTGACCAGCCTCGGCGGCTACCTCGGCTTCATGGGCGACCCGTTCGACGTCCGCGACCCCACCGCGCTGCTGCTCCAGGCGCACCTGCCGCCCGGCGGCGACGTGGACAAGGTGCTGCGCACCATCGACGAGGAGCTGGACCGGCTGGCCACCGACGGGCTGACCGACGGCGAGCTGGCCCGCACCCAGGCCCGGATGGCCACCCACCTGCTGCGCGACACCGACGCGGTGCTCGGCCGGGCGCTACGGATGGCCGTTCTGGAACAGCAACGCGGCGAGCCGGGCCTGCTCAACGACCTGCCCCGACTGGTCGGCGACGTCACCGAGGAGCAGGTCCGGGCCGCCGCGGCCACCCTGCGCCCGGAGCGCCGCGCCGCCGTCGAGGTCATCCCCGGAGGCGCCCGGTGAGCGCGAGGAGTGAGCCGGTTCTGCGAGCCCCGCAGTCGCGAACGAAGGTGACACAGTGACCACCACCGCCAGCACCGCCCCGCGTACGCTGCCCCCGCTCGGCCCCACCCGCAAACTCAAGGTGCCCAAGCAGGCCGAACGCACGCTGCGCAACGGGCTCACCGTGATCGCCGTACGCCGGCCGGCGGTGCCCCTGGTCGAGCTGCGGCTCTGGGTGCCGTTCGGCCGCGCCCACCTCGCGCGCGGCGCGATGCTCTCACAGACCATGCTCTCCGGCACCGAGTCGATGACCAGCGTGCAGTTGGCCGCCGAGCTGCAGAAGGTGGGCGGCGGACTGTCCGCGGGCGTCGACCCGGACCGGCTGATGCTCTCCGGCGCCGGCCTGGTCACCGGCCTGGACCGGATGCTGGAGCTGCTGGCCGAGGTGCTGACCGGCGCCAGTTACCCCAGCGACGAGGTCGCCGCCGAGCGGGACCGGCTGATCGATCGGATCCAGGTCGCCCAGAGCCAGCCGGCGCACCTGGCCCGGGAGGCGCTGCTGAAGCGGATCTACGGGCGACACCCGTACGCGACGCAGACCCCCGAACCGGACCAGATCCGTGCCGTCCGGCCGGCGGCCCTGCGCAGCCTGCACGCCGAGCGGGTGCACCCCGCCGGGGCGCAGCTGGTGGTGGTCGGCGACGTACAGCCGGAAAAGGCGCTGGACGCGGCCGAGCGGGCGCTCGATGGGTGGGCCGGCGCCGGGCATACGGCTACCCTGCCGGCCACCCCGCCGCTGGAGCCGGGGCCGCTGCTGCTTGTCGACCGGCCCGGCTCGGTGCAGTCCTCGCTGCGGGTCGCGCTGCCCGCCGTGCCGCGTACCGACCCGGACCACGCGCCGCTGCAACTCGCCAACCTGATCTTCGGGGGCTACTTCTCGTCCCGCTGGGTGGAGAACATCCGCGAGGACAAGGGCTACACGTACGGCCCGCACTCGGTGATCGAGCACTCGGTGGCCGGGTCGGTTCTGGTCGCCGGCGCCGAGGTGGCCACCGAGGTCACTGGCCCGGCGCTGCTGGAGACGACGTACGAGCTGGGCCGGCTGGCGTCGCTGCCGCCGAAGCCGGAGGAGCTGGAGCAGGCCCGCCAGTACGCCCTGGGCACCCTCCAGCTCGGCATGTCCACCCAGGCCGGTCTGGCCGCGCTGACCAGCGCGTACGCCGGGAACGGCCTGCGGCTGGAGTTCCTCGCGGAGTACGCGGCCCGCCTGGCGAAGGCGACGGTCGACGACGTGGCGCGGGCTGCCGCCCACTATCTGGCGCCGGCTCGTGCGGCGGTGGTCGTGCTCGGCGACGCCGAGCGGATCACCCCGGGGCTGGCCGCGCTGACGCCGGTCCACACCGAACCGGTGCAGCCGTGAGGCACCGCCACGGCCCGCCGGTCCGGGTGTCTGCCTGCGGCGGAGCGCTGACGTGAGCGGGGAGACGGCGCCGCCGCTGGCGCGGTCCACGCTGGATCGCGCCGCCCACCGGCGGGGCGACGCGCAGTGGCTGACCGAGGCGTGGCTGCGCGGCCGGATCCTGCTGCTCGACTCGACCGACGGCGGGCGGACGCTCGCCCGTACCGACGTGTCGCCTCCCGCGCTGGTGCTGTTCGGCGCGGCCGACGTGCCGACCGGCGCCGAGTCGACGGCGATGTTCCTCGGTGTCGAGCCGGACGGGGTGCCGGTCTTCGCGCTCGATGCGCCGCTGCCGACGGTGCCGGGCACCCGGCCGGTCAACCTGCGCGAGGTGGGCCACCTGCTCGGCGACCGGGAGGCGGGCATCTTCACCACGGCGCTCGCGCTGCTCAACTGGCACACCCGGCACGGCTACTCGACGGCGACCGGAGCGCCGACAGTGATGGACGAGGCCGGCTGGTCCCGGGTGGATCGTGACGGCGGGCGGATCTGGCCGCGTACCGACCCGGCGATGATCGTGCTGGTGCACGACGGCGTCGACGGCCCCGAGGGCCGCTGCCTGCTCGGCAACAACGCCGGCTGGCCGGGCACCCCGGGTGGTCGGCGCTACTCCTGCCTGGCCGGGTACGTCGAGCCGGGGGAGTCCGCCGAGGCCGCCGTGCTGCGCGAGGTCCGTGAGGAGGTGGGCATCTCCGTCGAGCGGATCAGGTACGTCGGCAGCCAGGCCTGGCCGTTCCCGGGCTCACTGATGCTGGGCTTCCTGGCCAGCGCGGACCCGGCGGATCCGGTGCAGGTCGACCCGTCCGAGATCGCGTACGCCAGGTGGTTCAGCCGCGCGGAGATCGGGGCCGCGGGTGCGGGGAGGACCGTGGACGTGGGGGACGGGGCGCGGCTGATCCTGCCGCCACCGTCGTCGATCGCGTTGTTCCTCATCCACCGCTGGCTGGATGGCTGGGTGGACGCCGACCATTGAGCACGGTCCCGGCCCGTGGCCACCGTTGCCGCGGCGGTCACGGGCCGGGAACACGGGCCGTCGTGGTCGGCGGGAGCGATTGACGCGGCGGGGGAGCCGAGCCGACCACGACGGACGTCCGGGGTCAGGTGCCGGTGCGCCCGGGTCTGCGCCGGAAGGCGGGCCGCGGCTCGCCGAGTGGCAGGACCTTGACCCGTTGCTTGCCGGCGCGCACCGCGCCGACCGTCGACAGGGCTCGGGCCAGCAGCAACGCGGCGTCCCGGTCCTCGGCGTGCACGGTCTGCCGGCGCGGTTCCGGCGTGGTCGTCTCGTCGCGGAGGCGATGGCCGTCCGCCCAGGCGGCGGCGATGTCCCCGTCGGCGACGGTGCGGATGTCGGTGCGAACGATCAGGAACCGCATAAGGGTCTCCGGATGAACCGCGACGAATGAGCCAGTGTGGAAGTTCCACGTTCCCGTGGGCCATGTTACGCCCCGTGTTCATCCCAGCAAGTGAAACGCGCCTATTGGTTTCGAGCCTCGTCCGATCGGCGGATGCCTGGTCAGCGGGGTTGCCACCGAAAGGGCGACGGGGCCGCCGGCATCATGCCAACGGCCCCGCCCCGGTCGGGAGGATCAGTTCAGATCGAACTGGCCCGTCTTTGCTCCGCCGATGAAACCGAGCCACCCGGCCCGGTTGAAGAGCAGCACCGGACCGCCCCGGTCCTTGCTGTCGCGCAGCGCGACAGCCGACGGGCCGGTGCCCAGAGGGGCGACCTCCACGCAGTTGGAGGTCTGGCTGCGGGTGCTTTTACGCCACGGGGCGTCCGCCAACGAGCTGGCGGAGACGGACGGCGTGTTGTGGATGTCGTTCATGGCTCTGCTCCTGATGTGAACCGATCCGATGGGACGAGTGGTGCCGCACGCCCCGACGGAGGGTCCCCCGTGGATCACCGATCCGTCAGTCGCCCCGAGGCCCGGCGGCGTTGGGTCGGCGCCGTTGCCGGCCCGAACGCCACTGTGGATGGGGGCGTCGCCCCGGTCAGCCGTCCCGTCGCCTCGATCAGCCAGGAGAGGGTGTCCGAGGCGTCTAGTGCCGCCGTGCATAGCCACTCGAACACCACTTTATAGCGATTTAGCGTGATTGCCTCGGTCGACATGACGTCGGTGAACCCCCCTTCGATGGCCAATGTCTCCGGATCGAGCGGATCGGCGAACCGATAGAGGGAGAAGGCGGTCGGCGGAAGGTACCAATCGCCGATCTGGGTGTCCCGTGGAAGCAGATGCAGCGTCACGTTGGGCAGCAGGGCAAGGTCGCACAGCTGGTGCAGCTGCTCGTGCAGCACCTCGGGTGGGCCGGCGCGGCGGCCGAGGGCCGCCTCCTCCAGCACTGCGGTGTAGCTCGGCGCGTGCGGTTCGCGGGTCAGCAGCGTCTGCCGGGCCAACCGGGCCTGCACCTCGGTCTCCGGCTCGTCGGCCGGCTCCGGTTCGCCGGCGCCCTCGCTCACCTGGCGGGCCGAGACGATCCGGACCTTCGCGTACCCGGCGGTCTGCAGGAGACCCGGCACCAGGACCGGGTTGTACTCGGAGATCTCCGCGCAGCCCGCCTCCAGTTCAGCCCAACTGCGCTGCTGCTGCGTCATCACCGGAAAGTTCTTCAACCAACCGCGCATGTCACCGGCCTCGCCGGCGATCCCGAGCAACTCCTCGCGCGACGCGGTGTCGGCCCCGTAGAGGTCGAGCAGAACGCCGACATCCTGCGGGTCCGGTCGGCTGCGGCCGTTCTCCAGGCGGGACAGTTTGGACGCGGACGCCCAACCGATCCGTTCGATAACCTGGTCACCGGTGAGGCCCGCGGCTTCGCGCAGACTGCGCAGTTCGATGCCCAACCGTCGGCGACGCATGATCGGGCTGGGTGCGGCAGGAGGCACAGTGTCCTCTTTCCCGTCGACCGCCGCAGACGCGACGGTAACTGTATGAAATTCGCCCCCCACGGTCAGTATGGACGGCGCGACCGGCGTCGGAGGTTCCGGCGGGGGCGTGTCTTGTCGAAAAATGGACCACGGATACGCCGGACGACGACGGACCCCTGGTCCCAGCCCCGTCGAACGCGCCCAGCCGGGCACGCCACCCCGCCGGAGGGACCCCATGCGCACCGTCCTGCGCCGACCCGACTTCCGCCTGCTGTTCGGCGGCCTGCTGGCCAGCATGACCGCCGAGTCGATCCTGCTGCTCGCACTCGCCATCTGGGTCAAGGACCTGACCGGCTCCAACGGGCTCGCCGGCGGCATCATCTTCGCCGTCATCGCCCCGATGACGTTGGCGCCGCTGGTCGGTTGGTTCGTCGACAGGTACCCGCGGCGGCCCTTCTTCGTGACCGCGAACGTGGTCACCGCGCTGCTGCTGGTCCCGTTGTTCACCGTCCGCGACGCGGGCGACGTCTGGCTCGTCTACCTGGTGGCGGCCCTCTACGGGCTGTCGTCCATCACGCTCGGCGCGGCACTCAGCGGGTTGATCCGGCAGTTGGTGCCGGTGGAGCTGCTCGCCGAGGCGAACGGCGTGCTGCAGACCGTACGCCAGGGGCTGCGGCTGGTCGGCCCGCTGGTCGGCGCGGCGCTCTACGCGGCGCTCGGCGGGTGGGCGCTGGCCGGGATCGGCATGGTCGGCTTCGTGATCGCGGCCCTGGTGGTGACCGCGGTGCCGAGCCCGGCGCTGACGCCGCCGAGCGCGCGGCTGCGGTGGCCCGCCGAGCTGGGCGCCGGCCTGCGGCACCTGACCGGCGAGCCGGCGCTGCGCCGGGCCCTGCTCGGCTACGGGCTCGGGTCGCTGGTGATGGGTTTCAGCGAGTCGCTGATCTTCGCCTATGTCGACCAGGGTCTGGATCGGGACGCCGCGTTCGTGGGCGTGCTGGTCATGGTGCAGGGCGTCGGCGGGCTGTTCGGTGGGATCTGCTCACCGGCGCTGGTCCGCCGACTCGGCGAGATCGGCACGCTGGCCGCCGGGGTGGCCTTCTTCTCCCCGGCCGCGCTCGCGCTCGCGTACCCCGATCTGCGGCTGGGGGTCGTGGCGGTGCTGCTGGCCGGTGTCTCGCTGCCGTTGACGATGGTGGGCCTGCAGACGCTGATCCAGCGACGTACGCCCGCCGGGCTGGTCGGACGGGTCGCGGCGGCCACCCAGGCGCTGGTCAGCGGCCCGCAGGCGCTCTCCATCGGCGCCGGCGCCCTGCTGGTCGGCGTCCTCGACTACCGGGCCCTGTTCCTGCTGGTCGGGGTGGCCACGCTTGCCGCTGGCGTCTACCTCTGGCGGGGCCGGCACCTGAGCGCGCCGGCCGACGGTCATGGGCCCACACCGCCTACCCGTCCGACCCTCCCAGCGCCGCGCCGCCCGGTCGACGCCGACATCGACGCGCCGGTGGCCACCGGGCCCCGGCGACCGCCCCGACGGTGACGGATGCCGGACACGACGAACGGCCGCCCGGAGGTGGGCGGCCGTTCGTCCAGAGGTGACCCGGGCCGGGTCAGGCGCTGAGGGTCGCCAGGTGCTGCTTGACCTGGGTGATCGAGGGGTTGGTCAGGGCGCTGCCGTCGGTGAAGCGCAGCGTCGGCACCGTCTGGTTGCCGCCGTTGACGCTCATCACGAACTCCGCGGCCTCCGGATCCCGCTCGATGTCGACCACCTCGTACCCGATGCCCTCCCGGTCGAGCTGCGACTTCAACCGGTGGCAGTAGCCGCACCAGGGGGTGGAATACATCGTCAGCATGGTCGGATCCTCCAACTCCTCTGACCACCGGCTTGCGGATCAAGCCGAGGCTGTCCGCTACAACGTCCGGAGGAGCTGAGATGATTCCTGGTTGTGGTGGTTCACTCAGCGTCGGAAGGCGTCCTTGCCGGGCTGGACCCGGAGCAGCGCTCCGCGGTGACCGCACCCGCCGGCCCGGTCTGCATCCTCGCCGGCGCCGGCACCGGCAAGACCCGCGCGATCACCTCCCGGATCGCCCACCGGGCGCTGTCCGGGGAGATCTCCCCGCGGCATGTGCTCGCCGTCACCTTCACCGCCCGCGCAGCCGCCGAGATGCGACACCGGCTCACAGTCCTCGGGGCGCACGGTGTCCAGGCGCGGACGTTTCACTCCGCCGCGCTGCGCCAGGTGCGGTACTTCGCCCCCCGCCTGCTGGCTGGCCGGGCCATGCCCGAGCTGCTGGACAGCAAGGTGCGCCTGGTCACCCTCGCCGCCGCCCGGGTCGGCCTGCGTACCGACCGGGCCGCCGCACGGGACCTGGCTGGCGAGATCGAGTGGGCCAAGTCGTCGCTGGTGGAGCCGGGGGACTACGTCGTGTCGGCGGCCCGGGCGCTGCGGGACACGCCGCACGAGCCGGCGAAGGTCGCCGAGGTGTTCACCGCGTACGAGCAGCTCAAGCGCTCCAACGGGGTGATCGACTTCGAGGACATGCTGCGCGCCGCCGTGTGGGGCATCGAGGAGCACCGGGACGTCGGCGAGCAGGTCCGCAGTCAGTACCGGCACTTCGTGGTCGACGAGTACCAGGACGTCAACCCGCTCCAGCAGCGGTTGCTGGACGCCTGGCTGGGCGGCCGCGACGACCTGACAGTGGTCGGCGACGCCAGCCAGACGATCTACTCGTTCACCGGGGCGACCTCGTCGTACCTTGTCGACTTCCCGCGCCGGCACCGCAACGCCACGGTGGTCCGGCTGGTCCGCGACTACCGCTCCACCCCGCAGGTCGTCGGGCTGGCCAACGCGGTGATCTCCCAGGCCCGCGGCGTCGAGGCGCGGCTGCGACTGGAGTTGAGCGGACAGCGCCCCCCGGGACCGGAACCCGACCTGCGGATCTTCACCGACGAGCCGGCCGAGGCGAACGCGGTGGCCGCGCGCTGCCGGTCGCTGATCGACGCGGGCACCCCGGCGAAGGAGATCGCCGTGCTGTTCCGCGTCAACGCGCAGTCCGAGGCGTACGAGAAGGCGCTCACCGAGGCCGCCGTGCCGTACGTGGTGCAGGGCGCGGAGCGGTTCTTCGAGCGGACCGAGGTGCGTCAGGCGATGGTCGCCCTGCGGTCGGCCACCCGCTCGATCCCCGGGGAGACCCCGTTGCCGACGGCGGTGGTCGAGGCGCTCACCGCGGTCGGCTGGGCCCCGGACGCGCCCCCGGCCGGTGGCGCCGCCCGCGAGCGCTGGGAGGCCCTGTCCGCGCTGGTCCAGCTCGCCGAGGAGTACGCGGCCACCCCCGAGGTGGTGCCGATCGGCGAGGCGGCGTCGGTGGAGCGTCCGGTCACCCTCACCGACTTCACCGAGGAACTGGCCCGCCGGGCCGCCCAGCAGCACGTGCCGACGGTGGACGGGGTCACCCTGGCGTCGCTGCACTCGGCCAAGGGCCTGGAGTGGGACGCGGTCTTCCTGATCGGCCTCGCCGAGGGAACCCTGCCCACCACGTACGCCAAGACCGTCGAACAGGTCGAGGAGGAACGCCGGCTGCTCTACGTCGGCATCACCCGCGCGCGGCAGTGGCTCTGGCTGTCGTACGCCGCCGCACGCTCGCCGGGCGGGCGTGCCCGGCGGCCGTCGCGGTTCCTGCCCCAACTGGACCGCTCCGGCGGCACCGAGCGGGCCGGCGCCTCCACCGGTCCCGCGCGCCGTCCCGAACGGCGCCGGACGCAGATCGTGTCCTGCCGGATCTGCGGCGCCACCCTGCTCGCCGGCCCCGACCGCAAGCTGGGTCGGTGCCCCACCTGTCCGTCTGACATCGACGATGAGCTGCACGAACGCCTACGCGAGTGGCGGCAGCGGGTGGCCGGCGCGCAGAAGGTCCCGGCGTACGTGGTGTTCACCGACGCGACGTTGACGGCGCTGGCCGAACGGCGTCCCGGCCGGCCGGAAGAGTTGATCGCCATCGCCGGCATCGGCCCCCGCAAACTGGGCCTCTACGGGGAGTCGGTGCTGGCGCTCGTGCAGGGCGCGGGGGTGGACGACGTCTGCCCGGAGAAAACTTTCGAAATCTCGTCGTAAATTCGTTTGCCCTCGCCCCCGGGCGAGGAATAGCCTCAGAACACACCACGCGAGCGGCGCCATTCCGGCTGCTCACGGGGGTTGGTCCGGTCGATTCGAGGAACGTGAGGGAGGTGGCCACCGTGGAGATCTTCACCTATGAGCGTCTGACGGCGATGCCGTCTGTCCACGCTCCGCTGTCGGCTGTCCGGGTGGCCCTTGCGGCCGCACGACCGTCGGTTCCGCAGGTGCACCAGGTTCAGGCCGAGCTGAATCTGACCGTTGCGCCGATCGCCGGAGTCGAGGGGACCAGTGGCTTCACGGGCATGGACATCGATGGCGCCAAGAAGCGCACGGATGTCCGCGGCGTTCCACCTCGAGGTAGACCGGTCTGATCTTCAGACACCGGCTCACCTCGAGGCCGCGGAACCCGCTACCGGGATCCGCGGCCTCAGTTTTTTGCCCCGCCGAAGTACGTCGGAATGCGATCCACGAGATCGAAGTGAGAGAGAGGTGACCGGGAGATGAGTCTGGCGTTGGCCCCCCTCGATGTGAGCGTCGAGCTGGAGGCGAACCTGCCCTGCCGGAAGTTCGACCCCGACCTGTGGTTCTCCGACTCGCCTGCCGAGCTCGAGCTGGCCAAGTCGCTCTGCGGGGACTGCCCGCTGCGCGTCGAGTGCCTGGCCGGGGCGGTGGAGCGAGCGGAGCCGTGGGGCGTCTGGGGCGGCGAGATCTTCGAGCGTGGCGCGGTCGTTCCGCGCAAGCGGCCCCGTGGCCGTCCGCGCAAGGAGGACGTCGCTCGTGACGCCGAGCTCCGGGTCGAGGCCGAGGCGCGCTTGGCGGCCAGTGGGCTGTCCGAGGTGCGTGGCGCGGTCCGGCTGGCAGCCTGACATGTTCCCGACCCGTACCAACTACGCCGGTGGCACACCGGCAGTGAGTGAGAAAACGATGTTGAACGTTCCGAGTGGAGCCTTCGAGATGCAACTACTCCACGAAGCGTTGACCAGGGCTCGAATGCGCCGGCCTCAGGCCGGTCGTACCACCACGAGCACTGAGGCAACCCGATCCGCCCGTACCGTCGCCATGAACAGCCGCAACCAGTCGGCGCGCGACCTGGGCGTTCTCTAGTACCACCCCACACAGAAGGGCGGGTGCCGACCGGCACCCGCCCTTCCGCACATCCTCAGGCGACCGGCGCGAAGCCCGGCAGCCAGCGTTCCAGGATGCTGCGGTACGGCGCCTTGGCCTCCAACTGGCAGAGCACCCCGATCGAGCCGAGCGTCACCCGGTGGATGAGCAGGTACGACGGGGGCAGGTTGAGCTGCCTGCTCAGCTGGTACGTGGGGGAGCGAGGGCTGGCCAGCCGGCCCGCCTCGGCCCGCAGCCACGCCCGGGTGAAGCGGAACCCGTCGGCCGCGATGGGTTCCAGCATCGGACGGAGGAAGTCGAGGACCCCCTCGGCGTCGATCTCGTCGGTGGGGCCGATGAAACCCTCGTCCCGCAGTCCCGCCACCACCCCGTCCGCGTCGCCGCGCAGGGCCCGCCCGGCGATGAGGCCGATCGGCTCCGGCGTGCCCTCGGGCATCCGGGCCACCGCACCGAAGTCGATCACCCCGAGTCGGCCGTCGGGCAGCAGCCGGAAGTTTCCCGGGTGCGGGTCGGCGTGCAGAAGACCGGCCCGCTGGGGCGCGGAGAGGTGCAATGTGGCCATCAGGCGGCCGGCCTCGTCCCGCTGTTCCTCGGTGCCCTCGCGGATGATGTCCGCCAGCGGGGTGCCCGTCACCCACTCGGTGACCAGCACCCGGGGTGAGGCGGAGACCACCTCCGGGATGAAGATCTCCGGATCGTCGGCGTACGCGGCGGCGAAGGTGCGCTGCGACTCGGCCTCGAGCTCGTAGTCCAACTCCTCGGTGATCCGCTCGCGCAGCTCGACCAGCAGCGGCTTGACGTCGAGGCCGGGCTGGATCGCCCGGAACATGCCGCCCAGCCGGGAGAGCTGCTTGAGGTCGGCGAGCAGCGCGTCGCCGGCACCCGGGTACTGGATCTTGACTGCCACGTCGCGGCTGTTCGGCTCGCCGGACGGGCCGTAACCCGGCTCACGCCACCGGGCCCGGTGCACCTGACCGATGCTCGCCGCAGCAGCCGGGGTGTCGTTGAACTCGACGAACCTGTCGCGCCAGTCGGGGCCGAGCTGCTCGGCCAGCACCTTGTGCACGCTCGCGGCCGGCAGCGGCGGCGCGGCCTCCTGAAGTTTGGTCAGGGCCTGCCGGTACGGCGCGGCGATCTCCTCCGGAAGGGCCGCCTCGAAGACCGACAACGCCTGGCCGAACTTCATCGCCCCGCCCTTGAGCTGGCCCAACACGCTGAACAACTGCTCGGCGGTGCGCTGCTGGATCTCCGCGGAGATCACGTCGGAGGCGAGCCCGGTGACGCGCTTACCCATGCCGAGGACGGTCCGGCCGGCGAAGCCGAGCGGCAGAGCGGCGAGCTTGGCGGTCCGGGACACGGCCCGGCGCGGGATGTCGGTCACTTCGCCATTGTTACCGACCGGAGGGGTCCGCTGCTGCTGTGCGGCCGGGCTGGTGCGTACACCCGGCTCGACGAACACCCGCACGCCGGATGCGGCGGCCATCCCCGGCGGCGGAATCGGCCCGCCCCGGTGATCTCCATGGCGCCACCCAGTGTCTCGGGGTGGCCGCCGTCGAGGTGCGCCAGGACCTCCGCGACCGCGTACCCGATGGCAGCGAGCAGGGTGCCGGTCGCGCCGGCGGCCATCGGCTCAGCCGCGGCGAGCTGGGCGGCGAGCCCCGGCCAGGCCGGGTCGCGGTCGGCGCGATGCAGCTCGACGCAGCGCAGACAGGGTCCGGCGGGTGGTCGGACCAACGGCCCGATGACGGGTACGCCCTCGCGCAGGGTCACCAGCAGGTGCGGTTGACGGCGCTGGGCGAGACCGGCGGCGAGCAGCGCGGGCGGACGGTCCGTGCCGAGCTGGATCACCAGATCCACCCGGGCGGCCCGGACCGGGTGAGTGCCGGTACCCGGCGCGACACGCTCGATCGCCGCCCGGATCGCCGGGGCCAGCGGTCGGCCCAGCTCGGTGGCGGGGATGCCCGTACCGACCAGGTCGATCGGCCGTACCGGGCCGGTGAGGTGCGGGATCACCTGCCCGACGCCGGCCTGGGCCAGCGCCACCGCCAGCGGTCCGCCGAGCGCACCGGCGCCGGTGAGCAGCACCCGGGCCGCCCGCCGACGACGCAGAACCTGTGCGGGAGTGCCGGGCAGCCGGGCCGCGGCCAGGGCCAGCGCACCGGCCTCGGCGGCGAGCCGGGCCCGGACCGGTCCCGCCAGGTCGCGGGGGAGCAGGCTGTGCGCCGGCACCAGCAGGCCCGCCGCGCGCAGGGCGTCCAGCAGCGTACGCGCGTCGTCGGTGCCGACCTGGGCCGCGAGCGCCTGGGTCAGCACGTCGCGTTCGCTGCGGGTGCCGTCCAGCAGGTCGAGCAGGGCGGCGGTACGCGGGTTGGCCAGCTCCACCAGCACGGCGGGCCCCGGACCGACACCGATCTGGAGGGTGTGCCGATCCCGCCAGAGCCGGCTGAGGCCGGGAAGAAGCGTGGGGCGGGGCAGCGGGGTACGACTCATGGTGACGAATCGTGACCGCATCCCTGCGCTCGGTCGATCGTTGTCCACAGGCGGCCGGGGCGGTATCCAGCCTTGTCCACAGGATCTGGCGGGTTATCCACAGGCCACCGGGCGTGTTGTCCGCCACCCGACAGCCTGGCCGGCGTCCGCAGTGGCCCTTCTTCGGAACCGCAACGGGGGCGGGACGGCCACCACGGCCGTCCCGCCCCCGTCGATCCGTACGGTCAGACCTTCGCCTTGCCGAGAATCCGGTTCACTGTTGTGCCGCAAACCGGACACTTGCCCTTGGCCATGTTCATTCCGGTCTTCGAGACCTCCACGTGCCCCTCGAAGTCCCGCTTCTCCTTGCACTTCACGCAGTAACCGTTGTAGGTCTGGGCCTGGTCGGCCACGGTGCCCTCCTCGTCTCGTCCGCCGGTCAATACGGTCCCGGCGGGGTGCCCGGCGGCGGGCCACACGGGGCGCCGGCGCTGGGTCTCACTCCACGGTCACCTTCGTGACCGCTGGTCCGCGGACCCTACCCAGGTCTGGGCAGTTCCATGTCAGCTGTGCATCGGCCTGTGAGCAAGTCGACGTCGAGAGTGTGCATGGCGAATTAGGTCGGATAAGTCAGTTTGGCGGGGACACGCCGACCAAACCCTCACAGCCACCCGTGCGAGTGCCCCCGAGGCAGCGCGGAGCACAGTGATCACCTACGGTGGAGGGGAGCCCGCGCGGTGCCGCGCCGACGACGTACACGGTGGGTGACGAGACGTCCCGGCGGCGTCCCGGCGACGACCGGCCCAAGAAATTTTCGGGACGCTGGGCGACCAAACACCATTTTTTGGGCGCGTGTCGTGCGGTTGACTCTTGCGGACCCCTGGTCAGTACGCATTAGCTTTCCTTCGTGACACGTAGCCGAGGCTGCGCGGGCCAGTGATGGCGGGGACGCGTAAGCCGGTCGTCGAGGTGCGGCGCAGCCAGCGTCGGCGACGCACGGTGTCTGCGTACCGTGACGGTGAGCGGGTGGTCGTCCTCATCCCGGACCAGTTCTCCCGGGCCGAGGAGAGCGAGTGGGTCGACCGCATGTTGGCGCGACTCGCCGCCCGCGAGGGCCGGCTCGCCCGCTCGGACGACGAGCTGGTCGCCCGGGCCAACCGGCTGATCGATCTCTACCTCGGCGGGTACGGCGCGAAGGCGGTGCCGGCCAGCGTCCGCTGGGTCACCAACCAGAACGGTCGCTGGGGCTCCTGCACCCCCGCCGACCGCAGCATCCGCATCTCGCACCGCGTCCAGGACATGCCCGACTGGGTGATCGACTACGTGCTGCTGCACGAGTTGACGCACCTCATCGTGCCCAGCCACAACGCCCGCTTCTGGGCGCTGGTCGGCCGCTACCCCAAGTCGGAGCGCGCCCGCGGCTACCTGGAGGGCGTCGCCGCCGCCTCCTGCGCCCCCGTCCCCACCTGATCGACAGACGCCCCCGAGCACCCCGCCTGCGTACGCCCTGGTCGCGCGCTCTGGCTGCGCGCCGCTCTGCGCGTGCGTCGGGCCGTTTGTGCGGCGGGCCGTGCGGGCGCAGCCGTGCGCGCTGCAGCGCGCCGTGATTGGCAATCTTGGACAGTTTCCGTCAGCTTCGAACGGAAACTGTCCAAGATTCGGCCCGGGCGAGGGCTGGCCGACGTTGATCGACTCGGGTTTCGGGAAATCGGGGCATCCGGGCCACCGGGACACCCCGACTTCCGGGGGGACCCGATCAGGTGGTCGTGCGGCGGGATCGAGTCGGCCGAGGCGGGGCGCTAGGGTCGGGTCATGGCGCGGGTTGTGGTGGTGATGCTCGGGCGGGTGCACTGGTCGCCCCCCGGCGTCGACCGGGCGGAGTGGCGGGCGGCGCTCGCCGAGGACGTCATTGACCTGGTCGCCACCCTCAACGAGGTGGACGTCGCCGTCGCGGTGACCCCGGCCGACCGTCCGCTGGCGGACGCGCTGGTCTGGCCCGGCACCGCTGTCCACGAGGTGGCCGAGCCGACGCCGAACGCCGTGTTCGCCGCGTTGGACGGCTACGACCAGGCTGCCGTGCTCTCCGCTGACGTGCCCGACCTGCCCGCGCTGACCGTCGGCAAGCTGCTGCGCCCGCTCACCACCCGGTCGGTCGCCGTGGCGCCGGTGGAGGGCGGCGGCCCCGGTCTGCTCGGAGTGGCCGTACGACTGCCCGTGCCGGTGTGGTTGCCTCCGCTGGACCTGGACACGTCGATGCCGGCGGACGCCCGGGCCGGTGCTTCCGCGCCCGGGGACGTCGCAGTCACGGCCGGTTGGCGGCGGCAGCGCGGTCCGGCCGACCTCGCCAGCCTGGACCCGGCCTTCGAGGGCTGGGAGGCCACCCGCGCGTTGCTGTCCGGCTCGGGCCGTCCGGCCTGACCAGGCAACCGGGCACCCCGCCCGATCAGCCGCCTTGCGGACCGGGCAACCTGGCGCGGACATGGGCCGGGTGCCCGCCACCGCGTGGCGCGGGCACCCGGGCTCGCGCGTCAGGCCTTGCTGTCGCCGTCGGTGCTGCCGTCGCCGTCGGTGTTGGTGTCGCCCTCGGTGTCGTCGGGCTGGCCCGGCGCCTTCTCCTTTGCGCCACCGGGCGCGGTGAAGTCGAAGCTGTCCAGCTCGCTCAGGTCCATGTCATTCATCGCGAAGGCCACCGGGTCGGCGAAGTCGTCGTCCGACGGGAGCAGGTCCGGGTGACCCCAGACGGCGTCCCGGCCTTCGATGCCGCGGTGCTGGGTGAGCGCCGCCCACAGGGCAGCCGCCTCGCGCAGCCGGCGGGGGCGCAGCTCCAGGCCGACGAGCGCGGCGAAGGTCTGCTCGGCGGGGCCGCCGGCGGCCCGGCGGCGACGGAACGCCTCGCCCAACCGGACGACGTTGGGCAGGCGGTCACTGGCCGCGCTGTCCACCACGTGGCACACCCAGCCCTCGACCAGGGCCAGCGCGGTCTCCAACCGGGCCAGAGAGGCCTTCTGCGCCGGGCTGTCCTCCGGGGTGAAGATGCCTTCCAGGGCGATCGCCTGCATCGACTCCGGGTCGGTCGGGTCGACGCGGCCCATCGCCTCCTCGATCGCCTCGCGGTTGACCCGGATGCCCGAGGCGTACATCTCCACGGCGCTGAGAACGTGCCCGCGCAACCACGGGACGTGCTGGAACAGCCGCTGGTGGGCGGCCTCGCGCAGCGCCACGTAGAGACGGACCTCGTCCTCGGGCAGCTCCAGGCCCTCGCCGTACGCGCGGATGTTGGCCGGGATCAGCGCGGCCGTGCCGGCCGGGCCGAGCGGCAGCCCGATGTCACCGGCGGAGAGCACCTCCGCGGCGAGCGAGCCGAGGGCCTGCCCCAGCTGACCGCCGAAGAGCGCGCCACCGAGGGTCGCCACCATCGACTGCATCGGGCCGAGCTGGGCGCGCGCCTCCGGCGGCACCAGGTCGCCCATCGCGCCGACCATGCGGCTGGCCACCGGGTCGCAGAGCTTGCGCCACACGTCGAGCGTCTTGAAGATCCACTCATTGCGGTTCCAGGCGACCGGGGACTGGATGCCCGACGGCCAGGACGACGCCGGCTCCAACCACAGGTCGGCCAGGCGCAACGCCTCCTCCACCGCGTTGCGCTCGTACGGCGACACCGCCGGGTCGCCAGCGGCGGCGAGCTGGCTGGCCGCCACCTGCCGGGCCAGGTCCCAGTTGACCGGCCCGCTGCCCGGCGCGGAGAGCAGGTGCTGCAACTGCGACATGAACTGCTGCATCTGCGCGGGATCGTTGGGGTCTGGTGGTTGCCCACCCGGGAGCGCGAAACCGAACGGAATATCAGGCACGACGTCTACGGTACGCGGGCCGCGCCCCAGGTAGCCGCCGCTGGCGTTGCGCTGAGGGCGAAGTCGCGCGGCGCATCCGTCGGGTGGGCCCGACGCAATCGGTACGCTCTGGCGCATGAGACGTCGCGGCCTGACGGTCCTGCTCGGTGCCCTGTTCACCGCCCTGCTCAGCATCGGGGTGCTCCGGGTGCCGATCCCGTACGTGGTGCTCGGCCCGGGCCCGACGGTCAACACCCTCGGCACGGCCGACGGTAAGGAGGTCATCCAGGTCACCGGCCGGGAGACCTCCACCTCCGCCGGCCAGCTCCGGCTGACGACGGTGGGCGTGCAGCCGACGGTGCGGCTCCGCTCGGCCATCGCCGGCTGGTTCTCCGACGACGAGGCGGTGGTGCCGCGCGAGCTGGTCTACCCGCCGGGGGAGTCGACGGAGCAGGTCGAGCAGCGCAACGCCGAGGACTTCAAGGTGTCGCAGACCAGCGCCGAGACCGCCGCGCTGCGCGAGCTGGGCTTCCCCGTGCAGGTGGTGATCAAGACGGTCGCGGCGGACGGCCCGTCCGCCGGGGTGCTCAAGGTCGGCGACGTGGTCACCTCGGTCGACGGTAAGCCGGTGCCGGTGGCCGCCAAGGTCACCGAGCTGATCCGCGCCAAGCCGGCCGGTACGGCCCTGAGCATCGGTTACACGCGCGACGGCGCGGCGGCCACCGCGACGGTGACGAGCCGTGAGCAGGACGGTCGGCCGCGGATCGGCGTCGAGATCGACCAGCAGCAGCCGCACCCGTTCACGCTCGGCATCGACCTGGGGGACATCGGCGGCCCGAGCGCCGGCCTGATGTTCGCCCTGGGCATCGTGGACAAGCTGACCCCGGCCGACCTCACCGGCGGAAAGGTCATCGCGGGCACCGGCACCATCGACGACGAGGGCACTGTCGGCCCGATCGGCGGGATCGCCCAGAAGCTGGTCGGCGCGAAGCAGGCGGGGGCCAAGGTCTTCCTGGTGCCGGCGGACAACTGCGCCGAGGCGGTCCGCAACCCGCAGCCCGACCTGCCGTTGCTGAAGGTGGGCTCGCTGGACGAGGCGCTCACCGCTCTGGAGACGTTGCGCGCCGGTGGTCAGCCGACCCGCTGCTGACCGGTGTGACCGTGCCCCGACACGCTCAGGAACACCCCGTACTCTGGGTGCCTGATCGGAGCCGATCACATCGAGCGTGCGGAGCCAACAGTGGTAATGCGTAGCAGCAGCCCCCTGCCGAGGATGAGCCGGCGCGGCCGCGTCACCATCGCTGTCCTGGTCGGGGTGTTCGTGCTCTTCACCCTGCTCGGCTGGGGTGTCCAGGCCTGGACGGACTGGCTCTGGTTCGACGAGGTCCGCTACACCGAGGTCTTCACCGGTGTGCTGCTCACCCGGCTGACGCTGTTCCTCGTCATCGGGCTCGCCATGGCGGTGATCGTCGGCGGCAACCTGTGGCTGGCGCACCGGCTGCGTCCGCGGCTGCGGCCGCACTCGGTGGAGCAGGCCACCCTGGAGCGTTACCGGATGGCGCTCAGCCCGCGCCTCGGCACCTGGATCGCGCTCACCGCCGCCGTGGTCGGGCTCTTCGCCGGCCTGTCCGCGCAGAGCCGGTGGAACCAGTGGCTGCTCTTCCGCAACGGCGGTGACTTCGGGGTCAAGGACCCGGAGTTCGGAGTCGACATCGGCTTCTACGTCTTCCAGCTGCCGTTCTGGCGCTACCTGCTCGGTGTCGGCTTCACCGCCGTGGTGCTGGCCCTGATCGGCGCGCTGGCGGTGCACTACCTCTTCGGCGGGGTCCGCCTCCAGGGCATCGGCGACCGGATGAGCAACGCGGCCCGCGCTCACCTGAGCACCCTCGTCGCGGTGTTCGTGCTGCTCAAGGCCCTGGCGTACGTGCTGGACCGCCGGGCGATGCTGCTGGAGTACAACGAGGGCGCCAAGCTGTACGGCGCCGGCTACGCCGACGTCAACGCGCTGCTGCCGGCGAAGGAGATCCTGGCGTACATCTCGATCGTCGTGGCGATCGCGATCATCGTGTTCTCCAACGCCTGGATGCGGAACCTGGTGTGGCCGGGCATCTCGCTCGCTCTGCTCGGCGTCTCCGCCGTGGCGATCGGCGGCATCTACCCCTGGGCGGTGCAGACCTTCGAGGTGAAGCCGAGCGCCAAGGACAAGGAGGCGCCGTACATCCAGCGCAGCATCGACGCGACTCGTGCGGCGTTCGGGTTGGGCGCCACCGAGACCACGCCGTACGCGGCGAGCAACCTCACCCCACCGGCGAACCTGGCCACCGACACGTCAGTCGTGTCGAACGTGCGGCTGCTCGACCCGCAGCTGGTCAGCGAGACGTACACCCAGCTCCAGCAGGTGCGCGGCTTCTACGACTTCGGCCCCAAGCTGGACATCGACAGGTACGGGGTGAACGGCAAGACCTCCGACTACGTCGTCGGCGTCCGGGAGATCAACTACGGCGAGCTGACCGACCAGCAGAACACCTGGATCAACCGGCACACCGTCTACACCCACGGGTACGGCCTGGTGGCCGCCCCGGCGAACCAGGTGGTGTGCGGCGGGCAGCCGTTCTTCGTCTCGGGTTTCCTCGGCGAGCGGACCCAGGAGGCGTGCTCCTCGCAGACCGAGCAGATCCCGGCCAAGCAGCCCCGCATCTACTACGGCGAGCGGATGGCGCCCGACGACTACGCGATCGTCGGCCAGTCCGACCCGAACAAGAAGGCCGAGTTCGACAGGCCGGTCGGCGAGGGCGGCGGCGAGTCCTACACCTACACCGGCGAGGGCGGCGTCAAGATCGGCTCCTTCACCCGGCGACTGCTGTACGCCATCAAGGAGCAGGAGTCGAACTTCCTGCTCTCCGAGGCCGTCAACAAGGACTCCAAGCTGCTGTACGTGCGTAACCCGCGGGACCGGGTGGAGAAGGTCGCGCCGTTCCTCACCCTGGACGGCGACCCGTACCCGGCGGTGGTCGACGGCCGGGTCCAGTGGATCGTCGACGGCTACACGACGGCGGCGACCTACCCGTACGCCGAGCGGGTCAACCTCCAGGTCGAGACGACCGACGAGCTGACCAACCGGGGCACCTTCCAGCTGGCCCGGGAGGACGTCAACTACATGCGCAACTCGGTGAAGGCCACCGTCGACGCGTACGACGGCACCGTGACGCTCTACGAGTACGACGACACCGACCCGGTGCTCAAGGCATGGAACAAGGCGTTCGGCGGGGACCTGATCAAGCCGAAGGCGGACATCCCGGTCGAGCTGACCGAGCACCTGCGCTACCCGGCCGACATGTTCAAGGTGCAGCGCAACCTGCTCACCAAGTTCCACGTGACCAACCCGGGTGACTTCTACTCGGCGCAGGACTTCTGGCAGGTGCCGAATGTGCCGGACGCGCCGGACAGCGGCCAGAAGCAGCCGCCGTACTACCTGTTCACCCAGTTCCCGGGCCAGGAGGGCCCACGATTCCAGTTGACTTCGGCGGTCACCCCGAACGGCCGGCAGAACCTGGCCGCGCTGATCTCCGGGTCGTACGTCGACGGGAAGCCGCGGCTGGAGGTGCTGGAGCTGCCGGACCAGACCCGGATCTCCGGCCCGGTGCAGGTGCACCAGCAGATGACCAACAACGCGAACATCCGCCAGCAGCTCAACCTGCTCTCCAGCAACCAGGCGCAGGTGCAGTACGGCAACCTGCTCTCGCTGCCCTTCGCCGACGGCATGCTCTACGTCGAGCCCGTCTACGTGAAGAGCAACCAGCAGGACGCGTACCCGCTGCTGCAGAAGGTGCTGCTCTCCTACGGTGACGGCGGCTCGTTCGTGGCGCTCGCCGACAACATCAACGACGGCATCAAGCAGTTGGTGGAGCAGGGCAAGCGCGCCGGGCAGGGCACGTCGCCGCCGCCGACCACGGGCGGCAACCCCACCAGCCCGTCGCCGACCGCGACCCCGACGCCGGGTGGCACCAACCCGCCGCCGACCGGCGAGCTGGCCACCGCCGCGGACCGGGTGCAGGCCGCCATCACCGAGGTCCGCGCCGCGCAGGCCTCCGGCGACTTCGAGCGGTACGGTCGCGCGCTCAAGGCGCTGGACGAGGCGCTCACCGCGTTCCAGCAGGCGCAGCAGGCGAACAACCCGAGCGGCGGTGCGCCGCCGGCGCCGAGCGCCACCCCGAGCGCCGGCACGGGCGGCTGACCAGCGCCCGAGGAGCACCACGGAGCCCTCGTCGTCGGACCTGACCGGTCCTGGCGTCGGGGGCTCCGTCGCGTCCGTACGTTATGCCGGCCTGTCGCCTCTCCGACATGCTTTGTCCGGCTGAACCGCAACCCGCGACCGCCCGCCGCCGTCAGTGATGCAACGGGGCGCGGACAAGGGGGCAGGCGTGAGGGACGCACAGAGCTTCGACGAGTTCTACCGCAGCACCGCCCGGCGGATGATGCGCTACGGCTACGCGGTGACCGGTGACCACACCGAGGCGCAGGACCTCGTTCAGGAGGCGTTCGCGCGGGCCTGGCGGCAGTGGGGGCGACTGTCGGAGCATCCGGCGCCCGAAGCATGGCTGCGATTGGTGGTGTCCCGGCTGGCGAACGACCGCTGGCGGCGCCTGCACCGCTCGCGGGCGATGGTGAGCCGCAGCGGGCCGCCACCGACCGCGCCCCCACCGAGCGAAGACGGGGTGCTGCTCGTGCACGCGCTTCGCCAACTGCCGGCGGCGCAGCGACAGGCGCTGGCCCTGCACTACCTCTTCGACCTGCCGGTCGAGGAGATCGCCCGGGAGGCCGGCGTACCCCTCGGCACCGTCAAGTCCTGGTTGGCCCGCGGCCGGTCCCGGCTGGCCGTGCTGCTGCCCGACGTCCACATCGAGGAGCTGGAGGCGAACGATGTCAGCTGAACTCTCCGACCTGTACCGGTCGCTCACCGTCGTGGCCGACGGGGTGGAGGTGGCCCACCCCGAGCTGGTCCGGCGGCACGCCGACCGGCGGGCGCGGGTCCGGGTGGCCGGCAGTGCGCTGGCGGTGGCGGTGCTGCTCGGCGGGGTGGCCGTCGGGGGGCGGCTGGCGTTCTCCGCCGACCGGCCCGCGCCGCTGCCACCACCGGCCGCCACGCCGGTCTCCCCACTGCCGACGGGGTCGGCTCGTGCGCCCTCCTCGTCCCCGTCCGCCTCGCCGTCGACGGCACCCTCGTCCCCGACGCCGTCGCGCGCGACCCCGAGCGGTACGCGGTCGGCCGAGCCCACCGGCGGAGCGAGCGCCCACCCACCGACCTCGATCCCGGACCGCGCCTTCTTCGTCCTGGCGGCCGCCAACCGGACCGGCCTGGAGTCGACCGCGCCGGGCCCGGTCCTGCCGCCGCTGTGTGGGACCCGCTATCGGAGCGAATCGGCAGTGGTGCAGCGCCGCGCCCGGTCGATCGCCTACAAGCGACCGGAGACCCCGCAGGGGAACGTGCCGGACGGCAGTTACCGGCACAGCATCGCGATCTACCGTCCCGGTCGCGCCGACGACGCGCTGCGCGAGTTGCGGCAGGCCGTCCGCGCCTGCCCGCAGCAGACGATGCCCGACGACACCAGGATCTGGCGGCAGCGACTGCTGGACCCGGGGGCGTACGGCGACGAGTCGGTGCTGTTCGAGCTGCGAGCCCCGTACCCGCAGGGCATGGGCGACCCGGGCGCGTACGAGGTGCGACTGGTCCGTGCGGTCCGGGTCTATGACGTGGTGACGGTGCTCTGGGAGCAGGGTTGGGAGTACACCGCCGCCGAGCGCGCGCAGGTCGACGCGGACAGCCGGCGGGCGGTGGCGGCGATCGAGAAATGGCTGGGCTGACGGCGGTATCGGAGTCGTTTTGCGGTGCCCCGGGTCGGTGCGCTACGGTTAACGAGCCGACGCGGGGTGGAGCAGCTCGGTAGCTCGCTGGGCTCATAACCCAGAGGTCGCAGGTTCAAATCCTGTCCCCGCTACGACTGAAAGCCCGTCTCCGGAGATCCGGGGGCGGGCTTTCGCCATGTCCGGAGCCCGTGTCCGGAGCCCGTGTCCGGGCCGCCGAGGCCCCCGCTGATCATCGTCGGGGCGGATGGGTTAGGGTTAACCAGTCGACGCGGGGTGGAGCAGCTCGGTAGCTCGCTGGGCTCATAACCCAGAGGTCGCAGGTTCAAATCCTGTCCCCGCTACCACGGAAAGTGCACACCGGAACCCGGCCCCAGATCGTGGGGCCGGGTCTTCTGTTTCCGGCCGAAGGCCGCCCACCACCGGCGCGATGGGTGCGAGGTGCTCGCCGAATCCGATCACCTCTGTGGATTTCGATCTGCTCCGTCCGAACGGCGTGAATTCGGCGTGGACCGTCGTGCCGAGGTTGCGTCCTTCGGCGAGGATGGGCGCATGTCTTCATTCGGGAAGTGGTGGGGCCGGCTCAGCGCGGTCCTCGGTGCGGTCGTCCTGGCGGTCTTCGTGCCGGTCGCGGCCTGGGCGTCCACGGGGACCGGCGAGTTGGTGGTGGAGGCCGCCCGGCGGCGCTCCCGTGGCGGCGGCTTCGGTTTTCTCGGTCTGCTCTGCTGCCTCGTGGTGGTGGCGATCATCGTGTTCCTGGTGCTGCGTCTGACGCGCAACCGGCGAGGTGGCCCCCCGCGCTGACCGTCGCCCATCGGGCCGGCCGTCGACGACCACCTGTCGACGACGGCCGGCCGGGCCGGTTGGCAGGCGTGGCGGGCGGCGGTGGTCCGCCGGTGGGTCAGGCTGCCAGGGCGGCGTTGGCCTGGGCGAGGAAACGTGAGGTCGCCGCCCGCGTGCCGGTACGCCGGGCGCGGAGGCTCTCCGCCGCGGTGACCAGCAGGGAACGCACCTTGGGGTGGCCCTTCGGCGGTGGCGCGGGGGCCGGCCCCAGCTGGTCGGCGATGCTGGCGCCGAACGCGGCGGCGCGCTTCTGAGCAGGGTCGGTGATGCTGCCCTCGGTGTAGCGGCGCACGGCGAGACTGGCGTTGAGACCACGCTCGTGGCCGAGGATGGTGCCCGCCTCTCCGTTCGTGGTCAGGAAGTTGATCACGTCGGCCACCGCGTCCGGGTGGCGGGTGCCCCGGAACCCCGCCCAGTACATCGACGCCCGCGCCCACTGGGCGCCCGGCGGGCCGGGGAAGCCCACGACACCCAACTCGGAATCGCTGAGTCGTTGCATCTCCGGCAGTTGGTGGGACCAGGCGAAGGACGCGGCGGTCAACCCGGTGACCACCAACTGCCGGGCCGGTTCCCCGCTGTCGGCCTGCTCGACGAGGGCCGCGCCCGGCGTGGCGCGTCCGGTGCGGGCGCGCTGCCACAGCTCGAACCAGGCGATCAGCTCCTCGGCGCCGAAGCCGAGCTGCCGTCCGCGGTAGAACTCGCCGCCCTGGGACCGCAGCCAGAGCCAGAGGGCGCGGTAGTCGCCGGACGCGTCCATCGTGCCGGCCACCTGGCCGTTGCTCGCCTCGGTGACCTGTTGCGCCCAGGCGATGTAGTCCGCCCAGGGCATCCCGCCGCGCGGCTCCGGCACCCGCAGCTCGCGCAGCAGGTCACGGTTGAAGACCACGGCCGCGAGAGTCTGCCCGGCGGCCACCGCCATCGTCCGCCCGTCCACGGTGCCGTAGCGGATCAGACCCTCCGGCAGGCCACGCAGGTCCAGTCGGTTGTCGGCGGTCGCCTCGGTGAGGTCGAGGGCGATCTGGCGTTCGGTGTACTCGGTCAGCATGGCGTCGTCGAGCTGGATCAGGTCCGGAACGTTGCCGCCGGCCGCCTGGGTGGCCAACCGCTCGTAGTAGCCGTCGGCGCCCTGCCAGGTGACCCGGAAGCTGACCTGCGGGTTGCGCTGCGAGTACAGCCGGAGGGCCTTCTCCGTCAACTCGGCCCGCCTCGCCCCGCCCCACCAGAAGACCGACAGCTCGATCGGCCCGTCCTGGGTCGAGGTGTCGGCGCCGTCGCTGCATCCGGCCAGCCCGCCGGTGGCCAGCAGGGGTGCGCCGAGCAGCGCGGTGAGCACTCGGCGTCGGCCCGGGTCGGCACCGAAGCGGGCGATCGGGGGACGGGCAACGGGCACGAGGTCTCCTGGCACGTACGGACGGGTCGGACCATTCACGCAGGCGGCGCAGGAGGGTGTCAACGTCCGTCCGGTCACCCGGCAGCCCGCAGGTGGTATGGGTGGCCGGAACGGGCCCCTCGTCGTCGCGTGGTGTACTAGGGCGCGTGGAACTTCTGCACTCGGGCAAGGTCCGGGACGTGTACGCCGACGGCGACGACCTGATTCTGGTCGCCTCGGACCGCATCTCGATCTACGACGTGCCCCTCCCGACACCGATTCCGGACAAGGGCCGGCTGCTCACCGCCCTCTCGCTGTGGTGGTTCGAGCAGCTCGCCGACCTGGTGCCGAACCACGTCATCTCGGCCACCGACGTGCCGGCCGAGTTCGCCGGGCGGGCCATCCGCTGCCAGCGGCTGGACATGGTCCCGGTCGAGTGCGTCGCCCGGGGTTACCTCACCGGCGGCGGCCTGCGGGAGTACGAGCGCACCGGCGCGGTGTCCGGCGTACCGCTGCCGCGCGGGCTCGTCGAGGCGTCGATCCTGCCCGAGCCGATCTTCACGCCGTCGAGCAAGGCGCCGGCCGGTGAGCACGACGAGCCGATCACGTACGCCGACGTGGTGGACAAGGTGGGCGAGGAGACCGCCGAACGGCTGCGACAGATCACCATCGACGTCTACCGGCGCGGTGCCGAGCTGGCCGCCGACCGAGGCATCCTGATCGCCGACACCAAGATCGAGCTGGGCTGGGCGCCGGACGGCACCCTGGTGCTCGCCGACGAGCTGCTCACCTCCGACTCGTCGCGGTTCTGGCCGGCCGAGTCGTACCAGCCGGGCCGGGTGCAGTTCTCCTACGACAAGCAGTACGTGCGGGACTGGGCCACCGGCAGCGGTTGGAACAAGCTGCCTCCGGCGCCGGACGTGCCCGCCGAGGTCGTCGAGGCGACGCGCGCCCGCTACGTCGAGGTCTACGAGAAGCTCACCGGCAACCGCTGGAGCTGAGCGGGCCGCCAGGCCCCTCGGTCCGCCGGGTCTCTCGGTCCGCCGGGTCGCCCGCTGCGCCGGGTCGCCCGCTGCGCCGGGTTGCGCGCTGCGCCGGGTCGCGCGCTGCGCCGGGTCGCTCGCTGGGCCGGGTCGCTCGCTGGGCCGGGGCACCACTGTGCGTCCTTTGCTCTGCTTCAACCGGCGCAACACTCAGGGCACCTTTCTGTTGCCTCCGCTGAAGCAGAGCAAAGGACGCACACGTGGGTGCTTGGCCGGGCACGGTTGGCTGGGACGGTTGGCCGGTCCGGCACCGGGCCTACGGCACTCCAGCCGGGCGTCCGCGCGCCGCTTCGTCCGGGCGTCCGCGCGCCGCTTCGTCCGGACGCCTGCGCGGCGCTTCACCTGGTCGCCTCTGTCACTCCACCCAGTCGAGCGTGCGCTGCACGGCCTTGCGCCACTGGCGCAGCTCGCTGTCGCGTAGCTCCGGTGCCATCGTCGACTCCCACTGCGCGTCCGAGCGCCACTGCGCGCGCAACGTAACCAGGTCCGGCCAGAAGCCCACCGCCAGGCCGGCCGCGTACGCCGCGCCGAGGCAGGTGGTCTCGGTGATCCGGGAGCGGACCACCGGCACGTCGAGCACGTCGGCGAGGAACTGCATGAGCAGGCCGTTGGCGGTCATCCCGCCGTCCACCCGGAGTCGGCGCAGCGCCACGTCGGAATCGGCGTTCATCGCGTCGACCACCTCGCGGGTCTGCCACGCCGACGCCTCCAGCACCGCCCGGGCCAGGTGCCCCTTGGTGATGTAGCCGGTCAGCCCCGCGATCACGCCGCGCGCGTCGCTGCGCCAGTGCGGGGCGAAGAGCCCGGAGAACGCCGGCACCACGTAACAGCCGCCGTTGTCGTCCACGGTGCGGGCCAGGTCCTCCACCTCCGCGGCGCTGGAGATCAGCCCGAGGTTGTCGCGCAGCCACTGCACCAGCGAGCCGGTGACGGCGATGGCGCCCTCCAGGGCGTACGCCGGAGGTTGGCCCTTGATCTGGTACGCGACGGTGGTGAGCAGGCCGTGGGTGGAGGGCACCGGGCTGGCGCCCGTGTTGAGCAGCAGGAAGCTGCCGGTGCCGTAGGTGCACTTCGCCTCGCCCGGCTGGAAGCAGGTCTGCCCGAACAGGGCGGCCTGCTGGTCGCCGAGTGCGCTGGCCACCGGCACGCCGGCGAGCACGCCGGTGGCGGTGCCGTACACCTCGGCGGAGCAGCGGATCTCCGGGAGCATCGCCGCCGGCACGCCCAGCGCGTCCAGCAGTTCCGGATCCCAGTCGAGGGTGGCGAGGTCCATCAGCATGGTCCGGCTGGCGTTGGTCACGTCGGTGACGTGCTCGCCGGTGAGTTTCCAGATCAGCCAGCTGTCCATCGTGCCGAAGAGCACCTCGCCACGCTCGGCGCGCTCGCGCAGGCCGTCGACCTCGTCGAGCAGCCAGCGCAGCTTCGGGCCGGCGAAGTAGGTGGCCGGCGGCAGGCCGGTGCGGGCCCGCAAGCGCTCCTCGCCGTACGCCGAGGCCAGCTCGCGCAGCAGCGGCCCGGTGCGGGTGTCCTGCCAGACGATGGCGTTGGCCACCGGGCGGCCGGTGGCCCGGTCCCAGACGACTGTGGTCTCCCGCTGGTTGGTGATGCCCACGGCGACGAGCCCGGCCGCGTCGGTGCCGGCGGCCTGCAGCGCCTCGGCGACCACCTGCTGGACGTTGTCCCAGATCTCCTCGGCGTCGTGCTCCACCCAGCCGGGCCGGGGGAAGATCTGCCGGTGCTCGCGCTGGGCCGAGGCGACGATGTCCCCGGCGGAGTCGAAGACGATGCACCGCGAGGAGGTGGTGCCCTGGTCGATGGCGGCGACGTACTCGGTCCTCACGGCAGCACCGTACCCAAACCGGCGGCGCGGAGCGACAGACGTCACGTTGGCCGGGGCTTCGCCTACGATGTGCGAACGTGCGCGACATCGCCGTTTTCAGTGGAACCGCCCATCCCGACCTGGCTGCCGAGATCTGCGCCCACCTGGGGGTGCCGCTGCATCCGGTGCGGGTCTCCCGGTTCGCCAACGACTGCCTGGAAGTGCAGTTGCAGGCCAACTGCCGGGAGCGGGACGTCTTCCTGATCCAGCCGCTGGTCCCCCCGGTGCAGGAGAACCTCGTCGAGCTGCTGCTGATGATCGACGCGGCGCGGGGCGCGTCCGCCGGCCGGATC
Source organism: Micromonospora sp. NPDC049004 (assembly GCF_040649315.1). Classification (NCBI taxonomy): domain Bacteria; kingdom Bacillati; phylum Actinomycetota; class Actinomycetes; order Micromonosporales; family Micromonosporaceae; genus Micromonospora; species Micromonospora sp. NPDC049004. The sequence goes on from NZ_JBEZFG010000007.1 coordinate 64,390, forward strand.
ACCGTGGTGCTGCCGCACTACGCGTACGCCCGCTCGGACAAGAAGGACGCGCCGCGCATCTCGATCGGGGCTCGGCTCGTCGCCGACCTGCTCACCTCGGCGGGTGCGGACCGGGTGCTCGCGATGACCCTGCACTCGCCGCAGGTGCACGGCTTCTTCAGCGTCCCGGTGGATCATCTGCACGCGCTGCGCGAGCTGGCCACCCACTTCCGGCGCTACGACCTGAGCGACACGGTGGTGGTCTCGCCGGACCTGGGCAACGCCAAGGAGGCCGCCGCCTTCGCCCGGCTGCTCGGCACGCCGGTGGCGGCCGGTGCGAAGCAGCGGTTCAGCGACGACCTGGTCAAGATCAGTGCCGTGATCGGCGAGGTCGCCGACCGGGACGTCATCGTGCTGGACGACGAGATCGCCAAGGGCAGCACCGTGGTCGAGCTGATGGAGCATCTGCGCGGCCTGAAGGTGCGCTCGATCCGGCTGGCCTGCACGCACGGCCTGTTCTCCGGCGACGCGCTGCGGCGGCTCAGTGACCAGGACGGCGTGTTGGAGATCGTCTGCACCAACACCGTCCCCATCCCGGCCGAGAAGCGGGTCGGGAAACTCCAGGTCCTCTCGGTGGCTCCCGCCCTGGCCGAGGCCATGCGCCGGATTCACAACGGGGAGTCGGTCTCGGCCCTGTTCGGGTGAGCCCGCCCGCGCCGGGCCCGGTCTCAGCGCTTGGTGCGGTCGGTGGCGGCGAGGGTGGCGGCGATGCGGACGGTGGTGCCGGCGGCGCTGGTGGCGATCTCCATGGCGTCGGTCAGCTCCCGGGCCAGCCAGAGACCCCACCCGCCGGCGGTGTCCGGGGCGGGACGGCTCCGGTCGCCCAGCCGCTGCGGGGTGATGCCCTGGCCGTGGTCCGCCACCTCGCAGAACAGCCCGCCGGGCTCCCGCCAGAGCCGCAGCCACCCGCGCCCGCCGCCGTGCCGCACGGCGTTGGTGATCAACTCGTTGACCGCCAGCACGAAGTCGTCCAGCCGTTGGCCGTCGAGGCCGGAGGCGTGCGCGCAGGAGGTGACCGAGTGTCGAATCTCGGTCACCTGGGCCTGCTCGAAGGCCTCGGCGATCAGGAGGGAGGGTTCGATGGGCACAACCGTACGCGGTGCGTGCGGATCTGCATTCGTCATGGCCCGTCCCGACAGCGGATCTCGGAGTATTTCGCGGCTTTTCAACCGTACGTCAGGGTTCCTTGATGTGCACTCCGTGGCCCCGCGCCGCCGGCCCCGCTGTGGCATCCTGACCGCCATGCCGTCGCCGTCGGGTGGTTTCGAGGTGCCGCTCTGGCGGGCGCTCACGGTGTTCCGGGTCACCTCCCTCGGGTACGTCTGCGCGCTCGCCGTACGCGACGCCGACCGGTACGACCACCCGTTCGCCGTCGGCGCCCTGGTCCTGGCGATGATCCTCTGGACCGGCGTGACAGCCGTCGGGTACGCCCGCTCCGCCTGGCGCCGCTGGCCGCTGCTGCTGGCCGACCTCGGGGTGGTGGTCGCCATCGTGCTGTCCACCCCCTGGGTGATCGGACGGGAGGCGCTCGCCCACGGCGTACCCACCCTGGGGGTTGCCTGGATGGCCGGCCCGGTGCTGGCCTGGGCGGTCTCCGGCGGCCGGCGGCGGGGCACGGTGGCCGCGCTGCTGGTCGCCGGCGCGGACGTGGCCACCCGGGAACGGATCAGCCAGTCCTCCTTCACCGGAGTGATCCTGCTGCTGCTCGCCGGGGTGGTGGTCGGCCACGTCGCCCGGCTCGCCGTGGCCGCCGAGGAACGCCTGCAACACGCGGTGGAGTTGGAGGCGGCCACCCGGGAACGGGAACGACTGGCACGCGACATCCACGACTCGGTGCTCCAGGTGCTGGCGCTGGTGCAGCGGCGCGGCGCGCACCTGCCCGGCGAGGCCGGCGAACTGGCCCGGCTCGCCGGTGAGCAGGAGGCCGCGCTGCGGGCGCTGATCGCCGGCACCGCACCGGCCGACGCCGGGGCGGAAGCGGTGGACCTGCGCGGTCTGCTCGGCCGGTACGCGTCGGCGGCGGTGTCGGTCTCGGCCCCCGCCACCCCGGTGACCCTGCCCCGGCAGGTGGCCGGCGAGTTGGCGGCCGCGGCCGGCGCGGCCCTGGACAACGTGGGCCGCCACGCCGGCGGGCGGGCCTGGGTGTTGATCGAGGACGAGGGGGAGACCGTGACCGTGTCGATCCGGGATGAGGGGCCGGGCATCCCGGCCGGCCGGCTGGTCGAGGCCGCCGCGCAGGGACGGCTCGGCGTGGCCCAGTCGATCCGTGGCCGGGTGACCGACCTCGGGGGTACGGTCCGGATCATGTCGACCCCCGACGCGGGCACCGAGATCGAGCTGATCGTGCCGAGGACGTAGCGGTGACGGCGGTGCGGGTGATGGTGGTCGACGACCATCCGATGTGGCGCGAGGGCGTGGCCCGCGACCTGGCCGAGGCTGGCTTCCTGGTGGTGGCGACCAGCGGCGAGGGGCGACAGGCGATCCGGGTGGCCGCCGCCGCCCGCCCCGACGTGGTGATTCTCGACCTGCAACTACCGGACATCTCCGGGGTCGAGGTGGTCGTCGGGCTGCGCGCCGCGCTGCCCGAGGTCCGGGTGCTGATGCTCAGCGCCAGCGGCGAGGAGCAGAGCGTGCTCGACGCGGTCAAGGCGGGCGCCACCGGCTACCTGGTGAAGTCGACGGCGCCCGCCGCGTTCCTCGACGCGGTCCGCCGCACCGCCGCCGGTGACCCGGTCTTCACGCCCGGCCTGGCGGGGTTGGTGCTGGGGGAGTACCGGCGGATGGCCGCCGGGCCGGGGCAGGACGCGACCGGGGACGCGGAGCCGGGAACGCCCCGCCTCACCGACCGGGAGACCGAGGTGCTGCGCCTGGTGGCCAAGGGAATGTCGTACAAGCAGATCGCGCAGCGGCTCGGCCTGTCCCACCGGACGGTGCAGAACCACGTCCAGAACACGCTCGGCAAGCTGCAACTGCACAACCGGGTCGAGTTGACCCGTTACGCGATCGAGCGTGGCCTGGACGACTGATCGGCTCAGACCGAGCGCGGCGGCTCTGTCTCGTGGATGGCCAGCTCCTCCGCGGTCGCCCCGCCGCCCGCCGACCCGGCGTCGTACGCCACGGAGTCGGTCTCCTGGTCGGTGTGCGCTCCCTCGTCCGGTTCCACGAGCCGGCCCACTGTGGCGTCGGCGACCGTGCCGAGCTGGCCGTGGTCATAGAGGGAGACCGGCGAGTTGGGATCCGACGTCGGCCCCGGGTCCATCACGTCGGCGTCCAGCTGGGCCTCCGCCGCCGCGGCCTCGTTCTCCGCCTCGAAGGCGATCTTCGGGTCGACCGGGCCGGCCAGTGGGTCGTCCACCGGGCGTTCGTAGACCTCCCGATCGAGCTTGTAGTCCAACGACTCCCCGTCGAGTTGCTCCTCGGCGGTCGTCCCGAAGCGGTCAACGGCCACCGGCGTCCGGTCGCCGGGCAGCTGGGCCGGCTCCGGGCCGTCCGCCTCGCGGCCGGTGAGCACGTCGTCGTTGGCGCTCGAGTCGTCATCGGCGGTGTCGGGCAGCCCCTCCGCCTCGGTGTCGGACACGGGGGTCGGGTACTCGTTGTCGCGCATGTCTGATCACTACCCGCTGCCCTCCCGCCGTAACCGGAGCACCGCCGGTCATGCGGCGGCGAACCGGACACCGGGTGCGGGAGGTCCGTCAGCCCTGCGCTGCCTCGTCGTCCGGGTGCAGCACGCACCAGACGACCTTGCCGTCCGGCACCATGCTGGTGCCCCACCGGCGGGCCACGGTGTCGATCAGCAGCAGACCCCGGCCGCCCACGCGGTTCGGCGGGGACAGACCTTCGAATGTGGGCCGGCGCGACGAGTGGTCCCGAACCGCCAGGTGCAGGGTGTCGTCCTGCGGCGCCAACCGGACGCTCATCGGAGTCCGGGCGTGCGTGACCACGTTGTTGACCATCTCGGTGACCGCGATCTGCGCCGGCTCGGTCAGGGCCGGCATGCCCCAGCGCACGCAACCGGTGGCGACCAGCTCGCGGGCCTGCCGGGCGGACTCCGGAGTCGGCGGCAGCTCGGCGGTCAGCACCGCCGCCAGCGGGGCCGCCGCGACAGCGGCCAGCGCGGCGTCGAGGGTGGGCCAGGCCGGCACACCCGCCAGGACGGCGTCGGGGCGACCGGGTCCGGAGACCGCCGGGTCGCACAGCAGCAGGTCCGCGGCCGGCCAGTCGGCGATCTCCCGGCGGACCTCGGCGAAGACACCCTGCCCGGCCGGGTCGGTGACCCGCAACCCGGTCACGTCGGCGACCACCGGGCCGGGCCGGTCGCTGAGCCGTGCCAGCAACGCGTCGTGAACCCGGGGCGCCGCGGCGGTGTCGAGCACCCCGCTCAACCGGATGACCGGGGACGACTCGTCGACCTCCACCCGGCAGCGCTCGTTCACTCCGATGGTCGTTTCGGGGTGCGGCCCGCTGACGTACGGCGCTTGCGGTCGGTCGACGCCTGTCATCAGCGAACCGATCGGGATCGGCGGTTCATGGCCATGGTGCCGACAGCGGTGCCGGCCGCGGCGAGACCGAACGCGGCGGTCATCCGCACCAGCTGACGCCGTCGACCGTGCCAGCCACCGCTGCGGCTGGCCTGCCCGTCGGCGTGGAACACGTTGCCGGTGCTGTCGAGCCGGGCGCCGGGGCCGAACTGGGTGCGGTGGGCGTACCAGCCGAGGGTGCGTTCGACAAGGGCCGGCGCCAGCCGCCACTGCAGGCCGAGCAGCCGTGCGGCGCCACCGGCGTACGCCTCGCGGCGCGGCCGGCGCAGCAGCCGCACGATCGTCTCGGCGACCACTTCCGGCGGGTAGATCGGCGGGGGTGGCACCAGCTCGCGACCGCTGTGGTTGGCCGCGTGCCGGAAGAACGGGGTGTCGATGGTGGCCGGCAGGACGGTGCAGACGGAGATCTGCCCCCGACCGGTCACCCGCAGCTCCTGCCGGACGGTGTCGGCCAGCCCACGGATGCCGTGCTTCGCGGCGTTGTACGCCGACTGGTACGGCATCGCCACCTCGGCCAGCACCGACGCGTTGTTGACCAGCACGCCGCCGCCGGCCGCGCCGAGGTACGGCAGCGCGGCCTTGATGCCGTGCACAGTGCCCAGCAGGTTGACCTCCAGCACGCGCCGGAACTCGGCGACGGGGATCTCGTCGAACAGGCCCACCGCGCTCACGGCGGCGTTGTTCACCCAGGCGTCGATGCGGCCGAATTCGCCCACCGCGCGGTCGGCCAGCCGTTGCACCGACTCCAGATCGGTCACGTCGGTCGGGACGGCCACCGCCCGGCCGCCCAGCTCCCGGCAGCGCTGCGCGACCTGTCGCAACGCGGGCCCGCTGCGGGCGGCGAGCACCACCGCCGCGCCCCGGCGGGCCAGGGCGTACGCGGTGGCCGTGCCGATCCCGCTGGAGGCGCCGGTGATCACCACGGTCGAATCGTCGAGGGTGCGGGTCAGCGGCATTCTGCAGCGGTACCCCCGGTCGGGCCCGGTCATACCAATCGCCGCCCGACGATCATCGGATCCGCCCGGTGCACCGGGCGAAATCGGGGCTCATGTGGTTGCCGTGGCGCAAGTGTCGGTGGCACCTGCGGTGACTGTTCCCGATCTGCCAGGTTTCGGCTCGGGGCTCTGAGGTTAATGGGACGCTCTGACCGGGACCGCCGAGGAAAAGATCGCAGGGAGGTGACCCATGCGCGTCGGCCTCGTCTGCGCGCACACCAGCTCGTACCGGCATGCCGACGGCCCGCCGGTCGGCACCCAACAACACATCGCGCGGGTCGCCGCCGAACTGGCCGGAAGAGGCCACGACGTCCGCATCTACGAACGTCGGGACGACCCTGACCTGCCGGCGACGGCCGATGTCGGCGGCTATCGGGTGCACCGGGTGCCCGTCGGCCCGGCGACCGCCCTGCCCACCGCCGGTCTGATCCCGCACGTCACCGAGTTCGGGCGCTGGCTGACCGACGAGTGGGGCGGTGCCTGGCGCCCCGAGGTGGTGCACGGGCACTACTGGATCGGCGGCCTGGCCGCCGCACACGCCGTCCGGGAGACCGACATCCCGGTCGTGCAGACCTTCCACTCGCTCGGTGTGGAGCAGCTGCGCCACCTGGGCGGCGAGTACGACGGCCCGGGGGAGCGGATCCCGCTGGAGCGGGCGCTGACCCGGGCGGTGGACATCGCCGTCGCCCAGTGCAACGACGAGGTGGACGAGCTGACCCGGATGGGTCTGCAACGTACCTCCGTGGCGATGGTGCCGGCCGGGGTGGACACCGCGCAGTTCCACCCGGACGGCGAGGCGGCCCCGCGCGAACAGCGGGCCCGGATCCTCTCCGTCGGCGGACTGTCCCCGGGCCACGGCCAGGACGACCTGATCCGGGCGATGCGGCTGGTCGGCGACGCCGAACTGGTGATCGCCGGTGGCCCACCGGCCGGCCAGCTGGCCAACCACGCGGAGGCGCGTCGCCTGCGCGAGCTGGCCGAACGGGCCGGGGTGGCCGAGCAGGTGCGCCTGGTCGGGGCGGTGCCGCACGACCAGATGGCGACCTGGTACCGGTCGGCCGACGTGGTGGCCTGCACGCCGCACTACTCCTCGGCGGGACGGGTCTCCCTGGAGGCCATGGCCTGCGGGGTGCCGGTGGTCGGTTACGCGATGGGCGGCCTGGCGGACGCGGTGGTCGACGAGGTCACCGGCCGCCTGGTGCCCCCCGGTGACGTACGCACGCTCGGGGTCTCCCTGCGCCGGCTGCTCGCCGACAACGCCGGCCGGTTCGCGTACGGGCACGCCGCGGTGGACCGGGTTCGCAGCAGTTACACGTGGGAACGGACCGCCGGTGCCCTGGAACGCCTCTACGAGCGGGTGGTGAGCCGCCGCAAGCCGGTCGAGGCGTGAGCGGGGTGCCGCCGGATGCGCGGGTCGGTCAGACGGACCGGCCCGCGCTGACCATGGCCCGGTCGTGGCGGTGCGCCACCGAACGGTGCTGCTGCGGCTGCGCGTAGCGGGTCAGGCCGATCACGGCGGCCAGGGTGACCAGGAATCCGGCGGCGGCCAGCCACTCCCGACCCGGCCAGATCTTGTCGTTGAGCAGCAGCAGGCCGACGATCGCCGCCGGCACCGCTCCGGCGGCGTCCATGGCGGCGACCGCCGCGGTCGTCGAGCCGCGCTGCATGGCCAGCCCGAGCAGCAGTTGGCCGACGATCGAGTGGGCGATCAGCAGGTAGAACAGCGGGTTGGCGAGGAACGCCTCGGCCGACGGCGCGGAGGCCAGCGGCCGGGCCGCCACGGCCGCCGACGAGAACGCCAGCCCGGCCAACGAGCCCAGGGCCACCGACCCGGGCGCTCCGTGCAGCCGGACGGCGAAGACACCGAGCACCGCGATGACGCCGAGCGCCGCCAGCAGGGCCACCGAGCCGGCGGTGCCGAGCTGCTTCGACGGCGCCGGCCGCGCGGCCAGCACCAGCGCGGTGATCCCGGCGAAGAGCAGGGCCAGCAGGGCCACCTCCGCCACCGGCATCCGCCACTTCAGCACCAGAACGCCGATGATGGCGGTCACCCCGAGCCCGGCCGCCACGCTCGCCTGCACCAGGAACAGGGGCAGGTCCCGTCGGGCCAGGAAGGCGAGCACGAACCCGCCGATCTGACAGCACAGCCCCACCAGGTACGTCCGGTGCCCGGCCAGGCGCAGCAGCAGACCCGGATCGAAGGTGTGGTGCACTGTGGTGCGCGCCGCAGCCACCGACTGGAGCAGGTTGGCGAAGCCGTACGCGACGATCATCGCCGCGAGGAAGCACCAGCCGGAGGAGACCACCTGGCGAGGATAGAGGTTGCCGGGGGTCAGCGCTCGGCTGGTCGATCCAGCCGGGCGAGGATGTCGGCGTGCAGTACACCGTTGGTGGCCACCACGCTGCTCTCGGTGCCCGGCCCGCCGGTGGGGGACTGTCGACCGCCCAGATCCGTGACCGTGCCACCCGCCTCCGTGATGATCGGTACCAGCGCCGCCACGTCCCACAGCGACAACTCCGGCTCGGCCATCACGTCCAGTGCGCCCTCGGCCAACAACATGTAGCCGTAGAAGTCGCCGTACGCCCGGCTGCGCCAACCGGCGCGCAGCAGGTCGAGCATCGCGTCGAGTCGCCCGGCGTCCTCCCAGCCGGTCAGCGACGAGTAGCAGACGCTCGCGTCGGCGACCTCGCGCACCGCCGAGACCCCGATCCGGTCGCCGGCTGCCGGACCCGGCCCGGCGAACGCGCCCGCGCCGGCGCTCGCCCACCAGCGTCGGCCCAACGCCGGCGCCGACACCACGCCGACGGCCGGCCGGTCGCCGTCGTACAGCGCGATCAGGCTGGCCCAGATCGGCACGCCACGGACGAAGTTCTTGGTGCCGTCGATCGGGTCGACGATCCACCGCCGGCCGTTGGGATCGGTGGACGGCTCGGCGCCGTACTCCTCGCCGAGCAGCCCGTCGGCGGGCCGGTGCTCGGCCAGCAGGGCGCGGATCTCCCGCTCCACGGCGGTGTCCGCGTCGGAGACCGGGGTCAGGTCGGGCTTCGTCTCCACCCGCAGGTCGAGCGCCCGGAACCGGGCCATGGCGATGGCGTCGGCCCGGTCGGCGAGCAGGTGGGCGAGGGCGAGGTCGTCGGCGTACCCGGTCATGCCGGCAACCTAGCCGACGCCCCGCCTGTCACTCGTCGGGCCCGCGCCGGTCACCCTCGCCGGGCCCGCGCTGGTCGCTGTCGCCGCGCGCGTCGCCGTCGCCGGCGCGCGAGGCGAGCAACCGGCGGTACGACGCCAGCCGGCGCGGGTCGGCCTTGCCGGCGGCCACCCAGGCGTCCAGCGCGCAGTCGGTCTCGTCGGCCGTGTGCTGACAGTTGGGCGGGCAGTCGACGGTGCCCTCGACGAGGTCCGGGAAGCCGTGCAGCAGGCTGTCGGCGGAGACGTGCGCCAGCCCGAAGCTGCGGATCCCGGGGGTGTCGATGATCCAGCCCGGGTCGGTGTCGACGCCCGGCACGGGTGGCAGCCGCAGCGCCACCGCGCTTGTCGAGGTGTGTCGGCCCCGGCCGATCGCGCTGACCACGCCGACCGCGCGCAGCGCCTCCGGGACGAGGCGGTTGACGAGCGTCGACTTGCCCACCCCGGAGTGCCCGACCAGCACCGACACCTTGCCGCTCAGCAGCGCGCGGAGCGCGGCGAGGTCGGAGTCCGGGCGGTTGAGCACGTACGGCAGCTCCAGCTCGGTGTAGTAGCCCAGCACCTCCTCCGGCCCGGCCAGGTCGGCCTTCGTGAGGCAGAGCAGCGGCTCGACGTCCGCGTCGTACGCGGCCACCAGGCAGCGGTCGATGAACCCGGTCCGCGGCGGCGGGTCGGCCAGGGCGCTGACGATCACCAACTGGTCGGCGTTGGCCACCACCACCCGTTCCAGCCGACCCTCCGCGGTGGTCTCGTCGTCGTCGGCGGTGCGACGTAGCACCGAGCGGCGCTCGGCGATCCGGACGATCCGGGCGAGAGCGCCCTGGGCGCCGGAGGTGTCGCCGACCAGGCTGACGCGGTCACCCACGACCACCGACTTGCGGCCCAGCTCCCGGGCCCGCATCGCGGTCACCGTGGGCAGCTCGGCCCCCACCACGCCGCGTTCGGCCCCGGCCAGCACGCACTGGTAGCGCCCCCGGTCCACGGCGATGACGAAGCCGTCCACCGCGTCGGCGTGCTGCGGGCGGGTGCGCGTACGCGGGCGCGACGACTTTCCGGGTCGGACCCGTACGTCGTCCTCGTCGTACTCCCGCCGTCTGGTCGCCAGGACCTGTCCTCTTCTCGCGTCAGCTCTCAGTGAGCGTCCGGAAACCCCGCAGCGGCTGCGGCGGGCCCAGCCGACGACCGGCGGCGTTGGAGTGTGGTCCGGATACAACACCGGTATCCGGACCACACTCCGCCTTGCCGGATCGCCGCCTGGACTCCGCCTCGCTCGCCACGGGGTTTCCGGACGCTCACTTTCCGGTCACCATCGCTGACCATAGTGCCGGGAACTCGGGCATGGTCTTGGAGGTACACCCCACGTCGTCCACCTCGATGCCGGGGACGGCGAGCCCGGCCACCGCGGCGGCGTGGGCCATCCGGTGGTCGTGGTAGGTGCGGAAGACGCCACCGCGCAGCGGGCGCGGCCGGATCTCCAGCCCGTCCGGCGTCTCGGTGATGTCGGCCCCGAGCCCGCCGAACTCCCGCGCGAGCGCGGCGAGCCGGTCGGTCTCGTGGCCCCGGATGTGCCCGACGCCGGTGAAGACCGACGGTGAGTCGGCGAGCATGGCCAGCGCGGTCAGCACGAGGGTCAGCTCGCCGACGTCGGACAGGTCGGCGGTCAGACCGTGCACCACGCCGGTGCCGCGGACGGTCAGCCCGTTGGTGGAGAGGGTGACCTCGCCGCCCATCCGCTGGAGCAGCGACCGGAGTTGCTCGACCGGCTGGGCGCTGCTGTGCGGCCAGCCCTGCAGGGTCACCTCGCCGCCGGTGACCAGGGCCGCGGCGAAGAACGGCACGGCGCCGGAGAGGTCTGGCTCGATCTCCCAGCCGCGCCCGGTGAGCGGGCCGGGCTCGACGGCCCAGACGTCGGGGGTGCTGTCGTCGACCGCCGCGCCGGCGGCCCGCAGCATCCGCACCGTCATCCGCAGGTGGGGCGCGGAGGGCACCGGCGCACCGACGTGGCGCACCACCAGGCCCCGGTCGAAGCGCGGGGCTGCCAGCAGCAGACCGGAGACCAACTGGCTGGACGCGGACGCGTCGATCACCACCTCGCCGCCGGTGACCCCACCGGTGCCGAGCACGGTCAGCGGGAGGCTGCCCGTGCCGGTGACGTCGATCCGCACGCCCAGCGAGCGCAGCGCGTCGACAAGCGGGCCGAGCGGACGGGTGCGGACGTACGGGTCGCCGTCGAAGGTGACCTGCCCGTCGGTCAGCCCCGCCACCGGTGGCAGGAACCGCATCACGGTGCCGGCCAGCCCCACGTCGACGTGGGCGGGGCCGACCAGCGGGTGCGGCCGGACCAGCCAACGTTCGTCGTCGTTGATCGACACGTGCGTGCCCATCGCGCGCAGGCCGGCGGCCATCAGCTCGGTGTCCCGCGCGCGCAGCGGCTCGGCCAGGGTCGACGGGCCGGCGGCCACGGCGCTGAGCACCAGGGCGCGGGCGGTCATCGACTTGGAGCCGGGCAGGCGCAGTGTCGCTGCCACCGGGTCGGACGCGGTCGGTGCGCTCCACGGCTGTGGCGGCCGGGTCGCGGTCAGATTCCCCACGGTTACATTCTGCCGTGTCGGCCGGTGGGTGACGCCGACCGGCGGTCGTACTCCCGGTTGGCGGGACAGCAGGCAGGGCCCCCGACGGGTTAGCGTGAGCGCATGTGCGGCAGGTACGCGACGACCCGTGGTTCCGGTGAGTTGAGCGCGCTGTTCGAGTCGGCCGACGACACCGACGGCGCGATCCGGCCGGATCACAACGTCGCGCCCACCGATCGGGTGCCGCTGGTGCGGCTCACCCCGCACGGGCACCGCAGCCTCTGCGTCGCCCGCTGGGGCTTTCTGCCGCACTGGTCCCGGTCCGCCGCGGGCGCGGCCCGCATGATCAACGCGCGGGCCGAGACGGTGGCCACCAGCCGGGCGTACGCCGGGGCGTTCGCCCGCCGCCGCTGCCTGGTGCCGGCCGACGGCTGGTACGAGTGGGTCCGCCAGTCCGACGGCCGCCGGCAGGCGTACTTCATGACCCCGGCCGACGGCTCGGTGCTCGCCCTGGCCGGCATCTGGTCGGTCTGGGAGTCCGGGGCCGAGAGCCGGCTCACCTTCAGCGTGCTGACCACCGCGGCGCTCGGCGAGCTGGCCGAGGTGCACGACCGGATGCCGGTGCTGCTGCCGCCCGATCGGTGGTCGTCCTGGTTGGGGCCGTGCGACGAGCCCGACCGCCTGCTCGTGCCCGCGTCGCCCGATCGGCTGGCCGGGTTGGAGATCCGCCCGGTCGGGCCGGCGGTGGGCGACGTCCGCAACGACGGCCCGGAGTTGACCGCCCGGGTGTCCGTCCCGCCGCAGCCGGTCCCATCGGAGCTGACTCTGTTCTGAAAATGACAGGCATCGTCGAGCACCGATTTGCCAGGGTTCTGCTCGATTCGTCGCCTGGCCGTTCAGCCATGTTCTCCGTAAGCCCTTGTCTCGGTGTCCGGAAGTGCGATACAACACAGCGCCGGTAGTGGCTGTCGATTCGCACGGGGCGGACGACATCCACCGATCTTGCCGGTCCCACGGGGGAGGTGGGTGGAATGACACGGGCGCGTATGCCCCGCCCGCACGAGGTGGCTGCGGCACGGAGAGATCCGCGGCTGCTGCGGGCCTTGCGAGAACGCCGACAGGACGACGCGTGGCGCACCAGAGGGACGTGCCAGAACGTCGATCCGGAGACGTTCTTTCCGGCACCGAACGAACCGGCGGATGCCGCCGTCGCGCTGTGCCGCAGTTGTGACGTGCAGGGTTCCTGCCTGGCCTGGGCGCTGGAGGTCGGCGACTGCCACGGCGTGTGGGGCGCGACCACACCCCGCGAGCGGCGGGCGATGCTTGTCGCCTGGCGCGGCGAGGTCGAGCCCGATCCGGACGCGGCCGACGACGCCGGCCCTCCGGTCCGCGACCGTCTGCTCACCCTGGTGCCGCTGAGCTGAACGCCGGGAGTGAACCATCCCGGTGACCGCCGAGGTCGGCGCAGAATGGGTCGGTGCTGCCCAGCGAAGAGATCGACACACCCCGCGGCCCGGCGCGGATCGACACCGACCTGCCGGCCCGGCCGGCCGCCGCCCTGCTGGTGCTCGGGCACGGGGCGGGCGGCAGCGTGGACGCGCCCGACCTGCTCGCGGTGCGGGACTCGGCGGTCGGGGCCGGCCTGGCGGTGATCCGGGTGACCCAGCCCTACCGGGTCGCCGGCCGTCGCGCGCCGGCCCCCGCCGGGCACCTCGACGAGGCGTGGACGGCAGTGCTCGCCGCGCTGCGCGCTCGCCACGACGAGGTGGCCACGGTGCTGGTCGGAGGTCGTTCCAGCGGCGCGCGGGTGGCCTGCCGGACGGCCCGCGCGGTGGGCGCGGCCGGGGTCGTCGCGTTGGCCTTTCCGCTGCACCCACCCGGCCGGCCGGAACGCTCCCGCGCCGCCGAGTTGGCCACCGGGCTGCCGACGCTCGTGGTCAACGGTGACCGGGACCCGTTCGGGGTGCCCGCGTCGGAGCCGGGCGTGCAGGTCGTGACCCGGCCGGGTGAGACGCACGACCTACGGCGCGACCCGGCCGGCACGGCCGACGTGGTGCGGGACTGGCTGCGCCGGCACGGCTGGGCGGCCGACTGAACCGTCCGACCGTTTCCGCTGCCGGGCGCGGGTCGTTGCATCGGTTGGTGCCGCCGGCCCGGTTCGGACGGACGGCGCCAGTCCTCCCAGGCCCTTCCTGGTCCCAGCGCCGGCGCCACCGGGGCCGGGACCAGGAACGGGAGAGCCGGGCGGAATGCCTCACCGGTCATCTCGCGTTACTAACCCCGGACGACTTTTCTGCGAGGGGGGTGACCGGTGCCGACCGAGACACGAAGCCTGGAACGGGACGAGCGGGACGCCCGGCAGCTGCAGCGGCTGCTGGATGGTCCGGACTGGCCCGTGACAGCGGGACCGGGCGGGGTGGGTGCGGTGAGCACGGGCACACCAGCCGGAAGTGAATCTGTGGGCAGGTCCGTGCGCGTATCCTCGGCGGGAAAGCATCCGACGCGAGGGGATGTGCGGTTGACCACCGAGAAGACGGACGAGCGCAGGGCCCGGTTCGAGCGGGACGCGATGCCATTCGTCGATCAGCTCTACGCTGCTGGGCTGCGCATGACGCGCAACCCGGCGGATGCCGAAGACCTGGTCCAGGAGACCTACCTGAAGGCGTACGCGGCCTTTCACCAGTTCGAGCAGGGCACGAACCTGAAGGCCTGGCTCTACCGGATCCTGACCAACACCTACATCAACTCCTACCGCAAGCGGCAGCGCCAGCCGATCCAGGCGCCCACGGAGGAGATCACCGACTGGCAGCTCGCCGAGGCCGAGTCGCACACCTCCAGCGGGCTGCGCTCGGCCGAGACCGAGGCTCTGGACCGGCTGCCGGACAGCGACGTCAAGGAGGCCCTCCAGCAGTTGCCGGAGGAGTTCCGCCTGGCCGTCTACCTGACCGACGTCGAGGGCTTCTCCTACAAGGAGGTCGCCGACATCATGGGCACGCCGATCGGCACCGTGATGTCGCGTCTGCACCGCGGCCGTCGTAATCTGCGCAAGCTGCTCGAGCAGTACGCCGCGGAGCGGGGCTTCAGCCCGGCCCGGTCCGCGAAGGGCTCTGCCGCTGCCGCTGCCGGCCGGGAGGTGTGACGTGAGCTGCGGAAAGCCGCACGAGACGGACTGCCGCGAGGTGCTCGCGGAGGTCTACCTCTACCTGGATCTCGAGTGCGCCGACGAGCGCCGCTCGCTGATCCGGCACCACCTCGACGAGTGCGGGCCGTGCCTGCGCGAGTACGGGCTCGAACAGGAGGTGCGGGCACTGGTCGCCCGTTGCTGCGGCAACGAGACCGCGCCCGATCAGCTGCGCGAGCGGCTGCGGGTCAAGCTCACCGAGCTGGTGGTCTTCGAGACCAGCGACTCCCGTGAGCTGGCCGACTGAGCGTCGGCGTACCGAAACGGCGAAACACCGGTGGCCCGGGTCGATCTTCGACCCGGGCCACCGGTGTACCCGGCCTGCGCCGGGTCGGACTGACCGGTGACGGGCGCATCGCCCGCCGGCGCGTTCAGGAGTTGGGACGCTTGCCGTGGTTCGCGGCGCTCTTCTTGCGGGCCTTCTTCTTGCGGGACTTCTTCGCCATGCTGACCTCCTCGTGATGGGTCGGATCCGTGCTGCGCGCGGCCTCGCGCCGGTGCACCCACCGGCCGCCCGGCGTCGGGTCCGACCCGCTGATGGTAGTGCGCTCGACACCCGGTGCCTTCCCCCGGGGCCTCGGCGGCCGGTCGGCCGCACCGCTCCGCTCCCGCGCCCCACCCTCGCGTGATTGGATACGTCGGCAGGCACATCGCGAAAAGGGAGGGCCGTGGACATGGCCGAGGAGATCCGCGCCGAGATGGTGGCGAACGTCTGGAAGGTCGTCGCGTCCGCGGGCGACACCGTGTCCGAGGGCGACACTCTGGTGATCCTCGAGTCGATGAAGATGGAGATCCCGGTCGTCGCCGAGGCCGACGGCGTGGTCCAGCAGCTCGCCGTGCACGAGGGCGACGTCGTGCAGGACGGCGACCTGATCGCGGTGATCGGTTGAGCGGCCTGCTGGTCCGGCTTGCCGACACGGCCGACTTCCCGGCCGTCGCCCGCCTGACCGTGGCCGCGTACGAGGCGGACGGTCAGCTCAAGGGCGAGCACGGGTACGGGGCGGTGCTGGCCGACGTCTCGACCCGGGCCGGCAGCGGCGAGGTGCTGGTCGCGGTGGACGAGGCGACGGGCGCGGTGCTCGGCTCGGTCACCTTCGTCCTGCCGGGCACCCCGTTCGCCGAGCTGTCCGGGCCGGGCGAGGCGGAGTTCCGGATGCTGGCGGTCGACCCGGGCGCCCAGGGGCGGGGTGTGGGCGCGGCGCTGGCCCAGGCGTGCGTCGACCGGGCGGCCGAGTTGGGCTGTACGGCCGTCGTGATCTGCGTCCGCGCGGGGATGGCCGCGTCGGCCCACCGGCTCTACGAGCGCCTGGGGTTCGTCCGTATGCCGGAGATGGACTGGTCGCCGGTGGAGGGCGTGGCCCTGCTGGGCCTGCGGCTGGAGCTGCCCCGCGCCTGAGACCGGCGCGTCAGGCCCGGCTGCTGGCCGGGGCCGCGTCCTCGTCGGGCTCGGCGCCGATCGCGGCCAGCAACTCGTCGGCCACCTCCAGCGCGAGCCGGCGGCGTTCGGCGTCGGTGATGCCGGGTGCCCGCACGGCGAACCAGCTGGTGTGCACGGCGAACAGGGACAGGGTGGCGCGCAGTTGGGCGGCGGGGGAGTCGTCGCCCCGGCAGAGGGCGCTGGCGAGCCGCATCATCCGGCCCCGCATCTGCTGGCCGGAGGAGAGGCTCTTGAGCACTGTCTGGTTCTGCTCGAAGAAGCGCATCACCGACGGCATGTCGCCGCCGAACATCGTGTCGGCGTAGCGGGAGATGAGGGTGCGGCGGGTGGCCAGGGTCGCCGGTTGGGAGTCGGCCCAGGCGGTCAGCGCGTCCATCTGATCCAGCCGATCCTCGACGAAGCTGGCGACGATGTCGTCCTTGCTCTTGAAGTGGTAGTAGAGCGCCGCCTTGGTGACGTTGAGGCGTTCGGCGATCTCCCGCAGCGAGGTCTTCTCGTACCCCTGCTCGGTGAAGAGCTCCAACGCGACGGCCTTGATCCGCTCCCGGGTGCCGCCTGTGCTCTCCCTCACCTACGCCCCCCAATTCACTTGACCGTCAGTTGGTACCCAACTTACCGTGCGGCTAGTAAGGTGACTAGCCGGGCGGCAAGTAAGTAAGGCAATCCTCGGGGGGAGCTTACCCATGACTCAGGCAACCCAGGCCGGCGCACGACCCAACGTACGGGTCGTGCTGTTCGGACTGATGATCGCGATGATGCTCGCGATGCTCGACAACATGATCGTCAGCACCGCGCTGCCGCGGATCGTCGGCGAGTTCGGCGGCCTCAACCACTTCACCTGGGTGGTCACCGCGTACGTCCTGGGCACCACCGTCTCCACCCCGATCTGGGGCAAGCTCGGTGACCTCTACGGCCGTAAGTCGGTCTTCCTGACCTCGGTCGTCGTCTTCCTCGTCGGCTCGGCCCTGTGCGGCATGGCCGGCTCCGGGATGTTCGGCGGCCCGCAGGACGGCATGGTGCAGCTCATCGCCTTCCGCGCCGTGCAGGGCCTGGGCGCCGGAGGCCTGATGGTCGGCGTGATGGCGATCATCGGCGACCTGGTTCCGCCGCGCGAGCGCGGGCGTTACCAGGGCATGATCGCCGGCATCATGGCCATCGCCATGGTGGCCGGCCCGCTGGTCGGCGGTTTCATCACCGACAACCTCTCCTGGCGCTGGGCGTTCTACGTGAACCTGCCGCTGGGTGGCATCGCGCTGCTCGTGCTGATCACCACGATGCACCTGCCGAAGTACCGCACCGAGCACCGGATCGACTGGCTCGGTGCGGCGCTGCTCTCGGTCGGCATCACCGCGATCGTGCTGATCACCACCTGGGGCGGCAACGAGTACGACTGGGCCTCGCCGCAGATCCTCGGCCTGGCCGTGCTGGCGCTGGTGGCGCTGGTGGCGTTCGGCCTGGTGGAGCGCCGGGTTCCGGAGCCGATCCTGCCGTTGGCGCTGTTCGCCAACCGCAACTTCGCGCTGATCTCGGTGATCGGCTTCCTGCTCGGTTTCGCGATGTTCGGCGCGATGAACTTCCTGCCGCTCTATCAGCAGACCGTGCAGGGTGCCTCGGCCACCAACAGCGGTCTGCTGCTGCTGCCGTTGATGTTCGGCATGCTTGTCGTCTCGCTGGTCATCGGGCGGGCGATCACCAAGACCGGCAAGTACCGGGCGTACCCGATCATCGGCGGCGTGGTGATGACCGGGGGCATGGCGCTGCTCTCCATGCTCGACACCGACACCAGCAAGCTGCAGTCCTCGCTCTACATGGTCGTGCTCGGGGCCGGCATGGGCTTCCTCATGCAGACCTCCATGCTGATCGCCCAGAACAGCGTGGAACAGAAGGACCTCGGCGCGGCCAGCGGCGCGGCCACCTTCTTCCGGTCGATCGGCGGCTCGTTCGGCATCTCGCTGTTCGGCGCGATCTTCGCCAACCGGCTCGCCGACTCGTCCGCCGGCCGGGCGTTCAGCGGCGGCGGCGAGGGCGGGATGGACCTGGAGCAGCTGAAGAAGCTGCCGGCCCAGGCGCGTGAGCTGGTCCTCACCGGTCTCTCCGACGCCATCTCGCACGTGTTCCTCTGGGCCGTGCTGTTCACCATCGTGATTCCGGTCCTCGCCTGGTTCATCAAGGAGATCCCGCTGCGCACCGCCAACGAGGCGCCGCCGCAGGCCACCCCGGAGGAGGAGGCCGAGGTCGCCCTCGGCAAGGCCCCGGTCGCCTGAGCCACCCCAACCCCAACCCCGCGCCGCACCGACCTCAAGGTCGGTGCGGCGCCCCCTTCCCGCCGATCTTGCACTTTCTGTCCCGGCAAAAACCCCACACCCCGACAAAACCACGACAGCAAGTGCAAGATCGACGGGGCGGGGCGGGGCGGGGCGGGCAGGGCGGGGTGCGCGGGGCGGGGCGGGGTGCGCGGGGCGGGGCGGGGTGCGCGGGGTTGTTTAGGGGCGGCGGGTCAGCCGTTGCCAGAGACGGCGGAGCGGGTTGCGGGGGCGGGGAAGCCCGGCCGCCCGCTCGCCGATCATCCGGGTGGCCAGTGCCGCGCTGTCCGGGTCCAGGGCGGGGGCGGCCAGCGCGAGGTGGGCCAGTGAGACCGCGATCGGCACCGGCCGGGCCTGGGCCACCGCCGCCGCGTCGGCCAACCGTTCCGCCACCACGCAGGCCACGTCCGGCCGCACCTCCGGGTCCACCCAGGCGGCGGTGATCAGGGCGAACAGCGCCGCTTCGGTGACCCAGTCCTCCACACCCCAGACCAGGTCCACCAGCACCCGGCGTCGGGTCGACTCCGCCCAGGGCTCGTCGGTGCGCTGGTGCAGCAGCCCCAGACAGGCCCAGACCTGCACCCCGCGGACCCAGATCGACGGATCCTGGGCGGCCAGCAGTCGTCCCAGCCCGCTCGCCGGCGCCGCGGGCGGGTGCACCAGCAGCCCGAGCAGGTCGTCGACGTCGAGGCCGGCCAGGCTCACCGCCGCGTCGTAGGCCGCCGGCGGGTGCGGCCACGCCGGGTGGGCCACCTGTCCGATCCGTTCGACAGCCACCGCCGAGGGCGCCGGCAGCGCCGGTGTCGGCACGTTCTCCGCGAAGTGCCACAGCCGCTGCGCGGACGGGCGTCGAGGCTCGCGCGGGTCCGGCTCCGCGACCCCGGCGACCTCGATCCGCAGTCCGGGCGCCACCGCCGTCGCCGTCCGCAGGGCGCTCGGTGGGGCTGCCGCCGCGAGGCGTACGGCGCCGCCGATGCCGTTGTCGTCGTCGGCGACCGCCTGTCGGAGCGCGTCGACCAGGGGGCCGCCGGCCGGCGTCAGTTGCCCGAGCCAGGGCCGGCCCCGGCAGCACTGGGCCAGATCGCCGTGCTCGTGGCTGTCGTCGGGGTGGTCACGGATGAAGTCGGCGAGCGCTACCAGGTGGGACAGGTCGCCGTCGCGCAGGTGCCGCAGTCGGTGGGCGGTGTGCACCGCACAGTCGAACGACGGGTCCCGGGCCAGCGCCCGCTCGGTCCACTCCAACGCCTCGTCGAGCCGGCCGATCTCGGCCAGGGTGCCGGCGATGTCGGCGTAGATGGCCAGGTCGTCCGGGTCCAGTTCGACGGCTCGACCGAGCGCCGTGAGGGCGTCGCGGGTCCGGCCCGCGCTGCGGTACGCGTACCCGAGCCAGACCTCGCCCATCTTCGACGGCTGGCACCGTACGCCCCGGCTGGCCCAGCGGATCGCCAGCGCGACCTCGCCGAGCCGCCGGGCCAGTGCGGACGCCGCGCCCAGCAGGAGACCGTGCTCGGGGTGCACGGTGGCGGCGTTGCGGGCCAGCGTGAGGTACGGCGTGAGGGCGTCCCGGCCGGCCCGCGGCACCGGATCGGTCAGCGCCGCGCAGACCTGCATGAGGACGCGGGCGATGTGGTCCGGCTCCAGCCGTTCGACCAGTTCGGAGGCGGTCACCCACGGCACGCCCGCCCACTGGGTGCCGGGCGCGTGACCGGTCGCCGCGGCCAGCAGCTCCAGCCCTTCGGCGGGGCGGCCGGCGGCGGCCAGCAGGTGGGCGCGGGCGACGACCGCGCCCACGAAGGTGTGGTGGTTGATCGGGAAGAGGTCGAGCCCTCCTCCGTCGGCCGCGGCGAGGCGGGCCAGCGTCTCGTGCACCTCGGGCAGGGTGGGCGCCCGCGCGAGCGCGCCGGCGAGGTGGCCGGCGGCGTGGTGGAGGTCTCCCTCGTCCAGTGCCAGCCGGGCCAGCGCCAGCTCCTCCGTCGCGGAGAGCGCGGGCTCGTCCCTTCCCTCTGGCACGGTGTCCTCTCGTCGCAGCTGCAGACAGCGGGGCCAGCGTAGTTGATGTTGAGTTGATCAAGTGATCAACTGCGCACTGCTGCTCGAATAATTGCTGCTGCCGACTTCTGCGTGCAAGACTGAGCAGGAAACGCGCGGCAATCGCGCACGAGGGGAGTGTTTCGTGACACGTGCAGGGTCCGGAATGGCCGCCGACATCGCCGAGCAGCCCGCCGGCTACGCGCGCCTGCTCGACAGCGCCAACACCGCGGCGATCGCCCGGGTGGCCGCTGTCGTGGCCGAGCGTCGACCGCGACACGTGGTCTTCACCGCCCGGGGCACGTCCGACCACGCGGCCCTCTACGGGGCGTACCTGACCGAGATCCGGCTCGGCCTGCCCGCCGGTCTCGCCTCGCCGAGCGTCGTCACCCTGTTCGGCGCCCGCCCCGACCTGTCCGACGCGCTTGTCGTCGGGGTCAGCCAGAGCGGCGGCTCACCCGACCTCGCCGAGGTGCTGCGCGCCGCGCGGTCCTCCGGCGCGCTCACCCTCGCGGTGACCAACGCCCCCGACTCCCCGCTGGCCGACACTGCCGAGTTGAGCATCGACATCGCCGCCGGGCACGAGCGGGCGGTCGCGGCGACGAAGACGTACACCGCCGAACTGCTCGCCCTGCTCATGCTGGTCGAGGGGATCCGGGCCGGCGACGGGGTGCTCCCGGCGGCCGAGCGGGAGGCGCTCGCCGCGCTGCCCGACCTGGCCACCAGGACGCTCGCCGACGACACCCCGGCCCAGCTCGCGCCGCGCTACCGCTTCGCCCGCCAACTGGTCACCACCGGCCGCGGGTACGCCTACCCGACCGCCCGCGAGGCCGCGTTGAAGCTGATGGAGACCTCGTACCTGCCGGCGCTCGCCTTCTCCGGCGCCGACCTGCTGCACGGCCCGCTCGCGATGACCGACCCGGAGGTCCCGGTGCTCGCCGTCGTCGGCTCCGGTCCGGGTGGCCGGTCGATGGGCGAGGTGCTGCCCCGCCTCGGGGAGCGCCGCGCCGACGTGGTGGTCGTCGGCTCCGCCGACGTGCCGGGCGCCACCCGGCTCGCCGTCCCCGAGGTCGACGAGCGGTACGCGCCGCTGCTGGACATCCTGCCGTTGCAGCGCCTGGCGTTGGCGTTGGCACTGACCCGTGGCGAGGACCCGGACGCGCCGCGCGGCCTGAAGAAGGTCACCGCGACGATGTGAGGCACGGCGCGGCGTGGCACCCTGGTCACCGTGTCCACGCTGCGCGACCTCGCCGAGGAGCACACCCGCCTCCGTCCGGCCGACATCGACCACCTGCACCGGATCGCCGGTGACTGGCAGCTGCTCTCCGATCTGTCCTTCGCCGATCTGCTGCTCTGGGTGCCGGTCGACGCCGAGGGCACGTTCCTCTGTGTCGCCCAGGTCCGCCCGACGACCGCGCCCACCGCGTACCAGGACGACCAGGTGGGCCGGATCATCGGCGGCTCGGAGGTGGCCCACCTGGGGGTCGCCTACTCCCAGGGGCGGATCTGGCGCGAGGGCGACCCGGTCTGGTACGGCGACGTGCCGGCCCGGCACGAGGCGATCCCGGTCCGGCTGCGCACCGCCGACGGCGAGGCCGGCGAGGTGATCGCCGTGGTCGGCCGGGACACCAACCTCTCCACCGCGCGGACGCCCAGCCAGCTGGAACTCAACTACCTGACCACCGCCGACGACCTCGCCCAGATGATCGCCGACGGCACTTTCCCGCCACCCC
This sequence comes from Micromonospora sp. NPDC049004, assembly GCF_040649315.1. Taxonomy (NCBI): domain Bacteria; kingdom Bacillati; phylum Actinomycetota; class Actinomycetes; order Micromonosporales; family Micromonosporaceae; genus Micromonospora; species Micromonospora sp. NPDC049004. The sequence goes on from NZ_JBEZFG010000007.1 coordinate 86,402, forward strand.
GGCACCCGGGCGAGACCACCTCCGCCCCCCGCGTCGGCGACGGCCTGGTCCGGTTGGACGCCGGTGGCAAGGTCACCTACGCGAGCCCGAACGCGCAGTCCGCGTACCGCCGGTTGGGCTACGCCTCCCACCTGGTGGGGGAGGACCTGGCCGCGCTGCACCGCCGGCTGGCGGGCGACCCGCTGGACGGCACCGAGGCGGCGAACGGCATCCTGGCGGCGTTGCGCGGCGAGGCGCCGCCCCGGCGGGAGATCGACGCCCGCGGGGCCACGATGCTCACCCGGGCCCTACCGCTGATGCCCGCCGGCGTGCCGATCGGCGCTCTGGTGCTGGTGCGCGACATCACCGAGGTCCGTCGTCGGGACCGGGCCTTGATCACCAAGGACGCCACCATCCGGGAGATCCATCACCGGGTGAAGAACAACCTCCAGACGGTGGCCGCGCTGCTGCGCTTGCAGGCCCGCCGGGTGGCCATGCCGGAGGCCCGGGTCGCCCTGGAGGAGTCCGTCCGCCGGGTCGCCTCGATCGCTCTCGTGCACGAGACGCTCTCGATGTCCAGCGACGAGGCGGTCGAGTTCGACGGCATCGTCGACCGGGTCGCCAGCGCGGCGACCGAGGTCGCGGCGACCGAGGTGAGCGTCGGCATGCGCCGTAAGGGCAGCTTCGGCGTACTGCCCGCGGAGATCGCCACGTCGCTGGTGATGGTCCTCAACGAGTTGCTGCTCAACGCCGTCGAACACGGCTTCCCGCCGGCCGACGAGTCGGACGACGTGCCCGTACCGCCGACCTCGGGCGTGGTGCCGGCCGTCGTCGCCGAGGGCGATCCGTCGGCGCGGCCGGAGGTGGTGGTCTCGGCGCACCGGTTCCGCAAGATGCTGCACGTCTCGGTGACCGACAACGGGCGCGGCCTGCCCCCCGAATTCGACGCCGAACGCGGCAGCCGACTCGGTCTCCAGATCGTGCGGGCACTGGTCACCGGCGAGCTGCGCGGCACCATCGAGCTGCGCGCGGGCGCCAAGGGCGGCACCGAGGCGTTGCTCGTCGTCCCACTGGCCCGCAACGCCCCGGATGGCCGCTCGCAGGGCTGAGCCGCCGTCCGTTCGGTGTTGTCGCAGATGGGCGCGGCTGGCCGAATGAGCGTGATGCCTGTGAGTCATCTAGATGACTCACAGGCATCAGCCTTTTCACCGCGGGCCGGCCTCGCCTCGTGGGCGATCAGACCGACGACCGACGCGGTCCGGCCGTTGACCGATCGCTCAGCGGCCGGTCAACAGCGCGACGGTCAGGCCGGGGCGCTGCCAGACCTGCGTGACGGTGAAGTCGGTGCGGAGCGCGTCGCCCTTGGCGCCGGGCACGGCGGCCAGCGGCTCGGCGTGCCGGCCGGCGACGACGAGCCACACCCGCGTCGTACCGGCCAGACACTGCGCCGGCTGGGGGCACTCGGCCGCCCACAGGTCGCCCCGGCGCACCTCGTCCTCGGTGACCAGCACGTCGCGTGGTGGGTCGTCGAGGTGGTAGTCGATGCCGAGATCCAGGAAGAGCCAGCTGTGCCGGGGCGAGTAGACCACCGCGTCCCCCGGGCGTTGGCCGTCGGCGATCACCCGTGCGGCCCCCGCGTAGTCCACGGGCGCGCTGCGCGGCCACTCGTGGGTCCGCCGCAGCGCGGTCTGGTCGGGCAGGCCGAGCAGCGCGGCCAGGACCACCACGACGACCGCGGCCGGCGCGGTCACGGCGGCCAGCGCCGCACCGGCCAGCAGACACGCGAACGGCACCACGAAGACCAGGTACCGGGGCACCCACAGGGGTACGACCGTGCCGGCGGCGAAGAGCAGCAGCACGGGCAGCAGCACCGCGCTCACCGGCAGCAGAGCGCGCCGCCCGAGCCGGGCCGCGCCCAACGCGGCGACCCCGACCAGCAGTCCGCCCACCACGCTGCTCTGGGCCACGCCGCCCGGCAGCGCGGTCAGGTCGTCCAGCCGGGCCAGGTGGACCCAGTTCAACTGCCGGGACTGCTGCGTCCGGGCCTTGAGCAGCAGCGGACCGGCCAGCAGTGCGGCCGGCAGCACGGCGACCAGCCATCGCCACACCCGCCGGTCCCGCTCGACGGCGGGACGGTCCCGGCTGGCGGTGAGGTGGTTCGGGCTGAGGGTGGGACGCTCTCGGCTGGCGGCGACGCGGTCCGGGCTGGCGGTGGGGCGGTCCGGGCTGGTGACGCCGGCCTCGGCGGGTCCGCGCCACCAGGCGATGAGGACGACAAGCGCATGGGCGGCGAGCACTGTGAGCGCGATCAGGTGGATGAGCCCGAGAGCGGCGACGGCGACCGCGTAACCGGCCCACCGGGCCCAGCTCGGTCGGCGCAGCGCGGTCACCAGCAGGACTGTGGCGAGCACCGCGAGCATGGTCGCCAGCGCGTACGGGCGGGCCTCCTGCCCGTAGCGGGAGGTGCCGGGGAGCACCGCGAACAGCAGCCCGGCGAAGAGGCCGGCACGTCTGTCGACCAGCCGCGCGCCGAGCACGGCGAGCAGCCCGGCGGCCACTGTCATCGCCACCACGGCCGGTATCCGCAGGGCGATTGTGGAGTCGCCGACGACAGTGGTCCAGACGTGCATCAGCAGGTAGTACGGCCCGGTGGCGGCGTCGATGGTGCCGGCCAGCCGGACCAGGTCGCCGGGCGAGCGGGTGGCCGCGCTCCACGTCGCCAGCTCGTCGCGCCAGAGCTGGGCGGAACCCAGCCCGGTCCCTGTCACCGCCAGGGTGAGCAGCGTCGGGGCGAGCCAGACCGGCAGACGACGCAGACGCTCCCACGCCGTCCCGGCCGACCTCTCGGACAATTGCCCCACGGTCCGAGCCTGCCACGACCACTCCCTGCGTGGGCGTCAGCCGGCGGGAGGCGGTGGGCGCCATGCGGGCATCACGTCGTTCGGCCGAGCGGTCTTCGCCGGATCACGCTCCACGAGTTCGTCGAGCACGGCGTCGATGCGGGCCAGCAGCTCGTCGTCGAGCCGTACCGTGGCGCCCTTGGCCGTCTCGACGAGCTGCTCCGGCCGGGACGCGCCGACGATCGCGCTCGCCACGGTCGGACGGGCCAGCACCCACGCCACCGCCAATTGGGCCATCGTGCAGCCGGCCGCCTCGGCGACGGGTCGGAGCTGGCGTACCCGGGAGAGCAGCAGATCCGCCGAGTAGCGGGCGACGAACGAGCCCCCGAAGCCGTCGGTGGCCCGGGATCCGGCGGGCGGACGCCGGCCGGGTTCATACCGACCGGTCAGCACGCCCATCGCGAGTGGCGCCCAGGCGAGCTGACCCAGGCCGAGGTCGGCGCAGGCGGGCGACACCTCGGCCTCCACCACCCGCCACAGCATCGAGTACTGCGGCTGGTTCGCGACGAACGGGATGTGCAGCTCGGCGGCGAGCCGCTGACCCGCCCGCAACTGCGGTGCGGTCCACTCGGAGACGCCGACGTAGAGCACCTTGCCCTGGCGGACCAGGTCGGCGAAGGCGAGCATCGTCTCCTCCAGCGGCACGCTGTCGTCGTACCGATGCGCCTGATAGAGGTCGACGTAGTCGGTGCCCAGCCGGCTCAGCGAGGCGTGGCAGCCCTCGATGATGTGCTTGCGGGACAGCCCGGCGTCGTTGGCCCCCGGCCCAACCGGCAGGCACACCTTCGTGCACAGCTCGATCGAGCTGCGTCGGACGCCACGCAGCGCCTTGCCCAACGCCTCCTCGGCTCGTCCCTGCGCGTACCGGTCGGCGGTGTCGAACGTGGTGACGCCCGCGTCCAGGGCGGCGGCCACGCACCCGGCCGCCGCGTCGTCGTCGAGCTGGTTGCCGTGGGTGACCCAGTTGCCGTACGCGACCGCGCTGACGCGCAGGCCCGACCGGCCCAGTTGCCTGTACTCCATACCGGGATCCTCGGGTCGCCCCGCCCTGTCGCCGAACCGTTCGACCGTGGTCGAATCCGTGAGTGATCGAGGTTCGGTTCTCGCCCGACGACCTGAGCCGGGTTCGGTTCGTGCACTCGCCGCTGGCCGAGCTGGTGGCCAGCTCCTGGGCGTTGCGCAAGCCGGCGAAGTACTGGATGCACCGCCCGTGGCGGGAACGCGCGCAGCGGCTGCTGCCGGACGCCGGCCTGGAGCCGCTGCTGGCGGTGCTCACACCGTCCAACGGTTACGTGCCGGACTTCCTCACCCCGATCGGCGTGGCACCGAACCTGGCCGCCGAGCTGCGGGCGGTCGCCGGCACCGACCCGTCCCTGGTGCGCCGGCAACTGGACCGGGCCGGCGCACCCCGGCTGCCCCCGGACGAGCTGGTCGCGCAGCTCCACCGGTACTTCACCCTGCTGATCGCACCGGACTGGCCCCGGCTGCGGGCGCTCGCTCTGGCCGACATCCGGCGGCGGGCGCTGCTCGCCGCGGAGCAGGGTGGGCGGACCCTGCTCCGCGAGCTGCACCCGTTGATCAGGTGGGACGGCGCGGCGCTGCGGGTCGCCGTCGGCACGACCCGGCCGGCCGGTCTGGACGGCCGCCCGTGGACGCTGCTGCCCACTTCGTTCTCCGGACCGACGGTGCACGCGATCATGGAGGGCGACGCCGGCCCCGCCCTCTGCTATCCGCCCACCGGGCTGGGCGGGCTGTGGGACTCGCCACCGCCCAGCACCGCGCTGGGCGCCCTGCTCGGCGCTACGCGGGCGGCGGCGCTCTCGCTGCTCGACTCGCCGCTGAGCACCGGTGAGCTGGCCGCGATGCTGGGTCTCGCGCCAGCGACCGCGTCGCACCACCTCACCACGCTGCGGGACAACGGCCTGATCGCTGGCGTACGGCAGGGGCGGGTGGTGCGCTATGCCCGAACTGTCCTTGGTGACCGCCTGGTCGGCTGACCTCCGGCCCGTGATGTGGGATCCAGCACGCGGACATTGGCCGGCCCCCATGGGGTGTGGCAGCATGGGCCCCATGACCGCCGCAGTCGTCCGCCGCTTCGTGGCTCGTCGCCACGTCGATTACGGCCGCGTGCGCAGCGCGATCTGTCCGGCCTACTGACGACGCCCGACCAATCCGTCTCGGGCGCGCTCCGCGCCGGCTGTCTGAAGACACCGTTGTCCCGCCCGCCTCGCGGGCCGGCCGTCGCGCCCCGCGTAGCCCGAGGCACAGCAGACAACGGAGGTCGCCGCGATGGCGGTCAGCAGCATCCCGCCCCGTTCCGAGGACCCGACGACCCGCCCGGCCCGGGCGCCACGCCGGCCCCGGGGTGAGGGTCAGTGGGCGCTCGGCCACCGCGAGCCCCTCAATCCCAACGAGCGGATCAAGAAGGACGACGACCCGCTCAACGTCCGGGCGCGCATCGAGAACATCTACGCGCGCGGCGGCTTCGCCTCCATCGACCCGCAGGATCTGCGTGGCCGTTTCCGCTGGTGGGGCCTCTACACCCAGCGCAAGGCCGGCATCGACGGCGGGCGCACCGCGGTGCTGGAGCCGCACGAGCTGGAGGACGAGTTCTTCATGCTCCGGGTCCGCATCGACGGCGGCCAGCTCAACCTGGCTCAGCTGCGCGTGGTCGCGGACATCTCCCGGGAGTTCGCCCGGGACACCGCCGACATCACCGACCGGCAGAACATCCAGTACCACTGGATCCGTGTCGAGGACATGCCGGAGATCTGGCGCCGGCTGGAGTCGGTAGGCCTGCAGACGACCGAGGCCTGCGGCGACTGCCCACGGATCGTGCTGGGCAGCCCGGTCGCCGGGGTGGCCCGCGACGAGCTGGTCGACCCGACTCCGGCGATCGACGAGATCGTCGCCCGGTACGTGGGGGACAAGCAGTTCTCCAACCTGCCCCGCAAGTTCAAGACGTCCATCTCCTGGCTGGTCGACACCCCGTACGAGTCGAACGACATCGCCCTTCTCGGCGTCGACCACCCCGAGCACGGCCCCGGCTTCGACCTCTGGGTCGGTGGCGGGCTCTCCACCAACCCGATGCTGGCCCAGCGGCTCGGCGCCTGGGTGCCGTTGGCCGAGATTCCCGACGTGTGGGCCGGCGTGGTCGGGATCTTCCGCGACTACGGCTACCGCCGGCTGCGTAACCGGGCCCGACTGAAGTTCCTGGTGGCCGACTGGGGCGTGGAGCGTTTCCGGGAGGTCCTGGAGAAGGAGTACCTGGGCCGTACGCTGCTCGACGGCCCCGCCCCGGAGCTGCCGGCGAAGCCGATCGACCACGTGGGCGTGCACGAGCAGGCCGACGGGCGGCACTACGTGGGGGCCGCCCCGGTGGTCGGGCGGGTCTCCGGTGGGCAGCTCGCCCAACTGGCCGACGTGGCCGAGGCGCACGGCAGCGACCGGGTGCGGCTCACCCCGTACCAGAAGCTGCTGGTGCTCGACGTGCCGTCGGAGCGGACGGAGTCGCTTGTCGACGCGCTGCGCGGGATCGGGCTGGAGGCCCGGCCGTCGGCCTGGCGGCGCGGCACGATGGCGTGCACCGGCATCGAGTACTGCAAGCTCGCCATCGTCGAGACGAAGGCCCGCGGCGAGGAGCTGGTGGCCCGGCTGGAGCAGCGGCTGCGCGACTTCGACGCGGACATCTCGATCCACATCAACGGCTGCCCGAACGCCTGCGCCCGCACGCAGGTCGCGGACATCGGCCTCAAGGGTCAGCTGGTGGTCGGCCCGGACGGCCGGCAGGTGGAGGGCTTCCAGGTGCACCTGGGCGGCGGCCTGGGCATGGCCCAGGGTCAGACGGCCGGTTTCGGCCGCAAGCTGCGCGGCCTGAAGACCACCGCCGACGAGCTTCCGGAGTACGTGGAACGGCTGGCCCGCCGCTACCTGGCCGGTCGGAGCGAGGGCGAGACGTTCGCCAACTGGGTGATCAGAGTCGACGAGGAGGAACTGCGATGAGCAGCGAGAACCGAGCGGCACCCCTGTACTGCCCGTACTGCGGCGAGGAGGACCTGCGGCCGCACGAGGCGGGGCACGGCGCCTGGGAGTGCCACGCCTGCGCACGGGTCTTCGCGGTGAAGTTCACCGGGCTGCTCTCCCGGGCGGTGACCCGATGAGCCTCGTCTCCGCTGCCAACCTGCGCCTGGTCGGTCCGGGCGCTCAGACGTCGACCGAGCCGGCCGGGCGCAACCCCGACGAGCTGCGGACGCTGGCCGAGCAGGCGGCCCGGGACCTGGAGGGCGCCCCCGCCCTGGAGATCGCCCGCTGGGCTGCGCAGACCTTCGGTGACCGCTTCTGTGTCACCAGCTCGATGGCCGACGCCGTCCTGGCCCACCTGGTGTCCCGGGTCGCCCCGGGGGTGGACGTGGTCTTCCTCGACACCGGTCTGCACTTCCCGGAGACGCTGCGGGTCCGCGACGAGGTGGCCCGGACGCTCCCGGTGAACGTCCGGTCGATCCGGCCCCGGCTCACGGTGGGGCAGCAGGACGGTCAGTACGGCCCGCGACTGTTCAACAAGTCGCCGGACGACTGCTGCCAGCTGCGCAAGGTGGAGCCGCTGGAGCGGGCGCTGTCCGGGTACGACGCCTGGGCCGCCGGTCTGCGCCGGGACGAGTCGCCGACCCGGGCCAACACGCCTGTGGTGACGTTCGACGCGAGGCGCGGCAAGGTGAAGGTCAACCCGATCGCGGCGTGGTCGCAGGGGGACGTGGACGCCTACATCGCCCGCTGGAACGTCCCGGTCAACGAGCTGTTCAAGCAGGGCTACGGCTCGATCGGCTGCTGGCCGTGCACGCGGCGGACGAAGGCCGGGGAGGACCCGCGGGCCGGGCGGTGGGCCATGTTCGAGAAGACCGAGTGCGGGCTGCACGTCTGACCCCGTCACCGACGACCCCGACCGGCCCGGACGCGGCCGGCGGGGCGGCCCCGGTGGTGCTTGTCGCGCACGGCAGCCGGGATCCACGAGCGGCCGAGGCCACCCGGGCGCTGGCCCGGGCGGTGTCGGCCGCCCGGCCCGGCCTGTCGGTGTGGGCGAGCTGGCTGGACCACACCGAACCGGGACCTACCGAGGTGCTGCGCGAGTTGGCCGAGGCCGGGCATCCGCGTGCGGTTGTCGTGCCGCTGCTGCTGACCGCCGCGTACCACCACCGGGTGGACATTCCGGCGGCGGTCGCCGCCGCGACGCAGGCCGGACCCCCACTGTCGGTACGGGTCACCGACGTGCTCGGCCCGGCGGACGGAACGGTGTCGCCGGCGCTGCTGGCGGGGCTGCGCCGGCGGCTCGGCGAGGTTGGACCGGGGCGTTTCGACGCGCTGGTGCTGGCCGCCGCGGGCACCCGGGACGCGCGGGCGCGCGGTTCGGTGGGCCGGGTGGCGGACGCGCTCGGCGTCGAGTTCGGGGTGCCCTGCCGGGTGTCGTACGCCTCGGCGGCCCCACCGGCGACAGGTGTGGCAGTGGCCCGCCTGCGGGCGGCTGGCGCGCGCCGGGTGGCGGTGTCCGCGTACTTCCTCGCGCCGGGCCTGTTCCACGACGCGGTGGCCGACTCGGCACGGGCGGCCGGTGCGGTGGCGGTCGCGGCCCCGCTGACGGACGCGCCCGAGCTGGCCGAGCTGGTGCTGCGCCGGGTCGACGGCCGGGGCGCGCTGGCACCGACAGGTTGACGGCTCAGCCGGTTTGGCCAGGCACGGGACAGCAGTACGCCCCGGCAGGCGGACCTGCCGGGGCGTGCAGCTGTGTCGTTGGGGGAATCAGGCGGAGTGAGCGCGCAGCACCCGGAGGCCGCCGCGCCGCTTCACAGCGCGCCGCTCCTCCTCGCTCATCCCGCCCCAGACGCCAGCGTCCTGACCGGACTCGAGCGCCCACTGCAGGCACTGGTCGGTCACGGAGCAGCGCCTGCAGACGGCCTTGGCCTGCTCGACCTGCAGGAGAGCCGGTCCGGACGTCCCAATCGGGAAGAACAGCTCCGGGTCCTCGTCGCGGCAGACAGCATGGTGACGCCAGTCCATGGCGGCAACACTCCTCATTCTGGATGGGTGGCAATTTATTGCGGGTAGTGCTTTTCCTATATGCATCCGCATTGCCTATGGTGACCGTTCGCGTCTGACCATTCGGCAGTGCGTGAGCAGGCGGTTAGCCTCGGAGACCTGCTGGAACAGCTCAACCTGACGAGCATATCCAGGCAATGTCCCGGTAACTCAAGTTCGCTTGTGAATACTTTCACGAACGCTCGTGATGTCAAGGGTGACGCTCGGAAAAACTCCAAGCGGTGAGCAAGCCCACAACCCATTTGTCCGGGTTCCAGTGCGTTCCTGGTTACCCGCCGTGCCACAGCCGAGGATCAATATAGTACAGTCCGCGTGACATTGCTGACATTTCCGGCACCTGCCCCTCGGTGTGGCGGCGCCTGTCGCTGCGGTTGCGGTGCCGCGTCGACCAAGGGCAGTACCCGAGACCTAGCAGATTACTCTGAGTGCGGCCGGAATGGATGTGAATCTGACTTTCTCCCGCTCGCCAAGATAGTCGCCGTCCAGCTGGAACGCCTGCGGACGGCTGGAGAGCAGGGTGAACTCCGCCGTGTCATGGAGTCGTAACACCTGACGACCGCTCGGATCTGGGCGCCGGGACAGGAACTGAGTGACTGTCCGTGTTGTGCTAGCCACCCGGAGCTGACGCAGTGCCAGCACGTCGAGGCCGAGATCGAACGACGCCTCCGGGTTCGGGTTGACCTCGCGGTCGCCCAGGTACGTCCACGGGGCGGTGTTCTGGATGATGACTGTGGCCAGCTCCTCCTCCGCCGGCTCACCCGGTCGCTCCAGGCTGATCGCCGGATGCCGTCGGTCCGAGGCGAAGAAGTACTGGTTCATGATCGAGCGCAGGTAGAGCCCCGGCGTCGAGACCCGCCCCTTGCGCCGTGCCTGCTCCACCCGGTGGATCACCGCGGCGTCCAGGCCGAACCCGGCGCAGAAGGTGAAGTAGCGGTCGTCAGCGCGGCCCAGCCCGACCGTGCGGTGCCGGCCCAGGCGCAGCCCTTCGAGGATCATGCTGGTCGCCTCCGGCCATTCCCGGGGCAGGCCCACCGCGCGGGCGAACACGTTTGTCGAACCGCCCGGAACGGTGGCCAGCGCGGGCAGTCGCTCCGCATTCGACGCGCCCTCGGCGCCGGCCGGCGGTTCGGCCGACATCAGGCCGTTCACCACCTCGTTCACCGTGCCGTCGCCACCCAGGGTGACGACGAGGTCGACCCCCTCGGTGGCGGCCTCCCGGGCCAGCGCCATGGCGTGCCCCCGGCGACGGGTGTAGCGCACACTGAGGTCGACTTCGCTGCGCAGCGCCCGGACAAGCACGTCCCGGCTGCGTTCGCTGGTGGTGGTGGCCTTCGGATTGACCACCAGGACGGCCCGCATGGGCGGCACTGTACCTCTCGGTAGCCCGGGTATCGTGGCGCGCGTGACCATCGACTCGGCCCCGGTTCCCGTCACACTCCGCTGGGCGGTGCGGCTGCTCTGGGCGGAGGCGGTCGCCGTCGGGCTGATCGCGGTCTGGCTGGTCTGGGCCGACCTCACCGCCACCACCACCGACCTGGCGTCGGCGTTGCTGGTGACCGCGTTCGCCGTCGGGGCGGCCGTCGCGCTCTGGGCGCTGGGCCGCGCGCTGCTGCGCCGACAGGCCGGCGCGCGGGCCCCCGCGATCGTCCTTCAGCTCATGCTGCTGCCGATCGGCTGGTTCATGATCCAGGCCGGGCTGGGCTGGCTGGGCGTACCGCTGATGGCGCTCGGCCTGGGCGTCGGCTGGCTGCTCGTCAGCCCGCCCACCACGAAGGCCCTCGGCTTCGAGTGACCCCGCCGCACGGCCGCAGGGCAACGGGTTCGCCCGCGGCCCCGGCCGGGCGGGGCCGGCGGGGCGTGTCGGTCAGTAGCCGCCGGAGCGGCGGGTGAGCAACGAGATCGTCGCCCGGCCGTCGGAGGCACCGGCGGACGCCGACGTGGTCAGGGCGGTGAGCACCTTCCAGGCGAAGGACGACTCGGCGGGCAGCGTCGCCCCGCGCACGGTCGGCACGGTCACCTCGACGGTCAGCGCGTCGTTGGTGACCGAGAACCGGCACTCCAACTCGGCGTCGCGGGTGGCGATGGCGAGCAGCATGGCGCACGCCTCGTCGACAGCGATCCGCAGATCCTCGATCTCGTCGAGCGCGAACTGCAACCGGGCCGCGAGACCGGCGGTGGCGGTGCGGAGCACGCCGAGATAGCCGCCGTCGGCGGGCACCGTGAGGTGCACCACGTCGTCGTCGGTCGCTGGCTGGCCGGTCAGTTGAGTCACGCCTCATCCCCCCGGTCGGGGACTCTACCCGGTCAGTCGTTCGGGCGCGTGTCGGTGGCCTCCGCCTGAGCGGCGAGGTCGCGCAACGCGTCACCGCTGAGCCGGTAGGGGACCCACTCGCTCATCTGCTCGGCGCCGATCGAGGCGTAGAAACCGGCAGCCGGATTCCACTCGATCATCCACCACTCCAGCCGCCGGTAACCCCGTCGTACGCAGATGTCGGCAAGCGTGGCGAGCAGCAGCCGGCCCGCGCCGGTGCCCCGGGCGGCCGGCGAGACGTAGAGATCCTCCAGGTAGATGCCGTGCACGCCGGCCCAGGTGGAGAAGTTGAGAAACCACAGGGCGAAGCCGATCGGCCGGTCGCGCTCGTCGACCGCGACGTGGCCGAAGAGCGCCGGAGCGGTCGTACGACTACTCCAGTTCGGCGCGTCTGACGCCGCGCCTCGACCTGGAGTAGTCGCGAACAGCGCCGAGGTGAGCTGCTCGGTGGTGAGGTGGCACTGGTCGGGAGCGCGTTCGTACTCCGCCAGCTCGTGCACCATGGCGACGACGGCCGGCACGTCCTCGGGACGTACCGGCCGGATCGTCGGGATGACCGGGTCGGTCACGCCTTCTTGGTCTCCCAGAAGATCTTGGCGATCTCGTCGATCTTCGCGAGGAGCTTGTCGGCGGTGGCCGGGTCGAGGCTGCCCTTGACGCCACCGGCGCCGGCGAGCTTGGTGGCCTCGTTGAACAGGGTGTGCAGGTTCGGGTACTTCTCGAAGTGCGGCGCCTTGAAGTAGTCGGTCCAGAGCACCCACAGGTGGTGCTTGACCAGCTCGGCGCGCTGCTCCTTGATGATGACCGCCCGGGTACGGAACTCCGGGTCGGTGTTCGCCTGGTACTTCTCGCAGATCATTTTGACCGACTCGGCCTCGATCCGGGCCTGGGCCGGGTCGTAGACGCCGCACGGCAGGTCGCAGTGAGCGCTCGCGGTGACGCGGGGCGCAAGGATGCGCGGAAGTCGCATCGGGATCCTCCATGGGAAGTTTGCGATGATCAAAGGCGACATTACTCCTGGGAAGGCTCCCCGAACCGGGTGGAGGTGAAACCAGTGCGAGCCGATCACCCGGCGGAGACGCCGCACCTGCGCGGGCCGCTGACGCCCGTTTCGGTGACCGGCCCGTCCATGGCGCCGACGCTGCGGCACGGCGACGCGGTGCTGGTCCGCTCGGGCGGGCGCCCGATCCGGCCCGGTGACGTGGTGGTCGCCGTGTTCCGCACGCGTCCCGAGCTGCTGGTCGTGAAGCGGGCGGTACGGCCGCAGGACGGCGGCTGGTGGCTGCGCGGCGACAACGATCTGGTCACCGACGACTCCCGTGCGTACGGGGTGGCGGACGTGCGCGCGAGGGTGGTGTTCCGCTACTGGCCCCGCCCCGGACGGGTGCCCCGTCGGCCGTTATGACCCTGCTCACATCCGAGGGGCAGTGCCGACACTATGCTCGGAAAGTGCCCGGGTGACCCCCCGCACCGCGTGCCACCGCTCGCCGCCCACCTCGCGGCCGGGCCCGGCCGCCCCGTCTGCTCGACAGATCCTGGAGTCACCGCCATGTCTTCGTCCTCCGTGGACCCTGCTGATCCCGTCTTCCAACTGCACCGCGGCGGCAAGATGGCCGTCGCCTCGACGGTCCCGCTCACCAGCCGCGAGGACCTCTCCCTCGCGTACACCCCGGGTGTCGCCCGGGTGTGTGAGGCGATCGCCGCCGACCCCGACCTGGCCGACGACTACACCTGGGCGTCGCACGCCGTGGCCGTCGTGACCGACGGCTCGGCGGTGCTCGGGCTCGGCAACATCGGGCCGCGCGCCGCGCTGCCGGTGATGGAGGGCAAGGCGGTGCTGTTCAAGCAGTTCGCGGGGGTGGACGCGGTGCCGGTCTGCCTGGACACCCAGGACGTGGACGAGATCGTCGCGGTGGTGCGGGCGCTGGCCCCGTCGTTCGGCGGCATCAACCTGGAGGACATCAGCGCGCCGCGCTGCTTCGAGGTGGAGCGGCGACTCGACGAGGCGCTGGACATCCCGGTCTTCCACGACGACCAGCACGGCACCGCCATCGTGGTGCTCGCCGCGCTGCGCAACGCCGCCACCCTGCTCAACCGCAAGCTCGGTGACCTGCGGGTCGCGGTGAGCGGCGCGGGCGCGGCCGGCGTGGCCGTGACGAAGATGCTTGTCGCCGGTGGGGTCAACCCCGACCAGGTGGTCGTGTGCGACTCCAAGGGGATCATCGGCCGGCACCGCGACGAGCTGACGGGCACCAAGGCCGAGCTGGCGGCGAGCACCAACGCCGACGGCCGCCAGGGCGACATCACCGAGGCGCTGCGCGACGCGGACGTGCTGATCGGGGTCTCCGGCGGGCAGATCCCCGAGGCGGCCGTCGCTCAGATGGCCCCGGGCGGGATCGTGTTCGCCCTGGCCAACCCGACTCCTGAGGTGCACCCCGAGGTGGCCGCCCGGCACGTCGCGGTGGTCGCGACCGGCCGCAGCGACTATCCCAACCAGATCAACAACGTGCTGGCGTTCCCCGGCGTGTTCCGGGGCGCGCTGGATGCGCGGGCCACCCGGATCACCGAGGGGATGAAGGTCGCCGCCGCCGACGCCATCGCCGGCGTGGTGGCCGAGTCGCTGACCGCCGACGCGATAGTCCCGTCGCCGCTCGACCCGCGGGTCGCCCCGGCCGTCGCCGAGGCCGTCGCCGAAGCGGCCCGCCGCGACGGAGTAGCCCGCCGGTGAACGCGACAGCGCGGCCCGCCGGCGTGGCGCGGCGGTAGGCGCGACGGCAGGAGCCCCGCCGCCAGGCGCGGCGCGGTGGCCCGGGGTACGCGTGACGGCGTGGCCCGGCGGCGGGCCCCTTCTTAACGGGCGCTCAGCTTGTTACCGTGCCGATCATGCGTGCCGCCTTCGCCTCCCGCCTCGACGATGCCGATCCGCTCGCCGCCCTCACCGTCGGTGAGCGGCCCGAGCCGACCCACCCGGAGGACGACTGGGTGACCGTGCAGGTGCGGGCCACCTCGCTCAACCACCACGACCTCTGGTCGCTGCGCGGGGTCGGCCTCACCGACGCCCAGCTGCCGATGATCCTCGGCTGCGACGCGGTCGGCGTGGACGAGCACGGCAACGAGATGGTCGTCTACCCGGTCGTCGTCACGCCGGGTGACCCGCGCGGGGTCTCCATCCTGTCCGAGCACTTCGCCGGGACGCTCGCCGAGCGGGTCGCCGTACCCCGGTCGAACCTGATCCCCCTGCCCGACGGCATGGCGGCGACCGACGCGGCGTGCCTGCCCACGGCCTGGCTGACCGCGTGGCGGATGCTGACCACCAAGGGCCGCGTCGCGGACGCCGACAGCGTGCTGGTGCAGGGCGCCGGCGGCGGCGTCGCGACCGCGGCCGTCGCGCTCGCCCTCGCGATGGGCAAGCGGGTGTACGCGACCAGCCGGGACGCCGCCAAGCGGGAGCGGATCACCGCCCTCGGGGCGACCGCCCTGGAGTCCGGTGCCCGGCTGCCGGAGCGGGTCGACGTGGTGATCGAGACGGTGGGCGCGGCGACGTTCGACCACTCGTTGAAGTCGGCCGCGCCGATGGCCCGGATCGTGGTCTCCGGCGCCACGGCCGGCCACCAGCCGTCGGTCAACCTGCGCCGGGTCTTCGCCATGCAGCTGGAGATCCTGGGCACCTCGATGGGCACGCCGGGGGAGCTGTACGAGCTGCTGGCGTTCTGCGCCGAGAACGAGGTCCGTCCGGTGATCGACGCCGTGGTCCCGTTCAGCCGGGTCGAGGACGCCTTCGCCCGCCTGCACTCCGGCGACGCCTTCGGCAAGATCGTCATCGATCACACCGCCTGACCCCGCTTCCCTCTCGCGATCTTGCACTTTCTGTCGACGATTCACGGAAAATATCCCGTTATGCCCCGACAGTAAGTGCAAGATCGCGGAGGGGGGAGGGGGTGGGGGCGTGGGTTAGAGGTGGTTGTCGAAGGTGGCGATGTCGTTGCGCGTCGCGTCGGTGGAGATGCGCTTCTTGGCCTCCGCGTCGCCGTACAGCGACCAGCGCAGGAACTCGACGGACGTGTCCGAGACGACCCGCAACGTCTTGGCGTCGCCGAGCAGCGCCCGCCCGTGGTCGCCCTTGGGCAGGCTGAGCATCGCCTTCGGCCAGGGCACCTTGTCGTACGCCGCCTTGCCCGCCGCGTAGTCGACCACCTCGTCCAGCTCGCCGTGCACGAACAGCTGCGGCGCGGTCGCGCCCGCGAACGCCGTACCCACGCCGACTGCCGTACCGGCGAAGACCACCCCGGCGTCCAGCCGCTCGTCCCGGCTGGCGGTGAAGAGGCCGATGGTGGTCACCCCGCCGGCCGAGTGCCCGGCCGCGCCGACCCGGTCGGTGGCCAACCGGCCGCGCAGCCCGTCGCCGGCCTTGCCGTCGAGCGCCAGCACCTGGGTCAGGGCGTACGACACGTCGGCCGGCTGGTTGAGCACGTCGAGGATGTTGCCGTCGGCGCCCTTGGAGGTGTGCGGGAAGGTCGGCGCGGCCACCACGAAGCCCGCCGCCGCCCAGCGGGTCAGCAGGGTGGCGTAGTCCTCCGGCAGCCCGGTAAGACCGTGGCTGAACATCACCACCGGAAACCGGCCCTGCGCCGCCGCAGCGGACCGCTTGACCGCGCCGCCGGCCTTCCCGGCCGCCGGATACCAGATCGTCGTCGGCAGCGCACGGCCGTCCCGGTTCAGCTTGAGCTGGCGTACGCCGACGCCGAAGGCGCTCTTCGGGGCGGTCCCGGAGGGTACCTGCGGCGTCGGCGTGGCGGCGGCGGGCGGTGGCTCGGCGGGCGCCTGCCAGCCCTCGGTCTTGCGGGCGTCGGCGGAGCAGCCGACCAGGCCGGCCATGAGCAGGGCGCTGGCCAGCAGCGTGGGGGTGACGCGACGCGACATGAAGCCAATTGTGCCCTGCCGCGCCGGCCGGCTCGGCGCGGTTCGACGCGCGGTGCCCACGCCGTGACCGGCTGCCCGGACCGGGCGTGACCGGTCGTTCAGGCCGCGGCGCGTTCGGGGAGCGGGCGTCGCCGCCGGGCGGTGTCGGTCAGGGAGCGCGGCGGGAAGGCGGCGTTGGGGTCGTACCGGTTGGTTCCGGGCGGCACGATCTCGTCGATCCGGTCGAGGGTCGCGTCGTCCAGGGTGAGCGTGGCGCCCTTGAGCAGGTCCTCCAGGTGCGCCATGGTCCGCGGTCCGATGATCGCCGAGGTGACCGCCGGATGGGCCACCGTGAAGGCGATGGCGAGCTGCGGGAGCGTGCAGCCGATGCCCGCCGCGAGGTCGACGAGCTGCTCGACGATGTCGAGCTTGGCGGCGTTCTCGGCGAGCGTGGGATCGAACTGCGCCGGCCGGAGCACGGCACGCCCGGTCGACAGGTCGACGGGCCGGTCCCTGCGGTACTTCCCGCTGAGGAACCCGAAGGCGAGCGGGCTCCAGACCAGGACCCCCATGCCGTAGCGCTGGCAGACCGGCAGGGTCGACGCCTCGACCCCACGGGCCAGGATCGAGTACGGCGGCTGCTCGGTGCGCAGCCGGCCGAGGCCGCGACGCTCGGAGACCTGGTGCGCCTCGACGATCTCCTCGGCGGGGAACGTCGAGCACCCGAAGGCGCGGATCTTTCCGTCGCGGACGAGGTCGGTGAGCACCGAGAGCGTCTCCTCGATGTCGGTAGCGGGGTCGGGGCGGTGGACCTGGTAGAGGTCGATCCAGTCGGTGCCCAGACGCCGCAGGCTCCCTTCGACGGCCTTGAGGATCCAGCGCCGCGAGTTGCCACCCTGGTTGGGTCCCGCACCCATCGGAAAGTGCACCTTGGTGGCGAGGACGACGTCGTCCCGGCGCCCCCGCAGCGCCTTGCCCACGATCTGCTCGGACTCACCCTGGCCGTACATGTCGGCGGTGTCGACGCAGTTGATGCCCTGGTCCAGGGCCGCGTGGACGATGCGGACGCAGTCGTCGTGGTCCGGGTTTCCGACGGCACCGAACATCATGGTTCCGAGGCAGTGGGTGCTCACCTCGATGCCGGTCCCGCCGAGTGTGCGATAGCGCATGCCGATGCTCCTCTGGCGATGTCGTGACGATCACGGGGGACCCTAGGAGCTGGAGTCGGCTCTAGGTCAAGCCTCGTTACCCTGCTCGGCATGGCCGAGGACATCGTGAGTCTGAGCATCGGGCAGGTCGCCGAACGCACCGGCTTGAGCGTGCACGCCCTGCGCTTCTACGAGCAGGAGGGCGTCTTCGTCGATCCGGTACGCCGTGGGCCCGGCGGGCGTCGCGTCTACAGCCAGGACGACGTCGACTGGCTGACCGTCTGCATCATTCTCCGTACCTCGGGCATGCCGTTGCCCGCGCTGCGCCGGTACGCCAACCTCGTCCGGGAGGGTGCCGGCAACGAGGAGGAACGTCTCGCCCTGATGCGCGAGCACCAGGAGCGCGTCACCGGCCAGATCGGCAGGCTCACCCAGTGCCTGGACCTGATCGGCTTCAAGGTCGGGGTGTACGAGGACCTGCTCGACGAGGCGCGGCCCGCAGTCGAGCCAGGTCGTCCGCGTCCTTCGGACGGCGAGGCCGCTCCGGCATCCACACCGGGTACATCTGCTTGAACTCGATCTGCGCCGGCACCGAGATCGTCGGCACGGTCAACGGGCCGATCCGGCCGGATGGCGCGTCCAGCATCCCGGCCGGCAGTGGTGTGCCGGCCCAGGACCCGGCGCCCACCGTCGGGCGACCGGCGTCGTCCCGACCCAGGTACGCGACGCTCACCTCCACGTCGTCGGCGAACAGGTCGAGCTGCAACTCCACAGGCATCCGGGGATCGGGGCGCCAGCCCCGGGCCAGCAGCAGGGCGGCCAGCTGGGCCGCGTCCTCGCGCCAGCAGTACCAGTCGACGTCGACGTGCGGTCGGGACACCTCGCCGAGCTGGAAGTCCATCGCCCAGCCGCCCCGCAACCACACCGCGATGCCGGCCGACCCGGCCACCTCGACCACGTCGGCGATGCTCGCCAACTGGCGGCGCGCGAGGTCGTCCACCCGGGCACTCTAGCCGGGGGCACCGCCGTGACACCCGGGCGAAGACCCTAGGCCGGGCGGGACTCGTAGCGGGTGCCGGGCGTGCGCGCGTCGGCGGGCAGGCGGGCGCCGGCGGTCCGGTCGCCGTAGAGGGTCCAGCGTAGGAAGTCGGTGGTGGTGGCGAGAACGGCGGCGAATCCGGGGTTGCCCGGCGTGAGGTACGCGCCATGGTCCTGGCCGAGCACGCTGACGAACACCGCAGGTCCCGGGGTACGCGCGTACGCCGCCCGGCCCACCGTCACCGGCACCACCGGGTCGGCCGTGCCGTGCACGAAGAGCACCGGTGCGGTCGGTCCGGCGAAGCTGCCCGGCAGCCCGCCGCCGGCGATCACGATGCCCCCGCGCAGCCGGGCCGGGTGGCCCTCGGTGAACATGCCGGAGGTGGTGAAGCCGCCCGCCGAGTGACCGGCGGCGGCGATCGACGTGAGGTCCAGGTGGCCGGCGAGCGGATCAGCCGGGTCGCCGTCGAGGCGGCCCAGGTGCCGGATCAGCCGCCAACCGTCGGCGGGCTGGTTGCGCACGTCGGCCCGGGTGAAGTGCGCGGCACCCGCACGGGTGTGCGGGTACGCGGGCGCGGCCACCACGAAACCGGCCGCCGCCCAGCGGGTGGTCAGCCCGGCGTGCAGCTCGGGTCGGCTGTGCAGACCGTGGCTGTAGATCACCACCGGGAACCGCCCGGCGGCCACCCCGTCGGTGCCGGCCGGATACCAGATGGTCACCGGCAGGGGACGCGCCGAGCGCGGATCGAGGGTGAGCGTACGCACGCCGACGACGTACGACCCCTCGGGCGCCCGGCGCGCGGACGGCGGCCCGGCGGACCCACCCGCCACGGCGGTTGCCGGCGCACAACCGGCCAGCAGCGCCGTCACCAGTACGGCGACCAGCCGTCGAACCCCCACCGTTTCACCGTAGGTGCCCGGACATGTCCAGCGGCCCCGCCGTCCGGCCCGGCTCTGGCCGCCACCCGGTCGGGTCGCCTCCGCCGGCCGGCTCGACCCGGTGGGACGGCACAGACGGGGGCGGTGCTCCGCGACCGGCTTCGCTAGGGTCACCGACATGGCTGAGAACTACACCGACCCCAGCGGCAACACCGAGGCGTTCCGCGCCTTCACCCAGACGCCGGAGGCCGCCGGTCCGGCCGACGCGCCGTCCCGCCTGCCGCTCATCGTCGGTGCGGCGGTCGTCGTCGTGCTGCTGGTGGCCCTCGTCGCCTGGCTGGCGATGCGCTGAGCCGGCGCGCGGCGATGCGCTGAGCGGGCCCGACTCCACGTGGTCGGGGCGACGTCAGTGCGCCCCGACCACGTCCCGGGTCTGCCGGGCGATCTCCCGTTCCTCATCGGTACGGATGACACAGACGCTCACCTCGGCGTCGTCCGGCGAGATCAGCCGGTCGCCGTCGCCGTTGTTGCGCGCCTCGTCGACGGTGATGCCGAGCCGGGCCAGTCCGGCCAGCGCGGCGGCCCGGACGGGCGCGGCGTGCTCGCCTACGCCGGCGGTGAACGCGATCGCGTCCACGTGGCCGAGCAGCGCGTAGTACGCGCCGACGTACCCGGTGATCCGCCGGCAGTACACGTCGAAGGCCAGCGCGGCGGCCGGATCCCCGGCCGCCCGGCGCTGGAGCACCTCGCGCATGTCGTTGACGCCGGTCAGCCCGAGCAGCCCGCTGCGGTGGTTGAGCAGGTCGTCGATGTCGTCGACCGACATCCCGCCCTCCCGCCGCAGGTGGAAGATGACTGTCGGGTCGAGGTCGCCGCTGCGGGTGCCCATCACCAGCCCCTGCAGGGGTGACATCCCCATCGAGGTGGCGACGCTGCGGCCGTTCGCGACCGCGCAGGCGCTGGCCCCGTTGCCCAGGTGCAGGGTGATGGTGTTGAGCTGCTCGTACGGGCGGCCCAGCAGTTCGGCGGTACGCCGGGAGACGTACGCGTGCGAGGTGCCGTGGAAGCCGTACCTGCGGATGCCGTACCGCTGGGCGGTGTCCAGGTCGATCGCGTAGGTCGCGGCGGCCTCGGGCAGGGTGTGGTGGAACGCCGTGTCGAAGACGGCGACCTGCGGGACGTCCGGCAGCGCCGCGCGGGCCACCTCGATGCCGGCCAGGTTGGCCGGGTTGTGCAGCGGGGCCAGCGGTACCAGATCCTTGATCGCGGCCAGCACCGCGTCGTCGATGAGGACCGGGGTGGTGAACTTCCGGCCGCCGTGCACCACCCGGTGCCCGACCGCCGCCAGTCCGGTCAGGTCCAGTCCGGCCAGGATCTGCCGGACGGCGCTGGCGTGGTCCGCCGGGCCGCCGCCGGGCTCACCGACCCGCTCGACGGTGCCCTGGTCGACGGTCCGGTCCCCGTCGTAGTGCCGCCACTTCACCGACGACGACCCGCAGTTGAGCACCAGTACCCGACTCATGACGCCTCCTCGGCGGCCGCCTGGATGGCGGTGATCGCCACCGTGTTGACGATGTCCGGCACTGTCGCGCCCCGGGACAGGTCGTTCACCGGCCGGCGCAGGCCCTGCATGACCGGGCCGACGGCGACCGCCCCGGCCGAGCGTTGCACCGCCTTGTACGTGTTGTTGCCCGTGTTGAGGTCCGGGAAGATGAAGACCGTGGCCTGGCCGGCGACCGGGCTGTCGGGCAGCTTCGTCGCGGCCACTGCGGGGTCGATTGCCGCGTCGTACTGGATCGGCCCCTCGACCAGCAGGTCGGGCCGACGCTCCCGGACCAGCGCGGTGGCCGCGGCGACCTTCTCCACGTCCGCGCCCGCACCGGAGCTGCCGGTGGAGTACGACAGCATGGCGATCCGGGGTTCGATGCCGAAGCGGGCGGCGGTGTCGGCCGACGAGATCGCGATGTCGGCGAGCTGGGCGGCGTCCGGGTCGCGGTTGACGGCACAGTCTCCGTAGACCAGCACCCGGTCGGCGAGCAGCATGAAGAAGACGCTGGAGGCCACCGAGACCTCCGGCACGGTACGGATGATCTCGAACGCGGGCAGGATGGTCGCGGCGGTGGTGTGCGTGGCGCCCGAGACCATGCCGTCGGCGTACCCGGCCGCCACCATGAGCGTCCCGAAGTAGTTGGGCTGGGCCACGATGTCGTGCGCCAGCTCGGCGGTGACGCCCCGGTGGGCGCGCAGCCGCGCGTACTCGGCGGTGAACTCGTCGCGCCACCCGCTGGTGGCCGGGTCGACCAACCGCGCGTCGCCGAGGTCGATGCCCAGCTCGCGGGTGCGCCTGGCGATGTCGTCCGGCCGCCCGAGCAGGGTCAGCTCGGCGACGCCCCGGCGCAGCAGGATCTCCGCCGCCCGCAGGATGCGCTCCTCGGCGCCCTCGGGCAGCACCAGGTGCCGGGGCCTGGAGCGGGCCCGGTCGATCAGCTCGTTCTCGAACATCAGCGGGGTGACCCGCGTCGACCGGCTGACCCGCAGCCGGCGGGCCAGGTCGTCGGTGTCCACGCAGCGCTCGAACGCGCCCAGCGCGGCCTCCACCTTGCGCGGGTTGGCCACGCTGGGCCGCCCCTCGATCCGGCTGGACGCCTCGACCGTGTCGTAGCTGTCGCTGCCGACGGAGAGCACGGCCAGGCCGGTGTTCAGGCCCTCCACCAGCCGCATCACCCGGGGGTCGGGTTGCTCGCCGAGGGTGAGCACGAGCCCGGCCACCGACACCTGCCCGGCCACGTGTGCCGCGCTGGCCGCGACGAGCAGGTCGGCCCGGTCCCCGGGGGTGATCACCAGAGCGCCCTCGGTGAGGTGGCCCAGCAGTGTCGGCACGTGTGCCGCCCCGACCACGTAGTCCAGCACGTCCCGGCCGAGCGCCGCGTCGTCGCCGGCCAGCAGGGTGGCGCCGAGCGCCGCCGCCACCTCGGCCACCGTCGGCGCCGACACGCTCGGCACCTCCGGGATGGCGTACGCCGGCACGGGCAGCTCCGGCAGCGTCATCGGCTCGGACACCCGGTTGGCGATCACCGCGAGCACCGTCGCGCCCAGGTCGGCCACATCGTGGTACGCCCCGCGCATGGCCGCCGCGACGGCCGCCGGCTCCTGCTCGTAGCCGTCGACCACCGGCACCACCACGCTGCCGAACTCGGTGGCCAGTCGGGCGTTGAAGGCCAGCTCGCGGGGGTGCGCAGGGTCGCCCGGCTCGTCGAAGTCACTGCCCACCACGACGACCGCCGGGCACTGCCGCTCCACCGCCCGGTACCGCTGGACGACAGCGGAGATCAGCTCTTCCCGTCGGCCGTCGGCGACCAGCCGGGCCGCCTCGGCGTACGTGGAGCCGGCCAGGTCGGCGAGCGGCACCTCGACCCGGTACCGCTCGCTCAGCAGCGCGAGGATCGGGTCCGGGCCGGTGTCGGCCACCAGCGGTCGGAACACGCCGATCCGCCCGACCTGGCGGGACAGCAACTCGGCCAGCCCGAGGGCGATCGTCGACTTGCCTCCGCCCGAACCGACGCTGGTCAGATACACGCTGCGAGCCACAGCCCCCACCCTAGAAGATCGCGAGTCTCCCCACCCGGGCCCTACGGCCCTCCGTCCCGGGCCCCGCCGGCCGCTTCCGGCAGGTGGGTCACGCGGGGCGCAGGGCCGCGATGCCGGTCAGGAAGATGTCGATGCCGGCCAGGAACTGCTCACGGTCGTCATGATCGCGCAGCTGCGTCACTGTCGCGTGCACGAACGGGTACCTGGCGGGGTCCAGTTGCGCCCACTTCGCGGCGGTGGTGTCCAGGAACGTCCCGCGGTCCGTGCCGCCGCCGCTGAGGTGCCGGGCGTTTGCGGCGTTCTGGACGGCGACACCGAGGACGTAGTTCACGAGCGTCCCGGCCGCGTCGAAGCGCGCTCCCTCGGGCACGGCGAGCGCGTCCAGCAGCCTGCCGATGCTCTCGTAGAAGTCCAGCAGCGCGGGGCGCCACGGTTGCCGGGAGAGTTCCGCACCGACCCAGGGGTGGGCGTCGATCGCGTCGAACAGGCCCAGGGCGAGCAGGCGCAGGGTCTCGCGAGGACCGCCGGTGGTGGCCGTGCGGGACAGCACACCGGTGATGACGTCGTCGGTGGCCGCCGCGAGCAGGTCGTTCTTGTCCGCGACGTGGTGGTAGATCGCGCCGTATCCGGTCTTCAGGCGCACCGTGAGCGCACGCAGCGTCAGAGCGCTCTCGCCGCCGCCGTCCAGGATCTCGGTGGCGGTCCGAATGATCAGGTCCCTGGACAGGCTGTCCGTGCGGCGCGGGGTCGGCCCGGATCCGTGAGCGGTTCGCTGTGCCATGAGCCCAGTGTCGCACGGTTGGATTGTTGCTCCAAAGCCGTGCTAGCGTTCGTTGGAGCGGCGATCCAAAACGGCTCGTCCTGTAGACCTGGGGGACCACCATGACGACACCGGTCACGATCATCGGAGCCGGCCTGGGCGGCCTGCTGCTGGCCCGCGTGCTGCACGTGCACGGCATCCCGTCCACCGTGTACGAGGCGGAGGCGTCCTCGGCGACGCGTACGCAGGGCGGACTGCTCGACATCCGCGACTACAACGGCCAGCCCGCGTTGGAGACGGCTGGCCTGACCGAGGAGTTCCGCAAGCTCGTCCTCGAGGGGCGTCAGGCGATGCGCCTGTTGGACCGGCACCGGAACGTCCTGCTCGACGTGCCCGACGACGGCACCGGTGGCAGCCCGGAGGTGCAGCGCGGCGAACTGCGGCAGATGCTGCTCGACTCACTCCCGGCCGGCACCGTCCGGTGGGGTCACAAGGTCAGCGGCGTGCGCGCCCTCGGCGAGGGCCGCCACGAAGTGGCCTTCACCAACGACACCGCAGTCGTCACGAGCCTGCTGGTCGGCGCGGACGGCGCCTGGTCCCGGGTCCGACCGCTGCTCTCCGAGGCCACACCCGGGTACACCGGCTTCTCATTCATCGAGACCCACCTGTTCGACGGCGACACCCGGCACCCGACCAGCGCGGAAACCGTCGGCAGCGGAGCGATGATGGTGCTGGAGCCGGGCAGGGGGATCCTGGCCCATCGGGAGCGCGACGGGAACCTCCACACCTGGGTGATGCTCGCCAGGCCGCAGGACTGGTTCGCCGCCATCGACTTCGCCGACCCCGACGCGGCCATCGCGCGGATCGTGCGGGAGTTCGACGGCTGGGCGCCGGAGCTCACCGCCCTGGTCACCGACGGCGAGACCCCGCCGGTCCTGCGCCACATCTTCACCCTGCCCGCCGGACACCGGTGGGACCGGAGGCCCGGAGTGACCCTGCTCGGCGACGCCGCGCACCTGGCGGCACCCAACGGCGAAGGCGCCAACCTGGCCCTTCTCGACGGCGCCGACCTCGGCACGGCCATCGCCGCGCACCCCGACGACATCGAGACCGCGCTCACCGCGTACGAGCAGGCCATGTCCGTGCGAAGTGCCACGGCCAACGCCGAGGCCCCCGACCTTCAGGACATGCTTGGCGACGGCACACCTGACACGTTGATCAAGGCTTTCACCGGAAGCTGAGGCGGCCTGCGGCCTGCGGCCCAGGCGTCGGCGTCGTTCCGGCGGGGCCAGGCAGGTAGCAGGCGCTCGGTCGGCGGTGCGGTAGGCGTCTCACCTGTCAGGCGTCGCAAGAACCGAAAAAGATTCACGCCTACACTCGCTTCCCATGACCGCCCGGCGCCTGAGCAGCGAAGATACGTCGACCCGGAGGTCGACGCCCGCAGGCGTGCCCGGTGACGCTCCGACCCCACCGGCCGCGCCTGTCGACGAATCGACAATGGTGATCGGCCGCTCCGACGCCCCCACCGCGCTGATCGCCGCCGTACCCCAACCACCGCCGGTGTTCGTCGATCCCAGCGGCCGACGTCGCTCCCGCCTGCGCTGGCTCGCGTACGCCGTCGGTCTGTTGGGTCTGCTCTACACCGGGCTGGTGGCTGTCAGCTTCGCGGGCGGCATGGTGGAGCCGCACACGGTGCTCCCCTTCGTGGACGAGGCCGAGCAGCCCGAACGGCCCCGGTCGCCGCAGGCCGAGGCGATCACGGTAGTTCCCGAGCCGTCAACGGCCGTCCCCCGTACGTCGGCGGCCCCGGTGACCCCCAGCGCCGCCCCGGCGGCTACCCGCCCGGTCGCCCCCCGCCGCTCGCCGGGCGTCACCGGCTCGCCGAGCGGCGGTCCCGCCCGAGCGCCGGCCCCGCCCGCCCCCGCGCCCACACCCACGCCGACTGCTCCGTCGGCCCCGACACCAGCCGTCCCGCCGTCGACCGAGGACCCGCCGACGCCACCGGACGAGACGCTCGACGAGCCCGACGGCTCACCCGCCGATGACTGAGACGACGAGCACGGGAGCCCGCCAACGTCGGGCCGTACCGCCGCCGCGCTGGATCCTGCTGGGCGTGTTGCTGGCGGTGCTGGCCGGCGTGCTCGTCGTCCACGCGTACGCCAACGCGTCCTTCACCCCCGACCACCAGCACAGCGGCCGAGGGCAACGCGAGGTCCCCACCTCGGTGGTCACCGGGGGTCCGATCATCAGCGCCAACAGCGAACAGGTCCGTTCCTACCGGCTGCCGGAGCGGACCATCGCGCTCACCTTCGACGACGGCCCCGACCCGGTCTGGACCCCCGAGGTGCTGCGCGTCCTCGACGCCCACCAGGTCAAGGGCACCTTCTTCGTGCTGGGTTCGCAGGTCTCCCGACACCCCGACGTGGCCCGGAGCCTGGTCGGTGGCGGCCACGAACTCGGCGTCCACACGTTCACCCACCCGGACCTCACCGAGCTGCCCGGCTGGCGGCGGGACCTGGAGTACGCCCAGACGCAGCTCGCCCTGGCCGCCGTCACCGGCGTGCGGACCTCGCTGGTCCGGTACCCGTACTCCTCACACGCCGACGCCATCGACAACGAGGACTGGCCGGTGCTGACCGCCGCCGGCGACCTGGGCTACCTGACGGTGCTCAACGACACCGACAGTCAGGACTGGGCGCTGCCCGGCGTAAACAAGATCATCGAGAATGCGGCCCCGGAGGGAACCTCGGGCGCCATCACCCTCTGGCACGACGCCGGCGGTGACCGGGCGCAGACCGTGGCAGCCCTCGACCGGTTCATTCCGATGATGAAGGAACGCGGATACCGGTTCGTCACCGCGACCGAGGGGCTGAACCTCGCCTTCGCCGCCGCCGGCGCCGACCACCGGGTGGACTCCGGCCTGGCGGCCACCGCGGGGGACCGCTGGCGCGGCCGGATGCTGGTCTGGGCCGTCCAGGGTGCCGACCGCCTGCTGAGCGTGTTCGGGATCCTTTTCGTGCTCGTCGGCGTGCTCACGGTGGGGCGCACCACGGTGCTGTTCCTGCTCGCCGGGCGGCACGCCCGCCGCCGGCGGGCCAAGGACTGGACGTGGGGGCCACCTGTCACCGCGCCGGTGTCGGTGGTCGTTCCCGCCTACAACGAGAGGGAGGGGATCGCGGCAGCGGTGCGGTCACTCGCCACCGGCGACCATCCCGGCGGGATCGAGGTGGTGGTCGTCGACGACGGCTCCACCGACGGGACCGCCGACATCGTCGACGCGCTCGGCCTGCCCAACGTCCGGGTGGTCCGCAAGCCCAACGGCGGCAAGCCCAGCGCATTGAACACCGGCGTGGCGCTGGCCCGCCACGACCTGATCGTGATGGTCGACGGCGACACCGTCTTCGAACCCGACTCCGTCCGGCGGCTCGTGCAGCCCTTCGCCGACCCGCAGGTGGGCGCGGTAGCCGGCAACGTCAAGGTCGGCAACCGGCGCAGCCTCATCGCCAAGTGGCAGCACATCGAGTACGTCATCGGGTTCAACCTGGACCGGCGTCTCTACGAGACGCTGCGCTGCATGTCGACGGTGCCCGGCGCGATCGGCGGCTTCCGGCGGCAGGCGCTGCGCTACGCCGGCGGGATGACCGACGACACCCTGGCCGAGGACACCGACATCACCATGGCCCTGGGCCGGGCCGGCTGGAAGGTGGTCTACGAGGAGACGGCCCGCGCCTGGACCGAGGCGCCGACGAGCCTGGGGCAGCTGTGGAAACAGCGCTACCGGTGGAGCTACGGCACCATGCAGGCGATGTGGAAGCACCGCCGCTCCGTGTTCGACAGGGGGGCCTCCGGCCGGTTCACCAGGCGATGCCTGTTCTTCCTCAGCCTCTTCGGCGTGCTGCTGCCGCTGCTCGCGCCCGTGATCGACCTGCTGGCCCTGTACGGCCTGTTCTTCCTCGACCGGACCGCCACGGCGGTGGCCTGGCTGGTCATGCTCGGCGTGCAGATGGTCACCGCGATCGTCGCGTTCCGGCTGGACCGGGAGAAGCTGGGTGTGCTGTGGGTGCTGCCGCTGCAACAGTTCGTCTACCGGCAGTTGATGTACCTGGTGATGATCCAGGCAGTGGTCACCGCACTGACCGGCGGCCGGCTGGGCTGGCAGAAACTCCGACGCACCGGGCTGGAGCCGGCAACCTCCCGCACCGGCTGACCGGCGCCGGTCAGCCGTCGGTAGGTCGATCGTCGGGCGGTTCAGTCCTCGTCGGGGTCGTCCAGGCGGGCCAGGTAGGTGGCCAGGCGCTCGATCGGGGTCTCGAACTCGGGGTTCAGGTCGACGAAGTCGCGCAGGCGCTCGCCCAGCCACTCCAGGGTCACCTGCTCGTCCCCCCGGCGCTCGACCAGCTCCTCGATGCCACGGTCGGTGAAGTACACGGCGTACGTCCTCGTGCTCGGCCCGGCGCGGGCCGGGCGGGTCGGTGGTTCGGACGGACCGACGCGAGCCGGGGCAGGACCGTGGAAACGGCCCTGCCCCGGCTCGCGTGGCGCGATCAGGTCACGGGCGGGGGAGTGCCGCCTCGATGAGCGCGGTCTGCTCGACCTCGTGGGTCTTGGCCGAGCCGACCGCCGGGGCCGCCGCGGCCGGGCGGGAGATCCGCCGCAGCCGGACGTCGGTGAGGTGCTCCAGCAGGTTGAGCGCGACGAACGACCAGGCGCCCTGGTTGGCCGGCTCCTCCTGCACCCAGGCGAAGTCCTCCGCGTTCGGGTACTGCGCGAGGGCGGCCCGGATCTCCTCGACCGGCAGCGGGTACAGCTGCTCGATCCGGATGATCGCCGTGTCGGTGATGCCGCGCTCCTGCCGGGCCTGGAACAGGTCGTAGTAGACCTTGCCCGAGCACAGCAGCACCCGCTTGACCGACTCCGGTGCCGGGGCGGCGGTGTCGCGCAGCACCGGCTGGAAGGTGCCGGTGGTGAAGTCCTCCACCGAGGAGACGCAGAGCTTGTGCCGCAGCAGCGACTTCGGCGTGAACACCACGAGCGGCTTGCGCTTCGGCGACAGGGCCTGGCGGCGCAGCAGGTGGAAGTAGTTCGCCGGAGTCGTCGGGATGGACACCCGCATGTTGTCCTCGGCGCACATCTGCAGGAACCGCTCCGGGCGACCGGAGGTGTGGTCCGGGCCCTGGCCCTCGTGGCCGTGCGGGAGCAGCAGGGTCACCGCGGAGCGCTGACCCCACTTCACCTCACCCGAGGAGATGAACTCGTCGATCACCGACTGGGCGCCGTTGACGAAGTCACCGAACTGGGCCTCCCAGGCGACCAGCGCGTTGACGTTCTCCACCGAGTAGCCGTACTCGAAGCCCATCGCCGCGTACTCGGACAGCAGCGAGTCGTGCACGAAGAACCGGGACCGCTCGCCGTCGCCGGTGAGCGACTTGAGCGGCAGGTAGTCGTCGCCGGTGCGGGAGTCGACCACCGACGCGTGCCGCTGGACGAAGGTGCCGCGCCGCGAGTCCTGCCCGGCGAGCCGGACGGTGACCCCGTCGTGCAGCAGCGCCCCGAACGCGATGATCTCGCCGAAGCCCCAGTCGATGTTGCCCTCGACGGACATCTTGGCCCGCCGGTCGAGCAGCTGCTGGATCCGCTTGTGCGGGGTGAAGCCCTCGGGGAGGTTGGTGTGCGCCTCGCCGACCGCCTTCACCACGGCGGCATCGGTGGCGGTGTCGACCGCCGGCTCCGGCTCCTCCTCGCGGCGGGGACGGTTGAGCTGGCGCGGCGTGGCGGCGGCGTCCCGGGTGGCCTTGAAGACCTTCTCCAGCTGCGCCTGGTAGTCGCGCAGCAGCTCCTCCGCGTCCTCCACGGTGATGTCGCCGCGACCGATCAGCTCCTCGGTGTAGAGCTTGCGCACCGACCGCTTCGAGTCAATGATCTTGTACATCTGAGGGTTGGACATCGACGGGTCGTCGCCCTCGTTGTGGCCGCGCCGGCGGTAGCAGACCATGTCGATCACGACGTCCTTGTTGAACGCCTGCCGGTACTCGAAGGCCAGCCGGGCCACTCGGACCACGGCCTCCGGGTCGTCGCCGTTCACGTGGAAGATCGGCGCCTGGATCATCCGAGCCACGTCGGTGCTGTAGAGGCTGGACCGGCTGTACTCCGGGGCGGTGGTGAAGCCGACCTGGTTGTTGACCACCACGTGCACGGTGCCGCCGGTGCGGTAGCCGCGCAGCTGCGACAGGTTGAGCGTCTCGGCGACCACACCCTGGCCGGCGAACGCGGCGTCGCCGTGCACCGCCAGCGGCAGCACGGTGTAGCCCTCCAGCTTGAGGTCGATCCGGTCCTGCTTGGCCCGGACGATGCCCTCCAGCACGGGGTCGACGGCCTCCAGGTGCGACGGGTTCGCCACCAGGGACACCTTGACGACGTGCTCGCCGTCCGGGGTGGTGAACTTGCCGTTCTGGCCCAGGTGGTACTTCACGTCGCCGGAGCCCTGCGTCGAGCGCGGGTCGAGGTGACCCTCGAACTCCGAGAAGATCTTCTCGTACGGCTTGCCGACGATGTTGGCCAGCACGTTGAGCCGGCCCCGGTGGGCCATGCCGATGACCACCTCGTCCAGCCCGCTCTCGGCGGAGGACTCGAGCACCTCGCCCAGCAGCGGGATCAGCGACTCGCCACCTTCGAGCGAGAAGCGCTTCTGGCCCACGTACTTGGTCTGCAGGAAGGTCTCGAACGCCTCGGCGGCGTTGAGCCGGTTGAGCACGTGCTTCTGCTCGTCGGCGGACGGCTTCTCGTACTTGCGCTCGATCCGCTCCTGGATCCAGCGCCGCTCCTCCGGGTCCTGGATGTGCATGTACTCGATGCCGACGCGCCGGCAGTACGAGTCGCGCAGCACGCCGAGGATCTCGCGCAGCTTCATCCGCTGGCGCCCGGCGAAGCCGTTGACCGGGAACTCCCGGTCCAGGTCCCACAGGGTCAGCCCGTGCTGGAGGACGTCCAGGTCGGGGTGCTTGCGGATGGTGAATTCCAGCGGGTCGGTGTCGGCCATCAGGTGACCGCGCACGCGGTACGCGTGGATCAGCTCGTGCACCCGGGCGGTCTTGTTGATCTGACCCTCGGAGTTGACGGCCACGTCGCGCACCCAGCGCACCGGCTCGTACGGGATGCGCAGCGAGGTGAAGATCTCGTCGTAGAAGCTGTGCTCGCCCAGGATCAGCTCGTGCATGACCTTGAGGAACTCGCCGGACTGCGCGCCCTGGATGATCCGGTGGTCGTACGTGCTGGTCAGCGTGATGACCTTGCTGACCGCCAGCTCGGCCAGGGTGGCCTCGGACATGCCCTGGTAGGGGGCCGGGTATTCCATCGCGCCGACGCCGATGATCGCGCTCTGCCCCTGCATGAGCCGCGGCATGGAGTGCACCGTGCCGATGCCGCCCGGGTTGGTCAGCGAGATCGTGGTGCCGGAGTAGTCCTCCATGGTCAGCTCGTTGCGCCGCGCCCGCCGGACCACGTCCTCGTACGCCTGCCAGAACTGCCGGAAGTCCATCTGCTCGCAGCCCTTGATGGAGGGGACCACCAGGTTGCGGCTGCCGTCCGGCTTGGCCAGGTCGATCGCGATGCCGAGGTTGACGTGCGCCGGGCGGACCACTGCCGGCTTGCCGTTGGCCTCGGCGAAGGAGTTGTTCATCTCCGGGTGCTGAACGAGCGCCCGGACCATCGCGTAGCCGACCAGGTGGGTGAAGCTGACCTTGCCACCGCGCCCTCGGGCGAGGTGGTTGTTGATCACGATGCGGTTGTCGACCAGCAGCTTCGCCGGGACCGCGCGGACGCTTGTCGCGGTGGGCACGCTCAGCGAGGCGTCCATGTTCTGGACGATCTTCGCGGCGACACCTCGCAGCGGCGTGGTCTGCGGGCCGTCGGCGCTCGGCGCGGCGGCCTTCGCGGCCGGCTTGGCCGGCGCGGCCTTCTCCGGGGTGGCCTTCGCCGGCGCGGCCTTGGCCGGCGCCGACGGCGCGGCGGCCGGCTTGCTGGCGGCGGCGGCCGGCTTCGCCGGGGTGCTGGGCTGGCTGACCGTGGCCGCCGCCTCCGGCTGGCCGTCGGGCTCGGGCGCGGCGGCCGGCTTGCCCGACGTCTCAGCCCGGCGTGGCGTGCCGGCGCCGGGCGCCGGCCGGTAGTCGGCGAAGAAGTCGTGCCAGGCCGAATCGACGCTCGTTGGGTCGGCGAGGTACCGCTGGTACATCTCCTCGACGATCCACTCGTTCGGGCCGAAACCCGCCAGTGGGTTCTCCTGCGAAGTCTGCTGGGTCGACACGGCCGGTAATCGCCTCTTTCACGCGGGTTTGTGTGTCACGCGGTGTCCGTCGCGTCCAATTGATGGACAACGGACAGGACGACTCCCAGGCTACGCCGTACGGATCGCGCAGGCATTTCCGCCTCGGTCGGGTGGCCGGATTCACAGAAGATGCCAGAAGTTCACCAACCCCTGCGCGGCCCGTCCCCGGCTGCTAAGGCCAGATTGAGTACCGGTACGGATGTCGCCAGGCCGACGCGGTCCGCGAGGATCGGGCGCATGGATCATGACGGGGCACGGGGGCGCTACGGCCGGAGCATGGCGGTGGCGACCGGTTGGTACGTCACCGCGATCGCGGCCACGGCGGTGGGCACGACGAGCGTGCCGAGCGCGCCGCACGACGACTGCGCGGCCTGGTTCAGCTGCCTGTCGCCGGGCGAGTCGCTGGTGTTCGTCGGTCTGGTGTGGGGCACGCCGGTGCTCCTCGGGCTGCTGGTCGTGACGGCGCTGGTGACCGCGCTCGTCGTCCGACTCGTCCCCTCGGCGGTGCTCGCCGGCACCACCGCCGCGGCGCTCAGCGTCGGGGTCTGCGCCGCCGCGTACCTGGGTCGCTCGTGAAGCGGCTCGGCCTTGGCGGGCTCTTCTTCGGCTGGCTCTACGGGGTGCCGTTCCTGCTGCTGGTGGGCCTGATCCGGCGCATGTCCAGGCCGTACACGCCGAACGCTGACGATGCGCAGGCGTTCGGCGCGACCACTGACGCCCTGCTGACGACCGGGCTCCTGCTCAACGGGGTGCTTCCGGTGCTCGGCCTGCTGCTGGCCGGATGGGCGGGGGAGGCCCTCTGGCGTCGGCACTTCGCCTGGGCGTTCGCCGGGACGGTGCTGCTGTACGTGGCGGTCGCGCTGGTCGGCAGCATGGCCACCAGCTCGCTGATCGGGCACGTCCCCGCCGATCTGGAGCCCGACCCGGTGGTCACCCAGTGCATTCCGATCAGCGGCGGCCGGGGCTGCCCGGGCGGGTGAGGCGCGAGCCCGGGGTGACGGCCGTGCCGCCGCCACCCCGGAACCCGCGTCGGTCAGGAGATGTCGCGCCGGCGCATCAGCAGGGTGCCGACCACGCCGGTGACCACCGCGTATCCGATGAGCACGGCGGCGCCCGCCCAGCGCGGCGGGTTGCCCGGGATGTCCGCCCCGGTGACCATCAGCGACGAGGCCAGCGACGGCACCAGCAGTTGCAGGTTGTTGATCCAGTCGCCCCAGCGGTTGGCCAGGACGGCGATCACCACTGCCGCACCGATCGAGCCGCCCAGGTAGAGCAGGATGCCGGTCACTGTCGCGCCGATCTGGCTGCGGATCAGCACGCCGATGCCGACGCCGAACACGGCCCACAGCAGGTACGCGAGCAGGTTCAACCCGATCGCCCGCCAGGCTGCGTCGTTGCCGAGTTGCGAGTCCAACCCCACCGCGCTCAGCACCGCCGAGCCGGCGATCAGGTTGAGCACGGTGGTGACCAGCCAGAACAGCAGCGCCAGCACACCCGCCGCGACCAGCTTGGCGGCCATCACCGCGGTGCGGTGCGGCGCGGTGAGGAACGTGGTGGTGACCGTCTGGTGGAAGAACTCGCTGGTCACCACGATGATGCCGAGCAGCATGATGATCAGCAGGCCGAAGAACTGCCCGGAGGTGAACAGGTTCGACGCGATCGCGTCCGGGGTGGCCGCGGCCTCGAACTGGGCGGACTGGTCGCCCACGTCCGCGGGGTTGGTGCTGGTCAGCGCGTCGGTCTGCAACCAGTTGAAGAGCAGCGTGAGCGCCCACAGCGGCAGGCTGATCAGCGCGAACACCCACCAGGTGTTGGTGGTACGGATCTTGAGCAACTCGGATCGGACGAGGTTCATCGGATACCCGCCTTTCCGGCCGTCAGCTCCAGGAAGACCCGTTCCAGGTCGGGTCGTTCGGTGGTCAGTTCGTGCAGCTCCACGCCCGCGGCCAGGGCGGCCCGACCGATCGTGGGGGCGTCCACCCCGGAGACCAGCAGGACGCCGTGCTCGTCGGTCGTGACGGTGGCCGACTGCGCCTTCAGCGCGGTGGTCAGCGCCTCGGCCTGCGGGGTGCGGACCCGCACCTGGGCGCCCTGGGCCATCGACCCGAGCACCTGATCGACCGGCCCCTGCCGGACGAGCTGCCCGGCCGCGATGATCACCACGTCGTCGGCGAGCAGCTGCATCTCCGACAGCAGGTGGCTGGAGACCAGCACCGTACGACCCTCGTGGGCCAGGTTCTTGAGGAACCCGCGCATCCACCTGATGCCCTCCGGGTCCAGCCCGTTGGCCGGCTCGTCGAGGATCATCACCCGGGGGTCACCGAGCATCGCGGCGGCGATACCGAGCCGCTGCTTCATGCCGAGCGAGTAGCCCTTGAACTTGCGCTTCGCCGCCGGGGTCAACCCGACCAGCTCCAGCGCCTCGTCGGCCCGCGACCGGGGTAGACCGGCCGCCGCGCAGATCACCCGCAGGTGGTTGATGCCGGTGCGGCCCTTGTGCGCGCTGGACGCCTCCAGGATCGCCCCGACGTGCCGCAGCGGGTCGGTGAGGTCGGCGTAGCGGTGACCGCTGATGGTGGCCGTACCCGCGGTCGGGGTGACCAGGTTCAGCAGCATGCGCAGCGTGGTGGTCTTACCGGCGCCGTTCGGGCCGAGGAAGCCGGTCACCCGCCCCGGTGCCACGGTGAAGGACAGGTTGTTCACCGCCCGCACGTTTTTGTACTGCTTCGTCAGACCGGACACCACGATCTGACCGTCGCTGGTGGGGCTTCGCTGCCCGTCAGTCATCATTCTCCTCCCGTGTGGCGTCGAGGTACGCCGTGGCACAGCGTGACGGTACCGAGCAACAAGGTCAATCAGGCCCGGTCCCTACGGCGTGGTCCCCCTTGGGGCGGAGGCGTGTCCTCCCTGCGGACGACCGCGGGGCCTCAGCGGGCGATCCAGGTGGCCCGGGCCGCGCCCAGCAGCGCGCCGTCGGGGCCGTACAGGCTGGTGTGCACCAGCGCCTTGCGGCCGTCGACACCGATCAACGCGCCGGTCACCACGCACTCGTCGCCCGGCGCCGGCCGGGCGGTGACCACCGCGGCGATCCGCCCGAGCAGGTACGGGCGGCCGGACGCGAGCACCGTCCAGCCGCCGGGGCAGTCCAGCGCGGCCCAGACCGTGGCGTCGCCTACCTGCTCGGGTGCGCGAAACGGCGCGGCGGTCCGGCCGTCCGGCAACCGGCCGGGAAAGATCCGCAACCCGTCGTCGCGGCGCGGACCACAGACGAAACACTCGGGGTACGGATGCTCGACGAACCCGGGGTAGCGGGTGGAAGCCTCCACCGCCGTCTCCCGGTCGACCGGCGGCACGACGGCGTCCACGACGCCGGCGGGGCGGACCTCGGCCACCAGTTCGCCGGCCGGATCCCGGACCTCGCCGTCGACCAGGCTCAGCGCCGTCTCCAGCGGCGGTGGCCGACGCAGCGTCACCTCCACCGGTCCGGGGCCACCCTCGGCCGCGAAGAGGCCGGCGCTCCAGCCGCCGTTGCCGGAGCCGGTGGGCCCGTTGTACCGGGACTCGATGCGCATGGGTGACCTCCGTGGGGCGTGGGGCGGCGCCGTCGCCGGCCCGTCGGGCAGCCTCGCACGGGCCCGGTCGGAGGCATCCGCCGGCCGGCGTTCATCCGGTCGACACCAGTGGTGCGCGCCGATGGCAACCCGGGGCATTTACACAGATCCCATGGCCGTTCTGCATGTCGCTGGCGCATCCCTGACGACCAGCGGATACACCCTGCTGATCGCCGACGACCCCACCCAGGTCGCGGCCGCGCAACGCCTGCGCCACGAGGTGTTCGCCACCGAGTTGGGCGCCACCCTCGCACCCGGCGGCGCCGGGTTGGACGTGGACCCCTTCGACGCCCACTGCGATCACCTCATCGTCCGCGAGGACAGCACCGGGCAGGTGGTCGGCACGTACCGGCTGCTGCCGCCGGGGCGTACCGACCGGCGGTACGCCGAGAGCGAATTCGACCTCGGGGCGCTCGATCCACTGCGCGACGACCTCGTCGAGACGGGTCGGTCCTGCGTGCACCCGGACCACCGATCGGGCGCGGTGATCAACCTGATGTGGGCGGGGCTCACCCGCTACCTGCACCTGCGCGGCTCGCGCTGGCTCGGCGGCTGCGCCTCGGTGCCGGTCGACGACGGCGGTCGCACGGTCGCCGGGGTGTGGGCCCAGGCCCAGGCCCGGCACCTGTCGCCGCCGCCGCTGCGGGTGCGCCCGCTGCGCCCGTGGTTCGCCGAGCCGGCCGCCGTCGCGGCCGCCACGGCCGCCGACCCGGCCGCTCGCGTGGCGGTGCCGCCGCTGCTGCGCGGTTACCTGCGGCTCGGCGCGTGGATCTGCGGCGAGCCCGCGTACGACCCGGACTTCGGGTGCGCGGACTTCTACGTGCTCTTCTCCCTGGACCGGATGAACCCGCGCTACCTGCGGCACTTCCTGGGCGGGGACCACCGGTGACCGCCGGAGCGCGGGACCTGTGGCGGCCCTTCTCGGGCTGCGACGACGACTGCCTGCCGGCGGCCGGCGAGGTGCCCACGGTGCCGGTGGTCCGCCGGATGCTCCGGTTGGTCGCGGCGAGCGGGATGCTGCTGGCCGGGGTGGGAGTGGCGGTGCTGCTGCCGGTGCTCCCGGCGCGCGAGCGGCAGGCGGTGCTGCGCGGCTGGGCCCGCGGCACCGTTCGCGCGTTCGGCGTCCGGTTGGTGATCAAGGGCCGGCTGCCCCGGCGGCGCGCGCTGCTGGTCGCCAACCACGTCTCGTGGCTGGACATCCTCGCCGTCCTGGCGGTCGCGCCCACCCGCATGGTGGCGAAGCGGGAGATCCGGTCCTGGCCGGTGGTCGGGCTGCTCGCCGCGGCGGCGGGCACTGTCTTCGTGGACCGGTCCCGGCCGCGGGCCCTGCCGGCCACCGTGCGCCGGCTGGCCGACACGCTGCGCGCCGGCCGGTCGGTAGCGGTGTTTCCCGAGGGTACGACCTGGTGTGCCGGGGACGGCGCGGACGGGTGCCGCCCCGACGGCGGGTTCCGGCCGGCGATGTTCCAGGCCGCCATCGACGCGGGCAGTCCGGTGGTGCCGCTGCGGCTCGGGTACCGGTGCGACGCCACCGGAGCGGTCACGACGGCCGCCGCCTTCCTCGGCGCGGACACCCTGCTGCGCTCGGTCGCACGGGTGGTCGCGGCGCGGGATCTGGTGGTCTCGGTGACGATCGCAAGTGCGCTGCACCCGGCCGGCGACGCCGACCGGCGGTTGCTGGCCCGGGCCGCCGAGTCTGCCGTACACCTGGTGCCGGTTGTCCCGACGCGGACCCGGCTGCGGCCGGTCCCCACCATGACCCCGGCGGGTTCCGTGCCGCAGGTGCCTGCCGGCCGGGACCTCGACCTGGCGGCCTGAGAGCAGGACTCACCACTTGAGCACGCGCCGATCCCGGCGCCGGAGTAGGTCGGATCGCCCTTTGCTCTGCTTCAACCCACGCAACACTTGCGGCCCGCCTGTGTTGCGTGGGTTGAAGCAGAGCAAAGGAGGCGCTCGGAGCGCCCTTTCCCTCGTCGTTAAAAGGCCGGGGCTGGTGGCTGACGCCGTGGGCAGGGTCGCGGTGACGATTCGCGACAGTCTTGTGTGTCGCGATGTATCGCGTTACGGTTTCCTCGTCGGCGCGCGTGGGCGCGTCGTCGAGGGGAGGACGTCATGGCCGGATGGACGGTCGGCAGCCCGCAGCGGCTCACCGTGGACGGCCCGGTCACCCGGCTGGACGTCCGCCTGATCAGTGGACGACTCAACGTGGTCGCCACCGACGGCCCGACCCGGATCGACGTCACCCAGGTCGGCCGCCGACCCGTCCTGATCGACCACTCCGACGGCCGGCTCAGCATCCGACAGGAACGCGGGCACGGCTGGTCGGAGGTCCTGCGGTGGTTCCAGATGATCCACCGCTATCCGCGGGTGGACGTCTCCGTCGCCGTGCCCGCCGATGTCCTCGCCGACCTGGACCTGGTCTCCGGGTCGCTTGTCGCCTCCGGCCTGCGCCGGCAGACCACGGCCCACGTCGTCTCCGGCCAGATCACCCTGATGGGCCTGCGCGGTACCACCTCCGCGAAGATCACCTCCGGGCCGGTGGAGGCGCTCGGCGTCCGCGGTGACCTCACCCTGGAGACCGTCTCCGGGGAGGTGATCCTCGCCGACAGCGCCGCCGACCGGGTGCGGGCGCAGACCGTCTCCGGCGCGATCACCTGCGACCTGGACAACCCCCGGCGCAGCGAGATCCAGCTCACCACCATCTCGGGCAGCATCACCGTCCGGGTCCGCGAGGACAGCGACCTCGCCGTCCGGCTGAACACCGCCTCCGGCCGGATCACCAGCGGCTTCCCGCAGGTGCGCAACTCGCGATTCCCGCTGCCGAGCAGCGAGGGAGTGCTCGGCGCCGGCGAAGGTAAGCTCTGGGCCTCCGCGACGTCGGGAAGCATCTCGCTCCTCGCCCGACCGGTGGCCGCCGACGAGGAGGAGTTGCCGTGACCGCCGTGTTCAGCCACGGGCGGCTCCGGCTCTATCTGCTCAAGCTCCTCGACGACGGCCCCAAGCACGGCTACGAGCTGATCCGTCTCCTGGAGGACCGGTTCCTCGGGCTGTACGCGCCGAGCGCCGGCACCATCTATCCCCGGCTGCAACGGCTGGAGGCCGAGGGGCTGGTGAGCCACACCGCCGCCGGAGGGCGCAAGACGTACTCCATCACCGACGCCGGCCTCGCCGAGCTGCGCCAGCGCGCCGGTGAGCTGGCCGCGTTGGAAGCGGACATCGCGGCCTCGGTGGCGGACCTCTCCACCCTGGCCAGCGAGATCCGCAGCGAGGTGCGCGGCTCGACGCGCGACCTCAAGCGGGAGCTGAGCGAGGCCACCCGGCAGACCCGGCGTACGCGGTGGGAGCCGCCCGCGTCGTCCTACCGGCCCCCGCCGGCCGACGCGCCACGCGATGCCCTGCTCGACGAGTTCGACAAGCGGCTGGCCTCGTTCACCGCCGAGGTGAGCCATCTGGCACGGGCGCGGCAGTTCAGCGACACTCAACTGCGCACGGCGATCCGGCTGCTCGACGGCGCCCTGGACGGGCTGCGCCGGCTGCTGCGCTGACGCCTGCCCGGCCGCCCGGCGACTCACAGGGTTTTTCCAGCGAGCGTCCAGCGCCGGTGCAGTGAGGTCACCGATGATTGGGCCCATGCCCGCTACCCAGACCGAGGCGCGACTCCTCGTCGTCGAGGACGACCCCAACATCCTCGAACTGCTCTCCGCGAGCCTGCGGTTCGCGGGCTTCGACGTGGCCACCGCGACCAGCGGCAGCGCGGCCCTCAACGCCGCCAAGGACCACCGGCCCGACCTGGTCGTGCTCGACGTCATGCTGCCGGACCTGGACGGCTTCGAGGTCATCCGGATGCTGCGCGAGGGCGGCACGCGGACCCCGGTGGTGTTCCTGACCGCCCGGGACGCCACCGACGACAAGATCCGCGGGCTCACCCTGGGCGGCGACGACTACGTCACCAAGCCGTTCAGCCTGGAGGAGTTGACCGCCCGGATCCGCGCCGTGCTGCGCCGCACCACCACCGGCGAGCAGGCCCCGTCCCGGCTCACCTTCGCCGACCTGGAGCTGGACGAGGAGACCCACGAGGTGCACCGGGCCGGGCAGCGGGTGCAGCTCTCGCCGACCGAGTTCAAGCTGCTGCGCTACCTCATGCTCAACGCCAACCGGGTGCTGTCCAAGGCGCAGATCCTCGACCACGTCTGGAACTACGACTTCCGTGGTGACGACAACATCGTCGAGTCCTACATCTCCTACCTGCGGCGCAAGGTCGACACCACCCAGCCCCGGCTGATCCACACCCTGCGCGGCGTGGGGTACGTGCTCCGCAAGCCGGCGGCGTGAACCCGATCCAGCAGGC
Source organism: Micromonospora sp. NPDC049004 (assembly GCF_040649315.1). Taxonomy (NCBI): domain Bacteria; kingdom Bacillati; phylum Actinomycetota; class Actinomycetes; order Micromonosporales; family Micromonosporaceae; genus Micromonospora; species Micromonospora sp. NPDC049004. The sequence goes on from NZ_JBEZFG010000007.1 coordinate 126,270, forward strand.
GAAGGGACGGGTACGCAGCGTCCCGCTGCGGGTGAAGCTTGTCGCCTCGGTGCTCGCGCTGGTCTCCGGTGCCCTGGTGGTGATCAGCGTCTCGACCGCGTACTTCCTGCACAGCTACCTGGTCGGTCAGATCGACCTCGAACTGCGCGACTCGGCGGGCCGCATCCAGTCGATCATGCCCTCCTCGAACGTCGTCACACTGCCGAGCGACTACGTGGTCGTGCTGACCAACCCGACCACCGGCCAGGTGAAGGGCTTCGCGTACGACACGTCCCGCTTCCGGACGGAGGACCTACCGCCGTGGCCGAGTGACGCGGCCGGGTTCGCGGCGGAGGAGAAGGCCCAGGACGGCAAGCCACGCACCGTCCGCGCGCGGGACAGCTCGGTGCGCTGGCGGATGTTCTACATCGAGCGGCCCGACGGCCAGATGGCCGCGATCGGTGAGCACCTGACCGACGTCGACCAGGCCGTCAAGCGGCTGGCCTGGATCGACCTGCTGGTCGGCGGCGCGGTGCTGATCATGTTGGCGTCGGTCGGCGCGGCGATCGTCCGGACCAGCCTCAAACCGCTGGTGGAGATCGAACGCACCGCCGCCGCGATCGCCGGCGGTGATCTGACCCGCCGGGTGCCCGACCCGGAGCAGGGCCAGGAGCACCCCACCTCCGAGCTGGGCCGGCTGTCGCGGGCGCTGAACGCGATGCTCACCCAGATCGAGGCGGCGTTCACCGCCAGAGCCGCCTCGGAGATGTCGGCGCGCTCGGCGGAGAGCTCCGCCCGGGACGCGGCGGCGGCCGCCCAGGCGTCCGAGGCGCGGGCCCGGCGCTCCGAGGAGCGGATGCGCCAGTTCGTCGCGGACGCCTCGCACGAGCTGCGGACCCCACTGACCACCATCCGTGGCTTCGCCGAGCTGTACCGCCAGGGCGCGGCCCGCGCGCCGGAGCAGACCGCCGGGCTGCTGCGCCGCATCGAGGACGAGGCCGCCCGGATGGGACTGCTGGTGGAGGACCTGCTGCTGCTCGCCCGGCTGGACCAGGAACGGCCGCTCTCGCTGGCCCCGGTGGAGCTGCCGGTGCTCGCGTCCGACGCCGTGCAGGCCGCCCGGGCCATGGCCCCGGACCGGCGGATCGAGCTGGAGATCGAGCCCGATTCGGGACCACTTGTCGTGTTCGCCGACGACGCGCGGCTGCGGCAGATCATCGGCAACCTGGTGACCAACGCCCTGACCCACACCCCGCCGGAAGCCGACGTCAGAGTGCGCCTGCGTGCCGAGGCGGGCAACCTCGCTGTCGTGGAGGTCATCGACAACGGCCCCGGTCTCTCCCGGGAACAGTCCGAGCGGGTCTTCGAGCGGTTCTACCGTGCCGACGTGGCCCGGACCCGACGGGCCGACGGCAACACCGGCACCGGCCTCGGCCTGGCCATCGTGGCGGCGCTGGTCGCCGCCCACCACGGCTCGGTCGAGGTGCTCGAGACGCCCGGTGGCGGAGCCACCTTCCGGGTCCGGCTGCCGCAGGTGCCCAGGGGCGACGACCTGGGCGAGTGACTTTCAGCCAACTTCCAGGACGGTTGCAGGTTGATTGCAGTGCCGGGGGAGAAGGTAGTCCCATGACCGAGTTCGAGTCCGACCCGCAGCGCCGGCCGGCCCCCATCGACGCCGAGCCGTCGCACCCCACCGCCGAGCTGCCGCGCGACGAGCGCGCGCAGTCCGACTCTCCGACCACCCCCGTTCCGGTCGTCTCGACCGACGGGGACACCGCGCCCACCGTCGCCACTCCGGCCGTGCCCGCCGCAACCGACGGACCGACCGGGTCCGACCTCCACGCCGGGCAGCCGACCGGGTACGAGCCGCCGACCGTGGGGCAGCCGACCGGGTACGAGCCGCCGACCGTGAGCCAGCCCACCGGGTACGAGCCGTCGACCGTCGCCGGTGGATCCGCGCCGCCGTACCCGGTCTCCGGCCACCCGGCGCCCGGCCACTCCGGCCAGCCTGGCTACCCGGCCCAGCCCGGCTACTCGGGTTACCCGCAGCCGGCCGCCGGCCAGTACCCGGGCGCCGGCTGGCACGCGGGCCAGCAGTCCGGCTGGGCCGGCGGGGGCCAGCCGGGCGCGGCCTACCCCCAGCACGCCCAGCACCAGCAGCACCACCCGGGGCAGCCCGTGCCGCCGTGGGGCCCGCAGGCCACGCCGCCCGGCTCCGGGCCCCGGCCGGGCCGGATCGCCAAGTTCGCCGGCGCCGGCGTCGCGGTGTTCGCCCTGATGCTCGGCTCCGGCGTCGCCGGTGGGGCGCTCGCGCTCGCCCTCGACGGCGACAACGGCGGCGTCACCCGCACCTACTCCGCGGCCCCCGTGCTCAACAGCGCCGACCTGCCGAAGATCGCCGCGTCCGTACAGGACAGCGTCGTCTCCATCGCCACCGACAGCGGCGAGGGCTCCGGCGTGGTCCTGAGCGCCGACGGCTACGTGCTCACCAACAACCACGTGGTCGCCTCCGCCAGCGGGGACACCGTGCAGGTCGTCTTCGCCGACGGCAGGAACGTCCAGGCGAAGATCGTCGGCACCGACCCGAAGACCGACCTGGCAGTGGTCAAGGCCAACGGGGTGAGCGACCTCAAGCCGGCCACGTTCGGCGACAGCGACGCCATGCAGGTCGGCGACCAGGTGCTCGCCCTGGGCAGCCCGCTCGGCCTCCAGGGCTCGGTGACGGCGGGCATCCTCAGCGCCCGGGACCGCACCATCCGGGCCGGCGAGGGCCAGCAGCAGGACCCGAACCAGCAGAGCCAGGCCGTCAGCTCGATCTCCGGGCTGCTGCAGACCGACGCGCCGATCAACCCCGGCAACTCCGGTGGCGCGCTGGTCAACACCCGGGGTGAGGTGATCGGCGTCAACACTGCGATCGCCACCTCCGGGCAGAGCACCGGCAACATCGGCGTCGGCTTCGCCATCCCCAGCAACAAGGCCAAGGACGTCGCCGGCAAGCTCCAGCGCGGCGAGAAGGTCAGCCACCCGTCGCTCGGGGTCGGCGTCAACCAGGCCGAGGGTGGCGGCGCGCTGGTCGCCTCGGTCACCGCGGGCAGCGCCGCCGAGAAGGCCGGCCTCCAGCGCGGCGACGTGGTCACCCGCTTCGGCGACAAGGTGATCAACGACTCCGACGACCTGGTCGGCGCGGTGCAGGCCGGCAAGGTCGGCGACCGGGTCGAGGTGCACTTCAAGCGCAACGGCGCCGAGAAGACCGCCACCGTGACGCTCGCCGAGACGTCCTGACCGACAACTGAACCTGCCTCCTCCCTCCGGCGGCGGGTGGCGGGGCCGAGGGGGTCGGCTCCGTCACCCGCCGCTCTTTTTCCGCCCGGACGGCGGTTCACCCTCACGGGGTGAACCGCCGTCACCCGTACGAGCGGCACGGTCGGCAGGCGAGCCGGCGAGCGTACGGGGGTGGACCGTGAGCGGGTCTGATGTCGACGACGAGCGGATCCAGCGCGAGGTCCTGGCCGAGCTGGCCTGGGATCCGCAGCTGCTACCGAACGAGATCGGGGTGGCCGTCGACCAGGGGGTGGTCACGCTTACCGGGTTCGTGGACGGCGCGGCCCGTGCGTGGGCCGCGACCCGCTGCGCCCAACGGGTGCGGGGCGTACGCGTGGTGGCCGACCAGATCGAGGTACGGCTGCCGGGGACACCGGGGCGTACCGACGGCGATATCGCCCTCGCCGCGGCCCGAGCCCTGGAGTGGGACAGTTTCGTGCCCGCCGAACGGTTGGACGTCACAGTGGCCAACGGCTGGTTGATGCTGCGCGGTGAGGTCGAGTTCGGGTGGCAGCGCCGGGCCGCCGAGGGGGAGCTGCGCCGGCTGGACGGCGTACGGGGAATCACCAACCTGGTCGAGGTGCGGCCGTCGGCACCACCTGCCGGCGAGCGGCTGCGGCAGGACGTCCGGCGTGCCCTGGCGCGCACGCTCGGCGCGGAGCGGGTGACGGTGGAGGTGGACGGGGACACGCTGGTCCTCGCCGGGGTGGTCCGCTCCTGGTGGGAACGGGACCAGGTGGAGCGGGTGGCGTGGTCGGCGCCGGGCGTACGAGTCGTACACGACCAACTCCTGGTCGGCGGGTAAGCGTCCGTCTTGTCCGGTTTACCGGAGGCCGGGTGGGGAAACCGCCGCGGACCATGCCGACCGACGGCGATACCCGATCGGGGATCAACGGGGAGGACTCGTGGCCGTGAACCACCCGCCCGCCGACCGCTCGCCGGAGCGGTCGTTGCGCATCGCGATGGTGGTCCCGCCATGGCTGTCCGTGCCGCCGCCCGGCTACGGCGGCCTGGAGCAGGTGGTGGCCTGCCTGGTGGACGCGTTGAGCGCCCACGGGCACGCGGTGACGCTGTTCGGTGCCGGCGAGCAGCACGGCACCGCCGCCAGCGGGTTCGTCTCCACCATCGCCCAGGTCCAGTACGAGCGGCTCGGCGAGTCGCTGCCGGAGCTCGCGCACCTGGCCCGGGTGAAGAGCATGATCACGCCGGCCGACTTCGACGTGATCCACGACCACACCACGATCGGGCCGCTCGTGGCCGGCCGCCGGTCCGTGCCGACGGTGGCGACGGTGCACGGCAACCCGGTGGGGGAGTACGGCGACGTGCTCGGCGACGCCGACGAGAACGTCGCCCTGGTGGCCATCTCGCACGCCCAACGCCGACTCAACACGGGCCTGCCCTGGGCCGGCACCGTGCACAACGCGCTGGACCTGCGCGGTTTTCCGCGCAAGACCGTGCCCGGCCCCGGACCGGTGCTGTGGCTGGCCCGGTTCAGCCCGGACAAGGGCCCGGACATCGCCATCCGCGCCTGCCGGGAGGCCGGCCTGCCGCTGCTGCTGGCCGGCAAGTGCAACGAGCCGGCCGAACGGCGCTACTACGAGCAGGTCGTCGCGCCGCTGCTCGACGAGGACGTGTCGGTGGTGCTCAACGCCGACCGCGCCGAGACCCTGCGGATGCTCGTCGACGCCCGTTGCCTGATCATGCCGATCCAGTGGGAGGAGCCGTTCGGCATGGTGATGCTGGAGGCGATGGCGACCGGTACGCCGGTGGTGGCGCTCGACCGGGGCGCGGTGCCCGAACTGGTCCGGCCCGGACTCACCGGGCTGGTCTGCGGGCAGCCCGACGAGCTGCCCGCCGCTCTGCTGGCCGCCCGGGAGCTGGACCCGCAGGACTGCGTGGCGCACGTCGCCGAGAACTTCTCGGTCGAGCGGATGGCGTACGGCTACGAGGACGTCTACCGGCGCTTCGCCCTCGGGCGGCCCGCCGTCCGGGACACGGCCCCCGTCGCCGTTCGCTGACGGTGCCGCCCCGGGTCAGACCCGTGCCGCTCCCAGCTCGGCGATGGCGGCGTCCAGCCGCTGTGCGTACGCCGGGCTGATCGCCCCCTCGCCGAGCCGGACCGTGACCTTCTCGCGCAGCCGGGCCACCGGTCGGGCCAGTTCGTCCCGGTCGGACCCGGCGGCGGCCAGCAGGTTGCGCAGCTCGTTGCGCAGGTCGAGGCCGACATCGCCGCGGATCTCCCCGTCGCGCAGGCCGGCGTCGATCAAACCGTCGACACGGTTGGCGGCCTCCACGAGGGTGCCCGGCTCGCCCGTGGGCGCGCGGGTGGCCGGTGGCGACGACGGTGCCGGGGTCGACCGGGACGGCTCGGTGGCCGGCGGGTCGGTCGGCGGACCGCTCGGCGGGTCGGTAGGCGCGGGCGTCACCGGGCCGGCCGACGGCTGGGCCCGGCGATCCGGCTGCTGGTCGGGCAGCAGTGCCGCACCGGCCAGCGCCACACCGACGGCCAGCACCACCGGGATCAGGACCAGCAGCGCCAGCTGCCGGCGGGACCGGCCGGGCCCCGCGCCGGCCGGCGTCGGCACGTCGTCCACCTGCGGCGTCGGCACGTCGTTTACCTGCGGTTTCGTCGCGTCGCCCGCGTGCGCCATCCCGACGCTCGTCGGCAGGGCCAGGGTGGGCACCCTGATCGTGGCGGTCGGTGGGTCGGGCGGCAGGACGTGGCCGCGCAGCGCGGTGGCGAGCTGCCGGGCCGTCGGCCGGTCCGCCGGCTCCCGCGAGAGGCTCCGCAGGCAGATCCGGGCCACCGGCGCGGGCAGGTCCGGCACGTTGGCCAGGGTCGGCGGCGGGCCGTCGGCCAGTGCGGCGCTGAGCTGCTCCCAGGTGTCCGCCGGGTACGGCACGTGGCCGGTCAACGCCTCGTACAGCAGAACGCCGAGCGAGTAGACGTCGGTGGCCGGCTGGGCGGGTGCGCCGTCGAGCCGTTCCGGGGCCACGTACGCCGGGGTGCCGAAGGTGCCGCCGTCCTCGTCCTCGTCCGGTGCGCCGATCCGGGTGGCGATGCCGAAGTCGAGGACCTTCACCCCCATCGCGGTCATCATGACGTTGGCCGGGGTGATGTCGCGGTGCACGATGCCGAGCCGGTGCGCGGCGGCCAGCGCGTCCGCGACCTGGGCGCCCACCTCGACCGCCTCCGGCCACGGCAGCGGGCCCTCGGTGAGCCGCAGCTCCAACTCCTCACCGCTGAGCAGCTCCATCACCACGAACGAGGTGATGGAGCCGTCCGGGTCGACCGTCTCGCCGTAGTCGTGGACCGACGTCACGTGCGGGTGCACCAGCTGGGCGGCCGCGCGCGCCTCCTCCCGCACCATGTCGCGGAACCGCGCGTCGGCGGCGAGCGAGGGCGCGAGCACCTTGAGCGCCACGACGCGGTCGAGCACCTCGTCCCGCGCGCGCCAGATCACCGACATGCCGCCGGCACCGATCTGGTCGATGAGTCGGTACCTGCGGGCCAGCAATCGGCCCGGATGCAGCGCTGCCTTCACGGATCGCACCTGCCCTCGGGGGTGGGAGCGGTATCAGGTTGCGCGAATGTGTCCTGCCTGTCAACGCCGATGCGCCGGATGGTCGACGGACGGTGGCCGGGTACGTCCACCGGCCGGCGGACGGCGGCCCACTGGTGGTCGGCGGGCGCGTGCCAGGATGGGGACATGGCGGGGGGACCGGTGGCGTTCGTTCTCGGTGGCGGCGGGGTGCTCGGCGCCGTCGAGGTGGGCATGTTGCGGGCCCTGTTCCGCGCCGGCATCCAACCCGACATGGTGCTCGGCACGTCGATCGGCGCGGTCAACGGCGCGCTGGTCGCCGCCGACCCGTCCGAGGCGGTGACCGACCGGCTGGTCCGCCTCTGGGCCTCACCCGAGGCCAGCGAGGTGTACGGCGACTCGGTCGCCCGGCAACTGCGCCGCTTCGCAGCCCGCACCCACCTGCACTCGCCCCGGCCGTTGCGCCGGCTGCTGGAATCCGAACTGGGCGTCGACACCACCTTCGCCGACCTGCGGGTGCCGTTCCGCTGCTGCGCCGCGCACATCGAGCGGGCCGCCGAGCACTGGTTCGACAGTGGTCCGGTGGTGCCGGCGGTGATGGCGTCGGCCTCGGTGCCGGGCCTGCTCCCGCCGATGGAGATCGACGGCGCGCACTACGTGGACGGCGGCATCGTCAACTCGATCCCGATCGGCGAGGCGGTGGCCGCGGGCGCCGGCCAGATCTTCGTCCTGCAGGTGGGCCGGATCGAACGGGAGCTGACGCCACCCCGGCGGCCGTGGGAGATCGCGCAGGTCGCGTTCGAGATTTCCCGCCGGCACCGCTTCTTCCGTGAGATGGCCGCGCTGCCCGAGGGGGTGGAGGTGCACGTCCTGCCGACCGGAGGGCTGAACCCACGCGACGACACACCGTGGGCGTACCGGGACATGGCGGCGGTGGGACGGCGGATCAGCCGGGCGTACACCGCGTCGCGCCGCTACCTCGCCACCAACGTGGAGCGTTGATGCCGCTGCCCCCGAGGTGGCTGCGGCGGCTGCTGATCGCCCCCGCCGTGGTGCTGCTCGCGATCGCCGTGGTGACCACGCTGCCGGTCTGGGCGCTGCTCGCGGCGGCCGCCTCGCCGCTGGTCCCGGGCCGGCTACGCCCCCTGCGCCTGCTCTGGATCGGCTGCGTCTACCTGGTGTGGGACGCTGCGGCGCTGCTCGCGCTGTTCGTCCTGTGGCTGGCGTCCGGGTTCGGCTGGCGCAGCCGGTCCCCGGCCTTCCAGCGCGCGCACTACGTGCTGGCCGGCTGGTTCCTGCGGGTGCTGTTCTGGCAGGCCCGCTGGTCGCTGCGACTGCACATCGACGTGGTCGGCACGGACCCGGACACGGCGCTGCCCGGCCGGCCCGAGCTGGTGCTCTGCCGGCACGCCGGGCCGGGCGACTCGTTCATCCTTATCCACGGTCTGGTCAACTGGTTCAACCGGGAGCCGCGGATCGTGCTCAAGGACAGCCTCCAGTGGGACCCGGCGATCGACGTGCTGCTCAACCGCCTGCCCAACCGGTTCATCGCGCCGACACCGGAGCGCGGCGAGGAGACGGTACGCCAGGTCGGGCACCTGGCCGCCGGCCTGGACGACAACGACGCCTTCGTGATCTTCCCGGAGGGCGGCAACTTCACGCCCAAGCGTCGACTGCGGGCCATCGCCCGGCTGCGGTCCCTCGGCCTGGAACGGATGGCGCAGCGCGCCGAACGGATGCGCCACGTGCTCGCCCCGCAGCCGGGCGGGGTGCTCGCCGCCCTGGACGCCGCCCCCGACGCCGGGGTCATCTTCGTCGCCCACACCGGACTCGACCGGATGAGCACAGTCGCCGACGTGTGGCGGGAACTGCCGATGGACAAGCGGATCGTGATGCGGTTCTGGTCGGTGCCCCCGGAGGAGGTGCCGACCGGCCGGCAGCAGCGCATCGACTGGCTCTTCGACTGGTGGGCGCAGATCGACACGTGGATCGCCGCCAACCGGTGAGCGCGAGGAGTGCAGCGCAGCGGAGCCCCGCAGTCGCGAACGAAAAGCGGGCTCCGGTGAGCGCGAGGAGTGCAGCGCAGCGGAGCCCCGCAGTCGCGAACGAAAAGCGGGCTCAGCACCTCGTCGCCGCGTAGGGTGCGCTCGTGGACCAGATCTGCGTGGTGACGACTGTGGTGGATGCGCGTTCGGTTGCGGACGTGCTGGCGGCCGCGGCCGTCGCCGGGCGGCTCGCCGCCTGTGCTCAGGTCGGCGGTCAGGTGGACAGCACCTACTGGTGGCGCTCCGGGGTGGAGACGAGCACCGAGTGGTCCGTGCAGTTCAAGACCGCGCCGGACCGGTTGGCCGCGCTGGTGGACCAGATCCGGGCCAGCCATCCGTACGAGGTCCCGGAGATCCTGGTGTCGCGGGTGGACAGTGGCGATCCCGGGTACGCGGCCTGGGTGCACGACCACACCCGACCCTAGGTACGCGCACTCTGGGCCGTCCGCCGCCGGTTTTCGATGATGACCGGGTGGACGACACCCGCTATCCCTGCCCCGCCTGCGGCGCCCCGGCCGACCTGAACGCCGGTTGCGCCGGTTGCCGCCGCCCGCCGGACCGAATCGCGGCCGAGGTGGTCCGACTGGGGCGGGAGGTGGATCGGCTCGGTCCGGAGGTGGAGCGGGCCCATCGGACGTACACCGAGTTGGCTGGTCGGTTGGCGGCCACCTCGCGGCGGCGGGCCGAGCTGGCGGCGGTCGTCCGCGCGGGGTTGGCGGCGGGAGCGCCGGTCGTCGGGCCGCCGCCGGTCATGTCGCCGCCGCCCCTTCGTGTGGTGGAGCACGCGCCGCCCGGCGCGGCGGAGACGTCGACCCGGACGGTCCAGGGGTTGCTGTTCGTCCTCGGTGGACTTCTGCTCGGCACCGCGGCCGTGGTCTTCACCGCGGTTGCGTGGGCGTCCGTGGGGGTCGGTGGCCGGGCGCTGATCCTGGCGGCGGTCACGGCGCTCGTCCTGGCCGGCCCGCTGCTGGCGGTCCGCCGGGGTTTGCGGGGCACGGCGGAAACGTTCGCCGCGGTGGGGCTGCTGCTGGTGCTGCTGGACGGGTACGCCGCCTGGTCGGTGGACCTGGGTCACGTGACCGGGTGGCCGGGCGCCAGGTACACCGCGCTGGTCGGGGGAGTCAGCGCGTTGGTCTTCGTGGCGTACGGCCGGTTGAGCGGGTTGACCGGGCCCTGGTTCGCGGGCCTCGCGGTCGCGCAACCGGTGCTGCCGTTGCTCGCGGCGCCGGCCGACCCCGGCGCGGGCGGCTGGGTGCTGGTGCTGCTCGGGGTGGCAGTGCTGAATCTGGCGGTGCTGGTCGCGCTGCGCGATGGGGACGGTGCGCGCCGGCTCGCCGGTCGGATATTCGCCGGGCTGGGTCACGTCGGCGCGCTGGTCGCCGCCGCCGCGTGTGCGTTGGTGCCGTTGGTGCTGGGGCGGTCGGCGGGGTCGCCGTTGCTGGCCGGCGTGCCGATGCTGCTGGTCGTGGTGACCGGGCTCGTCGCGGCGTTGCTGGTCGGCGGCACGGCGGCGCGGGCGGTGGCTGCCGGCCTGCTGATGCCGGTGCTCGCCGCCGCGGTGCTGCGCCCGGTGGGTGAGCTGCGGCCGTCGTTGCTGCTGCTCGCGGCGGCGATGGTCGCGCTCGTCCTGGCCGGGGCGGTACGGCTGTTGCCGACCGGCTGGCGTCCCGGGCCGCGCGCCGGCGCGCTGCTTGTCGCGGCCGGGGCGGCGCAGGTCGCCGTGGCGATCGCCGGTGTGTTGGCGGTGGCTGCCGCCGCCCGGTCGCTGCCGCCCTGGCACGGGGCCGGGTGGGGGCCGGATCTGAGCTGGGGTTGGCAGGTGGCGCCCGCCGTGGCGCTGGCGCTGGGGGCGGCCGCGTCGTTGCTGCCCCGCCGCGCGGGGGCGGGGCTGGCCACTGCCGGCGCGGTGGTGGTGCTGCTGGCCGTGCCCATCGGCTGGACGGCGTCGTGGGCGACTGTGGTGGCCGTGGACCTGGCCGGCGGGGTAGCTCTGGTGCTCGCCGTACTGGCCCGCCCGACGACCCGGGCGGCCACCCTGCTCGGCTGGGCGGCCGGGGGCGCCGTCCTGATCGGGCACGCGCTGCTGGTGGCCCTGGCCGATCCGCTCGGCGTCGTGGTGGTGCTGGGCATCGGCACCGTGCTCGGGGTGGCGCTGGCGGTGCGGACGGCCGACGGGCCGTACCGATGGGTGGCGGGCGTGGGCTTGCTGGCCGCGCACCTGGCGCTGCCCGCCATCGCCGCGGTGGCGCTCTTCGCGGCCGGCGTGCAGCCCTGGTGGCAGGCGCGGGCCGCGCTGCTCGCCGCCGGGCTGTCGCTGGTCGCGGCGCTCGCGGTGCGTCGCCACCGGGTCGACCTGATCGAGTACGCGGTGACGGGCGGCGCGGTCGGGGTGTTCGCGGCCGGGGTCTCGCCGCTGGTGGCGGCGGGGAACGAGCCCGTGACGCCGTACGCCGCGCTGGCGGCGCTGGGCGTCGCCCTCGTCGCCCGCTGGGGCCTGCCGGCGCTCGGCGACGAGCCGGACGGCCCCGCGCAGCGGACGGCGGTCGGGGGGCTGTCGGCCGTTGGGGGGCCGGTGGTGGACGCCGAAGGGCCGTCGGAATCGGAGGATCCGACGATCGGGGGGGCGTCAACCATCGGGGGGTCAGCGGCGGCCGGGGGGCCGTCGACGGTCGGGGGGCCGTCGGCGGCCGGGGGTCTGCTGAGGGCGTCGGGTGTCGTGCTGGCGGGGGTCGCGGTGCTGGCCGCGCTGCCGACGATCCTCAGCGCGCTGTTCATCCCGTACGGCGTCCCGGGGCCGGTCTGGTCCGGGGCGCCGACCGCGATCGCCGATCGGGGGCTGTTCCCCACCGGGCTGGCGCTTGTCGCGTTGGCGGTGGCCGCGGCGGTGGCCGGTCGGCGGGTGCGCCCACCGCTGCTGGCCGGCCTGCCGTTCGCCGCCGCCGCGCTGCCCGTGCTGCTCGTCGCGGTCGGTGTGCCGTGGCCGGTGCTGCCGGCCGCCACCCTGCTCGCCGGGGTGTCCGCGCTGCTGCTCGCCGCCCTGGTGGCGCCCCGCCCGGCGCTCGCGTCGATCGCCGTGCCCGTGGGGGCGGTGCTGGCCGTGGCCGGCGTGGCGGTGCTCCTGGCCACCCGGTCCGGCACGCTCGCGGCCGAGGGCACGCTGCTGGTGACGGCGGTGATCGTCGCCGTCGGGGCCCGGATGGCCGAGGCGCGTGTCGTCGGGAGCGTCGCGGCCGTGGGAGCGGCGTGTGCGCTGGCGGTGACCGCTCCGCTCGCCAACGGGCAGGGGTTGCGGGCGGCGGCGTACCCGCTGCTGGGGGTGGCCGTGCTGGCCCTCGCCGCCGCGGCCCTGGCCGGCCGGCAGCGGCGGGCACCGGTCGGGCGGGTGCTGGATGCCGCCGCGCAGGCGGTGGCGGGGGTGGCCGCGGCGCTCACCGTCGAGGTGGCGCAGCAGCTCGCGACCGTCTGCGTGCTGTGGGGAGCAGCCGTCGCGCTGCGGCTGCTGCGCCGGGGGGAGCCGGCCGGTCGACGGTGGCGGTTCGCCGCGATCGCCGCGGGCAGCGAGCTGATCGGGGCGTGGGTGCTGCTCGCCGCCGGCGGGGTGAGCGTGGTGGAGGCGTACACGTTGCCGGCGGCGGGGCTCGCCCTCGGCGCGGGCCTGCTGGCGTTGCGGACCCGGCCGGGGCTGACCAGTTGGCCGGCGCTCGGCCCGGGGCTGGTCGCGGCGCTGCTGCCGAGCCTGGTGTCGGTGCTGGCCGGGCCGGATCCGCAGCCGTGGCGACGGTTGCTGCTCGGGGCGGCGGCGCTGGTCGTGGTGCTGGCCGGCGCGAGCCGCCGCTGGCAGGCTCCCGTGCTGCTCGGCGGTGCGGTGCTGGCGGTCCTGGCGCTGCACGAGATCGCCCGTGGCTGGGACCTGCTGCCCCGGTGGATCTATTTGGGTGCCGGCGGGCTGGCGCTGATCGGGCTGGCCGCCAGCTACGAGCGGCGGCGTCGCGACCTGGCCCGACTGCGCGCCGCGGTGGCCCGGCTGGGCTGAATCGAGGCCGGGGGTAGGGCCCGCCCTACCCCCCATCCGGGGGTTGTCAGGGTTACTCACCGCAACCGATGCGGGGAGACTGACATTGACCCCGAACCAGCCTGGTTCGGGCGCAAGCGGAACAGGAGCAGTAATGGCGCTCGGAGCGGTGGCGGAACCGCCGGTACGACGGCGAGGTAGTGATTACGCACAGTTGTCCCGACGGATCAGTCAGGCCGGCCTGCTGGAGCGGCGACCTGCCTCGTACGTTGCCCGCCTCGTGCTCACCCTCGGCGCCTTCGTGGCCGGATGGGTCGCCGTGTTCCTGGTCGGCGACTCCTGGTGGCAGGTGGCGCTCGCGGCCGTGATGGCGGTGGCCACCACCCAGGTCGCGTTCCTCGGTCACGACGCCGGGCACCGCCAGATGTTCCGTCGACGCGGCCCGAGCGAGGTCGTCGGGCTGGTCGCCGGCAACGCGGCGGTGGGGATCAGCTACGGCTGGTGGGTCGACAAGCACAACCGGCACCACGCCAACCCGAACCACGAGGACGAGGACCCGGACGTCGGCGCGGGCGCGCTGGTGTGGACTCCCGAACAGGCCGTCCAGACCCGGGGCGCACACCGTTGGATGGCCAGCCGGCAGGCGTACCTCTTCTTCCCGCTGCTCTTTCTTGAGGGTCTGAGCCTGCACGTGGCGAGCATCCGGGCGATCATCGGCCGGGAGCAGAGTGGCCGGTACGCGACGCCGATGCGGCACCGCGCGGTCGAGGCGGGGCTCCTCGTCGCGCACACCGCCGGGTATGTGGCGCTGCTGCTGGCGGTCATGTCGCCGGGCAAGGCGTTGCTCTTCGCCGCCGTGCACCAGGGGCTGTGGGGCCTCTACATGGGCTGTGCGTTCGCGCCGAACCACAAGGGCATGCCGATGCCGACCGCCGAGGACGAGCTGGACTTCCTGCGCAAGCAGGTGCTGACCTCACGCAACGTGCGGGGCAGCCGGCTGGTCGACACCGCGCTGGGCGGCCTCAACTACCAGATCGAGCACCACCTGTTCCCGAACATGCCCCGGGCGAACCTGCGCCGGGCGCAGCCGATCGTCCGTGCCTACTGCGCCGAGCAGGGCATCCCGTACGCGGAGACCGGGCTGATCGAGTCGTACCGGCAGGCGCTCGGCCACCTGCACGAGGTGGGTCGGCCGCTGCGCGGCTGAACACGGCTGACGTGAGACCTACCGGCGGGGGGGGGAGAACAGATTGCGCCCCCCCCCCCGCATGGGGGGGTACAGGGGAGGGGGGGCGGAAGAGGCGCAGGA